>NZ_CP045119.1:0-1459590 GCF_011492945.1 Rubrobacter tropicus
GTGGCGGGACGGGTAGACCAGGTATGGGCCGAGGTATTGGACCGGGCGTCCGAGCAGATCGACGTCTCCTCACTGAGGGTTTGGTTCGAGGGGATAAGGCCCGTGGACGTGCGGGAAGACAGGTTGGAGATCTCCGTCCCCAACACCTTCGCCAAGGAGTACATCGAGAGCCGCTTCCGCTCGCTCCTCGAAGAGGTTCTCGACTCGGTAATGGGCCGGGAGAGCTCGCTGGTGGTCAGCGTCGGCAGCCCTGCCGGAGCAGGGAACGGCGCCTCGGACGGGGCGGAGTCGGTGCTCAACGCCAGGGCGCCCCGGTCGTTCAAGGCCAAGTACACCTTCGACACGTTCGTGATCGGGGCCGGCAACCGGTTCGCCCACGCCGCGACCCTTGCCGTGGCCGAGACGCCCGGCGTCGTCTACAACCCGCTCTTCATCTACGGGGGCGTGGGCCTTGGCAAGACGCACCTGTTGCGGGCAGTCGGTCATTACGTCGAAGACCAGGACCCCAGCATGAGGATCCGGTACGTCACCTGCGAGCAGTTCACCAACGACTTCATAAACTCCATGAGGGACAACTCCCCTTTGGACTTCCAGAAGCGCTACCGGGAACAGGACGTTCTGCTCGTGGACGACATACAGTTTCTGGAGAACAAGGTGGAGACGCAAGAAGCGTTCTTCCACACCTTCAACGCGCTATACGAAGAGAACAAGCAGATCGTCATAGCCTCCGACCGGCACCCGAAATACATACAGACCCTCGAAAACCGTCTCGTCAGCCGCTTCGAGTGGGGACTCGTCACGGACATCCAGCCGCCCGACCTCGAAACCAGGATCGCGATCCTGCGCAAAAAGGCGATCATGGACCGCCTGGAGGTCGACGACGAAGTCCTGACGTTCATAGCGTCCAAGGTCTCGACGAACATCCGGGAGCTCGAAGGGGCCCTGGTCCGCATACTCGCCTACGCTTCGCTCTACGAGAGACGGGTAAGCGTTGCCCTGGCGGAGGAAGTCCTCAAAGACATCTTGCCTGACCAGGCGTACCGCGAGATCCCGATAGAGCTGATCCAGCACGAAGTCTGCCGGTACTTCGGTATCGCGAAGGCGGACCTCGTCGGCCAGAGCCGCTCCAAGGGCTTCGCCTACCCCCGCCAGGTCGCCATGTACCTCTCCCGCGAACTCACCGACGAGTCCCTGCCAAAAATAGGCAAGGCCTTCGGGGGCCGCGACCACTCGACCGTCATGCACGCGACCGCCAAGATATCCAGGCTCATAAACAGCGACAGGGACGCCTTCAACCAGATCCACGAGCTCACCTCGCACGTGAAGAGTAAGCGCTGAACCCCCTCCCCCCAGGGCAGCAACTTTGTAACAAATACACGGGCTCCCGACGCCGATATATCCACACCCTATCCACAGGTTCAGGGTTTTCCTGTGGATAACCCCCTCGAAACTGTCCACAGCTTTCGTGACTTATCCACAGGTTCTGTGGATAAGTGCTTGTTTTTGTGGATAAGTCGCGCGCTTCGAGTGGTTCACAAGAATACCAGTCGTATTTGCCTGTGGATAAACCTGTGGATAAGAGGGGTAAAAGCTGTGGATAAGTCTGTGGATAAAAATGTGGATAACCTCAGCCTGTGGATAACTCGGCACTTATCCACAATTTATCCACAGCAAAACGGGAGTTATCCACAATTTCTTCCACAGGCGTCACCGGTAGCATTGGGCTTAAGTAAAGCGGATTTTGGCGGTTATCCACATATCCACAGGCCTTATTATTATTATTAATCTAATAAATATATGTTCCAGTAGTAATAATAAGGGGAGAAGGGAGGCAAAATGAGGGCCGTTTGTAGCACCGATGTCTTTGGTAAAAAGCTTGCTCTGGTCTCGCGGGGGGTCTCTGCGAGGTCGACGATCCAGTTGCTTGGTGGGATCTTGCTCGAGGTCGAGGACGGGGCGCTGAAGTTGAGCGCTACGGACATGGAGATCTCGATCCAGACCACTTCGCCGGCGGAGATCGAAGGCGAGGGGCGGGTGGTCATCCCGGCTCGCATCTTCAACGACATCGTGCGGTCGTTGCCGGCCGGAAACTTCACGCTCGAGTACGACGGCTCCGAGGGGACCGTCAGGCTCGCCGCCGGCGAGAACGAGTACACCATTAGGGCCTACGCGGCGGACGACTACCCGAAGCTGCCGGAGTTCGACGCCGAGGGGGCGTTCAGGATGCCCGGCGAGTCGCTCGTGGAGACCGTGGAGAAGGTGTCCCGGTCGTATTCGAGGGACGAGACCAGGCCGGTGCTCACCGGGATCCTGATCTCCTTCGAGGACGCCAGGGTTCGGATGGTCACCACCGACTCCTACCGTCTCAGCATCAAGGAGACCGAGTTGGCGACGACGCCTTTCGAGGATTCGAGGGAGGCGATCATCCCGGCCAGGGCCATGACGGAGGTCTCCAGGATCTTCTCCGGCTCCGACGAAAACGACGTCGAGGTCTCGCTCTCGGAGAACCAGGCGCTCTTCAGGATCGGGGACGTGGTCTTCGGCACCAGGCTCATCGACGGGAACTTCCCGGAGTACCGGCGGCTGTTGCCGAGCGGCTTCGAGCGCGAGATCTCCGTCTCCAGGGAAGACTTGATGGGGACCCTGCGCCGGGTCAACCTGTTCGCCCAGAGGCAGACGCCGCCCGTGCCGGTGAGCCTCTCGTTCACGGAGGGCTCGGTCGAGGTGATCGTCAAGAACGGCGACGTGGGCGAGGCCCACGAGAAGCTGCCGGCAAACAGCGAGGACGATTTCCTGATCTCCTTCAACCCCGGCTACTTGCTCGACGGCGTCTCGGCGATAGACACGGAGAAGGTCAAATTCAAGCTCAACGAGGCGCTCAAGCCGGGCTTGATCGTGCCGGGCGAGAACGGCGAGGAGAACGGGGACGGCGGCGAGCCGGACTTCTTGTACCTGATCATGCCGATGCGCGACCCTTCCCGAAGCTAGTTGGACCCCGAACCCGGCATAACGCTCGGGCAGGCGTTGAAGGCCTCTGACCTCGTCGGGAGCGGGGGGGAGGCGAAGGTCCTGATCCAGGCGGGGGAGGTCCTCGTGAACGGCGAGGTCGAGACCCGCCGCGGCCGGAAGCTCGTCCCGGGCGACGTTGTCGAGGTGGGTGACGAACGCCTGGAGGTCGGTTGACCTCGTACCTGCGCGCCCTGCGCCTCGTCAACTTCCGCAATTACCCCGACGACACGGTCCTCCTCGGCCCGGGCCTGAACGTCGTGGTCGGGGACAACGCCCAGGGGAAGACCAACCTGCTCGAAGCGATCTCCTTTGCCGTCACCGGCTCCTCCACCCGCACCGCCAACGACGCCGAGGTGGTCCGCTGGAAACAGGACTTCGCCCGCGTCGAGGCCCGCGTCTCCTTCGACGACTCTTCGGACGAACGCAAGGTCGCCGTCGGCTACGCCCCCGGCCAGAAGAAGCGCCTCACCGTGGACGGGGCGTCCGCGGCTTCGCTCGCAAACTACTCCGCCGGCGGTGCGGGGGTACGGGCCGTCACGTTCTTCCCCGACGACATCAGGATCGTGAAAGGTTCCCCATCGGACCGTAGGGAGTTTCTCGATGGGCTCCTCTCGACCCTGAAGCCCTCTTACGCGAGGGCCGTGTCGGAGTACGCCAAAGCCGTCCAGCAACGCAACCAGCTGCTGCGAAGAATCAGGGACGGTTTCTCGTCAGAGCGGACGTTGTGGACGTGGGACCGGAAGGTGATCGAGCTCGGGGAAGAGGTGCTCCGGGGCCGCCAGGCGGCCATAGGGCCCCTCGAGCACTACTTCGAAAGCTCTCTAAGGGCCCTGTACGGCTCGGAGAAGGCCGCGATCCGTTACTCCTATAGCGCCACCCTCGACGGCTACGCGGAGACGCTCAGAGGGGCGCACAGCTCGGACATCGACAGGGGCACGACCTCCGTGGGGCCGCACCGGGACGACTTCGAGGTGCTGCTCGGCGGGGTGAACCTCACGACGTTCGGTTCGCAGGGCCAGCAGCGGCTGGCCACGCTCGCGCTCAAGTTCGCGGCCAGGGACCACATCAGGGGGGAGACGGGGGAGGACCCGATCCTGCTCTTCGACGACGTCATGAGCGAGCTGGACGAGCGCCGGCGAGACTTTCTCTCGGGATACTTTCTGGAGAGCACGCAGGCCGTCATAACCACCACGAACCTCGAATACTTCGACGCCGAAGTCCTCGGCCGGGCCCGCGTGATACGCATATCTGGTGGCGCCGTCGTGGATACTACAAGCGGTAGTGTAAGCGCGCGGGAGTTGTCGTCTCAGAAAAAGGCTTAGGTAAGCCACAAAACCGCAAAAACGCGCGTTGAGAAACGCGGGAGTTGTGTTACAATCTCCGGGTGCAAACCTCTATCGAAAAGAACGGTCTTGTTACTTTCGCGGAACATGAGATGAGGAGGGTCCTCTTTGGGGGCTAAAGCCGCTACCAAGCATTCCAGCAGCACGTACGATGCAAGTTCGATCCAGGTCCTCGAAGGGCTCGAGGCCGTCAAGCGGCGTCCGGGCATGTACATCGGGTCCACGGGCCCCAGAGGCCTCCACCACCTCGTCTGGGAGATCGTCGACAACTCCATCGACGAGGCGCTCGCCGGATACTGCTCGGAGATCCTCGTAACCGTCCACCAGGACGACTCCGTCTCCGTGACGGACGATGGTCGGGGGTTGCCCGTGGGGTCGATGGCCAAGTACGGCAAGTCGGCTGCCGAGGTCATCATGACCACGCTGCACGCCGGCGGCAAGTTCGACGGCTCGGGCTACAAGGTCTCCGGCGGCCTGCACGGCGTCGGCGCCTCGGTCGTGAACGCCCTGTCCGAGTGGCTGGAGCTCGAGGTCAGGCGCGAGGGGCACGTGTGGAGCCAGCGCTACGAGCGCGGTTTCCCGCAGGGTGAGCTCACGAAGGACCGCAAGCTCAAGAAGGGCGAGGGTACCGGGACCACCATAAGCTTTATGCCCGACCGGGAGGTCTTCACCGAGACCACCGAGCTCTCGTTCGACACGCTCACGCGGCGCTTCCGCGAGTCGGCGTTTTTGAACAAGAACCTCAAGATCCGGCTCATAGACGAGCGCGAGGAAGACCGGGACGTTACGTACCAGTACGAGGGCGGCATCAGGGACTTCGTGGCCCACATCAACGACGCCAAGGACCCGGTCCACAAGACCGTCTTCTATCTCGAGAGGGAGGAGGAGGTAGGCGCCGTCGAGGTCGCGATGCAGTGGAACAACGGGTTCCAGGACTCCGTCTTCACGTTCGCCAACAACATCAACACCCACGAGGGCGGGGCGCACCTCTCCGGCTTCCGGTCGGCGCTCTCGCGGACGGTCAACGCCTACGCCCGGCAGAAGGGAATCCTCAAGGAGAAAGAGGAGAACCTAACCGGGGACGACATCCGCGAGGGGCTCGCGGCCGTCATCTCGGTGAAGCTCTCCGAGCCGCAGTTCGAGGGGCAGACAAAGACCAAGCTCGGGAACACCGAGATCAAGGGCCTCGTGGAGAGCTCGACCAACAAGTTTTTGGCCGAGTTTTTGGAGGAGCGGCCTTCGGAGGCGAAGGCGATCATCAACAAGGCCTTGCAGGCGGCGCGCGCCCGGCAGGCGGCCCGGAAGGTCCGCGACACGATCCGCAAGGGCTACCTGGAGAGCTCGACGCTGCCCGGCAAACTGGCAGACTGTACTTCCAAGGACCCGGCCAGGAGCGAGCTTTACATAGTTGAGGGAGACTCGGCCGGTGGCTCGGCCAAGCAGGGCCGGGAGAGGAACTTCCAGGCGATACTGCCGCTCCGGGGCAAGATACTCAACGTCGAGAAGGCCAACATGAACAAGGTCCTCTCGAACGTCGAGATCCAGGCCATGATCAGCGCCATCGGCGCCGGCGTGGGGGAGACCTTCGACGTCGCGAACGCCCGCTACAACAAGATCGTCCTGATGACCGACGCCGACGTGGACGGCAGCCACATAAGGACGCTCGTGTTGACGTTCCTGTTCAGGAACATGCCCGAGCTCATAGAGGCCGGCTACGTGTACATCGCGCAGCCGCCCCTGTACAAGATCACGCACCAGCGCAAGGACCACTACGTCTACAACGACCGCGAGCTTCAAGAGACGCTTCGCCGGCTGAACGCCAACGGCAACGCCAACATCGGGCGCTTCAAGGGCCTGGGCGAGATGAACCCGAACCAGCTCTGGGACACCACGATGGACCCGCAGAACCGGACGCTCTTGCAGGTAACGGTAGAGTCCGCCGCGGTGGCCGACGAGCTGTTCACGGCGCTGATGGGCGACAAGGTCGAGCCGCGCAAGGCGTTCATCGAGGCGAACGCCGCCGAGGTCAAGAACCTGGATGCGTAACAGGGACGGCGCCGGGACACCCGGGCGGGAGAACCCGGGCCGGCGCCACGCGGACGGGAATACGAGGGGGAGGGATACCTGAACACCAGAGGCGACATAACGAGGAATCCAGATGCTTGATACTTTCTCGGGGAACATCCGTCCCCACTCCATAGAAGACGAGATAAAGGACTCGTTCCTTAGTTACGCGATGAGCGTGATCGTCTCCCGCGCCCTCCCGGACGTGCGGGACGGCCTGAAGCCCGTACACAGGCGGGTCCTCTACGCCATGCACGACCTCGGGTTGCAGCCGAACCGGCCCTACCGCAAGAGCGCCACGGTCGTCGGCGAGGTCATCGGTAAGTACCACCCGCACGGCGACTCCGCCGTCTACGACACGCTGACCAGGCTCGCCCAGAACTTCTCGATGCGCTACCCGCTCGTCGACGGCCAGGGCAACTTCGGCAGCGTCGACGGGGACCCGCCGGCCGCCATGAGGTACACCGAGGCGCGCCTCACGCGGATGGCGACCGAGATGCTCAGGGACATCAGTTCGGACACCGTGAACTTCGTCCCGAACTTCGACGAGAGCCAGCGCCAGCCCGAGGTGTTGCCGGCGCGGTACCCGAACCTGCTCGTCAACGGCTCGGACGGCATCGCGGTCGGGATGGCCACCAAGATACCGCCCCACAACCTCGGCGAGGTCATCGACGCGACCGTGGCGCTCATAGACGACCCCGAGCTCGACGACGAGGACGTCGCCAGGCACATCAAGGGGCCGGACTTCCCGACGGGCGGCGTCATCGTCGGCTTGAGGGGCATCAAGGACGCGGTGACGACCGGGCGCGGGTCGGTGCGGGTGCAGGCGCGGGCGCATACCGAGCAGATCAAGGGCAACAGGACCCAGATCGTGGTCACCGAGATCCCCTACCAGGTCAACAAGAGCTACCTGCTGCAGAAGATCGCCGAGCTCGTCAAGGAGCGCAAGCTCGACGGCATCTCCGACCTGCGCGACGAGTCCGACCGGAACGGGATGCGGATCGTCGTGGAGCTCAAGCGCGAGGCCATACCGAAGGTGGTCCTGAACAACCTCTACAAGCACACCCAGATGCAGCAGAGCTTCGGCGTGAACCTCGTGGCTCTCGTGGGCGGCGTCCCGAAGACCCTCTCGTACAGGGAGGTCCTCAAGCACTACGTCGCCCACCAGTTCGAGGTCGTAACCCGCAGGACCCGGTACGAGCTCGAGCGGGCGCAGGCGCGGGCGCACATCCTCGAAGGGTTGCTCATCGCGCTCCTGAACCTGGATGAGGTCGTGGCGACGATCCGCCGGAGCCGGTCCGTCGAGACGGCGCGCAACAACCTGATGAAGAACTTCAAGCTCTCCGAGCGCCAGGCGCAGGCGATCCTGGACCTCAGGTTGCAGCGGCTCACAGCGATGGAGCGGCAGAAGGTCGAGCAGGAGCACAAGGACCTGCGGGAGAAGATCGAGTACCTCGAGAGCGTGCTCGCCGACGAGGGCCTGGTGTACGGGATCATCAAGGATGAGCTCGCCGAGGTGCGCGCGGCCTACGCCGACGAGCGCCGCACGGCCATCACCGCAGAAGAAGGCGTCGACTTCGAGATAGAGGACCTCATAGCCGAAGAGGAGATGGTCATCTCCATCTCCAACGGCGGCTACCTCAAGAGCGTGCCCGTCAATACCTTCCGCAAGCAGGGCCGCGGTGGGATCGGTGTCGCCGGGATGGAGCTCAAGGAGGGCGATTACATCGACCACCTCTTCATCACGACGACCCACCACTACATGCTTTTCTTCACCAACAGGGGCAAGGTGTACAGGCTCAAGGTCCACCAACTGCCGAGGATGGGCAGAACTGCCAAGGGCCGGCACATCGCCAACCTGCTCCCGTTCGCTCAGGGGGAGAGGATCCAGACCGTCATCGCCACCAAGGAGTTCGACGAGGCGGCGTACCTGCTCTTCGCCACGAAAAACGGGATCGTCAAGAAGACGAACTTCCTGGAGTACAACACGCCGCTCAAGGCCGACGGGATCATCGCGATAAACCTCGCCGACGACGACGAGTTGATCTCCGTGCGTGAGGTCTCCGAGGGCGCCGACGTCATCATGGTCAGCCGCAACGGCAAGGGCATCCGCTTCAAGCAGAGCGACGCGAGGCCCATGGGCCGGGCGACCGCCGGCGTCAAGGGGCTCACGCTCGGCAAGGACGACGTCGTGCTCAGCATGGACGTCGTCAACGACGACGCGGCGGACCTGTTCATGATCACGGAGAAGGGCTTCGGTAAGCGCACGGCCCTCTCCCAGTTCCGTCCCCAGGGCCGCGGCGGTCAGGGCGTCATTGCCCTCAAGACCGACGGCGAGCGCGGCAAGCTCAAGGGCGTTCGGGTCGTGCGTCCGGGCCTGCACGAGCTGGTCATAGTCTCGAACTTCGGGACCACGATCCGGATCGACGCGGACTCGGTCTCGCAGCAGGGGCGCGCGGCGCAGGGAGTCAGGGTGATGAACCTGCGCAGCGGCGACTCGGTGAGCGCGCTGGCGAAGGTGGCGGCGTCGAGGTCCGCCGACGCCGACGGGGCCACCGACGAGCTCTCGCTGGAGGAGATCACGGGCGAGGAGGAGATCAACGATTCCGCCGCCGGCCTGCCGGAGGCGAACGGCTCAGGGGGAGGGGAATAGGGTGCACAAAGATTGCGACGGCGTGGTCGAGTGTACGGCGCTCGTCCTGGCCGAGGGTTGCTCGGAGCTCGAAGGCCGGCTCACGCTCTTCGGGATACTCGATGAGATCCGGCCCGCCGAGAGCGGCGAGACCTCTTTCGTCGTCTACACCAAGTTCGAGGGCTGCGAACACGCCACGGACGACGAGAGACGCGCGCGCCTGATTATCACCGACGAAGACGGGGAGATGCTCGTGGAGTCCGACGAGTACCCCATTTGGTTCGCCGACGCCGAAGACCCCGCCACCATCGTCGCCGCCTTCGACCTGCCGCCGGACTTCGCGGACGGGGAGACGGTCCTCTGGGTAGAGGCCGTGCTGGACGACGAGACACTGTCCCAGACCGCGGTCAGGGTCCACGACCGCTACAGCGTGTAAATACCGACAAGAGGCCCGGGAGAACCCCGGGCCTCTCTCATTTGCGAGGAAATAAACCTATGCCAGAAGATCTTGCGATATTCATCGACTGGGAGAACATCTACATCTCCACGGTCACGGAGTACAAATCAAAGCCGAACGTCTCGGCGATCCTCGAAAAGTCCCGCGAGTACGGCCGGATAGTCTCGGCCACGGCCTACGCGGACTGGACGGAGGGCGACTTCCGCCAGGCGCCGCCCACGCTCTACTCGAACGGCATCTCGCCCCGCTACATCTCGGCCCGCTACTTCCCGGGTGGCAAGGCCTCCAAGCGGCGCACCAACTCGATAGACGTGATGCTCGCGGTGGAGTGCTCGGACTTTCTGCACAAGCACCCGCAGGTGGATACCTACGTGCTCGTTACGGGGGACGGGGACTTTATCCCGCTCGTGAGCCTCTTGCGGAGCCAGGGGAAGACGGTCGTCGTGATCGGGGTTTCGGAGGCCACCTCTTACCACCTGATCGAATCGGCCGACCACTTCATCTCCTACGCCTCCTTGCTCGAGGAGGACCGCGCGGCGCGCACGCCGGACAAGGAGCCGAAGAAGAAGGCGGCAGACCCTTACCAGGAGCTCGTCAGGGCCGTGGAGACGCTGAAGAACGGCGGCAGGCCAAGGGTCCTCGGGCAGGTGAAGCAGCAGATGATCGTGCAGCTGGGCTCCTTCGACGAGCGAAACGTCGGCTTCAAGAAGTTCAAGGACTTCGTGGTCGAGGCCGAACGCCGCAACCTCGTCAACACCGTGGATCAGGACCTGGAGCTCCAGGTCTACCTCCCGGACGAGAAGATCCCCGACCTTCAAGGTTCCGACCTCGCCTCCGAGGACCCGAAGGAAGACACCACCACAAAGCAGCCCGTCCCGACCTCCCGCAACGACGGCAAGAACAACCGCGGGGACCAGAACGGGCGTCAGGCCGAGAAGCCGGAATTCGACCTTCTCGAAGACCTGACCTCCTACGAGCTCAAGACGGTCTGCAACACCGTCGCGGGGTTAAAGCAGCCCGCTTCGTTCGTGGAGATCTTCTCGAGCATCAGGGAGCTCGACGAGCGCGGCGAGCTGGAGCTGTCGAGGGATGAGATCGGCGAGGTCATCAACGCGATGCTCGAAGCCGACTACCTCGACAAGGTCCGCCAGAAGCCATACGAGGCTGCCAAGGCCGACATGAACCTCTACGCCCTCAACGCCGACAAACCGGAGGTCAAGACCGCCCTCAACGCCTGAAGCCGTGCCATCCGACCTAACGCTCTCCATCGCCAGGGAGGCGGCGGAAGGGTTGGCGGGGGATGGGGCCGAAGCCGTGGTCCTCGTCGGTAGCCACGCCCGCGGCGACGCCGGGCCCGAGTCCGACGTTGACCTCCTCGCCGTTGGCCCGCAGGCGTTCTCGTTCAGGCTCGAACGTCGCGGCGGGTCGCTCGTCTCCGTGAGCTCCCGTCAGCTCGGCTCGTATCGTCGGGAGTTGGCTGACCCCGGCTCCGTCTGTGCGGCCGTCCCCGGATGGCGCGAGGCCGTGCCGGTCCACGATCCGCTGGGGATAGCGGCTTCGTTGATCGGAGAGGCGAAAGCCTGGACCTGGAAGCCGCTGGCCGAACGCTGCGACGGATGGGTGGCCGAGGAGATCACATCCTTCGCCGAGGAGGTCCACAAGCTCGTCTCCGCGCTCCGTCGCGGCAATCGCACGGCCGCCGCCGTCCAACGCTCGCTGCTCGCGACGCGCCTGGCACCCATCCTCGCCGTACACCGGCGCATCCTCTACGGCTCCGAGAACGCCCTCTGGGACACCGTCGGGTCGGAGATGGGGGAGGAATGGCGGCGGGCGCAGTCTTCGTCCCTGGGGCTCGACGGCGAACCGTTCGAACAGACCTGCCGGGCCGCGCTAGAGTTGTACGGGCTCGCGGTTGACGACGCAGGATACCTCTTCGATGAGCGCCAGAAGCGAGTAGTGAGTCACGCCTTGGAACTCGCCGGTTTGGCTGACGACTGGAAGCAGATCGCTGAAAACTCTAGTCGTAGAGCGGCTTGCATAAGAGATGAACCCGGAAGTTCAAAAGGTTTTGAGGTTTTCAGTTAATCGCTGAAGCCTTCACAACGGGCTCCATCCTTATGCAAACCGCTTTAATCCGCCAGCTTGTCGACGGTCAATCGGGCGAGGACCAGGGCGGCGGCGATCTGGACCACCGATAGGCCTAGCGTCGCGGCCACCTGCGGCGCGGAGGAGCTGGTAAAGATCACGTAGAGAAAGATCAAGAGTCCGAACCCGACGGCGAACCAGAGGCCGGACTGGACCTTGTAGCCCGGGCCTCGCTCGCGCCAGATCACCGTCCCGATCAGGGCGGGGATGTAGAACGCGAGTATCATCGGCACCAGCCGCAGCAACACTACCCCGATGTCCAGAAGGTTTTCCACGGCAAAAGTCTACACCAAAGGCGGTGAAATACTGGAAAATATGCGCCAAAGTATGTAGGCTGATAGCCATATTGTTAGACAGAAGGCGGTAGGTCATGGGCATAAACCAGCGGATCTCACTCAGGAAGTTCGTGGACGACATCCGGCGCTGGGTCGACGAGGGGAGGAGCGACGATTGGATCGCGAGCGCCCTCGGCACGAGCCCGTCCTCCGTCCAGTCTTTCCGGTCGCGCAACGCGATCTACCGCCGCGGAAACGTCTCGACCCTGAATGACCCCCAGGACTACGCGGCCTACGAGGGAGTGCTCGAGTCGAGCGGCCCCGGCGTCTGGTTCGACCCCGGCATAGAGGACGACCCGCGCTGGAAGAAGCGCTGGAACGACGCCCAAAGAGTGGAGTTGCGCCTCACCCCGACCAGGATAGTCCTGGTCCGCCGCAACGGCGGCGCCAAATTCCGCACCAACCCCCAGCCTTAGGGCCTGCGTTATAATCGACGAGGGTTCGGGCCGTCCGACCCGTCGCTGCGCGCGGGGTTCGCCCCGTTCGTAGAGCAAAGTCCGGACTCGCAGCAGAGGCCGCTCGGGCCAACAACCCGAGGGGCGGGGGTCGCAAGCCCCCCGTCACGTCAAGTGCAACAGAGAGTAGACCAGCCGATGGATCGTAGCTTCGCTACAGATCACAGGTGATGGGTGAAAGGGTGGGGTAAGAGCCCACCGGCGGAACCCCGAGAGGGGCCGGCCAGGTAAACCACCGGTGCGAGCAAGCCAAAATCGTCTGGTCTCCAGACAGGTAGGTGCAGCTCCGCAAGGAGCCCGAAGTGAAAGCTTCGGAGATGGATGGCGGGATAGAGCAGAATCCGGCTTACGGGACGGCCCGAACTCAGGTTTCAGGCTACGGGTTACAGGCTTCAGGAGTTGGGTATCCACCGCGTCCGAACGCCGATCTTACGGCTGTGGCGGGGATCGGCTTCTACGGGAAGGGGACCGAATCGCACCCCTGAAGCCTGTAACCTGATACCCGTAGCCTCAGAATCGATTCACAGAACGCCGCTTGCCAATCCTCTATACTGCCCGGACTGAGAAAACGCCCTAAGTTACAAGTAGGCACAAGCATTTAGACAGGAGAACAAGCTTGTCAGCGATAGCATCCGCTTGGAAGAGGTTGCCGTGGTGGGTCGAGCCGATGACCGTGGTGTTGGTGTTGGGCTTTTTCGGCCTCTACTCTTTTGTCATAATCGCGCTGTTTCCCGGCACGTTCCAGCAGTTCGTGTCTCCGTTCTACTCGCCTGAGGTCCCGCTGCCGAACTGGATGCCTGGTTTCGTGACGGCGCCGATGCTGGTTTTGTGGATACCGCTCGGGTTCAGGGCGACGTGTTACTACTACCGCAAGGCGTATTACCGGGCTTTCTTTTTCGATCCTCCGGCGTGCCGGGTCGACGTGCAGCAGAAGGACCGCTTCTGGGCCGGCAAGAACGCGGCCGAGGGGTACAGGGGGGAGCGGGCGCTCTTCGTGTGGAACAACGTTCACAGGTACTTTTTGTACGCGTCGATCATCGTCGTGTTGTTCCTCTGGTACGAGGCTTTCGTGACGCTGTTCGGGCCTCAGGGGTTCCAGATCAGCATCGGCTCGCTGCTGTGGTTCCTGAACATCGTGTTGCTCTCGGCTTACACGTTCTCGTGCCACTCCTTCAGGCACCTGATCGGCGGAAACAAGGACTGTTACTCCTGCATCCGGGGTGGGAACGCGCGGCGCAAGACCTACAACTTCGTGAGCAGGCTCAACCTGAAGCATCCCCAGTGGGCCTGGCTCAGCCTGTTCTCGCTGCTTGCGACGGACATATACCTGAGGTTGCTGCAGACCGGCGTGATAACCGACCTCAAGATAATAGGGTAGGTGGTGGAGTTGCAGAGGGACGGATACCAGAACGGCTCTCGCGAGCGGTACGAGGTTCGGGAGCACGACGTCCTGATCATCGGCGCCGGCGGGGCGGGCCTCAGGGCGGCGGTCTCGGCGACGCAGCGCGGCCTCTCGGTCGGCATCGTTACGAAGTCATTGCTCGGCAAGGCGCACACCGTCATGGCCGAGGGCGGCATGGCCGCGGCTCTGGGGAACGTGGACCCGGACGACTCGTGGCGCCAGCATTTCATGGACACCATGAAAAGTGGGAAGTTCATAAACAACTGGCGGATGGCCGAGATCCACGCCAAGGAGTCCCCGGATCGGGTCTACGAGCTGGAGCAGTGGGGCGCCCTGTTCAACCGGACGCCCGAGGGCAAGATAAGCCAGCGGCCGTTCGGCGGGCACACCTACCGGCGTCTCGCGCACGTCGGGGACAGGACCGGGCTGGAGCTGATCCGGACGATGCAAGAGAAGGCCCTCGCCACGGACGCGAAGGTCTACATGGAGACCACGGTCACGAAGCTCCTGAAAAACAACGGCCGCGTCGTCGGAGCACTCGCCTACACCCGCGAGTCCGGCAAGTTCGTCCACTTCAAGGCGAAGGCCGTCGTGATGGCGACGGGCGGCTGGGGCCGCATCTTCAAGGTAACCTCGAACTCCTGGGAGGGCACGGGCGACGGCGTCGTCCTCTCCTACGACGCTGGTGCGGACCTGGTCGACATGGAGATGATGCAGTTTCACCCGACGGGGATGGTCTGGCCCCCAGGCGTGCGCGGCCTGCTCGTGACTGAGGGCGTGCGCGGCGAGGGCGGTCTGCTCCGCAACTCCGAGGGCAAGCGGTACATGGAGAACTACGACCCGCAGAAGATGGAGCTCTCGACGCGCGACGTGGTGGCGCGGGCCAACTACACCGAGGTCCAGGAGGGGCGCGGCTCCGAGCACGGCGGGGTCTACCTGGACATCACGCACCTCGGCTACGAGGGCATCATGAAGAAGCTGCCGACGATGTACGAGCAGTTCAAGAACCTGGCCGACATAGACATCTCCCGCGAGCCCATGGAGGTCTTCCCGACCGTCCACTACACGATGGGCGGGGTGAAGGTCGACCCCGAAACTTGCGAGAGCAGCGTTCCCGGCCTCTTCGCCGCCGGCGAGGTCGCGGGCGGCCTGCACGGGGCAAACCGCCTCGGCGGGAACTCCCTGTCCGACCTGCTCGTCTTCGGGCGCAGGGCCGGGGAGGGGGCCGCTGAGTACGTCCAGCAGAGCACGCACTCTACCGAGATCGAGGAGCAGGAGCTGCTGACGGAGATCGGACGCGTGCTCGAGCCCCTCGAGAAGAGGGGAGACGGCGAGAGCCCCTACCTCATCCAGCAAGAGTTGCAGGTCGCCATGATGGAGCACGCCAACCTGATGCGAGATGGTGACTCCCTGCAGGAGGGTCTCGGCAAGATCCTCGCGCTCAAGGACAGGTTGCCGCGGGTGAGCGTGCCGGGGAGCCGGCTCTTCAACCCCGGCTGGCACACGGCGCAGGACGTGAGGTATCTCGTTCAGATAAGCGAGATCATCCTCAGGACAGCGCTCGAGCGCAAGGAGCGGCGGGGCGCGCAGTGGCGTCTCGACTACGACGGTCCCGACGAGGAGCTCGGGGGGATCAACTTCATAGTTTCCAAGGACGAGCAGGGCGAGGTCGGCATCGAGCGGCGCGAGATCCCGCCGATGCCCGAGCACCTGGCGAAGCTCGTGGAGGAGGAGAAGGCCAAAGCATGACGACAGGCAACGGAAACGGCAAGAACCCGGGCGACGTGACCTCCATGGCCCACTCCCCGGTCCCGAACGAGGATTTGGGCAAGAGCGGCGGGACGGCGCGGCTCAAGATCTTCCGCGGCGACGCGGAAGGCGGCGAGGAGGTCGACTACGAGATCCCGCTCGTCGAGGGCATGGTGATCCTCGACGCGGTTCTCGGTATTCAGGCCGAGCAGGCCCCCGACCTCGCGGTCCGCTGGAACTGCAAGGCGGCCCACTGCGGCTCGTGCAGCGCCGAGATCAACGGCAAGCCGGCCCTTCTGTGCAAGTCCCGCGTGGACGAGTACGACGGCGATATTCACGTCGGCCCCATGCGGGCCTTCCCCGTTATAAAGGACCTCGTCTCCGACGTCTCATGGAACTACGAAGTCTCGAAGGGCATAACGCCCTTCCAGAGCGACGAGCAGGCGCCCTTCACGATGTACGAGGAGGACGTCGAGCGCCTCTACGAGCCGAAGAAGTGCATCGAGTGTTTTATGTGCCAGGACGTCTGCCACGTCTTGCGCACCCACCACAAGCACGCCGAGTTCGCGGGCCCGCGCTTCTTCGTCCGCAACCAGTGGCTCGAGATGCACCCGATGGACAACCAGGACCGTTTGCACGATCTCAAAGAAGACAACGGCCTCGGCTACTGCAACATCACCAAATGTTGCACCGAAGTCTGTCCCGTCGGCATCAAGATCACGGACAACTCCATCATCCCCCTCAAGGAGCGCGTCGCCGACGAGTACTACGACCCGGCGAAGTGGCTTATGCGCAAGATCAGAGGGCGCTAGGCTTCAGGTTTCAGGCATCAGGCTTTGTGGAGGGAGGCCGCCCCGACTTCGGGGCGGCCTCCCTCCCTTTGTGACGGAGACACGAAAAAGCTGAAAAGCACCGCGTCGTAGACCTGAAGCCTGAAACCTCTAATGGAGCGGACGACGGGCTTCGAACCCGCGACCTCCAGCTTGGGAAGCTGGCGCTCTACCAACTGAGCTACGTCCGCGTGAGGTCAGGATTTTAGCACGCCGGACGAGGCTCTAGTAACCTGGGAGGGCTTTGGAAAAAGAGTACCGGACTTCTGAATACGACTTCTGCCCCCGTTGCGGCGGCCGGTTGGAGACCCGCGCTCTCAAAGAAGGAGATCCTGAGCGGCTGGTGTGCGGGAACTGCGGGTTCGTCTTCTACCTGGGGCCGAAGCTTGTGGCCGGCGCCGTCTTCGAGCTGGACGGAGAGATAGTGCTGGTGCAGCGGGACATCGAGCCCGGGTACGGGAAGTGGACGTTTCCGGGCGGGTTCGTGGAAAGGGGGGAGAGGGCCGAGGCCGCCGCGGAGCGCGAGGTGTTGGAGGAGTGCGGGGTGGAGGTCCGGGCGAGGGGGATCATTGGTCTCTACTCTTATGAAGGCCAGATCCCGGCCATCGCCGTCTTCCGCGCCGACGTGGTCGGTGGCGAGCCCGTTCCCCTCGACGAGACGATGGACGTGAAGGGCTTTCCGCGCGACGGGCTACCGTGGAGCAAGATGGCCTTCCCGAGCACGGAGCAGGCGCTGAAGGACTACTTACGCCTGGCCTAACCCGAGACGGGGAGTGCTGAACGACGTGGGTCGGAAGGCGGGTGCAGAGTTGGTAGCCGCGCTATTCTTCGCCTCCGCCACCGTTTTGATCCTGTCCGGATGCGCGTCCCGCACCGGAGAGCCGGAACCGGCTTCGAACGGGGAGAGGGTCCCGGATACCGCCGTGGTCGTGTGCGGCCGGGACGAAACGCGCGTCCTCACGCCGCGGGTCGAGGCGCGATCCGACGGGGTGCATTTCGAGGTCCGAAATCGGCTGGGGGCTGATACCGGATTCGCTGCGCTGGGTCGGGAAGGAGGCGCGGGGGGCGAAGCCTCGAAAGGCGGCAGCAGCGAACTCGTGGGCGACGTCTCGCCCGGAGGGGCGCGGGCCGGTTGTGAGGAGCCGCCTTACGACGGTATCGGGAAGATCAACTACGCGGCCTTTGAAGTCGTGGACCGGAGGGGCCTCTACAAATCCGTCGGGCTCGAATGCCGGGGTGGCATGGCCGTCAGCGGCGGCGCCCAGTACGCCCCGGGAGCAAGAGGGGTGAAGGGGGATCTCGTAAAGCGCGCTCGGAACCAGTTTTCTGATGAGATCCGGGTCGACGACGTAGTGGAACTCGCCGGCTACCCGAAGCTCCCGGACTACAGGATAGTTCGCGTCGTGCGAGACGGCCGGGTGGTTGCCACGGTCCACTTCCTCGGTGAGGGGGACGGCTGGCTTCAGGACAGCTACGAAGCCTGCGAGGGTTTCTAGCCGAAAGGCCGCCCGGCCTAGCCGCCCCCGCCCGCGAGCAGCACGTTCGAGTCCTCCCAACCGTATGCCACCTCGGAGAGCCACGCGCCGCCGAGCTCGAAGCCGTCCTCGGCGATGGGTATGCCCCGAGCGATTCGTAGAAGCGGCGGGCGGGGAGGTTATCCGTGAACTACCCACAGGAGCATGGAGTTTACGCCGTTGTCCGCAAAGTGTAAGGACCACGGCGCCAACGAGAGCCGTCTTCCCGTGCCGGTGCCCTGGTGGGACGGGAGGACGTAGACGGTCTGGAGTTCGCCCTCGTATTCCCTCAGGTCCCGCCAGCGTTTCTCGCGGGTAGTACCGGAGGCGAACCCGAAGACGCCGCCTTCGTCCTCGGCGACGAAGACGCAGCCGTCTCCGGCCGTGACGACGTCTTGCCAGAGCCGCTCGGACTCGTCGTGGGAGAACCATCGAGATAGTCCTTCGGCACGATGCCCTCGTAGGCCGACCGCCAGGTGCCAACGTTAACGGCGGCGATGTCCCGCGCGTCGGAGATCTTCGCCGGCCGTATCAGGGGGACGCGTCCGTCGTGCGCGAACCCAGAGCCTCTCCGACGGCGGCCACTATCTCCGCCTCTTCCGCGAGACGGCCGACGCCGGGCAGCTCCTCGGTGGAAGCCATCAACCCCTCGGACGGCCCGACGAAGCGGTGGCCCCAGCCTCTCAGCGTCTCGACGTTGCGGGCCGTGGACGGGTTAGACCACATCTCCGGGTTCATGGCGGGCGCCCACAGCACCGTTCTCGCGCCGGCGAGGATGGTCGCCGAAAGCAGGTCGTCGCCGAGGCCGACGGATGCCCGGGCCATCGCGTCTGCGGTCGCGGGGGCCACGAGGACGAGGTCGGCCCAGCGGGCGAGGGAGACGTGCTCGACGCGGCCTGAACGCTCCCACCACGTCTCGTCCGTGTGGACGTGCTCCCCGGCTGCGACCGCCAGGGTCTCCTCCGGGACGAAGCGGAAGGCGGCCTCGGTGGCGGCGACCTTCACTTCGTGGCCGGCCTCTCTGAGGCGCCGGATCACGCCGGGCGCCTTGTACGCCGCGATGCCGCCCGTCACCCCGACGAGTATTTTTCCGGCGTCCATACGCGGCAGTATACCCGGCTCGAACCGCCGGAAATTGCCAGTTAGAAGCGGGCGCCGAGGTGGTACTATACGTGCCCCGGTCTCGAAGGTCGGGTGTGCGTTACGGACGGAAGGACGGAGGACAGTGGTCAGCAAGGTGCGCAGTCTGCGCTGGCTGGAGGATCTGAAGGAGTCACAGAGGCTGACCGCCCGCGAGGAGCGGCGCAAGGAGGAGATCCTGGCCGTCTTCCGCGAGCTTTACGATATCTCCGTCAACAACCCCGAACCACCCGTCTTCCCGCCCTGGCGCCCGTCCTGGTAGGGGGCATCCGCGGGGCTCGTCGAAACTTTCCTCGTCTTTCCCGCTAATATGGCTTCCCATGGAACACCCGCTAGAAGGTAAAGTGGCCGTCGTCACCGGCGCCTCGAGCGGCATCGGCGAGGCGGCGGTCCTGGAGTTGGCCTCCCGCGGCGCCTCGGTCGTGGCGGCCGCCCGGTCGGCCGAGAAGCTGAAGGACCTGGCACGCAGGGCCGCCGCTTCCGGCGTGCTTGCCGTCGAGACCGACGTGTCGGACCGCGACTCCGTGGAGGCGATGATCGAGAGGGTCCTGGGCGAGTTCGGCCGGCTGGACGTGCTGGTGAACAACGCGGGGCTCGGGCTCTCGGGCCGCGTCGCGGAGTTGCGGGCGGAGGATCTGCGCTACGTCTTCGAGGTCAACGCCGTCGGTCCCCTGAACTGCATGCAAGCAGCCCTGCCGCACATGGGGAGGGGGGGCCGCATCATCAACGTCTCCTCCGTCGTCGGCAAGCGGGCCATCCCGAAGGTCGGGGGATACTGCTCCACCAAGTTCGCCCTCAACGCTCTCTCGGACTCCCTTCGGGTCGAGGTGGCGGACCGCGGCATCTCGGTGACGAGCGTCTACCCCGGCACCACCAGGACGTCCTTCAGGGACAACTCCCGCCGGACGAAGGACGAGAAGCGCGGCTGGCGGCCGAAGGGCGTAACGCCCGACAAGGTCGCAAAGAAGATAGCCGCCGCCGCCGAGAAGGGGCCGCGCGACGTGTACGTCACGCTCTCGGACCGGCTCTTCGTCGCCGGCGTTACGCTGTTTCCCGGCCTTACGGACCGGGCCCTGCGGTCCTGGGCGAAGGACTAGACTCGTTGGGTTTCGAGGAGAGCGCTCTGTCCCGCCTGCGCCGCTACCGCGGGGAGGCCGACCGCTCGCGCGAGCTTGCTCGTGAGATCGAGGGCGTTGCCCGACGTCTCTCCGAACGGCTTTTCGGCGGGCTGGAGCACGCGGCGGTGCTCGCCCGGGAGGCCGGCTTCGAGGTCGAGGCCTCGAACGTCGGTGGTTTCTTCGCCCTCGGCGTCACCGTAGCGCCCGGCATGGAATCCAGGGTCGAGTTCGGGGTGCTCGGGGGAGTTGCTGCCGAGACGGACGAGGACCTCATGCACGAGGAGTTGAGCCGCTACAGCCTCGACCCTTCGGGCTACTCCGGCCGCGTCCTCGGCTGGTCTCGGGCCGTGGACGAGGGGCCCTGCCAGACGTTCGCCGTCTACAGGGACGGCGTGTGGAAGACCAAGGGACTCTTCGTGGCGAAGGCCCGAGGCAGGGTGGACGACCCCGACGACGTCCTCAACGGTTTCTGCCTGAGAATACTGGGCAGGCTCATAGACCTGGCCGCGACGACCGGGGGCGTGGGACGCCGGTGGGGAGACATTAGTGGGTACGGTCTCGCCAGGTACGCGGACGGCGAAGCCGCGCCGACGGAGCTGCGCCTTCCATAGAGCGGTCAGCTTATCTTCTGTCCCGGTTGGGCCCGCCTGGAGGAAACGAAAAGGCGCGGACCAGCGCCGTGTGACGACTGGCTGATGGCTGACCGCTGAAAGCTGACCGCTATCTCACAGCTTGCGCAGTTCGACTTCGACCACGCGGTGGTCCTCGCCCTTGTTCAGGATGAGGTTGGCGCGTTCGCGGGTCGGGAGGATGTTCTCCCTCAGGTTGACGCCGTTTATGTCGCGCCATATCCCACGCGCCACGGCCTCGGCCTCCTCCGCGGAGAGGCGGGCGTAGCGGTGGAAGTACGAGGCCTCGTCCTGAAATACCGTGTCCCGCAGCTTCAGGAACCGCTTCAAGAACCACCGCTCGATGTGGGCCTCGTCCGCGTCGACGTAGATCGAGAAGTCGAAAAAGTCGGAGACGAAGAGTGGCATCCGGTCCCCGCGGCGGCCGTTCCCCGTCTGAAGGACGTTGAGGCCCTCCACGATCAGGATGTCGGGCCGCGTGACGGTCTGGAATTGCCCCGGCACGACGTCGTAGGCGAGGTGCGAGTAGACGGGGGCCCAGACCTCAGGATGTCCCGCCTTCACGTCGGCCACCAAACGGATAAGGCGGCGCAGGTCGTAGCTCTGGGGGAAGCCTTTTCGGTTCATAAGGCCGCGGGCTTCGAGCTCGTGGTTGGGGAGGAGGAAGCCGTCCGTGGTTACCAGGCCGACCTCCCTGTGGTCGGGCCAGCGGGAGAGCAAGGCCCTCAGGATACGGGCCGTGGTGCTCTTGCCGACCGCCACGCTGCCCGCCACGCCTATGACGTATGGCGCCCCCGACGTCTCCTTGCCCAGGAAGGCGTCCGTCGTCCCGCGCAAAGCCTGCGTGGCCGCGACGCGGAGGTTCAGCAGCCGCGAGAGCGGGAGGTAGACGTCCGTCACCTCCTCCGGGGAGAGGCTCTCGTTGAGGCCCTGCAAGGAGGCCAGGTCTTCCTCCTTCAAGGTCAGCGGCGCGCTGTCCCGCAACTCTTTCCACTCCGGTCGCGAGAAGCGGGTGTAGCGGGAGAGGTCCGACCCGGAGTCCACGCTACCGCTCAGTCTCTCTCGCAGAGCGAACCTCGTAGGATGCTCCGGCGGCGTCGGGGACGGGACGCAGAAGTCCTTTGCCAACGAGCTCTCCCAGGGCGTCGGCTATGGCCGCGTCCGGGTGGTCCTTCAGCGTGCCGCGGAGGTCCTTGCGGTTGACCTCGCCCTGCGCCAGAAACGAGCAGAGGCCCGCGTACAGGACCCTGGCGGCGGGGGAGATGGGCAACGTCCAGACCTCCGGCTCGTACCAGAAAGCCCCGATGCCCGCCGCGTTCTCCGGGCGCTCCCCGCGGGCGTCCTTCAGCCGGACGACTTCCGGAAGCCCCCGGTCTTCCACTACAGGACGGTGCGGACCGTCTCGCCGACGGTTGGGGTGTGGATCTTGTGATCGGGGGCCAGGCGGAAGGCGAGGTCGCTGATGCGGCGGCGGGAGCCGTGGATCAGGATGATCTGGCGCGGAGAGAGCTTCCTCGTGATACCCAGCAACTCCTCCTGGGTACAGTGCGCGGCGAAGGAGACGCGCTCGACCCGCCACTGCTCCTCCTCGCCCTCCGCGCGGTGGGTGCCGTACGAAGAGGCGGCGTTTGAGGGCAGGATCACGGCGTTCTTCGGGTCTCCCTCCAGCCTGCGGCGGTAGAAGGCGCTGGCCCCGCCCTGCATGGTTACGGGTGAAGCTATTACGGCGCAGGGGTTGGTTAGTATGCGCTCGCGGGCCTTGTCGTCGTTTGCGACGGCCCTGATGTTGTCCGAGAAGAAGATCTCGCGCGGGTCGCTGTGCTGCAGGTACGGCTTCATGTACCCGAGCTGCTCGGCGTAGAGCCGCTCGGAGGTCGTTACCACGGAGCCGTCCACGTAGATAAAGACGTCCTTGTCGAGACCGTACTCCCGGCCGTAGTGTTTGAGGCCGAGGATTATCTCCTGCGCCTGCCCGAGCGCGTAGGTAGGGATGAGCACGCTCCCGCCCCGCTCCATGGTGGTCTCGTTGATGGTCTCGACCATCGTCCTTATGGAGTCGGAGAAGGGCTGGGGCTTCTGATCCGCGAGCGTGGCCTCCATGATCAGGAGGTCTATGTCCTTCACGTCCGGCAGTTGGGCCGAGGGGATGGAGAAGTGGTCCTCCATGCAGATGTCCCCGGTGTGGAAGACCGTCGCCGGCCCGGACTGGAGCAGCACGCTCGCGGCACCCAGGATATGGCCGCTCTCCGTGAGCGTTATCTTTGTCTCCCCGATCTTCAACGGCTTGCCGAAAGGCACGGGCACGAGCCGCTTGCGAACCTCGTGTATGGGCGCCCCGCCTGGCAGGCCGCCGCCCATCGCGGCGTGGTCGTTGAGCGCGCTCACGATGAGCTTGGCCGACGGGGGGGTGCAGTAGATCGGCATCCCCGGCCTATCCCTGACGAGCAGCGGCAAAGCCCCGCAGTGGTCCAGGTGGGCGTGGGTTATGACGGCCGCGTCCAGCCGGTCTATGGCGCCGAAGTTGGGGGCGGCCGGTCCCCTCCCGTCCGGCTTGATCCCCGCGTCCACGAGCACCCGCGACGCCCCGAAGTCGAGCAGGTGGCTGCTCCCGCCAACCTCCCCGGCCCCCCCGAGCGCCCGGAACGAGAGCGTGGGCCTCGGCCTGGCGTAGCCCCCGTTGCCGTTCTTCTCCGGCCCCTGCGGCTCTACGGGATCTTCCGGCTGCGGGGCAGGGGAGGGGTCCGGGTCTTCGGCCTCTTCCTCGGCCGGCCCGGCGGCCTGGGTTCGCGGGGCGCGCAGGTCGGCCTGGGCCTGGAGCACCTTGCCCATGAACTCGAGGAGGTGTGCGGTCCTGGCCGCGGAGTCGAGCGAGGCGGGCATGGCGCCTACCTCGTTCTTTACCGCGCGCACCAGCAGCTCGCCGAAGCCGTCGTCGGTGAACCGGGCGTTCTGCAGGGCGTTCTTTATGCGGTCGCGCTCGGCGACCACGCGACCGAGCTCCTCGTGCAGCTCGTCGACTCGCTCGGCGGCCCGGGAGTAGGCCGACCGCTCGCTCTGGAGGGCGCGCTCCAGTTGTTTGCCGCGCTGGTCGAGCTCGGCGATGCGTTCGTCGAGGCGGGCCCTGGCGTCCAGGGCGGAGGCTGCCTGTTCTTCGGCCTTGCGGATCAACTCGGACGCGCCGCTGCGCTCGCCGGTCAGGACGTCAACCTCTTCGGCGAGGGCCGCCGCCCGCTCGTTCGCGGCCCTGGACGCGAACGAGAGGCGCTCGTTCTCGCCCTTCAACCGTTCTAGCTCGGCCTCTAGCTCCCGCACGTGGGCGTCTTCCGAGGCCTTCTTCTGGGCGGCCCCCTTCTCGGACCGCCAGGCCGCCGTCAGGCCCGCTATGACGGCCGGGTCGAGCGTCTGCTCGGCGCTCAACGCGGCCAGGAGCAGGCCCTCCGTCGTGTGGGCGGCGGCCAGCTCTTCGAGGTTCTCGGTGTTGAGGTCATCGAGCGCGTCGAACGTCTCGGGGGGGATCTGCTCCTGGACGGCCGTACTGAACGCGCCCCAGGCTGCGGGGTCCTGGATGATCCTGCGCGCCACCCCCCGCAACAGCGCGGCCCCGCCCCCCGATTTGCGCGTCAGCGCGTCGGCCTGGATTCCCCTCGGGAGCAGGACTTCGTCGAGGCCCGGGACGCTCTTGCAGAGCTCCGCAAGGGCCCTGCGGGTGTCGAGCCTGCCGAGGCGGCCCATAAGCAACTCTTCTGGCAGGTCGTCGGGGGGACGCCTGTCTAGCCTGGACCGGCCGGCCTCCTCGTCCGCGTTTGTTGCCTCAATTTCTTCGTCTTTGGGTATGGGATCTGACACGAGAACTCCCTCCGCGAATGTGAATGTCATAAGGAGTCTTCATACTGCCGTGATTCTATCATGGGGTTAACAGGGCCCCGCCGGGCTTCTCCTGCGCCCCTTTCTCGTATAGACTCCGCGGCATGAACGATGCTTCTGAAACGGCGGTGAAGGTAAGGGCCAACTCGCCCGGAAGGTATCCCATCCTGGTCGTGGAGCTCTCTTCCGGGGAGCTACGCGCAACCTACTTCGAGACGGATTACGATCTTGAACGAGGAAAGACGGTGGAGGAGGACTGGCTCCGGGACAACGCTATCGGACGTCACAGCTTCGTCGGGGTGGAGCCGCCGGCCGAGGTCCCGGTCTCTTCCCTGGGCGACTACGCGCGGCGGGAGATCATCGGGTAGGCCTGGAGACCCGCGCGTAAGGGCGGTTCGCGAACCGCCCTTACGCCGACTTTCTAGTCGTTACCACCCCTGTTGCCGCGGTTCGGCCTGCCGTTCCCATTACCCTGTCCGCCGCCTGGCACGTTGTCGTTATTGTTTACGTTCTCCTGCACGTTGGGTGGGACGTTGCTGCCGCCGTTCGGCCTGCCGTTCCCATTGCCCCCGTTCCCGTTACCGCTGTTGCCGGGTCGGTTCTGGTTGTCCGGCTCCGTCGTGGTCGGTTCCGGAGAGGCCACCGTTGGTTCTGGCGGGCCCGCGCTGTAGTAGAGGGTAAGCGTGGAGCCGGGATCGACGAGCGCACCGACCCCGGGGTCCGTCTCCAGCGCCGTGCCGGCCGCCTCGTCGCCAGGCACCTCGACAGGACTGGAGAAGAGGCCTGCGTTCTCGAGCAACGCCTGGGCTTCGGAGAGGGTGGCACCGTACACTGCGGGGACCTCGACCTGCTGCACGCCGAGGCTCACCGTTACGTCGACTTCATCGCCCGGCTCCAGGCTCTCCCCGTCGACCGGGTCCTGGGAGATGATCGAGCCTTCCGGCACGGTGTCGCTGTAATCTTCGACCACCTCCCCGAGCGTCAGGCCGGCTCTTTCGAGGATCGGCTGCGCCTGGTCCAGGTTGTTCCCGGTCACGTCCGGCACCTCCACGGTGTCGGGCCCGGTCCCGACGGTTATGGTGACCTCGGAGCCCCTCTCGACGGTCCTCCCGCCGCCGGGCTCCTGGCCGATGACCAGGTCCTCGTCCTCGAAAGAGCTCTCTTTTTCGTCGGTGGAGACCTCGAAGCCCGCGTCTCTCAGGGCTTCTTCGGCCACGTTTCTGTCATCGCCGACGACGTTGGGAATGTCCGCGACCTGCGTGCCCACGACCTCCACCGAGATCGTCGAGCCCTCCCTGGCCTCCCCGCCGCTCTCCGGGTCCTGGCTCAGGATCGTGCCCACGGACTGCTCATCTTCCCTCTCGGCCGTGGTCTCTATGTCGAAGTCGTCCCCGAACTCGTCCTCGGCCCGGTCCACGTCCATGTTTACGAGGTCCGGGACGGAGATCATCGCGGGCGGGGGGGCTTCTTCCTGCTGGTTGCCGAGCAACGAGTACCCGGCCCAGGCGAGGGGGGCCAGGATGAGGAGGGCCAGGAGCGCCAGTATCAGGGGCATCGCCCTCCTGCGGCGTTTCCCCTTGCGGCGGACGCTCTGCGGGGGCTGCTGGGGGCCGACGCGCGTCGCCGCGGCGGGCATGGCGGCCGTCATCATCTCTGTGGTCGCGCCCGCCGGGTCGAGGCCGGCCACGACGCGCTCCAGGTCCTCTATTAGCTCCGCGTCGCTCCCGTAGCGGTCGGCCGGGTCTTTTGCCAGGAGCCGCACGGTCACGGCGTTTATGCCGTCGGGGACGGCCTCGTTCAGTATCTGGGGCGGCACGAGGTGGCCGTTGACGTGCTTCATCGCTATCCCGAGGGGCGTATCCGCATCAAAAGGCATCTCGCCCGTGAGCATCTCGTAGAGGACGACGCCCAGGGAGTAGAGGTCGCTCGCCGGGCCGACGGGCTCGCCCATCGCCTGTTCGGGGGAGATGTAGTGGGCCGTGCCGAGGATGTGGCCCGTGCGGGTCATCGTCGATGAGGAGGCGGCGCGGGCTATGCCGAAGTCCGTCACCTTCACGTCGCCCGAGCCGGTGATGAGGATGTTGTGGGGTTTTATGTCGCGGTGGATCACGTCCCGCTCGTGCGCCGCCTTGAGCGCCTCCGCGATCTGCAAGGCAACGGCTGCCGCCGTCCGCGGCGGAAGCGCCCCGCGCTTCAGGATGCGGTCCTTCAAGGTCCCGCCCGAGAGGTACTCCATCGCGATGTAGTACGTCCCGTCGTCGGCCTCGCCCCGATCGAAGATGGAGACGATGTTCGGGTGGGAGAGGGCCGCGGCACTCTGGGCCTCGCGCTTGAAGCGCTCGACGAACTCCTCGTCGCCCGCGTACCTGACGCTCATCACCTTGAGGGCCACGTCCCTGTCCAGGACGTCGTCGTGGGCCAGAAAGACCTCGGCCATGCCCCCGGACCCGAGCGGCTGCTGCAGGCGGTAGCGGTTGTCTACGAGCTGTTGCATCGACCCCGCATTATATCGTTACGCGCCCCCGTCTCTCAGGTGGGCCTCCATCAGGTCTTGCGCTATGGGGATCGCGGGTGTGGCCGCGTCGCCCTCCGCGTCGATCACGCCCCCGTTCTCGACCATGACCGCCACCGCTATCTCGGGGTCGTCGGCCGGGGCGAAGGAGACGAACCAGGAGTGGGGCTCGCGCGGCGGGTCCTCGGCCGTCCCGGTCTTGCCCGCCACCTCAACGCCCGGTATCTCCGCTTCGGTGAGTTGTCCCGTGGTGATGACGCCCTGCATCATCTGGTTGAGGGTGGCGGCGGTGGTCCCGTCGAGCACTTCGTTGCGGACGCTCGGGCTCGGCTGGTCGAGGATGATGCCGTCGGGGGAGCGGACCTGTTTCACGATGCGGGGCTCCATCATGGTGCCGCCGTTGGCGACCGTCGCGGCCACGAGGCCCATCTCGAAGACGTTGGAGGAGACGCGGTCCTGGCCGAAGCTTATCTGGGCCGTGTTCCCCTCTACCCACTGGTCAACCGGGTACCCGAGGTCGCTGCCCGAGACCGGCAGCGGAAAGTCGTCGTAGGGGTCGCCGTAGCCGAAGTCCTGGGCCGTGTCGTAGAGGAGCTGCGGGCCGATCTCGTTTATGGCGAGCTTCGCGAAGATGACGTTCACGGAGAAGGCGAGCGCCTCGGCGAACGTCAGCCGCCCGAAGTCCTTGCCCTGGTAGTTGAAGACCGTGTAACCGGGCGTCTCGAGCTCGCCCGGGTCGAAGAACTCGTCCGTGGGCTGCACCCCGGCCTTCAGCGCGGCCGCCGAGGTTATGACCTTGAAGGTCGAGCCTGGCGGGTAGAGGCTCTGCGTGGCCCGGTTGATGAGGGGGGCGTCGGGGCGCTGGGAGAGCTCGGGCAGGGTCTCGTCTATGTTGTTATTGTCGAAGGAGGGGTAGGTGGCGAGCGCCAGTATCTCCCCCGTCTTCGGGTTTATCGCCATCGCGGAGCCGCGTCCGGTGGGGCTCGCGGCGAGCGACTCGTGGGCCAGGCGCTGCAGATCCGGATCGAGGGTCAGCGTCACGTCGTTGCCGCGCTGGGGGCCGCCCGTGGTGCGGTTTATGAGCTCGTCGAGGGTGTCCGGGTCGCCGGCGACGCTGGAGAGGTCCGTGTTGTTGCCGATCTCTATCCCCGTCGCCCCGTACCTGGTGCTCCAGTACCCGACGACGTTGGTGAAGGGCTCGCCCCCCGGGTATACGCGCTCGTAGATGGGGCCCGAGATGCCCTGGCGCTTCTCGCTGCGGGCCAGCACCGTCTCGCCGTCTCCGGCCAGGATCAGGCCTCGGGGAGACTCTATGGCCCTCTGGGTCTGGAACCCGTTCTGCGGGTTGTTGGCGAGGGACTCCCTGGCGTAGACCTGCCAGTAGGCCATCATCACGACGAGCCCGACGAAGCCGAGCGCGAAGAGGTAGAAGCTGCGCCTGAGGTGCGCGTTCAAGAGCCGTCACCCAGCCCCGCCTGCTCGCGGCGTCCGGCCCTCTCCGAGATAAGCAGCAGGAGGCCCGTGAGTATGAAGTTGCCGACGACCGAGGAGCCCCCGTAGGAGACGAAGGGCAGCGTGATGCCCGTCAGAGGTATGGCCTTCGTGACCCCGCCGACGATGACGAGCGTCTGGATGGCGAACATCGCCGTCAGGCCGAAGGCGAGGAGCTTCGAGGCGTCGTCCTCGGCCATCAGGGCTATCTTGATGCCGCGGTAGACGAAGACCAGGAAGGCGAGCAGCACGGCCGTTGCGCCGAGCAGGCCGAGTTCGCTTGCGACGGCAGAGAAGACGAAGTCGGTCTCGACCTCCGGGATCGTCTGGGCGAAGCCCGCGCCGAGCCCGGTGCCGAGCAGGCCGCCGTCGGCGATGTTGAAGATGCTCTGCAGGATCTGGAACCCGTCCGTGTCCGGGTAGGACCACGGGTCGAGCCAGGCCCGCACCCTGACCTTTACGTGGTCGAAGAGCAGGAACGCCAAGAAGGACCCGACGGAGAAGAGGACCGTGCCGAGCAGGACGTAGGCGATGCGGCCGGTCGCGGCGTAGAGCATCAGGAGCGGGACCGCGAAGAAGAGGAGGCTGCTCCCTAGGTCCTTCTCGAAGACGAGCAGGCCGAGGGACGCGGCCCAGACCAGGGCGACGGGGCCGAAGTACTTGAGCGCCGGGATCTGGACGCCCAGGATCGTTCGGCTCGTCGCGGCCAACAGGTCCCTCGTCTCGGCGAGGTAGCCGGCGAAGAAGATTATCAGGGCTATGCGGGCGAACTCGGAGGGCTGGAAGCCGACGGGACCGAGGCTCACCCACAGGCGGGCTCCGTTCACCTCGTACCCGAGGGGGGTGAACGTCGAGGCGATCAGGAGGACGGCGACGACGGCGAGCAGGTACTTGTAGTCGAAGAGGCGGTAGTAGTTGCGGAAAAACAGGACGAGCAGGAACATGGCGCCGGAGCCGATCAGGATCCAGACCGCCTGCGTGATCGCGAGCCCCGTCTTGTCCTCGACGTTGTACGTCAGGCGGAAGATCATGACGAGCCCGAGCCCCGTGAGCAGCGTAACGAGCGGCAAGAGCAGCACGTCCGAGTGCGGCAGCAGGAGCCTGACGCCGAGGTAGAGCGCGAAGAGGGTCCCGGCGTAGTAGGCGCCGTAGATCAGGGGCGGGCTGGCGGCGCCCTGGGCGAAGATGAGGGTCGCGAAGCCCAAAGTGGTGACGAGCAGGGCCAGGATCATGGGCGTGGTGGCGCGCTGGGTCAAGGGAGGATCAACCTACTCGCCCATGTCCGCGAGAACCTTCTCGGCCTCGTCTCTGGTGTAGAGCTTGTGGGTCTCTATGGGCTCTTCGTAGGGCTCCTTGATCTCGGCCTCCGAGAGCCCCGGCCTCTGCCACTCCCGGTTGAGCTCGACCCCGAAGGGCGCGTACGGTATTCCCTGGTGGGCGACGACGTCCCCCTCCTCGAACGAGAAGTAGTACCGGCTCGAACCCCACAGGTACGCCGGCACGAGCGCGACGATTACCACGAGGATGACTGCCAGCCCCCTCGTCAGGGCAGCCAGGAACCTCGCGAACCCGCCGGAGCGCCGCTTGCGCCTCTTCGGGGACCCGGAGCTCTTCTGCGCGCTTCTCGCGGGTGCTCCCGTGGACGAACGCCTTGCGCCCCTCTTCCCGCGGGCCCCCCTCGCGGCGCCCGTTTCGAGGACCGGCATCTCGCTTGTGCCACCCGCCGGGTCTCCCGCGGCCGCGGTGGCGCGCGGGACCCTCTCAGGCTCCTCGCGCTCCTTGACGTCGATAACGACGACGGTGATGTTGTCGTTGCCGCCTGCCTCGAGGGCCGCGGCGAGGAGGTTCTTCGCCGCCTTCTCTGGGTCTTCGGACGCTTCCGTAAGGATCTCCGCGACCCTGTTCTCCCGCACCATGTCCGTGAGGCCGTCCGAGCAGAGCACGAACCGGTCCCCGGCCTCCACGGGGAGCGTGGCCGTGTCCACCTCCACCGCGTCCTCGGCCCCGAGGGCGCGGGTGATCAGGTTCTTCTGGGGATGCTCGGCCGCCTGGTCCCGCGTGAGGTCGCCGCTGCGGACGAGCTCGGCGACTAGGGAGTGGTCCTCTGTTACGGGCCTGAGCTCCCCGCCGCGCACGAGGTAGGCCCTGGAGTCGCCGACGTGGGCCAGCTCGGCGACGGGCTCCCGGCGCGTCCCCCCGAAGCGGACGGCCACGACCGTGGTCCCCATCCCCGACAGCCGCTCGTCGCCCCTGCCGGCCGCCAGGATGCGGCGATTCGCCTCCTCTATGGCCTGCCCGAACGGGTCGTTGGGGCCGAGGCCGCGGAGCACGTCTACGGCGATGGAGCTCGCCACCTCCCCGGCCTCGAAGCCGCCGACGCCGTCGGCCACGACGAAGAGCGTCTCGTCCTCGCCCTCGCCGACGAGGAGGGCGTCCTCGTTGTTCTGGCGCACCTTGCCCGGGTCGGTGACGCCGAAAGGCTGGAGTTCGAGGAGGGGCAAGGCCTACTCCTCGTACCGGAAGGTGGTCGAGCCGATGCGGACGTTGTCCCCGTTCCTGACCGGCGTGGCGCCGACGGTCTTGCTGCCGTTGACGAAGGTCCCGTTCGTGGAGCCGAGGTCCTCCACGTACAAGAGGCCGCCGTGGCGGGTGAGCTTGGCGTGCCTCCCGGAGGCGTAGTCGTCGCTCTTGAGGACCACGTCGCTCGCCGAGGAGCGGCCCACGCTCGTCTCGCCGTCGCGCAGCTCGAAGCGCGTCTGGGGGGCCAGGATGTCCGACTCTTCCACGACGAACTCGGGCGTCCCCGTGGGACGCGGGGCGTATGCCCTCTGCCCGTTGCCCTGGGGACCCGGGCGCCTCCCCGACCCACGACCGGGCACGTATGGTTCGTCGTCCGGCACCTTGCGGAGGTCTCCTATCCCGCGGCGCATCACGGCGTAGATAAAGGCGAAGAGCAAGAGCAAGAGCAGCGCCTTGGCCGCCAGGAGCGGCACCTGCAGCTCGAGCATAAGACTAGCGTCCCCTGCTCGGCGAGGGCCTCCCGCCCCGCGGGGTCCCGCCCGGGACATCTATGCGGCGCACGAATCGGGCCGCCGACTGTCCGAAAGTCAGCTCGTCCCCGCCCTCTATGCGCTCCCGGTCTATCGGGGCGCCGTCGAGCAGGGTGCCGTTCGTGGAGCCGAGATCTTCTACGACGAAGCCGTTGTCGGCGCGCGAGATCCTGGCGTGCCGCCTCGACACGTTCGGGTCGTTTACGGTGATGTCGTTCTCCTGCGAGCGACCGACCGTCCAGGGGCCGGAGCCTTCCAGCGGGTAGGCGCCGTCCTCGAGCACGATCTCGACGGTCTCCCGCGCCAGCCCGTGCCGCTCGGCCTCTTCGGCCGAGATCGCGGCCGTGCCCTGGTCCCCGCCCGTCGTCTCCTCGGTCTTGAAGATGCGGGTCTGGCCCGAGGTGTCCTGCGGGGCGCCCTTCTCCCGCGGCCCGTCCCCGCCCGTCAGCTTGGCCGTGACGCCGAACTCCCCGAATCGGAGCGTCTCCTCGGTCTCGAAGCGGATACGGGGCGGGGTCATCAGGTGGTAGTTCTTGTTCTCGGCGTGGGTGGAGGCGTACTGGATCAGCTCGTCCTTCAACGAGTCCTGGTAGGCCTGGATGGACTCCGAGTCCTCCTTGGAGAGGTGGACGGTGAAGTTGTTCGGGGCGTAGGTGCGGGAGATGGAGACCATGCGGCCCTCGTCCATCTGCTTGGTCAGGCCCTTGGCGATCTCGACCGGGTGTATCTGGCGCCTGAAGGCCCGCCCGAAGACGCCTTCTACCAGGGACTCCATCCTCTTCTCGATGCCCTTGAGGAAACCCACCGAAACCTACCCTCTCGTCCTCGCCACGAGATACCTTAACACCCCGTATATTATAGCCGCGAGCGCAAGGGAAGTCAGAGCCTCGGGCAACGCGTCCTGGGACCTCTCGGAGACCAGCAGCGCGTACCCTACCACGCCCCCGCCAACGGCGGCGACGAGCCCCGCCACCCACCCCCCCCACCACTCCGCCAGCGAGACAACGAGCGCCATCCCAACCCACAGGAGTACGAAGAAAGGCAGCCTCGGGAAGTCGGCCAGGATCAGACCGGCCCGCACCCACAAGTCCTCCAGCCCGAGCCGCAGCGGCACCGTAAAGAACTTCGCCCCGATGTAGGGCAACTCCGCGAAAGGACCCATGTCCCTGACCGTCAACTCGTAGCAGATCATGCTAAAAGCCCCCGCCGCCGCCGAGAGACCCGCGCCGACGGGACGCATGAGCGCCCCGAAGAGGAGCGGTAGCCCCGCCCCGAGGCCCGCGGAAAGGGTGACGAGCACGGCGAGCGCCGGGCCGAGCGGAAGCTTTCTGACGTCCGCGCTCGCGGAGCCCGCGCCCCCGACCCAGAGGCCGCCTAGCACCGGGGCGAGGATCGTGAGCCCCAGGCTCGCGCTGCTCTGCAGGAGGGCCACGAACAGCGCGACTATGACGGCCAGGGCGCCGAGGCGCGGGAGCAGGTAGGCGAGCACGCCGAGGCCCGCGGCGACGCCTATAGCCTGCGCCCCCTCCACCAGCGGCGCCCCGAGCATGTACCCGAGCCAGCCGGCCGTGATCCCGTTGATCACCCGCAAGGCCCCGTCTTTGGCGCCAGCGGAGATCCTGTCAACGGTCTTCTCCCTCCCCGCCGAGGAGAGACCACCGGCGACGGGCGCCCGCCTGCCGGTAAGTAGCTTCAGGGCGGCCCAGGCGCTCTGCGGGCGGTGGGCCGGGTTCGGGGAGGTCGCCCGGTCCACGAACTCCTTGAGCCGCCGCGGCGGCTCGTGCGGCTGGCGGGCGAGCAGGGTCCTTGCGGTCGCGCCGACGGCGTAGATGTCGGTGAGCGCCGTCGGGTCCGCGCCGTCGAGGATCTCGGGCGCTATGTAGCCCGGCGTGCCGACGGCGAAGCCTACCCTCGTGAGCCGCGTGTCCCCGGCCCTGAAGGCCACCCCGAAGTCGGTGAGCTTCACGCGGCCCCGGTCGTCCACGAGGGCGTTCTGGGGCTTTATGTCGCGGTGGATGATGCCCTCGCCGTGGGCGTAGACCAGGGCTTCGAGTATCTGGGTGAGGGCGTCCGTGAGCTCCCGTGAGTCGTAGGCGCGCGCCGCCTCGTCGAGCGGGAGGCCCGCGACGTACTCCGTCACGAGGAAGACCTCGTGGTCCCCTGGGATGACTTCCAGGGTACGGACGATGTTCTTGTGTTTGAGGCCCTCGGCGATCTGGCCCTCCCGGAGGGCTCGGGAGCGTTCGCCGGCGTTGTAGACGGGGATCACCTTTACGGCCACGTCCCGGTTTCTTCCCATGCCGGAGAGTGTCCTGGCCCTCCAGACGGTCGCGAAACCGCCGCGCCCGATCATCTCCGACAGCGCGTAACGTCCCTGTCCCTCGATGTAACGGGTCTCGGTCACGCAAGCGCATTGTATATCAGGCTGCAGGCTTCAGGTATCAGGCTTCAGAAAGCGTGGACCCGCGCTACCGGAAAAACTCTAATCCTACGCGTGGCGGGGTTCGGTCGCTGCGGGACGAGAGACGAACCGCACCCCCAAAGCCTCCGAAGGAGGCGACCCGATGCCTGTAGCCTGAAACCTGTCGCCTATCCCTGGTACAATTCGCCGGGTTCAGGACGTGTCCCGAAAGGGTCTGCGGGCGAGTGGCGGAATTGGTAGACGCGCTAGGTTCAGGGTCTAGTGGCCGAAAGGCCGTGGGGGTTCGAGTCCCCCCTCGCCCACCAAGTCTCTCCGAGGTGGTCACATAGAGCGTAGATCCCACAAGGCCGCCCCGAAGTCCCGCCGCAGGAGGCCTTCCGGAAGACCCGCGGCACGCTCCAGACGACCCCAGAACCGAACCAAAAAGCGCACGGGCAGGACGCTTCCGGCCTGGATCACGCTTATCGGCTCCCTCTTTCTCCTGGCAATGGCGTTCGGCTTTATCTTTTTCGTGGCCCGCGGCTGCGTGGCGACCCAGGAATCGACCCAGGTCCGCAAGTACGTAACCAGCGCCGACAGCGTCCTCACCGATTCCTCGAACGCCGGCAGGGGAGAGTTGCAGGGCACCCTCACCAGCTCCGGGGGCGACCCCGGGATGGTAGACGAGGAGGCGCTGGCCGGGGTCGCGCACCAGTCCGACAGGTACTACACGCAGGCCCTGCAGAACGACGAGGTTCCGCCCGAGTTCGAGGACGCGCAGCCGTACCTGGTCTCGGCTTTAGGCGTCCGCAAGGAGGCGACGGAGAACCTGGCGAGCGCCGCCACCGGCAGCGGGTCTGGCTTCGGGGACGCCCTGGCCACGGCCGTCGAGGACTTCAGGACCAGCGACTCGATCATCGCCAACCACTACATCCCGGCCGTCCGGGAGTCGCTGGAGCAGGCCGGGCAGACCGGAGATGGCGGCTACCTCGAAGAGCCCCGCCCCTTCATGGACTACCGCGAGATCGGCTTCGACGCGGCCTCCTCCGCCTCCACCGGCCGCAGCGACCCGAGCGCCGTTCACGGCGTCCAGATAGACGCCGTCACCGTCGCCGGACGCCCGCTCGCCCCAGGCGCAAACGTCGTGCTCACGGGCGGCGACGAGCCGACCTTCGCCGTAACCGTCGCCAACGGTGGCGAGGTCCCCGAGTCCGCGGTGGACGTCGAGGTCATCCTCAACACCGACGCCGAGCGCCAGTCCAAGAACGCGACCGTCGGGCGCATAGAGCCCAACGGGACGGCCACGGTAGAGATAGGCGGCTTCATCCCCGGCGCCCTGGACGAGACCGTCGAGACGACCGTCGAGGCCGGTCCGGTCAAGTACGAAAAGACAACGGACAACAATACCCTGCAAGGGTCGGTCACGTTTGGCTTGTAGAGGGGAGACCGGTTGGTAACGGCGATAGTCCTCGTCACGACCGAGGGAGAGCGCGTCCAGGAGGCGGCCCAGGCGATGCTCGCCGTCGAGGGCGTAACGGAAGCATACTCCGTAACCGGCCCCTACGACCTCGTGGTCATGGTCCGCATCCCGGACTTCGAGAGCCTCGCCGACATAGTCCCCGAGAAGCTCGCCCAGGTCCCCGGCGTCGCCCGCACGGAGACGATGGTCGCGTTCAGGGCGTACTCGAATTACGATCTGGACCGGGCGTGGAGCCTGGGGTTCGAGGAGTAAGGTAACAGGCTTCAGGTTTCAGGATGGTCGAGATCGAAACGGATAGGCTCCTGCTGCGCGGTTGGCGGGAGGAAGATATCGAGCCTTACGCGCGAATATGCGCGGACCCTGAGGTGATGCGCTTTATCGGTAGTGGCAAAACGCTCACCCGGGAGCAGAGCGGGGCGCAGATCTCGCGTTTCGTCCGGCACTGGGAGGAGCACGGCTTCGGGCTGTGGGCGGCGGAGGAGAAATCGAGCGGTTCTCTCTTGGGCTTCGTCGGCCTCGCCCATCTGGAGGATTGGACCGCTAGCGGGCACGATACCGAGGTGGGGTGGAGGCTGGATCGCGCCTACTGGGGACGGGGCTTCGCGACTGAAGGAGCGAAGGCCAGCGTGGACTACGGCTTTGAGAGATTCGGGTTAGCGACGATCATCAGCATCATCCAGCCCGGGAATACGACCTCCCGGCGTGTCGCGGAGAAAACCGGGCTTACCTTACGCGGCGAGACCCGTTGGCGGGGCATAGACGTAGTCTGGTACGCGATAGACCGCAACGATCCGAGGCCAGAAAGCTGAGAGCGAAGCCCGAAGGGCGCAGCGTGCTGACAGGCTGACTAGCTGAAACGCTGACTAGCTCTGCTCCTCTGCGAGCGCGGGTCTCGTCCCCTCTATAAGAAACGCGACCACGTCGAGGAAGTCGCCGCTGCTCTCGTAGACTTCCCGCTGGCGCTGGCTGCCCGTGCCGCCCTCGACTATCTCGATGATGCCTTCGAGCTCGGTCTCGCAGCCCAGATCCTGGGCGTGGGGTTTGAGCTCTTCGACCAGGTCGCGGGCGATGTCTGTGGCGGGGACGTTGGCGTCCTTATCGGCGTCGTAGAAGGCGGCGTCCATGCCGTGGCGGGAGGCCCGCCACTTGTTCTCCTCGGCGAGGTCCTTGTTGTATGGGCCGCGGGGTTCCCGCTCCTCGACGGCCTGGGCGACTACGCACTGGGTGAGGGCCGTGAGGGCCGTGGTGTATTTGAGGTTCGTCTGGGAGTCGAGGATGCGGAGCTCGATCGTGCCGATCTTGGCGTGCGGGCGGACGTCCCACCAGCAGTAGGTGTAGTCGTCCATGGCGCCCGAGCGGACCATGAGGTCGACGTAGGCCTCGAAGGATTTCCAGTCGGGGAAGGCGGGGGGGAGGCCCGCGCGGGGGAAGGTCTCGAAGATCTTGACCCGGCTCGACTCGAAGCCCGTATCCATGTCCTGCCAGAACGGGGAGTTTGCTGAGAGGGCGAGGAGCAGCGGGGCCTTCTCCGAGAGGCGGTTGTGGGCCTCGATGACCTTCTCCTCGTCGGGGACGGCCACGTGGACGTGCTGGCCGAAGATCACCTCCCGCTCGGCCACCCAGCGCAGGGTCTCTATCACCTGCCTGTAGCGGTCCTGGTCCGTGACCTTCTGGTCCTTATAGCGGCTGAAGGGGTGGGTGCCCGCCGAGGCGAGTGAGGCGCCGCAGGCGGCGGCCCACGAGCCCACGCGACCCCGAAGCTCGCGCAGGTGCTTCTCCGTCTCGGCGGCGGTGGCGCAGGGCGGGGTCTTTATCTCAAGCACGGACTGGAAGAGCTCGTAGGAGACGAACTCGCACAGCTCCTTCGGGAGGCGGGCCATTATCTCCTCGATCCTGGAGACGAGCTCTCCCGTGGTTGCGTCCACTATGTGGAGCTCCTCCTCGACCCCCAGAGAGTAGCCCGAACCGCCACCCTCGAACGCTATCGGCACGGCTCTCCTCCTCTATCCGTCGGGGCCTGGGAAGTTCCCGGCCCTGGGTCCCACCGGGGGACGCTTCTCTCATACCCCTCCCGCGGCCTTCGTCGGACGGGGGTCTGCGGATCATTCACGGTAAACGTCGTTTGCGTGGGGCACCATAGTACCCGCTTTGGCCGGGCGGGGCCAAGATCACACCGTCTTCCCCGTCCGGCCTGTTTTCCCTAACCTGAGTTGGGCAAGCACCGCGCCCGCGATCACGAGCCCGGCCCCAACGACTTTCGGGGCCGTCAATTCCTCACCCAGCAGGACCGCGCCCAGAACACCGGCCACCACGGGCTCGACGGTCGCCACGATGGCCGCGCGCCCGGCGCCGAGCCTTCCGAGCCCGAAGGTGTAGAGCGCGAAAGCGAGCGTGGTGTGGACCACGGCCAACATGAAAAGCAGGCCGTACGAAGCAAGAGAGAGTCCCGCGAGGGTGTGGAGCGTCGGTACCGCGGCGGGTACGAGCAGCGCGGACCCGAAGAAGAGCGCGTAGGAGAGGATCACGGCCGGTCCCAACCGGCCGGCGACGGGGCGGCCGAAGATCGAGTACAGCCCATAGGTGAGCCCCGCGAGCAACCCGGTTACGAGCACCGTCGGGGTGACCTCCAGGTTCGACGGGTCGTAGGCGCCCGCGACGAGAAAGACGCCGCAGACGGTCATCCCGAGCGAGACTAGCTTCGCCGGCCCGAGCCCCTCCCGGAGAAAGAGCCAGGCAAGCACCACCACGAAAGCCGGGGAACTGTACAGCAGCACCGCGGCCGTGCCCACCGCGCTCTCCCGCACCGTAAAGAAGTAGAAGAGGTAGAAGAGCCCGATACCTATAAATCCCAGGGGGATAAGAAACGCCAGGTCCCGGCGCGCGACCTTCAGACTCCTCAAGCCTCCGGTGGCCAGCAGGAAGGCCATCACGGCCAGCCACCCGACCGCCGCGCGGAACGCCACGAGCGACTCGAAAGAGACACCTTCGGCGTAGAGGATCTTCGAGAAGATCCCGAGCGTCCCCCACGTCGAGGCCGCGGCCACGACGGCGAGCGCGCCGAGCAGCGTGTTTCTGGTCTCCTGCAGAGTCTCCCCCAGTCTCGAACGTGCGCGGTAGTTATACGGCAAGCGCCTCCGGTACGCAGGCTTTGGTTAGACTGTCGGGGCGACTGAGTTCGACGATGCGGGAGACGTTTAGATAGACAGTCCCCGGTACGAGAGCGGAGATCGGGTCTGGGTCAAGAGCGGCTCGGGCGGACGCCTGCCCGGCGTGGTGATCGGGCACCACAGAACCTGGGACCTCTACCGGGTCGCCTACATGGTCGACGTCGCGGGCCGCGGCCCCAGGGCGATAGAGGAGTGGAGGTTGTCCGCCCGCGAAAAGGACGAACCGTCGCCCTCGGAGACGCACGATTAAAGGTTTCAGCATTTCAGATGGTCAGCACGCTCCGGCCTCCGCTGTCAGCATTTCAGCCGTGGTTGTCGGACATCCGTGGCGCAGGCGGGTTCGTCGGTGGCGGCGTAGCCGGCGCTTCGGACAACGTTCTCCTGGAACGTTGCTGACAAGCTGAAATGCTGACCGGCTGACCAGCTCTCTCAATGCCGGTCGAGCTTGCGGGCTACCTCGTTGAGACCTATGCGGTAGCAGATGGAGCGGCCGTGGGGGCAGGTGGCGGGGAGGCGGCAGGTGAGCCAATCCCTAATTAGCTTCTCCATCTCCGGCTGGGACATCTTGTCGCCCATCTTCACGGCGGAGTGGCAGGCTATGGTGGCGAGGATGCGGTCCTCGCGGCTGTGGCCCGGGTCCGAGCCCTTTATGGCCGAGAGGGCGTCCTTGAAGGCGCCCGCGACGTCCCTGTCGGCGAGGGTGGAGATCACGGCGGTCACCCGCACCGAGCGGGGGCCGAATGGCTCGGCCTCGAAGCCGTAGACGGCGAGCTCTTCAAGGCTCGCGGCGGCCAGTTCCGCGTCGCCGGGCGAGAGCTCGACGACCTCGGGGATGAGCAGGCTCTGCACGGTGGCCGGGCTGTCCGAGTCGTTTAGCCCGTCCAGGATGGCCCGCTCGTGGGCGACGTGCTGGTCGACAACCCACAACGACTCGGGCTCCTCGACGAGGATGTAGCCAGCGGCGAGCTGGCCTATTACCCTCAGATCCTCAAGCGGCGGAAGCGCGCCCCTCTCGGGTAACTCGCCGTAGGGAGGACGGTCCTCGGCCACCTGCTCCGTGAACGGCAGCGAGGCCTCCGAGAGGCGTTCGCGGACCTCGCGCAGGTCCCGCGGTGGGGTGGCGGGGTAGATAGGACGGTTTTCTGCAACAAAGGGGCCCCCTCTTGCCGGGGGGACGGAGAAGCGGTCCTGGGCGTAGGCCCGTTCGGTGGCGCGCGGGGTCGAGGTTGGGGCTGGGGGGCGCCACTCTATGGCGGCGCGGACGGCGGCCGTGAGTGCCTCGCGGGCGGCGCGTTCCTCCGAGAAGCGGACCACCTGTTTCGTGGGGTGGACGTTCACGTCTACGCGGCGGGGGTCGGCCGTGATCTCCACGGCCACAGGCGGATACCGGCCCGACGGAACCGTCGCCCTGTAGGCGTTATCGATGCCGCGGTGGAGGTTGTCCGCCCGGACGAAGCGTCCGTTCACCGAGATCGTCTGGCAGGACCGGCCGCCCTCCGTGAGGCTCGGCAGGGCGGCGTAGCCCGAGATCTCGAAAGCGCCCGACTCGTACTTGACCTCGCGCAGCGCCCGCGCCTTGGCGACGCCGTGGATCTGGGCGAGCCGCTCCAGCAAATCGCCTGCCTCGGGCAGGGACAGGTAATCCCTCCCGCCCTCAGTCAGGCGGAAGGCGACTTTCGGGTGGGCGACTGCGACGTGGGTGACGGTCTCGACGATGGCGGCGCGTTCGGCCCGCGGTCCCTTCAGAAAAGCCCTGCGGGCCGGGACGTTGTAGAAGAGGCGGTCCACGAGGACGGTGGTGCCTTTGGGGTGGGAGGCGGGGGAGACCTCCGCGTTCGCGCCGCCCTCCACGGCGACCTTCGTCGCGGCGCCCTCGCCCGTCGAGGTGGTGAGGCAGAAGGAGGAGACGCTCGCTATCGAAGGGAGGGCCTCGCCGCGGAAGCCCAGGGTGGTTACGGCTTCAATGTCTTCGACCTTTTGGATCTTGCTCGTGGCGTGGCGCAGGACGGAGAGGCGGGCGTCCTCGGGGGGCATGCCCGAGCCGTCGTCCCGGATCAGGATGCGGGAGGTGCCGCCGCTCTCCAGCTCGATTTCGATGCGTGTCGCCCCGGCGTCCAGGGCGTTCTCGACCAGCTCCTTCACGACGGAGGCCGGGCGGTCGACCACCTCCCCGGCGGCGACCTGCTGGGCCACCCGGGGGTCGAGGACGTTGATGCTCACGAAGACCCGATCATGGAACTTGGGGAATTGTACAACCGGGGGCGGGTTTTCCCACGGCGTGCCGTGTAGAATCCCGGGCTATGCGAAGCGAGGAAGAAAAACGGCAGGATCAGCTCCCGCTGGATCAGGTCGAGAAGGTGGTGGCCCTCCTGCGCGAGAGCGGGGTGGGGGAGATCCGGGTCCGCCAGGGCGAGACCGAGATCTCCGTAAAGGCGATGCCCGAGACCGCGCCAGCCCCGGTCACCGTGCAACGGTCCCCCGGGACCGAGGCCCCCGTCGAGGCGCCGGACGTCTCGCCCGAGGTGAACGGGTTGCACGCGATCCGCTCGCCGCTGGTCGGCACTTTCTACCGGGCGCCGGCGCCCGGAGAGAGCTCCTACGTGGAAGTGGGGGACACCGTCAAGGCTGGGCAGGTCTTGTGCATCGTCGAGGCCATGAAGATGATGAACGAGATCGTCGCTGACGTCTCGGGCGAAGTCGTCGAGGTCGTAGCCGAGAACTCAGCGGGCGTCGAGTACGATCAGACCCTCTTCCGCCTCCGACCCGACGAGGGGTAGATGATCGGCAAGGTCCTCGTCGCGAACCGGGGCGAGATCGCCCTCAGGATCATCCGGGCCTGCCGCGAGCTCGGCATCCGCAGCGTCGCCGTCTACTCCACCGCAGACCGCGACTCCCTGCACCACGAGCTTGCGGACGAGTCCGTCTGCATAGGCCCGCCGCCGGCTGGCCAGAGCTACCTGAACGTGCCGGCCATCATCTCGGCCGCGGAGCTCACCGGGGCAGACGCCGTCCATCCGGGCTACGGTTTTCTGGCCGAGAACGCCCGCTTCGCGGAGATACTCGAGAGGGTAGGGCTGAAGCTCGTCGGTCCTTCGTCCGGGGTGATCGCGATGATGGGGGACAAGGCGGCGGCCAGGGAGGCTGCCAGGAAGGCCGGCGTCCCGATCACGCCCGGCTCCGACGGCGTCTGCGGGAGCGCCTCCGAGGTGAAGCGGGTGGGCGCCGAGGTCGGTTACCCGCTGGTCATCAAGGCCAGCGCCGGCGGCGGGGGCAAGGGTATGCGCGTCGTGGAGAACGAGGGCGAGGTCGAGAACGCCTTTCTCGGCGCGAGCCGCGAGGCGGGGGCCAGCTTCGGCGACGGGGCCGTCTACGTCGAGCGGTACCTTACGAGCCTGCGGCACGTCGAGGTGCAGGTCCTCTCCGACTCCTCGGGGGCAACGGTCGCCTTCCCGGAGAGAGACTGCTCGATCCAACGCCGCTACCAGAAGCTTATAGAGGAGTCCCCGGCGCCCGACCTCACGGAAAAGATGCGCGATGGCCTCCTGTCCGCCGCCTCGGATTTGGTCGGCACTTTAGGCTACGAGGGGGCCGGGACCGTCGAGTTCGTCGTCTCCGGGGACGAGTACTTCTTTATAGAGATGAACACGCGGCTGCAGGTGGAGCACCCGGTAACGGAGATGGTAAGCGGGGTCGACCTCGTGGGCGAGCAGCTCATGATCGCCTCTGGCGAGCCCCTGGCTATCCCGGATTCTGCGCTCGTGGCCGACGGGCACGCGATGGAGTTCAGGATCAACGCCGAGGATGCCCGGCGGAACTTCCTACCGCAGGCCGGACCCGTGGAGTTCTACAACCCGCCCGGCGGCCCCGGCGTCAGGGTCGACTCGCACCTCTACGCCGGCTACAGGGTGCCTCCGAATTACGACTCGCTCTTGGCGAAACTGATAGTCCACGCCCGCACCCGCGACGCCGCCCTCAGGCGCGGCCTGCGCGCCCTGGACGAGTTCGCCGTCTCGGGTCCGGAGACGACGATCCCGCTCCACCTCGCCATCCTCGAAGACGAGGAGTTCCGCCGCGGCGGCGTCGGCACCCGCTTCCTCGCCGACAGGGAGCTCGTGACGGAGGCGGGTCTGCTGCGCCTCGTCCGTCGGGATGGTTCCTCGGCCGCGTAGGTATCGCATCGCGCGTGTTAATCTCTGTGCCTTGGTTTTTGCCCGAAGAAGGGATCGCGTGGCCGGAGACGCCGTGAAAGAAGAGCGGATGCAGTTTGGGGGGATGGCCCGCTGGGACGGGCTCGATCTCTTCGGCCCCAACTACATGAGCGTCGCCTACCGGAAGGGCGGGGAGATCCACGTCCAGGTAGAGCCGTCGAACATCCCCAAGATAGAGAACCCGTTGGCGTTGAAGATCTCGCGCCTCCCGATAGTCCGCTCGGTCTTTCTCTGGGGCAGGCTCCTGATCCAGGTCGTCGGATCCATCTGGACCCTCGTCTTCTTCGCCGCCACGATGGCCGTCCTCTGGCTCTTCGTCCGTCTGATGGAGTTCGGCAGCGGTGGAGGCGGCGCCCTTGGCGGCCTCTTCTCCTTCTTCGCCGCGTTCCCCATCTTGCCCATCCTGCTTCTCTTCTTCGCGGGGATGAAGCTCTCCCCGATAGGCCGCTACCACGGCGCCGAACACAAGGCCGTCGCCGCCTACGAAAAATACGGCGAGGTGACGATGCAGGGGGCGAGATCCAGCAGCCGCATCCACCCCCGCTGCGGCACCAACATCCTGGTCTACATAGTCCTCGCGGCCCTCTTAGACCCCCTCATCGCCTGGTGGGGCTACGCCTTCCTCCAGTTCATCCTCATCTCGGAAGCCTGGTTCGTCCTCGGCCAGACCCGCCCCTCAATAGCCATCGGCAACCTCTTCCAGAGGTACCTGACCACAACAGAACCCCGCCGCGCCGAGCTAGAAGTAGCCGTCGAGTCCATGAACCGCCTGCTCGAAGCTGAGCAGGGCCGCGCGGGCGACGAGAAGAAGGTCCAGGTGCCGGCGCGGTACTGACCGGGATCTTCTTCGTACGGAGACCGGATGCTAGAGGCACACCACCGTACGGAAAAGAAAGGCGCTTCTCAGTCCACGGGGCGCTCGTCGAAGAGATCATCTGTTTGCAGGCCACGTTCCACGAACCATTCGTCCGGGTAATCCGCAGATATAAGTTCAGCGTTGGCCTCGTCCAGCTTCCTTTGAGCCTTACCGAGCATCGCCCCCGCAATCCTGGTTGCCTCGGCCAGATTGCCGGGACCGAAGACGAAAAGCGCGATGAGTCCTATGAACAGGGCCTCCGGGGCGCCCACGCCGAACACGGTTGGTCGAACCGCCGTTATCCGGCAAAAGCGGTCAGCTGTACGGCCCGCACGACCATTGTCAGAACCATCAGTGCCACGCCGCCTATCCTGAGCGCGCCGGCTAGCCTTGTACGGTCCCGGGGTAGGATCTCTGCCAGCCCGAACCCCAAGACCGCGGTTCCGAAGGTCAGGTACGCGAGCCTGTCGAAGAGCCCCTCCCTGAAGAAGATCGTTTCGACGAAAAAGTAGCACGCTATCAGTAGGAAAACCCAAGCGCGTCTTCCGCCTGCGGGTTCCTTGAAGATCTTGCCCGTCACGAGCCTCCCTTCTCGCCCTCTGGTGTATCTAAATTCTGTCCTGTAAGAGAGCTGGCCCAACAGATTTATCGTTTAGTGGCACCAACCGCACCTCTTGCAACCGTAGCCTCCTCTGCAGCACTGACGCACGACGGCCCACGTGCAGATAACAAGCGCGCACGCGGCGCAGAGCAGGTAGCCTCCCCAGCAGGTGATCGCGCACGCCCGGCACTGGTACGCGACGCAACCTATCGACTTGAGGTATTTGCAGGAGCTGTACCCGTATGCGATATCGCACGGGTTGCTGCACTTCCTGTCTGGGAGACAGAAGCCGCTACCCCGTGTCGGAGGCAAAGAGTCGGCTTTATCCAGCAGGATCTGACGGTGTCCGTTCGAACTGGCCTCCTCCAACACCAGCCCTTCGCCTTCCTGCCTGTAGAGCATAGCCTCCGACTTGGTCTTTACCTGATCCTTAGGCAGGAACCTCGGCTTCTCGTACTCGTAGTAGACCAGCAGACGATCGCTGTGCGGCATTACGAAAGAGAGGGCCACCATGCCGTCTCCTCCCGACAGGACGTGCCTAGCGCCCTTCACGACGGCCAGATCGCCTGAGAAGGTAGGTTTGCCGTCGGCCGACGAGATCTCTCCGTTGTCGAGGTTGATCGCCTCCAGAATCATGCGGCGGTCCTTCCCGGCGTCTGCGATCTCCGCTTCGACGCGGCGGCCGTTCAAGACTTTGTCCCGCCAGCCTTTTCCCATCAGGTTCACAACGTCCGGGCGCCTGGCCACCCTACGGGCGGTGTTCGCTAGCTCGGCCCCGGTCAGTTCTTGGTAATCGACCGAGGAAGCTGCATCGGCCGGCGAAGGTAACTTGCCGGTGCCGGACAAAACAGACAACGCTACCGCAGCCCCACCCACACCCTTGAGAAACTGTCCGCGGGAGAGGCCCGATACCGCCCTGATGGCGGCCGAATCTGCCAACTCGAGATCTGCGTTGGCCGCTCCCAGCACCTGCATGACCCGCCACGTCGGGACGAGACCGAGGGCCCGGCTCAGACGGGCGCCCATTCGCACGCCGGTCCAGGCCTTCACCGGACCACCGTTGAGCTCGATAAGCGTAGGAGCCCAGGGCGCGTCATCCCCGAAGGCTTCCCTTCGCCAGTGCTCCATCATGGGGTCATTGAGGCTGAGAACCTCTACTTTATCTACGACGCGCTCCTCGATCCGCCGGGCCAGCTCGCTACAGGTCATGCATCCGGCGTCGAAGCCGAGCACCAGTCTACGCCCGCCGGGTTGGGCCTTCGTCTCCTCCACGTCCCCCGCTCCTCTCGTCGTTCGCCTGCGACAATACGAACATCGGAAGAAGCGAGCGGGACCTTTAGCGGATGGGCTCCTCTAAGAGAAAGGGCTCGGCTGCCTAGACGGGCTGCTGCGTCGGGCGGATCAGGATCTCGTTGACGCTTACGCGCTCGGGCTGGGTCACGGCGTAGACGATGGCGTTGGCTATGTCCTCGGCCTGCAGGATCTCCAGGTTCAGCAAGCCGCCCAGGCTCTCCCTGGCGTCCTCGTCCGTGATGTGGTCGGCTAGCTCCGTGGCTACCGCGCCCGGCTCGACGATGGTCACGCGGATGTTGTCCTGTAACAGCTCCTGGCGCAGGCCTTCGGAGATGGCGCCGACGGCGAACTTGCTGCCGGCGTAGACGCCGCTGGAGTCGCGGGTCACCTTGCGGCCGGCGACGCTGGAGATGTTGACGAGGTGGCCGCCGCCCTGGCGCTTCATCGTCTCTATGGCGGCGTCTGTGGTGTAGAGGAGGCCCAGGACGTTGACGTCGAACATGCGGCGCCACTCGTCGGAGAGGCCCTTGCCGACGCTGGAGAGGAGCATGACGCCGGCGTTGTTGACGAGGATGTCCACGCGGCCGAACTCCTCTTCGGCTTTTCGGATCAGGCCGTGCGCCTGCCCCTCGTCGGTCACGTCGCAGGACGCCGCAAGCACCCTGCCGCCGCCCTCTTCTATCCGATTGGACAGGTCGGCGAGCCGGTCCTCGCGCCTGGCCGCGACGACCACGGAGGCGCCCTCGGCGGCGAGGGCCTCGGCCGTGGCCTCGCCGATGCCGCTCGAAGCGCCCGTTATTACAGCTACCTTGCCATCGAGTTTGGGCATGCGTGAGCCTTTCCTTGGTCGTGGGTCCTACACGGGGTCTTGGATGTTGGGTGTTGGGAACGCATCCGGCGCGGTCAGGCGGAGGTAGGCGAGGGTCCAGAAGGCGTGGCCGAAGGTGCCGGCGGCGCCCGAGGCGATGAGGAAGATGGGGAGCAGGATCAGGCCGGCTATCACGCCGGTGATGACGGCCGCCGTGGTGTAGTCCGAGATGCCGAGCACGATCGTGGGGATGAACAGGATCAGGCCGATCAGCAGCAGGGCGATGATCATCGCTATCCCGATCGCGATCATGAGCCCCAGGTGTATGAGCCACAGGAGCAGGCTCCTGCCGATGTTGCGGCGGAAGACCCCGTACCCTGCCCTCACGGACCCGAATACGCGCTCGCCGCGGACCACGATCTCCCGCAGGGCGTACTGCCCGATCACGGACAGCGGGATGAAGACCGCGATAAGCGCCGCAACGCCAAGCAGCCCCACCAGAACGGCGACGGCGATCCGGACGCCGACCGACTGCGTGACGGCGAAGGTGCCGCCGATCAGCAAGGCGATCGGGATTCCAATCGCGACGAGCAGGCCGAGCCCTATCAGGAAAAAGACCACGTAGTACCCGAGCACCCGCCAGAAGTTGCCGAGACCCGACCGGAAGGTGGACCCGAACCCGCGCCCCTGGCCCCCGTCTACGGCGGCGACGCTCTCCGACAGGCCCCCCTGCGAGATCAGCGACATCACTATGAACAACAACGCGACAAGGACCGCCACCACCACGAGCCCCACGACGAACGCCGCGCCGCCGAGATCGCCCGGGCCAACCTGGGCGACCATCGACGAGGCGCCGCCGCCCGACTGCTCGAAGTTCTCCTGATTGAAGCCACCGCCGCCCCCCGAAGGTATCGACGCGCCGGCGAAGAAGCCGAAGAACCAGAGGTAGCGGTTACGGAGCGTTATCCGGAAGGTGTCCTTTATGAGGTCGCCGTACCTCACCTCTCGAGCACCCACGTATCTTTCATCTTGCCCCCGCTGGAGATGTTCACGACGTGCTTGCCCGGCGCCGCCACCCGGCTCAGAGAACCGGGCACGGCCTCCACGACACCGGGGTCTTCGGGATCCGGCGCGAGCACGAGCACCCGGTAGTCCGCGTACGAGTCGCGCAGGAGGAAGTCGTCGCCGGCTTCGTTCGTCTCGCAGAGGACGTGGGTCGAGAAGTCTATGGTCTCCTGGGCCACGTATTCGACCGGGTTCTCCTTTACCAGCCGGCGGAACTTCTCGACGCCCGCCCGTGTCTCCTCGGGCCCGATCATGACCTCCTTGCCGCCGTAGCCCCCCCGGCTCTTGACGACGAGATCCGCGAAGTTCTCCATCACGTAGCGCCTGTCCTCCTCGACGGCGAGCGACCAGGTTCGGGCGTTCTCTATCAGGGGCTCCTCCCCCAGATAACGGCGCACCATCTCCGGGACGAAGACGCCGACGCCCTTGTCGTCTATGACCTCCGAGTTGGGCGCGAAGAGGACGTGGACTTTGCCCGCGAGGTGGCACTCGAGGAGGCCCGGCACCTCCGCGTAGAGCGTGTCCTCGTCCACGCGTTCATAGACCACGTCTATGCGGCGCCCGGTCGGAACGTGCACGAGGAAGCCACCGTCTATCTCAAGCTCTTTGGTCTCGGCCAGAATAGCGCCCATCTCGTGGGCGTAGATGTGGTGGTCCAGGTAGAACTGGTCGGCGGGGCCGCTCGAAACGACGGCGAGCGTGGCTTCGGGGCCTTTGGGAGATGAGGCCCTCAGGGAGTCCCCGAGGCGGGCGAGCCAGCCGTCGAGGGGGTAGACGGGGAGGTTCTTGTAGGTCTTCGGGAAGAAGATCTCCTCCCCCATCCGTCTTCTTCTGGTCATGGCAGCGAGGCCGACGGGCATCTTGGCGTTCTCTTCTATTACCAGGTATTCCCAGCCGCCCGTCTGCCCGGCCTTGTGGCTCTCGACGGCGACGACGTCGAAGGCGATCTGGCGCACCGGCACGGGTCCGAAACGGTTGGGCGTACCCGTGTCGTAGAGGATGCTGCTCTCGAGGACTTCCTGCGGGACCACCTCATCTTTGCCGGCTTCGAGCCTTCTGAGGAACTCGTTTATGGCGCGCAGGCGCTGTTCGAGGCCGCTCCTGAGGCGGGCCCAGTCCGAGGCGGGGACTATGCGCGGGATCCAATCCGTCGGGTGCGTCTTGTCCCCCCGGAGCACCCCGAAAGAATGCTGCTCCTCCAGAAGCGCCTCGTGGGCCTTCGCCCTCTTCTCGTCCCAGCGGGCGGGGCCCGCCCCCTCCAGCTCCTCGAAGACGCCCTCGTAGATCCGGCGCGGCAGGCCGTCGGGCCCGAAAACCTCGTTTGTGCCAGGCAGTGCGCGCTCGAACCTCACAAGACGGGGATTATACTAGTACCCTGGCCGGGTACGCTTTGCCGGAACCACCCAGACACACGCGACGGGGGCGATTTTGACCGACGACAGGGATTCCAGAAGACCGAGCGAAGACCTCGGGGGGCCGGGCGAGGAGCGGAGCGCCGGCGGCGAGCGGCAGGTGAAGCTCCTGGCCGGCAGGCTCGCCTGCCTCGTCGGCATCCTCTTCGGAATAGGCGGCATCGTGGCCGCCTTTTTCGGGGGCGGCGCGGCCGTCTCGCCCGGTGCCGTCGGCGCGATGCTGGGCATCCTCGGCTACTTTCTGGGCTCCCGCAGGCTCGGCACGTTCACCGTCCTCCTCTGCGTCGGGGCCCTTTTCTTCGGCCTCGCCGCCAGCCAGGGCCTCATCCCCGGCATAGACGCCTCGGACCGCAACCTCCCCGCCAGGGAGCCCGCCGCAGAATAGCTGTCAGCGCGCTGCGGCCTATGGCCTCCGCTCTCGGCACGCTTCGGGCCTTGCGGCCCTCGCTTTCAGCTAAAAGCTTCTTGCCGTGCATAGCGGCATGAGTTAGCGCTCTGCACGACGGTTCGGATAACGTGCGACGCAACGAACAAAGACAACTGACTGAAAGCTGAACGCTGACGGCTGACAGCTTTTCGGCGTAGCCAGCGTGGTGCGAAGCTCTTATACTGGCGTGCAGGATGGAGAGGCTCAGGCTCACACCGCCGGGTGAGACTCGGGCGCGGGGAGGCCGCGCCCGGCTTTACGTGCGCTGGATGCCGCACCTCGGCGCCGAGGCCGTCGCCCTCTACGAGTTGCTGCGCGTCCTGCCCGACGTCGGGCATGATGCCGTCGACGCCGAGGAACTGGCGGAGCTTTTGCGTTTGACGCCCGAGGGGGTCGGGGAAGCCTTCGAGACGCTGGTGGAAGCCGGGTTCGTCTTCGAGCGGGAGGGCTGGCTGGAGGTCGCCGAGCACCCGCCGGCTGGATCGGCGCGGCCGAAGGAGGCCCGGCAAGAACGTCCCCGCGAGGTCGTTCGGAAGAGGGAAGAGTCCGTACGCGAGGCGCCGGTCCGGGACGTGCAGGTGGTGCGGGCCGAGCCGGAGGGGGTTTCGGCAGACGACTACTTCCGGTTTATGGGGACGTTGCCGGCGCCGCACATCCTGGAGTTCTTGAACGGGTATTGCGGGCGGGACGGGCTCACGCCCGACGCGGTGCGGGAGGCGCTCAAGATCGCCAGCGAGCGGGACGCGAGGCGCGTCGGCTACGTCAGGAGCATCCTGGAGCGGTGGGTCGAGCGGGGCGTCAAGACCGTTGAGGACGTTGAGCGCTTCGAGCAGGACCGCAAGCTCAGGCTCGTTCAGGAGAGTGGGGCCGTAAAGGGCGGGGCGTTGAAGGTAAGGGAGAGCTTCGCTGGAGGGGGGGTGAGGGGTGGAACGGATAGACAATCTGCTGCCAGGCGCAGGGAGGGGTACGAGTGGCTCTTCGGGGAAGAGGGGTAAGCCCGCGGAGGTCTTGAGGCTCGACGACCAGGTCTGTTCCCACTGCGGCCGGGAGCTGACCGCCGAGTGGGTCGAGTTCCCCCCCGCCCTCCAGAAGAAGTACGGCAAGGGCGGCGAGTGGTATTACCACCCCTGCACCCCCGAGTGCGAGAAAAAGAACGACACGCGCGAGTGGGAGCTCATGCGCCGCAACGCCCGCGTCGGCGCCCTCAAAGAAAAGAGCGGCCTCTCCAAGCGCATGAAGGGCTACACCCTCACTAGCTTCAAGCCCTACGTGAGTCCCGCCGCGGCGAGGGCCATGGAGAAGGTCCAGGAGTACCTCAAAGACTGGGACGAGAACCGGAAAACCGGCCACGGCCTGTACTTCGTCGGCGATGTTGGGACAGGCAAGACTCATCTCGCGGTCGCGGTGATGAACGAGCTAATAGCCCGCAAGCGGGTGCCTGCGCTCTTCGTCACGGTGCCAGAGCTTCTGGACAACATGCGCGGGACCTACAACGCCCCTGGCAGGAACATCGACGAGTGGATGGACTCCGTGAAGAACGCGGATCTTCTCTTGCTCGACGACCTCGGGGCGGAGCGGGCCAACGACTGGGTCAGGGAGCGCATCTTCGTCATCGTCAACCACCGCTACAGGGAGGAGTTGCCGACCATCTTCACGTCCAACACGGGGCCCAAGGACCTCGCCGCCCAGCTCGGGGAGAGGACGGCCAGCAGGATCATCTCGATGTGCGATTGGATCTCCCTCGAAGGCGAGGACTACCGCGAGGCCGAAGTGAGGCGAGGCCTGTGAGAGACGAGTTCATGATCACGAGGCAGGGAAAACAATACGTCCTGTTCCAGGGGTTGTTGGACGAGGCCCACGGCCAGGGCCTTCGCGGCATAGACACGGAACTCTTGCAGGTCCCCGATTCGGAGAATGGCAACGTCGCCATAGTCAAAGCGATCTGCGAGATGGAAGACGGGCGTAAGTTCTCGGGCATAGGCGACGCCTCCCCCGAGAACGTCGGACGGAACATAGCGCCGCACGTCATAAGGATGGCCGAGACCCGCGCCAAGGCGAGGGCGCTGCGCGACGCGGTGAACGTCGGCGCCACGGCCCTCGAAGAGCTCTCCGAAGGCGACGACGCGCCCCCCGCCTCGTCGGGTTACGGCAGGGCGTCCCGCGGCTCCGGGGCTTCCGCCCCGGCCAGGCCCACCCCTATCCGCCCCGGCAACGCCCGCCAGGGCGAACGCCAGGGCGAAAGCCAGGCCCCACAACAGGGGCCGCAGCAGAGGGCCCGTCGGAACACGCCCGCGGCGGAGCCCGCAACCGAGGCGGACTCGGGCAGCCCCAACGGCGAGGTGGAAGAGGCGCCTTCGGCGTCCGCTTCGGCCGGCCGCAAGGGCGGCGGGAGCAGGGCCGGGGCGAAGGCGCGCAAGAGTCAGGTGGACCTGCTCAGGACCCTGGCCGGCGAGTGGGCCGGCGACGGCGGCGTAGAACGCCTGGAGAAGCGCATCGGCAAACCGCTCACGGACCTGAACCGCGCGGAGGCCGACGAGTGGATCGACCGCCTCACCCCCGAGGGCCGCGAGTAGCGGGCCGATCCGGATACCGCATCCTCCGAACACGCCCGACGGCCCGGTGCGAAGGGTGCGTAGCCCAAACGGACTAGAATTTTATCCACCATACGAGCTATTGCGCCTCGTATAGCCCGTGACTAAGATTCTTGGACGAGGTTTCGGCTGGTAGAGGCCTAGATTTCCGTTCCTTGTCTGGGCACCGGGGCGGAGGGAGCCAGTGGTGCAACCGTCTACCGTTTTTGCCAACGCGAACCCGTGCCGGCGCTGCAACCACGCCGGCCAGGAGAGGATTGCTACGGCCGGATGAAGCGGACCGCAGAATGTGTTCGGGGACCGGGCGTCCCCGTAGTATCGACGGACCGCCCGCGGGACCCGGGCGTAGAGACCCTGGTGGTCTCCGGCGTGTTGGCCCTCCTCTTCTCCTGCCTCATCCTGTTTACCGCCGGACAGGCCCGGGCTCAGGTGGTCTCCGAAACTCCGGACGGTCCTCTTGCCGAAAGCTCGGCCGAACCCGTTGCTTCGCCCCAACCCAACGAACCGGCTCCGGAGGCGTCCGCGGGACCGCAGGCGGAGCAAGAGCCCCGGCCCGCGGCCGATCCACCTCCGGCGGACGTAGTACAACAGGACCCAACCGCGTCCGACCCGACGCAAGCCTCGGAGGACTTCCCTCCCACGGCGTCCCCCGCCCCCGCGACAGAGCCCACCCCCGAACCGCAACCGGAACCCACGCCAGAACCCACCCCCGAACCGCAGCCGCAGCCCCAACCGGAGCCCATTCCGCAGCCTACGCCGGAACCGCAACCGGAGCCTGCACCTCAACCGCAACCGGAACCGCAGCCCGAACCTGTGCAGCAACCGCAGCCGGAGCCCGTCCAGGAGCCCGTGCCGGACCCACCGCCATCAGACCCCGTGCCGGCAGACCCGCCCCCGGTCGACCCGGCACCGGGTGACCCTGTGGCGGAAGAACCGGTAATGCCGGACCCCGGGGCGGAGCCCCCCGCACAAGACCCCGGTTCCGCGCCGATCGAAGACCCACTCCCCGAGAGTCCCGCGCCCTCAGACCCGGTGCCCGATCCGGCTCCTGAGGCCACGCCTTTCACCGATCCTCCGGAGGGCGGGACGGCAGTAGATCCCGCTCCCGCGCCTCCGGTACCTTCAGAGAAGGTGGCCTCGCCCGGTGGTTCCGCGGCGGTGACGGACCCCGGCCCTACCGCCGCGGTCCCGATGGACGAGCCGGCGGCGCACGAACCCGCGCCGATCCCCGACGGCCCCGCCCCGAAGCCGGACGTACGGGACACTCCTGCGGCTTCCGCCGAGAAGACGCCCCAGACCGGGCCGGAGGCTTCCCGCCTGGCGTTGAAGAGCATGGCTGCCAGGGACGTCGTTTCAGAAGGGGATGTCGTGGAAGCCGCGGGCGCCGGTGAGAGAGACGGAATCGTCGGGCGTCTGGCGGGCGGGCTGGTGCGGTCGGCGACCGTACTTCTTGGGACCGTTCCGGAACGCGTCGGGGCCCTGATCGAAGAAAGTGTCGAGAACCTGGCGGATGGGCTGAAGCAGGCGGCCAAGGGTGTTTGGGGAGGGCCCGGGTCGCCGGCCGATAGCGCGCCGCCCGCGAGCTTCCCGGCGCCGCCTCCCGCGCCCGTCTCCCCCGGTTGCTCCTCGGGCAACTCCCTTACCTCCGGCCAGTCCGGGTCTTGCGGCGGCGCCGCCGAGAAGCTCTTCCACCAGTTCGCGGTCCTGGCCCCGTTCTCCGCCGTACTCCCGCGCGTAGACGGCGAGGTCTCGTGGCACTCGCGCGAACCCCTGGTACCCAGCTCCGCTCCACGCCCACCCAACGAGCGCCCCGGCTGACGCTCCTTACCCGCGGACCGCGCGAGTCGTCCGCAAGGTCGTTTCCCCCTCCCTTCGGGGAGCCGGGAGAAGAAAGACCGAAAAGGTAAGGAGGAGATGCTTTGATCATGCGACCGAACACAGAAGATAGGGGTGTACCCCCGACAGGCGAGATAAACGGCAAGACCGGGCGGATCATGATCCTCGACGACCACGCCGTCTTCCGGCAGGCCCTGGCGGTGATGCTGGAATACCGGGCCGGTTTCGAAGTCTACGCGGATATCTCCTCGCCGGAAGAAGCGAGCGCGGCCCTCGAAGGCTTGAACGGCGAACTGGACCTGGCAGTCGTGGACCTCGACCTCCCCGGCGGTGGAGCGGAAGAGTTTATCCGCGAGTTGGGTGAGAAGGCGTCGGGTGCCACGGTGCTAGGGCTGACCGCGAGCCGCGAAAACGTCGCCAGGCAATGGGGTACCTCCGAAGTGCTCACCACGGGGGTGTGCGTAGACGACATCCTCGCGGCGGCGAGGCAACTCGTTGGGTAGCGAGTGCCGTCCTGCGGGACGCGGGCTCCGCTTACGCGCCGCGGACGACTACAGGCGAAGGGGTTGTGGATTTGAGAGGCGGGCCGACAGAAATGCGGCTGCTAGTAGCGTTCGAAGAAGAGTACCGCGCCTACCAGGGGGCGATATCGTCGGCGATCCAGGTCCTGCGTCCCGGCGTGGAGGTGGAGGCAACAGGGGCCGACGCCCTGAAGGAAGGACTCGACCGCTTCGCGCCGCAGGCCGTGATCTGCAGCCGCCCGGAGGGGCCGGACCCGGACGGCAGGGTGGCCTGGATCGAGCTCCCCCCCGAACCCGACAGAACGGCGGTCGCCCGCCTGGGTGACCACCGCTTCGAGCTGGACAACCCCTCCCTGGAGACGGTGCTGGAAGTGGTCGACAGGGCCGAACTCCTCTTTCGCAGCGACGCGAAATCCCCCCTCACCTAGATTCACCCCCGTTTAAGAAGAACGCCCCACGCGCCGTATACCCACCTCGATCCGAGCGACAGGGGTGGACCACGGCGCGAAACGCCCACAAGCCAGAGCAGACCTCCGGAGCAGGCCGCCCTACCGATGCCCCACTGGCTGGGTCTCGCGGGCGTCTCTTCGCCGCCGTCCTGCTCTTCCTGATACTGTCCCTGGCCGCCTGCCGGGGCCCGTCCGGCGGCGCCGACCCCCCGCCCTCGGGCTCCCTCTCGGTCGGCTTTATAGACGTCGGCCAGGGCGACAGCGTGCTCGTGCAGGCGGGTGGCGAGAGTTACTTGATCGACGCCGGCAGGGCCGAGGAGGGCCCGAACATAGTTGATTTCCTCCGCGACCGGGGCGTCAGAGACCTCGACGGCATCGTCGTGAGCAACCCCGACGCCGACCACATCGGCGGCTTTCTAGACGTCTTCGACGCCTTCCAGGTCGAGACCGTCTACCTCTCCGGCGACCCCAAAGGCACCCTCACCTACAACACCTTCCTGCGCGGCGCCCGCGACGAGGGCTCCGATACCGAGGTCGTTCGCGCCGGGATGCGGATGGAGTGGGGCGGGGTTCAGGCCGATGTCGTCGCGCCCCCGACCGAGGCCGAGGGTGGCCTCTTCTCCGAGACCAACGACAACTCCGTCGGCATCTTGCTCACCCACGGCGCCGCCCGCATCCTGCTCGCCGGCGACGCCGAGGCCAAGAGCGAGGAGTACATGGCGAACGGTCCGTATACCGGACCACTCACGCTCTTGAAAGTCACACACCACGGTTCCAACACCTCATCGACGCCGCTCTTTCTCGGGCGGTTTCGGCCGAAAGTGGCCGTGATCCAGGTAGGCGCCGACAACTCCTACGGCCACCCGACGCCGGAGACGTTGGAGAGACTTCGCGGGTCCGGCGCCAGGGTGTTCCGGAACGACGAGGACGGGGACGTTATCGTGACTATCAAAGACCAGGAGATCGAGGTCGCCGTCACCAGGCCTTGATCCAGAGGCCACAGGCTGCAGGCCGCCTCCTTCAGGGGCGCGAAGTCGGGACCCGTCGACCATCCCTGATGCCTGAAACCTGTTGCCCGATGCCTCCCAGCTAAAGCCCAGGCGCTTGAGAACCGAGCATGTTCCTGTAGAGTTAGCGGGCGAGACAAAGAACAGGAGGAAGCAACCGTGGTCAGTTTCAACAGGGTGATCCTCGCGGGGAACTTGACGCGAGATCCCGAACTAAGGTTCACCAACGACGGTGTGCCGGTCTGCTCTTTCGGCCTCGCCGTTAACAGGGTCCGATCCCGCTCCGAGGAGGTCGACTTCTTCGACATCTCCGCCTGGCGCGAGCTCGGCGAGACGATCGCCAACTACAAGAAGAAGGGCGACCCGATCCTCGTCGAGGGACGTCTCCAGTACCGTACCTGGGAGGCCCAGGACGGCTCCAAGAGAAGCAAGGTCGACATCACCGCCGATAACGTCCAGTTCCTCGGCGGCCGGGGCGAAGGCGGCGAGGGCGGCGGCAACGGTGCCTCGGGCGGCCGGAGCGGTGGCAGCGGCAGACGGGGCGGCCAGCGCGAAGACGTGGATATCAACGAAAGCGATTTCGAGGATATCCCCTTCTAGGGAACCCGGTCCGCACAGTTTTGAAGGCCAGCCCTGAAATGAGGGTTGGCCTTCTTTTTGCGGGTAGCGTTTGGCGTCCCCTCGAACGTTCGAGGGCGGGCGGCCTCAGGCTTTCAGAGATCTGTCCCCGTTGGAGAGGCCCTCCGCCTCGATCATCTGCGTCCGGACGAGCGTCCCGTAGAGGGGACTGTTCTCCAGCAGTTCGTCGTGGGTGCCTTCGGCTGTGAGCCGGCCGCCGTCGAGCAACAGAATCTTGCCTGCCTCCACGACGGTCGATAGCCGGTGGGCTATGACGACGACGGCGCAGCGTTTGGTGACTTTGCTGATCGTCTCTTTGAGCGCCCTCTCGTTTCCGGCGTCGAGCTGGCTCGTCACCTCGTCGAGCAGGAGCAGGCCGGGCTTGCACAGGAGCATCCGGGCCAGGGCTATCCTCTGTCGCTCTCCGCCGGAGAGCAGTGTTCCGCCGTCGCCGACTTCGGTGTCCAGGCCGTTCGGCAGCTTCTCTATGAAGCGGTGCAGGTTGGCCAGGCCGATAACTTCGTTGAGGTCCTCTCCCGTCGCGTCCGGGTTCGCGTAGAGGAGGTTCTGGCGGACGGTGCCGGCGAGGACCGGCGCGTCCTGTTCCACGTAGGCAACCCGTCCGCGGAGCTCGTTTAGGGGCAGCTGCCGCACGTCGGTTCCGTTCAACTCCACGGTCCCGGAATCGGCCTCGTAGAAGCGCACGAGCAGGGAGAAAACCGTGGATTTGCCGGCCCCTGAAGGGCCGACGAGCGCGGTGAGGCCGGGCCCGGTGACCTCGAAAGAGACCCCGTTCAGCACCGGACGGTCCGGCCCGTAGCCGAAGCCGACGCGGTCCAGCCGGGCGACCGGGGCTGCCGGGTGTTCCGGTCCGGGCGTGGCGCCGGAAGATCTCTCCACGGGGCTTTCGAGCACCTCGCGGATGCGGCCCATCGCCGCGAGCCCCTGCTGCAGCTCGGCAAAAGAGGAGAAGACGATAACGAGGGGGCCGACGAGGTAGAGCAGGTAGAGGAGGAAGGCTACGAGGTCCTCGAGGGCAAGGTCGCCCGAGGCGAGCCTGGCACCGCCGACGCCGAGCACGAGCACGAAAGAACCCTGGAGGGCGACGTTGGTGGCGGGCCCGATCAGGGCCTCGTAAGCCGCGGCGCGGACCCCCGCCTCGTAGGCGGCCCCGGCCTCGCCCGAGATGGCTTCCTCCTCGCGGTCCTCGGCGCGGCCGATCTTGACGGTCCGGATCGCCCGTATCGCCCGCTCTAGCGCCGCGCCCAGGGTGCCCACCCTCTCCTGCGCCTCTTCCGTCGCCTCCCTGACTCTCGTGGCTACCACGAGGACCACCGCCGTCGCGACCGCGACGCAGGCCAGCGCCACGGCCAGCAACAGGGGATCTATCAAGGCCATCAAGAGGATCGCGCCAACGAAGACGACCACCCCGACCACGATGTTCGTCAGGCTCTGGGCGAGCGCGGCCTTGAGCAGGGTGGTATCGGTGCCCACGCGCGACAGCAGGTCTCCGGTTCGCCGCCTGTCGTGCTCGGCAACCGTCATCCTGAGCAGCCGGCCGACGAGCGCCCGCCGAACGCCAAAGACCACGCCCTCCCCGGTCCTGCCCATCAGGTAGCCCTGAAAACCCGAGAAGGCCGCGTCGAGGACGAAGAGGGCGACGAGCAACGCGGCCGGTTGGAATACCGACCCGCCGGTCCTCACCGACTTCAAGACCTCGCCCACGAGGAGCGGCTGGGCCAGCGCCGCCAGGGCGCCCACCAGGCCGAGCGCCGTCGCCAGGATTATGGTCCCCCTGTGCGGCCCTGCGAAGGAGAGCAAGTCCCTGAGCCCGGCGCCCCTCTCGCGTTCTTCAGGCACCGGCGTCCTCCTTTTCTCCGGCTTCGGCCCATTCGCCGATCAGGGCCATGACGCGCTGCTGGGCCGGGGACATGCTCGAGAGCATGAGCTCGATCATCGTCCGTCCTGTCGGATCGTCCGCCGTCCAAGGCGGATTCCCCAGGTACTCCGGCGGCGGGTACTTCTCGAAGTAGGCCACGAGTTCCTCAGCCACCTCCACTACCCTCGGGTCGTCTTCGGGCAGGTCCGCGAGCGAGGAGAGCCGTTCGCCGACGACGAGGAGGTCCCGGTACTCTCCGGGGTGATCCGCGTAGTATCTGAAGAGCCTTTCGTTGCCCTGGTCGTAGTCCTCGGGCCACTCGAAGGCATCGAGTATGGACCAGAGCTTCTTCTCCTGTTCGAGCGTCTTCTCGTCCAGGCCGACGAGGTGTTTCCCGAGAAGCTCCATCGCCCTCTCGAAGGTGGGGGAGGGGCCCGCGGTCTCCAACTCGTCGCGTGAGAGCATCTCGTCCAGGAGCCTCCGGCGTTCCTTCAGACTTCCTATCTCCGAGTCCACCCCTGCCCGCAGCGCTTTCAGAATGTCTCTGAGAGAGGCTTCGCTACGCCCTTCGCCGAGCACGGAGCCGACCTGGCGTAACGAGAGGCCGAGCGACTGCAGCTTCCTAACGCGTTGCAGGCGGAGCAGGTCGTCGGCCGAGTAGAGCCTGTAGCCTGACCCGGAGCGGTCGACCTCCTTCAGGAGCCCGATCTTTTCGTAGTAACGCACCGTCTTGGGCGTCACCCCGACAAGCCGGGCAACCTCCCCTATCCTTAACCGCTCTCTCAAGCCTCGACCTCCGACCCGAGTGTAAACGTTGCCGTAAGGACAGGGTCAAGCGTGTTTGGTCTCGCGCCAGGCAAGGTAAGGACGGCGAAGAACGGGAACCACCGGCACGGAGCGGTGTAGACTGTCGGAACGGGCCGCGAAGCCGGTCCCACTCAAAGCTCCACGACGAGGAGGCGGAAGTGAACGAGCGTTTGGGGAAGATGAGAGAGTTGGGGCAGGCGCCCTGGGTCGACGAGCTCTCCAGGGACGACACTAGAAACGGCGGCCTGCAGGCCATGATCGAAGACGGCATCGTCGGCGTCACTTCGAACCCGGCCATCTTCCAGAAGGCCGTTGGAAACTCGGACCTCTACGACGACCAGCTCCAGGAGCTCGCCGGTAACACCGACGATCCCAAAGAGATGTTCTGGGGCATCGCCGGAACCGACATCCAGGAGGCCTGCGACGTCCTGGCGCCCGTCTACGAGAGCTCCGGCGGCGTCGACGGTTTCGTCTCCCTCGAAGTCCAGCCCGACATCGCCTACGACACCCAGGCCACCATAGACGAGGCGGAGAAGCTGCACGGCATGGTCGACAGGCCAAACCTCTTCATCAAGATACCGGCTACGTTGCCAGGTCTCGTGGCGATAGAGGAGATGATCTCGCGCGGCAAGAGCATTAACGTCACCCTGATCTTCTCCCTGGAACGCTACCGCGAGGTGGCCCGCGCCTACGTCCGCGGCATACAGAGGCTGGTAGAGAACGGCGGCGACCCATCCGGTGTCCGCTCCGTGGCCAGCTTCTTCGTCTCCCGCATAGACGCCGAGGCCGACGACCGCCTCGAAAAGCTCGGCCGCGAAGACCTCAAGGGCAAGCTGGCCATCGCAAACGCCAAGCTCGCCTACAGGGTCTACGGCCAGATCTTCTCCGGCTCCCGCTGGCGCTCCCTCGAAGAACGGGGCGCCACCCGCCAACGCCTCCTCTGGGCCTCCACCTCGACAAAGAACCCCGACTACCCAGATACCGTCTACGTCGACAACCTGGTAGGCCCCGAGACCGTCAACACCATGCCCAAGAAGACCATAGAAGCCGTAAAAGACCACGGCGACATCCGGCCAACCCTCACAGAAGGCATAGAAGACGCAGTCCGCCTCCTGGACGACCTCCGCGAGGCCGGCCTCGACTACGAGGACGTAACCGACGTCCTGGAGCGCGAAGGCATCCAGAAATTCGCCGACCCCTTCAACGAGATGCTGGACGAGATAAAGAACAAAGGGAGACAGCTAGTCAGTTAGCTATCAGCGGTCAGCTTTTGGCTGATGGCTGATAGCTGAAAGCTGACAGCGCCGACCAAAGGGAGGCCAATGGACATCGGTATTTACGGCATGGGGCGCATGGGGTTCAACATGGTCCGCCGGTTGGTGGACAAGGGGGACCACCGTGTTGTCGCGGGCAACCGCTCGTCGGGGAAGGTGGACGATGCGGTCGCGGCCGGGGCCGAGGGGGCCTACAGCGTCGAGGAGTTCGTCTCGATGCAGGAGTCGCCGCGGGTGTTGTGGAGCATGTTGCCGGCGGGGGACACGACGGACGACATGATCCAGCAGTTCATGAAGCTCGCCGACGAGGGCGACATCATCGTCGACGGGGCGAACTCTTACTTCAGGGACTCGGTCGCCAGGGCCAGGGAGGTCAGGAACGCGGGCTTCAGGTGGCTGGACGCCGGGGTGTCGGGCGGCGTGTGGGGGTACGACGTCGGGTACTGCACCATGATCGGGGGCGATGCCGACGCCTTCGAGCACGTCGAGCCGGCCTTCCGGACGCTCGCGCCGGCCAACGGGTACGCCTACCTCGGGGACGCGGGGGCCGGGCACTTCGCCAAGATGGTCCACAACGGGGTCGAGTACGGGATGATGCAGGCCTACGCCGAGGGGTTCGAGATCCTCCAGAAGTCCCGCTACGACTACGACCTGCGCGCCCTGTCGAGCCTCTGGAACCAGGGCAGCGTCGTCAGGAGCTGGCTCCTCGAATTGGCCGAGAACGCCTTCGAGCAGGACGCGAACCTCGACAGCGTCAGGGGCTACGTCGAGGACTCCGGCGAGGGGCGCTGGACGGTGATGGAAGCCATAGACGAGAGCGTGCCGGCCAACGCCATAGCAGGCTCCCTCTTCGCCCGCTTCGCCTCCCGCCAGGACGACTCGTTCGCGATGAAGGTGCTCGCCGCGTTGCGGGGGCAGTTCGGCGGGCACGCGATACAGGAGGCGAGCACGAGATACCCGGAGCAGGAGCAGAAGTGAAGGAGGGGTTTCAGGCTTCAGGTTTCAGGTTTCAGGTAAACGGCCGCGGAGCTGATTACCTGGAGTCGGAGGTCTGGTGCGCGGGATTTCAGGAAGCTGAAAGTGTGGGAGAGGGGGCATCGTCTGACGCTGGACGTCTACGAGGTCACCGCCTCGTTTCCCCGAGAAGAGATGTACGGGCTTACTACGAGTCAGGCGCGACGTTCTTGCGCCGCCATCCCGGCCAATATCGCCTAAGGGTGCGGCAGAGGAAGCAACGCCGACCTCGCACGCTTCTTGCAGATTGCCCTCGGCTCCGCCAGCGAACTCGAGAACCATCTACTGCTGGCCCGGGAGCTCTCAATCCTTCAGCAAGCCGATTGCGCACGCTTGACGGGAGAAGTAACGGAACTCAAACGCATGCTCACCTCGTTCGTCAAGAACCTGGAGACCTTCGCCGACAAAACCCGAAACCTGTAACCTGTAACCTGAAGCCTCCCCGAAAGCCGAGCGCTGAATGCTGACGGCTGACAGCTTGAGGGATGAGCAACGGCTTCCGCGCGTGCCCGATCCGGGCGTCGTGGTCATCTTCGGGGCTTCCGGCGACCTGACCTCGCGCAAGCTCGTGCCCGCTTTGTACGAGCTCGCCTCGCAGCGGCGGTTGCCGATGGAGATCGCGGTGGTCGGCCTCTCCCGGACGGAGATGAGCCACGAGGAGTTCCGCAAGAAGCTGCGCGAGACGCTGGAGGAGCACGTCTCGGGCGGGGTCAGCGACGACGTGTGGGATTCCTTCGCCGGCGGCATCTTCTACCTGCCGGGCGACTCGAAGAAGCCGGAGACCTACGAGGAGTTGAAGGGCTTCCTGAAGAAGCTGGACGAGGAGCGGGGGACGCAGGGGAACCGGGCCTTCTACCTCTCCACCTCTCCTTCGCTCGTCCCAACCATCGTGGAGCGGCTCGGCGAGGCCGGGATGAACGAGGGGGAGAACGGCGGGTGGTCGCGGCTCGTGATCGAGAAGCCTTTTGGGCGGGACCTCGGGAGCGCAAAAGAGTTGAACGAGGAGATCCGGCGCCACTTCGACGAGGGCCAGATCTACCGCATAGACCACTACCTCGGCAAGGAGACGGTCCAGAACATCCTTGCCCTGCGCTTCGCTAACGGGATCTTCGAGCCGATCTGGAACCAGCACTACGTGGACCACGTCCAGATCACGGTCGCCGAGGACATAGGCGTCGGGACCCGCGGCGCCTTCTACGAGGAGGCCGGCGCCCTGCGCGACATCGTCCAGAACCACGTGATGCAGGTCCTCTGCCTCACCGCGATGGAGCCGCCGGTGTCCTTCGACGCCGAATCGCTGCGCGAGGAGAAGGTGAAGGTCCTGAAAGCGGTCCGTCCCATCCCCGATGAGGAGGCTGACGACTACGCCGTGCGCGGCCAGTACACCCGCGGCTGGGTCTTCGGCGAGGAGGTGATCGGCTACCGCGAGGAAGAGAACGTGGACCCCGACTCCGTCACCGAGACCTTCGTGGGCTTGAGGCTCTTCGTGGACAACTGGCGGTGGGCCGGGGTCCCGTTCTTTCTGCGGGCAGGGAAGAGGATGCCGAAGAAGGCGACGGAGGTCGCCATCCAGTTCCACTCCTCGCCCCACACGCCTTTCGCCCACGACGACACCGAGGGCCTGGAGCCGAACGTCCTCGTCGTCCGCGTCCAGCCGGAGGAGGGGTTGTCGCTGAAGATAGGCGCCAAGGTCCCCGGCTCCGGCTTCGAGGTGAGCTCCGTGAACATGGACCTCTTATACGGGACGGCGTTCCTAGAGGAGGCGCCCGACGCCTACCAGCGCCTGTTGCTCGACCTGATGCTAGGCGACCCCACGCTCTTTATCCGGGCCGACGAGGCGGAGGGGGCGTGGCGCATCCTCGACCCCGTGATGCGACACTGGGCGCGGAAGAAGGAGGTCTCTCCCTACCCGGCGGGGACCTGGGGGCCGGAGGACGCCGACGCGCTGCTCGAGCGGGACGGGCGGGAGTGGAGGAGGCCGTGAAGAAAGCTTTCAGCCTTCAGCTTTCGGCTTTCGGCGATGTAGGGCGGAGCGGCCCGTGATCGGGGAGGCCAGGCAGTCGCCGGGCGGCGGGGCCATGAGCGTCGCGGAGATAGAGCACGAGCTGGGAAAGCTGCGGGCCAACGACGACGGCACGCTCGCGCTCCGGTCCAGCGTCTTGAACCTGATCGTGGTGACCGACGAGGACTCGGCCCCGGACGTGACCCGCGCCGTCTCGAACCTGGCCGGCCGCCACCCGGCCCGTGCCATCGTCCTGATCTCCGACCCGGACGGCGAGAGGAACGTGGACGTCCGGATCTCCGCCTTCTGCAACGTTAGGGGCGGGGGCGCCCAGGTCTGCGCCGAGCAGATAACCGTCCACGCCGAAGGACCGCCAGCCAACCACCTCGAAAGCCTGGCCGGGCCGTTGCTCCTCCCCGACTTGCCCGTCTTTCTCTGGTATCCGGGCGCCTTCTCGCCCCTCTCCCCCGAGTTCGCCGCGATGGCGGACCTGGCCGACCGCGTGGTCGTGGACTCCGCGGCCCGCGAAGACCGAGAGGAGACCCTGCGCGAGATGGCGGCCATGGTGGGCGAGAAGGAGATGCCGGCCGTGGGCGACCTGCAGTGGGTGGGCCTCTCCCCCTGGCGCTCCCTGCTGGCCGACGCCTTCGGCTCTCCGGAGCGCTCGGACGAGTTGGAGAAGATAGAGAGCGTCGAGATCCTATACGCCCCCGGCGGCGAGTGCCGCGCCCTGCTCCTGCTTGGCTGGCTCGCCTCGACCCTCGGATGGAGCCCCGAGAACGCGACCCGCGACGGGAGCCACCGCCGGGTGGAGTTCTCCGGCCCGTCCGGGAAAGTCTCCGCAGAGCTCTCTCCCGATTCTCCCGACGCCAGGCTCAGGCGCGTCCGGCTCCGCTCGCCCGGCTACAGCTTCCAGGTCTCGCGCCACCGCGAACGCGCCGAAGTCCGCACCACCGTCCTGCGCGGCGAGGATCTTGCCGCGGAGCGGACCGTCCGCCTCGGCTCGTTCGACCTCGGCGTCCTGGTCGGGGAAGAGCTCCGCTACCGCGGTTGCGACGAGGCCTACGAAGCCGCCCTCCGCACGGCCGTCGAGGTACTGGACCTGTGAGCGTCAAGGTCTTTGATACCCCAGAAGACCTCGCCGCCGCCGCCGCCGGCGCCTTCGCGGAGAAGGCGGCCGAAGCGATAGCGCGGCGCGGGCGCTTCGCCGTCGCCCTCGCCGGCGGCTCGACCCCGAGGAGCACGTACGAGATCCTGGCCCGCGATTACGCGGGCGCCGTGGATTGGCCCCGCGTCCACGTCTTTTTCGGCGACGAGCGGACCGTGCCCCCTGACCACGAGGACTCCAACTACCGGACGGCCAGGGAGGCGCTCCTCGACCACGTCCCCGTGGGCTCCGTCCACCCCATGCGCGGAGAGCTGCCCCCGGAAGAAGCAGCCGCCCTCTACGTGCGGGACCTGCGAACTTTCTTCGAAGAAGAACTGCCGGCCTTCGACCTCATCATGCTCGGCATAGGGGGCGACGGCCACACGGCCAGCCTCTTCCCGGAGACCTCCGCGCTCGGAGTGACCGACCGCATGGTCGTCGCCAATCCCGTGCCCAAGCTCGACACCACCCGCATCACGCTGACGGCGCCGGTCCTGAACGCGGCGCGGGAGGTCTTATTCCTCGTCGCCGGGGAGGGCAAGGCAGAGGCCCTGAAGGAGATCCTGGAAGGCGACGCCGACCCGCGCGAGTACCCGGCGAAACTCGTCCAACCCCCCGGCGGACCAGGGTGGATGGCAGACCGCGCGGCGGCGAGCCGTATTAAAGAATCTTAAAAATCGTAACAAAAGGTTTACATCCGTGTAGGACCGGGTAGCCTTTCGGGGACGTGAAAGCGACCTCTCAGGAGGTACACAAGTGAAGAGCGAAGCTAGCTTCGCGCTGCCCGCGCGTGCCCTGGCGTTTCTGCTGGCGGCCGTGCTGATGGCGGTGACCCTGTTCGCGAGCGCGACGAGCGCCCAGGCCGCGAAGCCGGGTAGTGGTACGGGCTCCCTGCCTGTCAGCGGCACGCTGGCCGACGGCGGCACGTTCGAGGGTACGATCTCGAACCTGGATGCCTCGACCAACGGCGCGGGCGACCTGGTCGTCAGCGGTGTCCTCAACGGCACGGCCACCGACGCGGCCGGGGATGCCACCCGGATCACCGACCAGGCGTTCACGACCACCGCGGCCCTGCAGCCGGGCGGCGCGTGCGACATACTGTTCCTGGACATCGGGCCGATCTTCCTCGACCTGCTGGGTCTGCAGGTGGATCTCTCGCAAATCACGCTCGACATCAACGCCGTTCCGGGCGCCGGTAACCTGCTCGGCAACCTGCTCTGCGCGATCACCGGCCTGCTCGACAACCCGGGCAACCCGACAAACGCCATCGCCGGCCTGCTGGATAGGGTCTTCGCCCTTCTCGGCTAGGACGGCCTCGTAAGGCTCAAAGACAGAGGCGGGGGATTCTTTCCCCGCCTCTTTTCGTACGCCGCCATCCGGGAGGGGACCGTAACGAACCGGCATGGTGCCGGGTCATAAGGTGGCGGGCCGGTTGACGTGAAAGCAGCTGAAGAACGAAAAGTCGCAGCTCTGCCGGCCCGCCTTGCACATTTTACGCATATAACGTCTGGTGTGGATCACCCGTTTGGGCTAGATATGGGCAAAATTTGCTTCCTCGTGGGCACGGGGTGGTCTACGGGGGATCAGCGCCCCGCGAACCGCAAGTTCGACTATCGGGCTTCGGTCGCTAATCGGGACGGTGAGCCGATAGCCGAACGCGGAGAGGGTGTTCCTAGAAGAACCGTTTGAGCAGGCCGATGGCGCCCTGCTTCCACGGCACCCGGTGGGAGACGCCCGAGGCGTTCTCGAACTGCTTGAGGTTCGCCAGGTACCAGCGGAAGTTGCGGAGCAGGGCCTCCTTGTTGGAGAACTTGGGGGCGTAGCCGAGCTGCGCTTGCGCCTTCTCGATCGAGACGAAGGAGTCCTTGGAGGCGGTCTCGTAGACCCACTTGTAGAGGGGGGAAACGCCCAGCTTGTCGAGGACGCGGAGGCCGACGATGGCGGGGGCTGCGGGGAAGCCCCGGATCTTCTTTCCGTGTCCGGCCTCGTCGAGGACCGCCTGGTAGTCCTCCTTCATGGTGGTGAACTCGGCGGCACCGATGTTGAAGGTGTCGTCCACCTGCTCTTCCGGGAGGGTGAGGGTGAGGGCTATGGCGTCGCAGAGGTCCTCGACGTCAAGGAGCTGGTAGCGGTTGTTGCCCGAGCCGATCATCGGGAAGTCGTGCCCCGTGTGCGCCCAGTCGTAGAAGAGGGCGAAGACCCCGAGCCGCTCCGGTCCGACAAAGGACTTGGGGCGGATGATCGGGACCGTCAGGCCCCTGGCGCGGTACTCCAGGCAGACCATCTCGGCCTGGATCTTGGCCTGCCCGTAAGGACCCACGCCCTCCAGCTTGTCCGTCTCGTAGAGGGGATGGTGGTCCGGTATCCCGTAGACGGCCGTCGAGGAGACGTGGACGAAGCGCTTCACGCCGTGGCGTAAAGCGGCGTCCAGCATGTTGCGGGTGCCTTCGACGTCCGTCGTGTAGATGTCCTCTGCCGAGTAGAGGGGGAGGGCGGCGGCCGTGTGGACCACGAAGTCCGCGCCCTCGACGGCGCGGTCCACGAACGCCCTGTCCCTGATGTCGCCGGTTAGCTCCTCGACCTGGCCGCGTTCCGGGTAGTCGAAAGGTTCGAGGTCGAGGGAGGCCACCTCGTAGCCGCGGGAGAGCAAGTGTCTCGCGAGGTTGATACCGAGAAACCCGGCCCCGCCGGTGATAAGCACTTTCCCCTGTCGTTCCATAAGAATAGCTCCTTCGGATAAAAGGCGGAGTGGGCCGCGCCGGCCCCTAAACGGCGCGCATTGTAGCACGCGACGCCCCCGGCTTCGGCCCGGGAGACGGACCGGTCACGACATCCCCTTGCGGATTGTTGTAAAACACGATCCGGAAAGCAGAGACGCGTGGGCTTTTGCGGGTTGGCCGCACGCCCCGGAGGGAGGCATCCACTGTCCGGTACAGGCGGAGGTAACGAGCAGGGACGGGGGGCCGGGCGGCTGTGGCCGCTCTTCGTGGGGCTGCCCCTGATCGCGCTTCTGGCAGTCGGCGCTATCGTGCTGTCGGGAGGCGGTGGGGAGGACCCTCAGGCGGCATCGGACGACCGGCGACAGGCCCAGAAGGAGCCCGCCGGCGAAGGCCGGACCGCAAAGCTCGGGACCCCCACGCTCGGGTCCGCGGACGCGCCTGTGGTCCTTACCGAGTACTCGGACTATCAGTGACCGTTCTGCGGCAAGTTCGCCCGTGAGGTGGAACCGGAACTGTACGAAAAGTACGTGAAGAGCGGGACGTTGAGGCTGGAGTGGAAAGACTTTCCCTACCAGGGTCGGGAGTCCGTGGACGCGGCCATCGCCGCCAGGGCCGCCCAGGCCCAGGGAAAGTTCTGGGAGTACCACGACCTCGTGTACGAGAACCAGTCCTCGGGCAACAGCGGCGGCTACAACGACGAGAGCCTCACCGCGCTCGCCGAGGAAGCCGGCCTCGACACGCGGAGGTTCGAGGAAGACTTGAAGAGCGCCCGCTACGAGGGCGTGGTCCAGGCCGACTTCGAGGAGGGACAGGGGCTCGGCATCAGCGGCACGCCCACGTTCTTTATAAACGGCAAGGTGCTAGTCGGCCTGCAGCCGCTGGAGACTTTCGAGCGGGCTATAGAAGAGGCCGAGAGGGAGGCCGAGGGTGGTTGAGGTCTCCCTCCTCGCCTCTTTCCTTGGGGGACTTCTCTCGCTCTTGAGTCCTTGCAGCGCCTTGCTGTTGCCGGCGTTCTTCGCCTACGCCTTCCAGTCGCGCTTCGAGCTGGTGTGGAGGACCGGGGTCTTCTTCTGGGGGCTCGTGGTTACGCTCGTCCCTTTGGGTATGGGACTCGCGGCCGTAAGCCGGCTCGTCTACGGTTACAGGGGGACCCTGATCCTGGTCTCGGGGCTTATCATCATCGCCCTCGGCATACTCCAGATAGCGGGCCGCGGCTTCTCGTTCGTGCCTTCCCGGTTCGGAGGGGCCCACGGCGACTCCGTCATCTCCACCTTCGCCCTCGGGGCGGTCTACGGCTTCGCCGGCTTCTGCTCCGGGCCCATCCTTGGCGCGGTCCTTACCGTCGCCGCCTCATCCGGCTCGCCCATCTACGGCGCCGGGCTGCTCGCCACCTACGCGGCCGGCATGGCCGCCCCTCTGTTCGGGATAGCGCTTCTCTGGGACCGCTTCGACCTCGGGCGTCGCCGCTGGCTGCGGGGACGCGAGATAACGCTGCCGGGCGGGGTGGGCGTACACTCCACCAACCTCGTCTCCGGCGTCATGTTCATCCTGCTGGGGACCCTCTTTATAGCGTTTCAGGGGACTTCGGCGCTCGAAGGCTTCTACGCCGCCAACGGCGCCACCGACCTCGCCTTCGCCGCGGAGCGCTGGGTGAACGGCCTCGCCGAGAGCATACCCCTCGCGGTGATGCTGGCCCTCGCCGCCATACTCTTTGCCGCGGTCGTGCTCTACAAGGCCTTGCGCCGCCTGCCCCGCCGGGGCAAGAAGCGCCCCGCTGATCACAAAGGGTAGGGATTTGGACCTCCTGTTGCCTGGGCGCTTCCGGGACCCGGTGACGGCCTCGGGCTACTTTCGGACCGTCTTCGAGCAAGTCGCAGCCGGAGAGAGGCCCGCAACCGTCTCGATCACGCCCTCCACCCGCCACGTCGGCGTCACCCGCCGCGACACGTTCAGGCCCGGCTTCGAGAGCGCCGTGAAGGCGGCCAACGACGACGGGTACCCAGTCCTGGTAAGGTCCTCCGGCGGCGGCGCCACGGCCGCGGACGCGGGAACGTTCGGATTCTCCATAATCCGCCCGGCGCAAGAAGAGGTGGGCCGCGGCATCGGAGAACGTTACGACGAGGCGGCGGCGCTGGTCCTCGGCGCGTTCTCGCGCGTGGGGCTGCGAGACGCCGAGGTCGGCGAAGTGCGAGACGAGTTCTGCCCCGGCGACCACAGCATCCGCGTCGGCGGGTGGGAGGGCGGCATGAAGCTCTGCGGCATCGCCCAGCGGGTGACGCGCAGGGCGACGAGCGTCGGCGGCATCGTGCTGGTAGAGGGAGAAGAAGAGCTCGCCCGGGTCCTCGCGAAGTTCTACGGCGCCCTCGGTCTACCCTTCCGTCCAGAGAGCGTCGGCAGCGCCCGCCGCGCCGGAAACGGGGCCCCCGTCGAAGACTTCCTCGAAGCCTTCGCCGCCGAAGCCGAGGCCCGCTACGGGGCCGAGCGCGTTCCCCTCGACGACGAGACGCTCGCGTTGGCCCGGCAAAACGGGGCCGCGCACCTGGCCTGAGCCAGGGTACCAGCGGTGCGATCCTGGCCCCGGTGGCTAACAATCTTTAGCCGTTTCCCTATAGATTCCGCCCCGCCGGTTGGCGACAATGCGGGTGGCCTACGCCCTGGAGCAGATACCCGAAAGCGCAGCCGGAAACCGTGTTTGCGGGCCCGGTAGGGTCCGAGAGGGGTGTAGTCATGGGCAGAGGAGGGGGCAAGTAGTGTCGGCGAAGGTCTTGCGTGTGAAGTCGGGGGCGACGGTGTTTGCGGTCCTGGCGTTGATCCTGGCGGTCTGTATCGCCGCTCTAGCCGGGCCGGGAGCGGGGCGCGCCTCCTCCCAGGAGGCCTGCGACCCGGGGTACGACACGGGGCACATACTCGTCAGGATGGAGCCCGACGCGTCCGCAGAGGCGCTGGACGCCATGAAGGCCCTCAACGGCGAGGGCGGCGAGTACGAGAGCCGCGGCCTCGAGCGCCTCTGGATAGTGACCCTACCCGCCGGCCTAACCGTTCCCGAGGCGGTGGCGCTCTACGGGGCTTCGGAGGGCGTTGCCTACGCCGAGCCCGACCATAAGGTCTACCTGCCGGAGGATGACCCGGCCCAGGCTTGCCAGGAGACCGGGGCGGCGGTGAGGTTGACCCTCTCCGACCAGCCCGACCCCGTCTTCGTTGGGGGCACGCTCCTCTACGAGTCCACCGTGCGCAACGGTGGACCCGAAACCGCCAGGGACGTGGAGCTCACAACCGGCGTGGAAGCAGGCTCGACGTTCATCTCCGCCGGGTTCGTGAACGGTGACGCGAAGGGCTCCTGCGAACCGGGAACGGATCGCCTGATCCGCTGCTCTCTGGGCGAGGTGGCCGCGGGCAAGTCGGCCACCTTCACCCTGAAGGTCCGTCCGACCGAGGCCGGAATCCTGTCCGGCCTCGTCAGCGTTCATTCGAGCAACTCGGGGTACGCACCCGAGGTGCTCGCCTCGGCGAGAACCGGGGTCCTCCCGGCGCCGGAGACCTGGCTCGGGACCTGCACCATCTCGGGCACCGCGGGCAGGGACGTCATAAAAGGAACGTCGGGCCGGGACGTGATCTGCGGCTTCGGGGGAGACGATGTCCTCTCGGGCGAGGGCGGTAACGACGTGATCCTCGGCTTCGTCGGCAACGACACCCTCGCAGGGGGCGAAGGGGCCGACAAGCTCGTCGGCAACGCCGGCCTCGACACGCTTCGCGCCCGCGACGGCGTAAAGGGCAACGACTTTGCCCGCGGCGGTGACGGCGACGACGCGGTGTTCGCCGATCCCGGCGACGACATGATGGACTGACGATGGTCAAGTCAGGACCTGCAAAAAGCAATCGGGAGGCGCCTGTGCGACGGATGGGTTCGGCGTTGGCGGCGATGGCATTGGCGCTGCTACTCGCAAGCGGGGCGGCTTCTGCGGCCGTGTTCGATGGAACGGAAGGGAACGATACCCTCAAGGGCGCGGTCCTCGCGGACACGCTCCGCGGCTTCGGCGGGGACGACGCCATGTTCGGCCTCGGCGGGCCCGACCGGCTGGTCGGCGGCCCGGGGGTGGACACCATGAGGGGGAACGCCGCGGCGGACAGCATGTACGGCGGCGAAGACGGCGACTTCATGATCGGCGGCGCCGGACGCGACCACGTGTACGGCGGCCCGGGGGATGACTCCATCAGCACCATCAAAGACGACGCGGTTGACTTCGTCGATTGCGGGCCCGGCTTAGATTACTACGACCAGTCCCTGAGCGTAGGGGGCCCCGACCAGAATGACGTCTACGTCAACTGCGAGATAGAGATCTCCTAGAGCGGCCCGCGCTCTCGGCGGGCTCGATGGTGCGATCGAACGACCGGCAAGCCCGGTTCCCGAAAATCGGGTGCGTGAGTCTCCCGCGGCACGGGTGGAGTCGCTGTCGGAGATAATCGGGCTTCCCTCATTCGTCTACGGGATCCGAGTAGCGTCAAATGTTGCCGGGTTTGGACGCCCACACACGCGTAGAATGGGGGTGTGATCTCGTACCGGGAGAGCCGGGAAAGATGAAGCGGGGCGGTATGTTCGGGGCTTTGCGGAGGGCGCTGGGGCGCGGCGCGAGGACGCGTCCGGCCGCTGCGGAGCGTCCGACAGGGGGTGAGCCCACCCCGATCTACGTCTCGGCGCGGGTGCTCGTCGGTATCATCGCGCTGGCCGTCGTGGCGCTAGCGCTGGTGCTGTACGCGGCGCCCACCGTGCCCATCGTCGCGCTCGGGGGGATGGCGCTCGCCATCGTGCTCTCGTTCCCGGTGCGGGCGCTCTCCCACCTGATGCCCAGGCCGGCCGCGATCCTCGTGACCGTGCTCGGCCTGCTCGGCCTGTTCGCGCTCGGCCTGTTCTACCTGGTGCCGCTGCTGATCGAGCAGCTCAGGGAGCTCGTGGTCCGGGTGCCGACCATCGCCAACCAGGCCAACCGTCTCCTGCTCGACGTTATCGGTTTCCTGGACGAACGCCAGTTGCTCCCGAGCTCCAACCCGGAGGAGTTTGGCGAGAGGATCGTCAACGACCTCTTCGACCGCGTGCAGAGCCTCACGGAGAACGTGCTTCGGGGCCTGTTCGGCCTCATCCCGCGGGCCTTCGGCTTCGGGGTCGCCCTCTTCGGGGTGCTCTTCGTGGGGGTCTACCTGCTGGCCGACGTGCGCAAGGTGAAGGCCGCCTACCTGCGGGCCACCCCAAGGGCCTACAGGCGCGACTTCCGCGACCTTTGGAACGCCTTCGGCGAGTCGCTCTCGCGCTACCTCGGCGGGCTGGCGGTGGTCGTCGTCATCCAGGGCGCCCTCGCCTCGTTCGCCCTCTACATGCTCGACGTCCCCTACGCCATCCTGCTCGGCGCCTGGGTCTCGGCCACCGCGATCATCCCCTACCTCGGGGCTTTTCTGGGCGGAATACCGGCCGTTATAGTGGCCGCCGTCTTCGAAGACGCGACGCCCACTATAGAGTCGACGACGACGCGCGTGATCCTGGTGATAGTCGTCTACACCCTGATCCAGCAGCTAGAAGGCAACTTCCTTACCCCCCGCATCCAGGGCAACGCCCTCCACGTCCACCCCGTCCTCGTCCTCCTCGCCGTTATAGGCGGAGGCGAACTCGCGGGCCTGGCCGGCGTGGTCTTCGCAGTCCCGGCCGTAGCCGTCCTCCGCGTCTTCTTCGATTTCCTGAGAGTTCGTCTGAAGACGAACTAGCTTTCAGCCGTCAGCCGTCAGCAAAAACAGCGGCCGCCGAGCACCCACGCGGCAAGACGCGGCCCTGTGAGACGGACACCCGCCCGGACGAAGTGCTCCGCAGAGAAAAGCCAAAAGCCGACCGCTGATAGCCGAAAGCGGCGGTTCGCGTAGCGAACCGCCCTAACCCGCCGCCTCGCCCTGCTTGACTAGGCTCGACAACTCCTCCTGGAGGGCCGAGACGGCGTCTTCGGGGGACATTTCGCCCGCGAGGGAGGCGTTGAACTTCTCCGCCATCTCCAGCGAGACGTCCGAGTAGACGGGGGAGACGGGCCTCGGGCGGGAGTTCTGGATGATGACGTCCTTGCCGAGCCTGGCGACGGGGACTTTGTTCAGGATCTCCTGGTCCTCGTACAGCTCGCGCCGGACCGGCAGCCTGGAGCCTTCGAGGGCGTTCTTCTTGAGCTGCTCCGGCTGCGTCATCCACTGGATGAATTCCCAGGCCTGGTCCTGCTTCTCCGAGGCGGCGTTCACGAAGAAGTTCCAGCCTCCCAGGGCGCTCGCGCTCTGCCCGCCCGATACAGGCAGCGGGGCGACGCCCACCTGGCCTGGCTTGATCTCGGACTCGTCCGGGTTGGAGAGGAGGGCGTAGACGTAGGGCCAGTTGCGCAGGAACACGGAGTCCCCGCGCACGAAGGTGCCGTGGGACTCGTCCTCCTGGTACTGGAGCACGGCGCGGGTGGTGGCGCCGTCCTCGATCAGGCTCCGCTGGGTCGTGAGGCCGGCCACGGACTCGGGGCTGTCTACCACGACCTTGCTCGGGTCGTTCGGGTCGAGAACGTCGCCGCCGTGGGTCCAGATGTACTCCAGGCCGTTGCACACGCCGCCCTCGTACTCCCCGCCCTGGAAGACGAACCCGAACGGCAGGCCCTCGTCTTGCCGAGTCTTTTTGGCCTGCTCGACGAGCTCATCCCAACTCCCGGGCGGTTCGGAGAAGCCGCTCTTCTCAAGGAGGTCCTGGCGGTAGTAGAGGAGGCCCGCGTCGGTGTACCAGGGGACGCCGAAGATCCCGTCCTCGAACCTCATGGCCTCCATCGGGCCCGGCAGGAACTGGTCGCTGTCGGTGAAGCGGTCGGAGAGGTCGGCGATGTAGCCGTTGCCCGCGAACTGGGCTGGCCAGATGACGTCCCCCCCGATCACGTCTATGTCGCTTGCCCCGGCCTGGAACTGCGTTCTGAGCTGGTCGAAGTACTCGCCGGTGTCGGAAGGCATCTCCCGGTACTGGACCTTGAAGCCGCTGCTCTGCTTGTTGAACGCCTCGATCAGCTTCGGCAACACCCCCGTGTCGTCGGGACCCCAGGAGAAGACTATGTCGTCGCCGCCCGCCTCGGAACCGCCGCCGCAACCGGCCAGCGCCCCGCTCCCGAGCAACGCCGCACCCGCGAGCCCGGTCCCGCCCGCCTTCAGGAACTCCCTGCGGCTAAACCTCGTGCGTCTCATGCATCCCCCTTGCTATCGGTTTTCCCCGGAAGGAGTATATAGGCATCAGGCATCAGCTTTCAGGTCTGCGGTTCCGGTGCGTGGGCGCGGTGAGCGTGGCCCCCGGTGCGGGTCCGCGCACCTACCGTCGTGGCAAGGCGGCTTCTCCACTAGAAGCAAGGCGGCTCCCTGAAGCCTGATGCCTGTAGCCTGAAACCTCTAGCCGACGAACTTCTCCAGCCGACCGTAGCACGCTTCCAGCAACGGCAGCTCGGCGTGTTCGGCGTCCTGGTGGGCCTGGGAGGGCGAGCCGGGGCCGAAGTTGACGGCGGCGACGCCGCGTTCGGTGAAGCGGGCCACGTCCGTCCAGGCCTGCTTGGGACGCACTTCCAGGCCGGTCGAGATCAACTCCCGGAGGAGCGGGTTGTCCAGGTCGACAGAGCCGCTGGGGGCGAAGTCCGGGACCTCGTAGGTCGCCTCGTCGCCGAGCAGATCGTCGAAGAGGCGCCTTACGTCCTCTATGTCCTTGCCCGGGGCGAAGCGGTGGTTGACGTTGATCCAGAACGAGTCGGGGACGACGTTCTTGGCCCGCCCGCCTCTCGCCGTGGTCGGCGTGAGGACTTCGTAGAAGGGGAGGCCCTCCACCATCACCTCCTCGGCCGGCCTCTCGTGGAGCATCGCCAGGAACGCCCCTGCTTTCGTGATCGCGTTCTCCCCCTGCCAGGGCCTGGCAGCGTGCGAGGACTTGCCCCGGAACGTGACCTCGATCTGCGCCGTCCCGACGCTCCCGACTTCCAGGGCGCCGTCCGTCGGCTCCGGCACGATGGCGAGGTCCGCCTCCAGCACCCACGGGCTCCCCGCGAAGACGGCCTCTAGCCCGTTCTCGGCGTAGGGGCCCTCCTCCCGCTCGTAGAAGACGAACATCGGCTCGAACCGGGCCGCGCCCCAGTCCACGTCTTCCAGCAGCGCCAGCATCACGGCGTCCCCGGCCTTCATGTCCGACGCCCCCCTGCCGTAGACCCGGTCCCCCTCGACGCGGACCTCGATGGGCTCATCCGGCTGCGGCACGGTGTCGAGGTGGCCGGCGAAGACCACCTTCTGACGCGAGGCGTCCGGCTCCGGGCGGCGCACCATCAGGTTGTTGGAGATGCGCTGCACCTCCCAGCCCGGAGATTCCCGTATCCGCGCTTCGAGGTCGTCGCACAGGGCCTTCTCTTCACCGATCACGCTCGGGCGCTCCAGAAAGAAGAGGAGCGATTCGAGCAGCCGCTCCCTCAAGCGCCGACCCCGAACTCGCGCAGGGCCTCGTTCAGGGAGGTCTTCCTGTCGGTCGACTCGCGGCGCTGGCCGACGATCAGGGCCGTCTGGACCCCGTAGGACCCGGCGGGGAACTCGCGGGTGCGGGTGCCCGCGATGACCACCGAGCGGGCCGGGACGCGGCCCTTGTGGACCACCTCTTCCTCGCCCGTTACGTCTATGATCCTGGTGGAGCCCGTCAGGACCACGTTCGCCCCGAGCACGGCCCCCTCCTCGACCCGCACCCCCTCGACGACCACGCACCTCGAACCTATGAACGCGTCGTCCTCGACCACCACGGGCATCGCCCCCGGCGGCTCGAGAACGCCCCCTATCCCGACCCCGCCCGCGAGGTGCACGTTCCGGCCTATCTGGGCCCCAGAGCCGACAGTCGCCCACGTGTCGACCATCGTGCCGCTCCCCACGTAGGCCCCGATGTTGACGTAGCCTGGCATCACGACGACGCCCGGCTCCACGAAGGCCCCGTAGCGGACCGTCCCCGGCGGGACCACGCGGATGCCCGCCTCGTTCAGGTTCTTTTTCGTCGGGATCTTGTCGTGGTACTCGAACGGGCCCGCCTCCACGGTCTCCATCTCGGCGACCGTGAAGTACAGGTTGATCGCCTTCATCACCCAGGCGTTGGAGCTCCACTCGTCACCACGCTTCTCGGCGACCCGCAACTCCCCCCGGTCCAGCGCCGCGACCGTCCCGAAGACGGCCTCGCGGTGTTCCTCGTCTTTTAATAGGTCCCTGTCATCGAACGCGGCTTCTATCTTCTCTCTCATAGCCCGGCAGTTTAGCAAGGGGCGAAGAAAGGATTCTGCATGGAGCTTTCAGCGATCGGCTTTCGGCAAGAACAAGAAGCTGAACGCTGAAAGCTGAGGCGAAGCCGAAGCGTGCTGACGGCTGATAGCTCTAAACGGTCTTCGCGTCGTCGAGGACGAGGCCGAACTCGATGGCCCGGCGGGCGGCCTGGGTCCGATTCTCGACGCCGAGCTTGACGATGATGCTCGCCACGTGGGACCGGACCGTGTTGTAGCTGATAAAGAGCCTGTCCGAGATCTGGCGGCTCGTCTCGCCCCGCGCGAGGCGCAAAAGTACCTCCTTCTCCCGCAGCGTGAGCGAGCCGAGCGCGAGCTCGGCCTTCTTGCGCGCGTCTATGTCCTCCACGACGAGGATGAAGTAGGCGGGCCCGCCCGAATCGTCCCGCACCAGCGAGACGTTGGACTGGACCCATACGGGACTGCCGCTCTCTCGCAGGTACCGCACCTCCGCCGAGTAGTCCGGGGTTTCGCCCGCCGCCACGCGCAGGCGGCGTTCTTCGTCTCCGGGCGCGTCCTCGGGGTGGATGGTGTCGCGGAAGTCCTCGCCGACGAGTTCTCCGTCCCGGTGGCCCGTGATCGTGCAGAACCGGCGGTTTGCCCGCAGGTAGCGTCCTTCCGTGGAGAGGAGCGCTATGCCCGTCGCCGCGCCCTCGAAGGTGGCCCTGAACAGCTCCTCGTTCTCCTTGAGCTTCGTGACGGCTGCCTGGAGCTCAGCGGTGCGCTCGGCCACCCGCCGCTCCAGCTCCGAGTTAAGGCGCCTGACCTCCTCCTCGGCCCGCACGCGTTCGGTAACGTCCCTGATGATGACGACCACGCCGCCGACGCGCTCGTCTTCGAGGAGGTTGTTCATGGCGAACTCCAGGTGCGCCCAGGAGCCGTCCTTGCGCCTCAGGCGGAAGATAAAGGGCGGGGCTATGCCGGGGGAGTCCCAGATCTCGACGCTCTCGGCGACCACCATCTCGAGGTCCTCCGGGTGGATCACGTCGAGCATCACGAACCCCACGAGCTCCTCCGGCGCGTACCCGGTCAACCGCTCCAGCGCCGGGCTGACGTAGCGTAAAGACCCGTCGATCTCGAAGACCACCACGGCGTCCCCGACGTAGCTCGCTATCGAGAGGAACGTCTCCTCCGCGCCCCTGCTGACCTCCGGGTCGGGGCGTCTCTGCTCTTCTGTGTCGCGCACGACTATCACTAGCCGGTTCTCTCCCGCACCGTCCACGTACCCCGCCACCGTCACGGAGGCCTCGAACGTCCCGACCTCGCCGCCGGGGTGACCCCGCAGCACGCGCAGGTGGCCCCGGAAGGAGCCCGTCAGGTCTTGCTCCCCGCGGGCCGCCGCGAGCCGCGGGTCGGAGGGGTCGAAGATCTCACCTCCCCCCGGCGCCAGCAATTCCTCCCGCCCGCGCCCCAACAGCCGGCAAGCCTCCTCGTTGGCGTCCAGGATGCCGCCGCCCGCGTCCGCGAAGAGCACGCCGTCCGGCCCCGCCCGGAAGAAGGCCCGGTAAAGATGCTCCTCGCCCCCGAAGGACGACGCGCTGCGATCCCGTCCCCCCGTGAACCCGGCCTCTTCCGCTCTGTCCAAGCTTTCCTCTGGCTTCTTTTCGTCCCCGTCCATCGCGGGAAATTCTACAGTACGGTTCCGCCCCGAACGGGGATCATGCAGCGGTCCCGGCTACTGGAGCTCGGCAAGTACGGCCGTGACCGCGAGCGGGACGGCAACCGCGGCGAACACGATGCTCAGGACGCGCACGACCTTCCTGACCCGACTCGGGCCGTCCGGTCGGCCCGGGCGATAAAGAAACCCACCAATATACGAAGCGCCCGGCTAAGAGACGGAGCATCGCCTGGTCGGGGTTGCGCTCCACTATCGGAAGAGATCCGAGACGGCGCAACGGAAGCCGGGCAGGGCCTCGAACCCTTCCAGCACGCCCTCCTCTTCGTGCGTCCTCGCCAGGCCGTCCGGGGTGTGGGCGACCACCTCCCGCGTGCGCGGGTAGACGACCCACACGAGCGGGGTGCCCGCGGCCAGGTAGTCGCGAACCTTCTCGCGCACGTCGCCGGCCTTCTCTCCGGGCGAAACCACCTCGACCGCGAGGTCGGGCGCCACGTTCCAGAACGCTTCGGGAACGCCTGCGTCCGGCACATGGTCTGGTCTAACGTAGAAGATATCGGGTCCGCGCACCGTGGCCGGGTCCCGGCTGAGCACGAACCCCGATTCGACACCGACGGATCCCCCGGGACCTCTCTCGGACCATCGCTCCAGCCTGGAGCCCAACCTCAACGCCACTATCCCGTGCAGGCCTCCGGGCGGCATCTCCTCGACCACCTCACCCCGCACCAGGGAACGCCACTTGCCGTCGCCCGGCAAGTTCCAGAATTCCTCTACGGTCATCGGCCTCGACCTTAGAGCACCCAAAGCGCCTTCTCCTCGAAGAGACAATCGCCCGATAAAACCATGCTAGCACACCGCATATGCCCGGCAGAACGCGGAGTTTGCTTTAGACGGGGAGCTTCTCCCACCGCCCTATGGCACCCTTGCACTCTTCGAGTCCCGGCACGAGCGCGACCCTGACGTAGCCCTCGCCGCCGGCCCCGAACGAGCGGCCAGGGGCAACGACTATGCCCTCGTCGAGCAGGCGCATGGCGTAGGCTTCGTCGTCACCGGCGAACGCCTGGGGCACGGTCACCCAGAGGTAGAAGCTCGCGTCCGTGGGGAGGTACTGGAGACCGATCCTGTCGAAGAAGTCTTCGAAGAGCGCCCGCTTCTCGCCGAAGATTCTACGTCGCTTCTCCACGTGTTCATCGTCTCTCCACGCTGTGGTGGCGGCGTCTTGCACGAAAGACTGGGTGGCGACGCCGACGGAGGGACGGAGCTTCTTGAGGGCGGAGATCAACTCAGGGTCGCCGGCCATCATCGCAGAGCGGTAGCCGGTCATGCCGCTGCGTTTGGAGAGGGAGCAGAACGCCAGGGTTCGCTCCTTCGTGATCTCCAGAATAGAGGGCGGCGGTTCGCCCGAGTAGAGGTCGTTGTAGCACTCGTCCGAGAAGAGGAGGATGTCGTGCTCGCGGCAGAAGGCGGATACCTCTTCGAGGTAATCGTATGACGCTTTGGCTCCGGTCGGGTTGTGGGGGTGGTTGATCCAGATTATCCGGACCTTTTCCGGGTCCACGGATCTCGTCGGTAGCCGGAAGCCTTCTTCCCGCGTCAACTCCACGGGCGAAGCCTCGCCGCCGGCGAAGAGCGTCCCCCTCTCGTAGACCGGATAGCCCGGCGTGCCGTAGGCGACGCCGCGCCTCTCGTGCGAGGGGTGCAGGAAGGCGAGCGGGGCGTGGAAGATGGCCTCCTTGGAACCCGTGGCCGGCAGGACTTCCGTCTCGGGGTCGAGCGCTACGCCGTGGCGTCGTCCCATCCAGCCTGTGAAAGCCTCTCGCAGCTCCTTTTTTCCGGCCGTGGTCGGGTAGCGGCTGTTCTCGGTGACGCCGTCTTTCAGGGCCTGCCTTATAGGCGTGTCCGTCGGTTCGCGGGGGTCGCCGGTGCCGAAATCGAAGGTCTCCCGTCCGTTCTCTTCGAGCTCCTTGCGGCGTTCGTCGAGGCGCAGGAGGGGGTAGGCGCCCTGGCCCTCCAGGACGGGGTTCAGGAGCAGGGGGCGTGGTCTCCCGGTGGTCGAGGTATCTTCGGTCGGTGGTGTCGCGCGGGGTGTCGGCACGGGGTATATTCTCCCCTACGGCTCCGGTAACAGGAGCGAAGAATATAGCACTTCCACTGCGGAGCGAGGAGGAGGGTCTTGGACGACTTCTACTACGAGGGGGACGGCCTCCGCTGCGAGGGGGTCGCGCTCGAGGAGATCGCGCACGCGGTCGGAACACCTACCTACGTCTACAGCCACGCCGCCATCGAGAAAGCCTACAACGAACTCGACGAGGCCTTCTCGGGCCTCGACCACCTGGTCTGCTACGCGGTCAAGGCGAACGGGAACCTCGCGGTGCTGCGGGCTCTCGCCTCTCTCGGGGCCGGGGCGGACATAGTCTCTGGGGGGGAGCTCTACCGGGCGATGCGGGCCGGGTTCGACCCCAAGAAGGTGGTCTTCGCGGGCGTGGGCAAGACCGAGCAGGAGCTCATGGCCGGTCTCGGGGAGCGCATCCTGCTCTTCAACGTCGAGTCGGCCTCCGAGTTGGAGCGACTGGAGCAGATCGCGGCCCGCTTCGGCAAGCGCGCCCGCGTCTCGTTGCGGGTCAACCCCGACGTGGACGCCGGCAGCCACGACCACATCACGACAGGGAGGGAGCGAGACAAGTTCGGCATCCCGGTGGACCAGGCGCTGGCGCTCGCCGAGAGGGCCAAAGAGTACGGTTGCGTGGACATCATCGGGGTGCACCAGCACATAGGGTCCCAGATCACCAAGCTGGACCCCTTCAAGGACTCCGTCGAGAGGTCGGCCGGCCTGGTCGACGAGCTGAAAGCCCGTCACTTCGACATCCGGTACTTCAACATCGGGGGCGGCCTCGGCATCCGGTACAAGGACGAGGAGACGCCGACGCCCGGGGAGTTGGTCGAAGCCATCCGCCCGACGCTGGAGGCCTCGGGGACGAAGATCCTATGCGAGATGGGCCGCTTTATCTCGGGCGCCGCCGGCGTGTTGCTGACGGGCGTCGTCTACCGCAAGAAGAGCGGCGAGAAGGACTTCATAGTCGCCGACGCCGGGATGAACGACCTGTTGCGACCGAGCCTCTACGACGCCCACCACGAGATCCGGGCCGTAAAACAGAACGGCTCCGTGACGGGCGCCGACCTCGTGGGCCCCGTCTGCGAGTCCGGCGACTACCTGGCCCGCGACCGCGAGCTTCCCGATGCCCAAGAAGGCGACCTCCTCGCCGTCATGGGCGCCGGCGCCTACGGCTTCTCGATGGCCTCGAACTACAACTCCCGTCCCCGGCCGGCGGAGGTCATGGTAAGCGGCGACCGCTGGGCCGTGGTGAGGGAGCGCGAGCACTACGCGGACCTGGTAAAGGGCGAGCTGGTGCCGGCGTTTTTGTAGTTGTAGCTTGCCAGCCGGTCAGCATTTCAGCCTGTCGGCTTTGAGTTGGCGCGTCTATACGCTGGGGGAGAGGTCCGATCTCGAGGCGGCCGTCCGGTCTATGAGCTCGGCCGTGTTGCCCGAGTTCATGCACCACGACGCGGCGGTGAACCGTTGTTGGGGCAGGCTCTTCGCTGACTTCGCCGGGTTTCAGGTTGCGGTCTGCGATGACGATGACCACGTCGTCGCGGCCGGGAACTCTATTCCTTTTGTCTGGAATGGGCGCCTCTATGGGTTGCCTGGCGGGGTGGGGGAGACCGTTGGGCGGGGTGTGGGAGACCTCGAAGCGGGGCGGGGTCCGACGGTGGCTTCGACGCTGCTGGCCATGGTTACGCCCGGTCATCAGGGGCGGGGGTTGAGCGCGGTAGTCCTGCGCGCGATGAAGGAGGAGGCCGCCGGGCGGGGGCTCGCGGCGATGATCGCGCCGGTAAGGCCGACGTTGAAGGACCGTTACCCGCTCACCCCCATGGAGCGCTACGCCCGCTGGAAGCGGGACGATGGGTTGCCGTTCGACCCGTGGCTGCGGGTGCATCGGAGGCTCGGTGCTGAGATCCTGCGCGTCGCGCCCCGGGCCATGAGGATCTCGGGCACGGTGGGGGAGTGGGAAGCCTGGACGGGGATGCGGTTCCCTGAGAGCGGCCCCTATGTGGTGCCGGGTGCCCTCTGCCCCGTCCGGATGGACCTCGAACTGGACCTCGGCACCTACGAGGAGCCGAACGTCTGGATGCGACACCCGATCGGGACCAAAAGATAGTGCTGCGGGGAGAGAAGGTGACGCTCAGGGCCGTTACGCGGGACGACTTGCCCCGCCTGCTAGGGTTCGCGAACGACCTGGAGGTCGAGCTCGCGGGCGGCGACCCGCCGGTCCCGCGGACGCTCGAGGGTTTGCAGAAGGACTTCGAGAGGGAGGCCTCGGACCCGCCGCGCGACAGGACCAACTTCGTCATCGAGGCCGACGGTGGGTGCATCGGCACCTGCGGCCTCTTCAACATCGACGCGAACGCCAGGCACGCCGAGCTCGGCATCGGTATTGGAGATAAAGAGTACTGGGGGCGGGGTTACGGGCGGGAGGCCGTGGGCCTGCTGCTTGGCTACGCTTTTCGGTTGAGGAACTTGAGGCGGGTCTGGCTCGAGGTCCATGCCGCGAACGGGCGCGCGATCCGCTCCTATCGCTCCTGTGGTTTCGTGGAGGAGGGCAGGATGAGGGAGCACGTCTGGCTCGGCGGGCGGTACGTGGACAACGTCATCATGGGCGTGCTGCGCGAGGAGTGGGAAGGGTAGTAGTTAAAGAAGGCCGCACGCCCGCATCGTCTTATCCCGGAGGGAGAACCCCGCTCTCTGGCATACTCCGGGCTAGAGCTTTGCCAGGGAGTCGAGGTGCCCGGCCAGTTCCCCTGGTGCGGCGAAGAACGGCAGGTGGCCCGTCGCCATCGAGACTACCTTCTCGCAGGGCAACTCGGTGTACATCTTCTCCTGGGCGGCGGGGCTGACGGCCCTATCCTGGGTGGTGCGTACGTAGGTTCTCCGCACGCTCCCGAAGCTACCCTCCGTCACTTCCACAGGTGTTGCCAACGGGGCGAGTGGTTGGGGGGTGATCAGACGCCGGGCCCGCTCGAAGTCTTCCTCCGGACAGTCGTGGTAGAGGGCCTTTCTCATCCCCTCTTCGGACAGGATGATCCGGCCCCGGTCCTCGTCCACCTCGGCGCTCTGCAGCACCACCGAATCGCCATCTTCCTGCGACGCCTCTATGGCGCTCTTTCCACCGGGCAGCAGCAACGCGCACAGGTAGACGAGCTTCCCTATCTTCTCGGGGCGCCGCTCGGCGGCCTGGCTGATGACGGTGCCGCTCAAGCTGTGCCCCACGAGCACCCCGGGCCCGGACAGGGCATCGAGCGCCTCGACGACGCGATCCGTGTAGCCCTCCAACGTGACCTCCGCGGCCGGGGTCCGGTCCTCGCCGTGTCCCGGCAGATCGAACCTCACGACCTCGTGACCGGACCGCTCCAGAAGGGGGGCGACCCCATCCCAGCACCACGCGCCGTGCCACGCGCCGTGGATCAATACGAATGTACTCATTCCTGAACCTTTCCTGGCTTGCCCTCGTCAGAGTTCCCCCGGGATCATACGTGCTCCTCGTTCGTCTTATCGTAAAGCCTTTCGCCCGTGCCCCCGGCCTGCCCGGGCGCCGTGATGGACACCAGGCCGGGGTCGGTTTACGAAACGGGGAGGGACGGCCCGGCAACCTTTGGGACCGTTTTTCGTAACGTCTGGATAGCCGCTCCGTAAACCGCTCTGTAAAACGACCACCCCGCACGGCGTGGGTTAGAATCGGCGGGAGATGAAGGTCAGGGTCCATTTTCCTCTAGCCTCAGAAGGCCACCTCGGGCGGGCAGCCGCCGCGGCGGCCGGCCACGCCTCGTACGGGGTCTCGGGGACGAACGGCCGGGCGCGGGTCTCCGTCGAGCTCGACCTGCCGGCCGATTGGCGGCTGCTAGACGACTTCGCCGGCCTCCTGCGCGGCGAGAGAGAGGCCGGGTACGCGGCGGACGGCGCCCCGATCTCGGGCGAGGAGCTCTTCGCGGGGATGCGGTGTTTCTTGCGCAAGCAGCGATCCGGGGCGGCGGCCAGGGAGTGGTGCACGCCCAGGCACCTTGAGGACAAGCAGCTCTTCCCTTGCCGTCAGATCCACCTCTACGACAACGACCACCTGACGAACAACTCCTGGTACGCCTACGGGCGGATGGAAGAGGACGCCGTCTTCCGGGTGGACAAGGAAGCCATAACGGACCGAGTCCTCTCCGACCTCGGCCCGTGCGTCCACTGCCCCATCCTCGACCTCGACGCGACGGCCGAGCTCGTCGCCCGCCTCCCCGAGAAGATCGAACCCGGCAAAGATAGCGCCTGGTCTTACCGCGAGAAGGGCCCCCTATCAGAATGGAAGGTCGCGAAGACGCGCGAAGGCCGCGACCCGGCCAGGGCGCCCATTTCAGAGGATAGGGAGGGCATCTTCGAGCGGCTGGCGCGGAGCGTGAGGAGCGGCGGGGCGAACGTGGCGGCGGCGAGCGGGGCGGCGCCCGGTAGCCGCAACGTGCCGCCCACCCGCTACGAGGACGTCGGCGGGATGCGCGAGACCATAGAGATGGTCAGGGAGGCCGTCGAGCTCCCCATAACGCACCCCGAGATCTTCAAGAAGATGGGCATCAGGCCGCACAAGGGCATCCTGTTTTATGGTCCTCCGGGGACGGGGAAGACGTTGCTCGCCCGGGCCGTCGCGCACGAGAGCGGGGCGCACTTCATAGCGGTCTCGGGGCCCGAGATCCTCAACAAGTTCTGGGGCCAGAGCGAGGCGAAGCTCCGCTCCATCTTCGGCGAGGCCCGCGCCAAGGCGCCGGCGATAGTCCTCTTCGACGAGATCGACTCCTTCGCCTCGTCCCGCGACGCGATGAGCGAGAGCTTCGAGGCCACCCTCGTCTCCCAACTCCTCTCGCTGATGGACGGCCTCAACGACCTCGGGAGGGTCTGCGTCATAGCGACCACCAACCGCCCGTCCGCCCTCGACTCGGCCCTCAGGCGCCCCGGCCGCTTCGACCACGAGATAGAGGTCGGCCTGCCAGACGCTGAAGCGCGATTGCACATCCTCAAGATCCATGCCAGAGGAATGCCCACGGACCCGGATCTCGACCTGGAGCAGATCGCCCGGGCGACGGGCGGCTACTCGGGCGCCGACCTCGAAGCCCTCTGTCGGGAGGCCGCCCTCGTCTGCATGAGGCGCACCATAAACCTCCGCGACTTCGAGAAGCGCATAGCCCCGCACCAGCTCTCCGCCCTCTCCGTTACCACCTACGACTTCCGCACCGCCACCAAACGCGTCGGCGCCTCCATCCGGCGCTAGGCCGGAACTTCTAGCCCATTTGGGTGAGCCTTTTCGGGCTACCCAAAGATCCCCCATGCAAGCGAAGTAACGATTCAGGCGATGGTCGATCATGCCCTCATTGCGAAAGACGACCGAGGAGATCGCGATGGAGCAACACGTTTTTGGCAGGATCGTCACGCTTAGGGCGTCGGTCATGGTGGTTGTAGGACTGTTGTTGGCTTTAATGGCCGTGGCCCCGCAGGTTGGGGCGCAGACGGCTCCCCCGGATCAGAGGGCCGTCTCGGCCGAGGAAGAGGCCAACGGCTTCCCGGTCTCCTACACGGACGCCAAGGGCAAGAACGCGTTCCAGTGCCTCGGGGACCAGGAGCTGTGCGCCATAGAGGACCCGGCCAACATACAAGAGGTGGTCTACTGGTCCGCCGAGGCGAACATGCCGGTGGGCCGGCCCGACGCCCAGGGACGGCGGGGTCAGGCCAGCCTTCTTATGTCCGTCGAGGGCGCTTTTGATCCCGACGCCGGGAACGCCCCGACCACCGCGGGCCTCATCCTGATCCAGGCCGACGGCCTCAGGCCCAACACGGCATACACGGTGATCTTCCCGTACGGTAAGTTCCGGGTCACCACCGACGACAGGGGACAGTTCCCGAGGAACGCCCAGACGCTCCGCGAGGCCGGTTGCGACCTCGAGCCGGGCGAGACTTGCGACTTCTCGCTCGCCCTCAGGAGCCAGGTCTTCAACAACTTCCTGAGGTGGGACCCCGCGGTCGCCCCCGCGGCACCGGCCGGCTACCACGGCAACCCCGACGTGCTCCACACGGTCGTGGGAAGCCTGATCCGGGACTCCAGGGGTAACTTCCAGAACTACTTCAGGATAGAGGGTCCGAACGCCGGCAACACGAGGCCCGCCGCGCAGGCGAACAGGTTCTCCGTCATCGGCCAGAGGACCAGGGACACCCAGACCGACCCCGCCCCCCCGGAGCTGGCAGGCCTCGCCCGCTAAACCAAAAAACGGGGAGAAGACTCCCCAAACCACCGTTCACCTGCCCCCTTCCGCCATGGAAGGGGGCAGGTGCCGTTACGTGCCCCGACGGTCTCGTATGCTGGCGGATCGAACGCCCGTCGAGTACGCTGCGCCCCAGGATGCGAAAGACTCTGCCGTGGATCGCCGTCGTCGCGGTGCTGGCCGGCACCACGTACCTGCTCCGCAGCCAGGGGCGCCTGTGGGTGTGCTCCTGCGACTACGTCCTCCTGTGGTCTGGCGACGCGTGGAGCTCGGACAACTCGCAGCACCTGCTTGACCCTTACAGCTTCACGCACGTGCTGCACGGCTTCGTCTTGTGCGGTCTGCTGGCGCTCGTCGTCCCGCGTGTGCCGGCGGTCTGGCGGCTCTGGCTCGCGGTCTCGGTCGAGGCCTTGTGGGAGGTGGTGGAGAACTCGGAGTTCGTCATCAGGCGCTACCGCGAGGAGACGGCCGCGCTTGGATACACCGGCGATACCGTACTGAACTCGCTCGCCGACATCGTCCTTTGCGGGATCGGGTTCGCGCTTGCCGATCGCCTGGGGTTTCGTCTCACGGCCGCGCTCTTCGTGTTGACGGAGGCCGTTTTGGCGGTCTGGATCAGGGACGGCCTGATCCTCAATATCATCATGCTGATTCACCCGATAGAAGCCGTTAGAGAGTGGCAGGCCGCGGGCCACTAGGGCGGTTTGCAAAGAGGTTGGGCCTCTTTGGAGGGCTTTCAGCTATCAGCTTTCAGCAAGAACAAAAAAGCCGACCGCTGAAAGCGTAGGCGAAGCCGGAGCGGGCTGACTGCCGACCGCGCGGATTGCGGTGGCTCAATGCTGCCGCAATCCGCTTCAGGGCGGTCGGATCACTTCGCGCGCGGGGCCGTTTGGGAGACCCGCCAGCGCAGGCCTTCGACGAGCCAGCGGTGGGCCTCGGCGAGGGACGGATCGTACTCGATGTCCTTCAGGGTGGAGATCAGGTGCCAGTAGCGCTCCATGCGCGGGTCCGACGTTTCGTCGTAGTGGCGCAGGAGCCAGCCCTCGAAGTCCGGGTCACCGGCCCTGTTCAGGGCGCGCGCGTTCGCGTCGATCAGGCCTTGCACCACGCGCTGCCCGCGTTCGCCTGTCGGCGGATGGCCCTCTCGCACGGCCTCGGCCGCTTCGCGAAAGGTCTCGTTCGTCGCCCGGCCGAACTCGGCCCGATCCAGGCGTCCTCCCGCCGCTTCCCAGAAGGGACCCGTCTGCTCCCGCAGCTTCCGGATAAAGCCGTCGTCGGAGGCCAGCTCCGAGAGCTCGACCCAGGACGCGAGTTGCTCGTCCGTGAGGTCTTCCGGAAGGTCCTCGACCATCATCCGCCTGAACCACTCCTTCGTTTCCGGGTCCACGGGAATGCCTTCGAGCCCGCGCTCGAAATGTTCTTCGAGGAACGCCCTTCTCTCCCGGGCCGTCAGCACGGCCAGGGCGCGTGCCCGATCCGGGTACCTCAGGGCCGCGCCCTCACCTTTTTCCCGGGTCGCCCGCAGCAGAGCTCGCTGGCGTTCGAGCGTCCGTAGTTGGAGGTTCACCGCCTCCAACTGGAGTTCGACGGCCTCCGAGGGACGCACCTCGCGCGAGAAGAGGCGCTTTATCGTCGGGAGCCCGAAACCGGCGGCCCGGAAGGTCCGGATCATCTCCAGCCGCGAGCGGTCGGCCTCGGAGTACATTCGGTAGCCCGCGTCGCTGAACGCGGAAGGCGGCAGCACGCCGAAGTCGGAGTAGTGCCGGATCGTCTTTACCGGCACCCCGCTCCGTCGCGCCATCTCCCCGATGGTGAGTAGCTTATCCCCCAAAACCCCTTGACCCTCCAGCAACAGGAGACATTACCGTATCCCGGCAGTGGTCTTCGATCAAGGAGTTTCGAGATGGGAAGAGGCAGGAAGAGGGAGATCCGGACGGTCAAGCTGGAGCTCGAAGCGGGCCGGGCGACGCCGGCGCCGCCGGTTGGCCGGGATCTCGGGCCGCACGGGGTCAACCTCGCGGAGTTTTGCGGGAGGTACAACGAAGCGACGGCGGGACAGGCGGGCAGGGTCGTGCCGGTCCTGGTGAGGATCTTCGAGGACCGCTCGTTCTCCATAGTACTCAAGACGCCCCTGACCTCGGCCCTTCTGCGAGAGGCTGCCGGCATCGAGAAGGGCTCCGGCTCGCCAAACGGACGGCCGGTTGGGACCGTCTCCCGAGAGCAGTTGCGTCAGATAGCCGAGACCAAGATGCCCGACCTGAACGCCGCTTGCGTGGAAGGGGCCATGAAGATCGTCGAGGGCACGGCGAGGAGCATGGGCGTGAAGGTGGTCGGTTAGGTCGGCCCGGCCCGTCGCACGGAGGTATCCTCACAAACCGGAGAGAACCGAAAGGATCGCGTCGCGGCCGGCCGTTCGTGTCCCGTTCCGGGAGCCGCAAACGCCGCCGCCATCCTTGCCCGTAAAAATGGGTACAATCGTACAGGCGGAATTGCCCAAATGGGCTGTCCCCAATGGTCGTGCCGGTCGAACAGCGTAGAAGAGGAGCGTAACTTGGGCGTGAGAAGATCGCTCTACGTATGGTTATCCGTCTTGATTGCCGTGTCGCCGTTGCTGCTCGCCTTGCCTCCCCGGGAGGCCGAGGCCGCCGTGGGGGCCCAGATCGTCGGCCCGACCTACGCCTCCGGGGTGCGCTACTCAGGACAGGCCGCAGCCTCGACCCTGCAGGTCAAGAACTCCGGCACCGCGGCCGACACCCTCTGGGTGAGGTATACGGTGACCGACAAGGCCGGGAAGGAGCGCAACCTGCCGGCGGTCTCGGTCTCGTTGGGCGCGGGGCAGCTCTCGGGGACTATCACGAGGACGTGGACGGTGCCCGATCCCGTAGACCCCTCGGTGCTCACGACCGGCTTCTACGCGGCCGGTTTCTCCGTCTACGACGCGAACCCGGACACCAACGCCGCCGCCAGGCTGCTCGACAGCGACGAGCAGCCGAACGCCTTCCGGGCCTTCAATTTTCTCGACCAGTTCTCCACCTTCGACACGACCAGATGGTTCAGGGGCGACCACGGCCTGGGCTTTATACGGGAGCAGGGGCCGGATGAGCCGGGCTGCGGCACCATAGGACCGGCCACGAACGTCCTTTACGCCAGCTACCTCAACCCCGCCAACGTCGCCCTGAGCGGCACCGGGCAGCTGCAAATGAGGCTCCCGGCCGGGCCGTCGAGCAACCCGTGCGCGAACGTTGAGGGCGCCGAGATCGAGTCTGCCGACTACTACAGGTACGGGACGTACGAGATCCGGATGCAACTGCCGGACGCCCCCTCCTCCATAACGGGCTTCTTCCTCTACGGGGGCGACGGCGTCGCCGAGATAGACATAGAGGCGTTCAACGAGAAGACCACCGACCCCGACACGGGCGCCCAGAAGGGCAAGGTCATGTTCACCACCTACTCCAAGAACCCCGACGGCTCGCCCAACTACACTCCGACCCACACGACCAACGGCGAGCCGGGCAACGAGCCGCCCCTGTCGCTCCCCTTCGACCCGACGGCGGGGATGCACATCTACCGCTTCGACCTCTACCCGGGGAGCGTCAGGTTCTACGTCGACGGGGTGATGATGAAGGAGTGGACCGACGGCCTGCCCTCGGACAAGATGAAGCTGCTCCTCAACTCCTGGTACCCGCGCTGGATGTCCCAGACCGCCCCGCCCGAGGACCGCTTCCTGAACGTGGAGTGGATCAGGCACTAGAGCGGGTTTCGGAAGCTGATTGCTTCCGAAACCCGCGCCGTCAGCGATCAGCCCGCTTGGCCTTCGGCCATCGCTTTCAGCTGTCAGCTCTTTGTCTTTGGCCGAGGGCTGACGGCCGATGGCCTTACGAACGGGTTCACCCTCTTTGTGAATCGCCTTGGCCCCGCCGTCGGCGGAGCGTCGATCGCGTACCCGGGCGTTTTTTCCGGGCGGCACGGGTACAGGGTTACGGGAGAGGCACGATACTCGGCGAAGGGAGATCGATAACGTATATGGCATACTTGTACGCGATCGCGGCGGCGCATTCCGAGGTGGTCCTCTACGCCCTATCGGTCCTTACCGGCGCCCTGCCGAGGGTGCTCGCGCTGCTTCAGAGGAGGGGCTTCGGCAGGGGATTCAGTGGCAGGAGGCGCAGGCGGGGCGGCATCTTCGGGGCGCTCGGCACGCTGCTCTTCCTCCTCGTGCTCGGCCCCATAGTCCTCCTGGCCCTGGTCGCCTACTTCGTCTACGGGATGCTCGCGGGGCGGCGCCGGCGGTAATTCGGTGCTTCCCGCCGTCTTGGTTGATCGGGGCCCCCTGGTTACGTCTGGCCCCGATCCTCCCTCATGAGGCGCCGGCGGGCCGTCTCCCTCCCTCCGATGGCGGGGACGCGCTCGGTGGCCTTTGCCAGCCCGAACTCGGGCATGTTGGCGTAGATCGCCTCGTACGCCCCCGGCTCCACGAGGTAGGTCTCGTGCCAGATGCCGACGGCCCCGCTGCTCCTGGCCTCCCGGTTGAACCTCTGCCACGCCGGCATGTGAGGATCGTCGGGATTCCGGGCGAACCTCTCCAGGTCCTCGAACGATCGCCAGTACTGGACCAGCGCCGGTCCCCGACCGTAGAAGAAGAACTCGCCGCCCAAGAACCCCTTCTCCGGGTGCTTGTATAGTTCTCTTAGCATCGGCCCCATGGCGCGTGCCGTCGGGAGCCACTTCCCGATGGCCAGGGGCCGGTTTATGCGCATCCCTATAAGGAAGACGACGAAGGGGTCGTCCATCTTGGCGGTGAACCTGCCGTTGATCACGCCCATAGGTTCAGGCTCCTTCCGTCTCTACCGGGCTTACTTCCAGGGTCACCTGTCCGACGTTTCTGGGGCCGAAGATCCGGAACAGCGTGAGCCCCAGCCCGTACTTTTCGCGCAGGGCCGTCTCCGCCCCCTCTGGCGCCGCGCCGTCGATGACGCGGGCCTTGCCCCCGACGCCCGCGCCAAGCGTTCTGCCCCGGGCGTTGGACGGGGCCAGCACGACCCGAGGGTCGTTACGGATTCGCTTCATCTTGCCCGAGTCCGGAGGGGTCGTGGCGTAGATGTTGTCGCCGACCCGGACGAACCAGATGGTCGTCGTCACAGCCTCGCCGCCCCGGCGGAAGGTCGTCAGGTTGACGTATCTGTGGCCGTCCAGGACCTCGAAGGGACGCGGGGCGCTCCGTTGCTCCTCGACGACGAGCTCGCGGACCCGCAGGCGGCCTACCTCCAGATCTTCTATGGAGAGGTGGCCGATCTTGCCGCGCCTTATGGCGAGGCGGCGTATCGCCAGCGCCCCGATCGCGACGGCCCCGAACGCCCCGGCCCCCACCGCCGCCGCCCCCAGGCTCGCGCTTCCGAGGGCCGTAGCCCCCCGCGCTGATGCCGCCCGCGCCTCGAAGGGCGTCTTTATAGTCTTCCTCATCGATTACCTCCCGTCGTCGTGCCGGAGACCAGGGCCGCGAAGCACGAGGCGACTATCCTGGCCGGCTTGATCGCGCCGGGCCCGCAAGCGCTCCGATGGCCTCGTCCTCTCCGGCGCCGGATGCACCGCCGCCCGCGTCCCGATCTTCCCATACACCACGGCTCATCCTCCTTCCGCGGCCCGGTACTTCGCCCTGACCGTCGCCAGGGCGACGGCCGCGAGCGCCGCCACGTTTGCTATCAACCCGACCAGTATGCCGAGCGCGAGCAGCCCGGCCGACGTGCTGCCGTAAGCCGCGTAGATGTCCCCGATCGGCGCCTCGTGGCCTCCCACCGGCACGAAATGGACGAAGCCTATGAGCGCCAATCCCCCGACCGCGACGAACAGGTGGTAGCCGGCCACGTCATGCCCGCGGGCCGTCAGGTAGATCGCCGGCAGGATGAGCGCGTAGATCAGCAAACTGTACGTGAACGGCGTGACCTCCGCCTCGAACGGCCATCCCGAGTGGCTCCCCCGTATGACGTGGTCCGCGTGGTGCAGAATGCTGAAAACTAACGCGGCCGACGCAAAGATCAGCAAAAGCCGCCGCCCGTCCCGAACGGCCAGGCCCATCGCGCCTCCGGTCCCCGCGCTCATCGCACGCCCTCGATCTGTCGCCCTTCGGCCTCCCAAAGCGCGTAAAAGAGGCCGCCGCCCCGCACCCGCATCTCCAGGTGCCCGGCCTCAGCAAGCCCCCTGAGCCTCCGGTCGGCCTCGTCAACGGAGAGCGAGGTCTCCGCCGCGACCCCGGCGGCCGTCATCTCGCCGTGGGAGAGAAGCGCCACGAGCAGATCCCTCTCAGGATCACCGGCCGCGGCTTGCCCCACCCGTTCGACCCGCTCACCACCCATCCCCGCAAGGCCGCTACCGAGCAGCCCGAGGGCGGGGAAGGCGACCCAGAAGTACGTGGTGAAGATCCACCACAGACCCGGAACGAACAGCACCAGAAAGACCCCGGACAGGGCCACGGGCGACAACACGGCCAGCGCCACCCCGACCTTCGCCCTCGGCCCGAGCCCCTCCGCGTCGATCCCAAAAAACTCCGCGTGATGATGCCGCCTCTTGTGAAACCCAGCCCCCCGTACCATAACCGACCTTCCGCACATCTCCAGCCCCTTCCGTCGTTCCTTTATGTAAATCACGACATATGGCACTCTACGATCTGCTAACCTATATGTCAAGAGTGACATAAAAAAATTGGAGGAAGATGACGACGTTGGGGTTTGCGATCCTGGGTTTGTTGGCGCGGGAGTCGCTGAGTGGGTACGACGTGACGCAGAGGATGAAGGGGAGGGTCGGGTTTTTCTGGGGGGCCGGGCACAGCCAGGTCTATCCGGAGCTCGCGCGGCTCGAAGGGGGCGGCTTCGTGGCGCACAGCGTCGTCGAGCAGCGCGAGCGTCCGGACAAGAAGGTGTACGAGATCACGGCCGCGGGCCTCGATGCTTTGAAGGAGTGGGTGACGCAGCCGCCGCCGCGGAAGCCGCCCAAGGACGAGTTGACCTTGAAGGCGTACTCCGTCTGGCTCGCGGACGGGGAGGATGCGGCGCGGCTCTTCCGGGAGGAGGGGCGCCGATACGAAGAACAGCTTGCCCGGTACGAGGAGATAAGGGCCTGGATGGAAGAAGAGTGGGCCGAGCATCTCGGCCGGCCGGAGACGCCGCAGTTTGCCTCCTACGCGACGCTGCGCCGCGGCATCCTGTACGAGCAGGGAAACGCGGAGTGGTGCCGCTGGCTGGCCGGGGCCGTCGAAGGAAAGCCCGAGGGCGCGGGCAAGCCCAAGAGAGCCAAAAAGAAAGGGAAGGAGAAAAAGGGCAAGAAAAAGAAGGGGGCCTGATTCCGCCGGGTCACTTCCGTTAGAATCCTGGTCGGAGGCGAGGGTTCGGAGGTCCATGAAGCTACGCGCTTACCAGGACGGAGACGGCGGGACGCTCAGGCGGCTCCTTTGGATGGCATTCGGGGACGACATGTCGGGGACCTGGGACTATTACGATCCGCGGCAGAACCCGCGGCTGGACCCGGAGCAGGTGCACGTGATCGAGGAGGACGGCGAAGCCCGCGCGAGCGCCACCGTGCTGCCGATGGAGGTCTTCGTGGACGGGAAGCCGGCGGCGATGGGGGGTGTTGCCGCCGTCATGGTCCACCCGGCTTACAGAAGGAGGCGCTACGCCGGGGAGTTGATGAAGGCCGCCCTGTACGATCTGCGCGACCGCGGCGTCGGCCTGTCCATGCTCTCGCCCTTCGCGCACGCCTTCTACCGGTCCTTCGGCTACGAGCTCGCCAGCGAGGCCGTCGAGTACACGCTAAAGCCGACTGACCTTCCCACGGATCCCGGTCAGGCCAACCTGCGGGCGTACCGCGAAGGGGACCTGCCCCGGATGATGGAGTTGCATGAGGCGGAGGCGCGGGAGCACCAGCTCTGCGCGCTCAGGAGCGAGGCGTTCTGGCGCAGAGTACTCGGCCGCAAGGACTTCGAGGCCGCCGTCCACGACGCGGGGGACGGGGTGGACGGGTACATGATCTACAAGATGACCGGATACAGGGAGGGTCGCGAGCCCGAACGCCGCCTCGAAGTGCAGGAACTCGTGGTCGCCACGCCCGAGGCGCGGCGGGCCCTCCTCTCCTTCCTCGGCGCCCTCGACCCCGACGCCTTCGACATCAGGCACTGGACCAGCCGCGAAGACCCGCTCCACCCGTACCTGCGAAGCTCCTACGTCGAAGCCAAAGTAGAGCCCGACCAGATGCTGCGCCTGGTGGACGTCGAAGGCTCTTTAGGCCACCTGAACAGAGAGGCGGGCCCCCTCGTCCTCGAAGTCTCCGACGACGCGATCCCCGAGAACGCGGGCGAGTACACCATCGTGGGCGGCGAGGTCGTGCGGGGGGCCGAGGCCGAAGATCGGGTGGCGTTGGACGTGCGCCAGTTGGCGCAGCTCTACGCTGGATACCTTCCCGTCCGCCGGCTGGCCCGGCACGGTCTCGTCAAAGCCAGTTCGTCCGCGGCCCTAGATCTCCTCGAACAATCCTTCCCGACAGGAGATCCCATGCTCTTCGCGCCGGATCATTTTTAGCTTTCAGCGGTCGGCTATCAGCCTTCAGCTTCCGGGTCTTGGGCCAAACTCCTTCGCGGACTCGAACCTTCAACCGATGCGCGGCTGTAAACTACGAACGACTTGGCGCAAAGCACTCGATCCGAGGAAAAAAGCTGACCGCTGAAAGCTGACCGCTGAAAGCGGCCGACCAAAGGGAGGCCACATGAAAACCACGGGCACCGTAGGCTACGCGGCGATGTTCGAGCAGTTCCATCCGACGGACCTGTTGAAGTGGTGCAAGACGGCGGAGGATTCGGGTTTCTCGTCCGTGATGGCCTCGGACCACTTCCACCCGTGGACGCCCGAGCAGGGCGAGAGCGCCTTCGTGTGGAGCTGGATGGGCGCCCTGGGTGCTACGACGAACCTGCGCTTCGGGACGGGCGTTACGCCACCGGGCTTCCGCTACCACCCGGCCATCATCGCCCAGGGCGCGGCGACGCTCGAGGCGATGTACCCGGGGCGTTTCTGGCTCGGGCTCGGGGCCGGCGAGGCGCTCAACGAGCACGTCGTCGGCGAGTACTGGCCCGAGGCGCCTACAAGGCTGCGCATCCTCATGGAGTCGATCGAGGTCATAAGAAGGCTGTTCACGGGCAAGGTCGTTAAGTACCGGGGGGATCACATCCGGCTGGAGAGCGCGAGGCTCTACACCATGCCCCAGACGCCGCCCCCGATCTACGTCGCAACCGCGGGCCCCTTGCAGAGCCGCAGGACGGGCGAGTTCTGCGACGGGATCATCACCGTGGGCGCCGCGGACGAGAAGATAAAGATGCTCATGGAGAAGTTCGAGGAGGGTGCCCGCCGGGCGGACAAGGATCCGTCCACGATGCCGCGCATGATCCAACTCCACGTCTCCTGGGCCGACAGCCAGCGGGAGGCCGAAGACCAGGCCGTGAAGGAATGGCCCAACGGCGGGATGCCCTTCCCCAAAGGCGACATCCGCAACCCCGAGGACTTCGCCGCGATGGCCAAGCAGGTCTCCATCGAGAACTTCAAGAACCGCGTCTTGACATCGGCCGACCTCGACGAGCACCTCGACCACGTCCAGCACTACGTGGACCTGGGCTTCGACGAGGTCTACGTCCACAACGTCGGGCGCAACCAGGACGAGTTCATCCGGGCCTACGGCGAGCGCGTCATCCCCAAGCTGCGCTGGCCTGAATAGGAGTCCAGCCCCACGAGCCGTTGCTTTTTGGCTTGCTGACAGCTGACAGCTGAAAGCTGACCGCTCTAATCAGGCAGGTGACGCTTGGGGCATCGGGCCACGAGGGAGTAGACGGTGTCGACCATGTTGCCCACGTAGAGTTCGCCGACCTGGGTGAGCAGCTGGTAGGCGTCGAACTTCTCGAAACCGTGGTCTTCTGTGAGCCACCCGACCAGCTCCGCGTAGGCTATGCGGGCGGCGTCCTCCATGGGGCGGGCGCTGCCCACGGTCATTATGTGCTCGTCGGACTCGATGCGCGGCCAGAGGATGTCCCTTCCTTTTATGATCCGGAAGGTGACCGTGACCTTCGCCGAGACTTCGAGGGCGACGCCGCAGAGCTCGCCCTGGCCCTGGGCCACGTGGCAGTCGCCGGTGTAGAACAGGGCGCCGTCGGCCCGCACCGGCAGGTAGACCGTGTTGCCTGGCCTGGTGTCCGGCACGTCCATGTTGCCACCGTGGTCGCCGGGGGAGAGGGCCGAGCGCGCCTCGATGGCCGGCGCGGTGCCGATGGTCCCTACGAAGGGGCGGACCGGTATCTCCCAGTCGCCCTTGCGGGCCACGTCGCCGTCTATCTGGTACTTCCACACCCTCTCCGGCAGCGGCTCCTGCAGGGTGGCGGTGAGGTTCGTGGAGGTGAGGCCGCCGAAGAAGGGCACGAGGCAGCTCGCCGCCCAGTCGCGGGTGAATTCTATGTCCTCTATCTTGACGGCCAAAGTGTCGCCGGGCTCGGCGCCCTCGACGAAGATCGGGCCCGTCTGCGGGTTGAGGTAAGGCCCGAGAGATTCGCTCGGAACGTCGTCCTCTGAGGTGATGGAGCCGCCGAAGGCGTCCTCGGTATATATGGTTACCGTCTCCCCGTCCGCGACCCTCGCCACGGGCTCGGCGTAAGGGCCCATCGTGAACTGGTGGTCGCCCTCCTGGACTATCTCCCGAATCTCCGCCATGAGTTCTCCCCTCTCGCAGGCCAGCCCCGGGACTCTAGCAAGACGAAACCCCACGCTCAACGGGGGAGACGAGGTCGCCCCGCGGGGCTTCGTGGGCGAGGGTGGGAAGGGGCCCTCGCCCGCGCAGAAGGCAACGGGGAGAAATTCTGGAAATTTATGCGTTTTTGCTATGGCTTAACGCGCCACCGTCTGCCAATATGTGGCACTTTTTGTGGAGATCCGAGACGAAGGGAGAACGGGCTTGGAGGGTAGTAACGAGGGAGGGTTGAGGGGCGGGGCCCTCTCCACGCTGGAGGCGATGGTCGTCTCGATGGGTTTCATGGCGCCTTCGGTGGCGATGTTCTTCAACACGCCGTTCATAGCCGGGTTCGCGGGTGCCGCGATGCCGCTTGCCATGCTGTTCTCGTTCGCGGCGGTCTTTCTCGTCGCCCTGGGGTTCTCGCAGCTCGCCAGCAGGACGGCGTCCGCGGGGAGCGTCTACGCGTTCGTCTCCAACGCCATAAACCCGAAGACGGGCTTCATGGGGATGTGGTTCTTCATAATCGGGTACGGCATCTTCGAGGCGGCGACGTACTCTATCTTCGCCTCCTTCACCAGCGAGCTCATGGAGCGCACCTTCGGCCTCGCGGTGCCCTGGATCATCCCCTTCCTCGTCATCGCCGGGCTGGTCTACACGCTCTCGGTGCTCGGCGTCACGCAGTCCGTGCGGGGGGGACTCGTCTTTCTGGTGTACGAGATCGTCATCGTCACTATCTTGCTGCTCGCGGTGATCTTCCAGGGCGGAGCCGAGGGGAACACGCTCGCGGTCTTCAACCCGGCGACGGGCAGCGGGATCGGCGGCGTCTTTCTTGGCATGATCTTCGGGATAATGTCCTTTGTCGGGTGGAAGGCCGCGGCCTCTCTGGGCGAGGAGACGCGCGACCCGCACACGAGCATCCCGCGGGCCCTTCTCGGGGCGGTGGCCGTGATCGGGCTCTACTACGTCTTCGTTACCTACGCGGCTACCATCGGCTTCGGCCCCACCAACATGGACCGCTTCGCCGGGGACACCGCCTGGTTCGACACCCTGACCCGCGAGTACCTGGGGGCCGGTTGGGCGCCTTTCGTCGGCATCGCCGCCCTCACCGGCGCGATAGCCTCGGCTATAGGCATCCACAACTCCACGGTCAGGCTCATCTACTCCCTCGGGCGCGACGGGGTGCTGCCGCGGGCGCTCGCGAAGGTGCACCCGACCCGCCAGTCGCCCTACGTGGCCGCTTCGGTCCAGGCCGGTTTCTCCGTGGTGCTCGGCATAGTCTTCAGCGCCTTCATCTTTCCGGATCCGGCGACCACCTACGGGTACTTCGGGGGGCTGGGGACGCTGGCCGTGCTCTTCGTCTATATCTTCATAAACGCCTCGGTCTTCCTGTACTTCTTCAGGAAGGAGCGCGAGAACTTCTCGGTGTTGCGTCACGCGGTCATACCGCTCGTCGCGACGGCGGCGGTGTGCTTGCCGATCTACGGGCTCATCTATCCCGTGCCCGACCCGCCGTTCAACCTGTGGCCGTACCTGATCGCGCTCTGGGCCCTGATCGGCCTACTCTTCCTGTTCGTCATCTCCCGCCGCCGCCCCCAGCTGGTCGAGGTCATGGGCCGCGCCTTCTCGGAGTCCGGCGACGAGCCGGATACGGCGCAGGAGGACGTACTCGGGGCCAGGGAACGCCGGGAGCGGCCCGCCGCGGACCCCGCGGACAGGTGAGGGAGGCTCGGGCGTATGTATGACCTGATCTTGCGCGGGGCCCGGCTCGACGGCGACCTCGTGGACGTCGCTGTTACCGGGGGACGGATCGAGCGCGTGGCGCCAGGCATCGGCGGGACCGCGGCGCGCGAAATAGACGCAGGGGGCCGGCTCCTCTCGCCGCCGTTCGTCGAGTCGCACGTGCATCTGGACACCACGCTCACGGCCGGGCAGCCGCGGTGGAACGGTTCGGGGACGCTCTTCGAGGGGATCCAGATCTGGTCCGAGCGCAAGAAGGAGATCTCGCGCGAGGACGTGATCGGGCGCGCCACCCAACTTCTCCGCTGGCAGGCGGCCCAGGGCGTCCTCCACGTCCGCACCCACGCCGACGTAACCGACCCGGAGCTCACAGGCCTGAAGGCGCTTCTGGAGCTGCGCGAGCAGGTCAGATCCTGGATCGAGGTCCAGGTCGTCGCCTTTCCGCAGGAGGGACTCCTCTCCTACCCGAAGGGGGCGGAGCTCATGGAGGAGGCGATGAAGCTCGGGGCCGACGCCGTCGGGGGCATCCCGCATTTCGAGCACACCCGCGAGATGGGCGCCGAGTCCGTCAAGGAGACCTTCCGCCTCGCCGAAAAATACGACAGGCCCGTGGACGTCCACTGCGACGAGACCGACGACCCCGAGTCCCGCTTTCTCGAAGTGATGGCGGCGGAGGCCATAAGGACCGGGATGGGTGACCGCGTCACCGCGAGCCACACGACGGCGTTCGGCTCATACGACAACGCCTACGCCTTCAAGCTGATGGGTTTCCTGGTGAAGGGCGGGATTAACTTCGTCGCGAACCCGCTCATCAACATAACCCTGCAGGGGCGCTACGACGCCTACCCGAAGCGGCGCGGCATCACCCGCGTCAAGGAACTCTGGCAGAACGGCCTGAACGTCTCTTTGGGCTACGACGACGTGATGGACCCGTGGTACCCGCTCGGCACCGGCGGGATGCTGCAGCCGGCCCACATGGCCGTCCACGCCTGCCACATGACGGCCCGCGAGGAGGTCGTCGCCTGCTTCGACATGGTGACCGAAGGCGGCGCGAGGACGCTGGGCCTGGAAGGGTACGGGCTCGCGGAGGGAAGCCCGGCCGACTTCGTCCTCGTGGACGCGCCCGGGAAGTGGGAGGCGGTGAGGCGGCTCGCCGCGACGACGCTGGTGGTCAGGGGGGGAGAAGTAATCTCCGAGACCCGACCGGCCGAGACGCGGCTCATGGGCGAGGTCGTGGACTTCGAGCGAAGGGGAGGACAGGGATGAGCGGCGGACCGATGGACGGGCGCGGGGAGCTGGCGGAGGCGACGCACCTTGAGCGGCACAACGCCGTAACGCCCGTCCCTGAGGGGCAGAAGGACGCGACGGCGCTCGACCAGTTCTGGATCTGGGCCGGGGCGAACATAGCCCCGATCAACTGGGTCCTCGGGGCGCTCGGGATCGTGCTGGGGCTCGGGTTCCGGGACACCGTGATCGTGCTCGCCGTCGGTAACGCCATCGGCGTGACCATCTTCGGCCTCTTCGTCCTCATGGGCCAGCGGACGGGCGTAACACAGATGGTCCTGAGCCGGAGCGCGTTCGGACGCCGGGGGGCTTACCTGCCTACCGTCTTCCAGATGGTCATAGCGACCGGCTGGATCGCCATAAACACCTGGATCATCCTCGACCTCACCGCCGCCCTGCTCGAAAGACTCGGCATCCCCGGCACGCCGGTAACAAAGGTGGTTCTGGTCCTCCTGATCATGGCCGTCCAGGTCGGCCTCGCCACCCTCGGCTTCTATGCGATCCGCACGTTCGAGAAGTTCACGGTGCCCGTTACGCTCGTCATCCTGGTCGTGATGTCCATAGTCGCGTGGACGGGCGGCGACATCCGGTGGGGCTACGCCGGGGAGGTCACCGGCGCCGAGCGCTGGACCGCGATGAGCCAGGTAATGACGGCCATCGGTATCGGCTGGGGCATCACCTGGCTTGCCTACGCCTCCGACTACTCTCGCTTCGTACCGCGCTCGGTGCCCCGGGGCCGCCTCTTCTGGGCCGGCGCTCTGGGGCAGTTCGTGCCCGTGCTGTGGCTCGGTATCCTCGGGGCCTCTATCGCGACGACGGGTACCGGGGCCGACCCGGCCGTCATCATCGTGCAGACTTTCGGGGCGCTGGCGGTGCCGGTCTTGTTGCTCGTTATCCACGGGCCCATCGCCACGAACATCCTGAACGTCTACTCGATGTCGGTCTCGGCGCTTGCGCTGGACATCAAGATCCCGCGCCACGTGTTGACGGTCATCGTCGGTGTTCTCGCGACGGCGTTTACCATCTATTTGGTCTTCGCCGGCAGCGTCGCCGAGCAGCTCGACGCGTGGCTGGTGGGCGTCGTGGCGTGGGTGAGCCCGTGGGCGGCGATCATGCTGGTCCACTTCTACGCGATCCGGCGCGAGAACATAGACATAGAGGCCCTCTACCAAAACCCAAACGAGTCCCGCGTGGGCGACGTGAACTGGGCGGCGATGGGCTCGCTGCTCGTCGGGCTGGTGATGACGTGGCTCTTTCTGTACGGGCTGATCCCGCCCCTGCAAGGGGCCGCCGCCCGGGCCCTGAACGGCCTCGACCTCTCCTGGCTGGCCGGGATGCTCTCGGCGGGCCTACTCTACTACGCCCTCTACAAACTCGGATTCGTGACCCGCGGAAGCACCGCCGGGCCGTCGCGGGCCGGGGGCACAGGAGCTTAGGAGGCCGGCGACCTCTTCTTCCGCCACAGGCACAGCCCGTACCTGGGGCTATTCGTAAGGGGTCGGGTCGTCCGCACGCTGGTCCGGGGATCACGGTCCTCGGAAGATAGCGTCCGCGCCGGTCGGAAGGCCCTTGCGGCCTGCCGGGTAGGGGAACGTCGGGGCCCGTTCGTCGCCGCGGATCTTTCGATTGACGGGGAGCCGCGGGGTGTGCGAGAGTAGGCGTACACGCGGTCGCTTAGGGAGAGGAGAGCACTATGGGCGAGCTGCTTTTTACCGGGGGAACGGTCGTCACGGCCGAGGGCAGCTACCGCGCCGACGTGCTCGTCGAGAACGGCAGCATCTCGGCGGTCGGCGCGAGCATCGGCTCCGACGGGATCGAAACGGTGGACGCCTCGGGGTTGATGATCATGCCCGGCTTCATCGACGCCCACACCCACATGGACATGCCCTTCGGCGGCACCATGACCGCCGATGACTGGGCCACGGGCACCGAGGCCGCAGCAGCGGGCGGAACGACGACGATCATTGACTTCGCCCTCCAGGAAGAGGGCGGCACCCTGGCCGGCGCCTTCGACGCCTGGACGGAGAAGGCCAGGGATAGGGCCGTAATAGACTACGGCTTCCACGTCGCCATCACGGACCTGCGGGACGACATAAAGGCGGAGCTTCCGAGCCTGGCCGCGAAGGGCGTGGCCTCCGTCAAGATCTTCATGGCCTACAAGGGAACCCCGCTCTACACCGAGGACGACGACCTCTTCGAGACTTTGCAGCTCTCTAAAGACGCCGGCGTCCTCGTCCTGGTCCACGCCGAGAACGGCGACGCCATAGCCAAGTTGCAACAGCAGGCGCTCGCCCGTGGGGACACGGCGCCGAAGTTCCACGCGCTCACCCGGCCCGAGGCCGTCGAGGCGGAGGCGACCAACAGGGCTATCCGGCTCGCCGAGGTCGCCGGAGCACCGATACTGGTGGTCCACGTCTCATGCGCCCCGGCGCTCGAGGCCATCCACCTGGCCCACGAGCGCGGCCAGACCGTCTACGCCGAGACCTGCCCCCAGTACTTCGCCTTCGAGTACGAGGACCTCGCCAGGGAAGGCTTCGAGGGCGCCAAGTACGTGTGCTCCCCGCCCCTGCGCGACCCGTCCAACCGGCCGGCGCTCTGGAACGGGCTCAAGACGGGCGACCTGCAAATATTCGGCTCCGACCACTGCGCGTTCAACTACGAGGGCCAGAAGGAGCTGGGCAAGGACGACTTCACCCTGATCCCAAACGGCATCCCCGGCGCCGAGGAGCGCGCCATGACCCTCTGGACGCTCGGCGTGCGTGAAGGGAAGCTCTCTGAGAACCAGTTCGTCGCCGCTCTCTCGACCAACCAGGCCCGCATCTACGGCGCCTACCCCAGGAAGGGGACCCTCGCCCCCGGCGCGGACGCGGACATCGTCCTGTGGGACCCCGAGCTCTCGACGACGGCGACCGTGGACAACCGGCACGGCAACGTGGACTACACGCCCTACGAGGGCAGGTCGTTCACCGGGGGGCCGGCGGCGGTGTACGTGCGCGGGAACCTGGTCTACAAGGACGGCGAGGTGGTCGGCGAGCGTGGTTCGGGCCGGTTTGTGGAGCGGAAGTTCACCGCTACAAAGGGATTGGAGGTTCGAGTATGACGAGCCCTGAGGAGTTGCTCAAGAGGCACAAGGCCGTGATGCCTGGTTGGATCTCGCTCTACTACGACGAGCCAATGGAGATCTCCCACGGCGAAGGCTTCAAGGTCTGGGACTCGGAAGGCAACGAGTACCTGGACTTTTTCGGCGGGATCGTCACGACCATAAGCGGCCACAACATCCCCGAGATCGTCGAGGCCGTGCGCGAGCAGGCCGGCAAGGTCATGCACTCCTCGACGCTCTACCTCATAGAGAACCAGGTGAAGCTGGCCGAGAAGCTGATCGAGCTTTCACCCATCTCCGGCGACCAGAAGGTCTTCTTCGTGAGCAGCGGCTCGGAGGCGAACGAGGCGGCGCTCCTCTTCGCGACCCAGCACCGCCGCTCCAGCGAGGTCCTCGCGATGCGCGGCTCCTACCACGGCGGCTCCTTCGGAACGATGGGCATCACGGGCCAGAGCACCTGGCGCCCGACGAGCCGCTCCGCCCTGGACGTGACCTACGCGATGCCCCCCCACCACTCCTACTCCTCGCTCTACGGCCGCTACGAGAAGGACGATCCGGAATTTGCAAAAGCGTGCGCCGACGACCTGCGCAACCTCATCCGAACCGCGACGACGGGCCACGTCGCGGCCCTCATAGCCGAGCCCGTGCAGGGAGTAGGTGGCTTCATAGAGCTGCCGCCGGAGTACATAAGGGGGGTAAAGGAAGTCCTCGACGAGACGGGCATCCTGTACATCTCCGATGAGGTCCAGACGGCGTTTGGCAGGACGGGATCCCACTTCTGGGGCATAGAGGAGTCCGGGATAGAGCCCGACATGATCACGCTGGCAAAGGGCCTCGGCAACGGCCTCGCCATCGGCGCCGTGGTGGGCCGGGCCGAGATCGTAGACTCCATGTCCGGCAAGCTCCATCTCGCCACCTTCGGCGGCAACCACATAAGTACCGCCGGCGCCCTGGCGAACCTGAACTACATCCTGGACAACGACCTCCAGAAGAACGCGGACGAGGTCGGCGGCTACCTGAAAGACCGTCTCGTAAACATGGCGAAGGAGAGCCCCCTCGTCGGCGAGGTCCGGGGCCGCGGCCTGATGCTGGCCCTGGAGATGGTCGGCCCCGACGGCGAACCGAACCCGGCCGCCGCCGTCCGCTTCCTGCAGGCCTGCCGCGAACGGGGCGTCCTCGTCGGCAAGGGCGGCATCGGCGCGAACGCCGTCCGCATCTCGCCGCCCCTCACCATCACGCGCGAGGCCGCCGAAGAGGCCGCACGCGCCTTCGAGGAAGCCCTGGCCGTCACCGGCGAAGCCGCAAAGGTCGGCTAGTGCGAACCGGAGGCGTGGACGCCCGCCGCGCCGTCGAGGGGCTAAAAGAACTGGCCGAGCTGACGGGCGGCCCCGAAGGCGCCCGCCGCGTAGCCTGGACGGACGAGTGGACGAAGGCCCGCGAGTGGTTCCGGGGCAAGCTCGAAGAGGTAGACGGCATAACCGAGATAGAGACCGACGAGGCCGGCAACGTCTGGGCGACCGCCCCCGGCGACTCCGAGAGGGCCGTCGTCCTCGGCGGCCACATAGACTCCGTCCCGAACGGCGGCTGGCTCGACGGCGCCCTCAACGTCGTCGGCGCCCTCGAAGTCATGCGCGCCCTCGCCCCGCAAAAACGCCCCGTGACTTTACGCCTCGTCGATTGGGCCGACGAAGAAGGGGCCCGCTTCGGCCGGAGCCTCTTCGGCTCGGGCTCCGCCGCCGGCGCCCTCAAACCCGACGACGTCCGAAACCTCAAGGACAAGGACGGCGTGGCCCTCCCCGACGCCCTGCGCGAGCACGGCGTCGACCTCGACCGGGCAAACGAAGCAGGAAAGCAGCTAGAGAACGCCGTGGCTTACCTCGAGCTCCACATAGAGCAAGGCCCCGTCCTCGAAAGGATGGATCTGCCTTTGGGCGTCGTGCTCGGCACGTTCGGCGTGGAGCGCCACGCCGTCCGCTTCACGGGCCAGCACGCCCACTCCGGCTCGACCCCGATGGACGTGAGGCGCGACGCCTTTATCGCCGCGGCCCGGTCTGCGATAGCCTTCAGGGACGACGCCGCGGCGCGCGACGACGTGCGGGCCACCACCGGGTTCGTAAACGTCAGCCCCGCCATAGTCACGGCGTTCAACGGCTGGTGCGAGACGTCCCTCGACCAGCGCGCCCTCGACCCCGACGTGCTCGCCGACATGCTCCGGAAGGCGAAGGAGGCGAGCGAGAACGTCGCGCAGGAAGAAGGCGTCTCGGTCGAGTGGGAGAGGCTGTGGCAGATAGAGCCCATCCCCTTCGACGACCACCTGATAGAGCTCGCCGACGAGGCCGTAAACGAGGTCGCAGGCGTCTCCCACCGCTTGCCGAGCGGGCCGCTCCACGACGCCGCCGAGATGGCCCGCCTCATGCCGACGGTCATGATCTTCGTGAAAAGCTTGCGGGGCCTGAGCCACACCAAAGACGAGGACACGCCGGAAGAGGACATCGAACTGTCGGTGCGGGCGCTGCACCGGCTGACGGAGAAGACGATGGAGAAGCTGGTCAGCTAGTCAGCACGCTTCGCCCTGCTCCGCAGGCCTCGCTCTCAGCTTGTCAGCCAAAAAGCTGAGGTGCTGGCAAGCTGAAATGCTGACAGGCTGGCGACGACCGAAGGAAGGAGCGGCACGTGGAACGCGAGCGCTACGGGGATTTCGGCTTTCACGACCCGGCAGAGCTGTCCAGGATCAAGGCCGAGGTCATGTCGTCCAGCCTTTACAACGAGGACCTCGCGCCGACGGGACCCGAAGACCGGACGTGGACCACGTACAACATAGCGGCGCTCTGGATCGGGATGGCCATAGTCATCACCACGTACACTCTCGCCTCGGGCCTGATGGCCGCCGGGATGCTCTGGTGGCAGGCGCTGCTGACGATCTCGCTCGGGAACGTCCTCGTGCTCATACCGATGCTCCTGAACGCCCACGCGGGGACGAAGTGGGGGGTGCCTTTCCCGGTCTTCGTGCGGGCGTCTTTCGGGGTGCGGGGGGCCAACTTCGCGGCGATAGCCAGGGCGCTGGTCGCCTGCGGGTGGTTCGGGATACAGACCTGGATCGGGGGGTTGGCCTTGAGCTCCTTGATGGGGGCCATCTGGGGCGGGTGGGGCGACGTGCCGGGGAACACGGCGATAACCTTCATGGTGTTCTGGGCGATACAGGTCGTGATCATCTGGTTCGGCGTCGAGGGCGTGAAGTGGTTCGAGGCCTTCTCCGCGCCGCTCCTGATCGCCGGCAGCCTGGCGCTCCTGGCCTGGGGCATCTCGGCGGGCGGCGGGTTCGGGAACGTGCTCTCGTCCTCCACGGAGCTCCGGACCGGCAGCACCCCGTTCTGGACGCTTTTCTGGCCCTCGCTGGCGGCGAACGTGGGGTACTGGATCACGGTTTCCCTCAACATCCCGGACTTTACCCGCTACTCCCAGAGCCAGCGCTCGCAGGTCGTCGGCCAGGCCATAGGCCTCCCGCTCACGATGACGGCGTTCTCGTTTATAGGGATAGCGGTCACGGCGGCCACCATCGTCGTGTTCGACGAGGCGATCTGGGACCCCGTCCAGCTAATCACCCGCCTTCTGACCGACCTTCCCGTAGTCCTCATAATCGCCATGGTCATCATCGCCATAGCCCAGATCTCGACCAACATGGCGGCGAACGTCGTCTCGCCCTCGTTCGACTTCTCCAACCTGGCGCCGAAGTACATCTCGTTCAGGATGGGCGGGCTCATCACGGCGCTGCTCGGCATAGTCTCTTTCCCGTGGGTGCTCTTCAACAACGTCGGGGCCTACATCTTCACGTGGCTCGTCGGCTACGGGAGCCTGCTCGGGGCGATAGGGGCCGTGATGATCGTGGACTACTGGATACTTCGCAAGAGGCACCTCGACCTCGCCGACCTCTACAAGCACGAAGGCCGCTACGCCTACTCCGGCGGCTGGAACTGGCGCGCGATCCTCGCCGTCCTCGTCGGCGTCGTCCCGGTGGTCCCCGGCTTCCTGAAGGCGGCGTCCACCCCCGGCGGCATCGTCGAGAACCCGACCTTCATAGACAGCCTCTACACCTACGGCCTCTTCTTCACCTTCCTGGTCGCCGGGATCGTGTACCTGGTCCTCTCCCTCGCCACCGGCGGCGCCACCGAACCGGCCCGGGAGCCCGAGACGGCGTAAGGAGCAACGGATGCCAGACGCGACCACCTACGGCCTCTTCGTCCTCGCCTCGCTGGCGCTGACGCTCGTGCCGGGCCCCGCGGTCCTCTACATCGTCGCCCGCAGCGTCGAGGGAGGACGGCCCGCCGGCCTGGTCTCCGTCCTCGGAATAACTACGGGGGGTTTGCTGCACACCGCCTTCGCCGCCGTCGGGCTCTCGGCGATCCTGGCCTCCTCAGCTACCGCTTTCGCGGTCGTGAAATGGGTGGGCGTGGCGTACCTCGTCTACCTCGGCTTGCGGCGCATCCTCACCCCCGACGCCACCACCCACGAGAACGCGCCCCGTGCGGCCGAGCCGGAGCCGCCTCTACGTATCTTCTGGCAGGCCGTGCTCGTGGACCTCTTGAATCCGAAAGTCGCGCTGTTCTTCCTCGCCTTCCTGCCGCAGTTCGTGGACCCTTCACAAGGGGCGGCGTGGGCCCAGATCCTGGCCCTCGGCCTGACGTTCGCGGCGGTCGGCCTCTGCACCGACGGCCTCTACGCCTTGCTCTCCGGCACCGCCGCCGACTGGCTGAAGCGGAGAATGAGCGGCAACGCGGGCTTCCGGCGGTTGCAACGCTACCTTTCCGGCAGCGTCTACCTCGCGCTCGGTGCGGGCGCAGCCATCTCCGGCTCGGGAAAGGATTGACGGTATGGACTTCGCCGTAACCCTCCAGACGAACCCGCCCGCCTCGCGTGTCATTGAGTTAACACAAAGAGCCGAACGGCACGGCTTCACCCACGCCTGGACCTTCGACTCGCACATCCTCTGGCAGGAGCCCTACGTCATCCACTCCCAGATGCTCTCGGCCACCGAGCGTATAGTCGTCGGCCCCTTCGTAACCAACCCGGTAAGCCGCGACCCTTCGGTGACGGCCTCCACTTTCGCCACCCTCAACGACATGTTCGGCAATCGCACCATCTGCGGCATCGGCCGCGGCGACTCCGTGGTCCGCGTCCTCGGCCGCAAGCCGACCACGCTGCGCCAGCTAGAAGAGGCGATGCGAGTCATAAAAGACCTCGCCGAGGGCCGGGAGACGGAGTACTCCGGCGTGAACGTCAAGATCCCGTGGGTCGAGGACGGCAAGCTCGACGTGTGGATGGCCGGCTACGGCCCCAGGGCCCTGAGCCTCGTCGGTCGCAAGGCCGACGGCTTCATCCTCCAGCTCGCCGACCCCGTCATCCTGGAGTGGACCATGAAGCACGTCCACGACGCCGCCAGAGAAGCGGGCCGGGATCCTGAGGAAGTCAAGATCTGCGTGGCGGCCCCGGCCTACGTCGGAGAAGACCTCGCCCACCAGCGCGACCAGTGCCGCTGGTTCGGGGGCATGGTCGGAAACCACGTGGCGGATCTCGTGTCACGGTACGGCGAGGACGGCGACGTCCCGCACGCCCTGACCGACTACATAAAGGCCCGCCAGGGCTACGACTACAGCCACCACGGCCAGGCCGGCAATCCCACCACCGACTTCGTCCCGGACAATATCGTGGACCGTTTCTGCGTCCTCGGCACCGTCGAAGACCACCTGCAAAAGCTGGCCGAGCTAAAAGACCTCGGCGTCGACCAGTTCAACGTCTACCTCATGCACGACGCGATGGACGAGACGCTGGATGTTTACGGGCGGGAGATCATGCCGTCGGTGGGCGCAAAGCGGGCGGTCTGATTGGGGTCGGATTCTATCGTCCGAGACCCGTCCCTCGCCCCTGACGGGCATCGAAAGATCGACTGGGCCGCCGAACATTCGCCCGTCCTGAACCGGGTGCGCGACGAGTACCTGAAGGACGGCACCTTCGAGGGCCTCGGCGTCGGCGTCGCCCTCCCCATCGAGGCAAAGACGGCCTACCTGACGATCGTGCTGGCCGAGGCCGGCGCCGACGTCTCCGTGGCGAGCCCTGGCCCGTTCTTCGTGCAGGACGACGTGGCGGCGGCCCTCGCCGAACGCGGCGTGACGGTCTACGCCTCTTCGGAGGCAGATCCCCTCGAAGCCGACCGCGAGTTGGAGCGGGTCCTCGACCGGGTGGCAGGCGGCCGGGACGCCGTCCTCATAGACGACCGGGCCGGCCTGACCCGCCTCGCGCACACGACGCGTAAAGGGTTGCTCCCGCGCATCCGGGGGTCGTCCGAGGAGACGACGAGCGGGGTCGCGAAGTTCAGGGCGATGGAGCGGGAGGGTGTCCTGGAGTTCCCGACGCTCGCGGCGAACGACGCCCGCTGCAAGTACCTCTTCGACAACCGCTACGGCACGGGCCAGTCGGCCATCACCGCCATCATGCAGAACACGAACCTCATGATGGGCGGCAAGCGCCTCGTCGTGCTCGGGTACGGCTGGTGCGGCAAGGGCATAGCCCGCTATGCGGCCGGGCTCGGCGCCCGCGTCTCCGTCTGCGAGGTCGACCCCGTGCGTGGCCTCGAAGCCTACGCCGACGGCTTCGACGTGCTGCCGGCGTTAGACGCGTGCGAGCGGGGCGAGATCTTCGTAACCGCCACCGGCAGCACGGACGTATTGACGCGCGAGCACTTCGAGAGGATGCGGGATGGCGCCATTCTGGCGAACGCCGGCGGGGTGGACGTCGAGATAGACGTGGATGGCTTGAGAGAAGCCTCCTCCGGCTCGCGCGAGGTGCGGCGCAACGTCGAGGAGTTCGACCTCGAGGGACGCAAGATCTACCTGGTCGGAAGGGGCCTGGTCGTCAATTTGACGGCCGGGGACGGGCACCCGGTCGAGATCATGGACCTCACCTTCGCCATCCAGGCCCTCTGCGCCCACCATTTGGCGAACAACGGCCACGCGCTCGAAAACCGGGTCCACCTGCTACCCAAGGAGATAGACGATGAGGTGGCCCGCATAAAGCTCGACGCCGTCGGCATGGGCGTAGACTCCCTGACCTCCGAACAGGAGGAGTTCCTGGCCGGCTGGCGGGAGTAAGGGGGGCTTCGCGCGGCTTTCAGCCGTCAGCTTTAAGCTGCAGCACGACCAAAGGGCTGACGGCTGATCGCACGGTAATCGGAAGCATCGGCTTCCGATTACCGCCTTACCGCCGCGACTCCCGGTCCAGGACCTTGACGGTATCTTTGTAGAATTGTAGGGCTTTCTCGTGGCTGTCGCCGATGCAGACGGTGCCGAGCTTGCCGTACTGGGAGAGGGCGCCTATGAGGTGGAAGATGACGCCCTGCTGGCTGGCGGAATCGAAGTGGAGGCCGTTGTTGACCGCGATGTCTATGAGGTCGTCTGGGGTCAGGCCCTTGTAGTGCGGGCTCTGGAGGTTGTCCGAGGCGTAGTAGTAGCAGGGCCGGGCGCTTGGGGTGCAGTAGGTGCCGCTCTCGGGGTCGTAGACGCCGTCCGTGAGGAAGCGCAGGATCAAGTACGGGTGCGTGGTCCCGCCTTTTCTAAGGTTGATCTCGATGGCCGCGTGCTCCCACCCGTCCCCCCGCCTCATCGAGATGAAGTCGATGGCGAAACGCCCCATGGCCCCGCGCTTCTTGAGCACCTCCCCGACTTTCTCCCCGGCCTCCTTGAGGTCCCTGCAGTAGGCCTCGTCGGCGGGGAAGGTGCTTCCGAGGAAGATCTGGCCGGAAGGCCCGCCGAGCACCTGGTCGTGGGTCGACACGACCGAGGCTTCCCCGATGGGGTTTATGCGGCACTGCACCGAGGGCGAACGTACCTCGTCCCCCTCCATCCAGCACTCGACGATCCCACCCATCTCCCGGAACTTTCCCTCGTAATGCTCCCAGCTCTCCCCGTTGGCCTCGAACCTCGTGCGCCTTGGCAACTCCTTTCCCACCCACCCCGCGAGGTCTTTGCCACCCGGCGCGCCATCGTAGGAGAAGACGGCGTTCCCCTCGCCGGAGAAGCCCTCGTCCAGCTTTATGGCGACGCGGCCTAAAGTCGGGTCCCTGCGCTTGAGCTCGACGACGGCCTCGTGGATGTCGTCCCCGTCGCGCAGGTTCTCGAAGCCGTCCGGCAGTGGGACGCCGGCCTCCCTGAAGAGCTGGCGGCTGCCGCTCTTGGTGCCGAGGGAGTTGAGGGCGGGGTCGTTGCCGTAGAGGGGGATGCCTAGCTGGACGGCCAGAGTCCTCTCCAGGCCCGTGCTGTTGAAGCAGGTGACGTGGGCCGAGTGGGGGTCCGGGATGGCCTCGCGGATGCGGTCCATCAGGCGCGGCCTGTCCAGGATCTTCTGCGTCAGCGGCACGTCCGAGGCGTCGTGGCAGGAGAGGAGGGTGAGCCGGCTGCGGGCGTGGCGCAGGGGCACGCCCGGCAAGAGGTGCAGGTAGTAGTCGATAACGGCGGTCGCCACGTGCTGGCTGGTGACGAAGATCACGTTGGTGCGCGGCCTGCGCAGCAGCATCAGCATGCACAAGAGCCGCTCCTCGTAGTGGTGGACGCCCGAGATCTTGGCGAGCTCCTCGGAATCTAGCGAGAGGCTCGGCACCACGACGACGGTCTGGGGCGCCCGCGGGTCGGCGGCGAGCTTCCGGGCCAGCGGTTCGAGCCTCTCCTGCAACCGGGCAAAACGCCTGAGCTCTTCCCCCGAGCCCGGCTCAGTCGCCTGTTCTATCGTCGCGCGCTCCTCCGTCAGGCTCACTGTGTAACCTCCGGTAAGGCCCGGCGCAAAAGCCGCCGGGAACTCTCTAGCTGCTCTCCTGACCCCCATTCTGCCATGTTACGTCTTTCCGGGCGGAAGAGGTCCATGGGGACGATGCGTATACTGGCCCAAAAAGCTGGGAGGGCTATGAGCGAGAGAGGACCGTCCGGGCCACTGGTCGGCGTGGTGATGGGCAGCGCGTCGGACTGGGAGACGATGCGGCACGCGGCCGAGACGCTGGAGCGCTTCGGGATACCGCACGAACGTCGCGTGGTCTCGGCCCACAGGACGCCCGACCTGATGGCGGCCTACGCAAAGGAGGCCGAAGGGCGCGGCCTGGAGGCGATCGTGGCCGGCGCGGGCGGCGCGGCGCACCTGCCCGGCATGATCGCCGCCCACACCACCGTCCCCGTGCTGGGCGTCCCGGTCGAGAGCCGGGCCCTCAAGGGCCTGGACTCCCTCCTCTCCATAGCCCAGATGCCCGCCGGCGTCCCCGTCGGCACCCTCGCCATAGGCCGCGCCGGCGCCACGAACGCCGCCCTCCTCGCCGCCGCCATCCTCGCCAACGCCCGCCCGCCTTTGCGCGAAGCCCTCCGCCGCTTCCGCGAGGAGCAGGCCGAGAAGGCGGAAGGCTCCGAATTGCCGGGTCCGGCTTGAGCGGCCCGCTACTGCCGGGCGCCACCATCGGCGTGCTCGGGAGCGGCCAGCTAGGGCGGATGCTCGCGCTCGCGGCCCGCAGGATGGGCTACAAGGTCCACGTCCTCTCCCCCGACACGGACAGCCCGGCGGGCCGGATCTCCAACCGCGAGTGGGCCTCCCCCTACGAAGACCTCGAGACTGCACGAAACTTCGCCCGCTCCGTGGACGCCGTTACTTTTGAGTTCGAGAACATCCCCCCCGAGACGGTCGAGGAACTGTCCTCCATCGTGCCGGTGAGACCGGGCCTGCGGGCGCTCACGACCACGCAGAACCGGCTCAGGGAGAAGGAGTTCCTGCGGGGCGCGGGCTTCCCCGTGGCCCCGTTCCGGGCCGTACCCGACCGGGCCTCCCTCGACACCGCTATAGAAGCTGTGGGCGTCCCGGCCGTGCTCAAGACGGCGGGCTTCGGCTACGACGGCAAGGGGCAGACGAGGATCTCCACGCCGGAAGACGCCGACGCCGCCTGGAACGGCCTCGCGGGCGAGGCCGTGCTGGAGGCGTGGGTGGACTTCGAAGCGGAACTCTCCGTCGTCGCCACCCGCGGCCTCGACGGCTCCTTCGCCCACTACGGGGCCGTGCGCAACACCCACGACCGTCACATCCTCGACCTCACCGTCGCGCCCGCCGGCATCCCGGCCGAGGTCGAAGACGAGGCGGTAAGCACGACCTTGGGCATCTTCGAAGAGCTCGAGATAGTCGGCACGTCGTGCGTCGAGTTCTTCCTGACGGGCGGGGGCAAGCTGCTCGTCAACGAAGTCGCGCCCAGGCCCCACAACTCGGGCCACTGGACCATCGAGGGCGCGGCAACCTCCCAGTTCGAGCAGCAACTCCGCGCCGTCTGCGGCCTCCCGCTCGGCGACACCCACCGCCCCGAACCGGCCGCCATGGCGAACCTCCTCGGCGACCTCTGGGCGCGCGGCGAACCAGACTGGCCCGCCGCCCTCGCCGTCCCCGGCGCCTCCCTCCACCTCTACGGCAAAAAAGAGCCCCGCCCCGGCCGCAAAATGGGTCACATAACTACCCGAGCACGAACACCCGAAGAGGCAACCCGAAGGGCCACAGAAGCAAGAGAATCGCTGACCGGGAGCTGAAACCTGATGCCCGAAGCCTCCCAATTGTGAACGTTTGACGCTTACGGTTTGCGGGATGTATTAGAATCAGGAGCGTTGTAACTTTCATACAAAGGGAGCGTGCAGGATGCCGGAGAAGTCATACGACGTCGTCATAATCGGTTCGGGGCCGGCCGGGTACACGGCGGCCCTCTACGCCGCGCGGGCGAACCTCGGGACTCTCGTCTTCCAGGGCTTCGAGAGCGGTGGGCAGCTCATGCTCACCTCCGACGTGGAGAACTACCCCGGCTACAAGGACGGCGTGCAGGGGCCCGAGATGATGGACGAGTTCGAGGAGCAGGCCGCCCGCTTCGGCGCCGAGATGCGCCCGGACAACGTCGAGAAGGTCGACTTCTCGGAGCGCCCGTTCAAGCTGTGGGCCGAGGGCGAAGAGGAGCCCGTCCTGGCGAACACCGTGGTCATCGCGACGGGCGCCCAGGCGAAGTGGCTCGGTCTCGAGAGCGAGGAGCGGCTCTTCGGCAAGGGCGTGAGCGGGTGCGCGACGTGCGACGCGTTCTTCTTCAGGGGCAAGAAGGTGGCCGTCGTCGGCGGGGGGGACACGGCGATGGAAGAGGCCGGCGTCTTGGCCAAGTTCGCCGACGAGGTGTTCCTCATACATCGGCGCGACGAGTTCAGGGCGTCCAAGATCATGCTAGAGAGGGCCGAGAAGAACGAGAAGATCACCTTCATCACCGACACGACGGTCGAGGAGATCCTGGGCGACACCACCGTCGAGGGCGTCCGCCTCAAGAACACCAAGACCGGCGAGGAGACCACCCTGGCCGTGAACGGCTTCTTCGCGGCCATCGGCCACTCGCCGGCGACCTCGCTCTTCGTGGGCCAGTTGGAGATGGACGACTCGGGCTACCTGCTCCAGAAGGAGCACACCATGACCAGCGTCCCGGGCGTCTTCGCCGCCGGCGACGTCTCCGACACCCGCTACCGGCAGGCCGTGACGGCCGCCGCCGACGGCTGCCGGGCCGCCATCGACGCCGAGCGCTGGCTCGAGGAGCAGAACGAGGCCCCCGAAGGCGCCGAAGACCCGGGCGTATGGACGGCCGAGAAGGACGTCGAGGAGAGCGTGGCCCGCTAAGATCGGCGCCGGCCAGACGAGTTACCGAGAGGGCCCCCGACGTTTTCGCCGGGGGCCCTCTCGCGGCTGGCGAAAGCCCTCCCTTGACCGCTATAATTTGCCGCTGGTTGAAGGAGCGGGAGGGCAAGGCGTGGGCGAGAAGAACATACTGCTCGTTGAGGACGACGAGGACCAGGTGATCCTGGCGATGCGCGCCCTCCGCAAGCATGGCATCGTCGCCGAGGTGGACGAGGTGGTCGTCTCGGAGACCGGCGAAGACGCCCTCGACTACATGTTCGGCACCGGTCCCTACGACGGCCGCGACGCGAACACCACCCCCGAGTTCGTACTGCTCGACGTGCACCTGCCGAAGCTGAACGGCTTGCAGGTCCTCGAACGTCTCCGGGACGACGCACGCACGCAACTCGTCCCCGTCATCCTCTTCTCCTCCTCAAACGAGCACCGGGACGTCGTCAAGGGCTACGAGCTCGGCGCCAACTCCTACGTCACCAAACCCGCAAACTTCGAGAAGTTCTCGGAGGCCATGCAGTACCTCGGCTGGTACTGGCTCAACTTCAACGAAACTCCATAGGAGTTTCGGCACGCTGCTCCCTTCGGTCGCGCTTGTCAGCCCGGCGCTTCGCGCCTTTCAGCACGCTTCGGGCCTTCGGCCCTCGCTCTCAGCCCGTCAGCTTCTTGCCGCTCAGAGCCCGACCGGGCAGCGCGCGGCGTTTCGGGTGTCGGGAGGCGTACCGCATACAGACGACCGGCTGACAGGCTGAAAGCGGAGCCCGAAGGGCGCAGCGTGCCGACTGCTACGACGAAGTTAGTCTCAAGCCCACGACGCCGGCCACGATCAGGGCAAGCGAGAGTACCTGGAGCACGTTCGCGGACTCGCCGAGGAGAAGGATGCCTATTATCGCGGTGCCGGCGGCGCCGATGCCGGTCCAGACGGCGTAGGCGGTGCCTGCCGGGAGGGATTTCATGGCGGTCGAGAGGAGGTAGAAGCTGAGGGCTCCGGCCGCCAGCATCCCGAGGGTGGGCCACAGGCGCGAGAAGCCTTCGGAGTACTTGAGGCCGAGCGCGAAGCCGATCTCGAAGACGCCGGCGATGAACAGGAGGACCCAGGTCATTGGGGCCCTTTCCCGGCTTTGAGGTACTTCTCGAATTCGTTCCACGGCATGCAGTTTATGACCCTGTCTTTCTCCACCCACGCGCGCCGGGCCTGGGAGACGCCGTATTTTATGAGGGAGAGGGCGCCCTCGTCGTGGGCGTCGGTGTCTATGGAGATCTTTACTCCGGCCTCTATCGCCTGCCTCACGTACGGGACGGAGAGGTCGAGGCGGTCGGGGTAGGAGTTGAGCTCAAGGACCGTGTCCGTGGCGGCGGCCTCCGTGATGAGGCGCGAGACGTCGACCGCGTACGGGTCGCGGCGCTCCAGGATGCGGCCCGTGGGGTGTCCTATGACCCTGACGTGGGGGTTGTTCATGGCGCGCACGATGCGCCGGGTCATCGCCTCCTCGCCGACGCCGAAGGAGGTGTGGACGGAGGCGACCACGAAGTCCAACTCCGCGAGGAGGTCGTCCTCGTAATCCAGGGTGCCGTCTTTCAGGATATCCACCTCGGAGCCGCAGAGGAGGTGGATCTCACCGTACTTCTCGTCCGCCTCCCTTACGGCCCGCATCTTTTTCTTTAGCCGATCCGGGGAGAGGCCGTTCGCCACGCGGAGGCTCTGGGAGTGGTCGCAGAAGATCAGGTACTCGTAACCCAGGGCGATGGCCGCCTCGGCCATGCTCTCTATGGTGCCCTTGCCGTCCGAGTAGTTGGTGTGGACGTGAAGGTCGCCCCGGATGTCTCCGGTCTCGATCAGGTCTGGGAGCCCGCCCTTCTCGCCAGCTTCGATCTCGCCGGCGTCCTCCCGAAGCTCGGGCGGGATGTAAGGAAGGCCGAGCCGCGAGTAGAGGTCCTCTTCCGTCGCCACGGGCTCGTACTCGCCGGTGCCGGCCGCGGCCAGGCCGTACTCGGAGATGTTTATGCCCATCTTCACGGCCCGCTCGCGCAGCACGATGTTGTGCGCCTGGCCGCCGGTGAAGTGGTGCAGCAGGGAGCCGTAGGCCTCAGGCTCCACGATGCGGAGGTCTACCTCGATCCCGTTCGTGACTATGTAGACTTTCTTCGGGCCGTGCGCGAGGACCTCGTCGGCGAACGGGGCGTCCGCGAAGGCGTCCGCGAGCGAGTCCGGGTCCGTGCTCGCGGCCACGATGTCGAGGTCGCCGATGGTCTCCTTCATGCGGCGCAGGGAGCCGGCGAGCTCCGCCTTCTCCGTGGCCGGATGAGAGCGGACGAAGTCGAGGATTCGGTTCCCGAGGGCGGTCGCCTCGTCGAGGAGCATGCGCCGCTCGTGCGAGTCGTACTTTTTGGCGGCCGAGAGGATTCGTTCCTCGCTCTTCTTGCCGAAGCCCTTCAGGGAGGAGAGACGGCCGGGCTCCAGGCTTGCAATCTCCTCCACGCTCGTCACGTCGAGCTCCCGCCAGAGGCGGCCGGCCGTGCGCGGGCCGACGCCGGGCAGGCGGGTCACTTCGACCAGGCCCGTCGGGATCTCCCCGGAGAGTTCGGCCAGGATCTCGGGCGTGCGGTCCTCGGCGAGGTCCCGGATCACCTCCGCCGTCGTACCGCCGACGTGGGGGAGCGTCGTCAGGTCCTCGACTTCCCGTACGGGACGGCCCAAAGCCCCCACCGACTCGGCGGCCCGCTGGTAGGCGAGGACCCTGTAGTACGACTCGTCCTTGATCTCCATGAGCGCGACGATGGTTTCGAGCGCCCGTACCACCTCGTTGTTCTGCAACCCGCGGACCCTCCTAGTAAGGCGTGTGTGGGGATTATACGTCGGGGAGGCGCTCCAACCGCTACGAATATCGTCCTTTTGTATGATGCCGGGGGCGGTCCGCGCTGCGAGAATAGTACCGTCGAGAGAAGGAGAGGCGGGAATGAAGCGTATCTTTTTGGCGGAAGACCACGCGGCTTTTCGCAAGGCGCTCGCCTTCATGCTGGAGCGGGAACCGCATTACGAGGTGACGGCGCAGGCCGGGACCGTGGCCGAGGCGCGCGCCTCCGACGCCGCCGCCTGTGACGTCGCCGTGATCGACCTGCTGCTCCCCGACGGGGATGGGACGGAGGTCATACGCGAGCTGCGGGCCACGAACCCCGATGCCCGGATCCTCTCCCTGAGCGTGTCGCGGGACCCTGGCCGGGCGCTCGACGCCGGGGCCGACGAGGTGCTCGGAAAGGACGCCAGCCTCTCGAGCGTCGTCGCCACCGTGCGGCGGCTCGCGGAGAACTGAACCGTACATAGCTTAAATAGACTAGGAAAAGATCGCCCGTACCCGGGACGCAGCTAGCGCCAGCCGACGATAATCTTCTCGTCATGAGAAGAAGGCACGGCACACGATGAGGCCCCGGGTCCTGCTGGCCAACGAGCCACGCTCCTACCGTCAGGCCATCGCGGGCGCCCTGCAGGCGCTGAGGCCCGACGTCGAGTTCGAGGAGATCGAACCCGAGACCCTCGACGCAGAGGTGGTCCGCCGCGGCCCCCAGCTCGTCATCTGCAGCCGCGCGACCCGCGCCGTGCAGGCCGCCGCGCCGTCCTGGGTCGAGCTCTACGCGGATTACGGGACCATCTCCTCGGTGAGCATACATCTGGAGAGAACCACGGTCGAAGGGATGGAGATCTCCGACCTGTTGCAGATCGTGGACCGCGCCGTGGCTTCCGTGATGGTGGAGGCCTCGGAGAACGGGTTTCGGGCGGCGGGAGGGTAGGAACTCTTCGAGGCGCTTCGCCCCGTCCCAGATCCCCGGGTGGTACTAGAATCCTCTAGTGCTCGGAGCTTCGACAAGGGCTTTCAGAGAGTTGCGGCGGGTGGCGGCCGACCGGCTGACGGTTGCCGCGGCCGTCTGGCTGGTCGTGGGGCTCTCGGTCTCGGCGTTCGTGGTGTGGGGCTTCGCGGAGATCACGGAAGAGGTCATAGAGGGGGAGAGCCGCGCCTTCGACCGGGCGGTCCTTCTCTGGATCGAGGCGAACGTCCCGGCCTGGCTGGACGGCCCGATGCGCGCCGTAACGACCCTGGGCTACTACCGGATCGTGCTCCCCCTCCTCGCCGTTACGGCCGCGCTGTTTTACTTCGTCAGGTGGAGGCTCTCGGCCGTGCTGCTCCTCGTCTCGACCGCCGGCGGCATCTTTCTGACCACCGTGCTCAAGGGCGTCTTCAGGCGGGCGCGGCCCGAGATCATAGACTCGGGTTACACGGCCGGCTTCTACTCGTTCCCGAGCGGCCACGCGACGGTCGCCGTCGGTTTCTACGGGGCGCTTACCCTGATCCTGGCCTACAGGTCGCGCGGCCTGGCCCGCTGGGCCGTGGTCTCCCTCGGGATCGTGCTCGTTCTGTCTATCGGGTTCTCCAGGCTCTACCTCGGCGTCCACTACCCGACGGACGTGATCGCGGGCTTCCTCGCGGCCCCCCTCTGGCTCGTCAGCGTCGGCACGGTCTACGTCTTGTGGCTCTCGGCGCGCAGGCTCCGGGCCGCGGAATGGCGGAGGGAGGGTTAGCCGGCGGTGGAAATCGGGCCGATGAGGTGTTAGCGTCCCCCCGTGCTCGAAGCGATCCTCGCACCGCTCATACACTTCGTAACGGAGACCATCGGCGGCTACGGCGTGCCGGCGGTCTTCGTTCTGATGCTGCTGGAGAGCATGGGGATCCTGATCCCCTCAGAGGCCATCTCACCCTTCGCCGGCTACCTGGTCTCCGAGGGCCGCATGACGCTCTTCGCCGCCGTCACGGCCGGGGTGCTCGGGAACCTGGTCGGCTCGTGGGTCGCGTACTTTATAGGGCTGTGGGGCGGTCGCGAGCTGTGGTTCCGCTACGGCAGGTACGTCGGCGTGCGGGCGCACCACCTGGACGTAGCCGAGAAGTGGTTCGACCGCTACGGCGAGCTCACGGTCTTCGTCTCCCGCTGCCTGCCCGTCGTGCGCACGTTCATCTCCTTCCCGGCCGGGACCGCGAAGATGAACCTCACGAAGTTCTCCGTCTACACGCTGCTCGGCTGTATCCCGTGGGTCTTCGCGCTGACGTACCTCGGGTACGTGCTCGGGGAGAACTGGGAGAGGATCGGGGACTTCCTCCACTACCTGGACTACGCGGTCGCCGTCGCGTTCATCGTCGGCGTGGTCTACGTCATCTGGCGCTGGCGCTCCTCGCGGAAATAGCTGTCAGCTGTCAGCCTTCAGCTATCAGCTGGTGCAAAGGCCTGACGCCGGGGACGATCCCTCCGCGAGACGTATGAGCAATCGGCCCGCCCTTTCGTGGCGCTCCGCGATCCCTGCAAAAGCCGAAAGCTGACAGCTAAAGGCTGACAGCTATTTCTTCAACCTCCGCTAGAATGTGGCGGTGGACTCTCTCCAGCAAATCCTCGCCGACCTCGATTACGTGGAGTACGCGGCCCTCGGCGTCATAGGCGTCGTCGGCGGCATCCTCTCCGGGCTGGTAGGGGTGGGTGGCGGGATCGTGTTCGTGCCTGGGCTCGTGTACGCGGCGGGGTGGGAGATCCAGGAGGCCGTCGCCGCGAGCCTGGTCATAATCGTCTTCAGCTCCCTCTCGGGCACCATCCGCAACGCCAAAAGCGACGACCCCGTCGACTGGAGGACCGCCGGTATCCTGTCTTTGACCGTGGCGCCCTCGTCCCTGATCGGGGTGGCGATAAGCCGCGTCTCGCCGGAGACGGTAGTCCAGATCTCCTTCGCAGTCCTCCTGATAGCGCTCGCGTACCCCACGGCCAAAGGCAGGGGAGACCTGAATCCCGGCAAGAGGGTGGCGCTTCCCCTGGTCTTTCTCGCGGGGATCTTTATAGGGGCCCTGTCCGGGCTGGTGGGGGTCGGGGGCGGGGTCATGATGGTACCCCTCATGGTGCTCGGGATGGGGCTCGGCACGAAGAGGGCGGTCTCGACGAGCCTCGCGGTCGTGATGACCACGGGCATCATCGGGGCGGCGGGGTACATCGCGACGGGTTTCAGGGACCCTGAGCAACTTTTGAGCCTGCCGCCGCTCATCGTCGGGTCGATGATCGGGGCGCCCCTGGGCGTGCGTCTTCGGGACTGGATGCCCGAGGCCAAGCTGCGGGCCGGGTTCGGGGTCTTCATGGTGATCGTGGCCCTTCGACTCTTTTCCGAGGCGTTCGGCCTGTTCTAGAGCGGCTTGCAGAACGATCGAACCCATCGCGAGTATATAGGGTTCTCAGGCTTTCAGGTTCTTAGGCTCTTAGGGATGGAGGGTCGAGGCTTGCCCGGGGTTTCGTGACGCACCCCTTACAGCGGCTTGCGTGAAGGCTTCAGGCTACAGGAAAACCCGGAAGCCTAGCAGCGGTTTGCATTAGGACTGGGCCTTGAGGTTTTTGGGTTCTTGGGGATGGGTCTTGCCTTGGGTTTCGTGGCGCGCCCCTTTAAACCTAGGTGCCTCGAAGCCTTACGAACATCGAGGTTCTTTCCTTCTGCGAGCCGCTGTAGTTCGACGGTTTACGCCGGCGTGCGTTATTCTTAGTTCTCATGCCCGAAACGCCTTACTACGAAGACGATCATTTCCGGACCTCGGAAGGCGAACGCCCGAGCCGCAAGAAAAAGGGCGGCGGCGTCATCGAGTACCTGGTCATCCTGCTCGTCTCCTTCGCGCTCGTCTTCGGTTTCGTGCGGCCTTTCGTGGTCGAGGCGTTCTGGATACCTTCGGGGAGCATGATCCCGACGCTCGAGATCAACGACAGGGTCCTCGTAAACAAGTTCATCTACCGCTTCACCGAACCGAAACCGGGAGACATCGTCGTCTTCCAGAGCGTCGACGACAAGGACACGGACCTGATAAAGCGCGTGGTCGCCGTCGCCGGCGACAGGGTGTCGGTTCGAAACGGCCGCCTCTTCGTCGACGGCAAACCCCGGGAAGAACCCTTCACGAACAAGAAGTTCCCCGACAGGAGCTTCTTCGCCCCGGTAACGGTACCCAAAGGCCACGTCTTCGTGATGGGGGACAACAGGGCCAACTCGTCCGACTCCCGCGTCTTCGGGCCGCTCCCGAAAAAGAACATAGAGGGCGAGGCCTTCCTACGCTTCTGGCCGCTGGACAGGATCGGGCCGCTCTAGCTTGAACGGGGAGCGAGAGGCCCGAACCCGCCGGATCAACCCGACGCTAAAAGCCCTCCTCGAGATCCCGGCAATAGCCCTGATCTCCTTCGCGCTCGTCTTCGGCTTCGTCCGCCCCGTCGTCGCCGCCCCCTTCTACGTGGGCTCCGCGAGCATGGAGCCCACGCTGCACGGTTGCAAGGGATGCGCCAACGACCGGCTGCTCATAAACAAGCTCGCCTACGACGTAAGGGCCCCGAAACGGGGCGACATAGCCCTCTTCGAGGACCAGCAGGGAGGCGAAGACCCCCTGATAAAACGTGTAGTCGGCCTCCCCGGAGACAGACTGCGACTGCGAGAAGGAGAGCTCTACATAAACGGCGACCCCCTCGAAGAACCGTACGTAAAGAACGACCCCTGCAAGCCCGGCTACCCGAAGACCTGCTCCTTCGGCCCCGTAACCGTCCCCGAGAACCACTACTTCATGATGGGCGACAACCGGACGAACTCGATCGACTCCCGCTTCTTCGGCCCCGTCCCAGAAGAAGACGTCATCGGCGAAGCCCTCGTCCGCTTCTGGCCGCCCGCCAGGGCCGGGGGCCCTGGCAGCTAGTCAGCCGGTCAGCACTTCAGCCTGTCAGCCAGGTCGTCTGTGAGCGATACGTCTTCCGACAACCCAAACGCTGCGTCAAGCGCGGCCCGGTAGGACCGTGAGCGGCAAGAAGCTGACGGGCTGAAAGCGAGGGCCGCGGAGCGGGCCGATGCGTGCTGAGAGCGGAAGCCGAAGGCTGAAGCGTGCTGAAAGCCCGCGAAGCGGGCGTGCTTAACGAACCACCTGGTTCGTTACGGTGCGGGGGTCGAAGTAGGCGCGGAAGCGGCTTACCTTGCCGTCCTCTATCTCCAGGAGGCTGACGCCGTCGTAGGAGACGTCCCTGCCGTTGGCGTCGCCCGAGGTGGTCCATTCGAGGGCGGCGTGACCGTCTTCGTCGGCGAAGACGTTGCGGAACTCGCTCTTCATGCTGCCGAAGGTGTCGCGGTAGCTCGTCCAGAACTCGCGCAGGCCGTCGTGGCCCGAGAAGGTCTTGGGGACCGCCACGTTGCCGACGTCGCAGTCCTCGGTGTGGACCTCGACGAGGGCTCCGACGTCCCTGTCTTCTTCGAGCTTCCACAGGGCTTCCACGAATTTATCCGCGACTTCCTTGGACATGCGACTCCCCTCGTGCGGGTTACGGTCTGCGACGAGGGTAGCGCTTACCCGTGGGCGCGGGCTGTAAATCCGCACCCACAGGCAAAGCTACAAAACGGCTGCAAAGAGTCGAGCCCACTGAACGGGACACCGACGAGGCCAAAAAGCTGAAAGCCGATCGCTGAAAGCCGCCGGCGCGGTTCGTCGCGCGAACCGCCCTAGCCCTTCGGCACTTCTTCGATCTCGACGCGCTCGACGGTCTCGCCCGGCTCCCGGTCGCGCTGGGGGTCGCGCTCCTTTATGGAGTTCACGACTTCCATCCCTTCGACGACCTCGCCGAAGACGGCGTGCCGACCGTCTAGCCAGGGCGTCGCCACGTGCGTTATGAAGAACTGCGAGCCGCCCGTGTTCGGGCCGGCGTTCGCCATCGAGAGGACGCCGGGCTTGTCGTGACGAAGCTCGGGGTGGAACTCGTCCGGGATCCTGTACCCCGGACCGCCGGTGCCAGTCCCCGTCGGGTCCCCGCCCTGGACCATGAAGTCCTTTATGACCCGGTGGAACGTCGTCCCGTCGAAGTACCCGTCTTGGGCCAGGAAGACGAAGTTGTTGACCGTCTCGGGGGCCTCCTCGGCGAAGAGGCGTACCCTCACGGTTCCGTTGCCCGTGGCGAAGATCGCGTGGTAGTCGTAGCCCGGCTTGAGCGCCATCTCGGGCGGCCGGTCGTAGCTCTTCTCGGTCATCCTGCCTCCTCGGTCAGTTGGAACCACACATGCTACCCGAAGTCCGCCCGATAACCAGCCGGGCCGCCGATTGACGGGTTCTGGCGAGGATGCCATACTGCGCGCCGGATCGTTGGGAGAAGGAGGGGAGCGGTGGATCGGCTAACCATTATCGCCAAGCTGAAGGCCAAAAGCGGCGCCGAGGACCGGCTCTTCGAGGAGTGCCGCAAGCTCGTCGGGCCTACCCTGGCCGAGGAGGGATGCATGAACTATGACATGCACCGCTCCGTCGAGGACCCGGGACTGATCATGTTCTACGAGAACTGGACGAACCGGCCCCTGTGGGAGAAGCACATGGAGTCCCCGCACCTGCAGGAGTTCTCGGCCAACACCGACGGCATAGTCGAGGTGTGGGAGCTCTTCCAGGGCGAGAAGGTGGAGGGCGCCTGATCTCCGTCTTCGGGCCCCCGTAACGCCGCGATGATCCCAACGGAAGGACGCCAGTGAAGATCACGTTCTACGCCCACGCCAGCTTCCGCCTGGAGGCCGACGGGCTCTCCGTCGTAACAGACCCCTACACGCCGGGTCCCGGGGGCTCGAATTTCGACCCGATAGACGAGCCGGCGGACCTCGTGATCATGTCCTCGGCCACCGACTCCTTCCACTCCGACCCGGGCCACGTGCGCGGCGACCCCACGGTCGTGAACGCGCTGGAGTTGCCCCCGGAAGGAAAAGAAGTGCTTGGCCTCCATATCCGCCCGTTCCCCGCCATGGAGAGCATGACCTTCGACTTCGGGCGCGACCCCGACGCGAACGCCCTGTACCTGTTCACGCTAGGGGGCCTGCGCGTGCTTCACATGGGCGACATCGGGAACCCCGTCCCGGAGGCGCACCTCGACGCGCTGGCCGGGAACGTGGACGTGCTCTTCGCGCTCACCGGCGCCCACGCGACGATCTCGCTCGAAGACCTCGACGCGGCCATAGCCGCCATCGGCCCGCGCGTGGTGATCCCGATGCACTACTTCAGCCCACGGGGCGTGCTCGAGATCGAGCCCGTCGAGACCTTCCTCGAACGCTGCCCGGCCGACGCCGTGACCAGGGTCGGCGGACCCGAGCTCGAACTGACGCCCGAGACCCTGCCCGACTCGCTCCACGTCTACGTGCTTGAGCAATCGCGCTGATCTAGCCGTAGCTCCCCCTGTTGGCGTCTCAGGCGGTGGTCAAAACTCCCCCGACTCCCGCCCGCCGGTCTTCTACAGCGCGTAGTCTCCCGTGTGGGCCTCTTCGAGGTAGCGGGCGAGGAGCGTTATGGCGGCCTGGACGTCTTCGGCGTTGACCATCTCGTTCGGGGTGTGGACGTAGCGACAGGGGATGGAGAGGGTGATGGCCGGGATGCCGCCGTGCAGGCGCTGGACGCCGCCCGCGTCGGTGCCGCCGAAGGGGAGTATCTCCATCTGGTGCGGGATGTTCTCGCGCTCCGCTATGGCGCGGAAGTGCTCGACGAGCTTCGGGTGGCTTATGGAGTAGCCGTCCATGATCTTGAGCGCCACGCCCTTGCCTAGAGCGCTGATCTCGTTCTCGTTCCCCCCGCCCGGTATGTCCATCGCGAGCGTCACGTCGAGCGCCACGACGACCGTGGGCCGGAGCGCCGACCCGCTGGCCGCGGCCCCGCGCAGTCCCACCTCCTCCTGGGAAGTCGCTGCGGCGTACACGGTCGCCTCGTGGTCGCCGAGCGCCCTCATCGCCTCGTACATGACGAAGACGCCGATCCGGTCGTCCATCGCCTTGCCGATGTAGTTGGCCCCGACCTTCTCGAGGGTCCTGTCCATGACCGCGTAATCCCCGACGCGAACCTTCTCCTTCACCTCGTCGGCCTCCATCCCGAGGTCGACGAAGAACTCGTCGGCCGTGGGCGGCTTCTTGTCGACCTCGGTCGCGATGTGGGGCGGTTTGCGCTGGGGCTGGAGGGCGCCCTTCAAAGCCTCGCCGCCCGCGGTGGTCACGACGACGCGCTGGGAGACCATGTTCGACGGGTCGTGGCCGCCGAGGGTCTGGAGCCTCAGGAAGCCCTTGTCGTCTATGTGCTTGACCAGGAAGCCGATCTCATCGGTGTGGGCGGCGACCATGACACGAACGTCGTCGCTGCCTTTCTTCGTGCCGATCACACTCCCCATAAGGTCCGTGCGGACCTCGTCTGCGAGCGCGCCCAGCTCCTCGCGGGAGATGGCCCGCTGCTGCTCCTCCCGCCCCGACACCCCCGGCGTCTCGATCAACCGCCTCAACAGAGTTTCGTTCAAAGCCATGACTGCTGCCTCCGTTCTCCTCGACAAACATCGGAAAGCCTACCAGCTAGTCAGCACGCTACGGGTCTGCTTCGCAGCCCCTCGCTCTCAGCCTGTCAGCTTTCAGCCGTGCGGGGCGCAACCGGGCTGCGCCACGCGCGGCGGTTCGGGCGTCGAGAGAGGCAACGCCACGAGACGACTTTAGCTGAGAGCCTCCGAGGGAGGCGTGCTGAGAGCGAGGCCTGCGGAGCAGGCCGAAGCACGCTGACGAGGCGCGAAGCGCCGGGCTGAAAGCGGAGGCGTAAGTTGGAGCGTGCGCGACGACCGAAGGGAGGAGCTACCCTTCCGGTTGTTCCTCCAGGCGACGGGCTTCGAGCATCTTGGCCGAGAGGTAGAGGCTGAGGCCGAAGTAGTAGAAGAGGTAGACGACGGAGAAGGCCAGGATGAGGGGGTTCGGGTCGGGCATCTGCCACAGGATGGCCGCGTAGCTTGCGAGCCAGAGCGCGGTGAGGGTCAGCGAGATCCTGCGGAAGATCACGGTCCGCGTCGGGTACACGTAGCGGATCGGAACGAAGACCAGGAAGGAGCACACGACGAGCACGGCCGCCAGCGTCCCCGGGCTCGGCCCGAACACGATGGCGTAGAAGGCCACGACGTTGAAGTAGCTCGGGAAACCCAAAAAGAAGTGGTCGTCGGTCTTGGCGTCCACCCGGCAGAACTGGTAGCTCGACGCCAAAAGCGGCAGCGAGGCGAGCACGATGCCGGCGTTGCCCTCCGGCAGGTAGCCCTCGCTCCAAAGGAGCACCATCGGGGCGAGGACGTAGGTCATGTAGTCGACGATGTTGTCCAGCAGCGCCCCGTCGATGGAGGGTAGCGCCTCGCTCACCCGAAAGCGGCGGGCCAGCAGGCCGTCGGTGGAGTCTATGAGGAGGGAGAAGAACATCAGCCAGAGCGCCTTTACGGCCTCGCCCTGGAAGGCCGCGACGAGCATGAGGAGCGCGAGCACGGCGCCGCTGGCCGTGTACAGGTGCACGAACACGGCTTTCATCCTGAACCACGGCGGCGTGGTGGTGTCGTCCCTTCCGGACTCTTCGATACCGGGCTCGCTCATCCGTCCTTCCCTGATCTCTCCGCAGATACCCGTAATGATAACAGCCCGCGCCCCCTGCTACGCCCCCGGATCCGCCCTCAAGGACCTGACGCGGTTGACCGCCGCCGCCAACTCCTGCGCCCGCGGCAAACTCATCTCACCCGGATGCCCCCTAAACTGGCTCAGGGCGTCAAGCCCCTCCCTGGCGACATCGGCCAACGCCTGCTCGGCCATCTCTTTCGTTCCCGCGTCCCCGCCCGCCGCGAACCGCCCGATGATGCGGGCCGCGGCCTCTGTCTGGCCGGCCTCGGCGAGTTGCTCCACCGAGGAGAGGTCGACCCGCTCCCGGCCCAGCTCTATCGCTTCGAGGCCCCTGCCCCTGGCCGTCTCCCGCTTCCCGCGCCGGAGGTCCAGGTAGCCCGCCCGCAGGCGGCGTGGCCCCGGCGGGTTCATCTCCCGCCCATCGAGGGTGGCGCGGGGCGGGTAGCGCCCGACGACCTCGCGGGCCTTCTCCGTGGCGTCCGAGGCGGCGTAGTCTTCGAGCAGGATCACGCGGTCAGCCACGTCCAGGTAGTCTCCGACCCCGCCGACGACCACCACCGTCGAGACGTCCAAGGAGCGGTGGAGCGGGCGGACCAGGTCGATAAACGGCGTGATGGGCTCGCGGCGGACGAGCTCGCGCATCCTCTCGTCCCGGATCATGAAGTTGGTGGCGCTGGTGTCCTCGTCCACCAGGAGCAGGGATGTGCCCACTTCCAGGGCCTCCGCGATGTTCGCGGCCTGCGAGGTCGAGCCCGAGGCGTTCGGGGTGGAGAAGCTGCCTGTGGACCTCCCGCCCGGGAGGTCCCCGATCATGGCCGAGATGTCCACCCCCGCCACGCTCCGCCCATCCTCGGCCCTCACCTTGACCGCGTCCCCGCGCGCCACCACGAGCTCCCGCCCGTCCCCGGGCACGTGGTCGTAGACTCCCCACGCCAGCGCCGAGAGCAGCGTGCTCTTCCCGTGAAATCCACCCCCCGCAACAAGCGTAACGCCCTCCGGAATCCCCATTCCCGCAACCGCGCCCCGGTTCGGCAACCCCACGTCGACCCGGAACTCGTCCGGGCTCTCGAAAGGCACCGCGCCCTCGCCAAGAGGCCGGTCGCTCGCCCCGCTCTCCCGCGGCAGCACCGACCCATCGGCCACGAACGCCACGAGGCCGAGGGAGGGGAGTAGATCCCTCAAATACTCCGCGTCCTCCACCGTCTCGACGTGTAGCCTGGCCCTCTCCCCGTTTAGGCTCTCCGGCTTCAGCGCAAGGCCGACGATCTCCGGCAGCTCCTCGAGAAGCACGGCGCGGGCCGCGCGGCCGTCGACGCTCCGTCCCCGGGCCGGGAGGCCGACGGCCATCCGCGCCTCGACGTAGTCCCGTTCGGCCACCATCGAGGTACGGAGAAGGACTTTCTGGGATGGGCGTTGGATCTCGACCCTCCCGCTCCCGCCCGAACCGCGGTTGCCCCGCACGACCCTCCGGATCGCCCGGTCCACACCCCGCGTCAGGAAATCCTCGAAAGCCATCCGGCGGACAGGATTGCCGAAGAGTCTCTGGTCGAAGCGGTTGTCCTTGGTCCTGATCCTGACCAGGGAAGGCGGGGCGAACGGGTCGCGCTGGACCCTGTCGACAAACAGCGTGAAGCCGTCGAACTCGAAGGAGCCGGAGAGGTCCTTGTAAGCGCCGTAGCCTTTGCGGTCTATGCGGTCGAGCGTGGTCCTGAGGCGTCGCATCTGTCCCCCGGCGCTTGAAGGCCTGCAAGATCTTCCGCAGTATAGCCATCAGCGGAAGAATGGAGAGCTGACGGCGGATGGCTGACGGTTGGCAGCCCGCTTTGGGTCTTGAGGTGTCGGGGACTTGGTGCGGCCCTCGTGCCTCAAGGTCCTACGATTTTTGGTGGGTGTCCTTCGTGGGCCGGTCCGTCAGGGGTTCGAGCCACGAGCGCATGGCGCGCGTGACGGCTTCCGGTCGTTCCAGGGTCGAGAGGTGGCCGCAGTCGTCGACCTGGCGGAAGCGCGCCCCCGGTATTCCGTCGGCGAGTTCTTCGTGCAGGTGCGGGGGCGTGAGGGCGTCGTCCCGCCCGCAGAGGACGAGGACCGGACAGGAGATGCCAGGCAGGTCGCCGCGGCTGTCCGGGCGGCCTATGATCGCCCGCTCCTGCCGCTCGAAACCTCCCGGACCGACGGCGTGGGCCATCTGCCGCACGGTGGAGCGGAGCCCGGGGTCTTCGGCCCTGTCGGGGTGGACTATCTTCGGGAGGAGCGTGCGCCACACTTCGTCGAACCGGCCGGCCCGGGCGAGCTCGATGAGCGCGAGCCGCGCCGCCGTCTGCTCCCGGGTGTCGGGCCTGGCCGAGGTGTCGAGCAGGGCGAGGGCCTCGACGCGTTCGGGCGCCTGCCGCACGATCTCCAGGGAGACGTAGCCCCCCATCGAGAGGCCCGCGAGCGCGAACCGCTCTGGCGCAGTCCTCAGGATGCTGCCCGCCATCCCCGCCACGGAGTCCTGGCCGGTCACGTTGGGAATAAGGACCCGGCCCGCGAGGTCCGCCAGGCCCCCGGCCTGATGGCGCCACAGCCGTTCGTCGCACAGGAGCCCCGGCACGAGGACGAGCGCGGGGGGCGTCACGGCCGTGCGAGCACCCGGCCCGTCCCCTTTCGGTCCACTAGTCCAGGCCCATCCTGGTCCAGGCGTAGCGCAGGGTCGGTCGGGCGACCTTGCGGGCCCTCTCGGCGCCGGATTCGAGGAGGTCGTCGAGCTCCTTCGGGTCGTCGAGGAGTTCCAGCGCCCGTTCGCGGATGGGGGCCAGGGTCTCGACGACGACCTCGCCGAGGTCCTTCTTGAAGTCGCCGTAGCCCTTGCCCTCGTACCGGGCTTCTATCTCGGAGACGGGGCGGCCCGTGGCGGCGGCGTAGACGTCCAGGAGGTTGGTGATGGCGGGTTTGTCCGGGGAGGCGGTTATCTCCGAGCCCGAGTCGGTCTTTGCGCGCCGGATCTTGCGCCGCACCGTGTCGGGGTCGTCGAGGATCGCCACGTAGCTGCCCGGCGCGGAACTGCTCTTGCTCATCTTGGACGTGGGATCGTCCAGCGCCATGACCCGCGCTCCGCTCTTCGGGACAAAGATCTCCGGCACGACGAACGTCTCGCCGTACAGGTTGTTGAACCTGCGCGCGAGCGTCCGCATGAGCTCCAGGTGCTGGCGCTGATCCTCCCCGACGGGCACGAGGTGCGCGTTGTACAGGAGCACGTCCGCGGCCTGGAGCACGGGGTAGTCGAAGAGCCCCCCGCTCGCCGAGTCGGCGCCGCCCTTCTGGGCCTTGTCCTTGAACTGGGTCATGCGCGAGAGCTCCCCGACCTTCGCTATGCAGTTAAGGAGCCAGGCGAGCTCGGCGTGCTCGGAGACGCGGCTCTGGCGGAAGACCACGGACTTCTCCGGGTCGATGCCCGAGGCAAAGTAGATCGCGGCCGCCTCCCGGATCTTCTGCCGCAAAACCTTCGGGTCCTGCGGCACGGTGAGCACGTGCAAATCAACGACGCAGAAGTAGTTCTCGTAGTCGTCCTGAATCGCAACCCAGTTTTTCAAAGCCCCGAGGTAGTTGCCGATGGTCAGGTTGCCACTGGGCTGTATGCCGCTGAATACTCTCTGTCTGCTTTGCATAGCCCGATTCTAGCAAATAAGCATTTCAGCTAGTCAGCACTTCAGCCGGTCAGCCCGCTCCGGCTTGGCCTACGCTCTCAGCTTTTCGGCTGACCGGCTCTACTCGTCGCGGGCGAAGAGGGTGACGGCGCCCTGGCGCACGGGCCTGACGTCGAGGCGGTCCACGTTTACGTGCGGGGGGAGGGTGACGGCCCAGCGCACGCACTCGGCGACGTCTTCCGGGGTGAGAGGGGTAATCCCCTTGTACGGCGCTTCGGCCTTCTCCTCGTCGCCCTCGAACCGCACGAGGCCGAACTCGGTGCGCACAGCCCCTGGCATGACCTCCGTGACCCGCACGTCTTCGCCCAGAAGCTCGAGCCTCAGGCTGCCGAAGACGGCGTGGGCCCCGAACTTGGCCGCGGCGTAGCCGGCGCCCCCGGCGTACGTCTCCGTCCCGGCCGCGGAGCCGATGATGACCACGTGGCCGTTGCCGGAGCGGCGGATCTGGGGCAGGAGCGCTTTCGTCATCATCGCGAGCCCGAGCACGTTCACCTCGTACATCCAGCGCCAGCGGTCCTCGCGCATCTCCGCTACGGGCTCCAGCCCCTTCGCCCCGCCCGCGTTGTTGACCAGCACCGAAGCCCCGCCCAACTCCTCCGTCCACGCGGCGAAGTCTTCCACCGAGTTCGAGTCGGCAACGTCCAGCTCCCTGGCGTGGCCCCCGATCTCTTCCGCCAGGGCGTCGATGCGCTTTTTGCGCCTCGCGCCGAGGGCCACCTCGAAGCCGCCCTTCGCCAGCGCCCGGGCCGTCGCAGCCCCGATCCCGGACGACGCCCCCGTGACGACCGCAAGCCTCGCGTCGGACATCTGCTTCCTCCCTCTCGGTAACCTTCGCCGGGCGCAATTCTATACGGGTGCGGGATGTCCTGTGGGTGTATGCTTGCGGCCTGTGGCGGAGAGGAGGGCTCGCGTGGGACACGAAAGAGGGATCGGCGGCGCGGGTGCCTGAACTCGTCCTCGGACCCGTGTTGCGCTACGCCGGACCGTCCGAGGCAACGGTCTGGGTCGAGACGGATGCAGCCTGCGAGGTCGAGGTCCTGGGCTGCTCCTCGCCCACGTTTCGCGTGGGCGGCCATCACTACGCCCTGGTCCACGTAACGGGCCTACAGCCAGGCGAAACGTACGAGTACGAGGTCAGGCTCGACGGCGAGCCGGTCTGGCCCGAGACCGGCTCGCCTTTCCCCCCGAGCGTCGTGCGCGCGGCGCGCGAGGGCGAAGCCGTCAGGCTCGTCTTCGGCTCGTGCCGCATCTCGGCCCCCCACGAGGAGCCTTACACCCTGGACCTTTCGGAGGACGCGAGGGGGCTCGGCGTGGACGCCCTGTACGCGACGGCGATGAGGCTCGGGGGCAAGCCGTCCGGAGAGTTGCCGCACGCGTTGGTGCTCCTGGGGGACCAGATCTACGCGCACAAACCCCCCTTCGAAACCCTCGAGTTCATCCGTTCGCGCCGCGACACCGGCGACGCCCCGGGCGAGGTCGTGGCGGACTTCGAGGAGTACGCCCGCATCTACCGCGACGCCTGGGGGGACCCCGCGATCCGCTGGCTCCTCTCCACGGTTCCCTCGGCCATGATCTTCGACGACCACGAGGTCGGCGACGACTGGAACGTATCTGCCGCCTGGGTCGAGGAGATGCGCCACCGGCCCTACTGGAACGACCAGATAGCCGGCGGCCACGTCTCGTATCTGATCTACCAGCACCTCGGAAATCTCTCCCCCGAAGAACTGAAAGACAACGACCTCTACGCCGACATTAGAACCGCCGACGACGCCTGGCCCCTCCTCCGGGAGGCGGCCTACCGATCCCACCGGGACTCCACGGTGGCGCGCTGGAGCTTCTGCCGCGACCTCGGCAAAGTCCGCCTGCTCGCGATCGACTCCAGGGGAGGAAGGGTGCTGGACGAGGGCAGCCGCTCCATGGTTGACGACGAAGAGTGGTCCTGGATAGAGGACAAGGCCGCCGGCGACTTCGACCACCTCCTCCTCGCGACTTCACTCCCCCTGATGCTCGGCCCCGGCATGCACCACCTCCAGGCCTGGAACGAGAGGCTCTGCTCCGGCGCCTGGGGCAAACGCGCCGCGAAGTGGTCAGAGAACCTCCGCCGCTCCCAGGACCTCGACCACTGGGCCTCGTTTCACGGCTCCTTCACGCAGATGGCCGACCTTATAAAGGGCGTCGCCACAGGCCGGAAGGGGGGCCCGCCCTCGACGGTCCTCGTCCTCTCCGGCGACGTCCACCACGGCTACCTCGCCGAGGCGGACTTCCGGGACGCGGAACCCGCCAGCCGGATCTACCAGGCCGTCTGCTCGCCCTTACGCAACGCCCTCCCCGAAGAAAAGTCTTTTCTGCAAGAGAAGGCCTGGAACCGGATAGTCGCCGTACTCGCGCGCCTGCTCGCCCGCCTGGCCGGCGTAAGGCCCGAAAACCTCACCTGGAGCCTCACCCACGAAGACCCCTTCTTCGCCAATCAGGTCGCCACGCTCGAACTCGACGGCCCGAACGCGGCCATTACCTTCGAGAAAGTTGTCCTCGACGCCTCGAACGAGCCGGACCTGAAGAGGCTGTACTCGCGCGGGCTGGCATAGGAGGAGCCGGGGCAACGACGGCCCCGGCTCCGGCCTTCTCTAAAGCGGTTTGCAGAGAGGTAGAACCTCCCTGCAAAGCTGTCAGCCATCAGCGGTCAGCTTTCAGCAAGAGCAAAGAAGCTGACCGCTGAAAGCGGAGGCGAAGCCGGAGCGGGCTGACTGCTGACCGCTTTAGTGGGTGGGGGAGATACGGCGTCCGGTGGCCTGCGGAGCGAAGCCGAGGTAGGCCGCGAACGCGCCAACGACGAGATGTAGCAGGTTGTCCGCCAGGTTCACGGCGAAGATGCCAAGCAACTTCTCGCCGAATACGAGCGCCGGGATAAAGCCGAGGATGCCCACCGCCAGATAAACCACGCCCAGCACCTGGCAATATAGCCTCGCCCGATCCCAATAAAAGGCGGCGAGACCCAGAGCGCCGACCAGCAGGTGGATCAGGTTGTGCGTGGCGTCGACGGCGAAGATGCCTAACAGGTACTCCCCGCCACCCGTGGTCAGGCCGGGTATGAACCCGAGGATGCCCACCACCAGAAAAACGATACCGACCACGAGTGCGAAAGTGCGAACCATCGGACCTCCTCTAAAGACTCGACCACGAACTGATGCCCGAACCCGCCCACCCGGCCTCGCAAGGCGCCTCCTCCGGAGACGTGTGGCTTCCGGAAGGCGTGAAGAAAGGACGGGAAGGCGCGCGCCGGTTCGGCGGAGATCGAACAGAGAACCCCTTTCGGCTTCGGCCGATCATCATCGAATGCCGTCTTGGGCGAACCTTGCGCGCTTCGTGTCCCACACCATCACCAGCTTCCCAAACATATAGTTTTTTCGAGGGAGATTGGTGAACGATGCGTTAAGAGTATTGTTACGAAAATTATTTGTTGTAAAGAGCTTCTATCCGGCGCGCCGCCTCCACCACGAGGTGCGACAGCCGCCGGCCCGGCCGGTCGCCCAGGCGCGAGATAGGACCGCTAGCGCAGACGGCGGCTCTTAGCTTCCCGTCGGAGTCGAAGACCGGCGCGCTCACGCTCGCCACGCCGGCCTCCCGCTCGGCCACGCTCTCGGCCCAGCCTCGGGCCCGGACCTCCGCCAGTTCCCCCGCCTCGTGGTCGGTCTCTTCCGACCACGCCAGGAGCACCTTGCCCCCGGAACCGTGTCCCAGCGGCAGCACGGCGCCCACGGGCACCGCATCCCTCAGCCCTCCGCCCGTCCGCTCCACGGAGGCCACGCACACCCGGCGATCCCCCTCCCTCACGTAGAGCTGCGTGCTCTCCCCGGTCCCGTCCCTGAGCCCCTCCAGAACCGGCGTGGCGACCCCGACCAGATCCGACCCCACCGTCCCACCCCCCCAACTCAACAACCGCGGCCCGAGCAGGTAACGGCCTTCTTCCCGCGCCACCAGCCCGTGCGCCTCCAAAGCCGCCAACAACCTGTACGCCGTCGGACGCGCCAACCCGGTCCCCTTCACCACCCCGGCCAGGCTCGCGGGCCCGTCCTCGGCCAGAAAGGATAGAATCCCAACCGCCTTGTCCAGGACCCCGACCCCGCTCTTGCCCCCGACGCCCGTCTCTCTTATACTGTCCATATGTCAAACATTGTGTCTCACATGTTGAAACAAAGCAAGGGGCGTCCGTAGCTTGGCGCGGGAGTGGAACGCGGTCGCTTACGAGGGGCTCTCCTCGCCGCAGACGCGGTGGGGGGCGGTGTTCCTGGACCGTCTGGAGTTGGGGGGCGACGAGGATGCCATCGACGCCGGGTGCGGGACGGGGAAGGTGACGGCGCTTCTTCTGGAGAAGTTGCCGCGGGGGACGGTGTTGGCGGTAGACGGGTCGCGGGCCATGGTCGAGGCGGCGGGGGAGAGGTTCGCCGGGGAGCCGCGGGTGCGGGTCGAGCACCAGGACCTGCTGGAGCTTACGGTCGAGGAGCCCGTGGACCTCGTCTTCTCCACCGCGACGTTTCACTGGATCGGGGACCACCGGCGCCTCTTCGACCGCCTCGCGGGCGTCCTGAAGCCGGGCGGGCGGCTGGCGGCCCAGTGCGGCGGCGAGGGGAACATCTCCAGGGCGACGCGCGCGACGCGGGAGGTCATGGGGCGGGACCGTTTCCGCGGGTACTTCGAGGGCTGGGACGACGACAAGAACTACGCCGGGGCGGGCGAGACGAAAGAACGTCTGGAGGCCGCCGGGTTCGAGGGTGTCGAGACCTGGCTGCACGAGGAGTTGACCGGGTTCGGGTCCGTCGGGGAGCTGACGCGCTTTCTGGCGGCGGTCGTGTTGGGCGGGCACCTGGAGCGGTTGCCCGAGGAAGAACGCGAGCCCTTCGCCGCCGCGGTGGCCGGGGAGATCGTGGCCGAAGACGGAGAGACGCTCCTCGACTACGTAAGGCTCAACATGATGGCGACCCGTTCCGGGAGGACCGGGTGACCGTCGGGGCGCTCTTCGATGAGGCGGCCGGCGGGTACGACGAGGCCCGCCGCAGGCTCGTGCCTGGCCTCGACGAGCTTTACGGGGCCGTGTTGGGGAGCATCCCTTTCGGGGTGGATCGACCAATAAAGGTGCTGGACCTCGGGGCCGGGACCGGGTTGTTGAGCGCCGTGGTCGCGGACCGTTTCCCGCGGGCCAGGGTTACGCTCGTCGACCTCTCCGTCGAGATGTTGCGCGTCGCGCGCCGGCGCTTCGCGCCCGAGACGAACCGCTTCGAGTTTCGCGTCATGGACTTCGCCCGCAAGGAGCTTCCCGCGGGCTACGACCTCGTCGTCTCGGCGCTCTCCATCCACCACCTCACGGACGGGGATAAGCGGGAGACGTTCGAGAAGGTCCACGGCTCGCTCGTCTTGGGCGGGTGCTTCGTCAACCTGGACCAGGTACGGGGCGAGACGCCGGAGGAGGAGGCGCGCTACGAGGAGTGGTGGCAGAGGAGCGCGCGCGAGGCAGGCGCCACCGAGGAGGATCTTGCCTCCGCGTTCAGGCGAATGAGGGCCGATAAGAACGCGACCCTCAAAGACCAGCTCCGGTGGCTGGAGGACGCCGGGTTCGGGGACGTACGGAGCCGGCACGACGGCAACCGTTTCGCGGTCTACGCGGGCCGCAAGAAGGCAGAGTATTCGTACAACGGAAAGGAACGCGATGGCTAGTCCGAAGACGCTCGTAGAGAAAGTGTGGGAGAAGCACGTCGTGAGGAGCGCCGAGGGCGAGCCCGACCTCCTCTACGTGGACCTGCACCTCGTCCACGAGGTGACGAGCCCGCAGGCTTTCGAGGGCCTGAGGCTCGCGGGCCGCAAGGTACGCCGCCCCGACCTCACCTACGCCACCATGGACCACAACGTGCCGACCACGCCCGTGGGCATGCCCATCAAGGACGAGGTCTCCAAAAAGCAGATGGAGGCGCTGGAGACGAACTGCGAGGAGTTCGGGATCGAGCTCAACAAGTGGGGCGCCATCGGCCAGGGCATCGTCCACATCATAGGCCCGGAGACGGGATTGACCCAGCCCGGCCTCGTCATCGTCTGCGGCGACTCCCACACGGCTACCCACGGCGCCTTCGGGGCGCTCGCCTTCGGCATCGGCACGAGCGAGGTCGAGCACGTGCTTGCGACCCAGACCCTTCCCCAGAGCCGGCCGAAGACGATGGCCGTCACCGTGGAGGGCGAGTTGCCCGCGGACGTGACGGCCAAGGACCTGATGCTCGGCATCCTGAATAGGATTGGCACGGGCGGCGGCGTGGGCCACGTCATCGAGTACAGGGGCGAGGCTGTCCGTTCCCTCTCGATGGAGGGCCGCATGACCATCTGCAACATGTCCATAGAGGGCGGCGCCAGGGCGGGCCTCATAGCCCCCGACGAGACGACCTTCGAGTACCTCAAAGGCCGCGAGTACGCCCCGAAGGGCGGGGAGTGGGACCGGGCCGTCGAGGAGTGGAAGGCGCTGCGCAGCGACGACGGGGCCGAGTACGACAAGGAAGTCGTAATCCACGCAGAAGACCTCGTCCCCTACGTCTCCTGGGGGACCACGCCGGCCCAGACCGTGGGCCTCGACGACGTCGTCCCCGAGCCCGAGAACGACGGCCACAGGCGCGCCTTGAAGTACATGGACCTGGAACCGGGGACGCCCATCCGGGAGATCGAGGTGGACACCGTCTTTCTCGGCTCCTGCACCAACGCCCGCATCGAGGATTTGCGGGCCGCCGCGAAGGTGCTCGAAGGCCAGAAGGTGAAAGAGGGCATAAGGGCGATGGTCGTGCCGGGCTCCATGCGCGTCAAGAAGCAGGCCGAAGAAGAGGGCCTCATGGAGATCTTCACGGAGGCCGGCTTCGACTGGCGCAACGCGGGGTGTTCGATGTGCCTCGGCATGAACCCGGACATCCTGCAGCCCGGCGAGCGCTGCGCCTCTACATCCAACCGCAACTTCGAGGGGCGCCAGGGCAAGGGCGGCAGGACGCACCTGGTCAGCCCCGCCGTGGCGGCCGCGACTGCCGTGATGGGAAGGTTCGCCTCTCCAAGCGAACTCGGCGTACCCGTGGAGGTGCTCTAGTGGAAGCCGTAAAGACCGTAGAAGGAAAAGCCCTCCCGCTCGGGTGGGACGACGTGGACACGGACCAGATCGTGCCCTCCGACGCCCTCAAGCGCATAGAGCGGACGGGCTTCGGCCAGTTCCTCTTCTCGGCCTGGCGCGAGGACCCGGACTTCGTCCTCAACAAGCCCGAGCACGAGGGTGCCGTGGTGCTCCTCGCGGGCCAGAACTTCGGGAGCGGGTCCAGCAGGGAGCACGCGCCCTGGGCGATCCAGGACTACGGCTTCGGCGCCGTCATAGCCCCGTCCTTCGCCGACATTTTCAAGAACAACTGCGCCAAGATAGGGCTCCTGGCCGTGGAGCTGTCCGAAGAGGCGGTGGAGAAGCTCCTCGAAATGGTCCGCGAGGACCCGGAGACCGTCGTCTCCGTGGACCTCGAAGGCCGCGTCGTAAAAGCCCCGGGCTTCGAGGAGCCCTTCGCCTTCGACAACTTCGCCCGCTACCGCCTCCTCAACGGCCTCGACGACATCGCCCTGACGCTGACGCACGAGGACGACCTCGAAGCCTTCGAGAAGACCCGTCCCTCACACCTGCCGAGCGTGCTGTAGCCCCGGCGCGCCGGCTGTGTCATCCTTCGGGGGGTTGCCGATCTATGAAAGGCGGTTGAGGGCGTGGCGAAAAAGACGGACAAGGCCGTAAAGGATCTCGCCAAAGAAGTAAAGAAGCTTCGCAAGGAGAACGAGAAGCTCGCCAAGAGCATCGAAAAGACACGCGAAGACCAGGCCGAATCGCACCGGGAGATCCTCGCCCTCCTCAACGAGCGTCCGACCGCGGGAGAAGCCGGCGCGGACGAGGTCGAAGAACACCCCGATCACGACGAAAACGGGGGCTTCGTGACCGCCGAGACGGAGGAGGATGGCGGCGACGTCCCGGAAGTCTCGGCGGAAGCCCAGCAAGACCACCAGGAAGAACCGGAGGTTACTGACGCCGCCAAACGCCGGGCGAAAGAACTCGGTGTGGACCCGACGAGCGTGAAGGGCACGGGCTCCGGCGGGCGCGTCCTGGTAAAGGACGTGGAGGCCGCGGCGAGCTAGAGACAACCGGGGAGCGTCTACACCGAGGCTTCGCGCTCGAAATCTGGGACCACGGCGAGATGCTTTCGGTGGTATGCAAGGTGTCGAAGACTGATGTGATGGTGTCTGTGAACGGTGAGGTCGTCCTTATCGGCCCCGATCAGGGATAGATCCTTGGCGACAGAGATGGCGCCGTTGTCGAAGAGCACGTGGTGGTTTGGACACAGGCACAGAATGTTGTCTTCAGTGTCTGGGCCATCATGCGGAGCACCAAGCGGACGAATGTGCGCGGCCTCTGAGTATGGCCCTGCGGGGCATGATAGGCGGGTTCCACATATTTGACACCTGTGCTTGTAGAGCGCTTTGATCTTCCTCGCCTTCGCCGAGTCTCTTACGATCCGTGACACCCGCATTTCTTGGCGTCGGGCAACCGAGTACTCGGCCGGATCTTCGCGAACCCCCTGACCGGCTGTTACCTTCTGCGGGATCTTCACCAAACGGAAGCGCCAGATCTCGAAGCCAGATCTGCCTGGTTCGTGCCAGAACCCTTCGACCGCGTAGAGCCCGTCGTAGCTGTAGCCGAAGGGCGGCGAGTAGCGCGAATCGTGTTTGGAGCCGCGGATAACGCGAACCGGCAGGCCGTTCTGCTTGCTAAGCGCGAGGGCCCTGTTTCCATGGGAGAAAGGCTGGTCGTGGTCTTGCCGGCCAGTGCTCTGGTTTCTTCCTCCGTAGCCGGTATAGATAATCAGGTCTCCGTCATCGGCATCGTCTTCGTATCCGCCGGAGAGAACTATAGATTCTGCGCCCTCCGTCTGGCTTCCGGATATGCCGGCTTGGATCGGCCGATGCACCCCGCTCTCGCGGAGTTCGGCACGACTCTCGAACAGGCTTCCTTCGGGGTACCCAGGAATATGTCCGAAGATTCGTTCCGCCACGCCGAGACCTACCGACTCATGCTTTTCTTAGGATCTCGGTACCCAGGGAAGCCACGATGGGCATTATATTCATTGGCCACACCACAGGCTAGAATCCAATGCGTCGTCTCTTTATGTGGGGTAACGGATGATCGAAGTCGCCATAATGATCGAGGGTCAGTACGGCATCAACTGGGAGCGCTGGAAGCGTCTGGGCCGGACCGTCGAGGACCTGGGGTACGCCGGTTTGTACCGTTCCGACCACTTTACGGAGCCGGAAGGCCCGCTCGAGGACGCCCTTGAGTTGTGGACGTCGCTTGCGTGGCTGGCTGATAACACGGAGAGGATCGAGTTCGGGCCGCTCGTCTCGCCGGTCTCTTTCCGCCACCCGGTGATCACGGCCTGGCAGGCCTCGGCGGTGGACAACCTCGCTGGCGGACGCCTCAGGCTCGGCGTCGGGGCGGGCTGGCAAAAGCGGGAACACGACGCCTTCGGCTTCGACCTGCTCGACACCGACCGCCGCTTCGCCCGCTTCGAGGAGGGGTTGGAGGTCATCACCCGGCTCGTCCGTAGTGAGAGACCGGTCTCTTTTGCCGGCGAGTTCTACCGGCTCGAAGATGCCGTGCTGACGGTGCGCTCGCCGAGGCCTGGCGGGATTCCGGTGGTCATCGGTGGCAACGGCCCGCGCCGGACGCTGCCACTGACGGCACGATACGCCGACGAGTGGAACGCGGTCTTCCTGACGGCCGGGAAGTTCGCGGACCTCAACGCCGGGCTGGACGGGCTGTTGCGGGAGGCCGGGCGTCAGCCGGAGGAGGTGCACCGGACCCTGATGACGCGGGGCGTCTTCGGCCGCACGGAAGCTGAGGTGGACGGCAAGCTGGGCGGCGTCCCGCGCGAAGACCTGGACGCCGCCGTCATCGTCGGGACGGCGGACGAGTTCGTCGACAGGCTCGGTCGTCTGGAAGAGGCCGGGGTGCGGCGGGTGATGCTGCAGTGGCTGGAGGCGGACGACGTCGACGGCCTGGAGGCGATGGCGGGGTCCGTTCTGCCCCAGCTTTGAGGTTCGGCCTGGTGGCGGCACATGCCCGAGAGTAGGATAATCCGGGCATGGAAGAGCGCGCCAGGCTGGTCGGGTTCAACCACGTCGCCGTCGAGGTCGACGACGTGGACGAGGCGCTTGATTTCTACGGACGCATCTTCGATTTCGAGCTGCGCGGGCGTGGGCCGAAGATGGCGTTCATCGATGCCGGGGACCAGTTCATCGCCATCGCCGGGGACAGGACGCAGCCGCCCGATGGGCACAGGCACGTCGGGATCGTGGTGGACGACAGGAAGGCCGTGCGGCGGGCGCTGAGGGAGATGGGAGTGGACATACTCCCGGGACGCGGCCTCGACTTTCTCGACCCGTGGGGCAACCGCTGGCAGGTCGTGGAGTACCGGAACGTCCAGTTCACCAAAGCCCCCGAGGTGCTCCGCGGCATGGGACTCGACGGTCTCGAGAAGTCGTCGCAGGCTCAGGAAGAGTTGCGGAAGAAGGGCCTCGCGCCGTAGTAGAGCTGTCAGCTATCAGCCGTCGGCTTTCAGCTACTGGTTCTGATCGCTTCGGGCCGTGGTTGATCTGGCCTCTTGTTCCGGCCGCTGTATGAGGATGAATTCTTCGACCTCCTCGCCGCGGGCGTTGGAGAACCCTCCGTCCTCTCCGGAGATGGTGAACCCGCACTTCTCGAGGACCCGGATGGAGGGGAGGTTGTCTTTGGCGGCGCGGGCGTAGAGGGGGCGCGTCTCCGTCTGGTTCAGGAACTCCGAGAGGGCCCTGGTGGCGATGCCCCTGTTCCAGAACTCCTTGCCGATCCAGTAGCTCACCTCGCGCCCGCCGAATTGCTCGAAGCCAAGGACGTTGCCCGCCACCAGCCCGTCGAAGAGGACGGTCTTCTTCACGATGGTTTCGTCACCCAGAATCCTGGACCAGTGAGCCGCGAAAGCATCCCTGTCGGCCGGGTTCCTGGAGGTAAAGGCGGCCATCCTGTTCGCCTCCGGGTCGAGTTGCTGGTCGAAGAACGTGGTGAGATCGCCTTCGTCCACGTCCCGCAGCCGAACCTGGCCCGTCGGCGGCCGCGGCCCACCGCCGGTCACCGGCTATCTACGGTCTGTTCCGTTCGCGCCACCAGCATTCAACTCGTTACAGTTCTTGCTGAAAGCTGATGGCTGACAGCTACTCACGACCACTGCGTCCGGGGCTTCTTCTGCCGCTCGCCGTCCACTTCGAGGTCCACCTTCTCGTTGAAGAAGCAGAGGTGGTCCACGATGCCGGCCACCGCCGGTATGGGCTCGGGGTAGTACCAGACGATGTCTTCGAGAAGCTCTCCGCCGGCCTCCACGGAGTAGTAGGAAGCGACGCCCTTGTAGGGGCACCGCGTCTCCTTCTCGCTGGGCCGTAGCGCCTCCCGGCGCACGTCCTCCGGCGGGATGTAGTAGCGCGGCGGCAGCCCGGTCTCGAACAGGACCTTCGGGCGGTCCGTCTCGGCCAACACCTCGCCGCTTACGGAGACCTTTACGCGCCGCGAGCTTTCCAGCACGTCCACCCTGTGGTACGGGTCGCGGGGATGGACGAAGACCTCCTCTTCCTCCTCGAACCAGGCGTCCATCGCCTTCCAGTAGAACGCCACGAGCCCTTTCAGGGGCGGGGCCGAGTCGAGCGGCTCCGGGTATCCCCAGACCGCGTTCTCGGCCACCCTGTCGCCGACCTTCACCGACCAGTAGGAGGCGTCGCCCTTGAAGGGACAGTGGGTCGTGTGGTCCGTCTCTTCCAGCAGGTCGCGGCGGACGTCCTCCTCCGGGAAGTAGTAGACGGGGAGGTGGTTCTTCTCGTGCAAGAGCTTCACGGAGCGGCTGTCCGCGACGGTCTCGCCGGCGAAGACGACCCGCACCCGGCGCGGGGAATCCTCCAGATACAGGGGATGGTTGCGGGGGGCCGTAACCTCGAAGTTGAAAGTGCCCGTGCTCTGGTCCCCGAAGGGTCCGGTCCCGATCGTCAGGGTCATGGCGCTCTCCTCTCTCATGGCCTTCCAGGCCAGATGTTACACCCGGTTCGAAATCCGATAGCGCCTGAAGGACGAGGACCGTATACTGGCCTCGTATCACCGGTCTGCCGGTGCGTCTCCAGACGAATATTTTCCCCTACAGCGCAGGATCTACCGCCACTTCGACCGGGCGCGCACGCCGCCGGTCGAGAAAGGGGAGCCGATGCCCCGAACCACAGGAACGGCCGAAACCAACGGCGCCACGCTCTACTACGAGATCTCCGGAAGCGGCGAGCCGCTCGTGCTCGTACACGCCGGCATAGCTGACGGCAGGATGTGGGGCCCCCAGATGGACGCCTTCTCCAGTCACTACCGGACCATCCGCCACGACATGCGGGGCTTCGGCCGTTCCCGCATGGTGGAAGGCCCTTACTCCCACCACGCCGACCTGTGCGCCCTCCTTGACGCTCTGAACGTCGGCCGCGCTTCCTTCGTTGGCTGCTCTCAGGGCGGCGGCGCGGTCATAGACTTCGCCCTCGAGAACCCTGAGAGGGTCGAAGCCCTCGTCCTGGTGGGCCCGGCCGTAAGCGGCTTCGAGTTCGACGAAGGGCCTCCCGAGGAGTGGGACGAGCTGGTCGCCGCAGACGAGGCCGGCGACCTCCAACGGGTCTCCGAGCTGGAGGTCAGGATGTGGGTCGACGGCCCCCGCCGCGGCCCCGACGTAGTCGACCCTGCCGTGCGCGACCTCGTCAGGGAGATGAACGAGATCGCCCTCAAGAACGAAGCCCTGGAAATAGGCGAGGAACTGCCCCTCAAGCCACCCGCGGCAACCCGCCTGTCGCAAATACAAGCGCCCACCCTAGTCCTCATCGGCGACGAGGACCGGCCCAGACCCCTCGCAGCCGCCGACCTGCTAACGAAGAACCTGCCGAACGCGCGAAAAGCCGTGCTCCCCGGCACGGCCCACCTCCCGAACATGGAAACCCCGGACGAATTCAACACCCTGGTACTAGACTTCCTAAAAAGCTGAAAGCCTCCAAAGGAGGCGTGCCGAAAGCGTAGGCGAAGCCGGAGCGTGCTGAAAGGCGCGATAGCGCCGGGCTGAAAGCGGAGCCCTGCGAAGCAGGGCGAAGCAGGGCGAAGCGTGCGCGACGACCGAAGGGAGGAGCCTAGGGCTTCTCGTCCACCACGACCCTTACGGGCGCCGTGCCTGGGCCCAGAAGCCCGATCTCACGCGCCGCGGCGAGCGAGAGGTCCAGGTCGTGACCGGGCGCGTAGGGACCGCGGTCGTTTACGACGACCCTGACGGACTCGTCTTCGTGGCTGACGTGTAGCTCCGTCCCCATCGCCAGGGTCCTGTGGGCCGCCGTGTATTTCTCGGGGTCGTAGGCTTCCCCGCTGGCCGTCGGGTTGCCCTCCAGCACGCTCGCGTAGTAGGAGGCGACCATGGTCCGCCCGTCCACCGACTCGGGGGCGCCGGAGACGTCAGAGCTCCTGACGGCCGTCACCTCGCTCACGACGACTTCCGTGTCGTCTCTCAGCAAGAACAGCCCAAGCGCGGCGGACAACAAACCCAGGAACGCCACCGCCAGGAGTCTTCTTAAGAAGAATTCAGACAAGCCAAGAATGTAGCATGGTGCGGCGGCGTTGCAACCCGGAACTCTCGCGCGGCGTTCGCGTAGTATTGGGCTCTGTCTCTACAGGAGGAAAAGCGTGACCGACGACGGGCTCTTTCAGATGGACCTCAATTTGCACCCGAACGAGGCTTCCGGGCTGCTGGTAATGGAGGACACGGCCTTGCTTGGGGCCCAGGGGTGGGACCTCGGGTTCTGGGCTGTTCTCGACGAGGGTGAGATCGAGGACTGCGTCGCCGCCATCGGCCACCGGAGCGGCTCCGCGCAGGACGAGGGCTGGGAGATAGAGCGGCTGCACGCCCGCGTGAGCGGGGACGCGGGCAAGACCGAGGACGCGGAGGCGATCACGCGCGACCACGTAAGCGGAATGGTCTACATCCTGGGCTCCCACTTCGGCAGCAAGTCAGGACCGCTGCAGCCCAAGAGGGGCTTCGTCGCCCGCTTCCGGGAGGCCGAGGTCGGGCACGTCACCGAAGACCCGGCGATGAACCTGGAGGTCGCCCGCCGCTCCTTCGCCCTCCACCGCGCCGTCAACGACGCCTTCGAGGAGCACGGGATAGACCTGATCCCGCTAGGAAAACAGGCCCGCGAAGCCTTTATCGACGCGACCATAAAACGCGGCAAGAAGGAGAAGAAGAAGTGGTCCGGCCTCGTGCGCGAGGACGACTACCCCATCAACATAGAAGGCGCGGCCTTCCGCCAGGACGGGTCGCTGCTCCTCGGTCTCCGCTTCCCGACCGCCGCCGACGGAAACCCCCTGCTAGTCGAGATCAGGGGCATAGACCGCCTCTTCGACGAGGACGGCCTGCCCGAGGTCCGCGGTTTCTGGACCGTCGATGCCGTCGGCAAGGGTGGCGACATCGCGGGCGTGCGCGACCTCGCCCTCCATCTCACCGGGAACGGCGAGGAGCTACACGTAGTAACGGGCAACGTAGACAGCCGGGACAAGGGGAGCGTCCTGATCCAGGACTACCCCGGCGGCAGGGAGACCGTCGCAACCCACTTCCGCTGCGCCATGCCCGCCGACGCCCACTCCGGCCACCTGGAAGGCGAGTTCGTCCGCGAGTTCCCGAACCTGCCGCGCGTCGAGGGCCTCGCCGTCGCAGACAACGACCGCGCCTACTACGTCACAGACGAGGACGAGGGCGTGCATCTGCGCCTGACCCGGTTTCTGGAGGGCAGCGCCAGAGCCTGAGTACGTTCGGGCGTCAGTCCGGCTCGCGCCACTGGACGTCGAGCTTCCGGAAATCTTTGTCGAAGGAAGCTACACCGCCGCCTTGAGAACGGGCCGTTCCTGCGAGCAGCGCATCTGCGAAGTCTACGTTGCTGGAAGTCATGGTTTCTAGTGCCCGGATCACGTCCCCGGCACTTTCGGGTCTCAGCGCACGATGCTCCAGAAGGGGGATGAGAGCGCCGGAGATCTCACCCTTCGAGCGCCCGTAGAAGGACTGAAGCACCCAAACTATCTCCGCCACCACCACGGAATGCACTCGAAGCGGAACCTTGTCTCGCTCCGCTTTCTCCAGCAACCTGGACGCCCGCTCTGCGAGCTCTGGAGGATCGTTCGTCAGAAAGCGTAACAACACGTTCGCGTCGACCCACCAGGAAGCTTCTTCGCTCATGGTCCTTCGAGAGTCTTACGAACGAGATACTGGCGTGCTGCTTCCCGTTCGGCCTCTTTGCCCGGATACGGACGGGTGGCGGGCAGACTACCCATAAGCTCCCCCAGGCCCTTGCGACGCTCGACCCTGAGACGCACGAAGTCATCCTCGAACTCGAACACAACCCGGTCCCCGCTTTTCAAACCCAAACGATCCCGCACGTCCTTGGGGATCGTTAATTGTCCCTTACTCGTCAAGGTTGCCCTTATCAAAACCGCACTCCTTACTTCAATGACGCATCTTACCACGGGAAGATGCGGCGAATGACGCGGCGCGAAACGTTCTGGAAGGTCTTCGCCAAGAGGTTCGGGAATTTACGCCCTGACCGGCGCCTGCTCCAGGTAGGGCACGGTCATGGGACCTTCGGGGAGGACGGCTATGGGAGCGTCCTGGCCTACGCTCTCCAGCTCCCGGGCGATGCGGGCCGCTATGTCCTCTACGGGTTCGAGGTGGACGTTGCGGACGTCTTCGGGCCCTATCTCGCTGTGGAGGGCGACGCGGGCCTTTTGCAGGATGTGGGCGAAGAGCTGGACCTGCCACTGGTCGTACTTCTGGAAGCCTGGGGCGTAGATGGTTTCGAGCATGGCCTCGGGGGAGTCGTGCTCTAAGAGCATGTCGCGGAAGTTGCCGTGGGCCGGGAAGCCGTCGTTGCAGCGGGCGACGGAGATGATGAGGCCGCCGTCCGAGACGATCTGGGCGGCGGCGGACATGCCTTTTACGGCCTGGTAGAGATTCTGGTCGAGGGGGTAGCCGCCGTTGGTGGTTACGACGATGGGATACTCGTGCTCGCAGGGGACCATGACGGAGGATTTGCTCGCCTCGCAGCCCTTCTCGTGGGCGGTTATGGGGTCGCCGCAGTAGAAGCCCGTGATCTCGCGTTCCCGGTTCAGGGTCACGTTTATGCAGAAGTCGAGCGGCAGGAGGGAGCCGTTGGCGCGGATCTGGTCCTGCGTCGGGTTGTCCTCCATGACGCCCCAGGTGCTCCGTTCGTGCCCGATGACCGCGGCCCTGTGGTAGTGCATGATCGAACCCACGTCGGCCACGGCGGGGAAGATGCCCTTGTACCCGCCGCTGAACCCGGCCATGAAGTGCGGCTCGATGAAACCGAGCACGACGCGCCGGTCGGCCTCGACGTACTCGCGGTTCATGTAGACGTCCCGCCCCTCCGGCGTCTTCCCGGCAAGGGCGAGCGTGTTCGGGTCGTGGGCGTCGTGGTTGACGACTCGGTAGGTCTCGTAGACGTCTTTTCCGACCATCGCTACCAACTCCTCTTCGGTGTTGGCGCGGTGGGAGCCCGTGCCGTTGACGATGGTGACGTTCTCCGGCGGGACGTGGGAGAGCTCCTCGAAGAGCCAGGGCAGGAGGCGTTCTCGGGGCAGGGCGCGGGTGATGTCCGGGATCACGACGGCGAGTCGCTCGCCGGCGCCGACGAGCTCCTTCAGCGGGGCCGAGTCGATGGGTTCCCGCGCCGCCTCCCTGAAGGCCGCCGCCTCGTCCGGCAGCCCCGCCTCCGGCCTGGGCGCGAGCACCGTTACGTTGGAGGACGGGATCTCTACTTCCAGGTTACCCGTCCCGTACTGCAATTGCGCTTCCACCGTCGGCTACCTCCCCCTCCCGCGAACGTCCTCCGGTCCCACAGATCCGCCCATTCTACAGGCGAACCGGCATCTGAGGATTGGGTGCGTGGCTGGCCCGGTTCCTACCTGCGGGTGCGCTTGAAGACCCTGACGTTCCTGTCGCCCTGGATCTCCACGTCGTCGCGCGTCTCTCCTTCCGTGCGCGTCGCCGCGTCGGCGTCGAACGGGTCCGTGGAGCCCGTGGGCGTACCCGCGGGCTCCTCCCCGGGCGGCACCGCCGTAGACCCGGTGTCCCCGAGCGGCACGTCGATGTTGCCGCCGCCCGTCGGGGCGGTCTCGGCCGGACGCCCCGACGGCTCCGCGCGCTCGCCGTATTCGGTGTCCACCGAGCGGCGCAGGTCCTCTTCCCGCGCGGCGTCCTCCACGGGCGAGTCGTAGTAACTGCCGTAGCCGGTGCTGGACTGCATGTGCGGCGGGCGTTCTAGGCCGAAGTAGCCGTGGACCCGGTCCTCGTATTCCGGCGTTATGTCGTTGTCGTCGTCGAAGGTCGGGGCGTGCTTTATGGTCTCTTCGTCCGCCGCGACCTCCACGAGCTTGCGGCGGTCGTTTACGCGGACGATCTCTATCGGGATCAGGGTCGAATGCATGCCCAGGAAACCGGTCTTTACGCCGATGTACTCGGGCTGGTCGTTCGCGTCGACAAAGATGTCGTCCACTTTGCCGATCTTCTCGTAGTGCTGGTCGTAGACGGTGTACTCGCTATACCGCTGCTCTAACTGCTGGAATCCGTCTCCGCCGCTTCCTGCGCTCATCTCGACCTCCTGCTGCTGATTTTCGTCTGCTCTATCGGGTTCTTACCCCGGCAGCCGGAAAATAGCCTTCAGCTGTCGGCTGTCAGCGATCAGCTTTCAGCTCTTGGCTCTTGCTGATCGCTGAAAGCGGAGGCGGAGCCGAAGCGGGCTGAAAGCTGACAGCGCGATCTGCTTCGCAGATCGCCTCAGATCGAGTCCGCGTCCGAGAGGATCTCGTCGGCGTGGGTCTCGGGGGAGACCTCAGGGTAGACCTTCGCGACGTTGCCGTCGGGGGAGAGCAGGAAGGTGACGCGGCTCGCGTAGCCCTTGTCCTCGTTCATGATGCCCAAAGCCTCGGCTGCGCGGCCGTCCTCGTCCGTGAGGAGCGGGAAGTTCAAACTGTACTTCTCCCTGAACTCGCGGTGGGATTCGGGGGAGTCGAGGGAGACGCCGTAGACTTTTATGCCGGCCTCGCCGTAGTCGGCCATGCGGTCGCGGAAGGCGCAGGCCTCCTTGGTGCAGCCCGGGGTGTCGTCTTTGGGGTAGAAGTAGAGGACGGTCCTCTGACCCGTGAGGTCGTCCGGGCCGACGCTGCTCCCGTCTTCGGCGACGAGGTCCATCGGGGGGAGGGGCTGGCCCTGTTGGGGTAGGTTCGCCATCGTTGGGCTCCTTTTCGAGTGTCCGTCAGGGTAAGTCTACGGGATTCGAGGCCGCTTGCGGCAGGGGTGGATCATACCGCCGGAAGGGAAAATCAGTCCTCAGGTCCTATGCGCCCGCGGGTATGATCTGTGATATTGGAGCGAGGTCGGAAAGGGGACGCGCCCCCGCGCCCGTCCCGGTCGAGAGGAGAGGTCTTTTGAGGAAGCTTCTGGTTTTGCTGGCGCTCGCGGCGACGGCGGCGCTCGCCGGCGCGTGCTCGTCCCCCGAGGACGGGGAGGGCGGCGCCAGGAAGGCGCCGGAGAGGGCTGAGAGGCCCACGGCCGTCGAGACGGTGCAGGTAGCCTACAAGGAGACGGCCGCCGAGCAGACGGCGAAGACCTCCTTCGAAATAACGACGACGGGCCCGCCCATGGACCCGAACGAGTCGGGTCAGTCGGCCCCGATGGAGATGACCATAACGGGGCAGGGCATCATGGACTTCTCCGGCGCCGCGTCGAGCCTGACGATGGAAATGTTCGGGATGGGCAACTTCGAGATGCGCCAGATCGGGAACACGGTCTACATGAAGATGCCGGAGGGGGGCCCGGCGCAGATGCCCGGGGCCAGGCCCTGGATAAGGGTCGACCTGGACGACGCCTACGAGCGTGAGTACGGTGCGAACCCGGCCCAGATGCCGGGCGGCGCGGCGGGAGACCCCACGCGCCAGCTGGAATACCTGCGCGGCGTCTCCGACTCCGTCGAAAAGGTCGGAACCGAGAAGGTGCGCGGCGTACAGACGACCCGCTACGAGGCCATCTTGGACCTCAGGAAAGAGGCGGCCGGGCGGGGGGCCGAGGTGAGAGAGGCGCAGGAGGAGATTATCGAGCAGATCGGCACGAGCAAGCTTCCCGTCGAGGTGTGGCTCGACGACCAGAACCGCGTCCGCCGCTACGCCATGGACGTGGCCGTGCCGGTACCCGAGAACGCCTCGGCCCCTGGGATGCCGGAGGGCGGCAAGATGCGGACGAGCATGGTCGCCGAGTACTACGACTTCGGCACGCCGGTCGAGGTTCAGGCGCCGCCGCAGGAGCAGACCACGGACGGCTCGAAGATGTTCTCCCGGCAGCCGGTCGCGCGGTAGGCAGGGCCCCCAGACGGCGGATTTTACTAACGCCGCGGGATGTTCTAACCTGACCGGAGGCTGTCGAGGGAAATCTACTCTGATGGGGAGTGGGATGAGGTCGTCTTTCGGATCGCGGGTAAAGAGCAGGGGTTTGTGGGCGTGGCGGCGGGCCTCGGCCCGGTATCCGAAGCTGGCCGTCCTCAGGCGCCGGCTGGCCGCGGCGTCGATCAGGCCCGGGCGTTCGCGGGTGGCCGCGCCGGAGGTGGCCGGGGACGGTTTGGACCCGGCCAATATCGTCTGGATCTTCTGCGTGGCAAGGAGCGGCAGCACGTGGCTGGCCTCCATGATGGGCGAGATGGAGGGGACCGAGGTCTGGAAGGAGCCGCGGGTGGGCCACCTCTTCGGGGAGTTCTACGAGAACACCCCGAGGGCGAAGGCCGAATCGGCGAACTTCATAATGGGCACCCCGACCCGGGAGGCCTGGATCTCCTCGATAAGGCACTTCGTCCTGACCGGCGCCCGGTACGCCTTCCCGACCCTCGGCCCGAAAGACTACCTGGTAGTGAAAGAGCCGGGCGGGGGCGTCGGCGCCCCATTCCTCATGGACGCGCTGCCGGAGAGCCGCATGATCCTGCTGGTCCGGGACCCCAGGGACGTCGTCTCATCCTCCCTCGACGCCACGCGGGAGGGCAGCTGGCAGAAGGAGCAGCGCCGGGCCGCCGGCTCCGGCCGCAAGTCCCTCACGGCCAGGTCGCCCGACGCCGTTGTGAAAAGGTCCGCCAAAAAATACCTGCGGAACATGGAGAGGGCCATGCAGGCCTTCGACGCCCACGAAGGCCCGAAGTCGCTCGTCCGCTACGAGGACCTGAGATCCGACACCGCCGCCGTCATGGGGCGCATCTACTCGGAGCTCGGGATGGAGACGGGCGGGGACGCGCTGACCCGGGCCGTCGAGAAGCACTCGTGGGAGGCGATCCCCGAGGACATGAAGGGCCAGGGGAAGTTCTACCGGAAGGCCTCTCCAGGGGGGTGGGAGGACGACCTCACGCCCGGGCAGGCGGAGATAGTCGAGGAGATCAGCGCCCCCCTAATAGAAAAGTTCTACCCCCGCTAAAGCGGGTTGCGGAGGTACCGCCTCCGCTATCGTGCATAAGCTTTATTGCTCGTGCTGAAAGCTGACCGCTGAAAGCTGACAGCTTTCTAAGAATCGTCTGTGTGGCGCGCGACTATCTCCAGAACGTCGAGGTTTGGGTCGAGGGTGCGGGTGATCCCATCCAGCAAGCCTATGGCGCGCCCCACGAGGAGCAGCCTGGGCGGAAGGTCCCCCACGCTCGCCCCGAGCCCGCGGCCAAGCTCCCCGAGTTCGGGCCTGGCCTCTTCGCGCCCGCCGCCTAGCAGGACGCCGACCACGGCGAGCAGGGTCTCGACGTCGGTCTGCGGCCCCACGGGGAGCCCCGCCTCCCCGAGCGAGCCCGCGAGCGCTTCGAGGTCGCCGTCTCTCATGGCCCCGACCATCCCCTTCAGGGTGGCGACGAACGAGCCTTCCAACTCCAGCGTGAGGCCGTGGTCGAGCAGGATCAGGCGGGGACCATCCGGGCCGGGCTGGACCAGGAGGTTGCCCGGGTGCGGGTCGGCGTGGAGGACGCCGTGCCGGAAGAGGCCCTCCGCGAAGGCGTCGTTGAGCCTCTCCGCGACCGCGGCGGGGTCTATGTCGGCCGCGTCGAGCGCTTCGCGGTCGGAGATGCCGATCCCCTCCACGAAGTCCATGACGAGCAAACGTTCCGTGTTGAAGCCTTCGACGACACCCGGCACGACCACGTCCGTCCGGTGCGAGAGCGTGCGCTTGAGGGTCTTCATGGCCCGTGCTTCGCGGCGGAAGTCGAGCTCGAGGGGGAGCGTCCAGCGGAGGTAGTCGGCTATGGGCCCGAGCCTGACGTCCGGCTCCAGGCGGGCGATGGCCTCGAAGATGGCTTCGAGCGCTTCGAGGTCCGCCTCGATGAGGCCCGCGACGTCGGGGTACTGGACCTTGACCGCGACCGCGTGGCCGCCGCGCAGCCTCGCCCGGTGGACCTGGGCTATGGAGGCCGCCGCGACTGGCTCGCGGTCGAAGGTGGAGAAGACCTCGTCCACCGGTCGCCCGAGCTCGCGGACGACGGCGGCTTCTATGGCCTCGTAGGGTCGGGGCGGGACGCGGTCCTGGAGCGAGGAGAGCTCTTCTGTGTAGGCGGCGGGGAGGAGGTCGGGGCGGGATGAGGCGAACTGGCCCGCCTTTATGAGGGTGCCGCCGAGGGTCTCGGCCGCGTCCAGAAGACGCCCGGCCCCCCTGCGGTGTGCGAGATCCCAGTCCCCGTCCCCGACGGTCGCGGGAAGCCACCGGGCTCGCTCCCTGAGCGTCGTGTACCCCAGGTACAGGTCCGCGGCAAGCGTGGCGAGCACGAGGGTGCGCGGCGAGGGCACGCCGTGGGGCATCCCGGGACCGGGCCGGCCCGCCCGTTCCGTTGCCGCCAGGTTGGCGCCCGTCCACAGGAACCACTGCGCCCGGGAGAGGTCGCCCAGGCGGAAGGGTGCCGCGGGGTCCGTGATTCCGGCGGCCACGGCTTCGCGCGTCTCGGCGGCGGAGCGGCGGGCCGCCTTCAGCAGCACCTCGCGGACCCCGAGGGCCGCGTCGCCCCAAGGGCCCAGCGTCATGTGTTCTCTCCGGTCACGGTCGCAGAGTATACGGGTTGAAGCGGGGCGGTCGCGCCGACGCCGCTTTGTCTAGACGAAACGGACGTTTAACCGGCAGTTATCAAGGTCGTAACAAAGGGGTCTACTGGCTGTTGTACCGTCGGGAAGGCGTTACCCGTTTACCTTTGGAGGTCGGAGTATGGTCGAGAGGTTTGTACCCCGTGGTGCCGGAGCGGTCGCGTCAGCGGTCGCGTCGCGGGCGGTCAGCCGGGGAGATTTTTTGAGGCTCGGCGGGTTCGGTGTAGCGGGTGCTGCCCTGCTGCCGCTCGCCGGGTGCGGCGGGTCCGGAGAGGCGCAGGGGGACTCCGGAGGCATACCGGACCCGCTCAACATCGGGGTAATACCGGCCGAGGACACCGAGCAGGTCGCCGCGACCTTCGAGCCCATAGCGAAGTACGTCGGCGAGGAGGTCGGGGTCGAGACGAAGCTCTACACCGCCACCGACTACTCCGGCATCATCGAGGCCATGCGCTCGGGTGAGGCGGAGGTCGCCTGGCTCGGACCCCTCTCCTACGTGCTGGCCGCCCAGCGGGCGAACGCGGAGGCGGTGGCCGTCCAGCTAACCGAGGAGGGGACCAAGGACCCGACCTACCGCAGCTTCATAATCACCCGGAAAGACAGCGGCGTGCGGAGCCTGGAGGACCTCAAGGGCAAGAACTTCGCCTTCGTCGACCCGGCCTCGACCTCGGGCAACCTCTTCCCGCGGCAGGCCTTCAAGGAGGCCGGCATGGACCCGGACAAGGACCTCGCCGAGGCCACCTTCGCCGGCGGGCACGACGCCTCGGCGCTCGCCGCCGCCAACGGCGACGTGGACGCCGGCGCCGTAGCGAGCACTACCTTCGAGAGCATGATCGCCGAGGGCATCTTGAACGAGAACGACGTCAGGAAGATCTGGGAGTCCGACCCGATCCCCGAGAGCCCCATCGCCGTGCGCGGCGACCTGAGCCCCGGGGCCAAAGAAAAGATCAAGCAAGCCTTCGTCGGGATGAGGCCAGAGGACGTGGGCGAGGAGGAGATCAGCCCCGACGGCGCCGTCGGCTACGTGGCCGCCAGGGACTCCGACTACGACGTGATACGTAAGCTCGCCAGGTCCCTGAACCTCGACGCCGAGACCCTGGCGAGCTAGGGAGCCTGATGGCCGCCTACGTCGAAGTGAAGTCCTTGAGCAAGACCTACCCGAACGGGACGAGGGCGCTGCGCGACGTCTCGTTCTCGATGGACCACGGCGAGTTCGCCGTGATCGTCGGCAAGAGCGGCGCGGGTAAATCGACCCTGCTCCGCTGCATGAACAGCCTGACCGAGCCGTCGGGCGGCGGGGTCGAGGTGGACGGCCGCAGCGTGACGGGCCTCTCGGGCAGGGCCCTCCGCTCCGCCCGCAAGGAGATGGGCTTCGTCTTCCAGCAGTTCAACCTCGTCAAACGGATCTCCGCCCTCAACAACGTGCTCTGCGGGATGCTCTCCGAGATGCCGACGATGAGGAGCGTGTTTCGGCGCTTTACTGACGAAGAGAGGCTCCACGCCCTGGACTGCCTGGACAAGGTCGGGCTCGCGGACAGGGCCCACCAGCGGGCGGACACCCTCTCGGGCGGCCAGCAGCAGCGGGTCGCCATCGCGCGAGCCCTCGCCCAGGGGCCGAAGGTGGTGCTCGCCGACGAGCCGGTAGCATCCCTCGACCCCGAGTCGGCCCGCACGGTCATGGACGCCCTGCGCTACCTCGCCACCGAGGAGGGGATGGCGGTCTTCTGCAACCTCCACCAGGTCAACCTGGCGGGCCGTTACGCCGACCGGATCCTGGGCATGCGCGATGGCGAGCTCGTGCTCGACCGCCGCTCCGGCCGGCTGGAGCGGGACGAGGTCCGGGCCGTCTACGGGGCCGAGATGCAGGAGGCGTTCGCGTGAGCGCCGGGGTCCCCGAACTCACCAGAGGCGGCGGCGCCGTAAGGCGGGCGTTCGGGTTCGTGGGCCTTCTGCTCATCGTCGTGTTCTTTCTCTGGAGCTTCGTGGCAGTGGAGTTCAGCCCCGTCAAGTTCGCCCAGGGGACGCCAGACCTCGTCGCCCTGATCTCGGACATGTTCCCGCCCGCTGTGGCGACCCTGCCCGAGGTCGCGCTCGCCGCCCTGGAGACGCTCCAGATGGCGCTCGTGGGGACCGCGCTCGCCGCCCTCGTCTCCGTGCCGCTCGCCTTCCTGGCGGCCAGGAACGTCACCCCGAACGTGGTCCTCTACCACGCTACCCGGGCCTTCGTCGTCTTCACGCGCGCGGTGCCGGACCTGGTCTTCGCCCTGATCTTCGTCGCGGCCGTCGGCCTCGGCCCGTTCCCCGGCACTCTTGCCCTCGCGATCCACTCCATAGGGATGCTCGGCAAGCTCTACGCCGAGACGATAGAGGAGATCGACGCCGGCCAGGTCGAGGCGCTGAAGTCCACCGGAGCCGGACCCTTGCAGGTCCTCGCCTTCGGGGTGGTGCCGCAGGTCTTGCCCTCGTTCGTCGGCCTCACGCTCTACCGCTGGGACATAAACATCCGTTCCTCCGTCGTGCTCGGCCTCGTCGGGGCCGGTGGTATCGGGTTCTTGCTGACGAACGCGATGCGGCTCTTCAAGTACCAGGAGGTGCTAACCATCCTGCTCTTCGTCTTCGTCATAGTCCTCATCGTCGAACAGACCTCCTCCTACATCCGCGCGAAGTTCATCTAGGTGGGCGTGCCGCTGTCTAGACAAACCCCTTCTCGAACCCGTCCGGACGGGGGATGATGGGTTACACGAAAGCGACGGGGGAGGCCCGATGACCGAAGACAGGCCGAGGTTCACGTATAGCCGGGTCTACACGGGGCCGGTCAGGGCTGTCGTCTTCGACTGGGCCGGGACCACGGTGGATTACGGGAGCCTGGCGCCGGTCGCGGCCTTCGCCGAGGTGTTTCGCCGGAGGGGGGTGGAGCTTTCGGCGGGTCAGATCAGGGGTCCCATGGGGACGGCCAAGCGCGACCACATCCTGTCGCTGACGAGGCTCGAAGCCGTGAGAGAAGCCTGGATCTCGGCTAACGGATCTTCTCCCTCCGAAGACGACGTGGACGAGATGTTCGGCGAGTTCGAGCCGCTCCTCGTCGAGAGCGCGGCGGCCCACGCGGGTCTCATACCGGGCACCCTGGAGACGGTGGCGTGGTGCCGGGAGCGGGACATCCGGGTCGGATCCTCGAGCGGTTACGGGCGTGGGATCTTGGGCGAGATCCTACCCATCGCCCGCGATCAGGGCTACAAGCCGGATACCCTCGTCTGCCCCGAGGACGTCCCGGCCGGACGCCCCTACCCCTGGGCGATGTACAGGGCCGCGATGGACCTGGACGTGTACCCGATGGCAGCCATCGTCAAAGTAGGGGACACGGTGGCCGACGTGGAGGAGGGCCTGAACGCGGGCTCCTGGACCGTCGGCCTCGCCAGAAGTGGCAACGAACTCGGCCTCGGCGAAGACGAGGTCGAAGCCCTCGACGGGGAGACCCTCGCCGCGAAGCTCGAAGCCGTCTACGACCGGCTGCGCGGGGCCGGGGCCCACTACGTCGTCGACACCATCGCCGACGTTCCCGGGGCGCTCGAAGATATCTCCGCGAGGCTGCGCACCGGAGAATGCCCTTGAGCGAGGCCCGGGCTGACGTCGCGGTCGTCGGGGCCGGGATCGTGGGGCTCGCCCACGCGCTCGCCGCGGCAAAGCAGGGTCTGAAAGTTGTTGTTTTCGAGAGGTCGGGTTGGGCCGTCGGGGCCTCCGTTCGGAACTTCGGGCTCGTATGGCCCGTCGGGCAGCCGGGCGGGCATCTGTACGAAAGGGCGCTCAGGAGCCGTGGGATCTGGCGCGAAGTCGCCGCCGCGTCGGGCATCTGGTGCGCCGGGGCCGGCTCCCTCCACCTCGCCTACCACGAAGACGAACTGGCCGTGCTCGAGGAGTACCTCGAGACCACGCCGTCCGCGCGGGATGGGGGATGTGAGCTCGTCTCCCGGAACGAAGTCGCAGAGAAGAGCCCCGCGGCCAGGACTGAAGGCCTGCGCGGCGCGCTGTGGAGCCCGACGGAGTTGAACGTGGACCCGCGCCAGGCGATACCGGCCATAGCGTCACTCCTGGCGAGTGACTACGGCGTCGAGTTTCGTTTCGGGACGGCGGTCCGCGGCATCGAAATGCCCGTGGTGGAGACCACGGCCGGCGACTGGACCGCGGACCGGGTCTTCGTGTGCGGCGGCGAGGACTTCGAGACGCTTTACCCCGAGGTGTTCGCGGGGAGCGGCATCACCCGCTGCAGGCTCCAGATGCTGCGCACCGTGCCCCAGCCGGGCGGCTGGCGGCTCGGTCCCGCGCTGTGCTCAGGACTCACCCTGCTCCACTACGACGCCTTCGAGCACTGCGAGGGCCTGGAGGCGCTGCGGCGGCGTTTCGACGAAGAGATGCCCTTTGCCCGCGAGAAAGGCGTCCACGTGCTCCTGTCGCAGACAGCCAGGGGGGAGCTGACCATCGGGGACAGCCACGATTACGGGCTCACGCACGATCCTTTCGCCAGCGAGAAGGTGGACCGTGAGATCATGAACTACCTGGAGACCTTCGCAAGTGTCCCGAGCCTGGAGATCTCCGAGCGCTGGCAGGGAACGTACCCCCATCTGGAGGACGGTTCCGAGCTGGTCTCCCATCCCGAGCCCGGCGTGACGGTCGTCAACGGCCTGGGCGGTGCCGGTATGACGCTCTCCTTCGGCCTGGCGGAAGAGAACCTGAGATCTCTTGTCGGCCAGGAACGGTCGGTCTAGGAATGGAAGCTTCCGAAGCGAACCAGAAGATCCTGGCCGCGCTCAGGGCCGCCGAGCACCTCCCCTACGACGGCGAGGCCGTCGGCCAGCTCCAGCACGCCCTCCAGTGCGCCGACCTGGCCCGCTGCTGCGGCCACGGCCCCGAGGTCGTGGTCGCCGCCCTGCTGCACGACGTCGGACGTTCACCCGTGGCCCTCAGAGACCTCCGCGCCGCCGGTGTAACGGGCGGGGAACACGGCGCCCTGGCCGGCGCCTGGCTCCGACCCCTCGTGGGTGAGCGCGTGGCCTGGCTGGCAGAGCAACACGTCCCGGCCAAGCGCTACCTCGTCGCCACCGACCCCTCCTACGAGAGGAGCCTCTCGGGCACCTCCCGCCGCACCCTGGAAGTCCAGGGAGGGCCGATGAGCCCGGAGGAAGTCGCCGGGTTCGAGGGCAACCCGGGGTGGAGGGACGCCGCCGAACTCAGGCGCTGGGACGACCTCGCCAAAGACCCGGACGCGGAGACGCCACCTCTGGAAGATTTCGAGGAGGAGTTGTGGTTCGTGGTGTCTGAGCACTTCGGCGGGCGGCGGTTGTCTGGACAAAGCGGTATCGGTTACGGGACCGAGGATGCACAATGACGGTCGTGGGTTTGAGGAGGGCAGGCCGCGTCCCGATCTACGTCCAGGTCGCGGAGGACCTGGAGGGCGCGATGCTGCGCGGCGAGTACGGTGTGGGCGACCGCCTGCCGACGGAGCACGCCCTGGCCGGGGAGTACGGCATCAACCGCCACACGGCGGGGCAGGCCCTGAACCACCTCCAGGGCAAGGGCCTCGTCGTGCGCGTGCGGGGGCGGGGCACGTTCGTGCGTCCGGGACGGGTCGACTACCGGGTGGCCGAGAAGATGAGCTTTACGGACTCGGTCTCAAGGGTCGGGCTGAACCCTTCGCGCAAGATAATAGGCGTCAGGGCGGTGCGGGCTTTCGGGCGGATACCGGAGGCGATGAAGGTGCCGGCCGGGGAGCCGCTGGTGGCGCGGGAGAGCGTGAGCTTCGCCGGGGAGATCCCCCTGGACCACTCCGTCAAGCACTTCCGCGAGAGCCTCTTCCCCGGAATAGACGATCTGTTGACCAGACCGCTCTCCTCCCGCGCCCTCGTAAAGGCTCACTACGGCGTGGAGGTCTACCGGGCGCGTTCGGCCTTCGAGATGGAGCCCGCCGACGCGGAGATGTCCCGCCACCTCGGCGTCCAACCTGGGGCGGCCCTGCTCCGCGTCGAGAGCCTGGACACTTTAGAGGACGGTACGCCGGCCGAGTGGGGCGTCACGTACTTCCGGGGGGACGCGACGAGGGTGCTCGTCTCTTTACGCGAGATCAAGGAGGAGAAGGATTGAACCCGCAAGAGGTCCAGGAGGCGATAGCCCACGCCCCTACAGGACGCCTCAAGGAGCTCGCCGACCGTTGCCTGCTGGACGCGGAGGCCGAGGTCGTCTCCCGGCCCCGCCAGGCCCTTGTGATGGCGCGGGTAAAGGAGACGGTCGACGGCGAAGTCTTCAACCTCGGCGAGGTGCTCGTCACGGGCTGCGAGGTCTCGCTGGGAGGCGAGCCGGGGTGGGCTATGGTGCTGGATCACGACCCCGAGCGCGCCCTGTGCGCCGCTGTGGTGGACGCCGCCAGCCGCCGCGGGGGGGACGGGGTACAGGCCGAACTCGAAGGGCTGCTCGCCGAAGCCCGCGGTGCGCGAAAGGCGCGATGGGCCGGGGTCCAGCCGACGCGCGTCTCGTTCGAGGAGATGTCGTGAGCGCCGGCGTGAGGACGTTCGACCCCGTCTTCGACTCGCAGCGCGTCTTCCGGTGCGTCCTGCAGGCCACGGCCCAGCCCGGCAAGCTCTTCGCCCTGCCCCCGACGGGCGTCGCCCCCCGGGAGGCCGTCGCGCGCACGCTGCTAGACCACGAGGTCACTCTCTGCGCTCTCGGTGACCGGGCGGAGGAGGCGGAACGCATCTCGGGCCTCACCGGCTCCAGGATCGTCCCGGTCAATGAGGCGGACTTCGTCCTCGTCTCGACCGGCTCCGGGGCCGGGGTCTCCTCCCTCAAGCGCGGCACCCTGGAGCGGCCCGAGACGGGCGCCACCGCGATCTTCGCGGTCCGCCGCCTCTCGAACACGGGCACGCTCACCTTGAAGCTCTCAGGACCCGGTATCCGGGGTGGGCGGTCACTCGGAGCCGAAGGACTCTCCGCAGAAGTGGCAGAAGCGATCCGGGAAAGCAGGCAAGGTTACCCGCTCGGGGTCGATGTGTACCTCGTGGACGAGGCCGGGCAGGTCGCGGGATTGCCCCGCTCGACGAGCTTGGAGGTGGCCTAGTGGCGTACACGGCCGTCAAGGGTGGGGAGGAGGCGATCAAGGCCGCCGAGAAGCTGGAGCACGCCTCCGTCGAAGGGTCCGGACTCACACCGGAGGCCGTGCTGAGGGGGATGCGCTACGCGGTGGACCAGGTAATGGGAGAGGCCGGACTCTACGCCCCGCGTCTCGCGGCCCGCGCCGTCGTCCAGGCGCAGGGCGACCTCGCCGAGGCCGCGTTCCTGCTGCGGGCCTACCGCTCCACGCTGCCCAGGGAGGGCTATACGGTCCCCGCCGATACGGACGATGCGCGCCTCGTGCGGCGTGTCTCCTCCGCTTTCAAGGACGTGCCGGGGGGGCAGGTTCTCGGCCCGACCCGCGACTACTCCCAGCGCCTCCTCGGCCTCAAGCGCGAGGAAGAACCGTCAGGGAACGGCGCGGGCGACGTGGGCGGGGAGGGCAACCTGCCCCGGGTCACGGACGTGCTGCGCGAGGCCGGGCTGGTTGCGAAGCGGAAGCCCGAAGAGACGGGCGAGCCGTTCGATCTGACGCGCGAGGCGTTGACCGTGCCGGCGCCGCGCTCGGGGCGGCTTCAGAGCCTGGCGCGCGGGGAGGCCGGCGCGATGACGGCGCTCGCGTACAGCTCGCTGCGCGGTTTCGGGGCCGTCCACCCGACGCTGGCCGAGTTCAGGGTCGGGTACCTGCCGCTCCAGGTGGAGCACCCCGTTCTCGGGGAGAAGGTGGAGATAGGCGAGGTCCTGTGCACGGAGGTGGAGGCCGTCGGGCGCGAGATGGGTTACGGGGGGGAGGACCACGACGGAGAGAAGGCCATGTCTTTAGGCTACGGGCTGGTGTTCGGGAGGAACGAGCGCAAGGGGATAGCCATGGCCGTGCTGGACGCCGCCATCCGGGCCGGGGGGGAGCGGGAGCAGGGCCCTGCAGGCCCAGCCGAGGACGAGGAGTTCGTCCTCTACCACGCCGACGGCATAGAGGGTACCGGCTTCGTCGAGCACCTGAAGCTGCCCCACTACGTCACCTTCCAGTCCTCCCTGGACCGCCTGCGCGAAGTCCAGAGAAGGGGGAACGACGTTGACGGTTGACGAGCTGCTGAAGGACGGCGGCGCCTCCGGGGGTCCCTCGTACAACTACGCCTTCCTGGACGAACAGACCAAGAGGGAGCTCAGGCGCAAGGCGCTCAAGGCCGTTTCGATTCCGGGCCATCAGGTCCCGTTCGGGAGCCGCGAGATGCCGCTGGCGAGGGGCTGGGGGACGGGGGGGCTGCAACTCTCGCTCGCGCTCGTAGGTCCCGGGGACGTGTACAAGGCCATAGACCAGGGCGCCGACGACTCGGTCAACGCCGTCAACATGCGCAGCCTGGTCAGGCGGATGGCCGAGGTCGAGACGACGGAGGATACGCGGGAGGCGACCATCATCCAGACGAGGCACCGGATACCGGAGGAGCCGCTGCGCGGGGACCAGACCATGGTCTTCCAGGTGCCGATACCCGAGCCGCTAGAGAGGGTGGAGCCGAGGATCTCGAGGGCCCGCAAGATGCACGCGGAGAAGGACTACTCCAAGATGTGGTTGTACCTCTACGAGAGCATCGCGCTTCACGGGGAGATCACGGTGGGGGCCCGCTACCCCGTCCTCGTCAACGGCACGTACCTGATGGACCCGTCCCCGATCCCCCGCTGGGACGTCCCGAAGCTCGACGGGGCATCGTTCCTGTCCCTCTTCGGCGCGGGCCGCGAGAAGCGCATCTACGCCATCCCCCCGCACACGAACGTCGAGCCCCTTGAGTTCGAGGACCACCCCTTCCGCGTCGAGCGCTTCGATGAGCCCTGCGGGCGCTGCGGCTCCGCGGACACCTTCCTGGACGAGATGACGGACGAGACCACCGGCGAGAGGTACTTCCGCTGCTCGGACACGAGCTTCTGCGACGGGCGTCTGGGGGAGAAGTGAGGGTGAGGGAGGCCCGCCCCGGCGACCTGGGCCGGCTCCTGGAGCTCTACGCCCTCCTCGAAAGGCCGGAAGGACACCTTGCGCCGCTCGCGAGCGGCGCGGCGGAGGACCTCTTTACCCGGGTTCTGCTCGACCCGAACCAGCGCACGCTCGTCGCCGAGACCTACGGCGAAGTCGTGGGCACGCTGGTTCTCGTAACGGTCCCGAACCTGGCCCACGGCGGGTCGCCCTACGCCCTGGTCGAGAACGTCGTCGTGGACGAGGAGTACAGGGGCGAGGGCGTGGGCAGGGCGCTCATGAGAGAGGCGGTGCGGCGGGCGCGCGAGGCCGGCGCCTACAAGCTCGCCCTGTGCTCGAACACCGGGCGGTCGGAGGCGCACGAGTTCTACCGCTCGATGGGTTTCGAGGAGACCCACGTCGGCTTCGAGGTGCGGCCGTGAACGGGCTCGTGCTCGAGGTCGAGGACCTCAAGAGGGTCTACGGCCGCGGCTGCGAGCGGTGCGTCGAGAACACCGGACCCGGGGCGCGGACGAACACCTGCTCCGCTTGCGGCTCGGTCGTCGCCTGCGCGGGCGTCTCCCTGGAGGTCGGGCCCGGAGAAGTGCTCGGCATCGTGGGCGAGTCGGGATCGGGCAAGAGCACGGTCGCGGCCTGCCTCGCCTTCGACGTCGAACCCACGGACGGCGTTGCGCGTTTCTCCGGGTTTGGGGGCTCCGACATCTTCGGGGCCGACGCGGCCCAGAGGCGAAAGCTCCGCGACTTCGACATAGGCATCGTCTACCAGACCCCGCAGCAGGGGCTCGACCTCGACACGACCGCCGGCGGCAACGTAGTCGAGCGGCTGCTCGCCGCCGATTGGCGCCACGTCGGCGGGATGCGGGGGAGGGCAAGGGAACTCCTCTCCCGCACAGAGACCCCGGTCGGACGGATGGACGAGGCGCCCAGGCACTTCTCGGGGGGAATGCGCCAACGGGTCCAGCTCGCGAAGGCGCTCGCCAACAGGCCGAGCCTTCTAATTCTGGACGAGCCGACGACGGGGCTCGACGTCTCGGTGCAGGCGCGGATTCTGGACCTGATCCGGGACATACAAAGGGAGACGGGGGTCGCCACCCTCGTCATCTCGCACGACCTCGGCGTGATCCGCCTGCTCACCGAGCGCACCCTCGTGATGCGCCACGGCCGCGTGGTCGAGGCCGGCCTCACCGACCAGATCCTTGAAGACCCCCAGGCTCCCTACACCCAGCTCCTCGTAAACTCAGCCCTGTAACGAGAAGGAGGGCCGTGCCCCACCTGGAAGTAAAGAACCTCTCCAAGAGCTTCACGCTCCACATGCTCGGCGGCCGGCGCCTCGTCGCCCTGGAGGACGTGAGCTTCTCTGTGGAACGCGGCGAGTTCCTCGGCGTGGTCGGGAGGTCCGGCTCAGGCAAGTCCTCCCTCCTGCGCTGCGTCTACCGCCGCTACCTGCCGACCGCCGGGAGCATCGTCTACTCGTCGGACGACGGAGAGATCGACCTCTCGACCGCCCCAGACCGGGGGGTGTTGCGGCTGCGCGGGGGGGAGATCGGGTACGTCTCCCAGTTTTTGCGCGCCATCCCCCGCACCCCGGCCCGGGACGTGGTCGCCGAGCCCCTGATCTCCCGCGGCGCCGACGGTGACGAGGCCCGCGAACGGGCCGCCGCGATGCTCGACGCCCTTGGCATCCCGGACGGCATGGCCGACGCTTTCCCGGCGACGATGAGCGGCGGGGAGCAGCAGCGGGTCAACCTCGCCCGGGCGTTGGTGGGCGCACCCCGGCTCCTCCTCCTCGACGAGCCGACGAGCGCTCTGGACCCCGAGACCCGCCTGCTCGCGATGGAGGCCATCAAGGGTCTGAAAAACGGTGGCACGACGATGGTCGGCATCTTCCACGAGATGGAGAGCCTCGAGACGCTGTCAGACCGGGTGCTCGCCCTCGAAGCCGGCCGCGTCCGGTGGACCGGCCCTGCCCGGGAGGCCGCCGGATTGCTGGCGGGCGTCTAGCGTGGGGCGAGAAGTGCGGGCCATCAACGACGCGAGGGTAGTGACGCCTGACGGTATCCTAGAAGGTGCCTCCATCGTGTTGGAGGATGGTCGGATATCCGGGATCACGGCCCGCGCGGAGCGGTCCGGCGAGGCCATCGACGCCGCCGGCCGGTACGTCCTGCCGGGGATGGTAGATCTGCACTGCGACGCCATCGAGAAGCAGCTCGCGCCCCGCCCGGGCGTGGAGGTTCCCGAGGAGCTGGCCTTCATGGAGATGGACCGGCTCTTCGCCGGGTGCGGCGTTACGACGGGCTTTCACGGCGTCTCTATCATGGCCGGACGCTCGCGCGGCGTAGAGCGGGGCCGGAGGCTCTGCGCGCTCGTCTCCCGCCTCGCCGGAGAGGGCCTCGTGCGCCACGAGCTCCACCTCCGCTGCGAGCTCCCGCAGGAAGAGTCCGTGAGGGCGGTCGAGGAGGTCCTGGGTCGCGGCTTCGCGCGGCTCGTCTCGGTCATGGACCACACGCCGGGGCAGGGCCAGTTCCGGGATCTCGAGTGGTTCAGGCGTTACTGGTCAGGTGACGGGGCCGACGAGGCCCAGATCTCCGCCGCCCTCGCCGAGGCCGAGCGCTCCGAATACACCATCGCCCTGGATCGCGTCGGGCGGATCGCGAGCGCCGCGAAGAAGCACGGCGCCACCCTCGCCTCCCACGACGACGACACGGTCGAGAGGGTAGAGGTCCTCGCCGGGCACGGGGTCGATATCTCGGAGTTCCCCGTAAACGCGGCCTCGGCCCGCCGCGCCCGCGAGCTCGGCCACGCCGTCTGCATGGGAGCCCCGAACGCCCTGCGCGGCGTCTCCTCCGGCGGCAACCTCTCCGCCCTCGAAGCGGTGGAAGCGGGCCTGGTCGACGCCCTTGTCTCGGACTACCATCCCCCGAGCATGCTCCAGGCCGCCTTCAAGCTCGCCCGCGAAGACGTCCTCCCGTTGCCGGAGTCCGTCGCCCTCGTAACCGGAGGACCCGCCCGCGCCGCGGGTCTCTCCGACCGGGGCGGGATCGCGAGAGGCGCGAAAGCCGACCTCATCATCGTCGGCGGGCGCGCCGGCATCCCCACCGTGACCCATACGATCGTCAACGGCGAGTCCCGCCATGCTGCGGGGTAACAACCCACCCCACAACGTGGGGCCGGTTCGAAACCCGCCCGGGCCAAAAAGGAACCGCGAACCCATGAACGGAACGGTTACGGCGGTCAGCCGCAGCGCGACGCACACGTTCGAGAAATCCGCCGGCGAGAGCATCCGACTCCTTGCCGGGCTGGGGATCGAAGGAGACGCGCACCTGGGCAAAACGGTCAAGCACCGCTCCCGCGTCAGGCAGGACCCGGCCCAACCTGAGGCAGGTACACCTCATCCACGCGGAGCTCCACGACGAGCTGAACGCCTCCGGCTTCTCCGTCTCAGCCGGACAGATGGGCGAGAACGTTACCACCCGCGGCATCGACCTTCTCGGCCTTCCGACCGGAACCACGCTGCGCCTCGGCGAGACGGCCACCGTCGAGGTGACGGGCCTTCGCAATCCGTGCAGGCAGCTAAACGACTTCCAGCCGGGCCTGATGGAGGCCGTGCTCGGCCGCGACGAGCACGGGAACCTCACTCGCAAGGCGGGCATAATGGGCGTCGTACTCGTCGGCGGCGAGGTGCGGCCCGGGGACGGAGTCCGGGTCGAGTTGCCCGCGGAGCCGCACGGGCCGCTCGAACGGGTCTGACGGCGACGCGCGACGCCCGACCCGGTTATGGAGTGCACCCGCGGTCCTCCCGAAGAGCGCGCGCTCCCCGAGCAGATGGACCGGCTAGACAGGTGCGCCAGGGTTCTTGTCTCCGCGTCGCCCCTCTCGCCGCTCGCGGCCTGAGGTTCATCCGGCGCCGACCGCTCTCCGCGGAAAGAAGCGCCCGGTTTCGTCGAAGTGGCGGACGACGGGGCGCTCCTCGTACCAGGTCATAGGGGCGACAACCGCGTAGGTTCCCGCGCAACGTGGTGGAGAACCCGGACCGCTTCGCCGGGAGCCTCGCGCTTCCGGGTGCCGGCATGATGCTCGCCCACACCGGGGGCGGGGTAAACGCCGCCGAGTACGACGCCCGCGCCGGAGAAGGAGCCCCGGGAACCCTCTACCGAAGGCGCCGCATATAGACAGGGACCTGGCCCCGTAGCATAGTTAACGGCGGTCGGATCGTCTCCGGCGGGAGAGGCTTTGCGGGTTCGGAGGGAGAAAAAGTTCAGGCGCAGGCGCAGGCTCGCGCTCTTGCTCGTGCTCCTGGCGATGCTCCTGGGCATCCTGTTCGTCTTCTGGTCGTGGGTCGATGCGCAGGCGCGGGCGGTCGTCGTGGTCTCCTCCGTCGTCGACGCCGCGGTCATCACGCCCGTCGCGGAGGCCGTTAGCGGCGAGCCCCGGTTCTCAGATGAGACCGTGGCCGGGAACCCGGCCCTCGTCGCGAGGCCCGCGGGGGAGGGGCCGTGGCCCGCGGTGTTCTTCGTGAACGGTACGGTGCCGGAGGGCCGGAAGCTGCCCGAGGCGCGGCGGCTGGCGGAGGGGTTCGCCAGGGCCGGTTACCTGGTCGTGCTGCCCGACCTTCCGGGGTTGACTCGGGACAGGATCACACCCGAGACCGTCGCCGAGACCGCGGAGGCGGCCCGCGCCATATCGGAGCACCGGGACGCGGCCGATAACAGGGTGGCCCTGGTCGGCATCTCGACCGGCTCTACCCTGGCCCTCCTCGCCGCCGGGGAGCCCGCGACCAAAGACCGGGTCTCCGTGGTGGCCGGGGTCGCCCCCTATTCCGACATAAAGACCGTGGTGAACGTCGCCACCACGGGCAGCTACGAGGGGAGAGACGGAGATTTCGTCCGCCACAGGGCCGATCCCTTCCTCTCCTACGTCGTCGCCCGCTCGCTGGTGGCCGCGCTCCCCCCCGGCGACGACCGGCAGGCCCTCTCGTCGGAGATAGAGAACGTTGGCCGCGAACATCCCAACCCCCTCGGCGGCCTCCGCCTGCGCCGGACGGAGGACCTCGGTCCGGAGGCGCGGGCCGTCGTTGCGTTGCTCGCCAACAGGGACCCGAACCGCTTCGCGGGCCTCTACGCGGCGCTGCCGAACGGCGTCAAAAAGGACCTCGAAGCCTTCTCGCCCCTCGCCGCGCCGGGGCGCATAATGGCCCCCGTCCAGATCGCAACGGGCCCGCAAGACAAGTACTTCCCGGCCTCCGAGTCCCGGAACCTTGGCGGCATCGCGCCCGACCTCAGGGTTACGGTCACGCCCGCCCTCGACCACGCCGAGCTCGACGCCTCCGTGGGCGACGTGCCGGCCCTCGCCGGGTTCAACGCCTTCGTGGTCCGCTCTTTGCGGGATGCAAGGGTCGAAGAATAGGCCGTTCGCGCAGGGGCGTTTCGCGAAACGCCCCTACAGGCGCTTGAGGGATTCGTACAGCAGGTCGAAGAAACCTTCCCTGTCCAGTTCGAGGCCGACCTCGGCGTTCGGCGGTTTGCCGGTTACGCCGTGGAAGTCGCAGACCGTCTCGCCGCGGGTGAGGTCGCTCTCGCACTCGACTTGCACGTTCATCGGCCGCGTCTTTAGCAGGCCCGGTTCCAGGACGGCGGCGACGGCGACCGGGTCGTGCAGGGGCGGGGCTTCGAAGCCGAAGATCCGTTCGTAGGTCGTGGCGAAGAAGTCCAGAAAGCCCGCCACCACCCCGCCGACCTCCCCGATATCCCGCAGGCGGTCGCGTTCGGATTTGCCGGCGCCGGCCTGGTGGGTGACGTTCAGGCCGCTCATGGTGATCCGGAGGCCGGATTCGAAGACCTCGCGGGCCGCCTCGGGGTCCACGTAGATATTGAACTCGGCGGCAGGCGTCGTGTTGCCCAGGCCCATGCTCCCGCCCATGATCGAGACGTGCGAGATCTTCTCCTTCAGGTCCGGGCGCGCCCTCAAGAACGCGGCGACGTTGGTGAGCGGCCCTACCGGGATCAGGGCGACGGGCTCGGGGGACTCCCCGAGCGTGTCGGCGATGAGCTCGACGGCGCCGCGCCCGTCCGGCTTGAAGGCCGCCTCCGGGATCTGTGGTCCGTCCATCCCGCTCTCGCCGTGGATGTCCTCGGCCGTGCGGAGCTCGCGTTCCATGGGTTTCGAGGCGCCGGCCGCGACGGGTATCCCCGTGCGGCCGATCAGGGACAGGATGCGGAGCGCGTTGCGGGTCGTCTTCGGGAGCGTCGCGTTGCCGGCCACGGTCGTCACCGCCAGGACATCCAGGTCCAGAGCGCCACAGGCCATCATGATCGCCACGGCGTCGTCGTGACCGGGGTCCACGTCTAGTATCACCGGCTTCGGGCTCACAGGATCCTCCAGTGCTCAGTCTACGACGAGGGATCGCTCCCCAGACCGACCCCGACGCGCATTCTAGAGCAGATCGCGGGGAGGTCCGACCTCCCCGCGATCGCCGTCGGCTTTCGGCCATCGGCTCCCTTGGCCGATGGCTGACGGCCGATAGCTGATAGCGCGGGTTGCAGGAGTATCGGGACCGTTGCGAGAAGGCCAAGGGCTGAAGGGTTGGGGTTTGCTTGAGGTTTCGTGGCGCACCCTCGATACCCCTACGCCTCACGAACATCGATGGTCATCCCTCGTGGAAGCCGCCGCAATCGTGGCCCGGCCTGCCGGCTACGAACTATTCCGAGAGGAGGCCGAGTTTGCGGGCCCGGGCCACGGCTTCGAGTTGGGAGCGGGCATCGAGGGCGTGTTTTATAGCCCGGATGTGGTTACGGACGGTCGCCTCTGAGCGGTAGAGCTCCTGGGAGATCTGGCGCGCCGACTTTCCGTCGCCGAGCAGGCGCAGGACCTCTAGCTGGCGCCGGGTGAGGTTCAGACCCTCGACGACGGCCCGCAAGTCCTCGCGCCTCGCGGAGGGGTCGGCCCAATTCTCGGAAGGCCCATCGGGGACGAAGTGAAGCGTGCTGTCGAGGGCGAGGGCCGTGCAGTGGGCCAGGCCCTCGCAGAGCGTCAGGTCGTCCCCGTCGTAGGCCGTCCCCCACGGCGAGAAGAAGCCCATAGTCCCGAGGGTTCTCTGGCTGACGCGCAGCGGCACGCAGATAAACGAGCCGGCGTCGGGCGGCAGGTCGTCGCCGAGGTGCTCCCGCAGCCCGGCGAGGTCGAGGAGACGCTCCGGGCGGCCCGTCTTGAGCACGAGCGGCGTGCCGTGGTTCGCGGCCGCCTCCAGGGGGCGCCGGGACTCCTTCAAGTCTATGGCGCCATTCTCCCTGAGCGCGGCGGCGGTGCGTTGGATGGTCGAGCCGTCCTGCAAAAGGTCGACAAAGCACCACTCGGAGAGCTCGGGGATCGCGAGGCGCGCCGCGTTGGCGAGGACCGTCGGGCGGTCCGGTGAGGCCGAGAGCAGGGCGTTTGATTCCGTCAGGAACTCGAAGCGGCGTTCGGCGGCCTCGGCGCGCTCCGTGAGCTCCGCCAGCGCGTAGCGGGAGCGTTTGTCGGCGAGATCCCGGCGCATCGCCGCTCCGAGGACGTCGGCCACGTCCTGCACGAAGCGCACCTCCGATGCGTCGAAGACGCGTCGCCGGGAAGTGTGGGCCCCGATCACGCCGTAGTGCCGGCCGTCCACCCTGATGTTGGCGGTGACGCCGCTCGTGATCCCATGCTCGTGTAGCAGCGGCGCACCCTTGAACCTTACCTCCTCCCGGAGGTTCTCGGAGACCACCGGGGCGTCCGAGATGAGCGTGTAACCCGCCTGCGACTCGAGATTCGTCCCGACGGTGGCGTGCCCGACGTAGCCGTCCCGCCACCCCACGCCCGCGCGCAACAAGAGCCTCTCACCGTCGGGCATCACCTCCAGTACCTTCACGAATCCCACGTCGAGCGTCCCCGCGACCACCCTCACGGCCTCGTCGAGCAGACCCGGAAGCTCCTTACCGGAGAGCGCGGTGAACCCCAGCCTCGCCACCGCCTCTTGCTGGCGGACACGCTCCCTGAGCTCGTCCTCGGCCGACTTGTTCACTACCGCGAGGTGCTTTACGGTCTTCTGTGATCCCGTCCGATTCATCCACGGATCACTATACGCCGCGGCTCGAAAATAACCAACTTTCGCCGCGAAAATGGCCGAGTTTGGTCACGTCGTTGGGGATGCGCCGTGTGAGACTCCTTTGCGTGAGGAGTCGAAAAAGATCAGATGATCGGGGGATGGGCTGGTGGACCGGGTAAGCGCCACGCGCAGCGAGCTTTTGGTCCGCCGGGCCCAGATCGGGCTTGCCGTGCAGGGCCGCGACCTCCTGAAAGAGAAGCGCACCGCGCTCATGCGCGAGTTCAACCGCCTGAGCCAGAACGCCCTGGCCGCGATGAAGGACCTCGAAGAGCGCGCCCGGGACGCCCGCGGCGCCCTGAGCGAGACGACCGCCCTAGACGGCCCCGAGGCCGTGGGCTCTGCGGCGCTCGCCTCCGGCGGCGAGATCGGGGTCGGCCTCAAGAGCAAGAGCGTCGCCGGCGTGAAGATAGTGGAGCTGGAGCACGACCCCGTCGGCCGCGCCCGAACCGACCGCGGCTACAGCCTGGCGGCGACCACGCCCCGCATAGACGGGGTGGCCGAGGGTTTCGAGGCGGTGCTCGACGGGCTGCTTGACTTCGTGGCGGTCGAGCTGTCGCTGCGGCGGCTGGCGGAAGAGATCACACGCACCACCCGCCGCGTCAACGCCCTCGAGCACGTGGTAGTCCCTGGCCTCGAAGGGGAGAGGGATTTTATAGCGATGGTGCTCGAAGAACGCGAGCTGGAGAACCGCGTGCGTCTGATGCGCGCGAAGGCCCGGGCCAACAAGGAGACCACGGAGAGAGGCCCCGCTTGAACGCCACGGAGGCGACTTTGGACAAGAACAGGGACACCACCGCGCTCGAATCGGTGCGCCGCCTGGAGGAGAGGCTCGACGACCGGCGCGCGGCCGAAGAGGCGGCCGAGGCCCGCGTCGCAGCCGCGCGTGAGGAGGCCGGACGCGTGGTGCGCGGGGCCCGCGAGCGGGCCGAAAAGGACGCCGCCGAACACCGGAGGGCGACCCTCGCCCGCGCCGACAAAGAGGCCGCGCGCGTGCTCGCCGGTGCGAAGAGCCGGGCCGGGACGCTACGCGCCCTGGCCGAGGGCGACCGGGCGGATGCCGCGCGGGAGGTCGTCGGGATGGTCCTGCCGGGGCGGGGGGCTTAGGTGGCGCTCGTTCGGATGGCGAAGGTCCGCATCCTCGGGCCGAAGCGGCGGCTAGAAGACGCGCTGGAAGAGCTGCACCGGCTCGAGCTCGTCCACCTCGGGGACGTCGAGGAAGAGGGCTACGCCGTGGAGCCGCTGCCTGCGGAGGCCGGCCGTTCGGCGCGGGCAGACGAGCTGCGTTTCCTGGCCGCCGAGCTCGAAGCCCTGCTCGACCTGCTCGGCCCGGACAGTTCCCACCGCGAGGCGCGCGCCGACCTGGTCCCCGGCGCCGTCGATCTCGGGGCCATTCGGGCGAGGCTCGATGGCGTGATCCCCGAGGTCGAGACGCTGCAGTCCCGGCTCGAAGCGCTGCGCGACGAGGAGGTGGTGCTGCCGCGCTACGTCGAGCCGCTGGAGCAGTTGTTGCCGCTCGTGCCCGAGCTGGCCGAGATGGACGAGGAGGACCTCGACCGTCTGCGGCTCGACACCGTCGCGCTCGTGCTCAACACGGACGATGAGTCCCTGATCCAGGCGCTGCGCGAGGAGTTGGCGGGTGAGATCGGGGCCCGCTTCGAGCTGGTACACAAGAAGATCGAAGCCGGCGTCATAGGCTGCGTGCTCGTCTTTACGCACGACGACTCACGCGCCGTCCATTCGTTGCTCGGCAAGGAGCACGTCCGGCACGTGGCCCTCCCCGAGGAGTACGATAAGCACTCGCTGGCCGCGACCGTCTCGATGATGCGCGGGCGCATGGGGGCGGTGCCGGGCGAGATAGAGGCGGCCGAGAGACGGCTCGAAGCCGTTCTCAGGCCGCGGGAGGAAGAGTGGCGCCGCCAGCTCGCGGGCCTGCGGGCCGAGCTGGAACAGCTCGAAGCCGTGGGCCTCGCCGGCGGCACCGGCCGCGCCTTCGTCGTCGCCTGCTGGGCCCCGAAGAACGAGCTGGCGCGCCTGCGCACGGAGCTCGAAAAACGCGTCGGCGTCGCGGTCGTGGTCGAGGAGCTTACCGGCGACCGCCACGACGCCCGCGCCCCCGTCCTGATGAAGAACGCGAGGGTGGCCAAGCCGTTCGAGTTCTTGGTCCGGTTCATGGACCTTCCGAAGCCCGGCACGTTGGACCCCACGGGCCTCATGACGCTGTTCTTGCCCATTATCTTCGGCGCGATGGTCGCCGATGTCGTCTACGGCCTGCTGCTCCTGGCGGTCGCGGTTATCGTCAAGCGCCGCCACAGGGAGCCCGGGGCCGTCCGCGACCTCTCCTCCGTGCTGCTCGTGGGTTCGGCGTGGTCGATAGTCTTCGGCTTCGTCTTCGGCGAGGCTTTGGGCAACCTGGGCAAGGACCTGCTCGGCCACGACTTCGCGTGGTGGTTCTACCGTCCGGACGGGCTGGTGCCGCTGCTCCTCTTCGCCATCGCCCTCGGCGCCACGCACGTGGTCCTCGGGCTGTTGCTCGGCATCTGGCAGGGCTTCCAGGAGCGCCACCGCGGTGAGGTCACGGAACGGTTCGGGACGCTGCTGGCGATCATGGGCGTCTTCGGCCTGGCCGGGCTCGCCGCCGGGATGCTACCGGGCGGGGCGGTAACGCCGGCGGTGGCCGCCATCGTCGTCGGGCTCGTGCTGATGATGGTCTCCCACGGCAGGATGGGGCTCCTGATGGGCCCGCTGGAGCTGATCGGGGCGATAGGCAATATCCTTTCGTACCTGCGTATTGCGGCCGTAGGCCTCGCGAGCGCTTATCTGGCGATAGTCGCCAACGAGTTCGCGACCGTGGGGCCGCTCTGGCTCGGGGTCATCATCGCGGCGTTCTTCCACGCGCTCAACCTGGCGCTCGCCGGGTTCAGCCCCATGATCCAGGCCATGCGCCTGCACTACGTCGAGTTCTTCTCCAAGTTCTACTCCGGCGGCGGCAAGGCTTTCCGGCCCTTCGGGTCGCGCGCCATCCCGCCCGAGACCACCGAGAAACCTCTGGATTACGGGACGGTGGCCCCATGAAATAAGGGTTCGTGGGCGGCGCGCCCGACGGCCCGCGCCGGGGAAGGGTAGTGGACACTCCAGGAGAGGAGAGCGTAATGGAACTAGGGTTGATCGCGATAGGCGCCGGGCTCGCCATCGGGCTTGCGGCGCTGGCCTCAGGTCTGGCACAGGCCCGCGTCGGGTCGGCGGCGATGGGCGCCATCGCGGAGAAGCCGGAGCTTACCGGCCGGGCCATCCTGCTCATGGCCATCCCCGAGACGCTCGTCGTCCTCGGCTTCGCCGTGGCCGCCATGATAATCCTCCTACTCGGCTGACGGAGGCCCGACGTTGCCGCTCAAAGACCTGCTGAACGCGATAGAGGCTGAGGCGGACGAAGAGAGGGCCCGCCTGCAGAGCGAGAGCCGGGCTGAGGCCGAGACCATCCTGGCCGGGGCCCGCGCCGACGCGGAGAGGGCGCGCGAGAGAGTCCTGCGCGCCCACGCCCCGGCTACCGCCGACGAGGCGAACCGCCGCGTCGCCCTGGCCCGTCTCGAAGCCTCCCGCCTCGAACGCGAAGTCCGCGAGGAGGCCTTCTCGCTGCTTATCGACGAGGCCCGGTCCAGGCTCGCCGCCGCCCGCGACGAGCCTGGATACCGCGACACGCTGCGCGACCTGATGACCGGGGCGCTCGCCGCCCTCCCCGATGCCTCGACCGCCCGCGTAAACCCGCTCGACGAAACGCTCGCCGTCGAGCTGGCGCGGGAGGTCGGGGCCAACGTTTCCGTCGCGCCGGACCCCGACGTAGGCGGCGGAGTCGTGCTCCGGAGCGCGGGCGGGCGCGTGGTCAGGAACACCTTCGAGGAGCGGCTCGCGACCGCCGCGCCGCAGCTACGGCCCTGGTACGGACAGAGGTTGCGGGCCATCGAGAGCTCCGCGGTGGGGCTTTGAAGCTTCTCACGCGGCGGGCCGACTTCGGGTACGGCAACGCGCGGTTGCGGGCGCGCAGGGCGGACCTGCTCGGCCGGGCCGGGTACGAGGCCCTGATCGGCAAGGACGTGGACGCCATACTCGGCGCCCTCTCCGAGACGCCCTACGGCCCCGAGGTAGAGGCGGCCCTCACCCGCCACCACGGCGCCCACAGGTTGCGCGAGGCCGTGCGCCACCACCTCGCCCGCGTCCTGGAGGAGATGCGATCCTTCTACAAGGATCGCGCCGGTGACCTCCTGGACGTCCTGCTCTCGCGCTGGGACCTCCACAACACCGTAACCCTGTTGCGCGGCGAGGCCGTCGCCCCGCACACCGAAGACGCCCTGCTCCACGTCTACCCGATGGGCGCGCTGGGCGACGCCCTCGCGCGCGAGGTTGCCCGCCAGAACGAGTTTGCCGCCGCCGTGCAGCTCCTGGTGCGCTGGAAGCTCCCCGACCCCGAGACGGCCCGCGGCCTCGGCGAGGCGTGGCCCGACTACGAACGCACCGAAGACTTCCCCGCCTTGGAGCACGCCGTGACCGCCAACTGGACAGCCCGAACCGATGGCATCCTGACGACCACCGGGAACGACGGCGCCCCCCTGCGGCGCTTCTTCGGGCGCGAGACCGACGAGAAAAACCTGCTCGTGGCCCTGCGCCTGCGCGAGGCGCTGCGGCGCGGCGAGACGGACGGCCTGCCCGTCCTCGAAGGTTATGGTGTCTACTTGCCCGGAGGGTCCACAAAAATAGCCCGCTTCGACGACGCCATCCGGCTCCCCGACGCGGGCAACGCCGCCACCGCGCTCGCCGCCGGCCACGAGGAGTGGCGCCGGCCGCTGGAGCGCTGGGCGGACTCAGGCGATCTGGCCGGGCTCCAATACGAGCTGGAGGCCCGCCGCGTCCGGGACGCGGCGGGCCTCTTCGCCACCGGAGACCCGCTCGGGGTGGACATACCCATCGCCTACGCCGTCGCCAAGGAGACCGAGGCGAGGAACCTGCGCCTCATCGGCGAGGGGGCCGCCCGCGGCCTCGACCCCGCGCGGGTCAGGGCGCGCCTCGTGCTCTTCGACGAAGGGGGCGTGCCGTGAGCCGGCTGGTCGTGCTGACCACCCCGGACCTCGCTCCCGGGTACCGGCTCGCCGGAGCCACCACCGTTCCGGTCGCCTCCAAAGAGGAATCGGCCTCGGAATTGCTCTCGCTCGTGGACGGGCGGGGGAGCGGGGGTGATAGCCGTACACGAGCCGTTCCATTCGGCCCTAGACAAGGAGTTGCGGCGCCGCTTCGACGCGACCACCGAGCCTTTGGTGGTCGCGTTGCCGGCCGGCGAGCCGGGTGAGGGCGACGGGGGGCGGCGGGAGCGGTTGATGAAGATGCTCTGGCAGGCGGTTGGGTACGAGATCACGTTCGACGCCGAGGGAGGCAAAGAGTGACGGATACGATAACGACGGGAAGCTCCCGCACCCCCGAGACCGGCGACGCCGGCGCGGTCTGGCGGGTCGCGGGGCCGGTGGTGGTGGCGAAGGGGCTCAGGGACGCGCGGTTGTACAACGTGGTCTTTGTCGGGGAGGAGCGGTTGCCGGGGGAGGTGATCCGTCTGGACGGGGAGCGCGTCACGATCCAGGTCTACGAGGAGACCTCCGGCATCCGGGTCGGAGAACCCGTCGAGGACTCCGGCGCCCCGCTTCAGGTCGAACTCGGTCCCGGCCTGTTGGGCGCGATCTTCGACGGCACCCAACGCCCCCTGCCCAGGATGGCGGAGCGTGACGGCGATCCCTTCGGCGCCCCCACCATGGCCCGCGGTATCTCGATCCCGGCCATCGACCGCGAAAAGGAGTGGGAGTTCGTACCGACCGTCGGCGTTGGCGATGAGGTGGTCCCGGGCGACGTGCTCGGCACGGTCGAGGAGACGTCCTCGCTGGTCCACAAGGTGCTCGTCCCGAACGGCGTCTCCGGCCCGGTAACGAGCGTTGAGGCCGGGCCGGCGCGGGTCGAGGATGCGGTGGCCCACGTGGGCGGCGAACCGGTCGCGATGCTCCGGCGCTGGGCGGTGCGCGAGCCGCGCCCGGCGGCGCGCAAGCTCGACCCGGACGTGCCGCTCGTTACCGGGCAGCGCATAGTCGATACGCTGTTTCCGGTGGCCCGCGGCGGTTCGGCGACCATACCCGGCGGCTTCGGGACCGGCAAGACGGTGCTCGAGCAGTCGCTCGCCAAGTACTCCGAGGCCGACGTCGTCGTCTACGTGGGGTGCGGGGAGCGTGGCAACGAGCTCACCGAGGTGCTCGAAGAATTTCCCGAGCTTCTCGACCCGAAGACCGGGGCGCCCTTGATGCAGCGGACGATCCTGATCGCCAACACCTCCAACATGCCGGTCGCCGCACGCGAGGCGTCCATCTACACGGGCATAACCATCGCCGAGTATTTTCGCGACCAGGGCTACGACGTCGCCATCATGGCCGACTCGACGAGCCGCTGGGGCGAGGCCCTGCGCGAGGTCTCGGGACGTTTGGAGGAGATGCCCGCGGAAGAAGGCTACCCGGCGTACCTGGCGACCCGCATCGCCGAGTTCTACGAGCGGGCGGGTTCGGTGGTGTGCCTCGGCTCCGACGGGCGCGAGGGCTCTGTTACCGTCGTCGGCGCCGTCTCGCCGCCCGGCGGGGACTTCTCCGAGCCGATCACGCAGTACAGCCTGCGCCTCGCGGGCACGTTCTGGGCGCTCGACACCTCGCTTGCCCGCAGCCGCCACTTCCCCTCCATCAACTGGGGCACGAGCTACACGCTCTACGACCTGGACGAATGGTTCGAGAGCGCGGTGCGGCCCGGATGGACGGAGAACCGGGCGTGGGCGCGCGACCTGTTGCAGCAAGAACGTACGCTGCTGGAGATCGTGCAGCTACTCGGCGCCGACGCCTTGGCACCACCGCAGCGCGTCATCCTGGCCACCGGACGCCTGCTGCGGGAGGACTTCCTGCAACAGTCCGCCTTCGACGAGGTGGACGCCTACTGCTCGCCCGAGAAGCAGTTCCACATGATGCGCGTTATTCGGGCGGCCCACGAAGGGATACAGGAGGCCGTTGGGCGAGACGTGGCCGTCGAGGCGTCGGCGGCGGTCCCGGCGGTCGCCGAGATAGGCCGCATGAAGTACTGGCCCGACGCCGGGGCGGAGAAGAACGCGGACGACCTCATACGGCGTGTGCGGCGCGAGATGGGAGGGTTGAATTGACGGAAAAGACGGAACAGAACGGCGGGGCCGTCGGCCTCGACCGGCTCTTCGCCGTCGAGCACCGGACCGTGAGCTACGTTTCGGGCCCGCTGCTCGTGGCGGAGGGCGCCTCTAACGTCGGATACGACGAGGTAGTGGACGTGGTGACCCCGGCCGGCGAGGAGCGCCGGGGGCAGGTCCTCGAAGTCGAGGGCGACCGGATGGTCGTGCAGGTCCTCGGCGGGACGCGGGGCCTCGACCGGCCCGGCACCAACGTAAGGACGCGCGGCGAGGTCGCCCGGATGGCCGTCGGCCCCGACCTCGTGGGGCGCATCCTCGACGGGTCCGGCACCCCCATAGACGACGGTCCCCCGTTGCAGCCGGCGGCGTACCACCCCGTAGGCGGCGAGCCCCTCAACCCGTTCGCCAGGGCTCACCCTTCCGACTTTATCGAGACGGGTATCTCCGCCATAGACGGGCTCAACACGCTCGTGCGGGGGCAGAAGTTGCCGATCTTCTCCGGCTTCGGGCTCCCGGCCATGGAGCTCGCAGCCCAGATCGCCGAGGGCGCCAGGGTCCCGGGGTCCTCTGGCGACGCCCCCGACGAGTTCGTCGTCGTCTTCGCGGCCATAGGCGTTACGCAGCGGGAGGCCGCGTTCTTCCGCAAGCGGTTCGCCGGGAGCGCCGCGCTCGAGCGCTCCGTGCTCTTTATCAACCAGGCCGACGACCCTACGATCGAGCGGCTGTTGACGCCGCGCGCCGCGCTAACCGCGGCCGAGTACCTGGCGTGGGAGGAGGGGCGTCACGTGCTCGTGATCCTCGCGGACATCACCAACTACTGCGAGGCCCTGCGCGAGGTCTCGGCGGCCCGCGGGGAGATACCGGGCAGGCGCGGATACCCCGGCTACATGTACACCGATCTCGCCTCGCTCTTCGAGCGGGCCGGACGCGTACACGGCAAGGAGGGGTCGGTGACACAGATCATGATCCTCTCGATGCCGGACGACGACATAACCCACCCCATCCCGGACCTCACGGGCTACATAACGGAGGGCCAGATCGTGCTCTCCCGTGACCTGGACCGCCGCAACGTCTACCCCCCGATAGACGTGCTCCCCTCCCTCTCGCGCCTGATGAACGCCGGTATCGGCGACGGCAAGACCCGCTACGACCACAGGCAGGTGGCGGACCAGCTCTACGCCGCCTTCGCCCGCGGCAAGGAGCTCCGACGCCTCGTCTCCATCGTCGGGGAGCAGGCGCTCTCTGAGGAGGACCGCCGCTACCTGGCCTTCGCCGACGACTTCGAGAACGAGTTCGTGGGCCAGGGCTCCGCCAGCCGCGCCATCGAGGAGACTCTAGAGACCGCCTGGCGCCTGCTCGACCGCTTTCCGCCGGCGGAGCTCAAGCGCATAAAGCGCGAGACCCTGGAGCGGCGCGGCATGGCCGGGTCCGCGGGGACGCCGGAGGTGTAACGGGCGTGGCCGTCGGGGAGGCGCGCGGTCGTAGGTCGGGGTGGGGCGGCCAACGGCCGACGGTGAACGAAACCCGCGGGGGACAGCCAGCCACCGGCTCGGGGCGGGATCCCCCCGACGCATTGCGCGTCTTGATCTCCTTCACCCCGGAGTACGCGGCCTACGGCGAGGCCTTCTTCCTGGGACTCCTCGGCTCCCGGCCGAAGGCGCATACGCGCCTCGTTCCCTTCCGGGAGGCCGGGGAGGCCGTCGAGCGCTTTCAGCCCCACCTCGTCATCTCCGACGGGGCCGTCGCGGCGCCGGGGGCGGCGAAGGCGAGGATAGCCTCGGAGCCCACAGAGCCTTCGACCATGCGTCTGGGGGGCGTGGTCCGCACGGTCGTAAACCCGTCGGTCGAGGACCTGCTGGCTTTCGTCGAGGAGGTGGCGGAATTCGTGGGAAAGGGCCGGTAGCCGGCGGAACAGGAGAGGAGGAGTGGTGTACGCGAGGATCAGCACCTTCGGGGGACCGTCGGAGCAGACGGCCGAGGGGATAAGGGTGGCCCGCCGGCAGTTCTTGCCGGCCGCCAGGTTGCAGGAGGGCTTCCGGGGCATGTACCTGATGTTTGACGCGGCAAACGGGCGTTCGCTCGCCATGACCTTGTGGGAGACGGAGGAGGACATGGCTCGCAGCGAGGAGGCCGTGCGCCGGGCGCGGGCCGAGAGCGCCGAAGCCTCGGGCGAGACGGTGGTCTCCGTAGAGCGCTACGAGGTCGCCTTCGGGGAGCTCGTCGACTCTTGACGGCCAGGCTCTACGCGCGGACGGCCGGACCGCTCCTCGTGCTGCTCGGGATCGCGGGAATCTTCTCCGGCGGGTTCCCCCTGTTCGGGGTGCTCAACGTGGACCCCTTCGAGAACCTTCTGCACCTCGCCTCGGGCTTCGTGCTCCTCTACGCCGGCTTCTTTCCCCGGGGCGGACGCCTGGCCGGCGTCGTGAGCCTGGTGGCGGGGGCCCTCTACGCCTTCGTCGGGGTCGCTGGCATCGTCGTGCCGAACCTTTTCGGGCTCACGCCGGGGGGCTTGGGACTCGCGGACGATCTGGTCCACCTCTCTTTGGGCGTCTTCGGGATCGCCTCTGCCGACCTCGACCGCCGCGACGCGCCCCCGACCGGGGGCGCCGGCAGAAGAACCGTGGGATACGCGGCCGGAGCGTGCCTGCTGGGGGGCCCGGTCCTGGCCCTCCTCACCGGCGGTGGGGGGGGCGGGGTGCTCGTCTTCTGCGTGGGTCTTATCCTCGTCGGCGTGCGGACCTTGATGGGTGGTGGGGACCGGACGGTGGGCTGGGTAATGGTCTTCGTCGGCGCCCTGGCGGCCGTGGCCGACCTGACGAGGTTGCTGCTCGGCGTCGGCGCGGGGTAGCCGGGATTACAGCGGTTTGCGTAAGGACCGGCCCTCGCCGGCCGCGAGGCACCGAGGTCTCCAGGGGCGCGCCACGAAACCCCATGCAAGCCCCGATCCTCCACCCCTGACAGAGCGAAGTTCACAAGGATCGATCCACCCCACCCCGCGATCCCGGGGTGACGACCACGGTACGCCCGAAAAGTCCTTGCTGATGCCCGAAACCCGATACCCGTAGCCAGGCTAGCGGAAGGGTCGATCCTTGCGCTAGCCGCTGTCAGAACCTGAGGACCCGAAAGCCTTTTCGCGGTGGGCTCGACACTTCCGCGAACCGCTCTGGGCCCGTTACGCCGGGGTTCGTACGACCCGCGCTGGCGTCGCGCCCTTTACGGGGCCGCACTGCGCGTCCTTACCGGTCCCTTACCGGTCTCCGCCCTTGCCGGACCCGGCGGTTGGCAAGCGTCTGGTGGTCAGGTAGATGGCGGCGCTCACGAAGAGGATGCCGAGGCCGAGGTAGAGGAGATCGAGGGCGGTCTCGTAGGGGATGCGCAGCGCGCGCTGGAAGAACTCTATAAGGAGGACCAGCAGGATCAGGCGCGCCACCCGCTCCTTGAGGTCGTCGAGGTCGTGTACCTGGAGCAGGCGCGGGGATGCCTCGGAGAAACGGGCCACGTCTATCCGGTTCACGAAAAGCTCGTAGAGACCCAAGGAGACGATGATCAGGATGGCCGAGATAAGGAACCCGTCGAGCACCTTGACGATGGCCGTGATCACGTCCGCGCGCAAGTCGTTGCGCCCCGCCGCGCCCACCCCGAGGTCGCCGTAGTCCAGGACGAGGCCGAAAAAGTACACGAGGTCCACGAGCGCCAGGTAGAACGTCCCGAGCGCGAGCAGCACGCCGGCCACGACGGCGACGAGCATCAGGAGCCTGCTGTCCCACAGCACCCGCTCGAAGAAGCGCTCAAGCAAACCGGGCCGACGTTCCACCCCGCGCACTCTACCGGGCGCCTTGCGTCCCCGCCACCCGGGTCGTGTAACATCAGGCGAGTCCGAACAGGAATAAGGAGACCACTTGACGACGTTCCCGCTCTGGGCCTGGGCCGGTTTTCTGGTCCTCTTGGCGCTGTTGCTCGTGCTCGACCTCGCCGTGCTAGCGCGGGGGGCGAGGGTGATCTCTTTCAGGCGCGCGGCGGGCCTGAGCGCGTTCTGGATCGGGGTCGCCGCCGTCTTCGGCCTCGTACTCCTCGTCGTGGCCGGCCCCGAACGCGGCGGCGAGTACTTCGCCGGCTATCTCGTCGAGAAGAGCCTCTCGGTCGATAACGTCTTCGTCTTCGCCCTGATCTTCACCTACTTCGCCGTCCCGGACGAGTACCAGTACAGGGTTCTGTTCTGGGGGGTCGTGGGGGCGCTAATCCTGCGCGGCGTCTTCGTCCTGATCGGGGCGGAGCTCTTGAACCGCTACGAGTGGATGGTCTTCGTCTTCGGGGCGTTCCTGATCTACACCGGCATCAGGATGGCCTTCCACCGCGACTCGGAAGTCCACCCCGAACGCAACCCCGTCCTCCGCATCGTCCGCCGCCTCGTCCCCATGACCAAGGACTTCCACGGCCCGAACTTCTTTACCCGCCACTCGGGCAAGATCGTGGCGACCCCCCTCTTCGCGGTCATCATCGTCGTCGGCACCACGGACGTCGTCTTCGCCGTCGACTCCATACCGGCGATCTTCGCCATCACCTCAAGCGCTTTTATCGTGTGGACGGCGAACGCCTTCGCCGTGCTCGGCCTGCGCCCGCTCTACTTCATGCTCGCCGGCATGATGGACCGCTTCGTCTACCTCCAGACCGGGCTCGCCGTCATCCTCGTCTTTGTCGGCGCCAAGTTCATCTACTCCTACTTTTTCGGGAAGCTGCCTATCTGGATCTCCCTCCCCTTTATCGCGACGGTCGTCGCCGTCTCCATCGGGGCCTCCCTCTACAAGACCCGCGGCGCGATCTCCAACCCCTGACCGCCGCAAAATAGCCAACTTTCGCCGGGTTTTTGGTCGAACATGGTCAGGACGTATGCCCGGGCGCGCAGGATACTTCTCTACGTGAGACGAGACCCGGCGCCCCGGCCTACCCACCTCCCCTTCGAGGGGCGCCGGGCCTCGCTCTATCGAGAAACCCACGACGGCCACGACGGAGGACGTATCTCGTGAACCCCAAGACCGTGGTACCCCAAGGCTCGCATTCGCCCTGGCACGCCGTAAGGATCGAAGAGGTCCTGAGGAAACTCGGGAGTTCGGAGGAAGGACTGGGTGTTGCCGAGGCCGAGGGGCGGCTCGCCGAGGTCGGGCCGAACGTGCTGCAGCGGGCCAGGGGCGACGGGCCGTTAAAGATCCTGTGGCGCCAGGTCAACGACCCGCTCATCTACGTCCTGCTCGGCGCCGTTGCCCTCGCCATCTTGATGGGCAAGGTCGTCGACGGCCTGGTCGTCCTCGGCGTCGTGGTCCTCAACACGATAATAGGTTTCGTCCAGGAGTACCGGGCCGGCAAGGCCATAGAGGCGCTGATGGACATGGTTCCCCAGACCGCGACGGTGATCAGGGAAGGCCGCAAGACGACGTTGCAGGCGTCGGAGATAGTGCCGGGCGACATAGTGGAGCTCGCCCCCGGCGACAGGGTGCCGGCCGACATGCGCCTCTTGCGCGTCCGCAGCCTGAAGGTCGAGGAGGCCGCCCTGACGGGCGAGTCCGTGCCTACCGACAAGGCGACCGCGGAGCTCGACGAGAACACCTCGCTGGCCGACCGCGGGAACATGGTCTACGGCGGCACGCTCGTCTCCTACGGGACCGGCACGGCCGTCGTGGTGGCGACGGCCGGGGAGACCGAGCTCGGGCGCATCTCCTCGATGCTGCGAGAGACCACCCACGTCGAGACGCCGCTTACCAGGCAGCTCGCCGTGGTCGGCAAGTGGCTCACGGTTGCCATAGTCATCGTTGCTGCGATCCTCTTCGTGGTCGGGACGCTCAGGGGTTACCCGGCCGCCGACGCGGTGCTCGCCGCCATAACGCTCGCCGTCGGCGCGATCCCGGAGGGCCTGCCGGCCATAGTCACCATAGCGCTCGCCATAGGCGTCAGGCGCATGGCCGGCCGCCGCGCCGTCATAAGGCGCTTGCCGGCGGTCGAGACGCTAGGCTCCACGACCGTGATCTGCTCGGACAAGACCGGCACCCTCACCAAGAACGAGATGACCGTGACCGAGCTGTGGACCGCCGGCGGCAATTCCTACGCCGTCGGCGGCGTCGGCTACGCCCCCGAAGGCGACCTCACGGGACCGGGAGGCGAGAAGCTCCCCGAAGTGCCCGACGACGCGCGCCGCCTGCTGCTCGCCGGCGCCCTTTGCAACGACGCGGCCCTCGTTCATGGCGAGGAGGGCTGGCGCGTCAGCGGCGACCCGACCGAGGGCGCCTTGCTAACCGCGGCCAAAAAGCTCGGCGTGGACCCCGAGCAGACCAAGGGCTCCCACCCGCGCCTCGATGCCATCCCCTTCGACTCGGGGAGCAAGTACATGGCCACCCTCAACGAGACGGAGGCCGATGGAAGGGAGATCCTCGTCAAGGGGGCGCCCGAGGTGGTGCTCTCCCGGTGCTCCGCCCTCGAAGGCGGCGGACCTCTGGATACCGGGGCCGTGCTTGCGCGGGTCGAGGCCCTGGCCGCGCGGGGGATGCGGGTCCTCGCGCTCGCCTCGCGCCGGGTGGATGAGAAGATGGAGACCCTTCAAGAGAAAGACGTTGCGGGCGGGTTGGAGCTCGTCGGGTTGCAGGGCATGATCGACCCCCCGAGACCCGAGGCCGTGGACGCCGTCGAGGCGTGCAAGAAGGCGGGCATCTCGGTAAAGATGATCACCGGCGACCACAAGAGCACGGCCCGCGCCATCGGCGAGCAACTCGGTCTCGAGACCGGCTCCGGGGCCGTGACCGGCGCCGAATTGGACGGGCTCTCGGACGAGGAACTCCAGGGGGTCGTCGCCCGAACCGGTGTCTTCGCCCGGGTCGCGCCGGAGCACAAGATAAGGCTCGTCAGGAGCCTGCAGGCGCAGGGCCACGTCGTCGCCATGACCGGCGACGGCGTCAACGACGCCCCGGCCCTCAAGCAGGCGGACATCGGGGTGGCGATGGGCATAACGGGCACCGACGTCTCCAAGGAGTCCTCGGACATCGTGCTCACGGACGACAACTTCGCCTCCATCGAGGCGGCCGTGGAGGAAGGGAGGAGGGTCTACGACAACCTGATCAAGGCGCTCGCCTTCGTTTTGCCGACCAACATCGGGCTCGCCGTGATACTCACGGCGGCCGTCGCCTTCTTCCCGATCATAGGGGGGGAGCCGTTGCTGCCGATGCTCCCGACGCAGATACTCTGGATCAACCTGGTAGCGGCGGTCGCCCTCGCCCTGCCCCTGGCCTTCGAGGCCAAGGAGCCCGACCTGATGCTCCGGTCCCCGCGCGACCCGGACGCCCCCGTCCTTAGCCGCTTCGTAATCTTCAGGACCGTCCTCGTGGCCCTGCTGATGGCGGCCGGCGCCCTCGGGCTCTTCCTCGTGGAGTTTGCCGCGGAGGCGGGAAGGGGCGTGGGCACCGGGGCCGCGCTCGCCGAGGCCCAGACCACGGCCGTGACGACGGTGATACTGTTCCAGATCTTCTACCTGCTCAACTGCCGCTCCCTGCGCGACTCGGTGATGAAGATCGGGCTGTGGAGCAACCCCTGGATCTACGTCGGTATCGGAGCCCTCCTGCTGCTGCAGGCCGGCTTTATCTACCTGCCGTTCATGAACGCGGTTTTCGGCACGGCCCCCCTGCCGGCCGGTGCCCTCCTCCAGGCCTTCGTGGTCGCCCTCGTGGTGCTGCCCGTCATCGGCGCCGAGAAGTGGCTCCGAAACCGGGGCGGTCGAAAGTCCCCGACGACGAAAGAAGGGGACTGATCATATGCTAGTCAGATAGAACGCCCGGACGAGCCTCTCGCGGGGAAAGGAAGGACGATGACGGAGACGGGCTACTTCCCGGCAAAGATACTGCTCGCGACCGACGGTTCGGAGGACGCCTCCGCGGCGACCCGGGCGGCGGTGGATCTGGCGAAGAGGAGCGGCTCGGAGCTGCACGTGGTTCACGCCTTCGAGTTCATCCCGCCCCGCGAGTACATGAGCGTCGCGCTCAGGCTCCGTACGGCCCAGGGGGCTTCGGCCAGAGGACAGGAGCTTCTGGACGAGCAGGTCGAGCGGATCGAGAGGTATGGAGTGAAGGTTGCGGGCGCGCAGGTGAGGGCGGGGTCGCCGGTCGACCAGATCCTCTCCGCGGCCGAGGAGATCGGGGCCGGGCTCGTGGTTATCGGCCGCAGGGGCCTCGGCGGCGTCAGGCGCCTCCTGATGGGCAGCGTCTCGGAAGGCGTTATACACAACGCCCGCTGTCCCGTCCTGGTGCTCCGCGGCGAGGAAGGCGCCTGGCCGCCCTCGTACGTGATCATGGCCGACGACTCATCCGCGGATTCGAGGAGCGCCGCGAGGCTTGCGGCGACCATGGGCGGCCTTCTCGGGGTCGAGGGCATGCTCGTGCAGATCTACCCGAGGCTGCTGAAGACCTCGCGGGACGCCGGACCCCTTCAGGCCAGCATGGTAGATCACGCCCTGCTGGGGGCCGAGGCGGAGTTGAACGTCCTCGCGGACGAGCTGGAGCGCCTCCTGGGGCGCCGCCCCGGGGTGAAGCTCGTCCCGGACGAGGGTGCCGACGGGATCGATGGCATAGCTCTAACCCTCATGGACGAGGCCCAGGAGGCCGGCGGAACGGCTCTTATCTCCGTCGGCAGCCGGGGCGTGGGCGGGATCCAACGCGCGCGGGTAGGGAGCGTCTCGACCAAGGTGGTCCGGGCGGCGGACGGGCCCGTCCTGATCTACCCCCAAACCCCTGAACGTCCGACCATCCAGGAAGAGGCCGCCCTGGAGGAGTCGTCTTTCTGGTCCAAGCTGTTCGACGACCGGTACCGCTCCGGCAGGCAGGAGAGGGTCATCTCCTACATCGCCCACCGCCTCGGCGACGGCGCGAACCTCAAGGAGGTGACGCAGGAGGAGTACGTCCGGCGCCTCGCCTCGTCGACCGAGGTGGACGAGATCCTCAGAAACCCCAAACTCGTGGAGGCCGCCCGCCGGAAGATGCAGGAGGGCTTTGAGGAGGCGGGCAAGGACCTCGGCTCCGTCTAACGCCGGGTCTCCCCGCCGGCCGCCAGCGCGACGGGGAACAGGGCGGAATACAGAACGTACCGGACCTTCCCGCGCCTTACCGCCCAGGCCACGGCCGCCAGGTAGGGGGGCAACAGGAGCAACGCCGGGAGCCGGCCCACCGGTCGGCTCTCCGCGAAGGTCCGGTTGTGGGCCGAAGCGACGCCCCCGACGAGCAGTAGCCAGCCCGCGTAGTTGACGAGCGGCACCCCGTTTCGCCCGTTGGCGCCGGCCACCTCGGCGGCGTAAGATCCATCGCCGCTCCACTCCCACAGGCCGGCGTCGAGCCCGGCGGGGTCGAGCACGAGGTCGAGGCTCGTCCCGACGAGCGCCGCGCCGGGCGGCAGGAGCCTCTCTCTGGTGGCATCCTCAAGGTGAAGGGCGTCGAGGGCTTTCTCCGCGACGGCGAGGGAGCCGTTTGTGGCGCAGTACCAGCCGAGAAGAACGGCGACCGGGACATTCGCCACCCGCGGTCGCGTGCGGTGGCGCAGGAGGCCAAGCGGTCCCGTCGCCAAGAGCTCGCCGACCGCCGGCAGGCCGACGCCGAGGGCGAAGAGGCCTGCGGCGCGGCGCGGTCCTCGCGTCCGCACCGAAGAGGCCAGGTTCAGGGCCGCGCCGAGAACCGAGCCGGCGAGCAGGAGCCTGGAAAGCTTCGGGTCAACGTCGTCCATGCGTCCAGGATACATGCTCCGCCCGCCGTCTTTCGGGGCTGACGAACAGGGGGCGCCCCCGTAGAATAGCCCCATGCTGGATCGTTACGCAGAGTTGAAAGCGCAGTTGCCGCGAGGCACCATCCTCTTCTACCAGGTCGGGACCTTCTTCGAGACCTTCGAGGAGGATGCAAAGAAGATCTCGCAGGCCCTCTCCATCCGCCTGACGAGCCGCGAGGCCGCGGGCTACGCCGGCGGGCGCGTCCCTCTGGCCGGGGTGCCCGGACACTCTTTGCAAGAGCACCTGGCGACGCTGCTCAGGAAGGGCCACTCCGTCGCCGTCGCCGAGCAGCGCCAGCACCCGACGAAGCCCAAGCAGTTCACCCGCGAGGTCACCCGCATCCTCACGCCCGGCACGGTCATAGAGGACAACGTCCTCTCGGCCGGGCAGGCGAACTACCTGGCGGCCTTCGTGGTCAAGGACGGTTCGGCCGGTATCGCGGTCGTCGAGGCGTCCACCGGCGAATTTACCGGCACCGAAGTGCCGGAAGAACAGTTGGCCGCGGAACTCGAGCGGTGGTCGCCGCGGGAGCTGGTCGTACCGGAGCGGACCGCCGCGGAGAACCTGCCGAGGGTTCGGGCCACCGTCAGCTCCGTGCCCCGCTGGACGTTCGAGCCGTCGGCGGGGGAGCAGGCGCTCAAGAGGCATTTTCGGGTGTCCGGGCTCAAGGGGTTCGGGCTGGAAGGCAAGCCGGCGCTCGTCGGGGCCGCGGGGGCCCTGGTCCAGTACCTCGCGTCCCTCCGCGGCGCCGCCCCCGAGCAGGTGGTCACCTTCCGTCCCTACGATCCCGGCACGGGGATGGTGCTGGACGCCGCGACCAGGCGAAACCTCGGCCTCGACGAACTTATCGGGACCGTAGACCGCACGAAGACGCCGATGGGCGAGAGGGCGCTGAGGCGCTGGCTGGAGCGCCCTTTGCTCGAGGTCGGACGCATCCGCCAGCGGCTCGAAGCCGTGGACACGCTCGTGCCCGACTACATGCTTCGCGAGGAGGTGCGGGAGCACCTCGGCGGCATCCCCGACGTGGAGCGGATAGCCACCAGGATAGTCCGACTCTCCGCCTCGCCGAACGACCTGCTCTCGCTGCGCGGGGCGCTCGAAGCCATCGGACCGTTGAAGGAGACGCTCGCTCCCGCGGCTGAAAGTAGTTCCCTTATAGACCGGGTGCTCGGGGCGATGGAGGAGCCGCCCGGGGTGAGGGAGCTCATAGCGGCGGCGATCTCCGAGGAGTCCGGTGAGATCATACGCGCCGGCTACTCGGCCGAACTCGACGAGGCCCGCGAGTTCAGCGACGGCGCCCACGAGTGGCTCACCCGCTTCGAGGCCGAGGAGCGCCTCAAGACCGGCCTCAAGGGCCTCAAGGTCGGATACCGGGACGGCGAGGGGTACTTTATAGAGGTGGCGGGCAAGGACGCCTCCTCCGTGCCAGAGCGCTACCAGCACCGCAAGGCGCTCAAGCACAACGCCCGCTACGTCACGGTAGAGCTCAAAGAGCACGAGTCGAGGATGCTGACCGCGCGCGACGAGGTCGAGCGGCTGGAGCGGGGGATACTCGGTGAGATCCGGGCCGCCGTAAAGGAGGCCGCCCCCGAGCTCCAGAAGGTCGCCCGCGCCGTCGCCGTCGTCGACGTCATCTCTTCCTTCGCCGCCGCCGCGACGGAGCTTCGCTACTGCCGGCCCGAGGTAACGGAGCGGCGGGGCATCCGCGTCGCGGGCGGCCGTCACCCGGTGGTCGAGCACAACACCGGGACGCCCTTCGTGCCGAACGATTCCGAGGTGGACGGCGACTCCAGGTTGCAGATCATCACAGGCCCTAACATGGCCGGCAAGTCCGTCTACCTGCGCCAGGTCGCCCTCGTTGCCCTCCTCGCCCAGACCGGCTCCTACGTCCCCGCCGAGGAGGCATCTTTGGGCGTCGTCGACCGCATCTTCACCCGCGTCGGGGCGGAGGACCGGCTGGCCAGTGGCGAATCCACCTTCATGGTCGAGATGACCGAGGCCGCGAGCATCCTGAACGGGGCCACGGAGCGCTCGCTCGTAATACTGGACGAGGTAGGGCGGGGCACGTCCACCTACGATGGGATGAGCCTCGCGTGGGCGATGGCCGAGTACCTGCACGACGACGTCCAGTCCCTCACCCTCTTCGCCACCCACTACCACGAGCTGACGCGCCTCGAAGGGCTGCTCCCCGGCTGCCGCAACTACAAGGCCAGCGTCGAGGACGTCGGTGGGGAGATAGTCTTCCTGCACAGGATAGAGGCGGGCGCCGAGTCCTCCTCCTACGGCGTCCACGTCGCCAGGCTCGCGGGACTTCCGCGACAGGTCACTGACCGGGCCGATGAGATCCTGACGCGCCTCGAAGCCGAGGGCGTCAAGGACTTTGCCGGGTGAGACTCTTTCCCAAAATCGTGGCCGAAGAGACGGCCGAGTACGGGGGACGGGTACGTGTCCTGGCGCCGGAGGTGGCGCACAGAATAGCGGCCGGGGAGGTCATCGAGCGGCCGGCGAGCGCCGTGAAGGAACTGGTCGAGAACTCACTGGACGCGGGGGCGACGCGGGTCGAGGTCGACGTCGAGGACGGCGGGATCTCCCTGATCCGGGTCACAGACGACGGCCACGGCATGTCCGCCGACGACGCCGAACGTGCGGTGGCCGAGCACGCGACGAGCAAGATCCGGACCGCCGACGACCTCGCCCGCGTAGAATCTCTGGGCTTCCGCGGCGAGGCCCTGCACGCTATCGGATCCGTCTCCCACCTTGCCCTGACGACGAACGCCCGCGGCACGGCGGGCCCCGGCTTCCGCGTCGGGGTCCGGGCCGGGGAGACGGTCGAGGCCGGCCCCGCCTCCCACCCGCCCGGCACTACGGTGGAGGCGCGAGAGCTCTTCCTGAACCTTCCAGTTCGCCGGGGATTCTTGGGCACCGTGAGGGCGGAGGCCAACGCGGTAGCGACGGTCGTGCAGGCCCTCGCCCTCGGCCGCCCGGACGTGGGCTTCTTCCTGCGCTCGGACGGGCGCGGCGTGCTGGCGCTGCCGGCCGCGGCGGATTTGCGGGAGAGGGTCGCCCAGGTACACGGCCTCTCGCTCGCCAGGGGCCTCGTCACGCTGGAGGACCCGGTCGTGTGGGGTTTGGTGAGCCCGCTCGAGGTGAGTTTCCCGACCCGCCGCCACCTGCACGTCTGCGTGAACGGCCGGGTCGTCGACACCGACTCCTTCGCGCCCGCGATCGCGAGGGCCTACGCGGACCTTCTCCCGAAAGGACGTCACCCGGCCGCTTTTCTGAGGTTGGACCTCGGCCCCGGCGAGGTGGACGTGAACGTGCATCCCGCCAAGAGCGCGGTGCGGCTGCGCGGAGGCCGGTCGGCGTACCCGCTCGTCGTCGGGACCATCAGGGCCGCCCTCTCCCCGGAGCGTGGTCCCGGCATCGGCGTTCCCGTGGACGAAGGGGACAACGATTTGGTCCCCATCGGCCAGTTCGCGGGCAGATGCATCGTCGCCCGGGAGGGTGAGGACCTCGTAATCCTCGACCAGCACGGCGCCCACGAACGCATCCTCTACGAGAGGCTGCGGGAGAACCCGAGGGCCGCGCCGGTCTCGTTGGAGAACCCCGCGGTGGCGATGCTCCCCGAAGACCTGGCCCCCGAGGCGTGGGCGTTCGAGGCGGAGTTGGGTTCCCTCGGTTTTCTTTTCGAGCCGTTCGGGGCGGACGCGGTGAGGCTAACCGCAGCGCCCGGAACCGCCGTCGACCCGGAGGCGGCTTTCCTGGCCGCCGTACACGCGCTCGCCGGCGGCGAGGATCTCGCGAAGGCGCTCGCCTGCAAGGGTTCGACGAAGTTCGGCGAGAGCCTCTCGAAAGAAGAGATGGCCGCGCTCTTGCAAGCATGGTCCAAATGTCGATTCAGGGACGTCTGCCCGCACGGGCGTCCGATCGTGAAGCGGGTGGCTCTGGCCGACCTGCTGCGGGAGTTCGGCCGGCTCTAAAGAGGTTTCAAGTACCTGTAGGGGTTGAAGCGGTATTCAGAGGCAAAAGCCTTTGAATACCGCGCTGTCAGCGATCAGCCTTCTTTGCTCTTGCTGATGGCTGACAGCTGATGGCTTAAAGCTCTGCAAAAACGGACCGACCCGGAGGTCGGCCCGCTATGGGTTATCGGGTGTCTTTGCCTACGAGGGGTCGTCGTCGATCAGGGTCTGGCCCAGGTTGAGGATGGTCGGGGCCCAGAGGCCCACGAAGATCGCCAGGTTCTGCCGATCGCTGCGGTAGAGCGAGATCGAGATCAAAATCGAGATTAGGGTTGCCCCTATGTATACGGCTTTCCCTGCGCCCATGTATTGCCTCCTTCTAGGTTTGTGCGGATGACTATACCCGGCGAAGGGTTCTGTAAACTGTATGAGCGATCATAGACCGGGAGGGTGAAAACCTTTGTTCAAGAGTGAGAGCGAGACGAAAAGGGAGCGCGTCCGGCGCCCCGACCGGGGGGGCCGCTCGACGGTCTTCGGGACGCGGGGCGCCGTGGCCTGCGAGCATCCGGCCGCGGCCGTAGCCGGCCTGCGCGCGCTGGACGAGGGCGGTACCGCCGCCGACGCCTGCGTGGCGATGGCGGCCGCGATGGCCGTCGTCGGCCCTATGGCCACGGGCATGGGCGGGGACGCCTTCTTGCTCTACTACGAGGCCGAGACGGGACGCGTCCTCGGCGCGAACGGTTCGGGCGCGGCCCCGAAGGCGGCCACAATCGAGAAGCTGCGGGGGGCTGGCTTCGACGAGATGCCGGAACGGGGCGGGCCGCCGATCACGGTCCCCGGCGCCGTCCGTCTGTGGGAGGACGCGGCGAACGCTCTGGGCAACCTGCCGCTCGCCCGCCTCCTCGAACCGGCCTACGAGCTCGCCGAGAACGGCTCCCCCGTTTCGGAGGTCTTCGCCCGCTACTGGGAGGTCGCCGAGGACCTGCTCCGCGGGAACGAGGCCGCCTCGAAGGCGCTCCTCGTGGACGGGCGGGCCCCAGGGCCCGGCGAGGTCTTCGCCCAGCCCGACATAGCGGGCACCCTCTCGGCCGTCGCCGAGGGCGGGGCCGACGCCTTCTACAACGGCCGCATCGCCCGAAGCATGGCGGAGGCCGCGCAGGCGTCAGGTGGATACCTTGCCGAGGAGGACCTTGCGGCCCACGAGACGCTGTGGGTGGAGCCCATCTCCACGGACTACAGGGGCGTCCGGGTGTACGAGATCCCACCCCCGGGCCAGGGCATCGCGGCCCTGGAGATGCTCAACCTGCTCGAAGGCTTCGATATGGCGGCCCTCGACCCTTTGGGAGCCGACCGCGTCCACCTGGAGGCCGAGGCGAAGAAGCTGGCCTACAGGGACCTCTACAACGAGATAGGCGACCCCGAGTTCTGGCTCGACCCGCCGGTCCCCACGGGGCGCCTGATCTCGAAAGAATACGCCGACTCTCTGCGCGAGAGCATCTCCCCCGAGCGCGCGGCGGACGCTTCGGCGGAGCCGCCTTTGGGCGAAGACACCACCTACCTCTGCGCCGTGGACGCCGAGGGCAACGGTTGCTCCTTCATAAACAGCCTCTACATGGGCTTCGGCAGCGGCGTCGTGGCCCCCGGCACCGGCGTCTGCCTCCAGAACCGGGGCTTGTCGTTTCGCCTGGACCCGAACCACCCGAACGGTCTCGCCCCCGGCAAGCGCCCGATGCACACGATCATCCCGGGCCTCGCCACCAGCTCCGCTACGGGCGCCCTGTGGGCCGTGTTCGGGAACATGGGCGGGCCCATGCAGCCCCAGGGCCACGCCCAGGTCCTCTCGAACCTCATAGACCACGGGATGACCCCCCAGGAGGCCGTCGACCATCCCCGCCACCTCCACCTCGACGGCACCCTGCTCGTCGAGGGCCGCCTGCCGGATCACGAGGTCGGGCGGCTCAGGGAGAAGGGTCACGAGGTCGAGGTCGGCGAGGACTACGTCGTCCCTGTCGGCGGCGCGCAGGTGATAAGGGTCCACGAAGACGGCGTCCGCGCCTGCGGCAGCGATCCCCGCAAGGACGGTTGCGCCCTCGCACAGGGCCCGGGGGATTCGGGTGACGGGAGGCGGTGACGTTCGGGCGTAATCAAGTCGGAGGTAGCCCGGCCCGGCGGGTCGCCGTGGCCGGGGTGGTCGGGGCACTCTACGTGGTCCTCAGCCTGCTGGTGGCCCCACTGGCTTTCGGACCCGTACAGTTCAGGCTCGGGGAGGTTCTCAAGCCGCTGGTCATAAGGTACCCGGCGACCATCCCAGCCTTCGCGGTCGGGGTGGGGCTCGTCAACCTGTTCAGCCCGGTGGCCGGCGGGCTGGAGCTTCTTCTGATGCCCCTCGTTAACCTCGTGGGCGGCGCGCTCTGCTGGCTCGTCGCGCACCGGGTAGGGGGGAGGGCGGGGACGTACCTCGCCAGCACGCTCTTCGCGCTCGTCATCGCCGCCGGCGTGGCGACGGTGCTGCACTTCGCCGCGGGGCTCCCCTACCTCGTCGCCTTCGGCTCGGTCGCCGTCTCGGAGCTGGTGCTCCTGCTCCTGGGCAACGCCGTGCTGGTGCGGAGGCTGTAGGGAACTTCGCCCGGACGGGGGTCGGTTAACATGGTCCGGAGAGCTAACCATTACCAGGAGGCTTCCATGCAACGAGGAGACGAGCGGGTGCTGGGCCGAGATGCCCGGGGTCCTATAAGGGCGGACGAGATAGACACCGTCCCCTGGGCCCACGGCGGCAAGGACGCCGTCGTCGAGTTCGCGACGGACGAGCTTACCGCGATCTGCCCGGTAACGGGCCAGCCCGACTTCTACGACCTGAAGCTGACGTACCGCCCGAGGGAGCGCCTCCTGGAGTCCAAGGCCATGAAGCTCTACCTCTGGGGTTTTCGTGAGAAGGGCGCCTTCGCCGAGGACCTGGCGGCGACGCTCCTCGACGACCTCGTCGCCGCCTGCGACCCAGTCGAGATGACCGTGGACCTCACGCAGCAGGTGCGGGGAGGGCTCAAGATCCGGACCGTCGTCCGTCATACCGGGTAGCGGACCGTTGCCGCGGGGTCCCGTACGTCCCCCGGTTTGTGCGGACGCCGGATCTGTTGTGTAATGCGGCCAGGGAAACGGTTTTCGGGAGGGGAGAACCCATGGCGGACGTTACCGGGAGGCCTGTCGGGGAGGCAGAAGCGGGGGAGGCCCCGTCCACCTGGGGGAGCAGGCTCAGGCTCATCGGGCCGGGTCTGGTCGTCGCCGCGACGGGGGTCGGGGCCGGGGACATGGTCTCCTCGCTCACCGCCGGCACGGAGTTCGGGACCGTCCTGATCTGGGCCGTCGTCCTCGGCGCCGCGCTGAAGTTCGCGCTCACGGAGGGGCTCGGCCGCTGGTACATGGCGACGAAGACGACGATCCTCGAAGGCTGGCACTCGATGGGCTGGTGGGCGAGCATCTACTTTATGGTCTACCTGGCGCTCGTCACGTTCTTCTTCGGCGCCGCCGCCCCCTCCGCCTCCGCGCTGGCGACGGATGCGATGTTCCCGGGCCTCCTGCCGTTCTGGTTGTGGGCCGTCCTGCACTCCGTCGTCTTCGGGTTCGGCATCTGCATCATCGGCCGGTACGGGCTCTTCGAGCGGGTGATGGAGGTCTTCGTGGGCCTGATGTTCCTGACGGTGGTCGGCCTCGCGGTCCTGCTCACCCCGAGCCTGGGCGAGCTCGCCCTCGGGACGGTGGTGCCGCGGATGCCCGAGGGGTCGCTACCCTTCGTGCTCGCCGTTATAGGCGGCGTGGGCGGGACTTTTACGCTCGTCTCCTACACCTACTGGGTGCGCGAGCGCGGCTGGCGGCGGCCGGCCTGGATCCCGATGATGCGCACCGACCTGGCCGTCGGCTACATAATGACCGGCGTCTTCATGGTCGCGATGCTGGTGATCGGCGCCGAGCTCCTGTTCGCCAACGGGACGAGCATCGAAGGCGAGGACGGACTCGTGGCCCTCTCGAACCCGATCTCCGAACGCTTCGGCCCGGTGGCGAGCTGGCTGTTCCTCATCGGCTTCTGGGCTGCTGCGACGAGCTCCATCACGGGTGCCTGGAACGGCGGCGCCTACCTCTTCGGCGACCTGGTGAGGACCATCAGGCGGGTGCCGGAGGAGGAGGGCGAGGAGTACCTTTCGGAGACGGGCGTCTTTTTCCGCCTCTTCCTGGCCTGGATCACGTTCCCGCCCATGCTGCTGCTCGCCTTCGACGAGCCGGTTACCATCGTGATCGTTTACGCTTCCCTCGGCGCCCTGTTCATGCCGTTCCTCGCCGTTACGCTCCTCTGGCTCCTGAACCTCCGCGTCCCGCGCGAGTTCCGCAGCGGCCTGCTCTCCAACGCGATCCTCGGCGTCTCCTTGCTGATCTTCCTCTACGTCGGAGCCCAGGAGATACTGGGCGCCCTGGGAGGGTGATTCTCCGAACAAGTTAACGAAACTTAATAAAACTTTAAAGCTATCCTCATCATAACCGCTGGAACCTGCGCGTTTACGGGGTACTATGTGCACCGTCGTATCCGGGCTGCTTCGCCCGCAACGGTCTTCGACCGGGGCGTGGTCCTGACACTTCTCACGCGGCGTCCTGTCGCAACCTGAAACATCACGGCAATGTTTTTGTAGTGAACAGAGATCAGGGAAGGACGGTAGCGCATGAGAAGGTCCGCGGGTTCGACGGTTGACATGGGCGTCTTTGGGGTGTCGGTAGGCATCGCGGCGTTGTTCGTGTTGTGGGGTGTTCTCTTCGCGGAGAACCTTTCGGCGGTCGCGTCCGCGGCGTTGAACTTTTTGATAGGTTCCTTCGGCTGGGTCTTTATCCTCTCGACGTTCGGGTTCCTGATCTTCGTGGTCTACCTGGCCTTCTCGCGCCACGGAAGGGTAAAGCTCGGTGCCGACGACGACGAGCCGGAGTTCAAGACCGTCTCTTGGGTGGCCATGATGTTCAGCGTCGGCATGGGCATCGGCCTCATGTTCTTCGGCGTCGCGGAGCCCATCTCCCACTACGCCGCCCCGCCCCACGGCCTGGCCAAGGCGGAGACCGAGGGCGCCGCGCTGCTGGCGATGGAGTACTCGTACTTTCACTGGGCTTTCCACCCGTGGGCCATCTACGCCGTCGTGGGCCTGGCGCTCGCGTACTTCACGTTCCGAAAGGGGCGCAAGAACCTCATAAGCTCCGCGTTCTACCCGATACTCGGGGACAAGGTAGACGGGCCCATAGGCAAGGGCATAGACACTTTAGCGATCTTCGCGACGCTCTTCGGGACGGCGACTTCCCTGGGGCTCGGGGCGCTCCAGATCACGGGCGGTCTCAACTTCTTGACCGACGCCGTTCCGGCCGACTCGAACGCGTGGGCCATCGGGATTATCGCGTTCATGACCGTGGCGTTCATCCTGTCGGCGGTCTCAGGCATCCACCGGGGCATCCAGTGGCTCTCGAACGTGAACATGGTGCTTGCCGTGGCGCTGGTCCTGTTCCTGTTCGTCGTGGGCCCCACGGTCTTCGTCCTGAACACCTTCACGGAGTCCGTCGGCGGCTACTTCGCCAACCTGGTCCCGATGAGCTTCAGGACGGCGGCGTTCGGGGACGCGGCCTGGCTCGCCTCGTGGACCGTCTTCTACTGGGCGTGGTGGATCAGCTGGACCCCGTTCGTCGGGACTTTTATAGCCAGGATCTCGCGCGGGCGCACCATCAGGGAGTTCGTGCTCGGCGTGCTCGTCGTGCCGAGCCTGGTCACGTTCGTGTGGTTCGGCGTCCTCGGCGGGTCGGCCCTCAACCTGGAGCTTACCGGCAACCCCGGGATAGTGGATGCGGTCTCCGAGAGCTCGACCGTAGCCCTCTTCGCCACCCTCGGCGAGTTCCCGCTGGCGGGTCTTATGTCCCTGATCGCCATAGTCCTCGTCGCGCTCTTCTTTATTAGCGGGGCGGACGCGGGGGCTGTCGTGATGGGAATGCTCTCCTCGCGGGGCGCCCTGGAGCCGAACCGGGCGGTCGTCGTGGTCTGGGGGACCCTCGCCGGCGCCACCGCCGCGATCTGCCTCCTCGCAAACGGCCTCGAAGGCCTGCAGCAGGCGGCCATCATCTCCGCGGCACCCTTCGTACTCGTCATGATCGCGATGTGCTACTCCCTGATGAAGGAACTCCGCGCGGAGCCCGGGACCGCCCCCGAGCGCCGAACCGCCCCCGAGCCGGAACGGGCCGCCACCCGTCCGCCCGGCGTCCCCGCGCCCCAGCACATGCGCTCGGAACGCGACGCGCGGGAGCGCTAGGCCGATCATGGACGAACGTAACCTCTGCCTGCACGAGCTCTTCGAGCGCCAGGTCCGGAGAACCCCGGACGCGACGGCCGTGGTCGACGCGCGGACCACGCTGACCTACGCGGAACTGGACCGGCGGGCCGACGTGCTTGCCGCCCACCTGCGGAGCGCGGGCGTCGCGCCGGACGCGGCGGTCGGCGTGTACATGGAGCGCTGCGCGGAGTATGTGGTGGCGATCCTGGCCGCCATGAAGGCCGGCGGCGCCTTCGTCCCCCTGGAGCTCGCCTACCCGCCCTCGCAACTCGAGGACGTTCTATCAGACTGCGAGCCTATCGTCGTGCTCACCAAAGAGGCCCACGCCGGACGCCTGCCCGACTGGCAGCGAGGCTTCCGGATGGACGTGGAGGAGCCAGCGACGTCCGACGAAACCCCCGAACCTCCCCGGGTGGACCGGGAGAACCTGGCTTTCATCCCGTACTCGTCGGGAACCACGGGCAAGCCGAAGGGCATCGCGAACCCGCACCGGGCCCCCGTGCTCTCGTACCTGTGGCGCTACGGTATCAGCGACTATGGGCCGGATGACCGGGTCGGGTGCAGCGTCTTCTTCGTGTGGGAGGTGTTGAGGCCGCTCTTGCGGGGCGGGGCCTCGTACGTCATCGGGGACGACGTCATCTACGACCCGCCGGCCCTCGTTCGATACCTGGAAGAGCACCGCATCACAGAGATCCAGATGACATCCTCGCTGACGGAGGCCGTCCTCGACGCGAGCGGCCCTGACCTCGCCGAACGCCTCCCCGACCTCAAGACGGTCTGGGTCTGCGGCGAGGTGGTCACGAAGACCCTGGCCCGCCGCCTGCTAGAAGCGCTGCCCCACACCTGTTCTTACAACCTCTACAGCATCGCCGAGACCCACGAGGTCGCGGTAACGGAGCTCGGTGAAGCCCTGGGCCACCCCGAGTCCACGTACTGCCCCGTTGGCCGTCCCGCCCGCCCGGAGCGCCTGTACGTCCTGGACGACGGGCTTCGGCGCGTGCCCGAGGGGGAACCGGGCGAGGTCGTCGTCGGGGGAGAGATGCTCGCCCGCGGCTTCGTCAACCTGCCGGAGAAGACCGCGGAGCGCTTCGTGCCGGACCCGTTCGCCGGCGAGGGCGGGGCGCGGATGTACAGGACCGGCGACAGGGGACGGATGCTCTCAGACGGGCACCTGGAGATACTCGGACGCGCGGACTTCCGCGTGCGGATAAGGGGCTACAACGTCGAGCTCGGCGCGGTCGAGGCCGCCATCGAGACCCGCCTCGCCGTCCGGGCCTGCGTCGTGGTCTCCGAGGGCGACGAGGGCGAGGACAAGCGCCTCGTCGCCTACGTGGTCCCCGAGCCCGAAGACGACCACCGCTTCTCCGGTTGGGACCTCGACCCGAAGACGGGGCGCAGCAAGGAGATCCGCAGCGCCCTGCGCGACGCCCTGCCACACTACGCGGTACCCGCAGTCTACGTCGAGCTCGACGCCCTCCCCATACAGGACACCTCCGGCAAGGTCGACCGCAAGAAGCTCCCGCCTTCCCCGCCCCGCCAGGCCCGCCCCGGCCGCGACGGGGATCTCTCCGGCGTACGGCTCACCGCCGACGCCTCCCGCTCCGAGAAAGAGGACCTGCTCAAGAGGATCTGGGAAGAGACGCTGCGCCTGGACGAAGACGAGGTCGAAACCGACGACAACTTCTTCGACCTCGGCGGTCACTCGCTCGCCGCGGCCCAGCTCTCGGGCCGCGTGGAGGAGGGCTTCGGCGTCCACGTCTCGATGCCATTGTTCATGGAGGACCCGACGGTGGGCGGGCTGTGCGACAGGATCGAAGCCCTCCAGCGCGACGAAGACGGCGAAGCGCGCCCATCTGAGGTAGACCTTCGCGCCGAGGCGGTCCTGGAACCGGAGATCTTGCCGGAGGGAGGAGAGACGAAGGACCTGCGCAACGCAGAGAACGTCTTCCTGACGGGTGCCACGGGCTTTCTCGGGGCCTTCCTCCTCGACGGCCTGCTCTCCTCGACGGGGGCCCGCGTCCACTGCCTCGTCCGGGAGCGCGAGGACGAGGACCCCATCGAGACCATCGCCTCGAACCTCGAAAGCTACGGGCTCCCGGTGGACGGTATGGACCGCGTCGTGCCGGTCGTGGGGGATCTCGGGGAGCCTTTGCTCGGTATGGACCCGGAGAAGTTCGACGCGCTGGCGCGGGAGGCGGACCTCGTGATCCACGCCGCCGCCGCCGTGAACCTCGTCTACCCTTATCCCGCGCTGAAGGCGCCGAACGTCGGTGGCACGCGCGAGGCGCTGCGCCTCGCCTGCCGCCGCAGAACCAAGCCGTTCCACTTCGTCTCGACCGACGGCATCTTCCCCCCAGACGCGGAACTCTGCGAGGAGGACACGGATCTCGACTCCCTCGCCGAAGCCCGCGAGGACGGCTACGGCCGGTCCAAATGGGTGGCCGAGAAGCTCGTGCGGGAGGCGGCCGGGCGAGGTCTTCCGGCCTGCGTCTACAGGCCGGGCTTCATCTCGGGGCACTCCGAGACCGGCGCCTCGAACCCGCGCGACCTGCAGGGAGCGGTACTCTCGGAGTCGTTGCGCCTGGGGGCCGCGCCCGAGGTCGATGGCTGGAGGCTCGAGATGACGCCCGTAGACTTCGTGGCCGCCGCGATCCTCGACGTCGCCTCCAAACCCGAAGCCCTCGGCGGGACCTACCACCTCGCCAACCCGGAGCCCGTTCCCGCGGAGACGGTCTTCGACTGGCTGGAGGAAGGAGGATACGTGTTGGATCTCGTCCCCCACGAGGAATGGTCGAACCGCCTGGAGGCCGCGCCGCCCGAAGACGAAAACGGGCCCGGCGGCGTCCTGCGCGGGGCCTCCCCGGACGCCGCAGACCTCTCGGACAACAACGTCTACGACGACCGGAACACCCGGCGAATCCTGGGCGAAGACGGCCCGACAAGGCCGGATCTGAACGAGGACCTCATCCTGACCTACGCCCGGTACTTCGCCGCACGAGGTTGGGCGCCGGAACCAGCGTCCCTACAGGAGAGCGGACGCCAGGGTTAGCGGTCAGCCAGAAGGCTGACAGCGCGGTTCGCTGCGCGAACCGCTACCCCACGTCCACGTCCGTGGTGTCCACGTCAAGGACGCCGTCGAGTCCCCTGACCTCCTCCACGTTCCCGGCCAGATCCTCCCGGGTGGCAGCCGACCCGCCTAGTTGAACGACGCCGTCTTTTACGGCCAGGACGGTCAGGCCCGTGCCGTTTACTAGGTCCCTCACGTCGGCGCCGAGGGAGTCGTTTTCCTCTAGCTGTGGGTCCACCTGCTCTTCCCCCGTTTCGGGGTCTATGTAGACGTCGGTGCGCGGGTAGCCGGAGTCGGCGGTGGTCGAGCCTTCGTCCTCCCACCCGCCCGCCTCGTCCGCCTCGGTCGATGCTTCTTCGTCCAGGGAGACGGCCTCGTCTGGGTCCGTCGGGGTGGTGACGAACTGGCCCTCGTGCTCGCCGTCGTCCACGTCGGATTCGTTCGGGGCGTAGCCCTGGGGCGTCTCCTCGTCGCCGACGTGGTCGCCGGGCTCGTCGTCCGAGGGGTCGGCGTGGAAAGTGGCGAAGTCCGCGTCCCGGTCCAACGTCAACGCCGTGATCGGGACCTCCAGGCTCTCCTCATCCCGCTCGACGACGACGTGCGTGATCGACCCATCCTCGTCCTCTATGACCTCCGAGATGCGCCCGACCGCCTCACCGTCCGCCGCCCGCGCCTCTATGCCTACCAGCCCGCGATCTTCCATTTCGTACCTCCGAGTAGAACTGAAACGGGGTTTCGGAAACCCCATCTTACCCACACGCCCCGCTTCCCTAAGCCGCCTTGAACTACCGGTGTTCGGTAATAAAATCTTAGCGTTGCAGACTAAGATTTAGCCTGACGACGCTTCCCCGCGAGGGGGAAGAGGGTTATAGATTTTATCCCAGAGGAGGCTTCGGCTGATGATATGCGAGAACTGCGGGGTCAGGCCGGCGAGCGTGCAGGTCTTTCGGCAGCAGGGGGATCAGCGCGCGACGAGCTACTTATGCACGCAGTGCGCGCGGCAGCTCGGCATGTTCGGCGGCGCTTACGGCGGGGGGAACCCGTTCGAGATGCTGCAGAACCTCGTGCAGCAGCAGGGCGGCCAGGGGCCGAACAACTTCTTCGAGGCCCTCAGCGGCGAGGCCAGGGAGGCCGTGATGCGGGCCCGCGAGGCTTCGGCCGGGACGACGCGGACCAACGCGATCGGGACCGACCACCTGCTGGCGGGCATCGTCACCGGCGAGAACGTGGCGACCGAGGCGCTCAAGCGGGCCGGGGCGAACGTGGACGAGATGCGCTCCACCTTCGGCGCGCAGCGCGGCGACCCTGGCGAGGCCGTCTACACCTTTACGCCGAGCGCCAAGCACGCCCTGCAGCTCGCCTTCCAGGCCGCGCGGCAGATGGGGGCCGCCCAGATCGGCAGCGAGCACCTCTTGCTCGGGCTTCTCGGCGAGGGCGACGGCAACGCGTACCAGATCCTGGCCCGCAACGGGGCCGGCGACGCGGAGGCCTTGAGGCGTGAGATCCTCCGTCTCCTCCAGCAGCGCGGCGGCGCTGTCCCCGGCGCAGCCGGACCGGGCGGTCCCGGTGGCGGCGGCAACTTCGGCGGCGGCTTCGGCGCCGGGGGCGGTCAGCCCGGTCCGCAGAGCAAGACGCCGACCCTGGATCAGGTAACCCGCGACCTTACCGAGGCGGCGCGCAACGGCGAGCTCGACCCGGTCATGGGCCGCGCAGAGGAGATAGCCCGCTCCGTCCGCATCCTGAGCCGCAGGACCAAGAACAACCCCGTGCTCATAGGGGAGCCCGGCGTCGGCAAGACCGCCATCGTCGAAGGGCTGGCGCAGAGGATCGTCTCCGACGACGTGCCCGAGTCGCTCAGGGGCAAGCGCGTGCTCGCGCTCGACACCGGGTCTCTCGTGGCCGGCACCCGTTTCCGCGGGGACTTCGAGGAGCGGATGAGCCAGATGATCCAGGAGCTCCAGGGCGAGGAGCGGGACATAGTCCTCTTCATAGACGAGCTCCACACCATCGTGGGCGCCGGCGGGGCCGAGGGCGCCGTGAACGCCTCGAACATGCTCAAGCCTGCCTTGGCAAGAGGCGAGCTGCAGGTCATAGGCGCGACCACGCTCGACGAGTACCGCAAGCACGTCGAGAAGGACGCGGCACTCGAGCGTCGCTTCCAGCCCGTGCTCGTGGACGAGCCGACCGTTGACGAGTCGGTCGGCATCCTCTTCGGCCTGAGGGACCGCTACGAGGCCCATCACAAGGTCCGTATCTCCGACGAGGCCATAGTCGCCGCGGCGCAGCTCGGCGACCGCTACATCACCGACCGCTACCTCCCGGACAAGGCCATAGACTTGCTGGACGAGGCCGCGGCCGAGGTGAGGCTCCGTTCGGCGGTGCCGCCGGTGGACGTGAGGCGCATAGAGGAGGAGATAGCGCAGCTAGAGCGCGAGAAGGACGACGCCGTGCGCGGCGAGGACTACGAGAAGGCCGCCAACCTCAAGCAGCGCCAGGAGCAGCTCAAGGCCGAGCTGCGCGAGCAGCAGGAGGGCTGGGTCGGCCGGCGCGAGGACAACTCCCCCGAGGTCGGGCGCGAGGACATAGCCCGCATCCTCGAGGAGTGGACCGGGGTGCCCGCGACCAACATCGTCCAGGAGGAGGCGGAGAGGCTCCTCAACCTCGAGGGCGTGCTCCACGAGCGGGTCGTCGGGCAGGACAGGGCCGTGAAGTCCGTCTCCGAGGCCGTCAGGCGGGCGCGGGCCGGCATAAAGGATCCCAACCGTCCCGTCGGATCCTTCATCTTCCTCGGCCCGACCGGGGTCGGCAAGACCGAGCTCGCCCGTACCCTCGCCGAGTACCTCTTCGGCGAGGAGGACGCCATGATCCGGATAGACATGTCCGAGTTCCAGGAGCGCCACACGGTCTCCAGGCTCGTCGGCGCCCCTCCGGGCTACGTCGGCTACGACGAGGCCGGCCAGCTCACCGAGGCCGTGCGCCGCAGGCCGTACAGCGTGGTCCTTTTTGATGAGATCGAGAAGGCCCACCCCGACGTCTTCAACACGCTGCTCCAGTTGCTCGACGACGGGAGGCTGACGGACGCGCAGGGCAGGACCGTGAACTTCCAGAACACGGTGATCATCATGACCTCCAACGTCGGGAGCCAGCACCTCGTCTCGACCAAGCAGTTCGGGTTCACTTCATCCGACGGCGTGGACTTCCAGGAGACCGAGCGGCGGGCCATGGACGCCCTGGAGCGGGCCTTCAGGCCGGAGTTCATAAACAGGGTCGACGAGATCATAGTCTTCGAGCCGCTCACGCGCGAGAACGTCCTCGAGATCGTCGGCATCATGCTCTCCCGCCTGAACAAGCACCTGGAGAGCCAGCGGATCTCCGTCGAGGTCACCGACGCCGCCAAGGCGTTCCTGGCCGAGACGGGCTACGACCCGAAGTTCGGCGCGAGGCCCCTGGCCCGGGCGATAAGGCGTTACGTCGAGAACCCGCTCTCCAGCCGGATAATCGGCGGCGACTTCGACCCCGGCGACACCGTCGTCGTGGACCGCGCGGGCGACGGGCTGACCTTCGAGAAGAAGGTGTCCGTCACGCAGCAGTAAATCGGCCGCAACGATGACCACTGAAGGGCCCCCGATCCGGGGGGCCCTTCACTTTGCCCGTCCGGCGTTCCCTGCCGTGTACGACTCGCAGCAGGCGCCGACGGGTGGGAGGGGCTTCGCCCGTCGTGTAGCAGCGCCGTTCGGCGCGGTGTTAGGCTTTGCGTCATGGAAGGGTTGCCGGCAGGGTTCTCCCGGAGGCCGCCCACGCCGGAAGACGCGGGCGCGGTCGCCGGCCTCATGGCCGCGTGCGTGCGGGTGGACGGCGGCGCGCAGGGCACGAGCGTCGAGCACGTCCTGGACGATTGGCGCGAGGTGGACCTCGCGGAGGAGGCCGTGCTCGTGTCCGCCCCGGACGGGACCGTCGCAGGCTACGCTGACGTGGTCAACCGCGCGTTCGTCTCGTTGAGCGTCTACGGTTACGTCCACCCGGAACACCGGGGGCGTGGGATCGGTGCTTGGCTCGTCGGATGGGGCGAGGACTGGATACGCGACCGCACGCACCTCGCGCCGGCGGGTGTCAGGATCGTGGTCAAGCATTACGTGATCTCGACCTCAGAGGACACCCGGAGACTCCTCGAAAGCAAGGGCTACGAGGCCGTGCGCGGGACCTACGTCATGGAGGTAGACCTGGAGGGGCCTCCTCCGTCCCCGGCGTGGCCGGAAGGGCTGGGGCCGCGCGCCTTCGTCCCGGGCCGGGACGATCGAGAGGTTTTCGAGGCGGTGGAAGACGCTTTCCGGGACGTTTGGGGCCGTCCCGGGGGGACGTTCGAACGCTTCGCGGGCAGGATGGCGGGCGAGGACTTCGACCCCTCGATGTGGTTTCTGGCGACGGATGGCAACGAGATAGCCGGGTCGGTGCTGTGCAAGACGGTGGCCGGCGAAGGATGGGTCGAGGTGGTCGGCGTGCGGCGGCCGTGGCGGGGCCGGGGGCTCGGGCTGGCGCTGCTGCGCCACGCTTTCGCCGAGTACCATCGCCGCGGCATCCGCAAGGTGGGGCTCAGCGTCGACGCGCAGAGCGTGACGGGCGCCCCGAGGCTCTACGGCCGGGCGGGGATGCGGACCACGAGCAGCTACGTCGTCTACCAGAAGGAGCTGCGTCCCGGCGAGGACTTCGGCCCGACCCCGGCCCCGTAGCGCCGGGGTCTTATCGGGCGTGGTGTCGGCTATTGCCGCGCGAAAGGGAGAAGAGATCCCAAATGCGCGGCCGCCCTCTCGAAGCCTGGCCCGTGCTTCGCCGGGTTTCGCGGGTGTTGCGGGCCGTGTGTGCGCCGGGTAACATGGGCCGCAAGGCGTGCCTCTCGGGGGAGGTGTCCGACCACGTTTCGGTTAGAGAGGTTTTTGCAGGGGTGAGCGAGGCGTTTTCGGCTGGGGACACGTCCCGCGCGGCGCCTTGCGGATCGCCCCCCTCCGGGGGCTTCGCTTGAGAGCATCGGGAGGGTGGCACGGGCCGGAGCGCCTCTGGCGCCATCTGCGGCGGGGGGCGGCCGCCTACGGGGTGCTCCTGATCTCGCTGCTCCTCACGGCGCTCGCCTGGTACTACGTGCGCGACACGGTCGAGAAGCAGAACGGCGTGCGCTTCGGCGAGACGGTGAGGGCCACCCAGGCGGCCGTGGACCGCCGCACGGACGATTACCTGGACGCGATGTTCGGCGCCCGCGGCCTGATCCTCGCCAGCGAATCCGTCACCCCCGCCGAGTGGGAGGAGTACGTGAAGGGCGTGGAGCCGGGGAGGCGCCTCGGGGGTCTCCAGACCCTCGCGTACGCGGAGCGCGTGGAGCCCTCCGAGCGCGAGGATTTCGTCCAGAGGATGATGGAGGAAGGGTTGCCCGGTCTTCGGCCCGATCTGGATCCGGGCGGGGAGCGCGGCGTCTACTTCCCCGTAAGCCTCGCGGCGCCCGCGAACGAGGCGAACCGCGAGATGTTCGGGCGCGACGAGTACCCGTACACCGTCTATAAGACGGCCATGAACCGGGCGAGGGACTCAGGCTCGCCGCAGGCCACGGAGACGACCTACGTGCTCACGGAGAACCCCCCTGGGGCGACCGCCGACCTCGCGCGGCTGCAGGGCTTCGCGGTTTACCTGCCGGTCTACGAGTCGGGCGAGCCCACGGGGACCGTCGCCGAGCGTCGTCGGGCCCTGCAGGGTTTCATAGTCGGCGCTTTCAGGAGTGACGACCTGCTCGACGCCGTCTTCGGCGGCAGCTTCGAACCGGCCATAGACTTCGAGGTGTACGACGGACTGGACGTCGAGGCAAGCGCCTTGCTCTACGACGCGGACGGGATACAGCGCGCCGGCATGGGGGGTGACGAGCTGTTCACCGAGAAGCGCAGGCTCGAGGTGGCCGGGCGGGACTGGAGCCTGTACTTCGCCACGTTGCGGGGCTTCGAGAGGAACGCGCAGAGCAACCTGCCCCTCTTCGTGCTGGCGACGGGGCTCGGGGTGAGCCTGCTGCTCTTCGGCATCTCCCTGATGCTCGTGCGCAGCCGCCTGCGCGCCGAGCGGGCGAGCGAGGAACTCGAAGACGTCAACCGGGAGCTCGAAGGGACCAACCGGGAGCTCGAAGCCTTCTCCTACTCCGTCTCCCACGACCTGAGGGCGCCTCTGCGCACCATAGACGGTTTCTCCCAGATCCTCTCGGAGGACTACGGCGACAAGCTCGACGACGAGGGCCTCGACTACCTGAGGCGGGTCCGGTCCGCGAGCAGGCACATGGCCGAGCTCATAGACGACCTGCTCGACCTCTCGCGGGTCGGCCGGAGGCCGCTGAGGCGCGAGAGCGTGAACCTGAGCGCGCTCGCCTCGGGCATCGCGGAAGATTTGAGGAGGACCGCCCCGGGGCGCAACGTGGAGTTCGACATCGAGGAAGGCGTCACGGCCAGGGGCGACGTCGGCCTGCTGAAGGTGGCCCTCGAAAACCTGCTCGGCAACGCCTGGAAGTTCACCTCCAGGGAGGAGCGCGCGACAATCCGCTTCGGCGTCTCCGGGGGCGCCTTCTACGTCTCGGACGACGGGGCGGGCTTCGAGGAGGCCTACAAGGACAAGCTCTTCGGCGCCTTCCAGCGGTTGCACGGGCCGGAGGAGTTCGAGGGGACCGGCATAGGGCTGGCAACGGTGGCGAGGATCATACACCGCCACGGCGGCGAGGTGTGGGCCGAGGGGGAGGTGGGTGAGGGGGCCACCTTCCGCTTCACGCTCGGCGGGAGGGACAGGCCCGCGGAAGAGGCCGCCGCCAGGAAGAGAGAGCCGGCGTGATGGGAGCGGGCGTCCCCGTGCGCTTGCTGCTCGTCGAGGACTCCGAGAACGACGCCATGCTCCTCCTGCGCGAGCTCCGGCGCGGCGGCTACGAACCGGACTACGAGCGGGTCTACACCCCCGAGGACATGGAGCGGGCGCTGAAAGACGCCGACGCCCGGGGGGGGCCGTTCGAGGTCGTCGTCTCCGACTACTACATGCCCCGCTTCAGGGCTCCGGACGCGTTGGAGCTCCTGCGGGGTCTCGGGTACGACGTGCCTTTCATAGTCGTCTCCGGCAAGATCGGGGAGGACGCGGCCGTCGGGATCATGAAGGCGGGCGCCAACGATTACCTGACCAAAGAGAACATGGCGCGGCTCTGCCCGGCCATCGCGCGCGAGCTCAAGGAGGCCGGGGTCCGCAGGGAGCGGGCGAGGGCCGAGGAGGCGCTGGCGCGCAGCGAGGAGCGGTTCCGTCGGCTCGTCGAGCAGGCCGCGGACGCGATGTTCGTGCACGACCTGGAGGGCAACCTGGTGGACGTCAACCGCCGGGCTTGCGAGTCGCTCGGGTACTCCAGGGAGGAGTTGCTCGGCATGAACGTGGCCGACGTCGAGGTCGGGATTCCCCCCGAGACCTTCCGCGGGGTGTGGGACAGGATCTCCTCCGGCGCGCCCGTCACGCTGGAGGGCAAGCACCGGCGCAAGGACGGGACGACCTTCCCCGTGGAGGTGCGCGTGGGCGCGTTCGAGTCGGGGGAGCAGACGCTCCACCTCGCCCTGGCGCGCGACGTCACGGGCCGCAGGGACGCCGAGAGAAAGGTGAGGGAGGCCGAGGCCCGCTACAGGACCCTCGTCGAGCAGATACCGGCCGTCACCTACGTCCAGCAGCTGACCGGCGACAAGCGCGTCACCTACGTCAGCCCGCAGGTCGAGAGCGTGCTCGGCTACCCGGCCGACAGGGAGTTGCTCGACGGGGATCACTGGACAAAGATCATGCACCCCGACGACCGCGAGAGGGTCCTCGCCGAGGACGAGCGCACAGACAAGACGGGCGAGCCGTTCAGGGCGGAGTACCGCCAGTTCGCCAGCGACGGGAGGATGGTCTGGATCAGGGACGAGGCCGTGCTCGTGCGCGACGAGGATGGGAACCCCCTCTACTGGCAGGGCGTCCAGTACGACATTACGGATCAGAAGCTCGCCGAAGAGGGCCTGCGCAGGAGCGAGGAGCGCTACAGGACCTTTATAGCGCAGAGCACAGAGGGGATCTGGTGCTTCGAGTTCGAGGAGCCGCTGCCGACGGACCTGTCAGACGACGAACAGTTGGACCACCTCTACCGCCACGCCTACCTCGCCGAGTGCAACGACGCCATGGCCCGGATGTACGGCTTCGGGGGCGCATCAGAGATCGTCGGCGCCAGGGTCGGCGACCTCCTGCCCCGCTCGAAGCCGGAGAACGTGGAGTTCTTGAGGGCGGCGACCCGGGCCGGCTACCGCATAACCGAAGGCGAGACGACCGAGCTCGACCGCGACGGCAGCGCCAGGGTCATCGTCAACAACCTCACCGGCATAGTCGAGGACGGATACGTGGTGCGGGTCTGGGGTACCCAGAGGGACGTAACGGAGCAGAAGGAGGCCGAGGAGCAGCTCGCGCGCCTGGCCTCATTCCCCGAGCTCAACCCGAACCCCATCATCGAGACCAGCGTCGCCGGCGAGCCGACCTACCTGAACCCCGTGGCCCAGGCCCGCTTCCCGGACCTTCGGAGGCTGGGGCCGGACCACCCGGCGCTCGCCGACCTCGAAGGGGTGAACCAGCGCATCTGGTCGGCGGGGGGGCGGCCTTTCACCCGCGAGATCGAGGTGGGCGGGCGCTACTACCAGCAGACCGTCTCGCGCACGCCCGAGGGCGGCCTCCTGCGCATCTACGGGATCGACGTTACCGAGCGGCGCCAGGCCGAGGACGCGCTGCGCAAGAGCGAGGAGCGGTTCCGGTCTTTGGTGCAGAACACCTCGGACATCATCATCGTGCTGGACGAGGATGGGACCGTCGTCTACGAGAGCCCGGCCATCGAGCGGGTGCTGGGTTACAAGCCGGAGGAGAGGATCGGGTCGAACGCGTTCGAGTTGATCCACCCCGACGACCGCGACCGCGTGGCCGGCGTGTTCTCCGCCTACCAGGACCATCCCGGCCCGTTTCCGCCCGTGGAGTACAGGGTCATGGACAAGAGCGGCGAGTGGCGCACCCTGGAAGCCGTCGGCGAGAACCTGCTCGACGACCCGGTGATCCAGGGCATAGTCGTAAACTCCCGCGACGTCACAGAACGCCGGCGGACGGAGGAGGCACTCAAGCAGAGCGAGGAGCTCCTGAGGACCGTCGTCACGAACGCCCCCGTCGCGCTCTTCTCCCTCGACGTGGAAGGCGTCTTTACCTTCTCCGCCGGGCGTGGGCTGAAGACTTTGGGCCTGGAGCCCGGCGAGTTGGCCGGCCGCTCCGCCTACGAAGTCTACGCCGGCGCGCCCGGCGTCCTCGAAGACATCCGGCGGGCGCTCGCGGGCGAGGAGTTCGTCGGCACGAGCGAGGTCGGGGGCCTCGTCTTCGAGACCTGGTACGGGCCCCTGCGCGCCGAAGACGGCGCGGTCAAGGGCGTGATCGGGGTCGCGACCGACGTGACGGAGAGGGCGGAGGCCGAGGACGGCCTGCGCAGGACGCTCAAGGAACTCGCCGACCTCAAGTTCGCCCTCGACGAGTCGGCCATAGTCGCCATAACGGACCAGAAGGGCGCGATCACCTACGTCAACGACAAGTTCTGCGAGATCTCCGGCTACTCGCAGGATGAACTCGTCGGCCAGGACCACCGCCTGGTCAACTCCGGCCACCACCCGCCCGAGTACATAAAGGGCCTCTGGAGGACCATCGCCAGGGGGCGCGTCTGGCGCGGGGAGCTCAAGAACCGGGCAAAGGACGGCTCGATCTACTGGGTGGACACCACGATCGTGCCTTTCCTGAACGAGCGGGGCAAGCCCTACCAGTACGCGGCGATCCGGTACGACGTCACCGCCCGCAAGGCGGCCGAGGAGGCGCTAAGGGAGAGCCAGGAGAGCCTGCAGGCCATCCTCGACAACACGACGGCCGTGATCTACGTCAAGGACGCCGAGGGCCGCTACGTCCTCGTGAACCGCCGCTTCGAGGATTTGTTCCACTTCGCCAAAGACCAGGTCATCGGCAAGACCGACCACGATATCTTCGGGAAGGAGTCGGCGGACGCCTACCGGAAGAACGACCTTGAGGTGCTCCGCTCGGAGGCCCCGCTCGAAGTCGAGGAGACGGTCTTCCAGGACGACGGCACGCACACCTACGTCTCCGTCAAGTTCCCGTTGAAGGGGCCGGACGGGTCCCCTTACGCGACGTGCGGCATCTCCACGGACATCACCCCGCGCAAGCGGACCGAGAGGGAGCTTCGGGAGAGCGAGGAGCGTTTTCGGGCCACGTTCGACCAGGCGGCCGTCGGGATGGCCCAGGTCGGGCTCGACGGCAGGTGGCTGCGCGTCAACCGGAGGCTCTGCGAGATCCTCGGCCACACCGAAGAAGAGTTGCTGGACCTCGACTTCCAGCGGATAACCCACCCAGACGACCTCGACAAGGACCTCGAGTCGTTGGGGCGGCTGATCTCGGGTGAGATAGAGACCTTCTGGATGGAGAAGCGCTACTTCCACAAGCGCGGCTCGACCGTCTGGGTCAACCAGACGGTCTCGCTGGTACGCGGGCCCTCGGAGGCGTCCGAGTACCTGATAGCGGTGGTCGAGGACATAACCGAAAGACGCAGGGCGGAAGAGGCCCTGCGCGAGTCCGAAGAGCGTTACCGGACGCTTTTCACGACCATAGACGAGGGGTTCTGCCTGTGCGAGATGGTCGTCGACGAAGACGGCACGCCGGCGGACTATCGTTTCCTCGACGTGAACCCGAAGTTCGAGGAGATGACCGGCCTCGCCGACGCGGTGGGCAAGACGATCACGGAGCTCGTGCCGGGGCTCGAGGGCCGCTGGGTCGAGACGTACGGGCGGGTGGGGCTCGGCGGCGAGACGCTCCGCTTCGAGGACGGCTCGGAGGCGATGGGCCGCTGGTTCGACGTGTACGCCTCCCCGGTCGAGCCGAAGGGGGGCGGGAGGTTCACCCTCGTCTTCAAGGACATAACCGAGCGCAAGCGGGCCGAGGAGGCCCTGCGCCTGAGCGAGGCGCGCGCCAACCTGGCCCTCGGCGTCGCCAGGTTGGGCACCTGGAGCTGGGACCCGGGCCGCGACGAGATCTTCGCCGACGCCCGCACCCGTGAGATCTGCGGCCTCGACCCCGACACGCCGCTCTCGCTCTCCGGCATCACGCCCCTCGTCCATCCCGAAGACCGGCCGCGCGTCGAGGCGGCCATGGGGGCCGCCCTTCAGCCCGACGGCGACGGGCTCTACGCCGAGGAATTCCGGTTCGTCCGCCCGGACGGCGATTTGCGCTGGGTGATCTCGCGCGGGCAGACGCTCTTCGAGGGCGAGCAGCGGCGGCCCGACCTCCTGCTCGGCACCGTCCTCGACATCACGGAGCGCAAGCGGGCGGAGGAGTCCCTCAGGCAGAGCGAAGAGCTCTACAGGAGCGTGATAGAGCAGGCGGTCGAGAGCATCTTCCTTTTGGACATCGAATCCTTGCGCGTGTTGGAGGCCAACGCCGCGCTGGGCGAGACCCTGGGGTATACGCCCGAGGAGCTCAAGGGCATGTCGTTTTACGACATAAGCGCCCACGACCGGGAGAGCGTCGGGCGCAACGTCGAGCGCGTGGTGCGCGAGGGACGGCTCTCCCTCGGCGTGAGGCAGTACAGGCGCAAGGACGGCGGGCTCGTGGACGTCGAGATCAGCATCAGCACCGTGCCCTACGGCGGCCGGCGGGCGATGTGCGTGGTGGCCCACGACGTGACCGGGCGCCGGCGGGCCGAGAAGGCGCTCGAGGGCATCAGGGAGGCCGAGCGAAACCGGATAGCCCGCGAACTCCACGACAGCATCCTGCAGGACATCGTCTACGCCCTGCAGGAGATACAGGTACTCCAGGTTACGGGCCAGAACGGCGACGACCCGGCCCTGCAGGACTCGGCCGACGCCCTCAGACGCTCGGTGGAGGGGCTGCGCGGCGCCATCTTCGAACTGCGGCTGAAGGAGACGACGGAGCGGTCCTTCGTCTCCTCGCTAAAGAGCCTCGTGGACCTGAGCCGCCGCATGGCGCGCGGGAAGTACGAGCTGGACCTGGTGGTCGGGAGCGGCGTGCCGCAGAGACTGCCCGAGGGGTACGGGAGGGAGGTCGTGCGGATCGTCCAGGAGGCGCTTACCAACGTCCGCCGCCACGCCGCCGCAAGCCGCGTCCGGGTCGAGATCGGCGTCGATGGGGATAACCTGTACGCCGAGGTCGTCGACGACGGCCGCGGCTTCGATCCGGAAGACTCGCACTCGGGCGTCGGGCAGTACTCCATGCGTCAGAGGGCGCTGGATCTGGGCGGGGAGCTCAAGGTCGAGAGCGGGGTCGGCGGGGGCACGCGGGTGCTCTTGCGCGTGCCGCTCTCCCGGCTGGCCGAAGAAATCTCGGCAAAGGAACAAGATTTCTAGTACAAAAGGACCAGGATAAGATCCGGCGACTCGATTATAGTTGTGTCGACGCGTCGGGGCTGCGGAGTTGGCGTGGCTTTTCATGATCCGGGGGTAGATGGTGACCGTAGAGAACGGTGTGGAGAAAGAGCAGACCCGCATCCTCCTCGTGGAGGACCATGCCTCTTTCCGTCAGGCGCTCGCCTTCATGTTCGAGCGGGAGGACGAGTTCGTCGTGGTGGGACAGGCCGGCACGCTCGCCGAGGCGCGAGAGTTCCTGAACGGGTCGGCGGACGCCACCGACGTGGCCGTCTGCGACCTGGCCCTGCCGGACGGAGACGGTTTCGACCTTATAGAGGAGCTCGCCGAGAAGGGCAGCGCGGTAACCACGCTCGTCCTCAGCGCGAGCCTGGAGCCGGCCCGCTTCGCCCGGGCCGTCGAGGCGGGCGCCTCCGGCGTGCTCCACAAGGCAGCCGCCATAGGCGACATCGTGGACGCGGTGAGGCGCCTGAAGGCCGGCGAGGCCCTGCTCTCGCCGAACGAGATCATCGAGATGCTGCGCATGGTGAGCCGCAAGCGCCAGGAGGAGCTGGAGGCGCAGAAGGCAATAGACAGGCTGACGCGGCGCGAGAAAGAGGTGCTGCAGGCGCTCGCGGAGGGCCTGGACAGCAAGGACATAGCCCAGAAGCTGCACATTACCGTGGAGACCGAGCGTACCCACATGGTCAACATCCTCAACAAGCTCGACGTCCACTCGCGCCTGCAGGCCCTCGTCTTCGCCGCGCGCAACGGCGTCGTCGAGATCCGCTAGCCCCTCTTCCCGTACTATCCGGGCGGGGGCCGCCATGCTAGAATTCCCGACGGTCCGGGCAGATTGCCCGCATGGCTGTACGGATGGCAGGGTGTGTTCCATGAGGGGGCAGGGGGGGGGCTTGCCAGAACCGACGGGCAGAGAACCGACGAGTCGGGCGGAAGTGGAGCGTTCACGCCACCGTAACGGTGGGTTGCGGGTCTTGCTGGCAAACGAGCCGCGTTCCTACAGGGAGAGCATAGCGGCCGTCTTCCGCCAGTTGCGCCCCGAGCTGGATCTCGAGGTCGCGGAGCCGGAGGACCTCGAAAGTTGCATTTCCAGCTATTCCCCGGACGTCGCGATCTGCAGCCGCATCACGGACGAAGTGCGAGACCGGGTGCCGGTCTGGGTGGAGCTCTATCCGGGACACGCGGCACATTCGGTTGCCTTCGAGCGGGGAAGGATGACGGAATTCGCGGATATACAGCTTGGAGACTTGCTCTCCATAGTGGACCGTGCCTCGGGCTCGGCGTAGCCCAAAATGGTTAGTGAAACTTCACCCTTTTTCGTGATGCCGCGGTGCCTCGGCCACCATAATATATCCGGCATGGAAGCCTTGAGACACATATTGGTGGCGAACGAATTGGCGTCATACAGGGAGAGCATCGCGGCGGTTTTGCGGATCTCCCTCCCGGACATCGAGGTGTTCGAGGCGGACTCGGGAGACCTGAACCGGGAGGTACTGCGCCTGAGGCCCGACCTCGTGATCTGCAGCAGGCTCACGCCCCTCGTGGAGGACAGGGTCCCGAACTGGGTAGAGCTCTACCCCGATTGCGACCCCTTCTCGACGTTCTACGTCGGGGGTGAACGTTCCACCAGGGAGCAAGTAGACCTCTCCGACCTGCTCGACGCCGTCTCCCAGGCCCGGCCGGCCGCCCGCACCGTCTAAGGCCCCGCAGCCCCGCGCGCAAGAAATAACGCATTTGCGGTATGCACCGCTCCGGCGTCGGTGAGACCCTTATTCGTGGGTGATCCCGAACCAGGAGAAGCACGACACCGATGCAAGACAAGCCATCGAAGGTCGTCCGGGGTGGTCCGGATCCTTGCCGCCGGGAACGGGGCCTGGAATGACGGGTCTTCTAGGCTCACCGCTCGCGCGTTACGGCGTGGCCGTGGCCGCCGTCGGTATCGTGACGGTAACGAAGATCTTTATCGACCCCTTCATGGAATCCGAGAGCCCGTTCCTGCTCTTCGCCCTCGCGACGATGCTGGTCGCCTGGTTCGGCGGGCTGGGACCGGGGTTGTTCGCCACCGCGCTCGCGTTGCTGGTGGTCAACTACCTGATCCTGGCCCCAGCCTACTCGTTCAAGATCGACAGCCCCGGTCATCTGCTGAATCTCCTGGTGTTCGCCCTGGTGGGGGGCGCGATCAGCGCGCTCGTGGCCTCCATGCGCGCCGCCAGGCGCCGGTCCGCCTCCAGCGAGGAGCGTTTCCGCCTGCTAGTCCAGGGCGCGAAGGACTACGCGATCGTGATGCTCGACGCGGGAGGATACGTTCGGGACTGGAACGAGGGCGCCCATCGCATTCTCGGCTACTCCGAGGAGGAGATTCTGGGCGAGCACTTCTCCGTGTTCTTTACGCCGGAGGACAGGCGGGACGGCGTACCCGAGCGCCAGCTTCGGGCCGCCATCGACGGCGAGACGGTCTCCGAGGAGACGTGGGCCGTGCGAAAAGACGGAAACCGCATCTGGGCCAACGGCTCTACAGACGCCGTGCGGGACGAGGGGGGCAACCTCAAGGGCGTGGTCAAGGTGCTGCGCGACAGGACGGAGGCCAGGCGGGCCGAGGAAGAGCTGCGCCTGCGGGACCGGGCCATGGCCTCGAGCGCCAACGGCATCGTCATAACGGACCCTAACCAACCCGACAACCCCATCGTCTACACGAACCCCGCGTTTGCGAGGATCACGGGCTACTCCGAAGCCGAGGTCATTGGCCTCAACTGCCGCTTCCTGCAGGGAGAGGAGCGCGGCCAGCCGGCCGTTGGCGAGTTGCGCGAGGCGATCCGGGAGGGGAGGACCCGCGAGGTCGTCCTGCGCAACTACAAGAAGGACGGAACCCTCTTCTTCAACAGGCTCACCGTCTCGCCCGTCTTCGACGACGACGGCGGGATCACCCGCTTCGTCGGCATCCAGGACGACGTCACCGAGCAGGTGCGGGCCGAGGAGACCCTGCACGTACAGGCCGAAGCCGGCGAGGTCCTCGCCGCCCCCCTCTCCTACGAAGAACGGCTGGCGAGCGTCGCCCGCCTGGTAGTGCCCCGCCTCGCCGACTGGTGCGCCGTGGACGTCGTCGGCGACGACGGCTCCATCCGCCGGCTGGCGGTCGAGCACGAGGACCCCGAGAAGGTGGCGCTCGCCTACGAGCTCCAGCGCCGGTACCCCGCGGACCCGGATTCGCCCCGCGGGGTGCACCAGGTTATAAGGACCGGCGAGCCCGAGATGATGCGCGAGATCCCCGACGAGTTGCTGCGCGAGGCGGTCCGGGACGCAGAGCAGGCAAGCATTCTCCGGGAGCTCGGGCTGCGCTCTTACATGATAGTGCCGATGGTCGCGCGGGGGCGGACGCTCGGGGCGATCACGCTCGTCTCGGCCGAGTCGGGGAGGCTCTACGAAGAGAAGGACCTGGAGCAGGCCCAGATCCTCGTCCGGCGGGCGGCCATGGCCGTGGACAACGCCAGGCTCTACGAGGAGGCCCAGCGCGAGATCTCCGAGCGCGAGAGGGCCGAGAGGGAGCTGCGGGCGAGCGACGAGCGGCTGCGCCTGGCGACCGAGGCGACCCAACTCGGGACCTTCGACTACGACCCCGTAAGCGGCGGGCTGATCTGGGACGAGCGGTGCAGGCAGATCTTCGGCCTTCCGCCCGGCGCCGAGGTCGACTACGAGACGTTCCTCGACGGGCTACACCCGGACGACCGCGAAAAAGCCGAGGAGGCCGTGCGGCGGGTGCTCGACCCGGCAGGAGACGGCGAGTTCGAGCTGGAGTACCGGGTCGTTGGAAAGGGCGATGGGCAGGAGCGCTGGGTGGACGCCCGCGGCAGGGCGTACTTCGAGGACGGGCGCGCCGTGCGCTTTATAGGGACGGTCCTGGACGTGACGGAGGAGAAGCGGGCCGAGGAGGCCCTCAAGCGCAGCGAGGAGCGCTACAGGGCGGTCATAGAGCAGTCCACCGAGGGTATCTACCTCATAGACGCCCAGACCCGGCGCCTGATCGAGACCAACCCGGCCTTCCAGGCGATGTTCGGCTACACCGCGGAAGAGCTGCGCGGGATGGAGCTCTACGACCTGATAGCCCACACCCGCGAGGACGTGGACGCCAACATCGGGCGCACGCTGGAGGCTGGGCGGCGCCTGGTCGGGGAGCGGAGCTACAGGCGCAAGGACGGCACCATAGTCGAGGTCGAGGTCGGCGTGAGCACCATCTCCTACAACAGCCACAGGACCATCTGCGCCACGGTTCGGGACATCACCGCCCGAAAGCGGGCCGAGGAGTCCCTCAGGACCAGCGAGGAGCGGTTCCGCTCGCTGGTCCGCTACGCCTCGGACATCATCGTCGTGCTGGACGCCGACGGCACGATCCTCTACGAGAGCCCCGCCGTGGAACGCGTGCTCGGCTTCGACTCCGAGGAGCGCATCGGCTCGAACGCCTTCGGCTTCCTCCACCCTGAGGACAGGGGGTCCGTGGCGGAGCGGTTCGCCAAGCTCGCGGAGGAGACAGACGGGCGCATCTCCGCCGAATACAGGGTGAGGGACAGCAACGGGGGCTGGCGGCACTTCGAGGCAATAGGGGCCAACCTGCTGGGGGACCCCGTGATCCAGGGCATAGTCGTGAACTCCCGCGACGTCACCGAGCGCAAACGCACCGAGAGGGCGTTGGCCGAGATCCGGGACGCCGAACGCAACCGCATAGCCCGGGAGCTGCACGACGGCGTCCTCCAGGATCTCTCCTACACCGTCCAGGCGATGGAGGTGACCCGGGTGAAATACGATGGCACGGGGGTCGAGACTGACCTGGGCGAAGCCACGGAGGCCATCCGCCGCGCCGCCAGGGACCTTCGGGGGGTCATCTACGACCTGCGCGCCTACAGGCACGGCGGGCAGGGCGCCCGTCAGCTCCTCGATTCGCTCGTCGATCTGAACCGGAACCGGATGCCGGACTGCAACCTGACGAGCGAGTTGGAGGAAGGCCTCCTCGAAGAGTTCTCCGAGAGGGGCACCGCGGAGCTGCTGCGGGTCGTCCAGGAGGCGCTTACCAACGTCCGCCGCCACTCCGGCGCCGAGAACGTACACGTTACCCTTTTCTCAGCCGGTGACAGCGTCGTGGCCCGGGTCTCGGACGACGGGCGGGGTTTCGACCCCGAGGAGCTCCCACCCGGTGTGGGCACGCTCGGGATGCGCGAGAGGACCGTCGGCCTCGGCGGCAGGCTGGAGATAGAGAGCGAGCCAGGCGCCGGCACCACCGTGCGTTTCGAGGTTCCCCTGGAGAACATCCGGCGCTGAAGCGGTTCGCTTCGCAAACCGCGCCGTCAACGATCAGCCCGCTCCGGCCTGCTTCGCAGGCCTCCGCCATTAGCTTTCAGCAAAAAGAGCTGAAAGCTGATGGCGGATAGCTTTGCGGAAGATATACCCCATATGGACCATGCACCGCCGTCCCGGCTTGCTTAAGATGTCTCGCGTGATAGGCAAGCCAAAAACCCCGGGTCTGGGCCGACTCCGCCTGCTGGCGGTCCTGCTGCCCGCGGGCGCGATGGGGGTCTTCGAGTTTCTGCGCCACCAGTGGCTCTCGCACGCCCTGCCGGGCTGGCTGGCTGAAGGGTGGGCCGGCAACGTCCTGGGCGCCCTGGTCGTTGGCGGCGTGGTCTACGGTTTCGTGCGCGTCTTCGGGGGGCTGGTCCAGAGGTCTGCCGGCGAGACGGCGCGGGCGCGGGAGGAGGCCGCGGTTCTCTCCGAGCGCCAACGCCTGGCCCGCGAGATGCACGACGGGGTAGCCCAGACGCTCTTCTACCTCGGCGCCAACCTGCGGGAGGTCCGCGCGCTCCTCGAGTCGGGCGAGGAGGTGGAGGCGCTAGACGGGGTTCGGACCGCCGAGCTGCACCTGGAGGAGGCCCACGAGAGGGTAAGGGCGGCCATCGCGGACTCGCGCCAAAACGGGACGCGGGACCTCGGCGAGTCGCTGCGCCGCGCCGCGGTCGAGGCCTCAGGCCGCCTCGGGATGCGGGTGGTCTGCGAGGTAGAGGGACGCCCCTCCGTGCCGGCCTCCTCCCAGAGGCAGGTCCTGGCGATAGTCCACGAGGCCCTCACCAACGCGCACAGGCACGGCCGGGCGCGCGAGGCGCTCGTGCGCGTGGACGCGGATGAAGGGAGCGTCTGTGTCGAGGTCTCCGACGACGGCGGCGGGTTCGACCCGCGGGCGCGCCAGGGCGAGAGTAGCTACGGGTTGGAGATCATGGCCGAAAGGGCAATGATGCTCGAAGGCGAACTGAGCCTCGCCTCCTCGCCCGGGGGCGGGACGAAGGTGACGGTGCGCCTCCCGGAGACCGGCACGTGAGCCCGGCCGGGGTCAGGCGGGTGCTACTCGCCGACGATAGCGCCCTCGCCCGCCGGGCGGTATCGACGCTGCTCAAGCGGGAGCCCGGGTTCGAGGTGGTCGGGGAGGCCGAGGACGGCTACGGGGCGCTCGCCCTGGCGCGGGACCTGAGGCCGGACCTCGTCCTCATGGACATCAACATGCCGCGGTGCGACGGCCTGCTGGCGACCCGGCTCCTCAAGCGGGAGCTGCCCGAGACAACCGTGGTCGTGCTCACCGTATCGGGGGACGCGGGGGACCTCTTCGAGGCGATCCGGAGCGGCGCGCAGGGGTACCTGCTCAAGAGCCTGGACCCGGAGAGCTGGCTCGAGTGCCTGAGGGGTCTCGCGAGCGGCGAGGCCATGCCAAAGGATCTGGCCCGGCGCATCCTTACCGAGTTCGCGGCCCGGGCCGCCCCGGCGGACCCCGACGCCCGCCTGACGGAGAGGGAGCGCGAGATACTCAACCTCGTCGCCTCCGCCATGACGAACAAGCAGGTCGCCGAGGCTCTGTACATCTCCGAGCAGACGGTAAAGAACCACGTGAAGAAGATCATGCAAAAACTGCGCCTGAAGAACCGCGTGGAGCTGGCGCTGCACGCCCGGCGGGTCGCGTTGGGGGGGCCATGATGGCCCCGGCGGAAGATAGCCCCAAAGGGTCATGGAAGGTCTTCCGCCGGGGCCCTAAACTACGAGCGGCAGTAAAATCACCCGAAGGCTAGGAGATCAACCATGCGCAAGACCGGGCTTCGAGTCGTACTTTTGAGCGTGTTGCTGACCTTCGGGCTAGCCGGAGCGGCCCTGGCCCACGTCGAGGTCTCCCCGGACCAGGTCCCCGCGGGCGCCACAGAGACGTTCACGATCGAGGTCCCCACGGAAAAGGAGATCCCGACCACCGAGGTTCGTATCGAGCTTCCCGAGGGCTTCGAGGCCGGCGGCGCCGAGGCGCCCTCCGGTTGGCGGGGCGAGGTTCAGGGCAACGCGCTGGTGTGGACGGGGGGCGAGATCCCGGTCGCGAACTCGGAAGAGTTCTCCTTCGAGGCCACGGTCCCCGACGAAGCCGGCAGCTTCAGGCTGAGCGCCATTCAGACCTACGAGGACGGTAGCGTGGCCGAGTGGACCGGCGCCCCGGACTCCGAGGAGCCGGCCCCCGTGATCGAGGTTGCCTCTGGTGGAGGAGCCTCGGGTGAGATGGACGAGCCGCAGCACGGCGACACGCAAGGCTCTCACGAAGAGGTCCCCGACACTGGTGGCGTAAACGCTGGCCTGCTTCTCGGGGTGTGCGTCGCGGTCTTCGCGGCGGCGTCTCTGCTCTTGAGGTCGGCCGTTCGGTGACGGCCGGGGCGGTCGGCCGGCGGCTGGGCGTCCTTCTGGGCCTGGCGACGCTCCTGGTGGTCCTGTGCGGCTCTCCGGTGCTCGCCCACGCCGAGCTCTTGCGCGCGACGCCCGCAAACGGTAAAGCCCTTTCGAAGCAGCCCGGGGAGGTGCGGCTCGTCTTCGACGAACCCGTGCGGGCCGAGTTCGACCCGGTAAAGGTCACCCACGAGAACGGCGACCGGGTCGACGACGGCGAGGCCGACACGCTGACGGAGGACCCCGACGTGCTGGTGGCGGAGTTGGGCGACCTCCCCGCCGGCGATTATACGGTCGAGTGGCGCGTCACCTCGGCCGACGGCGACCCCATCTCTGGCGAGTACGGGTTCTCCGTCAGCGAGTCCGCGGTCGAAACCCCGGAAGACGGCGGTGGCGCCGCTGCCCCGGAGGAGCAAGACGCGGTCGGCGGGGGGACCCTCGGTGTGGTCCTGGGTGTTCTGGTCATCGGCGGTGTCGCGGTCGCCGGCTTCGTGATGCTGCGCAGGGGTTAGGCCGGTGTCGAGGAGATCACGGCTCGCGGCGACCGTCATGACCGCGGCCGCTGCGCTGGCGGCCTCGCCCACCGCCGCGTTCGCGCAGGAGTCTCACGCGGGGGGCGGGAGGCTCCCGACTGTGGAGCTGCTGGCCGGCGTTACGCACGGCATCGTGCAGGGCGCCGCGGTGCTGCTGGTGGGGCTGGTCGCGTTCGTGGCGCTGGTGTGGCTTCCCATAAGTCGGGCCGCGGGAACCGACGGGGGCTCGGGCGCCGTCTTCGCCCGCGGGGCCTGGGCCCTGTTCGCCGCGCTGGCCCTCGTTGGCCTGGCCGACGTGGCCGTCTACACGGCGTGGGCCACGGGGCGGCCGCTAGGTCTCGGGCTGTACCTCGAGGGGCTCTTCGGGACCACGGCCGGACAGGTGGCGCTGGCGCGGCTCGGCACGGGGCTCCTCGTCGCGTTCGCGGTGGCGTGGGCTGCCGGGGGGGGTGGGATCGGGCGCTGGTGGGCCGCCGCGGGCGCGGGTGGCCTGCTCCTCGCCACCCTGGTCCCCGAGAGCCACGCCGTGGCCCAGGGGCTACTCGCGATAACGGTCATCTGGCTGCACCTGGTGGCCGCGGCCTTCTGGACGGGCGGCCTGCTCGCCTTCCCGATTCTCCTGCTCGGCCCCCTGCGCGCCCTGGGCCTCGACGAGCGTGCCGACCTTCGCCGCCGCACCGTGCGCCGGTTCTCGAAGGTTGCCACCGTCGCGGTCCTCGTCCTCGTCGCGACCGGCCTCTACAGCACCCTGCTCAACGTCGCCGGTCTCGGCGCGCTCGTCGGCACCGCCTACGGCAGGGCCCTCGTCATGAAGCTCGGGATGACCGTGCTGCTGCTCGCCACGGGCGGCCTCAACCTCATAGACAAGGGGGACGGACCGCTCGGCAGGATGGTCGGCCTGGAACTCGCCCTCGCCGCCGGCATCTTCGTGGCGGCCGGTTTCCTGACCAGCCTGCCGCCGGCAAACTAGGGCGGCCCGCTTCGCGGACCGCCGCCGTCAGCTTTCAGCCGTCAGCTATCAGCAAACGCTCAAGGCCGCACCAGCAACCCGGAATCCTGTCCCCGTTGCAACCGTGGCGGTTCCCTTCCCGGCGATCATCGGCCTCCCGCCAGGTACTTGCTAAAAGCTGATAGCTTACCTAGCCCAAATTATCTACCGGCGATGGGTTAGGGAAAGATCACGCATCGGTCCGATGTCGGGGGAGGGGGTTCGGGTGTAAAAAAGGGTCAAGAACAGAGATTCGGGCGGTCCGTCAGGGTTTGGCGACGCCGGCGGACCGCCCGTTACAGAGACAAGGAGGACCCCCTTGACTCCTGCCGCGCATTATACCCGCCGGGGAACGAGGTTAACCCGCAAGGAGGTGCTCAAGCTGGGCCTGCTCGGGGGCGCCGCGCTCCTGCTGCCGCTGGAGCGGGCGGCCCGGACGAAGTCTCTGGCGGATCGTATCCCGACGAGCCGGCTCCCCCGGCCGTTCACCTCCCCGTTCGCCGTCCCGCCCGTCTTGAAACCCCAAACCGTCGGGAACACCGACTACTACCGCATGACCATGACCAACGCCCCCGTGCGGGTGCTGCCGGGGTTCCCGAAGACCGAGATATGGGGCTACAACGGCATCACGCCCGGTCCCACCATAATCCAGGAGAGGGGCAGGGAGACCGTCGTTCGCCAGATAAACGCCATCCGCAGCCCGGACCACCTGCACACCTCGGTGCACCTGCACGGGAACGCCACAAAGCCCCAGTACGACGGCTACGCAAACGACGTCACGAAGCCGGGCTGGGGGAAGGACTACCGCTACCCGAACGGCCAGCCAGCCCGCACGCTGTGGTACCACGACCACGGCGTCCACGTCACCTCCGAGAACGCCTACAGGGGCCTGGCGGGCCTCTACATCACCCACGACGAGCACGAGAGGGGACTCGGCCTGCCGAAGGGGTACCACGACCCGGTCGCCCGCACCGGGTACGACGTGCCGCTCGTGATAAGGGATGCCGTCTTCGCGACGAACGGCTCGCTCATCTTCGACCGCGAAGAGCAGGGGAGCCTGTTCGGGGACGTGATCCTGGTAAACGGCGTCCCGTGGCCGGTGATGAAGGTCGAGAGGCGCAAGTACCGCTTCCGCGTCTTGAACGCCTCGATCTCCCGCTCGTACAAGCTCGCCCTGAGCAGCGGTGACCCCATGACGGTGATCGGGAGCGACGGCGGGCTCATGCCGCACCCCGTCCGGACCGGCTCCGTGCGCGTGGGGATGGCCGAGCGCTACGAGATAGTCATAGACTTCGCCAGGTACAAGGTCGGGACGAGCATCGTCCTGCGCAACGGGGATCTCCCGAACAACCGCGAGGAGAAGAACACGAACGTCGTCATGCGTTTCGACGTGGTCTCGGACGCCACCGACACCTCTGGCAACAGGGTGCCCTGGAATCTCGGCAAGGTCGGGGACGGCGACTACGACCCCATGCCGCTCCTCCCGTCCCAGTCCACGCACACCGAGAGGTTCGTCTTCGAGCGCAAGAACGGCAACTGGGTCATAAACGACGGTACCTGGAAGGATATCGAGGATTCCGGCAACCAGTTGAACGCCGCGGTGTGCAAGAAGGACGAGATCGAGATCTGGGAGTTCCAGAACAAGAGCGGCGGTTGGTTCCACCCGATCCACGTCCACCTCATAGACTTCAAGATCCTCTCCCGCACCGGCGGCAAGTCCCCCGGCGTCCTGCCCTACGAGAGAGGACCGAAGGACACGGCCTACGTCGGGGAGAACGAGACGGTGCGCGTCCTGGCGAAGTTCGGACCCCACCAGGGCCGCTACATGATGCACTGCCACAACCTGACCCACGAGGACCACGACATGATGACCCAGTTCCAGGTCGGAACGGGCGGCGAGCGCTGGGACTCCGCCCCCCCGAGACCCGCCTCCGAGCTACCCCCGCTTCTGCCGGGTCTCTAGGACAAAACGGGGGCGTCTGTAGCCCCCCGTCGTGCATCGATCCTCGTGGCCTCCAGCGTCGAATCGGGCGAAACGGTTTCGAGAGCGCTTCTGCGAGGGAAGCGTTCCGAAGCCTTGATCCGCGGGTCACAAATACCCCAAACGGCGTAGACGCCTTGTACCGGATTTGCGCTAGGCAAAGATCGCTGCTTTAGACGATGTCTAAGAGCTTCCCGCGGGCGATCATTCTGGTCATGAGGAGCGACTTTTTCAGAAGAGGCGTTTTCGCCAGTGATAATACAGAGACCGGGGGGGCGCGATGCAAGCAGTAAGGACCAAGATCAGCCGCAAGGACATGCTGAAGATGGGCCTGCTCGGCAGCGCCGCCGTGGCCCTCCCGCTGGAGCGCGCGGCCCGGACGCAGTTGGCGGCGGCCCGCCTGCCCGAGAACCAGTTGCCCCGGCCTTTTCAGACCGAATTTACGGTACCGCCGGTCGCGAAGCCCGCCTACCAGGACGACACGACCGACTATTACGAGATGGCCATGCGGTCGGCGTTCCTCCAGATCCTCCCCGCCCCCCTCCCCAAGACCGAGGTCTGGGGCTACGAGGGCATCACGCCCGGTCCCACGATCATGGCCAGGCGCGGCCGCAACGTCGTCGTCAGGCACAAGAACTGGATCCAGAGCCCGGGGCACGAGCACACCTCGGTCCACCTGCACGGCAACGCCACAAAGCCCCAGTACGACGGCTACGCCAACGACACCACCAACCCCGGCGAGTACAAGGACTACCACTACCCAAACGGCCAGGACGCGAGGACCCTCTGGTACCACGACCACGGCGTCCACGTTACCGCCTTCAACGCGTACATGGGTTGCGCCGCGTTCTACATAAGCCACGACGAGCACGAGATGAGCCTCCCCATTCCCAAGGGAAAGTACGACGTCCCGCTCGTGCTGCGCGACGCCATCTTCGGCACCGACGGGCAGATGATCTTCGACGACCAGGGCCACTCGAGCCTGTTCGGGGACGTGATCCTGGCAAACGGCGCCCCCTGGCCGGTGATGAAGGTCGAGAGGCGCAAGTACCGCTTCCGTATCCTCAACGCCTCGATCTCCCGCGGCTTCAACCTGGCCCTGAGCGATCGCGAGCCGATGACGATCATCGGCCACGACGGCGGGCTCGCCCCCGAGCCGGTCGAGGTCACTAGCTACCGCCACGGGATGGCCGAGCGCTACGAGGTCGTCATAGACTTCGCCAGGTACAACGTCGGAGAGAGCGTCGAGCTCAGGAACCTCGGGCTGCCCAACACGCAGGACTTCGCGACGACGAACCGGGTGATGCGCTTCGACGTGGTCTCCGAGGCGACCGACCTCTCCAACAACGAGATACCGGGCGTCCTCGGCAACAGCGAGCACCCCTACAGCCCGATGAAGCTCCAGGAGTCGCAGTCCGTCAGGACCCGCCGGTTCGAGTTCGGGCGCGAGATCGTCAACGGCAGCGAGATGTGGACCGTCGCCACGGACGGCGGGCCGGGCCGGATCTGGGACCCCAACCGCGTGGACGCGAACCCGGGGCTTGACGACGTGGAGATCTGGGAGTTCACCAACAACGGCGGCGGCTGGTTCCACCCGATCCACGTCCACCTCATAGACTTCAAGATCCTCGACCGCGACGGGGCGCCCCCGCATCCGTGGGAGCGCGGCCCGAAGGACACGGTCTACGTCGGCGAGGGCGAGACGGTGCGCATGATCATGAAGTTCGGCCCGCACAAGGGCCGGTACATGATCCACTGCCACAACCTCGTCCACGAGGACCACGACATGATGGCCCAGTTCGAGGTCGGTTCGGGCGGGGACGACCCGATCGCCTCGGCCCCCGCCAGGCCGACTAGCGAGGCGCCGCCGCTGTACACGGTGAAAGAGGACCCGCCGGACAAGCCGGACCCGCCCCTGCCCCCGAACGTGGCGCCGAAGGTCTCCATCCTGCGCCCCGCGCAGGGCTCCGTGACCCGCTCCCGGAGGCCCACCGTCGTCGCCCGCGTCACCGACGACAAGCAGCTGAGCAAGAGCAAGATCCAGCTCTTCCTGGACGGACGGCGCGTCGGCGAGTACGACTACCGCAACGACACCGGCGTCCTGACCTACGTGTGCCCGAAGCTCAAGCTCGGCTGGCACCGGGTGCAGATCCTCGCCACCGATGACCGGGGACTCAAGACGGCCCGGACCCAGAGCTTCCGCGTGGTGCTCCGGTAGAAGGGCCCACGGGCAGAAAGGAGCCGGCCGTGACCATAAAGAACGCGCAACTACTCCCTGCCGGATCCCGGCTCCTGCCGCGCCCGGCACGGGACGCGGCCCAAACGGAGGTCTCGCAGGCGGGCGTCGCCGCGGCGGTCCTCTCTCTGGCGGTCGCCATGATCCACCTGTGGACCGCGCCCGGGTACTTCGAGGTCTGGTGGGGCTACGGGACTTTCTTCCTCGGGGTCGCCGCCGCGCAGGGCCTCTTCTCTGTGGGGTTGTTGCGCTGGCCGGGACGGGTCCTCTCCCTGGCCGGCATCTTCGGCAACCTCTCCGTCATCATGGTCTACGTCCTCAGCCGCACCTCCGGCGTGCCCTTCGGGCCGCACGCCGGCAGGGCCGAGGATGCGGGCCTCCTCGACATGTCGGCGACGGGGATCGAGCTGATGATCGTCGTCTTCTTGCTGACCCTGCTCGACGGCAGGGGGCGCTCGGTCGCCATCAACGCGGTACTTCTCGCGGGGGCCGGGATCTGGGCCCTCAGGCTCGCGGGCTTTCTCTCTTGAGCCTCGCCGCCCCGCCCGAGAGCCGTCCCGAGGAGTCCGGGAAGGGACGAGAGCCGACCACGGAGGGCGGCACGGGGCCTTTCGGGTTTCTGTTCTTCGTCGTCGTCGCCCTCCTGCTCGTCTTCGGCGTCGTGCGCCCTTTCGTGGCCGAGCCTTTCTCGATAACCACGGCGAGCATGGACCCGACGCTCCGGGCCGGGGACAGCGTGCTCGCGACGAAGTTCGCCTACCGCTTCGCAGATCCTGAGCGGGGCGACGTCATACTCTTCGAGGCCCCCGCCGACGGCGCCCCCACCATCAAACGCGTGGTCGGGGTGGCCGGGGATACGGTGGCGGTCAGAGACGGCGTCCTGTTCGTGAACGGCGAGAAGACGCGGGAGGGCTACGTCGACTACAACCTCACCGATGCCACATTCTTCGGGCCGACTGACGTGCCCGAGGGCAGCGTCTACGTTATGGGCGACAACCGCTCCAACTCCCTCGACTCCCGTTCATACGGGCCGGTCCCCAGGGAGGACGTCCTCGGCGGGATCGACCTGCGCATCTGGCCGCTCGAACGGGTGGGAACCGTCTGAAAACCGCCGTTTTGCAGGACAATTCGGTGCGTGCGCGTCGAGGCCGGACCGCGCGGGCCGGTAATCCTAGTCCAGGTGGGCTAGGCAAAGATCGCCCATACATGTGATGGTTTGAGGCGTCTCGTGGGCGATCATTTCGGCACTGAAGGTTTTAGATCCAGAGGAGAGCCCAGATGGCAGCCCACCAGATCTCGACGAAGCTCACAGATTTCTCTTCCGGCATCGTCCGGGAGTTCGCGCTTTTCGCGGCCTCGGGGCTCTCGCTTCTGGCGGCGGCGATCCACCTGTGGGCCGTCCCGGAGCACCTCTTTGAGTGGTGGGGCTACGGCGCGTTTTTCGTGGCGCTCTCCCTGCTCCAGGGCCTCTTCGCGGTGGCGCTTCTGCGCCGTCCGTCCCGCGGGCTCCTCCTCTCCGGCGCCTTCGCGAACCTCGGCGTCGTCGCTTTCTACGTTACGACCCGCACCGCCGGCATCCCGTTCATTGGTCCCCACGCCGGCGAGGTCCACGCCGCCGGCGCCCTCGACCTGACCGCCACCGTTGCCGAGCTGGCGCTGGCCGCCGCGCTCGTAGCGCTCGCGGGCGAGGGGCGCAGGGCCCGCATCTACGTCGCCCTCGGCGCCGTCCAGGCGCTCGGCACCGGGCTCGTCCTGCACGCGCTCCACTCGGGTATACACGCCGAGCAGGGACTCGGCTTCGTCACGCACTGGGTGCAGAACTCCATCCTCGCGCTTCCCCTCTCCGTTCTCGCCCTCCTCGTCGCCGGCCCGCTCGCGCGGGCCGGCGCCGGGTTCTTTTTCGGCGAAGACGCGTTCGCGGCCAGGATCTCCTGGGCGCTCGCGGCGGCCGGGGCTTACGCCGCGGCCGGTATCCCGGCCAACGCCCTCGCGGCGCACCACGCTTCGGCCGGCGCGTTCCTCGCGCAGTCCGGCCGCGACGCGGGCGTCGTGCTCGGGGTCGGGTTCCTGATCCTGCTCGCCGTGGCCCAGCTTCGCGGGACGCCCTGGGAGGTCCCCCGGTCCATAGACTTCTGGCGCCCCCGCGCCGCGACCGCCCTGGTCGGGCTCGCGGCGGGGATCATGGTCGTCGTCGGGCCCGCGGCCTTCGCCGAGATGTTCGCCCAGCCGGTCCAGGCGCAGGCCGCGCCTGGCGCCTGCTCTTCTTCCTCCTACGATCGCTCCTACGACGTGGCCGCTGCCAACGTGGACATCCCCTACAACCGCTTCGCCCAGACGAAGGAAGTCGCCGGCGAGACCGTCGGCCTGAACATGGACCCCAACGGCCAGGCCTTCGTGCTGCAGGGAGATCAGGCAGCCGTCGAGAACTGGTTCAGGCCGCTCGGCGCCACGCCTTCTGAAGATCCGGCCGGGGCCGACAACAGGCGCCTCAGGCCGCGCCCGCTCGTGATCCGGGCCAACGCCGGCGAGTGCGTGAAGGTCACGCTCACCAACGAGCTCGAAGCGACCGGCGGCGACGGCCTGCCGGACAACCCCAGGGTCGGCATCAAGGTCTACGGCCCCGCCTACGACGCCCAGACCTCCGACGGCTCCGCGGTCGGCTACAACGCCGACACCACCGTCGGCATGGGCGAGACCATCTCCTACTACTGGAAGGCCCCCTCCGAAGAGGGCACCTTCCTCTTCCGCGACCAGGGAGCCCTGGCCGGCTCCGAGGCAAACTCCGGCTCCACCGGCCACGGCCTTCACGGCGCCTTCGTCGTCGAGCCGGCCGGCTCGACCTGGAGGGACCCCGAGACGGGCCAGCCCCTCTACGCCGGCGGCGCGAACGGAAAGACCCACAACCGCCTCACCAAGCAGAGCGGCGATTCGTACATAGACGCCGACATCGTCACGCCCGGCGGGTCGTTCCGCGAGACGCTCCAGATCAGCCAGGACGAGCTTCCCGGCGGCAACGGCTTCGCCTTCAACTACGGCGCCGAGCCTGCGTGGAACAGGATAGCCACCAACCCCGCCGGCGCGAACCCGGCGGCCGAGCAGAGCGCCCCCGACGCCATCGGCGAGGAGACCTCGCTCTCGTCCTGGACCTACGGCGACCCCGCCCTCATAAAGCTCGCCAGCGGTCCCGGCCCCTGGCTCCCCGGCGCCGACAGGCAGAACAAAGAGGATTGCGGCCTCGAGAACTCCTGCTACGTCTCCAACGTCACGCACGCCTACAAGGGGGATGCGACCAAGATCCGGTTCGCCCACGCGGGCGTCAAGGAGACCCACGTCTTCCACATGCACGCCCACCAGTGGCGCATAGAGCCGAACGACCCGGGAAGCCAGATCATAGACTCCCAGACCTTCGGCCCCGGCGAGGCGTTCACCGCGAGCCTCATAGGCGGCGCCGGCTCGACCCCCAAGACGGCCGGCGACTCGATCTTCCACTGCCACCTCTACCCGCACTTCGCCGACGGCTTCTGGGCCCTCTTCCGGGTCCACGACGTCTACGAGGACGGCACGGGCTCGCTCCCCGACGGCACGAAGGTCCGCGAGCTGAAGGCGCTGCCGGGCAAGGCGGCCCCGGCCGGCCCCACGGCCGAGAAGCCGGGCTACCCGCGCTTCATCCCCGGCAAGTACGGCTGGAGGGCCCCGCAGCCCCCCGGCTCCATCAGCGAGTCGAACGGCCAGCAGGACGTTGCCTCCACCGTCCAGCGCGAGGACCTCGACCCGGCCACCCGCGTGGTCGCCGGCAGGCCTCTGAAGGCCGACGAGCTCGGCACCCGGGCCGCCGCCGGAGACGCCCTCTCCCAGCAGCTTTTGGATAAGCTCCAGCTCGAGCAGCAGAACGTGCTGCCGAACGCCAAGCCCGGCGCGCCCTTCGCCGAGCCCTGCCCCTCCGGCGCCAGGGAGGTCACCTACAACGTCAGCGCGATCCAGACCGACGTCGTCTACAACGAGCGCGGCGACCACGACACGCAAGGGCGCATCATGGTCCCGACCAAGGACGTGGAGGCGATCCTCAGCGGTGCCAAGAAGCCCGAGCCGCTCTTTATCCGGGTGAACGCCGGCGATTGCATAAACTTCAACCTGACAAACTACCTGCCCAACTGGTACGGCGGCGACGCCTTCGTCGAGCTGGCCCAGACGAACATGGTCGGCGGGCACATTCACCTGGTCAAGTTCGACGTGCTCGCCTCCGACGGCTCCTCCAACGGCTGGAACTACCAGCAGGCCGCCTTCTCGAACGAGCAGGCGCAATTCAACAAGGACACGGTCGCGGGCAGCAAGCCCTGCAACTGGAACGGCTGCCGCCTCGAGGAGACGGACGCCCCCGCAAACTACGACCCGAACAACACCAGGACGACCGTGGCGGCGCCCGGGCAGACGATCAGCGAGCGCTGGTACGCCGACACCGAGCTTCGGACGGTCTTCACCCACGACCACCACTTCGCCGCCCTCGACCAGAACCGCGGCTACTTCGGCGCCCTGGTCGTCGAGCCTAGAGGCATGGACTTCCGCAACCCGAAGACGGGCCAGTACTTCCAGCCGGGCAACGGTTCGACGGCCTCCGCCCCGACCTGCGGCGACTCCTGCGTCGGCACGGCGGCCGGTGCCGCGATGGACATCATCGGCCCCGGCGCTTCCGACGACTTCAGGGAGTTCGGCATCGCCATCCAGGACTTCGTCTCCCTGACGAAGAAGGGCGGCGACTCGCGCCTGAAGAGCGACGTCATAGCGGGCCCGGCGGCGCCCGAGGAGTTCCCGGACGCGGACCCCGGCACGGTCGGGATCAACTACCGCAACGCCCCGTTCCAGCTTCGAGAGACGGACAAGAACGGCAACCCGTCCGACCCGGCGCACGTCTTCTCCTCGACGGTCCACGGCGACCCGATGACCCCGATCATGCAGACCTATTCGGGCGACCCGGTCCGCGTCCGCGCCATCCAGGGCTCGCAGGAGGAGCAGCACGTGCTCTCCATGAACGGCGTCCGCTGGCGCGAGGAGCCGGACGACCCGAACTCGCCGCTCATCAACGCCAAGACGATAGGCATCTCCGAGGCCTTCAACTTCGAGGTCCCGAAGATCACCTGCGCCGCCACCGACCAGTCCTGCGCCGGCGACTACCTCTACGGCGGCACCTCTACCGACGACCTCTACCAGGGCGCCTGGGGCCTCCTCAGGGCCCGCGCCGAGAGGGTCCCATCCCTCCTCCCGCTGCCGGACAACAACCCGGCCGCCACGGACACGACGCCCGAGCCCGGCGAGGGCGCCGGCACGGGGTCCGCCACCTCGCCGGCCCCGCCCGAGGCCGCCACCCCGGGCAACCCGTGCCCGACGGGCCAGCCGGCGGGCCAGGTCAAGACCTTCAACGTGGTCGCGATGCAGGCCAAGGTCGAGTACAACAAGCAGGGCGACAACGACCCGCACGGCCTGATCTACGCGCTCGCCGAGGACGAGGCGGCCATCCGTTCCGGCGAGTTGAAGCCCGAACCTCTGGTCCTCAGGGCCAACCAGGGCGACTGCGTCCAGGTCCGCCTGACGAACAAGCTCACGAACAACTGGGGCCACGGCAACGCCGGCACGGACGGCGATCCGACCCTTCCAACCGAGCCCGCGGGCGGCACCCGTTCGGGCCTCAGGGTCTCCCTGAACCCGCAGGTCGTCAAGTACGACGTGCGCGGCTCGGATGGCGCGGCGGTCGGCTATAACCGCGATTCCACCGTTGCCCCCGGCGACACCCGCCTCTACCGCTGGTACGCCGACGGCGAGCTCGGCACGACGAACCTGACCGACTGGGGCGACGTGCGCGGCCACCGCCACCACGGCCTCTTTGCCGGGCTCAACATCGAGCCGCGCGGGGCCACCTACCACGACCCCGAGACGGGCGAGCCGATCAAGAGCGGCGTCTCGGCCGACATCCGGGTGCCGGGCCAGGACAACGACTTCCGCGAGTTCACCACGTTCTTCCAGGACGGCCTGAACCTGCGCGATGCCCAGGGGAACGTCATAGAGGACCCGCTCGACCATCCCCCGACCCCGGAGGAGCCCGAAGGCGAGCCTATGGACGCCGAGGACATGGGCGAGAAGGGCTTCAACTACGCAAGCTCCCCCTTCAGCCACCGCGTCCCCGAGCAGATGGGCCCCGACGGCATCCACCCGCTGCCCCCCGACGGCGACGCGATGGCCCACGTCTTCGACTCCTCGCGCCACGGCGACCCGAACACCCCGATCTACCGGGCCTTCGAGGGCGACGACATCAGGATGCGCGTCCTGCAGGGCTCTGATAAGCCCCGCCAGCACTCCTTCCAGATGTCCGGCGCCTCTTGGAAGGCACAGCCGAACGATCCCGGCTCGAACCTGATCGGGGCCCAGGGCGGCATCAGCGTCGGCCGCTCCCTGAACATGCACCTCTCCGGCTTCGACTCCCGGGGCGACTACCGCTACGGCTGCGGGGTGGCTTTCCACCACCTCTCGGGCGGGCTCTGGGGCATCGTGAGGGTCTACGACAAGCCCGCGGCGGCCCAGGCCATAAACCCGACGCCGCTCGGCAACGTGGACAACCCCCACGCCGGCGGGCACCCGATCCTGCCCCTGGAGGCCCAGAACGTCGCCACGAGCGTGACGCTGAGAGCCGCACCGACCTCGGTCCAGCCCGGCGGGACTACGGTCCTCTCCGGCAGGCTCTCCGCGACCGGCGGGCCGCTCGCGAACCGGCAGGTAACGGTCGAGCAGAGGCCTGCGGGATCCACCGCCGCCTTCGCCCCCGTGCCGGAAGGGCGGGCCACGACCGACGCCGAGGGCAACTTCAGGCTCGCGAACGTCTCGCCCGGGAGGACCACCGAGTACCGGGCCGTCTTCGCCGGCAGCTCCGGGGCCGGCCTGGAGCGCTCCGTCAGCGCCGGGGTCAGGGTCGTCGTGATGGGCGAGACCACCCTCCGGGCCACCGCGAGCCCCGCCGTCGTCTTCGGCCAGTCCACGAACGTCACCGGCTCCCTGACGGAGGACGCGAAGGCGCTGGCCGGCAAGCAGGTGACCCTGGAGCAGCGGCCAGCGGGCCAGACGGCGTTCTCTCGGGTGGGCACGCCTGTAAACACCGACGCCAACGGCAAGTTTATGTTCTCCGGCATAAAGCCGCCCAAGAACACCGACTACCGGGTCGTATTCGCCGGGGAGACCTCCACGGGCCTCAAGCCTTCAGAGGCCACGGTTCCGGTCAAGGTGCGGGCCGCGGTCTCCGTGACCACCGCTGGTGCCGACCTCAAGCTGGGCAGGAGCCGCCCGATCTCGGGCTCCGTGGCCCCGGCCCACGCCGGCGCCGTCAAGCTCCTCATCAAGCGCAACGGCACGGCGCTCCCGTCAAAGACCCTGCGCCTCGACGCCGATTCCCGCTTCACCTACACCTACAAGCCGAACAGCCCCGGCTTCTACACCGTGCAGGCCACCTTCGCCGGGGACGCCGACCACCTCGCCGGCAGCAGCGCGACAAAGAGCTTCCAGGTAATCCGGTAACGCAATCCAGGTCCAGTGGCCCCGCCTTGCTTGGTGGGGCCACTTCGCGTGTCGCCGTTTTGGGGGTGCCCGTCTGGGGGTGCCCCTTCTAAAGTAGCTAGTAATGGCTAGTACAAAAAGGCCAATAAAAGTTAATCCTTTTGGGCGATACCGGTATCCCTCTAAGTGTCCAATATATAACCGTAAACCAGGGAAAGGGAGGCGACGACGATGCTGCGCAAGATAGGCCTTATGTTACTGATGGGAGTGATGCTTCTAGCGCTCGGGGTTGGGGCGGCGCTCGCGGGCGACGGTTCGACCATCACCGGCACGAACCAGGACGACAGGTTGATCGGCACGAACGCGGACAACAGGATAAACGCGTTCGACGGCAAGGACTTCGTTATGGGGATGGGCGGCAACGACACCCTCAACGGCGGGAACAACTCGGACAGGCTCAACGGCAACTGGGGCAACGACACCCTGATCGGCGGCCAGAACTCCGACGTGCTGCTTGGCCGGGTCGGCAACGACACCCTCAACGCCGCGGATAACCAGCAGGACACCCTCTTCTGCGGCCTCGGCACGGACCGCGCGATCGCCGACGCCATCGACATCGTCGCGTCGGACTGCGAGAGCATCAGGCGCGTGAACTAGCCACGGCATCCCGAACGACTAACGGTTCGAAGGTAAGAGCCGGGGCTTCGGCCCCGGCTCTTTGCCGCGTTGGGAGGCCGGTTTGCGGGGATAGCCCAGTTGGGCTAAAGAAAGATCGCCCATCTGCGCGATGGCGCCCGGGACCGCTGAAGCGATCATTGTCTCAGGCTGGTTCTTACCGAGAGAGGCTGCGCAAGTGGGAGCTACGAAGGCATCACCTAACGTTGCGGGCGGCAGGCTGTGGGCCTGCCTGATCCTGACGGCATTCCTGCTCGTCCCCCTTATGGTGGCCCCCCGCCCATCAGGCGCGGTCGTCTCCTCCACGGGCTTCCCCGTCTCACTCAACCCCGAGAACGAGACCCAGGCCGCCGTTAGCGGCAACACCGCCGTGTGGACCGTCTCCCGCGCGGGCGGCCCCGACATCCAGGGCAAGAACCTCTCCACCGGCCTGGATCTCCTCATCCCAACCGAGCCGGGCGCCCAGACGCGCCCCTCCGTGAGCGGTCGCACCGTCGTCTGGGAGGACGCCTCCTCCGGTAACGCCGACATCTACGGCTACGACCTCGTCACCCGCCAGAAGTTCCCCGTCGCCGTCGGCCCCGGCAACCAGACGCGCCCCTCCGTGAGCGGCCGCGACGTCGTCTGGGAGGACGACCGCAACGGCAACAGGGACATCTACCGCTTCGACCTCGACTCCGGGCAGGAGAGCCCGGTCACGACGGCCCCGGGCGACCAGCGCGACCCCGACGTCGACGGTGGGCTGGTAGTGTGGGAGCAGCGCGACGCCATGAACTCAGACGTTGTCCTCAAAAACCTCGCGACCGGCGCACGGAGGACCGTAGCCTCGGGCTCCGCCTGGCAGGATTCCCCCGCCGTCAGCGCTGCCGCGGTGGTCTGGCGGGTGGAGAGCGCCTCCGGCGACTACGACGTCCGCGGCTACGACCTCGCCGGGCAGCGTGGGATCGAGGTGGCCGTCGGTTCTGACGACGAGTACGCCCCGGATATCGACGGCCGGACGGCGGTGTGGACCCACAACCCCGGCGGGAACGCGGACGTTCGCGGCAAGGACCTCTCCACGGGCGAGTCTTTCACCGTCGCCCAGGGCTCCGGGCAACAGGAGGTCCCGGCGGCTAGCGGCGAAACCGTCGTCTGGGAGGTGCAGCGGGACGGGGACGACGGCTTCGGCAGCTTCGACCTTCAGGGAGCGAGGCTCGACCTCGCGCCCGCATCGCCTGCGGGCCTGGCGGCGATGGGCTCCGGCGAGGGCGTTGCGCTCGACTGGGAGGGCAACGCCGATTCCGACCTCGCCGGCTACAACGTCTACCGCGCCGCCTCCGAGGGCGGCGAGTACGCGAAGCTCAACACCCGTGGCCCGCTCTCCGCGACCTCCTTCGACGACGCCCAGGCCCCCAAGGGGACGAGATCCTACTACCGGGTCACGGCCGTGGACGCGGCGGGGAGCGAGTCGGCGGCGGCCCGCGCGAGCGCCGTGGTCCCGAAGGCCACCCAGCTCACGCTCTCCGCGAGCCCCACGCTGCTGAACTACACGCTTCCAAACTCCTCCACCACCCTCTCGGGACAGCTCTCGTCAGAAGGGACGCCCCTCGCCGGGAAAGGGATAGTGCTGGAACGCAAGCCGCTCGGGGGCAGCGCCTTCGTCCCCGTGTCGGGCGGCGAACTTACTACCGACGCCGGGGGGAACTTCTCCCTCGCCGGCCTCAAGCCGGAGCGGAACACCGAGTACCGGGCGCGCTTCGTCACCGACGCGGAGGAGCTCCAGTCTTCCGCCAGCCCGATCGCGGCGGTCGAGGTGAAGCTGCTCGTCAACACGGGACTCTCCGCCACGCGGGTGAAGCTCGGCAAGGCCGTGGGCATCTCGGGGTCGGTCTTCCCCGCCAACTCGGGCAACGTCACGCTGAACATCGCGCGCAACGGCCTTCCGCTGACGAAGATCAACGTTCCCTTGCAAAGCTCCCGCTTCTCCCGGCTCTACAGGCCGCCCAAAACGGGCCTGTACACCGTGAGGGTCACCCCCGCCGGCTACCCCCAGCACCTCGTGACCACGACCACCAGGTCCTTCAGGGTGACGATCCGCTAGAGCGGGTTTCGGAAGCTGATCGCTTCCGAAACCCGCGCGGTCAGCGATCAGCCCGCTCCGGCCTGCTTCGCAGGCCTCCGCTATCAGCCCTTCAGCTTTTTGGCTGAAGGCTGATAGCTGACAGCTTTGCAAACCGCTGTAAGACCCAAGTTACGCAACGGAACGAAGCCCAGGGGCCCCTCGTTGGAGGGGGCCTGAATTTCGCGCCCCGGCCTTCGGTAGGCCGCTACCGGCGCACCGTCAGGTTCTCGCAGCTGGTCTGTTCGGCGTACTCGATAAGGTTGGACCCGCCCAGCTCCCGGAAGTCCAGAACCAGGGTGTCGTTGCTGCCGGTGCCGCAGTTGGCGGCGTCGTTCTGGGGGTCTCCCGCGATGACGACGTGGTCGTTGCCCGTGCCGCCGTTGACGGTGTCCGTGCCGGGACCGGCGTAGATCTTGTCGTTTGCGGGGCCGCCCGAGATGGTGTCGGCGTAGCTGTTGCCGTAGAGCGTGTCGTACCCGAAGCTGCCCTCCACCGAGTCTGACCCGCTGCCGCCGACGAGCAGGTCGTTGTTGTGGCCGGCGTTCATCTTGTCGTTGCCGCCGAAGCCGTACATCTTGTCCACGCGCGTGCTGCCCGTCATCACGTCGATAAACCTCGTGCCCGTGCATTTACCGCCGTCGCAAGCCACGCGGGCGGCCACGGCAGTCCCGGCGAACGAGACCACCAGCACCGCCATCATCGAGATGAAAAGTACAGGTCTCTTCATGTCTACACCCCGTTTGGTCGTCGCCCCGGCCCCGACGTGCCCGGACTCTTCTCCTCCTTGGCTGCACACGCAGCAGATGCTACTAGTCTAGCATCGTGGCCTCCCCGTCCGGGGGTTTCCGGGGCCGGTTTTTGTCGTTTTCGCCCGGTGCTCGCCGTTCCGGGAGCCTGTCGTCGTCGGGACCTAGCCCAGATGGACTAGAAAAAAATCCTGAGCTTTCGCGATGGCGGCGTGGGCCGTATCGCCGATCATCTTCGGGTGCGAAGAAGACAAGAGGGGGACCAATCGTGACTCTATCAAGTAGAAGCACCGATGGCGCGCCACCGGGGACCGGAGCATTCGGCCGACGACGCCCACACTTCGGAAGACGACGTACGGATCCTGCAAGCGGGGCCAGCGAGAGACGTAACCATATCAACGTACGGAGAGGAAGGACCTTGATCGGTAACTACAAGCAAGCTTTGGTGGGTGGAAAAGAGAACGGGCGAGGCACTGCGGTCAGGATAACGCTCGCCGCCGTTGCCGCGCTACTGCTCCTCTCCGCCGTGCTCGGGGGGCTGGCCTCGCCGGTCCGGGCGCAGGAGCAGTCCCGTCAGGGCCTGGCCGAGAGCGGACCCATAAACCCCGACAGCGGATTCCCGTTCTGGTACAAGGACCACAGCGGGGCGAAGCTGGAGCTTTGCCTCAACCCCAAGCCGGCGACCGTACCCGACGGCGCCCCGAACGCGGGCGCGCCGAACCCCGGGGGCGGGCGCTGCCTGACGCCCTTCGAGATGCCAGACGAGAACGCGCCCATGGTCTTTCCCGACAACTTCCCGGGCGAGGCCTTCTGGTGGACCGGCGAGGCCCACATCGAGGACCCCAACGACCCGAATGCCACGAACGCGTTGCTGGTGATGGCGGCCGAGTCCGCGTTCGCCAACGAGAACCCCAAGGAGGGCGACCAGATGAGCTTCGGGCGCGTTCGCGTCCGGATCGACAACGGCGTCCCCGGCGCCACCTACAGGGTCACGCATCCCTACGGCATCGACACGGTCGTCGCCGAGGACAAGGACGGCGACCCCGCGACCGCCAACGACGGCCGGGTCTTCGTCACCGAGGACATCGGCTGCTTCCCCACGGCCATCACCACGTGCAACTTCGACAAGATGCTGAACGGCCGCGTGGGCCCCTTCCTCAAGTGGGACACCTTCGGCAACGGCACCGACGGCGACGAGGCCACGCCCGCCGACGAAAACCTCATGGCCCTCGACGCCGACGGCAACCCCGACCCCAACCGGCCGGACGCCTACTTCGGTGACCCCGACACGCCCCACAAGGTCGTCGGAAGCCCCAAGGGGACCAACTACTTCAAGATTGAGCAGATAAAAGACGGCGCCGGCCGGCCGCTCGCCGAGCCCGCGCTCGTCGGCGAGACCGACCTCTTCGCCGTCACGGGCAAGGTCGCCGAGCTCCGGCTCGCGGCCGAGGCCGTCGGGGCCGAGGGCCGCGCCGACACCGTCTTCAACGACAAGGACCAGAAGATAAAGCTCGTCCCCTCCGAGCCCGGCTCCGAGGTCTACTACACCACCGACGGCTCCGACCCGGCCGACGGGGCAAACCCGAACCGCAAGATCTACGACCCGAACGGCGCGGGCGTCGCCCTCGAAAGCGACCCGACCGCCGCCGCCGGCGTCGACACCAGGGTCCGGGCCATCGCCGTCAAGGACGGGAAGACCTCGGCCGAGCTCGACAGGACCTACACCGTGGACCTCGTCGCCCCGAACGTCGTCTTCTCCGGCCTCGCGGCGGGCAAGCACGAGGAGCCGGGCGACCTCACCATAGCCGCGACCCAGAAGGCAAGGGTCTACTACACCACCGACGGCTCGGACCCCACGGACGAGGCCAACCCGAACCGCAGATCGTTCGTCTACGACCCGGCCCCCGGGGCCCAGAACGAGGGCAACGTCCTGAACATCGCCCGCACCCAGACCGTGAAGGCCGCGGCCCTGGACCTCAACCACAACGAGGCCACGGGCCAGGACGAGGAAGGAGCCTGGAGCCGGATCAAGAGCCGGAAGTTCGTGGTCGCCAACCTCAAGGTCGGCCCCGTGAACCCGCACACCGGGTTCCCGTTCTGGTACGAGGACCGCAACGGCGTCAGGCTCGACCAATGCCTCAACCCCGTCGCGGCGCCCGAGGCGGGCGGCGGGTACTGCGCCACGCCCATGGAGATGCCGGCGGACTGGCAGCCGGGCGACGGCGTCCGCTTCCCCGACCGCTTCCCGGGCGAGGCCTTCTGGTGGACCGGCGAGTCCAGCATGGACACCAGCGAGAGGGGGTCTGCAGACCTGATCATGGCGCTGGAGGCCGCGTTCCTCAACGAGGAGCCGAACCCCAACGACCGTATGGTCTTCGGACGCATCCGCATCCGGGTAGACGACCTGATCATCGGCGAGACCTACAAGGTCACCCATCCCTACGGCGTCGACACCTACGTCGCCGAGGACAACGGCAAGGGCAGCGGGGAGATCAACGTAACCGAGGACATCGGCTGCATGCTGCCCTCCGAGGCGGAGCCCTGCGACTTCAACGAGGCCCGCTTCTCCCGCGTCGGCCCGTTCCTGACCCTCGCGGATAAGACCAAGGAGCCTACGGACGCCCCGGACGGCGGACGCTACCTCGCCGACCCCGTAACCGACCAGGACGTCGTCCAGGGCAGCCCCATCATGGCCCACGCGGACCCGAACGACCCCGACTCGCCGATGGTCCCCGCCAACTTCTTCAGGGTCGAGGGCCCCGGTATCCGGGCGGTCCAGGACGAGGAATCCGCGGTCGACTTCAACCGGGGGACGGCCGAGAAGCCCTACATCCAGTCCGACTTCTTCTCCGTAACGGGCCGGTACTCCGAGTTCCAGGCGGCCGCGAGCGCGGTCGGCGGCTTCTACAACAGGCCCCTGGACGTGACCCTCGGCGCCTCCGAGTTCGACGCGAGGATCTTCTACACGCTCGACGGCTCCGAGCCTGTTGGCGCGGACGGCCAGCCGACGGAGAACGCGCGGGAGTTCGTCGCGGGAGCCCCGATCCAGATCCCCGCCAACGGCGAGACCACGCTCAAGTACGCCGCCACGAGCGCCACCCATCCCCGGCCGACGAAGGTCTACACCGAGGTCTACAAGATGGACACCGAGGCCCCGGTCGTGGTCGCCGAGGACACCCCCGAGGCCGGCTCCGTCGTGGAAGGCGCCAGGGTCTTCGAGAACGTCAACCCGGCGGTGAGGCTGAGCGTCGCCAACGAGCCGGGCAAGGTCAAGATCTTCTACACCACCAACGGCACGGACCCCTCCGATCCCACCAACGTCGACAGGGCGCTCTACGACGCGGCCACGCCGGTAGTGATCCGCAAGGACACCACGCTCAAGTTCTGGGCCGTAGACGAGGCCGGCAACTCCTCCGAAGTCGGCGCGCAAGCCTACGACATCGTGGACAACCAGGCGCCGAACGTCCCGTCCGTGGACCTCGCGGCGGAGAGCGACACGGGCAAGTCCAACGAGGACAACGTCACCAACGCCGCCAGCCTCACCTTCACCGGCGACGCCGAGGCTGGCTCCGCGGTGAAGATCCTGGTCAACGGTACCGAGAGGGGAAGCGCCGTCGCGGGCGAAGACAACAGGTACAGCGTCACCATCGCCGGCCTCGCCCCGGGCGCGGATCTTCCCGTGACGGCCACGGCGACCGACCAATCGGGCAACACCAGCGCCGCCACCGATCCGGCCCTGAGCCTCACGATCGACCGGACGGCCCCCAGGGTCACGGCCCAGGCCGCCGCCGGCACCTACCCCAGGGCCCACACGGTCACGCTGACGCCAAACGAGGCGGCAAGCGTCCACTACACGCTCAACGGCGCGGTCGATCCGGCCCCGGGCGCGGCCGGCACCACGGAGGGCAACTCCGTCCGCATCGCCAACGCCCGCGACACTTTGAGGTTCCTCGGTGTCGATACGGCCGGCAACGTCTCCCAGACGTTCGTGGCGGAGTACAGGATCCGGAACTTCCTGCCCACTATCTCCAACATGAGCCCGACCACGGCCATAAGGGACGCGACGCCTCGGGTGGCGGCGACCGTCAACGACAGCGACTCCGACCTGACCGAGGCCGACGTCACGCTCTCGATCAACGGTCGGGCCATACCGCGGTCGGCCTTCGTCTACAACGCCGACACCAACCGCCTGACCTACCAGGTCCCGGCGGGCCAGCCGCTGGACCCCGGCCGCTACAACGTCAGGGTGACCGCCACCGACGTCGACGGGGGCTCCGCCGCGAGAAGCTGGAGCTTCACCATCCGTAACCGCTAGTAAGGGGGGCAGACGGGAGCAGAGGGGGCCGGCCCAGCATCGGGCCGGCCCCCTTTTCGAAACCTCGCCAAAGGCAACGCCCGGGTGGAGTGGGGTTGGCGAAACGCATTCGCGGGTCGAAGACGCGAAGAGCACCGAACTGGCCGCGAACCGCGGGTCGTGGCATGCTCCCGCATCGAACCCGGCTTGTGGGTGAGTTGGAGGAAGCGGCGTGGGCGAGGACGACGGTCGACGGGACGATTCGGGGGCATACTCGTACCCCCGCCGCCCATCTTTCTCGGCGGCCTGGTGGCGGGCCTCGCGCTCGGCAGGTCGGCCCGATTGCCCGTCCTGCCGGGTAGATCCTCGCGGGTTGTTGGCCTGGTGTTGGGGGGCGCCGGGGTTTCGCTGGCGGGCTGGTTCGGACGCACCATGAGGAGATCCGGGACACCCTTCCGGTTGGACGAACCGGCCGACAGGCTGCTGACCGGGGGCCGTTCCGCCACAGCCGCAATCCCGGGTACCTCTCGTTCGCGATGATATATCCGGGGATCTCGCTGCTGGCGAGGTCGTCCTGGTCCTTGCTCCTCCTGCCGGTGGTACTGGCGGTAATAAGGGTCAGGGTTATCGAGCAAGAAGAGCGTTACCTGGAGCGGGAGTTCGGCCGGGAGTACCTGGGCTACAAAGCTCGGGCGCGGCGCTGGATCTAGCCCGGGCGAAGCCCCGCCCCGTCGACACCGCCCTCCGGCTGGATCTTCTTGCCGGATAGAACCTTCCGCGGCCGTATTTAACCCAAATGAGCTAGAGGTACACGCCTATTTTGGGCTAGTCAAAGATGGCCTATCTTCGCGAGGGAGAACCGTGTGGGATGCCGCATCATTCTCTTGTGGGAAATAGCACATCAGAGGAGAAGAGGATGACCGGTATGGGTTACGAAGAGCAGGTCACGCACCGGCGACCATCGAACTATCTCTTTCGCGGACCCGAGGGGTCCGCGTTTCGGCGCGCGAGCGCGGGCGTTTCAACCAGCAAGGGAGAAGGCATGACGTACGTACGGGAGCACGATTCGAGCAGGGGTATCAGCGTAGTCAGGAAGGCGTTCCTCGCCTGCTTCGCCGCGCTGCTCGCCGTTCTGGCGCTCGCGCCGCAGGCCAACGCGCAGGCCGTAATAAACGAGCCGCCGCAGTTGCCCCACGAGGTCGTGGTATTTCCCCAGCGAGATTTCGTGGTGGCAGATGGCTACCAGGACGGACAGCGGCTGGACTTCGAGGTTATCCGCAAAGATACCGGCGGCAACGACGTGACGGTAGGCACCGCCACCGGCGTAGTGGCCGGCGGCCTTCTAGAGGTCAACCACCCGGGCGGCGTCTGCTGGACGGATCAGACCCCGGATATTCTCCCCGGCGACAGGGTGGTCGTCACCGATCCTTCGGGCAACGGCGACGCCGTGACCACGGCGAACGTGACCGCCGAGGCCGCTTTCATAAACGATACGACGGGCAACATCGAGGTCCACGGCACGGCCAGGGAGGCCGACGGCTCCAGGATCCCGATCGAGCGCCTGGAACAGCGCATCATCAACCCCGACCTGGTAGATACTTCGGTCGGCCGGCGAGACATCCGGGCGACGAGCGACGGCGCCGAGCTCGGCACCATCTCCTACGACGGCGAGACCGGCAACGCCTGGACGGCCACCTACTCCGACCTCGGCGACCAGGCCGAGCAGGTCGCCGTCGCGGGCCAGACCCGCATCATGAGCTGGCAGGCGACCAACGCCGCGGGCGACCGGCTCGGGATCACGATCTTCGAGGAAGACGAGATCGGCGGGCCCGGCCTCGGCGGCTGCGGCGCCGGCGCGAGCTACGGCGTCGCCGACTTCGGCCGCGACGCCATAAACGCTTCGAACGTCGGCCAGGCCCTCGACGTCACCGGCTCCGCCTTCGACGCGAGCGCCGTAACGGCCACCCTCTCCGACGGCACCAGGACCATAAACGCCAACATAACCCAGCAGCCCACGCCCGCCACCGGGCACCAGAGCTGGAAGGGAACCTTCTCCGCCGCCGACGTCGCGACACTCGCCGACGGCAACCTCACCGCTTCTAGCACCTACACCATCCAGGACATAGACGAGGCGACCCAGCTTCCGGTAGAGCGCCAGATCAAGGGCGCGGACAAGCTGATCCTCAAGGACACCGTGGCCCCCGACGCGGGCGGCCTCACGGCAACGCCCGGCGCCGGCACGTTCACGAGCCCGCAGAACGTGAAGCTCCAGAAGCCCGCTGGCGAGGACCGGCTCACGGAGGTTTACTACACCACCAACGGCAGCCAGCCCACGCTCGCCAGCCGTGTCTTCGGCGAGGACATCATCGTCACCGACGACCAGACCATCCGGGCCCGCATGGTCGACGCCGCGGGCAACCAGAGCGGCGTCAACTCCTTCGCCTACGACATCAACGTCGGTCCCGACTCGACCGTGGACGCCCCGGCCAACGTCACGCCCATAGACGTCCCCGACGCGCCCAACACCGGGACCATCAACAACCCGCCGCAGCTCCCGCACGACGTCACGGTCTTCCCCTCGCGGGACTTCGTGGTGGCCGACTTCTACGAGCCCTTCACCGACCTGTTCTTCAAGGTAGTCCGTAACGGGCACGTCGTCGGCGCCGCCAAGGGCACCACCGACGCGGCCGGCTTCCTGGAGGTCAACCACCCGGGCGGCGTCTGCTGGACCGGCCAGACCCCCGACATCAAGGCTGGCGACGAGGTGATCGTCACCGACGCCCAGGGCAACGGCGACGCCGTTAGCACCTCGGACGTCTTCGCGACCGGTGCCGAGGAGGTCGGCAGCACCGTCGTCATCCACGGCACCGCCGCCGACGCCAACGGCAACCCGTTCCCCATAGAGCGCCTCGAGCAGCGCATCATCAACCCCGACTTCAGGGACGCCCCCGGCAGCACCATCGGCCGGCGAGACATCCGGGCGACGAGCGACGGCGCCGAGCTCGGCGACATCTCCTACGACCCGGTCGATCCGCAGGACAACCCCGACGGCACCAGGTGGACCGCCGTCTACACGGGCCTCAACGCGGTCGAGCGCGACCTCGCGGTCGCGGGCCAGACCAGGATCATGGGCTGGCAGGCGACCAACGCCGCGGGCGACCGGCTCGGGATCACGATCTTCGAGGTCGGCGAGCTCGGCGGCCCCGGCTTCGGCGGCTGCCCCGCCCCCACGGACTTCGCCGTTACCGGCGCGAACCGGGACGCGGTCAACGCCACCAACGTCTCCCAGGGCCTCCAGATCGACGGCCTCTCAAACAACGCGAGCGCCGTCAGGGTAACGCTGACCGACGGGTCCGGAAACACGGCCTCCGCCGACGCCGCCATCACCCCGTCCCCCGGCCTCACGAGCCCGAACGCCCAGGTCTTCAAGGCCGCCTTCACGGCCGGGCAGCTTGGCGGCCTCGACGAGGGCACCCTCACGGCCTCCGCGGCCTACACGGTCCCGGGCGAGCCTGACGCGAACGGCAACCCGACCACCACCACCTTCGACGGCGTCGTGAACTTCGAGGTCCTCAAGGACACCGTGGCACCCGACGCGAACGGCATCACGGCCACGCCGAACGCCAACACGGGCACGAACCGTTACCCGACCTGGCAGGCGATCGCGCTCGAACACGGCGACGCCGAGGGAACGGGCATCCGCTTCACCCTCAACGGCAACGACCCGACCCCGTACAGCAGGCTCGCCGAGTCGCAAATCGTGCTCGACGCCAGGCCCGAGCCCTACGCCCTGAAGGCCATAGCGGTCGACAAGGCCGGCAACAAGAGCGCCGTCAGGACCTTCGAGTTCAACATCGTGGACGGCATCGCGCCGCGCCAGCCGGGCGCCCTCGATCTGGCCGCCGCGAGCGACACGGGCCTCTCCAACACCGACAACGTGACGAACGACGCCACGCCGACCTTCGGCGGCACGGCCGAGGCCCGCTCGACCGTCAGGCTCTTCGAGCTCACGGGCACGGACACCCTGAACCAGGTGGGCCAGGCGACCGCCGGCACCAACGGAAGCTTCAGCGTCACCGCCAATACGCTCTCCGACGGGGACCACGCCCTCCTCGTGACGGCCACCGACGCCTCCGGCAACGAGAGTGCTAGGTCAAACGTCCTCAACCTCACCGTCGACACGGCGGCGCCGAACACGACCATTACCTCCGGTCCTACGGGCACCGTCAACGTCACCACGGCCAGCTTCGGCCTCTCCTCCAGCGAGCCGCAGGGCGCGAGGTTCCAGTGCTCCCTCGACGGGGTCGCCTTCGCCGCCTGCACCTCGCCCAGGAACTACACCGGGCTCGCCCCCAACCGCTCGCACACCTTCAGGGCGCAGACTACGGACCTCGCCGGCAACCTCGAAGCCGACCCGGCCTCCCGCACCTGGACCATCGACACCGTCAGGCCCACGGTCACGAGGACGACGCCGGCCGCCGGCGCCCGGAACGTCGCGCCCGCCAGCAACGTCACGGCCACCTTCTCCGAGGCGATGACGGCCGACACCGTGAACGGGACCACCGTCAGGCTCGTCAGGAACGGCACCAGGGTCGGCGCCACCGTCAACTACAGCCCGGCAACCAGGGTCGTCACCCTCAACCCGAACGCCAACCTCGTCCGCGGCGCCACCTACACCGCGACGATCGTGGGCGGGGCGAACGGGGTGAAGGACACGGCCGGCAACGCGATGGCCACGGGCATGAGCTGGTCTTTCAGGATCGCCCCGTAGTCATCCGATAGGGCCTTCGAGCCGCGGGGGACCCGTTCTTTCAGGACGGGTCCCCTCGTCGTCCCGGCTTTTGGTACCGGATCGCCGGGGATTGTGCCTCATACGGCAAATGGGCTAGGGAAAGTTCGCCCATGCAAGCGATGGCGAATCCTGCGGGGTAAGCGACCATATTCCCGAAGCAGTACCTACGAGGACAGGACCTGCGGGGAGGTGGGCCTGGCGGACGAACTGTAACAGGCAGACCGGGCTCCCGCCCACGGGTTGCCGGAAGGTTCCGGTCCCCGAAGGAGCGGCAAACGAAGCGACAGGTCCAGAGAGAAAGGGAGTAGGGGAGATGGGTACACAGTACGGGAACATATTCGAGAGGGGGAGACGGCTCAAGAAGCTGGTGGCGATCTCCGCCACCGCCCTCCTCGTGAGCCTGCCGCTCGCGGCACCGGCTCAGGCTTTGCCGACCGGCCCGGGGATACAGCCCGGGCACAACATCACCGTCTTCCACAACCTGGACTTCATAGCCGTCTTCGGCTACCAGGTGGGTGAGGAGCTCACCGTGCAAGTCTTCCGCGGGGACCACATGATCGGCACCGCCACCGGGCCGGCGGTCGAGGCCGACGAGGGTCTGCCCCAGAACGGGGCCCTCGAAGTAAACCACGGGCCTGAAGGAGACCCTCAGCCGGGCGACTGCTGGGAGAACTTCACGCCCGACATCCTGCCCGGCGACCGCGTGGTGGTGACGAGCGCGGCCGGGACCGTGACCGAGGAGGTCACCGTAGACGGTATCTCCATGAAGGCGCCGAAGGACGACACTTCGACCGCCGACCCGAGCGACGTTATCGTCGAGGGCCGTGCCTCCTTCGCCGACGGGACGCCCATCCCCGTCGACCGGCTCGACTCCGGTGAGCTGCGGCAGGCGAGCCCAAGGTTCCGCGCGGCGCCAAGCGCCGTCGAGAGGATCCCGGGTACGACCGATGGCTGGCGTGCGATCTACCGGGCCCCGTACGATATCGTCCAGATGCCCGCGCCCCTCACGGCCCAGCAGCAGAAGGACGCCATCTTGAACGGCGATCACGCGATGGGCTACGGTCACGTGGCGCCCCTGCCGGCCGAGACCCAGCTCGTCGACGGCGTCGGAGGCGGCGGCCCCGCCCTCGGGTGCGAGGCGCTCGCGCCGAAGCAGTCGAACGCCGTCGCCACCAGCGACGACGAGAACGTGAACATCGCCAGCGACACCCTCAACCTCAGCGGCACCGCGATGGAGGACGTCTCCGGCGTCGACATTACCCTGGGCGACGGCGACGCGGCAACCACCGATCCCACCGTCAGCGCCACCAACCTCGCCCCCGGCCCCGGCGGAGAGCAGACGTGGTCCGCGCAGTTCTCGCGGGCGGATCTCGACGCCCTGAGCGACGGCACCCTGACCGCCACGGGCGCCTACGCCCTCTCCGGCGGCGGGACGACCACGGGCGCGACCCTGGAACTCCAAAAAGATACGGTCGCCCCCGGCCCGGCGACGTCCGACGTGCCTCCCGGCATCTACAATACCGACAAATCCGTCACGCTCAGCGCGGAGGCGGGCGCGAAAGTCCGCTACACGACGGACGGGACGGACCCCTCCGCCACCACCGGCGCCCTCTACGACGGCCAGCAGATAAACGTGACGAGCAGCCAGACCATAAAGGCGATAGTCGTGGACGCCGCGGGCAACCCCTCCAGCGTCGCCTCCTTCGGCTACACTATTGACCGCGTCGCCCCGAGCCTGACCTCGAACTTCGTCAGCGGCTCCTACGACGCGGCGCAGATGGTTCCCTTCACCTCCGACGACCCGGGCGCGGAGATCCGCTACACCACCGACGGCTCCACGCCCAACAGGACCAGCAAACTGTACACGGGCCCGGTCCGGATAGCGAAAACCCAGACGGTCAAGGCGGTAGCCTACGACGCCGCGGGCAACGCCTCCGGGGTCCAGTCGAGGACCGTCACGATCCGCAAGGCCACGACGACCAACCTCAACGTCCCGACGGCCGACATGAAGCTCGGCAACACGCGGGCCATAGCGGGCGGGGTGAGCCCCAACCAGGCCGGCAGCTTCGTCAGGGTGACGATAGACCGCCCGGGCACGCTCTCGACCATAACGAGGAGCGCAACGCTCAACGAGTTCTCGCGGTTCAGCACTACCTACAAGCCGACCGCGCCGGGCACGTACAGGATAACGGCGAGCTTCGTCAAGGACGCCGACGCCCTGGCCTCCACGAGCGTGATGAAGAGCTTCAGGGTGGTCCGTTAGGCAAGGAAAACAAACGACGCGAGTAGCTGTCCTTCGAGGCCCCGCCCGGTGTGGGCGGGGCCTCTCTTGCGTGGGCCGGTCCCATCGGTACGACGAATGGGCTAGAGAAAGTTCGCCTTTGCGGGGGATGGCGGGGTGGCCGTGAGGCGGGATGATTAGCGGTGATCCGTCGTGTAGAAGACCTGAGAGGGGCAAAAGGCGATGACCGATGAGAGCGCGGGACGGCAGGCGACCACCGGCGGCAGGCGGGCAAAGGTGCTGGCGGTCTGCGCCCTGTCCCTCCTGGTGGGCCTGACGCTGGCGATACCGGCGTCGGCCATGCCCACCGGGCCGGGGGTCAGGGACGGCAGGAACATCACCGTCTTCGGCAACCTGGACTTCGTGGCGGCCTTCGGCTACCAGACGCGCGAGAAGCTCACCGTGGACGTCTACCGCGGCGACACCCGCATAGCCACGGCGTTCGGGCTGGCGGTCGACACCCCGGAGGGCGGCGGTCTCGAGGTGAACCACGGCGTGGAGGGCAACGTGGTCCAGGGCGACTGCTGGGAGAACTTCACGCCCGACGTGCGTCCCGGCGACCGCATCGTGGTCACGGACGCCGCCGGGGTTACCGACCAAATCCTCGTCGACAACATAACGATGCCGGGTCCCGCGCAAGACAACCCCGCCACCCTCGACCCGTTCGACGTGATCGTGGAGGGCACGGCCTCCTACGCCGACGGGAGTCCGATCCCCATCGACCAGCTCAACTCCGGCGAGGTCAGGAGCGTCTCTCCCAGGCTCAGGGCCAACCCGACCAGGGTGGAGAGGATAGACGGCACGCAGGACGGCTGGAGGGCCATCTACGAGGCGCCGTACGAGATCTTCGATCAGCGGGGGGCGCTTACCACTCAGCAGCAGAAGCAGGCCATCTTGAACGGCGACCACGCGATGGGCTACGGCCACGTGGCGCCCCTGCCGGCGGAGGCCCAGCTCGTCGAGGGCCTCGGCACGGGCGGTCCCGCGCCTGGTTGCGAGGCCCTCGCCCCCGACGCGCCGGACAGCGCGCTCGGCGTCGCCTCCCCCGAGCTCATCACCCAGGCAAACGTGAACGAGAACGTCGCGGTAAGCGGCGTCATACAGGACGGCGTGGACGTCGGCCTGCAGCTCAACGGCGTGGAAGCCCCGGCGGCCGACGTGGACCGGGCGAACGGCACGTGGTCGGCCCTGATCCCGGCCTCCGGCCTCAGGGAGGGAGATAACGAGGTAAAGGCAACCTTCACCGGACCGGGCGCCCCGGCACAGCCGCAGACGGCGACCGTCGAGAAGGACACGGTCTCCCCGCCGCCCGCCACGGCGACCCCGAGGCCAGGCCTCTACAACACGAACCAGTCCGTCTCCCTGGGCGTCACGGAGGCGGGCGCGAAGATCCGCTACACGACGGACGGCTCCGACCCGACCGCGACCACGGGCACCCTCTACGACGGCCAGCAGATAAACGTGACGAGCAGCCAGACCATAAAGGCGATAGTCGTGGACGCCGCGGGCAACCCCTCCAGCGTCGCCTCCTTCGGCTACACTATTGACCGCGTCGCCCCGAGCCTGACCTCGAACTTCGTCAGCGGCTCCTACGACGCGGCGCAGATGGTTCCCTTCACCTCCGACGACCCGGGCGCGGAGATCCGCTACACCACCGACGGCTCCACGCCCAACAGGACCAGCAAACTGTACACGGGCCCGGTCCGGATAGCGAAAACCCAGACGGTCAAGGCGGTAGCCTACGACGCCGCGGGCAACGCCTCCGGGGTCCAGTCGAGGACCGTCACGATCCGCAAGGCCACGACGACCAACCTCAACGTCCCGACGGCCGACATGAAGCTCGGCAACACGCGGGCCATAGCGGGCGGGGTGAGCCCCAACCAGGCCGGCAGCTTCGTCAGGGTGACCATAGACCGTCCCGGCGACCTCCCGAACGCGACGCGCGGCTTCACGCTCAATGCCTTCTCCCGGTTCGGCTTCACCTACAGGCCGACAGCGGTAGGCACCTACCGGGTAAAGGCGAGCTTCGTCAAGGACGCCGACGGCCTGGGATCGACGAGCGCCGTCAAGAGCTTCAGGGTCGTCCGCTAAAGCGGATCGCGGTGGCATTGAGCCACCGCAACCCGCGCCGTCGGCTATCGGCCCGCTCCGGCTTCGCCTCCGCTCTCAGCGATCAGCGGTCAGCTTTTTTGTTCTTGCTGAAGGCTGACCGCTGATCGCTGAGAGCTTTGCAGAGAGGTTCTACCCCTCTGCAAACCGCTTCAGGCAGGGTCGGCCCTTAGCCCAATTGGACTACCCAAAAATCGTTGGAATTGACGAGGAAGATCCCGGCGTTTCGCGGCATGATCGTGGCGTACGGAAAAGCCACGAGCAAGGACGATAGAGAGGTAAGCATGAGGAAATTGGTGTTGATACTCACGGTCGCGGCGATGATGGTGGCCCTCAGCGCGGGCGCCGCCCTTGCGCTCAACCTTACGGGGGACAACGGCCCCGACAGGCTGGTCGGCACGGCCGAGAACGACACGCTTCGCGGCCTGGGCGGCAGGGACACCCTGATCGGGCGCGGCGACTCCGACCGCCTCTTCGGCGGCGACGGCAACGACTTCATAAACGCCGTCGACCCCGGCAGGGGCGAGACAGACCGCGTGAACTGCGGGGCCGGCTTCGACCGGGTGCTCATAGACCCCGGCACCGAGGACATCGTCGGGGGCAACTGCGAGAGGGTGGTCGTCTCCCGGTAACGTGGGGGGATAGGCGAGACCGGGCCGGGGCGGGAGCTCCGGCCCTTCTCTTTTGCCGGGGCTAGTCCAGATGGGCTAGTCAAAGTTCGTCCATACACGCGATGGCGGGGTACGCCCTGCGGACGATCATAACGGCGCAGAGTCAAGAGCCGAAGTGGAGGCGCGAAACCCTATGACCTCGCAGACCGCGATCAGAGAGACCGAAGACCTTTCCGGGGCCGTCTCCCCGACGGTACCCAGGTATCGGGCGGTGGCGGGGGCTTTGATCCTGGCTTTTGCCGTCGCCGCGGCGCTGGTCGCGGGCGGGTGGGGCCTGGTCTCTTCCCTGACGGGCGAGGAGCCCCCTGCTCGTGTCGGGGAAGACGTAAAGGTGCCCGGTGGGCTGCTTCGGGTCGAGAAGGTGACGCCGGAGCACATGGCGCCCATGCAGACCTCCAAGTTCTCCGCCGGTGGCATGAACATGTCCTCCACGGGCATGGACATGGCCCCGGAGGGATACGAGCGCTTCGCCGTCGAGGTGACGCTGGTCTCGCGCGGCGGCCTCGAGTACGCGCCCGAAGACTTCCGCCTCTCCGGCAAAGGGGTCAAGGACCACCAGCCGATCCGGTCGCAACTCGGCGAGGACAACCTCGCGGGCGGCAACGCCGTCGCGGGCAACCTGGTCTTCCAGGCCCCCGAGAAGGCCGAAAACCTGATGCTCCGGTTCGACGGCGGCCGTGCCGTCGCCCTGGATCTCCCGGCCGGCGAGGGCGGGGGCCACGGCCACTAGATTTGTGCCCCGCGTTTCTAGTCCACATGGGCTAGTAAAAGATCGCCCATAAACGCAATGGCGGATCGAACGCAACGGGCGAAGATTCGCAGACCAAAGCAGGAGGCGGAGGAGGTGGGTTCCACGAACAACGCGACGATCTACGATCCGGCAGGCCAGACGCATGCTTGTCCGTTGTCCAGGAGCCCGGATACATAAAGAAGGCAAAGACACCACCAGGCGAAACCGACGAGAAAAGCAACGAAAGGAAGAAAAGAATGACTGCCAGGCCCACAAACATATTAGAGAGCGGAAGCAAGCTCAAGAAGCTGCTCGCCCTCTCGGCCACCGCCCTCGTGATGGGCGCGGCCGCCGCGAGCCCTTCCTGGGCCGCCGTGAACAACCCGCACGCCTTGACCGTGTTCCCCGACCGCGACATGGTGGTCGCCGAGAACTATCAAAACGGCATAGACATGCGGATCGAGGTGCTCAGGAACGGCGTCGTCATAGGCGATACCGGGGCGGCCAGGACCGTCGCGGGGGCCGCGGGGTCCGGCCTCGAGGTCAACCACGGGGCCGAAGGAAATCCGGGACCGGGCGACTGCTGGGTCGGCGCCACCCCGGACATCCAGGGCGGCGACGTGGTGCGGGTTACAACCCCCGCCGGCGTCGAGACCACCACCGTCGCGGACATCGCCATCACCTCCGGGCCCACCGAAGACGCCAACGGCAACGTGGTCGTCGGGGGACGCGCGATCGCCCCGGGCGGCGGACAGTTCGCCGCGGGCGAGCTCGCCGAGGAGGTAAGGGACCTGACCCCGCGCTGGCGCGGCGAACCCGACAGCATCGACTACGTGGGCGCCACCACCGACTGGCAGGCCATCTACGAGGCCCCGTTCTCGGACAACGCGGTCCAGGAGGACGGCGGCATGACCGAGGCCGGGCGCAAGGATTCCATCCTCACCGGCGGGCACTCCATCATCTGGGCCAACGGCGCCGGCAACGAGACCACCATCTCCGAGCTCGGCGAGCCCGGCGGGCCCGCCGCCGGCTGCGAGGAAACTGCTCCGGCCGCGAAGACCGCGATGTCGAGCGTCTCGCGCGACCTGATCAACACGGCCAACGCCAACGAGAACCTGGTGGTCAGCGGCGTCGCCACGGCCGACATCACCAACGTCAACATAGCGCTCGGCGGCCAGAACTTCGCGGCGGCCCCGGCCAACGGGACGTGGGAGATCACCGTCCCCGCCTCCGCGCTGGCGAACCTGCCCCAGGGACCCTCCAACCTCGTCGCCAGCTTCACCAGCAACACCAACACGGCCCCGGCGAACCAGTCGCGGACCATCAACAAGGACACGGTGGCGCCGAACGCCGCGACGGCAAGCCCGGGCGGCGGCATCTACAACACCGACCAGTCCGTCTCCCTGGGCTCGCCCGAGGGTAATGCCCAGATCTACTACACTACGGACGGCTCCGAGCCGACGGCCGCCACCGGCACCCCCTACACGGGCCAGCAGATCGTCGTGACCGGCAGCCAGACCATAAAGGCGATAGTCGTGGACGCCGCGGGCAATTCCTCCAGCGTCGCCTCCTTCGGCTACACCATAGACCGCGTCGCCCCGGGCCTCAGCATGACCCCGGCCACGGGCTCCTACGACGCGGCCCAGACGGTGACCCTCGCCTCCGACGACCCTGACGCGGAGATCCGCTACACCACCGACGGCACCACCCCAAACAGGGGCAGCGACCCCTACTCAGGCCCGATCCAGGTGTCGAGGACCCAGACGGTCAAGGCGATAGCCTACGACGCGGCCGGCAACGCCTCCCAGGTGCAGTCGAGGACTATCACGATCCGCACCCAGAGCACGACCACGCTCAACGTCGCCACCGCCGATATGAAGCTCGGCAACACGCGGGCCATAGGCGGGGGGGTGAGCCCGAACAACTCCGGCGGGACGGTCAGGTTGACGATAGACCGGCCCGGGACCCTCACGACGATAACGAGGAACCTCACGCTCAACGAGTTCTCGCGGTACTCCACGAGCTACAGGCCGACCGCGGTTGGCACCTACAGGATAAAGGCTGCGTTCGCCAAGGACGCCGACAACCTGGCCTCCACGAGCGAGACGAAGAGCTTCAGGGTGGTGCGCTAGGAAGGATCGCTCGTGTAGGCAAAAGACACGAATAGCCCCGCCCATCGAGGCCCCGCCCACACCGGGCGGGGCCTCCCTTCTTGTTCTCGCGGCGAACGACTCTCGGAGCCGACCTTCGGAATCCACAATGCTCGGGGCCCCTGGTCCCACGCGCAGCCCCGGCTCTTCCCCTCTTCTTCCTCTTGTGCCACCGGCCGGACACCACAACTAGCCCATATGGGCCATTGCAATCAAGGTAGCAAGAATGGGCTACGCAAAGATCGCCCATTCGCGCGATGCTCGGAGAGGTCCCCCAAGGCGACCATGTTCGGCAGGAAGCGCGACGCTACGAGAAGGACTTGCGCATGACATTTTCGCCACCTCAACCCGGCCGCGCCGGGCGTGCGGTCCGGACGCGTCCCCCCTGACTGCCCGATAAGTTCGGGTTCGCCGGGGAGCAGTCTACGAAGGAGAGGGAAACGATGACCATAGAGGGAAAAGGCGGGAGAGGCGGCATGTTGAAGGGTGTCATCGTGGCGGCGCTACTCGCGGCCGTCCTCGCCGCCGGGGTTCTGGCGGGGTCCGCCTCGGCCGCCGATCAGGTCCAGGCGGGCCGCACTATCGAGGCCTTCACGGGGACCGACCTAGTGGACTTACAGGGCTACCCGGCCAACGCGGACGTCACCGTGGAGGTGATCCGCAGCGGCGTGCTCGTCGGGAGGGTGGGCGGTACGACCGACGATACGGGGTTCGTGGAGTTCAACCACGCCGGCGGCGGCCAGGTCCCCGCGGGCGACTGCTTCCAGCCGAACGCCACGCCTGACATCCGGGCGGGGGACGTGATCCGCACGAGGACAGCGGGAGATCCCGCGGGCGTCTTCGACTCCGCCGTCGCGCGAGACATAGGCGTCAACTTCGCGACGATCACGACCAACACCACGAACAACACGATCACGATCTCCGGCCACGTTCGCAGCAGGCCCGACGCGGTCGTGGTCCCCGGCACGGACGTTCTGGAGCTGCGCCTCAACAAGGCCAACCGCAATAACAACTGGGACTCCAACGGCAGGCGCGACCTGCGCGTGGACATCGGCGCGAACGTCGGCGCCAACGGCCTCTGGACCAGGGTCCTGCGCGTGAGCCACGACGACGCCCTGGACTGGAGGGCCAACCCCGGAGAGGTCTCCCTGGAGTGGTCGACCGCGGCCGCGGGCGAGGAAGAGGCGGCGCCGCCGGCGATCTTCGTCGCCGACGAGGGGGGCGGGGAGGCCATCGTCGGATGCCCGCCCGTCGCCGAGTACGCGGTCAAGGGCGCGAGCCACAGGGTCATCAACAAGAGCTTTGTCGACGGCACGTCGGACCTCGTGCTGACGGGCACCTCCTTCAACGCCCAGGCCGTGACCGTGAGGCTCAACAACAGGATCTCCGCGGACGCCGTGATCTCCACGCAGCCGTCCGGCCACCAGACGTGGCGGGCCGTCTTCACCAACGCCCAGGTCTCGGGCCTGGCCGACGGGGCCATCACGGCTGGCGCCACGTACACGGTCGACAGGGACGTCACCGGCGCGAACGTCACCCCGACGAACTTCGCCGGGACGCTGCTGACCCTCAGGAAGGACACGGTGGCGCCGGCCGCCAAGCCGGTCGCCAGGCCCGAGCCCGGCGTCTACAACAGGCCGGTCTCGGTCTTCCTCAAGGCACCGGCGGGGACAAAGGTCCGCTACACCGTCGGCGGGGGCGCGCCGACCATTAACAGCCAGCTCTACACGGGTCCGATCCGGGTGACCGGCACCCAGACGATCCGGGCCGCCGCTTTCGACCCGGCGGGCAACAGGGGCCCCGTCGGCTTCTTCCGGTACAGGATTCGCTAGAGGGCCCCGGCAACCGGCAGGCAGCCACGGGCGCAGCCCGGGGAGAGGAGAGAGAACGATGACGATAGGGAGAAGCACCCGGCAGGAGAAGGGGGGTGGCGCGGTGAAGAAGGCGCTCGCGGCTTCGTTGCTCGCCGCCGCCCTCGCCGCCGGAGCGCTTGCCGGGGTGGCCTCAGCGGCCGACCAGGTGAGGGCGGGGAGGACCATCGAGGCCTTTATCGGGACGAACCTCGTCAACGTGCAGGGCTATCCGGCCAACAAGGCGATCACCATAGACGTGCTCAGGAACGGGGTTCTAGTAGGCTCCGTGGGCGGGAGGACAGACGCCACAGGGTTCGCGGAGTTCAACCACACCGGCGGCGGGCAGGTCCCCGCCGGCGATTGCTTCAAGCCGCCTGTCTCGCCCGACGTCATGCCGGGTGACACCGTCCGTACCAGGGTAGCCGGTGAGACGGCCTTCGACTCGGCCGTCGTGCGCGACATCGCCCTCGATTTCCCGGTCGAGTCCGAGACGGTCACCGACCCCACGACCGGTCAGGTCTCCTACACGGGCAGGATCATCGCGACCGGCAACGTCAACAGCTTCGCTGAAGGGGTCGTGGTCCCCGGCACGGACGTCCTGGAGTTGCGCCTGAACAAGGGCAACAGGGATGATCCTTGGGACTCCAACGGCAGGCGCGACCTGCGCGAGGATGTGGGCGCGGACGTGAGGTCCGATGGCAGCTTCACGCACGTATTCGATGTCGGTGTGGCCGACGCAAGAGATTGGGACCTCAACCCCGGCGAGGCGGCGCTGGAGTGGTCTGCGGCGCCCGGCGCCGACGAGGCGGCTGGCCCGCCGGCGATCTTCGTCGCCGACGAGGGGGGCGGGGAGGCCATCGTCGGCTGTCCGCCTGAGGCCGAGTACGCCATCACGAACGGTTCCCCCAGGGTGCTCAACAAGACAACCGTGGGCGGCGGCATCCGTCTCTCCGGTATCGCCAGGAACGCCACCGCGGTTTCGGTAACCGTTGACGACGCCGACGCCGCGACGGACCCCGTCGTGCTCGACGCTACGCTTCAGGACGCGCGTGTGGCCACCTTCCAGACCTGGAGAACAGACGCGATGACCGCGGGCCAGATCTCCCTCCTCAGGGGCCTGGACGACGGGACGCTCACGGCCGCGGCCTCCTACACGGTCGGCGGCGCGGACCGCGCCGGCGTGAACCTGAGGATGCTCAAGGACACCGTGGCGCCCGCGAGCGCCCCCCGGGCCACGCCCAGACCGGGCGTATACCCGAGAAAGCAACTCGTGACGCTGAGTTCGCCGTCCGGGACGACCATCCACTACCGGGTGGGCGGCACGGCCCCCGTGACCGCCGATGCCCCGACGTTCGTGAGGCCGATCGGGGTCGGCACCACCAGGACGATCCGGGCCGCCGCCTTCGACCCGGCGGGCAACAGGGGGCCCGTCGGCTTCTTCCGGTATGTGATCCGCCGCTAGAAGGAGCGGATCCGCAGCACTTCCGGCCCCGTCCTTCATACCGACGGGGCCTTTTTTGAGGCCGACTTCTTTACTGGATTGTCACAAAAATCACGCAGATGAGTGATGGCGGGCGCGCGGCCGTGTGCCAGTATTGGTGGTGCGTGGACCTCTGCCCGCCCCGGAGACGATAGTGTGGACTCGGGGACGACTAAAATACTGCTGGTCGAAGACCATCACCTGCTCCGCCAGGCGCTTGCCGAAATCCTCGGGCGGGAGCGGGACTTCCTCGTGGTCGCCCAGGCCGGATCGCTGGCCGAGGCGCGCGGTCTGCTGGAGGGGGTGGACGTCGCCATCGTGGACCCCGGGCTCCCCGACGGGGACGGAACGGAGCTCATAAGCGAGCTACGCGAGGCCAGCCCCGGCTGCATCGCCCTGATCATGACGGCAAGCCTGGACAGGACTCGCTTCGCGCGGGCGGTGGAGGCCGGCGCGGCGGGCATGATTCACAAGGCTTCTTACCTGCAAGAGGTCATCGACGCCGTGCGCCGCGCACGCGCGGAGGGGACACTTCTCTCGACCGGCCAGATCATCGAGTTGATGGGCCTGGCGTCCAGCCAGAGGGACCGGGCCGCCGCCGCCCGGGCGGCGGCGGAGAGGCTTACGCCGCAGGAGAAGGAGATCCTCCAGGGGCTCGGCCAGGGGTTGGGCAACAAGGAGATAGCGCGCCGCCTGGGCGTCGCCATCGATACGGAGCGCAACTACATGGCGACCCTACTGACCAAGCTCGGCGCCCGCACCCGCCTCCAGGCGCTCGTTATCGCGATCCGCCACGGCCTCGTGGACCTCCACCCGAAAGACTGACCCAGGGGGCGGTCCGCGGGCGCCGCGGACCGCCTTACGAGAGTCCCTGTATTAGCGCCTTGAGCCTCGGGGCCAGGTCTTCGATGTCGTCGGGATCGCAGTTGATGTGCAGGTGGATCTGGACCGGCGGCGCCCCCGCCGCGCCCGCATCCGACGCGCCGTTGGCCTCGACTACCGCGGAGACCCCGGCTTCTGACGGCTCGGGTGATCCCCCCTCCTCCGGTTCGCCTTCGATGGGTTCCTCGGGCATCGGGTCCTCGTCGAAGACCGCGACGAGCTCCCCGGCCTCTTCCCTCAAGAGTTCCGCGGCCTTGAGGATCTCCACGATCGCGCCGGCCCCCGTCATCACGGGCTTGTTGCGAGGCTGGCCGGCGGCGTGGGCTATGTAGGCCTGGACGGTCGGGAAGAGCATCCCCTCGCGCAGCTTCACGGCAGAGACGACGTTCTGCAGGAATTCCGTGGAGCCGACGATCCCCCGCCAGTTCGCCCTTATACCCTCCCTGTCCTTGCGGGCAAGCGCAAGCGCGAGGGCGCGTCCCCTGCGCGTAATAAGCTTCTTCGTCTCCCCCTGCAGGACGCCGATCTCCGTCAGAAAACCGTTGGTCCGGCTAACGCTCGACTGATGCACCGAATCGAGCTTCCCCACGTCCCCGGTCCTCGAAGCCTCGTCCCTGGTCCCGTAGGCCACGATGATGTTCGCCAACTCCTCGTAAGGAGAACCCGGAAGCCGAAATTGCCTCTCCGCCACAATACCCCTCTCGCCAGACACCCGAAGGGCATTATAGAGCTATCAGCGGTCAGCCCGCTCCGGCCTTGCGGCCTCCGCTTTCAGCTATCAGCTTCGCAGTCTCGGACGATGCCCGTCTCGACTTCGTTGCCTGTCGGCCACGTCCTGTTGACGCCAGACTTCCACGCGAGCGCGGCCTCTGTGTCTGAAAGCTGACCGCTGATAGCTCTCTACGCGAAGCCGGTTATTGCGACGACGGAGCTTTTCGGCTCGTCGCCGTTGGGCCAGGTGCTGGTCGGCTCTTTGGGGTTCTCGGTCTCTTCGCCGGGGTGCTGGACGGCGAGGAAGAGGGTCTTGCCGTCGGGGGTGAAGGCGGGGCCCGTGAGCTCGGCCTCGACGGGGGCGCTGGCGAACTGGACGATGTCCCCGCCGCTCGCGCCGCCTTCGAGGCCGCCCGGCAGGACGAAGGCGCCGTTGTTCTTGAAGGTCGAGTAGATGCCGGAGCCCAAAGAGCTGCTGGAGATGTCCGTTATGACCCAGAGGTTGTCGTCGTCGTCGAAGAGGAGGTTGTCTGGGGAGGCGAAGCCGGTCTGTGGGCCGCCGGTGGCGAAGATCTCGTACGAGAACTCCTCTGCTTCCGGGTCGTCGTCCTTCTCGGTCATGCGGATGATCTGGCCGAAGAAGTTGCCGTGCAGGGCGTTGTTGGTGAGCGCCGCGTAGACCTGGCCCGTCCCCGGGTGGACTTCGATGTCCTCGCAGCGGTCCATCGGGGTGCCTATGGGGAGCTCGGTCTCGGGGTCTTCGAGCTTGGCCGCGTCGATGGTGCGGACGAGGACGTCGCCCTGATCCTTGTAGCCGTTGTCCTTGAAGATGGGGTTGTTCTCGTAGTCCATGGCGACCCACTTGCCCTGGCCGAAGTCCGCGACGTAGAGCATCCCGTCCGAGAGCAGGTCCATGTTCGCCTCCCGGTCGCCCTCGTCGTAGGTGCCGGAGGAGACGAACTTGTAGATGCACTGGTCTTCTTCGTCGTGGCCGGTGTAGACGACGACCTTGCCCGAGCCGGAGACGGTTATCGCGGCGTTCTCGTGGCGCACCCTCCCGAGCCAGGTGTGCTTACGCGGCTTTGAATCGGGGTCGAAGGGGTCTATCTCGACGATCCAGCCGTAGTGCTCGGGCGGCTGGGCGTTGTCCGGGTCGTCGAGCCAGCGGTAGGTCTCGGCGATCTCCAACGGCTCGGGGGAGTCGTCCGTCCCCTGGCCGGCCTCGCCCTGGTCATCGGTGCGCTGGCCGTAGTAGTCCTGGAAGTTCTCCTCGCAGGTGAGCACGGTGTTCCACGGGGTCACCCCGCCGCCGCAGTTGGCGAGCGTCCCGATGACCTCCGTCGCCCCCTTCATCCTGTCCGAGCCGGCGGCCGGTCCCGTAACGCCCATCGGCGTCGTGGCGTCGATGCGGCGGTTCATCCCGTCGCCCTCGACGAACTTCCAGGCGTCCCCGCTCTTCTTTACCCTGACGACGGAGCCGCCGACGCCCGCCTTCTCCCGGTCTACCTGCTCCTTGGTCTTCTTCGTGGCCCCTTCGGTGTCCGTGTAGTCGGACCAGAACATCGGGTTGACGTACTCGTGGTTTACCCAGAGTATGCCGTCTTCGGAGTTGTCCCCGCCGTCGAGGGCGTCCACGGGGAAGTACGCGACGAAGTCGTTGTGGTCGCCGTAGACCATGTCCCCGCCCATGGGGTCGCCGGACGAGCGGACGATCTCGTACTTAAAACCTTCGGGGAGCACGACGTCGTCCTCGCCGCTCGGCTGTATGGGGCCGAAGGAAGCCGCGGCCTTCTGCCCGCCGGGAGACCCGGAAGAGCCGCTCCGATCTTGTGAGCCGCCCTGCTGGGTTTGCTCCTCGCCCTCGGCGCAGCCGACCAGGACGCCCGAGCTGCCGGCGGCGAGCGCCGCCGAGCCCGTCCCGAGGAAGGTCAGGAACCGCCGGCGGCTCAGCCCCTCCTTCGGCTGGATCTCCAGGCCCCTCTTCTCTTTCTTGATCCTCTGAACGCTCGGCCTGGTAGCCACGCGTCCCCCCTCTCTGTTGTCTCAAGGTCTCTCCGGCACATGTTAGGGAGCCTACCGGAACGTAGGGTTACACGCGCGTGAAACCTGGGTTAAATGTCCGTTTCGCCGGTAAGCAGTCTCACAAGTCTTGGCGGGGACGGGGCCATCTCGGGGCCCACGGTCCGCATTAACAGAGATTTAAGCCGGATGTTTCGGAGCTTTAACCAGGGGGTCTTCGGCGACCTCTAGAATGCGTTGGTATGAACTATCTCGTGCCGAGATCCGGGCCGTACGGAACACCATCTTGAGCTCCAGGGGCACCACCGTTCTGCCCGTCCCCGCCCCCCGCGGGGAGCGGCGTCCGGCGGAGGGAGGGCTGCGGTGGGCCGGGCTCCTCTTCGCCGCGATCGGGGCCCTGCTGCTCGTCTTGGCCGCGGGGGACGCCCTGGCGGGCGTCGAGCTCGGAGGTGGGGGAGACAATACCCTGCGCGGCACCGACGGGGCCGACAGGATCGCCGGCTTCAACGGTGAAGACGCCCTCTACGGCGGTTCAGGCGACGATGCCCTTTACGGCGGCGCCGGGAAGGACGAGATCTACGCCGGCGATGGCGGCGACGACGTGCTGGCAGGCGCCGGCGACGACTTTATCGAGTCAAAAGACGGGGCCGTGGACCGTGTAGGCTGCGGCCCAGGCGACGACTCGATCAGCGCTGACCGCGAAGACCTCGTATCCCCCGACTGCGAATCAGTCTACGCGGGGTAGAGAGCTGGTCAGCACTTCAGCCTGTCAGCATCTCAGCACCCAGTTACTCAAGTCGTGGCTCTGCTGGAAAACAGAGACTCCACGCAGGCGCGCCACCGGAACACGTGCAATCCGGCGCCACGCGCGTCATCCGTTGTCGGTTGGAGCATGCGCTACCAAAGAAGGCTGACAGGCTGAAGTACTGACCCGCTGACAAGCTACCTAAGCGACAAACCTCCAGGTCACGAACAGGGCGCAGAAGACCAGCGAGAGGAGCGTGCTGAAGGCGAGCCCGGCCAGGAAAACCGGGCGGTTCTTCGCCAGGAGGCCTAGCACTATGAAGAGGGGGAAGGCCACTAGTACGTAGCGGGGGGCGCCCATGAGTGGACTCTGGGGGGTTCCGAAGAGGGCGGCGGGGAGGACGAGCAGGAAGGCGTAGAGGGCTAGGTCGGGCGGGAGGTCCCGCAGGCCGGCCAGCAGGACCGCGAGGGCGAAGACGAAGAAGAGCAGGTTGTAGAGGTCCCTCGCCTGGGACAGGTGGTCGGCGAAGCCCGCCAGGGAAGGGTTGGACCAGAGCGCCGGGTCGAGAAGGCGCCCCGAGCCCTCGACCGCCGATTGCCAGGCCCTCGCGGCGGTGGCTAGGGGGCCCGCCGGTTCGCGGCCCCACTTTTGCTGGTCCGTGTAGAACAGGAGCGGATCGCCGAAGCGTAGCCAGAGATAGGTCGCGTAGGCGGCGAGGCCGGAGGGCGCGAGCGCCAGGTAGACGCCCCGCCAGTTGTAGAGGTCCCTGTTCCTGAACCACTCGTAGGCCAAAGGAGCCAGCAGGAAGACGCCGACGTTGCGCGTTGCCGTTGCGAGGCCAGCGAGCAGGCAGGCGAGCAGCAGGTCCTTCCTCACCCTGGCCGCCCACAGGGAGCCCGCGGAGAGGGCGAGGAAGAGGCTCTCCGTGTAGGCCGCGTTCAAGAAGAAAGTGGTTGGGAAGAGGGCTAGGGCGAGGACGGCGCCGCGGGCGACGCCCGTGTCCCAGCCGTCTTCGGCGATACGGTAGACGAAGAAGAGGGCGAAGGGGAGTGCTATCAGCGAGATCAGGGTCCCCCACACCGAGAGGGCCCCCCACGAGACGGGCCCCCCGAAGAGCTCCGCGAAAGACCGCATCAGGAGCGGATAGAGTGGAAAGAAAGCGGGAGAGACCTGCTCCGGCGGCCGCAGATAACCACCGGCCGCGAGCGCGACGTAGTGCTCCCCATCCCAGTGGGACCAGAGGCCCATCCTGCCGAAAGGCACGTCCATGGTAACCGTCTGGAAGCGCGAGATCGGCACCACACCCGCGAGCACGGACCCGGCGGCCAGATAGAGCAGGCGACTCGCGCCGTACACGAGCAGCACGAAGGTTATGCCTTCCCTCTTTGTCGTCTCCTTCAGATACTCCATCTCTCGCCCGGACTCGGTGGCGCGCCGCGCCGGGCATTATAGAGCCTGCCAGCTTGTCAGCACGCTCCAGCCTTCGGCTTCCGCTCATCAGCACTTCAGCTTCTTGCCGACAAGCTGAGAGCGAGGCCCGCGAAGCGGGCCGATGCGTGCTGACTGGCTGACAGGCTTATCCCGCCGATACTATGAGAACGTCCTTATTCTCGAAGACCGCGGGATAGAGGTCCGGGTGGGCCTCGAAGCGTCTCCAGTAGTCGGCCGTCGGCCTGTCTGGCATGTTTTTGTAGAGGACGATGTAGCGAATATCGTACTCTTTCAGGGTGTTCGAGGCCTGTTCGCCTGTCGGGTTTATCATGGTGCGCAGGACGTCCATGAGGGGTTCGGGGCCGGTGGGGGGTAGGTCTCTGGGGGTCAGGATCTGGCCGTACTCGAACGACTGGAGCGCGGAGTACTCGCCCATCGCGAGCATCATCCGGCTCGGAACCTGGTTGGCGTGCGGGCTTACCATGATGTTGCCGCCCTCGTTGTGGCTTTCGAGCCAGGCCCCGGCCTCGGCTATGGCCGGCGTCGTGGTCATCTGGACGCTCGGCTTGGCCGCCCAGCGGAGGCTCTGGACCGTTCCGGTCCCGACGAGCGCCACCGCCAGCAACACCACCACCGAGGCTGCGAAGACGGATGCTGTTCTTCTGCGGGGTCCCGCGGACTTGAGCACGGCGACGAGGCCGAGGGCGGCCAGCAGGGCGAGCGGGATGCCCAGGTCTCGCCCGAAGCGTTGGGGGAAGCCGGTCACCGAGAGGCGGCTGCCGGCAAAGAGGATCGCGGCCCACAAGAACACCGTCAGGTGCGCCAGGGAGACGGGCATCCCGCCCGTCTCCCTTACCCTGACGACCAGGAGGAAGATACCAAGCAGGCCGAGCCAGGCTACGGGCTGGGAGACCATCGTCCCGACCAGGAAACCCTCGGCGTAGATCGCCTGCGTGTTCACCGCCATTCCGACGGCCTCACCGGTCGTCCCCCCGCCACCGCCGCCGAAGAACCGGGAAATCTCACCGCCCAGATCGTAGGTGTGCCAGGCGTACGCGACGGCGAGGGAGCCCAAAAGCGCCAGCGAGAGCGTCAGGGCGAGGCCCCCGCGCCTGTCGCGGAAGAGGAGCGGCAGCGCGAAGTACACCCCGACGAGCGCGAGCAGGGCCGCCAGGTACATGCTCGCGACCGGGTGGTAGAGGGCGACCGCGGAGCCAAGGATAGCCAGCGAGAGGCCGTTTCGAGCCGAAGGCGAACGGTACATCACGACCAGCGAGGCGAGCGCCATTACCAGCAGGAACTGCGAGGTGACCAGGTTCGGGTACATGGCGTCGTTGAAGTAGTAGTACGTGCCGCCGAGGAGAACGGTGAAGAAGGCCGCGGCCACCCCGTAGCCCCAGCCCCAGAGCCTGTTGCCGAGGGTGTAGAGGGCGAGGGCCGGGAGAAGTAGCAAGGCGGGGCCGAGGACGGGGAAGATCTCCAGCGGGTCGAGGCCCGTCAGGCGGGAGACGGAGGCGGTCAGGGTGTGGAAACCCGGGGGGTAGATCAGGTACGGCTCGATCCTCCCCGCGTCCATCAGCCGGTTCGCCATCACGGCGTGCGAGTAATGATCTACCCCCCGCATGAAGGGCCAGTCGTGCAACACGGGCCCGGTGTATCCCCGCGCCAGCGCGAGCAAGAGCACCGCGGGCAATAGAAGCCGCCGTACGCCCGGCGGGACCGTCGGCAGGAGAGATTCGGACCTTGCCTGCTCTTCCGGCGCCTCCGGGCGTTGGCGGAAGATCAGGTACAGCACCCCCGATGCTCCGACCAGCAACGCGAGGACGAGCGACATCCCCCTCGTAGGAACGACGCTGCCCGTGATCGCCGGCGCCACCACCTCCCCCGGCACGGCCCCGACCAGGACCCCGAGCGCCAGGGCCAGAGCCACCGCGAGCGGCGCGAGCGCGGGTGCCGGGAGCGGCACGGCCGGGTCGGGGACGACGGGCTCGTCGTCACCCTTGGCCCGTCCGAACCTCGCGTGGGCCGCGAAGCCCGCCAGAAACACAAAGAGGGCCGAGGCGACGACCACGGGAAGCGTCAGGCCGAGGCCGAGCAGGCGCGTCGGTACGAGTGCTACGGCCGGCATGAGCGCCATGGAGAAGGCCACGGAGAGGGCCGCCCGTTCGGCGAGGTCCGTCGGCGCGCGCAGCAGCCCGGCCCAGAACCATCCGGGGGCGACCCCCACCGCGACGGCGGCCAGGGACGCCAGGGTCAGATCCAGCAACACGGCTCTTCGTTCCTTGTCCGGCGGCCAGGCACGCCGAACAGGTTAGCAAGCACGCCGCCCGCCACGGGCCCCATCCGGCGCATTTAACCCATTCTTTACCCGGCTTTAAGACCCGTTTTACGCACCACGGACAAACCCCGCCCGGCGGGCCGCTCGGCCAGGGTTTCGGAGGGGCCAATTGCTTGGTCCGTGCCGGTAGGCCCTATCTCACTTGACCGCAACCAGGCATCTTGCGTAACATACGGGCATCTATGCGTAGCCCTGTTGGGCTAGATGTGGGTGTGGCGGAGGAGAGGATGGCCATGCGTAACCCGGCTGACGACGCGCGCAGGACCCCGCCCGGACGGGCCGTTGGGCCCGAAAGCATGCCCTTCGTGGTGTTCGCGCTGGACGCGGACGGGGTGTTCACCGCCTCCGACGGCGAGGGGCTGTCCGCTTTGGGCCTGGAGCCCGGCGAGGTCGTCGGAAGGTCCGCCTTCGAGATGTACCGCGGGGAGCCGGGGGTGCTGGAGAACCTCGACCGGGCGCTTCTGGGCGAGTCCTTCTCCTCCGTGGTCGAGGTCGGCGGGAAGGCCTTCCGGTGTCGCTACGACCCTTTGCGCGACGCCGCGGGCGGGGTGGTCGGCGCGGTCGGCCTCGCGGCGGAGGCCGAGGAGATCTCAAGATCCGCGAGCGACGTCCGCCTAAAAGAGCGGGCGATGGCCGCGAGCTCGGACGGGATAGTCATAACCGACCCGAACCGTCCGGATGACCCCATCGTCTACGTCAACCCCGCCTTCGAGAAGATGACCGGCTACTCGGAGGCCGAGGTGCTCGGGCGAAACTGCCGTTTCCTGCAGGGGGAGGACCGCGTCCAGCCGGCGCTGGACGAGCTCAGGGCTGCGCTCCGGGACGGCCGGGAGTGCTCCGTGGTCCTGAAGAACTACCGCAAGGACGGCACGCCCTTCTTCAACGAGCTCTCCGTCTCGCCCGTCTTCGATGGGGAAGGGCATCTTTTCAACTACATAGGGGTCCAGAAGGACGTAACCGAACGGGTCCGGCACGAGGAGGAGCTCAAAGAGAGCGAAGAGCGCTTCCGGATGACCTTCGAGGCGGCGGGGGTTGGCATGGCCCACGTCGCGCCCGACGGGAGGTGGCTCAGGATCAACGGCAAGCTCGCCGAGATAGTGGGCTACCCCAGAGAAGAGTTGCTGTCGCTAACGTTTCAGGACATCACCCATCCGGAAGACCTCGAGAAGGATCTGGAGCACGTGAACAGGATGCTCCTCGGGGAGATAGACGGCTACTCGATGGAGAAGCGCTACGTCAGGAAGGACGGGCTCAGGGTCTGGGTCGAGTTGACCGTCTCTGCGCTGCGCTCTGGCTCCGGGGGATTGGCATGTTTCGTTTCCGTCGTAGAGGACATAACCGGGCGCAAGCTCGCGGAACTGGTGTCGGACCCACTAACCGGGAGGGAGCTCGAGGTTCTGGAGCTCGTCGCGGGGCGCCGCACGAACGGGGAGATAGCGGAGACGCTCAACTACAGCGTGGCCACCGTCAAGCTGCACGTCGGGCGCCTGATCTCCAAGCTGGGCGTCGAGAACCGGGCCCGTGCCGCGGGACGGGCCGTCGAGATCGGGCTCATACCCCCTCCGCCCCAATAATCCCACCGCGCGCGAAACACCACTCGTAGCTGTCCGGAAAGATCCCGGAGCGCCGGACCGTTGGTTTTTGTGGCGGTAGCGGCCGGCCGGTGCCGCAAGGGGCATAAAGGAAGAGGCTAAACATCCCCCCTTCCGTTGCCGAGTATGCGAGCAAGGATGTACGGGTTCTTGCGGGAGGTTGGAAAGATGCGGAGAAGGTTCGCGGTGATCCTGGTTGCGGTTTCGGTTCTCATTCCGACGTTGGGGGGAGGGGCGGCCCTGGCGGCCACGCTCATCGGTACCGGGGGGCCGGATCGCATCGTCGGCTCGGTCCGGGCGGACTGGATCGACGGGCGGGCGGGCGACGACAGGATATCCGGGGGCGGCGGCGAGGACAGGATACAGGGCGGACCCGGAAACGACCTCGTACGGGCCAACGACGACTGGTCCAGAGATTACGTCGATTGCGGTCCCGGCTTCGACACCGTCTCCGCGGACCCCGGATCTTCCTCGCCACGCGACTTATACGTAGACTGCGAGTTCCGTTCGGCACCGTACCAGCCAACGCCGTGAGGCCAACGAATCGGCGAAACGCGAGACCCGGCCGGGCTGCTAGCCGACGGCGCGGAATGTAGGGGCACAACGTCTTCGCATTCCACTTCAGCGAGAACGCACAAAGTTGTTTTCGTGCTCCTTTGCCCTTGCGGTCAGCCCGTGGAAGTTGGGCGGTCGTCAGGTGTCGCGGGGCTCGAAGATGACGACGCTCTCGTTCTGGTAGGCGATCCTGTACAGGTCCTTTTGTTGGGCGTATGGGAGCCAGCTTATGCCTGGGTAGCGCTTGTGGAAGACGACGTAGCGGATGTCGTTCTCCCGCATTATTCGCTCCGTTTTCCCACCCGTGGGATGCTTGAGTACCCACAGGGCGTCCAGGAGGGGGCCTTCGCCGAAGGGGGGGAGGTCCCTCGCGCGCAGGATGCGGGCGTAGTCGTAGGACTGCATCTTCGTGTAGCCGCCCATCGCGAGCATCCCCCGGCTCGGGACGTAATCGAGGTAGGGCGTCGCGACGATGCTGCCGCCCCCGTTGTTCTCGCCAAGCCAGGAGCCCGCGGCCGCTACCTGTGGCGGGGCCGGCCTGTCCCTCGGGCGCTCGCTCGGGCCCGACGCCTGCTCCAGGTTGCGGGTCGTCTGGACTACCAGGAGCCCCGCGGAGAGTAGGGCTGCGAACAGGGACGCCGCTAGCGCCGCGCGGGACGGGGTGAGGCGGGGCGAGGCGCGCAGGAGCAGGACGAGCGCCGGGGCGGCGAGCAGGGCGAGGGGGGCGCCGAGGTCCCGGTCGAAGCGGTCGGGGAAGCCTGAGTAGCTCGTCTGGCTGCCGACGAAGAGGAGGGCGGCCCACACGATCAGGGTGAGGTGCGCCAGCCTGGCGGGCGCGTTGCCGCCCGCGCGGTTCGGGAGGAGCATCATCGCGCCGAAGAGGCCCAGCCAGAGGACCGGGGCCGTGATCGTCACCAGAAGGTACGTCGGGTGGTTGGCCGGTTTGGTCCCTATGGCCATCGCCACCGCGTCCCCGCCCCGACCGGTCCCCGAGCCGCCGAAGAGGCCCGCGACGAGGTCGGGCAGGTCGTAGGTGTCCCAGGCAAAGGCCGCGGCGAGCACGAAGAGTAGGGCGAGCGAGCCGAGGAGGAAGATACCCGTCCTGCGGTGCCTGAGCAGCAAATACGGCAGGAAGAACAGGGCGACGACGGCGAGCAGCACGGCCATGACGTAGCCCGCGATCTGGTGGTAGAAGACCGCCGACGAGCCGAGCAGGGCGAGCAGCAGGCCGGCCCGGATCGTCGGGGTGGCGTAGGCCCCGATCAGGGCCGCGACCGCCAGGATTATGATGATCTGCTCCCCCACGAAGTTCGGGTACCGCGCCTCGACAAAGTGCAAATACGCCCCGCCGAGCACGGGCCCGGACAGGAACGCCGCCGCCACGCCCACCGTCCTCCCCCAGAGCCGCGCCGCGAGGGCGTAGCTCGACAGCGACGTCAGCGCCAGAAGCGCCGGGGCGAGCGCGGGGAAGAGGGCCATCGGCTCCAGCCCGCTGAGGTTGGAGATCATGGCCGAGAGCGCGTGGAAGCCAGGGGGGTAGAGCATGAACGACTCCGTGGACCCGCCCTCCGCCATCATGCTCGTCATGATCGCGTGCTCGTAACGGTCGACCCCCCGCGGGAAAGGCCATCCGTTCAAAACGGGCCCGAGATACCCCCTCGCCAGCGCCAGCAAGAGCGCCACGGAGAGCAGGCCGTACACGAGCGTGGGCGAGGCTTCGTCCTGCGTCTCTTCCGGCCCCGTCTCTCCCCTCCTTCGCATCGAGAGCCAGTAGAGAACGCCCGAGAGGACGATGAGTGCCGCCGTCGGGATCATGGCCCAGCCGCCGAGGAGGCCGAAGAACGTGCCGAGCGCCAGAAGCAGCGCCAGGCAGAGCGGCACGAGCGTGGCGATGTCCGGCGCCGGGGGCAGCGGTGCCAGCGGGCGTGAGGACCCTTTCGCGGCGCCGAACAGGAGCCTGGCGGCGAGACCTGCGGCGAACACGAGGACCACGGAGATTATGGAGACCGTCGTGGTGACGCCCGTGCCGAGGATGCTAGAGAAGATCAGGGCGACGGCGGGAACCAGCGTTACGGAGAGGGCTATCGCGTAGGCGAGGCGTTCGGCGAGGTCGTCCGTGGCCGCCAGGCATCGCGCCCAGAAATAGCCCGGCACGAGGCCGACGAGCAGGGCCACGGGGACGGCCCGGATCAGGTCGAGCAGCACCCGCGCCCCCCCACTCTCGCTACCATCCTGGCCCTCTGCTATTGGACTCGCACATCGTCAGAATGTATAACAGAGTTTTTGGCCCCGGTAGGGCCGCGCTCGCGGGGTGCGTGCATGGGCGCCGCGGAGGGTACAAAAACAGAGCGTTCGCGGTCCCAGGGGCCGCGCGGTTGGTGAGGGATTGGTTTCTGACGAGGGAAGATCTGAGAGCGTGCTACTGAAGGCCGGCCGGGTGGTCCTCCTGCTGGCCCTCCTCTTCGCGCTCGTCTCCTGCCTGCCGACCGCCGAGGGCAAACAACAGCCCGACGAGCCGCAACGAGAGGAGCCCGAGCGGCCGAACGTGGTCTTCATCCTCACGGACGACCTGGCCTACGAGGACATCTCCCCGGCGATGCTGGAGGAGATGCCGAACCTGAGGAAGGAGCTGGTCGAGGGGGGCACGACCTTCGAGAACGCCTTCGTCACCAACTCCCTGTGCTGCCCGAGCCGGGCTACGACCCTGCGCGGCCAGTACGTCCACAACCACCAGGTCCTCTCCAACGAGCCGCCACGCGGCGGCTTCCAGAAGTTCCGCTTCCTGGGCCACGAGAACTCCACCTTCGCCACCTGGCTGCAGGAGGACGGCTACCGCACTTCGTTTTTCGGGAAGTACATGAACGGTTACGCCGAGACCCACGTCCCGCCCGGCTGGGACGAGTGGTACGGGGTGGCCGGCAACTACCTCAGCCACGTGCTCAACGAGAACGGCCACATGGTCAACTACGACCCGGCCGAGTCCTATGACACCGACGTCCTCTCGGACAAGGCCTCCGACTACGTCGAGCGGACCGCGGGCGCCGACCCGCCCTTCTTCACAACCGACCGCCCGTTCCTGATGTGGCTCGGCACGAAGGCCCCCCACCAGCCCGCCACCCCCGCCCCCCGCCACAAAGACGACCTGAAAGACGTGGAGCTTCCGCGTCCGCCGTCCTTCAACGAGAAGGAGGTTAGGGACAAGCCCCGCTGGGTGCAGGACAATCCGCCCCTGGGCCCCGACCAGGTCGCGTACATGGAAGAGCTTCACCGCAAACGACTCCAGTCCATGCTGGCCGTGGACGACATGATAGGCGACCTCTTCGACTCGCTGCGCGAGACGGGCGAGCTGGACAACACCTACGTCTTCTTCACCTCCGACAACGGCTTCCACCTGGGCCAGCACCGCCTCGGCGCGGGCAAGTGGACGGCCTACGAGGAGGACATCCGGGTGCCCCTGATGGTGCGCGGGCCCGGCGTGCCGGAGGGGAGGAAGCTCCCGCACATGGTCCTCAACAACGACCTCGCCCCGACCTTCGCCGACCTCGCGGGGGTCGATCCCCCGGGCTTCGTCGACGGCCGCTCGCTCGCGCCGCTTCTCGCGGACGACCCGCCTCCCGAAGAAGACTGGCGCCAGAGGTTCCTGGTCGAGGCCGTCGCCGAGAGGAACAGCGTCCCCCATCCTCCGTTCGTCAACGAGAGCCAGGTGAGGCCCCTGCTAACCGGCGACCCGCTGCCCAGAGACTGGCGCAAGACCTCCTCCGGCAGGGCCGATTCGAGCGAGGAGTGGGGCCGCCCCTGGCTGAAAGCCCTCAGAACCAAGAACTACCTCTTCGTGTACTACAAGACGGGCGAGAGAGAACTCTACGACCTGAGAAAAGACCCCCACCAACTCGACAACATCTACGATTCCGCCCCCGAAAAGCTGACCCGGTGGCTGGAGTCCAAGCTCGTAGCGCTGAACCAGTGCGAGACGGACGACTGTCGCGCCGCTGAGGATGAATAGCGGTCAGCTTTCAGCTTCTTTGTTCGGTGTTTGGCGGCGGAACCCGGATCCCTCGCGGAGACGCTTCGGTCAGAATCCGGCTTCTATCTTCGAATTTCTTGCTGAAAGCCGACCGCTGAAAGCTGCTCACTCCGCAGGAGTGAGCTTGTAGAGTATGTTCTCCTCCACCTCTCTTACTTCGAAGCCGAAAGCTTCGTAGCGTTTGGGGTCGGGGATGTATTCGCTGTCGAGGACGTAGACGGGGCCTTTTTGGGCGGCGATCTTCGCGGCTTTGACGCCGCTGAAGTCGTCCGTGCCGTAGCGGCGGTCGGTCTCTTTCAGGGTCAGGTCTGCGGGCCATACGATGTCCGCGTACTCGACTTCCGTGTTGTGGAGGTAGGGGTCCACGAGGGTGAGGTCCTGGCGGCGCCTCTCGACGAGGACCAGGTACCACGCGCTGCTGCGGTGGTGCAGGATCGTCGCGTTCGGGGCGGCCTTCTCGGCGATGGCGTCTACCTGCTGCCGGCCCAGGTTCGCCTCGCTCATGTCGTTCGCCGCCGAGGTCTCCCGCACCCCGATGAGCGGAATGAGCAGCAACGCCACCGATAGAACGACCAGGATCGCCCTCTGCGGCATCCGCGGGAGGCGTTCGGTAAGGTGCTCCGCCTCCGTCAGCAACGCCCCGAGGCCCACGGCCGTCCAGAGGCAGAGGACGAGGTAGGTCGGGATGAAATACAGGTTGATGTCCGGGATGTCGTTCTCGATGGAGTAGAAAGCCCAGCCGAGAAACAGGAAGCCCAGGAGCAGGCCGACGGGCCGGTCGCGGGCCACCATGAGCGCGGCACCCGTGAGGCCGACCATGACGAGGACGGGGTTTATGTTGTCCGTAAGGTGCCCCCAGTAGAAGAGCAGCCTGCCCGGCAGTTCCGCCGGACCGTAGGCGAAGAAAGAGCCCGTGAGGTTGCCGCCGCTCACCACGTACCAGAAGCGCTCGAAGTTGGACGGGTTGTTCGCCTCCATCGGCGCGTCCATCCAGGACCGTATGGGCAGGTAGAGGTAGGGCGTGAGCCCGAGCAAGAAGAGCCCGGCGCACTTGAGCATCAGGCGCCACTCCAGGAGCCGTCTCCGGTCGACGAGGCCAACGAAGAGGAGGCTCGCGGGCAAGAGCAACCCGCTCGTCAGGTGGTGGGTGAGGCAGAGGCCGCAGAGAAGGGCGGCCAGGAGCAGGTAGCGGTCCCTCTCGCGGTCGCGCCAGAGGAGCAGGCAGACGAGGGTCAGCGCTATGAAGAGCGCGTTCATCGTGTAGACCTCGGCGATCACGGCCTGGGACCAGATCGCCCCCCCGAGCCCGAAAGCCACCGCCGCGACCGCGGCCGCCACGACACGTCGGCTCAACAGATACCCCGCCCCGAAGACGACCCCCACCGCGAGCGCCGCGTAGGCCGCGCTCGCCAGGTTGACCCTGTAGGCTACGTCGCCCACCGGCAGGTAGGTGAAGAAGTGGGTGAGGGTGAGGTACGTCGGGTAGCCCGTCGGGTGCGTGATGCCGAGTACGGCGACCTGCATCTGGAGCATGACCGCGTCGAGCATGTCGGGGTCGTCGTAATAGAGGACCGTCGGCGCCAGCGTCCTCACGTAGAGCACGAAGACGAAGAGGCCGGCTGCCGTACCGGCCAGCGCCGGGCCGAGCCTGCCGAGGCGTCCCTTCCCGCTCGGGAGGGTGCCGGACGGGGCAAGGGTCCTGCCGTTGTGTTCTCTCTCCTGGGCCAAGCTGCGGATCATCCTCGGTCCGGTTTCGGGCCGGGACATTGTACTTCAGCCGGCCATGGGTTATTAATAGACATTAATATGGGTTAATATACATGCCGTCGGGTAAAGCCTGACGGGCAGGGCCTGTCGCGTCCGGCGTGCCGGTGAGGTTGAACAGAGCGTTTACCGGGGTTTAAGAACCGTTTAACCGTTTATCCTATACAATCGGCGGCTGGCGTGTGCGGCGCGGGCCGAAGCGCGAAAAAAGCGGTGTGATCCGCGACAGATGCCCGGAAGAAGGGAGCACGAAAAATGAAGGTACTGGTTCTCGGCGGCGACGGCTTCTGTGGCTGGCCCACCTCGCTGCACCTCTCGGCGCAGGGATACGAGGTGGCCATAGTCGACAATCTCTCCCGGCGCAAGATAGATGTCGAGTTGGAATGCGAGTCCCTCACCCCGATCCGCCCCATGGGCGAGCGCCTTCGCGTCTGGGAGGAGCTGACCGGCAACCGGATAGACTTCCACAACATAAACGTCGCCCAGAACTACCAGCGGCTTCTTGATCTGCTCCTCGAGTGGCAGCCCGACGCGGTCATCCACTTCGCCGAGCAACGGGCCGCGCCCTACTCGATGAAGTCCAGCTACCACAAGCGCTACACCGTGGACAACAACCTCAACGCTACCAACAACCTGCTGGCGGCGATCACCGAGAGCGGGCTCGACACCCACGTGGTGCACCTGGGGACCATGGGCGTCTACGGTTACGGCACGGCCGGGATGCAGATCCCCGAGGGGTATCTGACGGTCAAGGTCGAGACCGAAGAGGGCGAGCTCGTAGAGCAGGAGATCCTCTACCCGCCTAACCCCGGCAGCATCTACCACATGACCAAGACCCAGGATCAGCTCCTGTTCGCCTACTACAACAAGAACGACGGGACGCGCGTCACCGACCTGCACCAGGGCATCGTGTGGGGGACCCAGACCCAGGAGACCAGGCTGGACGAGCGCCTCATAAACCGCTTCGACTACGACGGCGACTACGGCACCGTCCTCAACCGCTTCCTGATGCAGGCCGCCGTGGGCTACCCGCTCACCGTCCACGGCACGGGCGGCCAGACCCGCGCTTTCATCCACATCCAGGACACCGTGCGCTGCATACAGCTCGCCCTGGAGAACCCGCCCGAGAGGGGCGACCGCGTCAACGTCTACAACCAGATGACCGAGACCCACCGTTTGCGCGACCTCGCCAAGATGGTCTCCGAGCGCACGGGTGCCGAGATAGACTACGTGCCCAATCCGCGCAACGAGGCCGCCGAGAACGATCTGCACGTCCGCAACGATCGCTTCCTGGACCTGGGCCTGCAACCGACCACTTTAAGCGAAGGGTTGCTGGAGGAGGTCACCGAGATAGCCCGCCGGTACGCCCACCGCTGCGACACCTCGAAGATCCCCGCCACCTCGCTGTGGAGGCCGCGGGAGGAGATCGCGCACCAGCAGGAGGGACATCGGTAAGGATGTTCGCGGCAGAACACATAAGCATCGCCGGCGTCGTCATTGCGCTGCTCTTCGTGGCGTACGGCATCTTCAAGTTCCGCGGCGGGGGGAGCAGGCTCGACCTGCTCCTCTCGCTCGCGATCGCGCTCGGCGTGGCGCTCGTCTCCGTGGTGCCCCAGATCTTCGAGCCCGTAAGCCGCCTGCTCGGCCTCGAGAACCGCGCCTTCGCCCTGCTCGGGCTGGCGAACCTCCTGCTCTTCGCGCTCTTTCTGAACCTTTTGGGTAGGGTCCGGTTGGCGGGACGCAAGAGCGGCGAGATCGTCACCGGCCTCGCCGTCAAGGAGTACACCGAGAAGCACCTCTCGCCCAAGGAGAGGCTCGAAGGGCACCCCGGCGAGATCCTGATAATCGTCCCGGCCTACGACGAGGAAGGCGGCATCCAGGGCGTGCTGCGCCGCATCCCCGACGAGGTCCTGGGCCACGAGGTCAAGACCGTGGTCGTGGACGACGGCTCGAAGGACGCCACGGCGGCCAGGGCCAGGGCCGAGGGCGTCCCCGTAGTCTCCCACGTCGTCAACCGGGGCCAGGGCGACGCCTTGCGCACCGGCTTCGCCATCGCCGAGGCCGAGCGTTCCCTCGCCGTCGTCAACCTCGACGCCGACGGACAGTACAAGCCGGAAGAGCTCGACCGCCTCGTCGGGCCCATCATCGAGGGGAAGGCCGACTTCGTGCTCGGGAGCCGGTTCATGGGCTTCTACGAGGAGGCGGGGAGCGTCAGGCACGTCGGCGTCGTGTTTTTCTCGCGCCTGATCTCGCTTCTCACAGGCGTAAAGGTCTCGGACTGCACGAACGGCTACCGGGCCATAAGGGTCTCGGAGCTCCACAAGATGGACCTCCGGGAAGACCGCTTCAACGCCAACGAGATCACCCTCGAAGCCCTCAGGAACAGGCTGCGCTTCCACCAGGTCCCCGTCTCCATGATGACCCGGGCCGCCGGCGAGACGAAGAAGCCCCCGAGGTTGGCCTACCCGCTGGGCGTCTTCCGCGTCATCATCTCGACCTGGCTCAGGTAGCACGGCGCTTCGCGGGCTTTCGGCTTTTTGTTTTTGGCCGGGTGTTGGTCGTTTGCGGAGGGGGCCAGACATCAGGTTTGTGGTGTCTGACGGCGGGGCTTGGCGTATTCTTCTTGGGTGAGGATGCCACTGGTTTCGCCGTTCGGTAGTGGGAAAGCCCTTTGACGTTGCGCGTCCTGTCTTTGCGGGAGTTGAACCGGGCCACGCTCGCCCGCCAGATGCTGCTCGAACGGGCGGAGGTCTCTCCTTATGAGGCGGTCCGGCGATTGGTCGGACTTCAGGCGCAGGTGCCGAACCCGCCCTACGTCGGGCTCTGGACGAGGTTGCGCGACTTCGGGCGCGGGGATCTTACGGGTCTGATGGAGCGTCGGCGGGTCGTCCGGGCTCCGCTCATGCGCTCCACCCTGCATCTGATGGCGGCCGAGGACTACCTCTCGCTGTGGCCGGCCCTCCAGCCCGCCCTCGTGCGCGCCCTGAACGCCTTTTTCGGCAAGAGGGCGAAAGACGTAAAGATCCGGAGGCTCGTAGCGGCGGCGCGTGACGCCCTGGACGAAGCGCCGCGCACCATGGGCGAGCTCAAGAGGGTGCTCGCGGAGGTCGAACCGGGCCGCGACGGGGACGCGCTCAACTACGCCGTGCGGGCCCACCTCCCGCTCGTGCAGGTGCCGCCCGGCGGCACGTGGGGCTCCGGCGCCGCGGCCGCCTACGCGACCGCCGAATCCAGGCTCGGCCCACCGGCGCCGGACCCCGAGGCCGCCCTGCGCGACCTCCTCTTCCGCTACCTGGCGGCGTTTGGCCCCGCGAGCGTCAAGGATTTCCAGGCGTGGTCCGGCCTCGTCCGCCTGAAAGGGCCGGTTGAGGAGATGAAGGGTGAGTTGCGTCTGCTCAGGGACGAGCGCGGCGGCGAACTGCTGGATCTGCCGGACGCCCCACTGCCACCGCCCGACGCCCTCGCTCCGCCCCGCTTCGTGCCAGAGTACGACAACCTCGTACTCTCCCACGCCGACAGGCGAAGGGTTATCGCCGACGAGGACCGCAAGAAAGTGTTTCTCTCGGCGGCGCGGGTCAGGGCGACTTTCCTGCTCGACGGTTTCGTGGCCGGGGTGTGGAAGATCGAGAAAACGAAAAATGCGGCATCCCTCATCGTCGAACCGTTCGCGCCGCTGTCCACAGAAGACCGCGACGCGCTTGCCGAGGATGGCGAACGCCTCCTGCGCTTCGCCACCGACGGCGAACCGGAGATCGACATCCATTTCGCGCCACCCGGTTGATGCCCGGCGCGTCGGTGTAAGGGGCAACCGTTACGCGCCCACACACCGACAGACGGACGTAGGGGCGGTTCGCGAACCGCCCTTACGCAACCGACAGGTCCACGGACCCGCGTCCGGTCCCCATCGTATGGCGTAAGATGCGCGGTGTGAGGTTCGCGAACGTACTCAAGGGAAGGCAGGGCGCGGGGGCGGGTAGCGTTGCTATCGCGGTTTCGTTCGGGATCTCCGGCGTGCTGACCTATGCTTTCCACAGCCTGGCGGCCCGGACGCTTGGAGAAGAGGGTTATGCGCCCCTCGCGCTTCTGTGGTCGGCCACCTTTCTGACGGTTCAGGTCCTTTGGGTCGGGGGTACTCAGACCCTCGGGCGTTACATAGCCGAGCGTGAGGCGCAGGGCCAGAACTGGCGACCGGTAGAGTCTTCGGTGATGCGCTGGCAGGCGGTATTGCTCGGCGTGTTCGTTGTCGTGGCGTTGCTTGCCAGCCCGTTGCTAACGGCGACCGTTTTCGAGGATTGGTGGCTGACGGCGGCCTTTATCCTGGTCGTGGCGCTCTACGCGCCGGAGTACTTCCGGCGCGGCATCTTCAACGGGCATCGGCAGTCACTCCGCCTGGGGGGGCAGATCGTGGCGGAGGCGGCGGGACGTCTGCTCCTGGCAGCCGTCTTGCTGTTCGTTGGCTGGGGCGTGTTCGGACCCGCGCTCGCCATAGTGCTCGCGCCGGTGATCGGCGTGCTCGCCGTTCGGCCGGCGCCCGTCGCCGTCCCGGACGTCGAAGGCGAGTCGTTCTCCGCCGGCAAAGCCTTCCGTTTCGCCGGTCCGGTCCTGGCGTGCATGGCCTTCGCCCAGGCCCTGATGAACGGGGGACCGATCCTCGCGAGCCTTCTCGGGGGTACCAACGCCCAGGTCGCCGTCCTCGGCGCCGCGCTCATCCTGACCCGAATCCCGCAGTACGTCTTGAGCCCGGCCATCGGCGCCCTGCTGCCCCGCGCCAGCCGCATACTCTCTACGGAAGGCCGTGCTTCCTTCAACCGCTTCGTGGTCGGGGCCGCGAGCATCGTGGGCCTCGTCGGCGCCATTATGGTAGGGGGGACGTGGCTGCTGGGCGAGTGGGGGCTCAGGCTGTTCGCGGACTTCGAGGCGAGCCGGGGTGTGCTCGTAGCCTTGGCGGCGATGGCGGCCTTCTACATACTCTCCGAGACCCTAAATCAAGCCCTCTTCGCCCTCGGACGCGAACGCCTCGCCGCCTTCGGCTGGCTACTCGGCCTCCTTGCTTCCATCTTCTGCGTGGCGACCTTGAACCTCGGCGTGGTCGAGAGGGTCTCTTTCTCCCTCACCGTGGGCGCAACCGTAGCAGCCCTCGCCCAGATAATCTTCTACCTCATCGCCCGCCGCAGACCTTCCTGAGACCCGAAACCTGTAGCCCGACTTTCAGGTTCCGCGGGGGTGGAGGGTTCGGTCCCAGAGGTCCCTGAGTTCCTCTTCCACGGCCGAGATCACCCGCTCCAGGTGCAGGTCGTCGAGGCGGGTGCGCATGTCGTGGCCTTCGGGATAGGTCTGGGCGATCTCCTCGACCCCCCGCAGCCTGTCCCGCACAAGCTCCAGCTTGCGGATCTCCTCCGCCATAGCCATCCGGCGCTCCTTGCCCGCCCTTACCTCTGGCCCTTCTCTCTCCACCGCTGCCTCCCGGTTCGCTGCCGAACATATCCTACGACATCCAGGATATACCCCGTTTCTAGCGGTTCTTCTCCATAAACCATTCCACGGTGCGGCGCAGGCCCTCATCGAGGTCCGTCTCGGCCTGCCAGCCGAGGAGGCGTTTGGCCTTCGAGGTGTCGGCGAAGTTGCGGCGGACCTCGCCGCGGCGGGCTTCGGTGTAGCGGACCTCGACGTCCTTGACACCCGCTTCGGCCAGGGCGGGGAGGAGTTTGTCGGTGAGCTCGCGGACGGTCGTCTCCGCGCTCGTGGCGATCTGGAACGTCTCGCCGCCGACGCCTTCTGTGGTGGCGGAGAGCTTTATGGCCCTTACCAGGTCCCCGATAAATATGTAGTCGCGGGTCTGGGTGCCGTCGCCGTAGATCTCGAGCGTCTCCCCGCCTGCGGCTCTTTTTATGAACCTGGCGACGACGCTGTTCTTGTGGCCCGAGAGCGGGCCGTAGACGTTGCCGAAGCGTAAGGCCACGCTCCCTATGTCGAAGGTCTGGAAGTAGGCGGAGCAGTAGCCCTCGCCGGCGAGCTTGCTGGCGCCGTAGGGCGCGACCGGGTGGGGGGCCATCTCCTCGTGGATGGGCGGTTCCGCGTCCCCGATCACGGTCCCCCCGCTGGAGGCGAAGACGAACCGACCCACGCCGTTGTGCCTGGCGGCCTCGAGGTAGTTCAGGGTGCCGAAGACGTTGCTCCGGCAGTCGCCCATCGGGTCTTCGACGGAGGGAAGGACGCCGGTGTTGGCGGCGAGGTGGACTATCACGTCCGCGCCCTCGGCCGCCCGCAAGGCGAGGTCGGCGTCCGTGATGTCGCCGACGACGAGCTCGACGGGCCCGTCCGGGTCTATCGGGCCCGGGGATTCCGAGGGTTTCTCCACGAATTCCGCCGCCGTTTTCAAGTCGTCGCGGTCGCCGACGGTGAGGTTGTCGACGACGCGGATGCCGTGGTTGCCCTCTTGTTTGAGGGACCGGATCAGGGCCGTCCCTATAAACCCGCAGCCGCCCGTTATGAGCCAGTTCAAACCGATCTCCTCTTCGAATCGTGAAAGTGCGCGCCCGTCTTTTTGCCGCGCCTACCTTAATGCAACCAGGGACGGAGCGCGAGCCCCGGGCCTCTCCTGCGAAGAGCGGCGCGGCACGTTACAATCTCCGGCGGCCCGGCGCCGTTTGGCGGGCCGTTGTAGAAAAGCGGGGCACCCGCTCCGAGAGAGAATCCCGAAACCACAGACGGCCCGCCGCGGTTCCCGCCATGGCCGTCAGGAGGAACAGATTGACCAACCGTACCCTGACACGCCGCGATTTCTTGAAGGTCGCGGGCGCCGGGGCTGCCGGGGCGGCCACGCTTGGGGCGGCCGGGTGCGGCAGCTTCACCAACACGATCACGCAGATGCCAGAAGAGTACCTTCCGAGTGGGGGATCCCGGATGAACGTAGTCCTTGTCTTGATCGACTCCTTGAGAAAAGACCACGTGGGCGCCTACGGCTCGAAGGTCGCCAAAACGCCGAACCTCGACGCGGTTGCGAAGGACAGCCTCCGCTTCACGCGCTCCTACCCCGAATCCATTCCGTCCATCCCCGCCCGGCGCGGCATCCACACGGGTATCAGGACCTTCCCCTTCAAGAATTGGGAGCGGTGGTACTCCGAGGACGTCGGCCTCTGGGGCTGGCAGCCCATCCCAAGGGACCAGACCACGCTCGCCGAGATACTCAGCGAGGAAGGCTTCTACAACCTCTTCGTGACGGACACCCTCCACCAGTTCAGGCCCTTCTACGACTTCCACCGCGGCTTCCACGCCTTCCACTTCGTCCGGGGGCAGGAGCGGGACTTCTTCAGGCCGCAGACGGCCGAGTCCAAGAAGAAGATAGAGGAGGCGCTTATCGGCGGGCCCAACGGTTCGCACGCCGAGGAGATCATGCTCCAGTACTACGCGAACACCCTGGGCCGCGAACGCGAGGAGGACTGGTTCGCCCCCCAGGTTTTCCTGAAGGGCATGGAGTTCTTGGAGGCCGCCCAGCAGGGCCAGCCGTTCTTCCTGACGGTGGACGTCTACGACCCGCACGAGCCCTGGGACCCGCCGGAGAAGTATACGAAGATGTACTCAGACGGCTACGGCGGCCCCGAGCCCATCACTTCGAGCAGCGGCCGTTCGGACTGGATGACGGAGGCGCAACTCGAGAGGATGCGCGCCCTCTACGCCGGCGAGGTCTCGATGATGGACCACTGGCTCGGCAACTTCATGCAGAAGGCCGAGGAGCTCGGCCTGATGGAGAACACGATGTTCGTCTTTCTCTCCGACCACGGCCACGCCTTCGGGGAGCACGGCTACGCGGGGAAAGTGGTCACGGCCCTCTACCCCGAGCTGACGGACACGGTGTTCATGATCAAGCACCCCCAGGGCAAGTCGGCCGGCAAGACGAGCGACTTTTTCGTCTCGACCCACGACGTTACCCCGACGATACTTGGCGCCCTTGGCATAGAACCCCCGTCCCCGCTGCAGGGCCAGGACCTGACCCCGCTTCTTGACGGCGGCGAGACCGAAGAGGCGCGCCCGTACTTCACGGCCGGCTACCACGACCACGTCTGGGCCCGCGACGACCGCTACGCGATGTTCGCCCGCTACGACGGGGCCGAGGCGAAGCTCTTCGACCTGGAGAACGACCCGAAGATGGACAAGAACGTCTCCTCCGGGAACCCCGGCGTGGCGAAGAAGATGTTCACGGACTACGTGATAAAGGACGCGGGCGGCCCGCTGCCCAGCTACTAGGATGAAGGTCGTGCGCCGGTTGGTCTGGTTCCTGGTCAGGTGGTCCGGGTTGCTGGTGGTGCCGGGCGGCGTGCTGTGGACGCTCTCCCCGGTAGGCGCCTCCATCTCCGAGACCGCCTTCGGCACGCCGAACGTGTTCTGGAAGCTCTTCCCGTCGGCGCCGTTGTTGCTCCTGGCGGGGCTGGTTGGGGTCCAGATCCTGCAGTGGGGCCGTTCTGGAACCCTGCAGAAGATCGGGTTCGGGCTGGCCCTCCTCGGGCTCGTCCTCGTCGTCGCGGGCGACCTCGGCCTTTACTGGCTCGGGCTGGACGACGTCTACATCATGACGGCGCCGGCCTACCGCGCGTTCCGGATCGGCCTGCTGCTGCTCGGCGTCGGGTCCATCCTGTTCGGCGTCGCGGCCCCGCGGGACGGGGCGCTCCCGACCTGGGGCCTCCTGCCCTTCGTCGTGGGCTCCCTGTGCGGCCTGGTCGCGTTCGTCGTCGACCTCGGCTCTTTCGGGGCTGCGCTCTGGATGCTCTTCGGCCTCGGATGGGCGTGGCTGGGCCTCTCGCTGGCGGTCGACGGGTTCCTGTCCTGGCGCTCGGGCCGGTCCGCGCGCGGCGGGGCCGCCGCGAAGGGGTGAGGGGCCGGTTTTCGGGACGCCGGGTCTCCCGGCCAGGCGGGTCTCGGTCGCGCCTGCTTGTTAGAATTGCCACCGCCGAACGGCCGCACCGCGCGCTGGCGACTTTCTAGGAGGGTGGTGTTGGGAAAGGCCAAGCTCGCGCAACGCGCGCGCTCACCGGAGTTTCTCGTCGTGCTGGCCGGCGTCCTCGCCTCACTCGCGCTCTGGCCCCTGAGGGGGGGGCTTTCTGCCTTCCCCGGCGTACTCTACGCGGCCACCCTCGTCCTGTACCTGGCGCCCGGGCTTCTGGCCACGCGCTGGTTTCTCGGGGAACGGTTCTCCGGGGTGGCGGCGTTGCCGGTGGCGTTCGTGCTCAGCACGGGCCTCTTCGGGATGCTTGGCGTCCCGTTCCTGATGGCGCACAGCGGCCTCGACCTCTACCTCCTCGTCTCGGGCGCGGTCGTGGCCGCGTTCTTGCTCGCCGCTTTCGTCTTCGCCCTCACGCGCGGCCGTCCGGTCGAGATGGCCTCCGGCACGGGGGAGGGGGCCCGGCGCCTGCTCTGGCTGCCCTTCGTGGCTTCGGGGGCCGTTCTGGCCTACGCGTCCCGGATGCGGGTGCCCCACTCGTACAACGATTTGTGGGTCTACCTGGCCTACGTTCGGGAGTTCCTGAACACGGAGGCGCTCGCCCGCTTCGAGCCGTACTTCGGCAACGAGACGGGGGCCTCGCGCGTCAGGATCAACGGCTGGTTACTCGAGCAGGCCGCCCTCTCCAGGGTCTCCGGCATCGACCCGATCGACCTCGTCCTGCGCTACCTGAACCCGACGGTCGTCGTGCTCGCCCTGCTCGCCGCCTACGCCCTGATGCGCCTGCTACTCAAGAACGAGGCGGCAGCGCTCGTCGCCGGCACCGTGTACGCGCTCTTCTTTCTCCTATACCTCGGCCCGAACATCTTTACATTCGGCGGCGAGTTCATCACGCGCGCGGTCGAGGACAAGTTCACGGCCCGGTTCCTCTTCCTTCCCGTCTCGCTCTGCCTGGCTGCCGCGTTCCTGGAGGGCCGGAAGAAGCGCCACCTGCTCTTCTTCGGGTTCGTGTGCTGGTCCGTCGTGGCCGTGCACCCGGTCGGGCTGGCTATCATCGGCCTCTGCGTGACGGGTTTCGGCCTCGCCCACCTGGCGGTCAAATGGCGCGACCCCGTGGTCTGGAGGACCGTGATCTCGCTCGGGGCCGCGCTGCTTAGCATCCTCGTCTTGCCCCTCCTGTTCGTCGTGACGACCGGCGAGCCCCTCTCGGCGGTGCTCAAGGGCGCCGATATAAACGCCCACGACCCCGAGGTGCTCGCGAACGCGGTCTTCGTCAGGCCGGGGTGGCGGCGCATCCTCCTGCTCGGGGGCGGCTACTACATGATGCACCCGTCCCTGATCCTGAACCCCGTCGTAGCGTTCGCCTACCTGGCCGGCCTTCCGTTCCTGTTCTGGCGGGTAAAGACGAGCCTCGCCGCGCGGTTGCTCCTCGGGGTGCTGTTGCTCGTCACGGCCGTCTGCTTCTTCCCGCCGCTCACCACCTTCGTCGGGGACAACGTGGTGCTGCCGGGCCAGATCTGGCGCCTCGCCTGGCCCATAACGCTGGTGGCCCCGCTAATCGTCGGGTGGATGGCTTGGGAGGGCGCCCGCCACGCGGGCATAGTCCTCGCGCGGCGGAACTGGCGGCCAGGCCTCGCGCCTTTTCTGCCCCTCGCGCTCGTCTGCGTCCTGATGGTCGCGGTCTCGCCGGCGGCGGGCGTCGCCATGAACAAGGTGCTCGCCACGCGGTCTGTCCCCCAGGCGTTCGCGTATCCGCTCGACCCCGCGTTCCGCTGGATGCGGGACAACATAGACGAGCCGGCCGTCGTGCTCGCGCCCGACCTGGAGAACACCATCATCCCGGCGCACTCGGCCGAGGCAAACGTGGCGAGCCTGAGGGGGAACCTGATCCTGAGCATCCTCCCCGCCCTCGAAGAGCGCGTGCCGGGGGAGATCGAACGCCCCCAGGGCGCGCTGGACATGAACCGATTCTTCTCCGGCCCGAGCATCCCCGAGGCCGCGAGCATCCTCCGCCGCTACGAGGCCGACTACCTCTTTCTCAAGGCCAACACCCCCCTCGACGGACAGCTCCTCGACACCCCCGGCTTTACACCGCTCGACGTCCCCGGCGAACGCTACAGCATGTACAGCGTGGACCGCCGGGGGCTGCCTGGGTAGGGAGCTATCAGCCTTCAGCTTTCAGCGGTCGGCTACCCCGTCGTCATGGGCGGAGCGGGTTGATCGTCAGGGATTACAGAGAGCACGACGCGGGGGAGATCTGCCGCCTGTTCTACGGGACGGTCCGCGCGGTAAACCTCGGGGATTACTCGCCGGAGCAGGTGCGAGCCTGGGCGCCGGCTCCTCCCGACCCGGACCTCTGGCACGAACGGATGTCCGGGCGGCACACGCTGGTCGTCGGGGGAGACGATGGGGTGGTCGGTTTCGCCGAGCTCGAGGAGGACGGGCACCTGGACATGTTCTACTGCCGGTGGGACGTCGTCGGCCGGGGCGTCGGGTCTCTGCTCTACGCGGCGGTCGAGGAACGGGCCAGGGAGCTTGGGGTCGGCAGGATCTTTACGGAGGCGAGCATCACGGCCCGTCCGTTCTTCGAGCGCAAAGGGTTCTCTGTTCTGCGGCGCAACACCGTCGCGAGGGGCGGCGTGGAGCTCACGAATTTTTCGATGGAGAAGGTGCTGGGTCCGTAAGGTCCCGGGCCCGTGGTGGGTTAGTATGCCGGCGGTCGTTGCGGCTACGAATGGGAGGTGAGGGCCTTGAACCTGGAAGACCTTATGAGGAACGACGAAGGCGTTACCGGGAGCCTCGGCGTCGAGTTCGTGGAGCTCACGCCGGAGCGCGTCGTGGCCACGATGCCGGTCGACGGGAGGCACCACCAGCCTTTCGGGTACCTGCACGGCGGGGTCAGCGTAGTGCTCGCCGAGAGCGTGGCGAGCATCGGCGGCTACCTCAATTGCCCGCCGGGCAAGGTCGCTTTCGGCTCCGAGATCAGCGCCAGCCACGTCCGCCCGAAGAGGAGCGGAACGCTGAAGGCCGTCGGCACCCCGGCCCACGTCGGGCGCACGAGCCAGGTCTGGGAGGTCCGAATAACCGACGAGAACGACAAGACGGTCTGCATCTCGCGCTGCACCGTCGCCGTCGTCGCCGCCGAACCGTCCTGATACCGTCCCTTTCCCACTCGGTGGGGACGGCGCCACCAAAACGGGCGCACCCCTACCCGGACAGGAACCTCCGTACTTCTTCGTTGAACGTCCCGGCCCGCTCGATATGGGGGAGGAGGGAGGCGTCCCTGAAGACGCGGGGTTCGGCGCGGGGATTGTTCCGCGTGAAGCCGTTCAGGCCCGAGAGGGGTACGGTCTTTGCCTCCTGGCCCCAGCAAAGGAGGCTTTTCTGCGGCACCCTGGGCCAGAGGTCCGAGATGCCGAGGTTGAGTTTGCCGGCGACGAAGGCCGCGGGGAAGTGCCTGGCACCCGGTCCGTGTCCGGCCCGGTAGTAGTCTTCGATCACCCCGTCGGTCACGAGCTTCGGGTCGCGGTAGGCCATCTTCTCCAGGTAGTAGCGGATGCCGGCGCGCGAAATGAGGGCGTGGTAGAGGCTGTTACCAACGACCGGCGCCCGGAAGAGTCCGTAGACGGCGTCCCCGAGAAGGCCGGAAGGGCGGTCCAGGGTTCCGTAGCCGGTCGGGCAGATGAGGACGAGTTTCTTGAAGAGCCTGGGGCTCCGCACGGCGGCAGGCACGGCGAGGGCCGCGGAGAGCGAGCTCGCGACGAGGTGGGCTCCCGCCCCGATCTCGTCCCTCACGAAGCCCTCGACCTGCGAGGTAACGTCCTCCGGCCCGTAACGCCGCCGGGGCTTCTGGGAGAACCCGCACCCGAGCAGGTCCGGGGCGTACACCCTGAAGCTCTTGGACAACTCCTCGAAGTTGGCCCGGAACTCGAGCGAGGACGCCCCCGCGTAGACGCCGTGAACCAGCAGCAGCGGCTCGCCTTCCCCGGCAACGGAGTAAGCGATCTTCCCCCCACCCCAACGGTAGCGGCGCGCCTCGCCGCCCAACCTGGCAGGGGAAGTGGTCCTCTCCAACCTCCTGTTCAGCGCCCAGAGCCCGCCCGCAGCACCGGCCGCCACGGCAGCCTTCAGCCTGACCATAAACCTCCCCATCTCACGAACCTTCCGGCGGACCGGATCGTACCCGATCTCCATACCCCGCGAAAAACTCCCTTGACAGACACATGTCCTCGCATACCATTAAGCGAGTTAAGTAAGTAGCTTAATAATACGCGGACGGGACGGGTGTGGACCGGGAAAAGTTGGTAGACGAGATCGTGTTGTTGTTGCCGGAGTTGGGGCGTGAGTTGAGTCGTCCGGTGCCGCTGGAGATGGAGGCTTCCGTGAAAGCCGGGGCGCCCGAGCATGCGTTTCCGTCCGACGCGCACATCTCGCCGGGCCACATACAGGTTCTCATAGCGCTCGCGAAGGGGCCTTGTTCGGTAGGCCACATCGCCCACACTTTAGGGGTATCGCGGCCGGCGGCCACGCAGCTCGTGGACAGGCTCTCGGAGCACGGCATGATCGAACGCCGCCACGACCCTGACGACAGGAGGGTCGTGTTGGTCGATTACGTGCCGGGGATGCACGAGGTGGCGCGCAGGATCATGGACGTCCGGCGCACCCAGCTGAACTCCGCCCTCGACGCTTTGACGGACGAAGAGGCGGTCGCTTTCTACAAGGGCCTCAAAGAGATCACGGCGGCGCTCGGACGGGTGCCCGGGGAGGACAATTAGTGCAGGCGATAGTCCGCTGGTGCCTGAAAAACAAGTCCGTCGTCTTCCTGGCGGCCGTGATCCTCGTTGCGGCCGGCTCCTACGCGACGACGCGGCTCAACCAGGAGCTTTTGCCCGACATCGAGTTCCCGCTCATCACCGTCTCCACACCCGTGCCGGGTGCCGGGCCGGACCTGGTGGACGAGCAGGTCACGCAGCCGTTGCAGGACTCTGTCGAGGGGATCGAGGGCATAGAGAGCGTCCAGGCCACCAGCTCGCCCGGCTTCTCCGTGCTCGTCGTCGAGTTCGGGCTCGACGTGGACACCGAGCAGGCCGAAGACGAGATCAACGACGCCATAAACGGCGTCTCCCTCCCCGAACAGGCGGTAGCCCCCGAGGTGAACCGCCAATCCGCCTCGCAGTTCCCGATCCTCAACGTCTCCCTCTCGGCCAAAGACGGCGACCTCGCCCGCGTTACCGAGTACGCCGAGGACGAGGCCATACCGCTCATAGAAGACGTCGAGGGCGTGGCGAGCGCCGACCTCGTCGGGGGCTCGGAGCGCCAGATCGAGGTAGACCTCAAGCCCGCCGAGCTCGAAGAGCGCGGGATACCCGCCGAGGCGATTATCGGGGCCATCCAGGGCTCCAACGTGAACGCCCCCGTCGGCGACGTGAGCGTGGAGGGCCTCGCAACCCCCGTCCGAACCACGAGCGAGCTGTCCACGGTCGAGGATCTGCGCGACCTGCCCGTGGGAGCCGCCGGAGCCCCGGCGGCTCCCACGGGTGCCCCGTCTGGTGCGCCAACCGGAGCGCCGGCCGGGGCGTCGGCGCCCCCGTCCGGCGCGTCCGCGCCGGCGGCTGCTTCGGCGGCGGCGAGCGCGGCTCCCACGGCGGAGGCGCCCGAGCCCGTCTTGCTCTCGGACGTGGCGGAGGTCAGCGAGTCGAGTTCGGACATCTCCGGGATCTCCCGGACCAACGGCGAGCCGAGCCTCGGGTTGAACGTGGTCAAGGAACCGGAGGCGAACACCGTCGAGGTCGCCGAGGGCGTCACGCGGGCGCTCGGGCAGGTGCGCGAGGACCTCGGGGAGGACGAGGTTATCGTCGTCTTCAACTCGGCCGAGGACGTCGAGGAGTCGGTAAACGGGCTGGTCGAGAAGGCGCTCATCGGCGGGTTGCTGGCCGTCGGGATCATCTTCCTCTTCCTGCGCTCCTTGCGGGCCACGCTCGTAACGGCGGTGAGCCTGCCGACCTCCATCCTGGCGGCGCTTCTCTTCTCCTGGGCCGACAACCTGACGCTGAACATCATCACCCTCGCGGGCCTGACGATAGCCGTCGGGCGCGTGGTGGACGACGCTATAGTGGTCCTCGAGAACTCCTACCGCTACGTCCAGGAGGGCTACAGCCCGGAGGAGGCGGCCCTCAAGGGCACGACGGAGGTGGCGAGCGCCATCACCTCCTCCACGCTGACCACCACCGCCGTCTTCCTGCCGCTCGGGCTCGTCGGCGGCATCGTCAGCAAGTTCTTCCTGCCGCTCTCGCTTACCGTGGCCTTCGCCCTCATAGCCTCCCTCATCGTCTCGATAACGGTAATCCCGGTTTTGACGAGCGTCTTTATCAAGCGCCAGGCGAAGCGGGGGGCGATCCCGGAGGCGCGGACGGAACAGGACGACCGCGAAATAGACCCGGAAGATTACGACGACGGGTACCTGGACTACGAGAGCCGCCGCTCGCGCCGGACCAACGGGCGCGGACCCGGCGCGCTGCGTTTGCTGGTCTTCTCGTCGCTGGTGATCGGCGCGCTCTTCGCCGGGGCCGTGGTCGCGGCGGGTGCCGGGTTGCTGAACGGGCTCTCCTTCGTCCCGGACGGCCTCGTCGATGGTCTCGGCGGCATCGCCGATGGCGTGCGAAACGTAGTTGGCGGGATAGACACGGGTTCGCCCGTCTTCCTGGTGGTCGCCGGGGCCGTGGCAGCGCTGGTGGTCGTGGGGCTGGCGCTTCTCGCGGCGCGGGCGGCGCGGCGTTCCGCCCGCCGCGGCGAGGACTCGGACGGTTTGCTCGTGAACCTCTACGCTCCGTTGCTGCTCTGGAGCCTCAGGCACAGGCTGGCGGTCTTGCTTCTGGCGCTGCTGGCTTTCGTCGGGGGGCTCGCGGCGATACCGTTCCTCGCGGTCAGCTTCTTTCCGCCGAGCGAGGAGCGCCTGCTTCAGGCGACCGTCGAGTTGCCGGCTGGGACCGCCATCGGCGAGACCAGCGATGAGCTGCGGCCTTTCGAAGATTTCATGAACGAGGACCGCGGCGTGGAGAGCTACCAGCTCTCCATCGGTGGGGAGGACAACTTCAACCCGGACTCTCCTTTACGCACGGGGAACCAGGCCCAGGCCTTCGTCGTGGTCGGGGAGAACGCGAACGTGCAGCGGACGCTCTCGCGGCTGGCCGATGAGGGGCGCGACCTCTACGGCGAGGGTTTCCAGGTCCAGGTATTGCAGCAGGGGCCGCCGACCGGGGGGATCGAGGTCACCATAACCGGCGGCAGCGAGGACGAGCTCAGGCAGGCCTCAGAGACCGTGGTCGACGAGATCGAGAAGAACGACGACATAACAAACGTCCAGAGCGACCTCTCCGAGGTCAGCCCGGAGATAGAGGTCTCCGTCAACGCCGCCGACGCCGCGGAGGCCGGCCTCTCCCCCGGCGCCGTCTCGACCTCGCTCGGGACCCTGCTCGGCGGCACCGGCTCCCAGGTTACGCTCGGAGACGAGCCCGTGGCCATCGGCCTGCCCGAGGGCTCGGTCGATTCCATAGAGGAAGTCCGCGGGCTTCCCCTGGGTTCGGGCCAGACCGTGGGGGACGTGGCCGAGGTCAGGGAGGTCCAGGCGCCGTCGGCCATCAGCCGCGACGACGGGGACCGGGCCGTGACCGTGACGGGCACCATCACCTCCGAGGACACGAGTTCCGTCTCGAATGAGGTGAACGCAGCCCTGCCGACGCTGGACCTTCCCGACGGCGTTACGGCGAGCGTCGGGGGGGAGAGCGAGGACATCGAGGAGAGCTTCAGGAACCTGCTCCTCTCCATACTGGTGGCGCTCGTGCTGGTGTACCTGATCCTGGTGGTCTTCTTCGGCTCCCTCGTCACGCCGCTTATCATCCTGCTCGCCGTCCCGCTCACGACGGCCGGCGCCTTCGGGGCCCTGCTCATCACCGGGACGGCCCTGAGCCTGCCGGCCCTCCTCGGCGTCTTGCTGCTGATAGGTATTGTCGTCTCGAACGCGATCTTGCTGGTCGACTTCGCCCAGAACGCCCGCGACCATCACGACACCGTGGACGCCGCCATCTTCGAGGCCGGGCGCGCCAGGTTGCGCCCCATCCTGATGACCGCCCTCGCCACCATTTTCGCCCTCATCCCGCTCGCCTTCGGGTTCGGCGGCGGGGGGAGCGCGCTCATCTCCAGCAGCCTCGCCATACCCGTGATAGGCGGCCTCATCACCTCGACGTTCCTGACGCTTCTCGTCGTCCCCGTCGGCTACTCGCTCGTCAGGGGCGGCCTCAGGCGAAAGAAGGGCTGAAGCTTGGAAGCGAGGCTAGAGAGCGGGGAGCTGGCGCCGGATTTCGACCTCGTCGCCGCGGGTTCCGGGCGGCGGGTTGGCCTGCGGGATCAGGCCGGACGCAAGGTCGTGCTCATCTTCCATTTGCAGGGCACGGCGCCGACGGCGCGTGAGATCAACCACGCCGTCCGCAACCGCTTCCCCGACCCCGAGGACGTCCTGGTCGCCAGCGTCATAGACCTCTCCATCGTCCCCCCGGCCTACTGGATAACCGTCGGCCTGGTCCTCGGCAACGCCTACGACCAGGCGACGCGCGAACTACCCCCGGACGTGGAACCCGCCGACTACCTGGTCTTCTTGCCCGACTGGGGAGGACGGGTGAGCCGGCGGTACGGCGCCCGCGACACGGGCCGCGCCGCGGCCATAACCGTAATCGACGGGGACTCGAACATAACCCTCTCGTACCAGGGGGAGGGCCCCGTCGAGGCGGTGCTCGGTGCCCTCGAAAGCGGTTAACGTGTTTTGTACGACAGTCTCGTAGCGAGGCAGGCTACAGACTGGACGGAGTAGGACCCGGCACAGGAGGTCGGCATGGCCATCAGGGAGGGAAGGCACCGGACCCCGGACAGGCGGCAGCAGATCCGGATGCGCGAAGCCCTCAAAGAAAGGTTCGAGACCATCCCGGTCCACGTCCCACGCAGCGAGGTGGAAGCCCTGGGCGCCGAGATAGGCCTCGAAGACCCAACCGAAGCCGCCCGCCTCTTCGACCGCCTCAAAGGCGTCTCCTGGCGCGGCGACTACGTCCGTTCGGAGACCGGCTGGACCGCCGCGTGGGTGAAAGAGATAAGCTAGTCAGCACGCTGGCTTCGCCAGCTCTCAGCACGCTGGCTTCGCCAGCTCTCAGCACGCTTCGGGCCTGCGGCCCTCGTTTTCAGCTTGTTGCCTTTGGCTGAAAGCTGACCGCTGATAGCTTTACAAACAGCCTTGCAACCCGCTCTGGGCTTCATCCAAGAATCACCCGTTTGCGTGATGCGCCGACCCCAACTTTGTAGGATTCTGACCTCGTAGGTTGTGTATCAACGGTGGCAGGCCGGGGTGACCAAGCGCGAGGTCCGTGGGGAACGTAGGTGGTGCGGCGCCCCGCTGCTGGGGACTCCGGCGAGGGGGCTATCGTGCCTTTTGGTGGTCTTTCTATCGGCCCTCGTGCCGTTCTTCGGTTGCGGGAACGATGCCCGGGACGCTCCCCGTTTCTCCGACGACGTCGTCCGGCAGTTGGACGATGCCGTCGCGGACCAGATGCGGTTCAACGACCTGCCCGGGGCCGTGGTCGGCGTGTGGGTGCCCGGCGAAGGCCGGTACGTTGTCGCCAAAGGCAAGGCCAACCTCGAGACGGGAGAGGTACGGAACGTGGACGACCCGTTCCGTATCGGCAGCATCACGAAGACGTTCGTGGCCACCGCCGTACTGCGGCTCGTCGACGAGGACGAAATCAGCAAATCCGACAAATTGTCCCGATGGTACCCGGACTTTCCGAACGCCGATCGGATCACCATAGACGACCTCCTCAGCATGCGCAGCGGGATCGCGGAAGCGTCGGACATCGACATCTTGTGGGACGCCTACAAGGAGGACCGTCTCGCCGGCATCTCCACCGGGGAGGTGATAGAACGCTCGATGGGCAGGTCGGCCCGGTTCGGCCGCCCTCCAGATCAGAGGACCGAGTACACGAACGTCAACTACATCCTTCTCGGAGAGATCGTCGAGAGGGTCAGCGGTGAGGACCTCGGCACCCACATCACCCGAAACGTCCTCGAGCCGTTGGGCATGAAGAACACCATCTACCCCGTCGAGGACGACCTGCCGGGCAGCCTGCACGGTTACCACCGGGACATCGCCCGCGTGAAGCTGGTGGACACGACGACCATAAACCCCGCGCCGATAGCGGGGGCAGGCGCGATGATCTCGGACGTCTCGGACCTGAAGATCTGGGCCAGGGCCTTGTGTACCGGGAAGCTGCTCGAACCCGAAACGCACGGGGCGCGCCTCCAGACACGGCCCGTACGGGGGTGGCCGGGTCACATCGAGTACGGAGAAGGCATCGTGAACGCGGGCGGTTTCTGTGGGCACGGTGGCGACCTTTTCGGCTTCAACAGCCAGATGCTCTACCTGCCCCAGAGGGACGCCGTCCTGGTGATCAACGTCAACAGAACCGACCCGTACGATGAACCCGCCGCCGAAGCCATCACCCGGGACATCATTAGAATCCTCTTTCCCAAGTACGCCGCGAACGGTTGGTAGATCAAGGACGACGCGGGCCCCCGAAACCGAGATTTACCCTTCCAGCCTCACCGTTCCGGCCTTCTCGCTGCGGACCTCCACCCCGACCGCACCTTCGCCCCGGACGACCCAGACCTGGCGCCTGGCGTAGTCCGATGGCAGGCCCTGGAAGAACGCCGGTCCTTTCCACCCGCCGCCCACGAGCGCCGAGCGCCCGGCGAGGTGGCCCAGGTCCGCCTCGAGCTCGCCGGAGATGAGGGTCGCGCCTGCTGGCAGGCTCAAGGCGGCCTTTACCGGCTTGACGAGTTTCTTGTCGGCGGCGAGGCGGGTGACGTTGGTCGGCAGGTAGCCCGTGTTCTCGACCCGCAACTCCAGGCGTCGCACGCCGGGGGAGAGACGTTCGGCTCGTAGCTCCGCTTCGAGGCGGGGGGCTGTCGAGGCGTGGGCGAGGGCGAAGCGGTACAGTTTTTCGCATTCGGCTTCGAGAAACGCCGGGGGCGGGTTCTGGTGGGTGAACTTGGTCTTCCAGCCGCCGACCTCGACGCGCCCTAGCTGCGGGTGGTCGAAGGGTGTCCAGGGGGAGAAGCCTTCGCCGCCCAACTCCCCGTCGTTCCAGGCGAGCATCTTGAGGGAGGCTTCCTCCGGCGGGTCGCGGAAAAAGGAGATGAAGTCTTTTACCTCGACGCCGGCGGCCGCGGGCAGGGACCAGAACTCTATGGTGAAGGCGAAGACGCCGTAGTAGTCGAAGGCCCAGTCGTCGAAGGCGCCGGTTATGAACTTGTTCTCCTCGTAGCGGAAGTCGTGGTAGACGGAGATGTTCGGGTAGCCGGTCAGCTCGGTTCCGCGGTCGCCGATGGCCTTGTAGACGGCGAGGTCGTGGTCCGGCATCTCCTTGTCGTCCCGGTCGGAGTAGGGGCGCAAGATCGCGCCGCAGAAGGTGTGGTGGCTGTGGATCGAGAAGACGTTCCGGCGGGCCAGCAGGGCGTCCACGTGCGACCTGGACTCCGGCTCCGAGAGGGGATACGGGCCGGCGCCGCCCTGGTCGGCGTCCTCCCGCCAGCGGTAGGGGTACTGGCGGTTCATGTCCAGGCCGTGGAAGGGACGCGCTATCTTCCTCTCGAAGCCGTCGAAGTCCTTGAAGAAGCCCTCTTTGTAGAGGCGGTAGTAGGTGCCGCCCGCCTCGTCCGGGGCGCGCGGCACCATCAGCCGTTCGTCCCCGTCCGAGACGCGCCACTCGCCGTTTGGGTCCTCGACGCGCATCTGGAGGACGTTGCCGTCGCCGTCGACGTCCTCGGGCTGGAGGCCCGGGTCGGGCTCCGGCTCGGGCCAGGGGCGGGGGTTGGAGCGAAGGGTGTGGGGCGTCATCAGGTAGTGCTCGGCGCCGTCGGGGGAGATGCGGGGGAGGACGTAGAAGGTTTGCTCATCCAGGAGGCGGGTGACGAGGGGGTCTTTGCCGTATCCCTCAAGGAGGTTTTCGATCAGGTACAGCGCGGCCATCGAGCCTGTTACCTCGCCGGCGTGGGTGTTGCCGTCCACCCAAAACGCCGGTTTCTCCGAGGCGGGTCCGGTCTCGCCGTTGGTAAGCTCCGCCAGCCAGATCTCACGCCCCTCCACGCTCCTCCCTACGGGCTCGACCCGGCACAGGGCAGGATGTTCTTCGGCGAGCGCGTGCAGGGTTCGCGTCAGCTCTTCGTGGCGCAGGTACCTGTCGAAGGTCGTCTTCATGTCACCTCTGAGTAATTTGGGTTCGGAGAGAGGATATTAAAGCTTTCAGCGGTCGGCTTTCAGCCGTCAGCAACAGGGGTGGTTCGATGTTTCGGGAGGCAGGCCCCATCCGAGAGAAGCCCGAAAACCTCTGTATCCGCCACGACAACGCGCTTCCCGGAAGAAGCTGACAGCTGAAAGCCGACCGCCGAAAGCGCCCGCGGGCCACTATATGTGGCCCGCGGATTTGACATGACTCCCTATCTTGGGTAACGTCGTTATCCTCCTTCGATGCCGTTTCTGGAGGGCATCGGGGGCTTTATAATTTTGTTGTATTACAGGCTGGGTACGGTCAGAGGTGGTAGGGCGCTGGAGACCTCGGTTGGAACCGTCCTCTCGGGACGGTACAGGGTAAAGAGCACGCTCGGCTCGGGCGGGATGGCGGTCGTCTACAAGGCCCAGGACGCCATTCTCGGACGTTCCGTCGCGCTCAAGACGCTCCACCGCCACTACGCCGAGACGCCTTCTTTCCAGGCTCGCTTCAGGCAGGAGGCGCGGGCGATGGCCTCCCTGGACCACGAGAACATAGTCAAGGTCTACGACATCTCGCAGGATGGCGAGGTGCCGTTCATAGTCGTCGAGTGCGTGGCGGGGAGGGACCTCGGCAGGCTCCTCGGCGGGCAGGGCGGGGGGCGGCTGAGCGAGGCGTTCGTCAGGCGGATGGCAGAGCAACTCTTGCGGGCGCTTTCGTACGCGCACAGGCGCGGGATCATCCACAGGGACATAAAGCCATCGAACATCCTCCTCACCCCCGAGGGCACCGTCAAGGTGGCCGACTTCGGGATAGCGCGCATCGTCGAGGAGGACGACCTGGCCGGCGGCGAGCCGGGGGAGATAGTCGGCAGCGCCCGCTACATGTCGCCGGAGCAGCTCAGGGGCGACGAGGCGAAGCCGGAGAGCGACATCTACTCGGTCGGGGTTCTGCTCTACCACTGCCTCACCGGAAGGCCGCCCTTCTCGGGCGACGTCAAGAGCCTGGCCCGCCAGCACATGCGCGAGCAGCCGACCCCGCCCCGCCGGCTGAACAAGAAGATCTCACCGGGCATGGAGGCCGTGATCCTGAAGGCCCTGGCCAAGGACCCGAGGGACCGCTACCCTTCCGCCTGCGCGATGCTCGACGACATAGAGGTCGGGCCGCTCCCCGTCGCCTCCCGCGCGACCGAGACGGCCAAGTCATCGCCCCGCAGGCGGCGCGGCGGGCTCGTCCTCGCCTCGGTCCTCGCCCTCCTGCTCCTGCTCGGCGGCGCCGCCGCCCTTGCCTCGGGCTACGTGGGCCTGCCGCAGGACGGCGTGCAGAGCGCCCTGGACCGCATAAACCCCGTCGAGACCGACACGGCCGCGGCGCCCACGCCGCCGGAATCCTCCCAGGAGACGGCCGCGGAACCGCAGAACCCCGACGGGGCGCGGGAAGACCCCACCAACACCGAGAGCGCCCCGCAGCCGGCCGCCCCTGGCGCGGAGACGGCGTCCCGCCGGGAGCAGCAGGAGCCCCGCAGGTCGCTCGTCCCGGTCCCCGACGTTACGGCCTACTACGACTACTACGCGGCCGACACCCTGGCGGCGAGCGGCCTCGACGTCGTGTATGTCAGGGACTACCGGGAGGGCTTCGCCGCCCGCGGCGTCACCTGGGCCACCGAACCAGCCGCCGGCACGCTCGTCCCCGAAGGCTCGACCGTCACGGTCTACGCCACGCCCGAGGACCTGCCGCAGCCGGTTTTTTAGAGCACGCCGCCTTTGGCGGCTTGTCAGCACGCTTCGGCCTGCTCCGCAGGCCTCGCTTTCAGGTGGTTCGGTAGGCCTCTCTTCGGAGTTTGAAGGTGTGGTGGAGGAGGAAGATGGCGATGGGGAGCGCGCCAGGGGCTTGTGGATTGAAGGTCGCCACGTAGCGGCGGTTCGTAAAGCCGCCGGAGACGCGGACGGTTTCTTCTCCGTCGTGCGAGCGGGCCACGGCGCTGTTTCGGAGCGGTGAGATGTTCGCCTCGTAGGCGCTGTTGCCGGATCTGAGCCGCAGGGCGGTCGCGGAGCCGGCGGGCTCGGCGGCCAACGTATCGGCGTCCCCCGTCGTCATCCTATAGCCCCTGTCTGACGCCGGCGCGATCGTCGCCGATAGGTCGCCGGCCCGAACCTGTGTTCCACCTATCTTGTCCGCCCGGATGTGGCCGAAAGGCTCGCCCCGAGCCGAGAGCAAGGTCAGTTCCGGCGAAACCATGCCGCGGGCGCGGGCCGTGAAAGAGCCACCGAGGCTCCGGGCCAGGGCCTCCCACAACGAAGCCGCGTCGTTTCTACCAAGGTCCATGCACCAGATCATACGACGGCTGACGCGGCGAAGTCTCTCTGACCACTGTTCAGTCCTCGCAAATAGCCGAAAGCCGAAAGCTGACTGCCGACAGCCGAAAGCGTTTAGACTATCTTCGGAGACAAGAGAAGGCTTGGAGTCAAATGGAGCTACAAAGCAAAGAAGAGATACGTAACGAGATCCTGCAGCTCTGGCTTCGCAGCGCCTGGGTCTACCCGTTCGAGGCGCCGGACGGGAAGAGCTACCTGCGCCTGACCCCCGGCGGGCGGCTGAAGGTCAGGCGCAGGATCCGCGACCTCGAAAACGCTCTGGGCGTCGAGGGCGAAGAGTTGGCGAAACAGGAGGAGGCGGGCACCCTTCCCGTCGAGCGCGAGAAGCTGGAGCTGGCGATGATGGTCCAGGCTTACGACTCCGAGCGCCGGTTCATCCGCAGCCAGGGCGGCGTCCTCGGAACCCCCGCCGTGACCCTCGGAGACGCCGAAGAACCAGAAGCTGAAAGCTGACCGCCGAAGGCTGACGGCTTATTCGCCAGATGTGGTGGCCGGATCTTCGGTGGCGCACATCCGATGGTGTAGAAGCGGGCCTCCGAAGGTGGCGTATCACCCCGGCCCGTGATAGGCTCTTCTGGCGATAAGCGCCCGCCTTCGGCGGGGCTCCGCCGCGGAAGAGAGAGGGGGGACCTCTCCAGGAGCGCGTAACGCTGGTGTTGTCGGGGTGTGCCGAAGAAAAGCACGCGGAGGGTACTGGATCTTGAGCCTCATAAATCGGAAGAAGAGAGACAGGCGAACCGGCGGAGACGGGTACGGCAACTACGGTCCCGCTTACGGCAGCACGGGCAGCCGCCGCTCCCGGCGCCGCGGCTTCGCCGGCCCGATCATCATAATCTGCGCCCTCGTCGCCGTGCTGGTGGCCGCCGACTTCTGGATGAACTCGGGCAAGGTCCACCGCGGGGTCGAGGTCGGCAACGTCTCTTTGGGCGGCATGGAGCCCGCCGAGGCGCGGGAAGTGGTGAGGGAGCGGGCGATGGGCCCGCTGCAGGACATCGAGCTCAGCGGCCCCGACCGGTTCTCCCGGTCCGCCGAAGAGCTCGGCGTGAACTTCCACATCGACTCCACCGTCGACAAAGCCTACGCCGTGGGCCGCGACGGAAACGTCCTCGAACGCCTCTCCGAGCGGCTGCGCGCCGCATTCCCCGGCATCACCATAGACCCGAACATAAGCTACCGCTCCGACAACGTGCAAACCGAGGTCGAGGAGATAGCCTCCCAGGTCAACGCCCAGCCGCAGGACGCCACGGTCAAGGTCGTGGGCTCAGAGGTCGAGGTCGCCCAGTCCCAGGAGGGCTACAGGCTAAACGTCGAGGACACCATGACGAGCGTGGACGGGGCGATCGACGGCATGACCGGCGAGGCGAAGATAAAGGGTGACGTGCTCGGGCCCGACATCACCACCGCCGAGGCCGAGACGGCCGCGGAGAAGGCCCGCGGCGCCGTCTCCGAGCAGCTGGTCTTCGAGCACGAGGACCAGAACTGGACCGTCTCCCCGGCCGACATCGGCTCGAGCCTCGACGTCGCGCCGAACGACGGCAAGATCTCCGTAAGCCTCAACCGCGATCGCATGAGCGACCGCCTGGCCCCCGTCTACTCCGACCTCGCCGTAAAGCCAAAGAACGCCTCCTACGACTTCGACGACAACGGGGACGTGATAGTCCTACCCAGCCGTGAGGGCCGGACGATCGAGTGGGAGAACCTGCTCGACTCGGTCGAGAACAACATCTTCGAGGGCAAGCGCGAGTACCAGGTGAACACCACCGTGGACAAGCCCAAGTACACGACCGCGGGCCTAGAAGCCAAGAAGCCGACCGAGCTTCTCGGCTCCTACAAGACCGACTACATGGCGACCTCAGACCAGGGCGCCGAGCGGGCGGAGAACCTGGAAATCGCCGCTAATGAGGTCAACGGCACCTTCGTCGCCCCCGGCGAGACCTTCTCCATGGTCGAGCACGTCCAGGACGCCAGGTACAATGCCGCGCACGTTATCGTGGAGAGCGGGACGCAGACGGCCGAGGGCGGTGGCCTCTGCCAGGTTACCTCCACCCTCTACAACGCGGTCCTCTACGCCGGCCTGCCGGTGACGAAGCGCGAGCCCCACGACTCGGTCCTGCCCTACATCCGGCCCGGGATGGACGCGACGATCTGGTACGGCGATACGACGACGACGGCCGACGACACGGACATGCAGTTCAAGAACAACACCGATGGTTACGTGCTCATCGAAGAGTACGTCTCAGGCGACGGCTACATGTACGCCAACGTCTACGGCGTCCCGAACAACATAGAGGTGGAGATGTCGTCCAAGCCGGTCTGGGAAAACGCGGACGGCGCCGAGTGGGTCACGTACTACACGAGGTACAAGAACGGTGAGGTTGAGTACGAGGATAGCTGGAACAGCTTGTACAGCGCTCTGTACGACGAGAAGGGCAAGAAGATACCGGCCGATCAGGTCCCGACCGCCGAAGTGGACGGTAGCTACCTGGGACCGAACATAGCGGCGGAATAGTCAGCGTTTCGCCCCGTTAACAAGAGGCCCCCGGTTTTATAACCGGGGGCCTCTCTTCGCGTCGAAGCTCTTGCTGACTAGCTCCTCGTAAGCGCCTTCTGTCCGTTGAGCACGTCTTCCGGTTTGCCGCCAGCGCGGAGCAGGAGTGCCTCGCCGTTGTGGAGGAGCACCTCTGCGGGGGAGGGGTGGCTTAGGAAGCCGAGGTTGGAGGCGGAGTAGCCGTAGGCGCCGCTGTAGAAGACGCCTATCAGGTCGCCGACCTCGGGGGCGGCGAGGGGGATGTTGTTGCCGAAGGAGTCGAGCGGGGTGCAGCAGGGGCCCGCGACGGCGACGCCCTCCTCCGGGACGGCGCCGTCCGTGCGGGTGAGGTTCAGAATGGGGTAGGCCTTGCGGAAGACCTGGCCCATGTTGCCCGTGGCGGTGAGGTGGTGGTTCATGCCGCCGTCGGTGACGGCGAAGGTCTTGCCGCGGGTCTCCTTCACGTCGACGACGCGGGTGACGTAGACGCCCGCGTCGGCGACCAGGTAGCGGCCTAGCTCGAAGAGGAAGCGGCAGCCTTCCAGGCGGGAGTCCGAGCGGTAGCCAGAGACGATCTCCTTGAGTCCCTCGCCGAAGCGGTCTAGGTCGAACTCGCTGGTCTTCTCGAAGTAGGGGACGCCGAAGCCGCCGCCGAAGTCGATCATCTCCAAAGCGTGGCCGGCGTGGTCCGCCGCCTCCAGTGCTATATCGAAGATGTTGCGGCAGTGCTCGAGCAGGGGGTCGACCTCGAAGACCTGGGTGGCCGTGTAGACGTGGACGCCGCGCATGACGAGGCTCTCGTGGGAGAGGACTTTTTCGACGGCTTCGGCGAGGTCGGCTTGGTCGATGCCGAACTGGCCGACCGTGCCGCCCATGCGCATCCCGCTACCCATGAGCTGGGCCGTCGGGTTTATTCTGATCCCGACGCCTATGGTCTTCCCGGCCTCCTCCGCGATGGCGGCCAACCGCTCTATCTCGCCGAGCGACTCGACGTTGACGGCGTGGATGCCCTCATCCACGGACATCCTCAGCTCCTCGTCCGTCTTGGCCGGCCCCGCGAAGACTATGTCCTCGGGCGCGAAGCCCGCGGCCCGCGCCACTATAAGCTCCCCGGAAGAGGCGACCTCCCCGCCCGCGCCGGCCTGCGCTATCAGCGAGCAGACGGCGAGGTTCGGGTTCGCCTTGAGTGAGTAGGCGACCTCGGTGCCGAGGGCTTCGCGGACGCGGCGGACGCGGTCGGAGATCATGTCTGCGTGGTAGAGGTAGAACGGCGATCCGTACTCTTTCGCTATCTCCGAGACGGGTATGCCGCCGGGGGCGAACTCGCCGCCCTCGGTGGCGGAGTTGCCGAAGCGGTTCGCCAGGTCGTTTGCCTTATCCGTTTGTGTAAGCACTGCTGATCCCCTTGCGGTCTATCTTGCCTGAACCCGTCTTCGGGAGCTCGTCCCTGACGATTATCTCCTTCGGGATCATGTACGGCGGGCCGTTCTTTATGGCGTACTCCCGGATGGAGTCGAGCGCCCCGTCGCCCGTTGTGTTCCTCAAGGAGATCACGGCTATAACGTCCTGCCCGACCGCCGGGTTCTCCACCCCGAAGGCGCACGCCTCGTTGACGAGGCCCGAGGCTATAAGGAGGTTCTCGACCTCCTCGGGGCTCAGGCGGTAGCCCTGGTTCTTTATCATGGCGTCCTCGCGACCGAGGAAGTAAAGGTACCCTTCCTCGTCCCGCGTCACCGTGTCGCCCGAATAGACGACCCGCTCCACGTCCAGCAACTCCGGCGGGGCGAGCGGGTTCGGGCGGTAGGCCTTCTGGGTGGCCTCCTCGTTGCCCCAGTAGCCCATCGCGACGGTGGGACCGCGGTGGACGAGTTCGCCCGGTTCGCCGGGGGCTGCCTCTTTGCCCTCTTTGGTTATTACCATGATCTCGGAGTTCGGGATCGCCTTGCCGATGCAGTTGCCCTGCTCGGGAGAGGAGCGGTGGATCTCCGCGGGGTCGAGGTAGGTCGAGCGGAACGCCTCCGTGAGGCCGTACATCAGGTAGATCTTGGTCCCCGCCGGTTCGAGCAGGTTCCTCATCTCGTCCAGGTTGGCCTGCGGGATGCGTCCGCCGGTGTTGGCGACGTATCGCAGGTGGGTCATCGGGTTCTCCCGCAGGGACTTCGCGCCGCGCAGCAGCAGCGCCCACAGCGGCGGGACGCCCGTCACACCCGTGATCTCGTGCCGGCGCAACGCCTTGAGCAGATCCCCCGGCAGCCTGGACCGGAGCAGATAAAGCGTCGCCCCGGACCTGAGCGACGTCGTGAACTGGCTCATCCCGGCGTCGAAATTCAAGGGAAGCGCCGAGAGGATGCGGTCGTCCGGAGTATTCTCCAGGTAAGAGGAGACGATCTGTGCCCCCACCGTCACGTTGCGCTGGCTCGTCGCCACGCCCTTCGGCATCCCCGTCGAGCCGGACGTGTACAGGATGGTTCCGAGGTCGATCTCGGAGACGGTGCGGTCCTCTTTCAGGCCGCCGCCCTTGAGCGCTTCGGCGACGTCCACGTAGGACTTCGCGGCGGCCCCTTCGGGCTTTTCGCCCCTGTAGAATGCGGTCTCGACCGTTTTCGGTTGAAGTTCGTCGAGCTTCGGGGTGTCCCCGATCATGACGCGGATGTCGCAGTCTTGGGCCAGGTACTCGATCTGGGGCGCCTTGAAGAGCGGGTTGACGTTTACGTAGGCCGCCCCGATGCGGGAGGCCGCCAGCATCGAGACTATGGCCTCCCACGACTTCTCGACGAGCACGCCCACCCTGTCGCCCTTGTTTACCCCGGCCTCGACGAGGGCGGCACCCAAAGAGCTGCTCTCGCGTTCGAGATCCTCGTAGGAGTATTCCGCGTCGCCGTCGACGACCGCCGCTCTCTGCGGGTCGCGTTCTACGGAGTTGTGGAGGAGGTCGTGGAGGGTGAATTCCGGGCGGGGCATCAGGCTGCCTTGCCCTCCACCAGGGTGGCGATGGCGTCGACGGAGCCGAAGTTCTCCTCGTCGAACTCGTCGTCCTCGATCATGATGCCGAACTCGTCTTCGAGGAAGGTGACGAGCTCCACCGTCTGGAGCGAGGTCATGACGCCGTTCTCTATGAGGGGCTCGTCGTTGGCGACGTCGCGCCCGCCCGTCACGTTCTCCTGCAGCCAGCCGCGTATCGCGGCCCGTGCGTCTGTGTTGTTTGCAACCATAACGTATCTCCTTATCTGAGCCAGAAGCTCGCTTCGCCGTCGCCGATGTTATACGACCAGTTGGTAAGATCGAGCGCCATCCGGTGCTGGTCGCCGTCCTTGAACTTGACCAGAAGGTTGTTGCGTCTCCCCCTGCGGGAGAAGAAGCCCAGGCGCGTGAGGTCGCCCGACCGCGCCGAAGTGGGGGAGTCGAGGTACCTGTAGCGGATGATCTGGGCCCCCTCATCCCTGAAGTGCCGCACGATTCCCCGCAGCAGCGCCCGCGTCACGTCCCGCCGCCCCGGCAGCGCCACGAGGTCGAGCACGTACCCGTCCTGCCCCTTGGAAGCGGCCCTGAGCACGGCGTACCCGAGCAGCCTGCCGCCGGAGCGGACGCCGAGCACGGTCACCGGCGCCTGGGGGGAGCCCGGGCCGTACCGCCACCTCAGAAAAGACGAGTCTTTCTCCGCGACGCAGGGGACCACGGCCGCCACCCTCTCGAAGAGGTCGTCGAAAGACTCGTCGAACCCGTCGAGCACCTCCGCCCGCAGGTCGCCGCCGAAGTTTCTGCCCAGGGCCTCGTCCACGGCCCCGAGGCCGCGGTTCAGGAGGTTCTTGAGCGGGCCGGGCAGCGGGGCCCTGGGTCGCGGCGCGGGCGGGGCCACGTATTCGTCGGCCTCCTCGGTCTCGACGCCGGGGCGGTCCGTAAAGCCGCGGGACGGGGCGAAGCTATCGGGGAGGTTGAGGGCGCGCCGGATCGGACCCGGAACCGGCGGCATGGGGAGCCTGGAGACGTTCAAGAGCTTCGCCGCGTAGTTCATCTCACCCGCGACCTTGGCCCCGAGCTTGGTCTCTATCTCGATGACCGCAGGGACCATGTCGCAGACCACGCAGTTCTCGGTGGTCCGGAAAAAGTTGCGCATGAGGGAGAGTGCCTGGAAGCCGTACCCCTCGTCCACCATGTAGTCGCCCGGCGTGTGGGCGACCACCCTCTGCCCGTCTACCCTGTAGTACTGGGGCGTCGCCGCCAGGTGCCCTACCACTTTGTCCCCGTCGAGCGCGACCCACCTGTGCACCTCGTCGGCCAGCGGGTGGCTCTCGAACCAGCGGTAGACGTCGGCGTAGAAGGCGGTGTCCCTGGTCTCGGGAAAGAAGGGGAAGGCGCGGATGCGCAGTTTGCCCACGCCCTCCTCGAGCCCGGGACCGTCCATCGGCTTGACGACCACCTTCTTCATGGTCGCGGCCCCGAGAAGCCGGGATACCCGGAGGACGCCCCCCCGCTCTCTCGTGTTTTTTCCGCCACGGCCGCACGACCCTTCTTCTGTTATTTCATCGACTCCCTGCCGGATGGCAGGACTCAAAGACCAGAGTGTAAAGGAGCAGGCACGCAAAATCCAAAAGAGGAGGTTCAGGTCGTACGAGCGGTGCCGGAGGCGTCCGTCGAACCAGTTTTCCTCCGAAACTTGAAGGTTCGGCTGGTTGCCCCGATAATTAGCGCCTGCGCGCCGCTGCTGGTCAACGATAAGGCGGCGCGGGTCGCACTGTAGGAGGGGCGGACGTTTGAAGGAGATAAGCAAGGAAGGCGGGCCGCGGGCCGCCCGGAGGTCGGGCCGCGATCGGCCGCAGGCCAACGGCGGGTCGCCGCGCAGCCGCAAGTCGCGCAGCCGCAAGTCGCGTAACTACGCCCGCAGGCGCGGGCTGGCCGTCGTCGCCGTCGTAGCGGGCGTTCTCCTGCTCGGTTTCGCGGCGGTAGACCTCGCCTCGGGGGACGGCGGCATCCAGCGCGGCGTCCGGATCGGGGACGTCAACGTCGGCGGGATGAGCAAGGACGAGGCCCGGGCCGCCGTGGAGCGCAACGCATCGGAGACCTTCCAGGAGATCTCCTTCGGAGAAGGCCCCGACGCCGTCTCGGTCGGCGCCGACAGGCTCGGCGTAGAGGTGAACGCCGACGCGGCCGTGGAGGAGGCTTACTCCATCGGGCGCAGCGGCGGCCCTTTTCAGAGGATCTCCGACTTCTTCGGCTCGTACCTGGGCGGGACGCAGGTCGACCTGAAGGCCGGCTACGACGAGAGGGCCGCGAACGAGACCCTCGGCGGGATCGCCGAGGGCTTCAATCGGGAGCCTAAAGACGCGACCTTCACCGTCACCGACGGCGGCAAGGTCGAGGTCCAGGAGGCGAAGGACGGGCGGGTGCTCGACGAGAAGGCGACCCTCGCGAACCTCGAAGGGGCGCTCCAGAACATGAGCGGCCGGGTGCCGCTGGCAGAGGGCACGGCACCTAAGCCCGAGATCACCACCGCCGAGATCCAGAAGAGCAAGCCCGAAGAGGTCATAGGCGAATACCAGACGGACTTTCGCTGGGACTCGAATCCGAACCGGAAAGAGAACATGAAGCTCGCGGCCGGCGCCGTGGACAACACGGTCGTCAAGCCCGGCGAGGTCTTCTCCTTCAACGAGTTGGCAGCGCAGCTCGACTACAAGGAGGCGAAGACCTTCTCCAACGGCGGCGTCGGCATCGACAACGGGGGCGGGCTCTGCCAGGTCTCATCAACGCTTTACATGGCGGCCCAGTACGCCGGGCTCGACATCGAGGAGCGCCACCCGCACTACGCGGTCCTGCCATACATCAAGCCGGGCTTCGACGCGACGGTGTGGTTCGGGGACGAGTACGGCTACGGCGTGCAAGACATGAAGTTCAGGAACTCGACGGAGGCCCCCATCCTCATCCGCGAGTGGGTGGACGGCGAGGGCTTCCTGAACGCCCAGATCCTCGGCCAACCGACCGGCAAGAAGGTCGAGATGACGACGGAGAAGATCTTCGAGGACACCACCCGCGGTATCCGGTGGGACACGTACAAGAAGGTCACCGAGAACGGCGAGGTTATCTACGACGACATGATCCACACCTACACCTACTCGTACAACCCGCCCCCGCCCGAGGACGGGCCTCACTACGACACCTCGGCCCCGCGGGTGGCCGGCTGGAACGACCCGGGCAACACCACCGGCTGGGCCGAAGTCCCCGAGTAACGCGGTGGACGGGCCAGGGTCGGACACCCGAGAGTAGGGCACCCTTGAACTTCTTTCAGCGCAAAAAAATGTTCGTCTCGCGCTCCGAGGCGCGCCGCCGCCGGCGCAGGGTTCGCCTCGGCGTCCTGGCCGCCCTCCTGGTGGCCGTCGTCGGCGGCGTGTTCCTGGCGGGCCAGTTGTCCGGCGGGACCTCCTCCGCGGGCCTCTCCCCGCTCTCGGACGACGGGTCCCGCCAGGAGCCCCGGCAGGAGGAGCCCGCCCCCGGACCCGGCAAAGAAGGTCCACGCGCGGAGGGTAAAGAGGAGCAATCCCCGCCCGAGGAACCCGCCCCCGACCCCGAGCAGAAGACGCCCGAGGCCGCGGCCTTCGTCGCCGTCGCCCCCGAGTTTCCCGGGGTGAAAGAGGGGAACGTCGCGGGCGTGTACAGGAGCAGGATGGACCCTTCCTGGGCCTCCGTCAGGTTCTCGCCGGAGGGCGAGAACAAGGACTTCGTCGTCTTCTCGCACAAGGAGGGGGACCTCTGGCGGGCCGAGAAGTCGATAAGGGCGGACGAGCCAGACTACCCGGACAACGACGTCGTCCCGCTCGCCGGCGTCCCCAAAGACCTGCTCGACTACCTCTACGAGGAGAACCTCTTCGCCGCCGAGGTGCCAGAGCCCAAGCGGGAGGAGATCGGCGGCCTGCCCGACCTCGATCCCGCCGAGAAGCCCCCGGCCGAGACGACGACCGACGACGTGCCGGAAGACGAGCAGGAGCGCGTCGATGAGGTGGTCGGAAAGTTGGAGGACCGGGTAAAGGGCTACGACGGGGTCGCGGGCGTCTACGTGCGGGACCTCGAAGGGGACTTCGGCTACGGGGTGCGCGCAGACGAGACGTTCTTCTCTGCCTCGATCATCAAGGTCCCCGTCATGGTCGCCGTCTACCGGAAGGTCGAGAAGGGGGACCTGAGCTTCTCCCAGGAAGTCGAGCTGAAGGAGGAGGACTGGGCCGCGGGCGCCGGCTGGCTGCAGTGGGAGAAGGCGGGCACGAAGCAGACGGTCGGAGACCTCTTGCTCCTGATGATGACCCAATCCGACAACGTCGCTACCAACGCCCTCGTACGCATGGTCGGCGGCAAGGACCACGTCAACGACGTGGCCGAGTCCCTCGGGGCCAAGGACACCCTCCTCTACCAGAAGGTGAGCAGCGAGCGGGGCGCCGTCCCCGCCCTCGACAACAGGACCACCCCCCGCGACATGGCGACCATGATGCAGAAGATAGCCGACGACGAGGCCGCCAGCGAGAAGAGCTGCGGGTACATGAAAGACCTGATGCGCACCAACGAGCTCGACTGGTGGCTCGACGCCGGCCTCCCCGCCGACGTGGACGCCGCCAACAAGGCGGGCTGGCTCTACCAGGTCTACGGCGACGTCGGCATAGTCGAGCACGAAGGCAACCGCTATGCCATCGCCATCCTCAGCAAACACGGCTCCGCCACGGTCGACGAGGGCGCCGTGCTAATAGAAGACCTCTCGAGAACGACCTGGGAGTCGCAGGCGCCGTAGGCGTCTGCGAGCACGCTCGCTTCGCGAGCTTGTCAGCCCGGCGCCTGACGGCGCGTCGGCCTGCTCCGCAGGCCTCGCTCTCAGCACGCCTCCTTCGGAGGCTCTCAGCCAAGTCGTCCGGACTCGCCGCGCATCTCGACATCCGAACCGCCCCGCATGGCGCAGCCCGGTTGCGCCCCGCACGGCTGAAAGCTGACAAGCTGAGAGCGAGGGGCCGCGGAGCGGACCCAAAGCGGGCTGAAAGCGGAGGCGAAGCCGGAGCGCGCTGACTAGCTGCCCGAAGGGCCGGCGCGCCGCCTGAGAAGCTCTGCCACGGACTTCAGCTCTTCCGTGCGGAGCAGGAAGGCGGTGGCGAGGTAGGCGGCCAGGGAGACGGTTCCCACGGTCGTGAGGATCAGTAGGCGTTCGGTGAAGTCGGTGCCGGTGCCCAGGAGGGTCGTGCCCGCAAGGGCCACCGCATACATGACCGTTCCTGCGGCCAGGATCTTGGTGAGGGAGATGAGGGTGCGGCGGCCGTCGATCCGGCCTATCTCGCGCCGGGTCGTGATGAGGGCGAGGATCGCGAGCAAGGCGTAGGCGATGGAGAGGGCCAGCACGACGCCCACGGCCTCGAAGAGGTGGGAGAGCCCGTAGGCGAGGGCCGCGTAGGCGACGAGGATGCCGACGTTCAGGAGGGCGGGGGTCATCGTGTTCTGGCGGGAGTAGAAGGCCCGGACGAGGAAGAAGTACGCGGAGTATCCCAAGAGGCCGACCGCGTAGGCGACGAGCAGGCCGGCGACGATTCTGGTGTCCTGCGCCCCCCACTCGCCGCGCTGGTAGAGGATGCCGACGATGGGCTTCGCGAGCACGATCAGGCCGACCGTGGAAGGCACCACCACGAAGGTCATCGTCCTGAGGCCGAAGGAGAGCGTCTCCCTGTAGCCTTCGACGTCCTCGCGGGAGTGCTTTTCGGAGAGCTCCGGCATCAGGGCCGTCGCTATGGCGACGACGAAGATGCCGTAGGGCAGGGAGAATATCGTGAACGCGTAGGTGAGTTCCGCGTACCGGCTGAAGCCGGTCGCGAGGCTGGCCGCCAGAAGCTGGAACGCCACCGAGGCGGCCACGAGCACCACCATCGGCCCGGCGAGCTTCGCGGTCGGAAGCAGGGCCGGGTGTCCGAGTTGCGGGCGTGGCCTGTAACCGAGGGCGAGCAGCGTCGGCACCAGGGCGAGCGCCATCACCGCGACGCCTACAGTCACCCCGAAGGCGAGGACGTAGAGGGCCAGGCTCTGGTTGTCGTCCTCCAGGAGGATGTAGGCCGCGAAGGAACCTATGATGATCAGGTTGTTGAGCACGGGGGCGAAGGTGGGTAGAAAGAAGCGCCGGTGGGCCTGGAGCACCCCGGTCGCGATGGTGGTAACGCCGTAGAAGAGCATCTGCACGGCGAAGACGCGGAAAAAGAACACGGCGAGCTCCGTGGTCTCCCTGGCGTCGGCGGGTGAGATGTTCGCGGAAGGGCTCAGGCCCACGACCAGCGCCACGAGCGGGCCGGCAAAGACGACGCCCAGGAGGGCCAGAAGCGCCATCAGCGGCATTACCAGCGTGATCAGGGCGTTTGTCAGGCGGCGGGCGTCCTCCTCGCCGTGGCCCGTGATGCGGTCGACCAGGACCGGGATGAAGATCGAGTACAGGATGCCGCCCAGAAAGAGCTCGTAGATCAGGCTCGGCAGGAGCACCGCGAGGGCGTAGGCGTCCGCCACCACGGCCGTGCCAAGAACCGCGCCCTGCGCCGCGATGCGCACGTACCCCGTAGCCCGCGAGAGCACGGTCGCCGCGGAGATCGAGAGCATCGACCGCAGAACGCCGGTCATGGGAGCACGCTGGCTTCGCTAGCTTTCAGCGCGCTCCGCCCCAGGGGCTTCGCTCTCAGCACGCTTCGGCCTGCTTTGCGGCCCTCGCTCTCAGCCCGTCAGCTTCCTGCCGCGCAGGGGCCGAGCGGGCAGCGTCATTCGCGACGATTCTGTTGACGGGTGGCGTGGCGAGTCCGGACGACTGGCTGACAAGCTGAGAGCGAGGGCCGAAGGTCCGAAGCGTGCCGAAAGCGGAGGCGCAGCCGGAGCGTGCCGGCAAGCTCTCTACGGTATCTCTTCCGGGGCGCGGCCGATCCACTTCTTGTAGATCTCCTCGTAGGTGCCGTCTTCTTTTATCTCGGCCAGGGCCTGGTTGACGGGTTCGACGAGGGGGCTCTCTTTCGGCAGGGCTATGCCGTACTGTTCGCCCGTCGGGATGGTCTCCACGAGCTCAAGCTCTCCGTTGGACTCGTCGACCTTCTCCTGGGCGGCCGGCAGGTCGTAGATGACGCCGTCGATGACCTCGTTCTCGAGCGCGGCGAAGGCGTCCTCGATGGTGTCGAAGGTGCGGACCTCTTCGACGTCGCCGGCGTTCAGGAGTTCCCCTGCTTCCGCCTGCCCCATCGTACCGGGCTGAACCCCCAGAACCTCTTCTTCCAGGTCGCCCGTGGACTCTATCCCGGAGCCTGCCCGGACCACCAGCGCCTCCTGCACGTTGTAGTAGGGATCGGAGAAGTCAACCTGCTGGCGGCGGGTCTCGGTTATGGTCATCCCGGAGATCACCGCGTCGAACAACTCCGAGCTGAGGCCCCGCAAGAGGCTGTCGAACTGGACGTCCCTGTACTGGACCTCGAGGTCCATCCGGTCGGCTATCTCGTTCATCAGGTCTATGTCGAAGCCCTTGGGCCCCGTGCGCGGGGCGAACTCGAAGGGCGGGTAGGCGACGTTCGAGGCGACGACTATCTTTCCGTCGGCAAGCGCCGGGCTGGTGGTCTCCTCCTGCCGCACGACGTCGGCCGGGGAAGACGCGTCGTCCCCGGCGCTGCATCCGGCCGCAAACGAGGCGCCCAGGACGAGCATCGCCGCGAAGAGCCTCACCAACCACCCTGTCACCCTGAGCTTTCCTCCCGCGTCTGCGACCCGGGGGTTCCTCCCGTCGTGCGGGCGGGCCGGGTGTGGCGTCTCCTGGACGCAATACTATTCATCAGGACCCACGAGGTCAAGATACTCGACGGGCGCCCTCCGCTACGCCACGCGGCGGTTCAGGCGCCGCTCGAGGCCGTTCGCCAGGTAGATCAGGGGCAGGCAAATAGCCAGATAGAAGAGCGCCGCCGCCACCAGCGGCGTTGCGTTGGCCGTCGCCGACTGGAGCACCCGCGCCGAGCGCAGCAGCTCTTCGAGCCCTATTACCGAGACTATGGAAGTGTCCTTTATGAGCATCACGAACTCGTTGGTCAGGGGAGGAATGACGCGGCGGAAAGCCTGCGGGACGATGATGTGGCGCATGGTCTGGGCGTAGGTCAGGCCCGAGGCCCGGCCTGCCTCCATCTGTCCCTTATCTATGCTCTGGATGCCGGAGCGGAATATCTCCGCGACGTATGCCGCGCTGTTGAGGGTGAGCGCCACGAGGCCGGCGAAGAACAGGCTCTCGATGCGGATGCCGATGTTGGGCGTGGCGAAGTAGATGAAGATAATCTGGACCAACAGCGGCGTCCCCCGGAAGACGTCTATGTAGACCTGGGCCGGGGCCGACAGAAGCTTCGAGCGGCCAATCTTCATCAGCGCGAGCACGAGGCCGAGGACTATCCCCAGAAGCTCCGCGCAGAGCGCGAGCACGATGGTCACGAAGAAAGCCTGCAGCAGGGTGTCGAAGTTGTCGAAGATCACCCCGAAGTCCAGGTACTGCTCCTGGACGTTCGAGGGGCTGAAGCGGCTCGGGTCGAACTCCACGGGCCACTCGAAAGGCACCGCGCTACCTCCTAAGCTCTACTCGGGGATCTCTTTGGGGGCGCGGCCGATCCACTTCTTGTAGATCTCCTCGTAGGTGCCGTCGTCCTTGATCTCTTGGAGCGCCTCGTTGACGTCCTGGCGCAGGTCGGAATCCTTGGGGAAGGCTATGCCGTACTGCTCGCCGGTCGGGATGACCTGCACGATCTCGAGGGCCCCGTCCGAGCCGTTGACCTCGTCCTGGGAGACGGGTAGGTCGTTGATGATGGCGTCTATCTGCCCGTTGTTGAGCGCGGCGAAGGCGTCCTCGATGGTGTCGAAGGTGCGGACCTCGCCGGTAATGTCGCCCCGGTCCTTGAACTCGTTCGCCTTGATCTCGCCGGTCGTCCCGATCTGGACGCCGACGGTGGCGTCCCCGATCTCGTCCACGGACCCTATGTCGGAATCGCTGGGCACGAGCAGGGACTGGTCGGCGTTGAAGTACGGGTCGGAGAAGTCTATGCGCTCCGCCCGCTCGGGCGTGATGGTCATGGCGGAGATCGCCATATCGTACTGGTTGTTGCGCAAACCGTTTATGATGCCGTCGAAGGTGACGTTCTGGTACTCGGGCGTGAAGCCGGCCCGCTTACCGATCTCGTCCAGCAGGTCTATGTCGAAGCCCACCGGCTCGCCATCCTTCTCGGACTCGAACGGCGGGTAGGCGATGTCCGACGCGACCGTGACGTCCTCGCCCCCGCCCTGGCTACCGCCGCCGCCACCGCCGCAGGCGGCAACAGCCAGGGACAACACCGCAGCTAGAACGAAAAGAGGGAGGACCCTCCCGAATAAACTCTTCACCATAGAAACGCCCTTCTCCGTATCCGGCGGGACCCCCGAATGGCGTGGTCCCGAAAACCGACCGTTCATCGAACCGATATGAAGCCAATATAGTTTCGCGGCGTTCCCTGGTCAAGCGCGGGGCGGTTACGTTGGCCGGCGAAGGGCGAGCGTGCTACGGTGCCGGGGGCCGATCCGATCCCTGGGGGTACCCGATGGATAACCTGGACCCGAAACTCATAGACGCCGTGAACCGGGAAGTCGAGGCCCGCCGCGACGACGCCGTGCGCCTCCTGCAGGAACTGGTCCGCGTCCCATCGACGACGGGCGAGGAGGGGGCCGTCCAGGAGAAGGTGGAGCACGCCTTCCGCGGGCGCGGCCTGGAGGTGGACGTGTGGGAGGCGAGGCCCGAAGAGGTCGAACCCTACCGCGACCACGTCGGGGAGCAGGAATGTTACGAAGGCCGCCAGAACGTGGCCGGGGTGCGCCGCGGGCGGGGAGGAGGCCGGTCCCTGCTGCTGAACGCCCACATGGATACGGTGGTGCCCGGGGACCCGGAAGCCTGGGGTCACGACCCGCTCGGCGGCGAGCTCGTCGGCGACAGGATCTACGGCCGGGGCTCCTGCGACATGAAGGGCGGCCTCGTCACCCACCTGGCCGCGCTCGACGCCCTGGAGGCCGCGGGCGTCGAGCTGATGGGCGACGTCACGGTGGCGGCGACGGTGGGGGAGGAGAACGGGGGGCTCGGCGCCCTCTCCGCCGTGCTCCGGGGCTACCGGGCCGACGCCGCCCTGATAACCGAGCCCACCCGGTTGCGGCTCGTGCCCGCCCAGGGGGGCTCTCTGGTCTTCCGCCTCACCGTCCCCGGCCGTTCGGCCCACGCCGCCGTCCGCGACGAGGGAGTCTCCGCGCTCGAAAAATTCGTGCCGCTCTTCGAGGCCTTGAGGGGGCTGGAGCGGGAGCGGAACTCGTCGCTTTCCCACCCGCTCTACGACCACCTGGAGAACAAGGCGCCCATAAACATAGGCGTCGTGCGGGCGGGAAACTGGGCCTCGACCGTGCCGGAGGGGCTCGTGGCGGAGGGGAGGGCCGGCCTGATCCCCGGCGAAGAGGTCGAGACGTTCAAGGAGCAAGTTCTCGAACTCCTCTCCGACGTCGCCAACAGGGACCCGTGGCTGCGCGAGCATCCCCCCGTTCTCGAGTGGTTCGGCGGCCAATTCGCGCCCTCCGAGGTGCCGCAGGACGCGCCCATCTGCGAGGCCGTGAAGCGGGCTCACGTCCTTGCGGCCGGGGAAGATCCCACCGTGGAGGGCGTATCGTACGGGGCGGATATGCGGCTCTTCATCCGGTTCGGGGGGACGCCGTGCGTGATGTACGGCGCGGGCGACGTGCGGGACGCCCACGCGCCGGACGAGCACATAAGCGTCCCCGACCTCGTTACCGCGACGAAGACGGTGGCGTTGTTGATCTCCGACTGGTGCGGCGTCGCCCGGCGGGCTATTTGACCGGGGCGCGGCCGGTCCATACAATTCACATCCTGTAGCCTTTGCTGCAAATTATCGACAACAAGAGAGGGGAACGCTTTTGGAGACGCCGGGCGCGCAACCCACCGTTGCCCCGAGTGCCGTGGAGCAACAGGAGGAGTTGGTACGCGCGATCAGCGCGCCGCTGCTCTTTTTTTACGTTCTCGGGGACGTGCTCGGGAGTGGCATCTACGCCCTGATCGGGGTGATGGCCGCCAACGTCGGCGGCGCGTTCTGGACCTCGTTCGTCGTCGGTGTGGCCGCCGCGATGCTCACGGGCTTCGCCTACGCCGAGTTGATCACCAAGTACCCCCACGCGGCGGGGGCGGCCATGTACACCGGCCGGGCTTTCAACAACCGCTTTTTTACCTTCCTGGTGGCGTTCTGCACGGTGGCCGCGAGCCTGGCCGCCACGGGCGCTTTGGCGCTGGCGTTCAGCGGGTACTTTCTGGAGCTTCTGGTGTCGCTGTTGAGCGTGCCGCTGCTTCTGGCGGCCCTCGTCTTCGTCGTGTTGCTTGCCTTCATCAATTTCCGCGGCATCTCGGAGTCCGTAAAACTGAACCTCGCCATGAGCGTCACCGAGATCGCGGGTCTAGCGCTGGTGCTCGGGGTCGGGATCGTCGTGTTTTTGACCGGCGGCGCGGACCTGGGGAGGCCCTTCGAGTTCAACGAGGGGGGCAACCCCGCGATACTGGCGCTGGCGGGCGCCACGCTCGCATTCTTCGCGATGACCGGCTTCGAGAACGCGGCGAACGTGGCCGAGGAGGTCCAGAACCCGAGCAGGGTCTACCCGCGCGCGCTCTTGGGCGGCATGGCGTCGGCGGGGATTATTTACCTGGTCATCGCGTTTATCGCCTCGATGGTGGTCTCCACCGGCCAGCTCGCCGGCTCGGAGGTTGCGCTGCTGGAGGTGGTGCGGCAGGGCTTCCCGGCCTTCCCGGGCTGGCTGTTCGCGATCATCGCGTGCATCGCGATAACGAACACCTGCCTCGTCGCCCTGATAACGAACTCGAGGATCATGTACGGCATGGCGCGCGAGGGCGTGGTCCCGCGCATCTTCGCCCGCACCCACCTGTCGCGGCGCACGCCCTGGGTCGCCATCGTCTTCACCACGATCATCGCGCTGGTCCTGATCGTCGGCGTCGGGGAGGAGGGCGTCAACACGCTGGCGAGCGCCACCGTGGCGTTTCTCCTGGCGGTCTTCGCGCTGGTGTGCCTGTGCGCGCTGGTCCTGCGCCGCGACCGCGTCCCCCAGGAGCACTACACGGCGCCGACGGCGATACTCGCCCTCGGGGTGGCGGTGAACGTGGCCCTCTTGCTCTACGTCCTGATAACCGACATTCAGGGCCTCGCCTCGGGCGACACCGGCCTCAGGGAGAGCGTGGTCGTGGTGTGTTTGGTGATGCTGCTGATAGGGGTCGGGCTCTACTTCGTGAACAACCTGGCAAAACGCAGGCTTGATTCGTCACGCAACCGCGGAGGAGGAGCATGACCCACGCACTCGTCGCCACCGACGGCTCGGAGCAGTCGCTCAAAGCGGCCAGGTACCTGCGGGACCTCCTCGACCCTGCCTCGGTGGAGAAGATCACCATAATAGCGGTGGTCCGTCCCCTTGCCGCCGTCCCCTTCGCCAGCGACTTCGGGGAGGAGGAGCACGCCGCCCAGCAGGCCCAGGTAGACCCGACGGGATACTCGTTCCAGCGGGCGGCCAGGGAGGCCGTCGACCGGGTGGCCCTGGAGTTGCGGGACATGACCCCGAACGTGGAGACGACCGTCCGCGCCGGCATGCCGGCGGACCAGATCGTGCGCGCCGCGGACGAGCTCGAAGCCGACCTCATAGTCATAGGTGGCCGCGGCAAGGGCGCGATGGAGGCAATAGTCCTCGGCAGCGTCGCCTACCGCGTCCTCCACCACGCCCCCTGCCCCGTGCTCGTCATGCGTTGAGCACGCCGCCCTTCGGGCAGCTAGTCAGCACGCTACGCCCTACGGGCTCCGCTCTCAGCACGCATCGGCCTGCTCCGCAGGCCTCGCTCTCAGCCTGTCAGCCAAAAAGCTGAAGTGCTGACCGGCTGAAGTGCTGACAAGCTGACAAGCGGAGCCCGTAGGGCGTAGCGCTGGCTACGCCAGCGCTCCGAGCAGCCGGTCGTTCTCCTCGGGACCCCCGATCGTGACCCTGCTCCACCCGACCGGATAACCCAGGGCCTCGCCCTCCCGCACGAGCACGCCGGTCTTCTCGAAGAGCTGAGGCTTCGCGCCGACCATGACGAAGTTGGTGTGGGACGGGACGTACTCCAGGCCAGCCGTCTCGAACGCGTCCTGCACCCGCTCCCGCTCGCGTTTCATCTGCCGCGAGCGTTCCGCTATGGCCCCCGGCTGGCCGAGGGAGGCCGTCGCCGCCGCCTGCCCCGCCTGGTTCACGGAGAAGGGAACGTGTACCCGCCAGACGAGGTCGGCTAGCCGCTCCGGGGCGAGAGCATAGCCGACCCTGAAACCGGCGAGGCCGTGGACCTTGGAGAAAGTGCGGGTCGAGACGACGTTGTCGGACTCCAGCACCAGGTCGTGGGAGCCCGAGTACAGCGGGTCGTCAACGAACTCGTAGTAGGCCTCGTCCAGGATCAGGAGCACGTCTTCCGGCAACGCATCCGCGAAGCGGCGCACCTCGGACAGGGGAAGGTACGTCCCGCTCGGGTTGTTCGGGTTGCACAGGATCACGGCCCGCGTCTCCCGCGTGACGGCGGCGAGCATCGCGTCGAGGTCGGCCCTGTGATGGTCGTCCAGGGGCACCTTCTTCGCGTCTAGCCCGACCACGCGGGCTGATGAGACGTAGAAAGGGAACGAGGGCCAGGGGATGACGACCTCGCCTGGCCTGTCCAGGATCTGCATGAGGTCCACGAGCGTCTCGCTGGAGCCGTTGCCCACGACGATGTTTCCGACGGAGATACCAGGGTGGGCATGGGCTATGGCCTCGCGCAGGGGCGTCGCGTCGCGGTCGGGGTAGCGCCCGGCGCGGGAGAGGGTCTCGATTATCGCGGCGCGGGCCTCCGGCAGGGGGCCGAAGGAGAGCTCGTTCATCGTCAGCTTCACGTACTCCTCGGAGCCGTAGTCTACCGAGATCTCCTCCCGCAGCCGCGGCGGGTTGTACGGGCCAATACCCTCGAGAACCGACCTCGTCTTCAAGTTGACTCCGATCCCTGGCGTACTTCGAATGCCAGGCAAAGATAGCCTCCCGCAACCCAAACCGCAACGCCGGGCGTCGTTCCGAATTACACTGTCCCGCAAGATGAAGAACCTCCTGCGCCTGGTCCCCCTGATCCCCATCCTGGCCCTCCTCGCAACGATCTCCTGCGGCGCGAGCACCGGCGAGAACGCCAACCCCGAACCTCCAAACACCTCCGCCTCAGAAGTGGCAACGACCGCACCCGCAAAGACGGCGGCGGAAAACAGAACGACCATGGGCGGGGAGGCCACCGTGAACGAAGACCTGGGGGCGGCCCTCGTCTCCGCGGCCGGACGCGGGGACGCGCGGTCCGTGAGTCGCCTCCTGCAACGGGGCGCCAGCGTCGAGGCCAGAGACGAGACCGGGAGAACCCCGCTCGTCGCGGCGGCCTACGGCAACCACCTGGAGGCCGCCGGGATCCTCGTAGACGCAGGCGCCGACGTCAACGCCAAAGACGAGACCGTCCAGAGCGCGTACCTCATCTCGACCAGCGAGGTCGGCGACGACCCGCGCCTGCTGGATCTCACCCTCAAAAACGGCGCCGACGTAAGGAGCCTCGACTCCTACAACGGGACCGGCCTCATCCGCGCCGCCGAACGTGGCTACCCGAAGATCATCGACCGCCTCCTCCAGACGAACATAGACGTAGACCACGTAAACAACCTCGAATGGACCGCCCTCCTCGAAGCCATAATCCTCGGCGACGGCGGTCCCTCCCACGCCGAGGTAGTCCGGCTCCTTATCCAGAAAGGCAACGCCGACCCAAACCTCCCCGACGGAAACGGAGTAACCCCCCTCCAACACGCCAGGCAGAACGGCTACACGGAGATAGAAAAGGTCCTCGAAAGAGCCGGCGCGGAATAGAGCCGGTCAGCCGGTCAGCACGCGCAGCGTGCTGACCGGCTGACCGGCTAGTGCACTATCTGGTTCAGAAAGCGCTTCGTGCGCTCGTTCTTCGGGTTGTCGAAGAAGTCGTCCGGGGTGCCCACCTCGATTATGCGGCCCTCGTCCATGAAGACCACCTTGTCGGCGACGCGGCGGGCGAAGCCCATCTCGTGGGTGACGACCACCATCGTCATGCCGCCGCGGGCGAGGTCTGCCATCGCCTCCAACACCTCGTTAATCATCTCGGGGTCCAGCGCGCTCGTGGGTTCGTCGAAGAGCATGATCCTGGGTTCCATCGCGAGCCCCCTGGCTATCGCCACCCGCTGCTGCTGCCCGCCGGACAGGCTCTCGGGGTACTTGTCCGCCTGCTCCGGGATGCCCACCCGCGCCAGCAGCCTGGAACAGCGCTCGTCGGCCTCCTGTTTGGAGACGTTCTTGACGCGCAGGGGGGCGAGCTTTATGTTCTGGGAGACGGTCATGTGCGGGTAGAGGTTGAACTGCTGGAAGACCATGCCTATCTCCGAGCGCAGCTTGTTGATGTCCACCTTCTTGTCGTGGACCGGGAAGCCGTCCACCTCAAGCTCGCCGGAGGAGACCTCTTCGAGGCCGTTTATGCACCGCAGCAGCGTGCTCTTGCCCGACCCGCTGGGCCCGATCACGACGACGACCTCGCCTTCCTCGACGGTGAAATCCACGTCCGTGAGGACCTGGAAGTCGCCGAAGAACTTGTCCACCCCGCGGAACTCTATGATGCCCAATCTCTCTCCCGAAACCCGTTAAACGTGCGGTGTAGAATAGCATAGCACCCCGATTCCAGGAGGAGTTTTGGACAGTCTCTTCGACGCAGCGGACGGCGGCGAGAACCGCGAAAAAAGGCTCGAAGACCTCGCGCGTCAGGTCTCCGTCTGCACGAAATGCGACCTCGCGATGACCCGCACGAACACGGTCTTCGCCAGCGGCGACCCGCACTCCCCGCTGATGCTCGTCGGCGAGGGGCCGGGGGAGAACGAGGACGCCACGGGCCTGCCCTTCGTCGGCCGGGCCGGCAAGCTCCTCGACGACATCCTCGCCGCGGTGGACCTCACCCGCGACCAGGTCTACCTGACGAACACCGTCAAGTGCCGGGCCGCCGTGGCGGAGGGCGGCCGGATGAGAAACCGACCGCCGAAGACCACGGAGATCCGGGCCTGCAACCCCTACCTCCAGGGCCAGATGGAGGCGGTAAAACCCGAGATCGTGCTCTGCCTCGGCGGCCCCGCCGCGAAGACCCTCATAGATAAGGATTTCAGGATCACGAAAGACCGCGGCAAGTGGTACGACCTGGACAACGGCGCGAGGGCGATGGCGACCTTCCACCCGGCCTACGTCCTGCGCCAGCGCGGCGACGACCTCGACAACACCAAACGCCTGGTCTGGAAAGACATCCAGAACGTCTACGCCGAATACCAGAAGGCGATGGAAGAGCGGGGATAATCCCGTATTGAGGCTTCAGGTATCAGGTAAGGTCATGCGCCGTGCCTGTGGTCGGCGATGACTTCCTCGACGGTGCGCTTCGCCAGGGCGACGAAATCCGGGTTCGTTTTGGCGTAGTACGGGATGATCATGGCCGCCTGGTGGAGCGCGAAGCCGCGGGCCCGGTTCCACGCGCCGTCGTCGACGTCGAGGGCGTCGCGAAACGTTTCTCGTCCGGCACGGCCGAAGACGCTCCAGGCGGGGATCACGTCGGCGGCGGGATCCCCGACCCCGACACCGCCGAAGTCGATCACCGCGTGGAGCCGGCCTTCGCGAACGAGCAGGTTGGGCCTGAGCAGGTCGCCGTGTATCCACACCGGCTCTCCTTTCCACGCCGGCGCTCCGAGCGCGCGTACCCAGGCTGCTGTGGCCGCCTCGACGTCTATGATGCCCCCTGCCGACCCGACCGCCGCGCGTGTAACGGCGTCTAGCTCGCGGAGTGGCTCGCGCCCGCCGCGGGGCGCCCCGGCGACGGGATCTATCCGGCGCAACTCGGCCACGAACCGCGCGAGATCCACGGCCGCCTGGTGTTCGTCTACGAGCCCATCCGAATACGGCTGGCCGTCGATCCACCCGTAGACCGCCCAGGGGAAGGGGTACGAGGCCGCAGGGTGGCCCATCGCAACCGGCTCGGGGAGGCGCAGCGACAGGCGTGGAGCGAGCTTCGGGAGCCAGAGCCACTCTTTGTCCAGGTCTTTCGCCCACTCCTCCACGCGCGGCAGCCGCGCGTAGAGGTGGTCGCCGAGCCGGTAAATGGCGTTCACCGTCCCCGTCGACCGGACCGCGCTGATCGGCAGGTTCGCCCATTGCGGGAACTGCGCGGCGAGCAACCGCCGGACGAGAGGTTCGTCGGTGTGGACCTCGTTGGCGTGCATCTTGCCTGTGGGCATAGGCAACCCTCTTCGCGTTGGACTCGTTGCATGGCGGCGTCGTAAACATTCTCATACCAGAATTCGACCTTGCCTGTTATGATGGCTCGCAACAGTAGTCTGAAACCGTCGCGGAAGGGCCCTACAAAACGTGGTAAGCACAGTCTCCGACAGCCGAATGATGGATAGCACAGACAAGAACATCCTCAACCTTATCCAGCGCGAGGTGCCGCTGGAACGGGAGCCGTTCGCGGCGATAGGGCGCGAGTTGGGGATAGGCGGCGACGAGGTGATCCGCCGCATCGAGGCGCTCAAGAGGGGGCGTGTGATCCGTCAGATCAGCGCGATCTTCGACACCCGCGTCCTGGGCTACCAGTCGACGCTCGTGGCCGCCACGATCCCGGCCGACAGGCTGAACGAGGGCGCCAAGGCCATAAACTCCCACCCCGGCGTCTCCCACAACTACGAGCGCAACAACGAGTTCAACCTCTGGTACACGGTCGCCGTACCGCCCGACTCCCGCCTGGGCCTCGAAGGGACCGTCGACGTGCTGCACCACATTAGCCGCGCCGAGAAGACGCGCATCCTGCCCACGTTGAAGCTGTTCAAGATCGGGGTGACCCTCGACATGAACAAGGGCGCCACCGCCAAGAAGGAGGCCCCCCAGTACGGCGAGGCCGACCGCCAGAGCGCCGACCGGAACGTCTCCGAGGACGACAAGGCGGCCATAAGGGCCTTGCAGGAGGACGTGCCTCTCACCCCGCGGCCTTTCGACCTCTGGGGCAGGCAGGTCGGGCTCTCCCCCGAGGAGCTTCTGGAGCGGGCGCACGATTTGAGGGAGCGCAAGATCATGCGCCGATTCTCCGCCGTCCTCTACCACCGCAAGGCCGGCTTCCGGGCGAACGCGATGGGCGTCTGGAAGGTCCCCGAGGAGCGGATAGAAGAGGTCGGAAACGCCTTCGCCCAGTTCCAGGCCGTGAGCCACTGCTACGAGCGCCCGACCTACGAGGACTGGCCCTACTCCGTGTTTTCGATGGTCCACGGCCGCAGCGTCGAGGAGTGCGAGACCGTCCTGGACGCGATGGCCGAGGAAACGGGCCTCACCGAGCGAGACTCCCTCTACTCGACCCGCGAGTACAAGAAGACGCGCGTCAGGTACTTTACGCCGGAGATGGAGGCGTGGGAGCGGCTGTACGCGGGCGTGTTGAGGTAAGGTTTTGAGGCATTAGGGGTGCGGTGCGCGGCCCAAGGCCCAGAGTCGTGACTTGGGTTAGCCGCGGGGCATCGCTACCACGTCACCCTCTCTCTACCACCCCTCAAAACCTGAGAACCTCAAAACCTTGCTGACCTGGAGCTTGTTGGTGGCGCTCGTCGCGGCTTTGCTGGCGGGGACGGTTACTGGGCTTACGGGGTTCGGGCTGGCGCTCGTCAGCACGCCCTTGCTTCTTTTTGTTTACGAGCCTCGGACCGTCGTGGTGCTGACGGTGTTCTTTTCTATCTTCATCAATATCGCGGTGGTCTGGGATTCGTGGCGGGAGGCGCGGCGGGCGCTCGCCCTGGCGCTGCTGTTGCCTTCTGTGGTTGGGGTGGTGCTCGGGGCCGAGGTGTTGCGGGTGGTAGACCCCGTTTACATTCGGCTGGCGGTTGGCTTGGTGGTCGTGTTCTCGGCCTTGTTGCTGGTTCGGGAGGTGCGGTTGCCCGGGGCCGGGACGCGGTGGGGACCTGTCGTGGCCGGGTCGGCTAGCGGGGCGCTCTCGACTTCTACCGGGCTCGCCGCCCCCCCGATAGTCTTGCTGCTCGCTTCGCGGAGGCTTCCGAAGGCGGAGTTTCGGAGCACGAGCGCCCTATATTTTCTCGCGATGAGCCTGGTCGGGTTGGTAGTGCTCGGGGGGCGGGGGTTGATCGAGGCGGGCGAGGTCTCGCTCGGCGCGGTACTCGTGCCCTCAGCCCTCGTCGGCAAGGTCCTGGGCACCGCCCTGTTGAAGAGGGTCTCCGAGAGGGCTTTTCGGGCTTTCAGCCTCGGTTTGGTCATCATGACCGGCACTTTGGGCGTCGCGACGGCGTTGTGGGCATTGATCGGCTAACCCCGGGCCGGCGTTACGGCGAGACGACGGCCAGCAGGTCGCCCGGTTCGACGTTGGTGCCCGAGGAGACGACCACCCGCTCGACGGTGCCGGCGATGGGGGCGCCGATGGACGACTCCATCTTCATGGCCTCCATCACCCCGAGCTGCTGGCCGGCCTCGACCTTCTGGCCCTCTTCCACGCCGATGGTCACGACCCCGGTCATGGGGGCGGCGACGTGGCCCTGCTCCGCGGGGTCGGCCTTCTCGCGCCTGGGGACGTCGGGTTCCAGCGAGCGGTCCTGGGCGTCCACGGGCCTCGGCTGGCCGTTGAGGGTGACGAGTAGCGTGCGGATGCCGCGGTCGTCGGCCTCGGTCACGGCCTCCAGCTCCACGTAGAGCCTGACGCCGGGCTCGAGGTCGACGGCCAGCTCCTGCCCGGTCTCCAGGCCGTAGAGGAACTCCTTCGTCGGCACGACGGAGACGTCGCCGTACCGCTCCTCGGCCGACCTTTTCTCGGCTGTAGGGCCTGGAAGCAGGATCTCATCGAGCGCGCCCCGCCGTTTCGGGTCCGCGCCGGTCCCCCTGGGAGAGAGCGCGGTGCGCTGTTCGTCCGAAAGATCCAACGCGGGGTCGGCCGCCTCTCCTTCTCTTCCGGAGAGGGCCTTGGAGCGGAAGGGCTCGGGCCAGCCGCCGGGCGGCTCGCCCAGCTCGCCGCGCAGGAAGCCCAAGACGCTGCCGGGGAGGTCGCGGGAGGCGGGGTCCTCTTCCAGCTCTTCGGGGTCGAGGCCGGAGGAGAGCAGGTACAGGGCGAGGTCGCCGACTACCTTGCTCGTGGGGGTCACCTTGACGAGGTTGCCGAGCAGGTCGTCGCAGCGGGCGTAGAGGCGCTCTATCTCCTCGAAGCGCGTCCCGAGGCCCATCTCCCTGGCCTGCTGGCGGAGGTTGGAGAGCTGGCCGCCCGGGATCTCGTGCCGGTAAACCGTCCCCGTGGGGCTCCTCAGACCCGCCTCGAACGGCGCGTAGAGCGTCCTTACGGCCTCCCAGTACGGCTCGAGGTCCGCCAGCGCATCGAGGGAGAGCCCCGTCTCCCTCCCCGTATGGTCCGTGGCGGCCACGACTGCCGAGAGCGAGGGCTGGCTGGTCATGCCGGAGAGGGGTGCCGCCGCCCCGTCCACGGCGTCCACGCCAGCTTCGGCGGCGGCGAGGTAGGTGGCGAGTTGGCCGCCCGCGGTGTCATGGGTGTGCAGGTGGACCGGCAGGTCGTGCTCGCGCCTCAGGGCCGAGACGAGCGTCCTGGCCGCGGGCGCCCTCAGGAGCCCGGCCATGTCCTTGATGCAGAGGACGTGGGCGCCCATCCTGGCGAGCTTTTCGGCGAGGCGCAGGTAGTAGTCGAGGGTGTAGAGTTCTTCGCGCGGGTCGGAGAGGTCGCCGGTGTAGGAGAGGGCGCCCTCGGCGAGGCCGCCCTCCTCCAGCACGGCCTCTATGGCCGGGCGCATCCTGGCCGGGTCGTTGTTGGCGTCGAAGACGCGGAAGACGTCCATGCCCGTGGCGCGGGCCTCGGCGACGAAGGCGCGGACGACCTCGGAGGGGTAGGTGGTGTAGCCGACGACGTTCTCGCCCCGAAGGAGCATCTGCAGGCAGACGTTTGGAAGGGCCTCCCTGAGGCGGGCGAGACGCTCCCACGGGTCCTCGTGCAGGAATCGCAGGGCAACGTCGAAGGTGGCCCCGCCCCACACCTCGCAGGAGAGGAGCCGGGGCAGCTCGCGGGCCACGTGCGGGGCGGCGGCGAGCATGTCGAAGGTGCGCATCCTGGTCGCGAAGAGCGACTGGTGGGCGTCGCGCATGGTCGTGTCCGTGACCAGCAGGGCCTCCGAGTCGCGCATCCAGCGCGCGAAGCCTTCCGGTCCGAGCTCTTCCAGGCGCTGGCGGGTGCCCGCAGGCGGTTCCGTATCCGCGTCTGCGGGGAGCTTCGTGGTCGGGTCGGGGACGGCGGGGGGGTGGCCGTGGGGGCGGTTGACAGTCGCGTCGGCGAGGAAGGTGAGGAGGCGGCTCGCCCGGTCCTTGCCGGTCGCGACGGCGGTCAGGTGGGGGCGTTCGTCCACGAAGGCCGTGCTCACGCGGCCTGCGAGAAAGTCCTCGTCGGCGAGCACGGCGCGCAGGAAGGCGACGTTGGTCGCCACACCCCTCACCCGGATCTCCGCGAGCGCCCGCCGCGCCCGCCTGGCCGCCGCGGGAAGGTCCGAGCCGCGGGCGGTGAGCTTGACCAGCAGCGAGTCGAAGTACGGGCTGACGACCGCGCCCGCGTGGGTGGTGCCGCCGTCCAGCCGGATGCCCGCCCCGCCCGGCGAGCGGTACGCGGAGATGCGTCCCGTGTCCGGCCTGAAACCCTGCGCCGGGTCCTCCGTGGTCACCCGGCACTGCAGGGCCACGCCCCGCTGGCGGATGTTCTCCTGGGAGAGGCCGAGGTCCCCCAACGTCTCGCCCCCGGCGATGCGCAGCTGGGCGTGGACGAGGTCGACGTCGGTGGTCTCCTCCGTGACGGTGTGCTCCACCTGTATGCGCGGGTTCATCTCTATAAAGGCGTACCGGCCGTCCTCGCCGACGAGGAACTCGACCGTTCCGGCGTTCCTGTAGCCCACGGCGCGGGCGAACCGGACGGCGTCGTCGCAGAGGCGGTCCCGCAGGGCGGGGTCGAGGTTCGGCGCCGGCGCTATCTCGAGCACCTTCTGGTGGCGGCGCTGCACCGAGCAGTCGCGTTCGTAGAGGTGGACCACGCCGCCCGCGGCATCGGCGAGCACCTGCACCTCGACGTGGCGCGGACGGACGATGGCCCGCTCCAGAAAGACGGTCCCGTCCCCGAACGCCGCCTCGGCCTCCCGCGTCGCGGTCCTCACGGCTTCCGGCAGGTCTTCAGGGCGTTGCACGAGGCGCAGGCCCCTGCCGCCGCCCCCGGCCGCCGCCTTCACGAAGATCGGGTAGCCGATGCCCTCCGCGGCGACGGCGGCCTCGTCGGGGTCGGAGACCGGATCCGAGGCCGCCACGACGGGGACGCCTGCGGCCTCGGCCTGCGTGCGGGCCTGGATCTTGTCTCCTGTAAGGGAGAGGACCTCGGGCGGCGGGCCGACGAAGACGATGCCGGCCTCCTCGCAGGCGCGGGCGAGTGCCGGGCTCTCGGAGAGGAAGCCGTAGCCGGGGTAGACGGCGTCGGCGCCGGTCTTGCGGGCGGTCTCGACCAGCGTCTCGACGTCCAGGTAGGCCCTGACGGGGTGGCCGGATTCGCCGATCTCGTACGCCTCGTCGGCCTTCTGGCGGTGCAGGGAGTCCCGGTCGTCCGGGGTGTAGACGGCGACCGTGCGGATGCCGAGCTCGTAGGCGGCCCGGAAGGCCCGGATCGCGATCTCCCCCCGGTTTGCTACCAGGACCTTCTCTAGCATCGCGTCCCTCCCGCTTTAGACCCTGTCAGCCGCCGACCCGGACGGAGACTTTGTGCCGGGCGTTGTTGGCGTAGCCCTGGAAGTTCCAGACCTCGTCGACGGTCTCCGGCTGCGTTTCGCCCCCGGAATCCGTCGCCCGCGCCACTATCTCGCACGGTCCCGGCCCCGGCTTCAGGGTCGCCTCCCAGAAGAGCCACGTCGCCGGTCCGCCCTCTTCGGTCAGGGCGGCTTCGGTCCAGGTCTCGCCCCCGTCGGCTGACACCTCCACCCGCTCGACGCGCCGGTCGCCGCCGGTCAGGGCGTATCCTCGCACGCCGACGGCGTCTTGCGCCAGGGTCTCGCCGCTCTGGGGGGCGCAGATCACGCAGTTCAAGGGGGTCTCGCCGAGCATCTCGCCCTCGGAGTAGTCCGCGGTCTCGGCGGTCACGTGCGGCGGGAAGAGCTTGTACTCGACGGCCTGGTAGTAGTTGTCCGACGGCCCGGCCTGCAGCCTTACCTCCGAGAGCCACTTCACGCTGCGAGCCCCCACGTACCCGCCTACTACGACGCGCAGCGGGAAACCGTGCTCGGGCGCCAGGGGCCCGCCGTTCATCTCGTAGGCAAGCAGCACGTCGTCCGACGTCGCCTTACCGAGGGGGATAGAGCCGCCGAAGAGTTCGCCGGTCCCGGCCTCCACGTCCCTGTCGAGGCCCGTGAAGGCGGCGTGGCGGGCCCCGCCCTTGATCCCCGCCTCCCCGAGGACGTCGCGCAGGAGGGTGCCGCCCCAGCGGGCGTTGCCGGCGGCGCCCGTCTCCCAGGCCACTTTGCCCGGTATGGGGCTCTTCTCCATCAGCTCCGAGCGGCGGTTGCCAGCGCAGTAGAGGGTCGAGGCGAACTCCGTTTTGGGGAGGCCCTTGATCTCCCCCAAAGACAGCTCCAGCGGTCTCTGCACGAGGCCCGAGACCTTCAGCCGGTACGTACCCGGGTCCACCTCCGGCACGTCGCCGTGGTTGCGGACGTAGAAGGCGTCGGTCGGGGTGACGAAGCTCGCCCGCAGGAGATCCGGCGGGGTCTCCGCGTTGTGCGGGTGGTCCTTGCGGACCGTTGTGTTTCGGCCTTCTCGGAAAGGCCGCACGGACTCCGCCACGGTCTAGGCCTCCGTCTTCGGGGCGTGTCGGCGGCCGGAGAACGGGATCGCGGACTCCACCGAGATGAGGTGGGCCGGCGTCGCCTCGAGGGCGTCGGAGGTCTTCGCCATCGCCGCCTCGCTCAAAGCCGCGATCCCGGGCACTCGCTCCACGCCCTACGCGCTCCTGTAGAGCTTGGTCATAGTGAACTCCCTGTGCCCGAGCGCCTCGGCCGACGTAACACGCCCGTTCGCCGTGCGCGTCAGGTACTCCATCATCAGCCCGCCGGCCTGCGGCAGCGTGAGCTCCCGGCTCAAGAGCCCGCTAACGTCCACGTCGATGTGCTCGGCCATGGTCTTCACGGTGTTCGGGTTTCCGGACACCTTTATGACGGGGACTATGGGGTTGCCGATGACGTTCCCCTGGCCCGTGGGGAACATGTGCAACACCGCCCCGCCTGCCCCCATCAGCGTGACGTGCTCCGCCGCCGCCGACGAGCTGTCCATGAAATACAACCCGGGACCGTTTTGGGGCGACTGCGCCGGCGCGAGCACCCCGATGATCTCCTTCGTCCCCGTCTTCTCGATGTTGCCGAGCGCCTTCTCCTCGATGGTCGAGAGGCCGCCGGCGATGTTCCCCTGCGTCGGCTGCGAGCCCAGGAGGTCCTCGGACTGCGTCTCGATGAGCTCGACGTAGTCGTCGTAGACCCTCCGGAACTCTTCCTTCAACTCGGGAGTCGCCATCCTCCCGGCGATCAGGTGCTCCCCCCCGGTAAGCTCCGAGGTCTCCCCGAAGAAGACGGTCCCGCCCTCTTCGACGAGCCTGTCCACCGCGACGCCGACGGTCGGGCAGGAGGCGAGGCCGGTCGTCGTGTCCGACTCCCCGCACTTGATGCTGACCACGAGATCCCCCAACTCGACCGGCTCCCGGCGGAGCTCGGAGGCCCACTGGACGAACTCCCTGGCCTTCCACGAGGCCCGCCTCACGGTCTCGAGGTCGCCGTGGCCCTCGATGGAGAACGCGGCGACGGGCTTGCCCGTCTCGGCTATGCCGTCTGCTATCTTCTTCGTCCAGTTCTCCTCGATGCCGACGACGATGACCGCGGCGACGTTCGGGTTCGACCCGGTCCCGATCATGGTCCTGAAGTGCAGCGCGAGGTCCTCCCCGTACTGCAACCGCCCGTACGAGTGGGGCAACGCCATCGTCCCCTTGATGTGCGCCGCCACGGCCTCGCACGCCGCGTTTGAGATGTCGTCCACCGGGAGTATGACCACGTGGTTGCGAACCCCGACGCGGCCGTTCTCGCGCCTGTAGCCGTGGAGTTCCACGCCTACCACCTCGCGCTCTTCAGGTTGTGCGTGTGGACGTAATCCCCGACCTCGATGTCCTCCGTCGCCTTCCCGATCCTGACGCCGTACTCCGTCACGTCCCCCCCGGCCTCGCAACCCTCGACCGCGATCTTGTGCCCCAGGGGCACCTCCCCCCGCGCCTCGACCTCGACCATCGAGTCGTCGTCCATGTACACCCCGACGACCTTCTCCCCGGCCTCGATGTCCGAAGTCGCCACCCCGACGTGGTCGCCCCCCTTGTGGATCAGAAACCTATGCACCCGACCTCCTCCCACAGAGCCTACAGGTAATACCAATCTTACCGGAGCGGCTTCCTTGGCGTGCGGGCGGCGGAGAGTAGTAGACTTGCGGGCACACAGGAAGGGGAAGGCGTGCCGGACTTTACAGAGGGTGAGAGCGGCTCCCGTCCCAGAGGCCGCGCGTCTATCGCGGCGCGCATCGCTCTTCTGGGCTCCAACGGCCGGCACGGGCCACGCTGGGCGGGGTGATGTAGGTGGTCTCCGGCGTCCCGCGAACGGGTCCTCGTCGGAGGTTTCGGGGCAGATGAAGCGGGGCCTGCCGGCGGCCTTTCCGTTTCTCGGGTGGCTCGGGGCCTACAGGCGGGCCGACCTGCCGCGGGACCTCTCGGCGGGCCTGGTCGTCGGCGTGATGCTCGTGCCCCAGGCGATGGCCTACGCCCTGCTCGCTGGGCTGCCGCCCGTCTACGGCCTGTACGCCTCCATCGTCCCCACGGTCGCCTACGCCCTCTTCGGCACCTCGCGCCACATGCCCGTCGGCCCCCCGGCCCTCATGGCCCTGCTCACCTTCTCGGGCGTCTCCGCGCTGGCGGAGCCGGGATCCGGCGAGTACGTCGGGCTGGCCCTTCTGCTGGCGCTCATGGCGGGGGTCTTGCAGCTCGGGCTCGGGCTTTTGCGGCTCGGTTTCGTATCCAACTTCATACCCCTGCCGGTGCTCAGCGGGTTCGTCTACGCCTCGGCCGTCGTGATCTCGTTGAGCCAGGCCGCGAGCCTGCTCGGCATCCCGGCCGGCTCCGAGAGGTCGACGCCCGGCATACTCTCCTCACTTGCAGGGCGCATCGGCGAGACGAACCTCCCGACGCTGGCCATCGGGGTCGGCGGCATCGTTGCGCTGGTGGCGATGGCGAAGCTCCTCCCCAGGGTGCCGGGCGCGCTCGTGGTCGCGACCGTCGCCACGGTTATCGTGTACGGGCTCGGCCTGCGGGGGATGGGGGTCGAGGTCGTAGGGGAGATACCGGCCGGTCTTCCGGGCCTGTCGGTGCCGCCGCTGGGGCTGGAGACGGTGCGGGGGCTGCTGCCCGCGGCGCTGGCCGTGGCGCTGGTCGGGTTCGTCGAGTCCGTGTCGGTGGCCAAAGCCGTGGCGGCCAAGGAGCGCTACAGGCTAGAGTCGAACGCCGAGCTTCGGGGGCTCGGGCTCGCAAACATCGCCGCCGCCTTCACGTCCGGGATGCCGGTGGCCGGGTCGTTCTCCAGGACGGCGGTCCAGTACGGGGCCGGGGCGCGGACCCAGTTGGCCTCGGTGGTAACTGCCGGGGTCGTGGTGCTCACGCTGCTGTTCCTTACGCCGCTCTTCTACTACTTGCCCGACGCGGCGCTCGCCGCCGTGATCCTGGTCGCCGTCTTCGGCCTGTTGGACTTCCGGCAGGCCAGGCGCATCTTCGAGGTCAGCCCCGTGGACGGGGCCGCGCTGGTCATCACGTTCCTGGTGACGCTCTTCGTCGGGGTCGAAGAGGGAATACTCGCCGGGGCGCTCTTTGCGCTGCTTGCTTTCTTGCGGCGAACCGCGTACCCGAACGTCACCCAGATGGGGTTCGTCCAGGAAGAGCGGGCGTATCTCGACGTGGAACGGTGGCCCGCGGCGGAGACCTATCCGGACGTCCTGATCGTACGCTTCGACGCTGCGCTCTACTACGCCAATATCCCGTACCTCGAGGAGAAGCTCATAGAGCTCGTCGCGGAGAAGCCGGAGGTCGAGTGGATCGTCATAGACTGCCGCGGCGTCAACGCGATCGACGTGACCGCCGTCGAGGGACTGGAAGCGCTGGTTCAGGGCTACCGTTCGCGCGGCGTGGGCATCCTCCTCACCCACGTCAAGCTCCTCGTCCGCGAGCGCCTCGCGGGCGCCGGCTGGTCCGAGAAGTTCGGGGACTGGACGCTACGCTCCACCAACAGGGACGCCGTGGCGTACGCGAGATCGCGCGGGGGTGCATAATCTGCGGGTTGGAACCCACACGAGGAGGCGGAGAGTGGCGACTGTAAGGGTAGGGGTGCAGATCCAACCGCAGCACGCGGAGTACCGGCAGATGCGCGACGCGTGGCTGAGGGCCGAAGAGATGGGGGTGGACACCCTCTTCAACTGGGACCACTTCTATCCGTTGTACGGGGATCCGGACGGCAAGCACTTCGAGTGCTGGACGCTCTTGGCGGCGATGGCCGAGGCAACCGAGAGGGTCGAGTTCGGGGCGCTCGTGACCTGCAACTCGTACCGCAACCCGAACCTGCTCGCCGACATGGCCAGGACCGTGGACCATATCTCCGGCGGGCGGCTCATACTCGGGATGGGCTCGGGCTGGTTCCAGAAGGACTACGACGAGTACGGCTACGACTTCAAGACCGCGCCCGACCGCCTGCGCGACCTCGACGCGGCGATGCCGGTGATCGAGGAGCGGCTCGGCAAACTAAATCCGCCGCCCACCCGCGAGATCCCGGTCCTCATAGGCGGCGGTGGGGAGAAGGTCACCCTGCGCATCGTCGCCGAGCGCGCCCACATCTGGAACGGCTTCGGCAATCCCGAGCAGGCCGGGCGCAAGAGCGGCATCCTCGACGACTGGTGCGCCAAGGTGGGCCGCGACCCGAACGAGATAGAGCGGTCCATCCTGGGCGACCCGGGCCAGATCATAAAGAACGCCGACGCCTACGTGGAGAACGGCATAACCCACCTGATGCTCGGCTTCACCGGCCCGGACTACGACCTCGACCCGCTAAAGGAACTCGTCTCCTGGCGCGACGGCTACCGCGAGCGCAACCCGGAGGTTCTGGCGGGGTAGGGCGGGTGTTTTCGGGCGGGTTTGAAACCCACCCCTACGCGTCGTGGGGACTCTTTTTGCGGCCGAGGAGCGCGGCCGGGGTCGGGAAAGGAACGGTGCTGACCATCAGGACGCTCGTGGCGGCGAGCGCTGCCAGGATCAGGAGCGGCGGCGGGCCGAGGGCGGCCAGAATGGATATGAAGAGGCCGGCCGGTGGTATGGGGAGGCCGACGAAGCGGTCGGGCCCGCCGACGAGCGGGAAGCGGGCCAGCCTCAGTGCGCCGCAGACGAAGAAGGCCAGGCAACCGGCTATGCCCGCGACCGGCAGGACGTGCAGGACCGCCGCGTAGGCGGCGAAGGCCGGCGCCGCGCCGAAGGAGACGACGTCGGCCAACGAGTCGAGGTTCTTGCCGAACTCGGAGAGCTGGCCTTCCTCGTCGCACCCGTTCCGGGCGATGGCGCCGTCCAGCAGGTCGAGGGCGGCGGCGACCAGGATGAAAGCCGCCGCGTAGAGGAAGTCGTCAGAGGCGGCGAACAGCAGCGCCACAAAGCCGGAGGCAAGGTTGCCGCAGGTGGCGAGGTGGGGGAGGGCCGACCGCACGGTCAGCGGGGCTCCTCGTAACGGGCGAGCGGGGTGAGGCCCGCGCGGATTTTGTCGCCGGGGCCCACCAGCGGCTCGGCGGTTCCGGCCGGGAAGAGGACGTCCGTGCGGCTTCCGAGGTGGATCAGGCCGAGTTTGCCTCCCGACTCTACGCGCTCCCCCGCTTCGACCCACGTGGAGATACGGCGCGCGATGAGGCCGGCTTTCTGGATCACGACGACGGGACCTCGACTGCCGGAGATCTCGATCCTGTTCCTCCGGTTCTCCTCGGAACGCTTGAAGAGCGCCGGGTAGTACCCGCCGCCTATCTCCTCTATCTCTTCTACGGTGCCGCCCACCGGGCTCCGGTTGACGTGGACGTTGTGCAGAGAGAGGAAGGTGCTGATCCTCGTCGCCCTGCCACCCGGCATCGCCGGATCGTAGACCTCGTCCACCTCCCGAACCAGCCCGTCGGCGGCCGCGTAGAGCACGTCGGGCAGGCGGTCGATCTCCCGCTCGGGGTCGCGGAAGAAGGCGAGCATCCCGCCCGCCGCCAGCACGCCGAGCCAACCCGACCGCCTGCCGGCGAGCAGGAGTAAGAGACCCAGGATCAGGGGAACCAGCACGTAAGGCCTGGCCGCCTCCCAGCCGCGCCGGGTCACGAGACCTCGCAGGAGAACAGAACGGCCGGAGGGACGTTCAGGGGGGAGAGGCGGCGCCGGATCTTCGGGAACCGCCGCTCTAGCTCCGGCAGGACCGTCTTCGAGTACTGGAGCACGAGAAAGACCCCGCCTGGCGCGAGGGCCTCGCGGGCGGCGTCCAGGAGGTTCTGCCCGACGGGGGCTGGCAGGGTCGAGAAAGGGAGGCTCGAAACAACGACGTCGGCCTTCTTTCCGAGCGCTCCCAGGTGCCCCAGGACGTTTTCAGCGGAGGCGTTGACCACCTCGAGGCGCCTGTCGGGGAGCCGGCGGGCGACCGCCGCCGCCAGGGCGCCGTCGACCTCGTAGGAGAGAAAGCGGGCGTCGGGGGCGAGGCGTCTCAGGATGCCCTCCGTGTAGACGCCGGTGCCGGCACCGAACTCGACAACGACGTCCGCCGCTCCGAGGTCGGCCATATCGAGCAGGTCTTCCACGGCCCGGCGCGAGGTCGGCCAGACCGCGCCCACCGTCCGCGGGTGCCGGAGCATCGAGAGCCCGAAGAGCACGCGCCTCCTTAGGTCCTCCGCGAAGCCTCTGGGGTTCTCTTTACTCAGGGTCTTGCCTTTCGTGATCCAACCGAACGACCGGCGAAGAGGCAAAAATACAGCCTGGAACGTGCGGGATCAAGCAGATGGGGTGAGACGCTTCGCTGTCTTTCTGTTTCCGCGCGCTTAGAATCAGCGCCGTGTTAGAGAGATGGAGAACTCAAAAAGAGGGCCGGCGCGGCCGCGCCGTCGTCATCGGCGCCGGCATTTCGGGCCTGCTCTTCGCGCGGGTGCTCTCGGAGGCCTTCGACCGCGTAACGGTAGTCGAGCGGGACGCGCTGCCGGAAGGGGCGGTCGCCCGCAAGGGCGTCCCCCAGGCCCGTCACCTGCACAGCCTCGCGGCGCGGGGCTCGCGGATACTGGAGGAGCTCTTCCCCGGTTTCGACGCCGAGCTGGCCGCCGCCGGATGCCCGCTTCTCGACCAGGCCTCGGATGCCGTCACGGAGTTCGCCGCCGGACGCCTGCCGCGCTTCCGCTCGGGCATCACCATGCGAGCCGCCAGCCGCGCCCTCATCGAACGCCGGATCCGCGCCCGCCTCGAAAGGGAGCCCGCGATAGCCTTCTTGCCCGGCCGCGAGGTCGTGGGGCTCCTGCCTGGATCGAAGGGCGTCTCCGGCGTTCGGATGCGCCTCAGGCAAGACGGTTCCGTCGAGAAGCTGGCCGCCGACCTCGTCGTGGACGCGAGCGGCGCGGGCTCCCGGGTGCCGCGCTGGCTGGAGGAGATGGGCCACGAGGCCCCCAAAGAGACGGTGGTGGACGCCCGGCTCGGCTACGCGACCCGCTGGTACAGGGTGCCAAAAGACTTCCCGGGCGACTGGACCGGCGTCGCCGTCCTGCCCGGATGGCCCGAGACCACGCGCGGCGGCACGTTGCGGAGGGTCGAGGGAGACCTGTGGACGGCCGTCCTGATCGGGACCGGCGGAGACTACCCGCCCACCGACCCCGAAGGGTTCGCGTCGTTCGCGAGCTCCCTGCACAGCCCCGTCATCCACGACGCCATTAGGAGCGCCGAACCGGCCTCCCCCGTCTACGGCTACCGCCGCACCGCCAACCGCCTGCGCCACTACGAGAAGGTTGACCTGCCGGAAAACCTCCTCATAGCCGGCGACGCGGCCTGCGTCCTGAACCCCTCCTACGGCCAGGGCATGACCGCCGCAGCCCTCTCCGCGGCGGCGCTGCGCGAATGTTTGAACAAAGGCACGTCGAACCTATCCCGCCGCTTCCAGCGCCGCCAGAGAAGGGCCGTGGCCCCCTGCTGGACGGCCACAACCAACAGCGACGCCCAGTGGGCCACGAAGGGCGTCGAAGACCTGAACCCCGCGCGGCGAGTTTTGTACAGGATCTCCGAGGAGGTGATGAACCTCGCCGTCGAGCGCGAAGACGTGGCCCGCACCCTTCTCGGCGTCAAGAACGTCATCCAACCGCCGGCGGCCCTGCTTCGCCCCGGCATCCTCGTTCCCGCCCTGGCACGCGCCGCGATTCGGACTTCGGCCGACCCCGCCCGACCCCCGGCAGAAGACAGGCTGATAGCCGACCGCTAAAAGCGTAGCCCAAAGGGCGCGGCGTGCCGACTAGCTGATAGCCCGCTCCAGGTCCGCGACGAGGTCCTCTTCGTCCTCGATACCCACCGAGAGCCGGAGGAGGCCATCCGTGACGCCCCGCGCCTCGCGCTGCTCTTTCGGGATCGCTGCGTGGGTCATGCTGGCCGGGTGCGTGATGAGCGACTCGACCCCGCCCAACGACTCGGCGAAGTGGAAGATCTCCGTCTTCTGGACCGCGGCGTGGGCGGCCTCGGTGCCACCCTTGAGGGTGAAGGAGACCATGCCCGAGAAGCCGGACATCTGGCGTTTGGCGAGGTCGTGCTGGGGGTGGGTCGGGAGGCCGGGGTAGTTGACGGTCGCGACCTGCGGGTGGTCTTGCAGGTAGCGGGCCACGGCAAGGGCGTTCTCCTCGTGCTGGCGCATTCGGACGGCGAGGGTCTTCAGTCCCCTCAGCACGATCCAGGAGTCGAAAGGCCCCGGCACGCCGCCCGCGGCGTTCTGGTAGAAGGCCATCCTCTCGCGCAAATCCGAATCCGAAGTTACCGCCGCCCCCCCCACGACGTCGGAGTGGCCGCCCATGTACTTCGTCGTCGAATGGACGACGATGTCCGCGCCCAGCGCCAGAGGTTGCTGGAAGTATGGGGAGGCGAAGGTGTTGTCGACGGCGACGGTCGCCCCGCGCCCGTGGGCCATCTCGGAGAGCAGGGCTATATCCGAGAGCGTGAGCATGGGGTTGGTCGGCGTCTCGATCCAGAGCATCTTCGTCTCGGGGCGGAGGGCCGCCTCGACGGACCCGGGGTCGGTGGTGTCCACGAAGGTGAAGTCGAGGCCGTTTGACTTCTGGAGCACCTTGTCGAAGAGGCGGTAGGAGCCGCCGTAGAGGTCGTCGCCCGCCACCACGTGGTCGCCGGGGGAGAGGAGGCTCATCACGGCGGTCGTGGCCGCGAGGCCGGAGGCGAAGGCCAGGCCGTGTTCGGCGCCTTCGAGGGCTGCTACGCACTGCTCCAGAGCGCTTCGGGTCGGGTTGCCGGTTCGGCTGTACTCGTAGCCCTTGTGCCGGCCCGGGGCCTCCTGGGTGTAGGTGGAGGTCTGGTAGATCGGGACGATGGTTGCCCCCGTCGACCGGTCCGGCTCCTGCCCGGCGTGGATCGCCCTGGTGGCGAAACCTTTCTCCCTGTCGCTCATTCGCCCTCCCCGAAGACGCGGTACGGCTTGTCGAGATCCTCCTGCGTGGCCGACGAGTTGGCGAGCACCCACCCGTCGTCGAAGACCTTGGAGACGTAGTTGCGGCCGGTGTCCGGCAGCAGCACCACGACCACGGCGTCCTCCGGCAAGCCCTTTGCCGCCCTGATGGCGCCCACAGCCGCCATGCCGCAGGAGCCGCCGACGAAGAGGCCCTCCTCGGACATCAGGCGGCGGGTCATGAGGAAAGACTCGCGGTCGTCTACCTGTATGACCTCGTCCACGACCGATCCGTCGTGGTTCTCGGGGTAGAAGTCCTCCCCCACGCCCTCGACGGCGTAGGAGTGGACGTTGTCTGGATCGGAGAAGATGGAGCCCTCCGGGTCCACGCCGACGACCTTTACCTCCGGGTTCTGCTCCTTGAGGTATCTTGCGGTCCCGGTGATGGTGCCGCAGGTTCCCATCCCGGCCACGAAGTGCGTGATGCGGCCCGCCGTCTGGCGCCAGAGCTCGGGGCCGGTCGTCTCGTAGTGGGCCAGAGGGTTCGCCGGGTTCTCGTACTGGCCCGGCTTGTAGCCGCCCGGTGTCTCGTTCGCGAGCCTCTCGGCGACCTTGTAGTAGCTCTCCGGGTCGTCGGGCGGCGCCGAAGGCGTCACGACCACCTCGGCGCCCAGGGCCTTCAGGAGGTCCTGCTTCTCCTTGCTCGCCTTCTCGGGCATCACGCAGATGCACCTGTAGCCCTTGACGGCGGCCGCGAGCGCGAGCCCGGCGCCCGTGTTGCCGCTCGTCGGCTCGACGACGGTCCCGCCGGGCTTCAGCAGGCCCCTTTCCTCGGCCACCTCGAGCATCTTCAGGGCCGGCCTGTCCTTCACCGAGCCGCCCGGGTTCATGTACTCGACCTTTGCGAGGAGGGTGGCCCCGATCCCCTCGTCCCGCGCCACGCGTCCGAGCCGCACCAGCGGCGTGTTTCCCACTACTTCCAGCACGTTCTCGTAAAACTCCATAGGCTCTGTTTTCATGCCGGTAATGTACCATCCTGCCCCATCCGGGCGCCTGTATAATCCCCGCCCATGGAGACCATCTGGAAGAGCGAACGCGTACCCGGCGAGCCCGGGATCTCCGTAAACCGCGCCGGAGACGGCCCGGACCCCGTCATCTGCCTGCACGGCATAACGGCCCAGCACCGCGCCTTCACCGCGGCCGCGCGGCGCGTAGGACCCGTCCGCGGCCTCGCCGGGGTGGACCTCCGCGGGCGCGGCGACTCGGACAAGCCGGACTCCGGCTACGGCCTCGAGGCCCACGCCAACGACGTCGTCCGCGTCCTCGATCATCTCGGCCTCGAACAGGCCACCATGGCCGGGCACTCCATGGGCGCCTTCGTCGCCATAAAGACGGCCCTGATGTTCCCAGGCCGCGTCCGCGCCCTCGTCCTCCTGGACGGCGGCTGGCCCCGGACGGAGGTGCCACTCCAAGAAGACATGACCGAAGAACAACGGCGCGAGGCGGAGGCGATCCGCGAGGGCCTCGCCCGCGCCTTCTCCCGCCTCGACATGGTCTTCGAGACCCCGGACGACTACCTGAACTTCTGGTTCCCCGACCAGAACCTCACCATGAAGGACCTCCCGCCCGACCTCGCCGACTACTACCGCTACGACCTGCAAAAGGTGGAGGGCGGCTACAACCCGAAATGTTCTTCGGAGGCCGCGAAACAGGACTCGCCCTCCGTCACCAAAACCAGCCCGACCATCGAGGAGATGCGTGCCGTAGGATGCCCCGTCGCCCTCGTCCGCGCCTCGGAGGGTTTCTTCCCCGGCAGCCGGCCGCTCATCCCCGACGAGACCCGCGACGCAATGGCCGGGGCGCTCGACATCCGCGCCGAGATGGTCCTGCCAGGCGCCAACCACTACACGATGATGTGGCCACCGTACACACGGCAGTGGGATGACCTTCTCCGTTCGGATGAGTGGTACCGCTAAGGACGTGCGCTTCGCGCTCGTAGAGTCTGCCTACGGGTTTTCGGAAGGGCGGCGAAGGTCAGATCCCTGCACCTTCTTCGCGAAGGCAACGACCGAAGAGCAGGAGGCCGGCACCCGGATCGAGTGCGTGAGTTATGACGATGGGGATATTCGAAAGCGCGTGCCCCGAACAGACGACGATTGTGGTTTCTCTGCGGATACGGTTGCCCGGGCTCATAGCCTTCCCGGAAGCGGCGTGAGAGCTGGCTCGCCGGCCGAGTAGCTCGGGGAAGGAGCGAAGTACGGCTGCCCCCGGAAGCCGCCACGCTCGGGGACGGTGTTCCTTCGTCGGGGGACCCGTTTCGCCCGCCGCGCGACGCTTCGCCTCCGCACTCGGTGGTGTGGGTGTGCTGTTCTGGCGGATGCTGCAGCCGAAAGGGTGCGTTCGGCGCGGGTTAGCTAGCGCCCTTCGACAGCTCCTGTTCGAGCGCCGCGCGGACGCGCTCGTACTCTGCCTCTAGTCGAGAAAGCAGGCTCGGAGCGGCCGAAACGTCATTAGAACGGCCCATCCCCTCGAGCTCTCCGCAAATAGCCTCCATCGCCACGGCCCCCATGTTCGCGCAGCTTCCTCTCAGGGTGTGCGCGACCCGCTCGACGGGGCGGGCATCCCCGGCTTCCACGGCGTCTCGCAGGGCCACGAGCTGCGGCGCTACGCTGGCCAGGAACAACTCGGTCAGTTCGCCGAGGATGTCTGGCTCGCCCTCCACCTGCAGCTCTCGCAGGCCCGCGAGTACGCCCCGGTCCAACGGACCTTGCTCCGAGTCCTTCCCGGCAGAGGCGTCATCAACCGCGGCGGCCTCGACTCCCGGGTCTCCTTCCTCGGGGACCCACCGTTCAAGTACCTTCAGGAGTTCCTCGGATTTCACAGGCTTCGGGACGTAGTCGTCCATACCGGAGGCCAGCGCCTTCTCCTTGTCGCCTTGCATCGCGTTCGCGGTCATGGCGATGATGGAAGTGTGACGACCGACGCTCTCTCGGCTCCGGATCTCGGCGGTCGCCTCGTAGCCGTCCATCTCCGGCATCTGCACGTCCATAAGCACGGCCGCGTATGAACGGCGGGAGAGCGCTTCGAGCGCTTCCAGACCGTTCGCGACCACGTCGGTCTTGTAGCCCAGCTTCTCGAGCATCCTTACCGCGACCTTCTGGTTCACCGGGTTGTCCTCCGCGACGAGCACGTGGGCCCGCCAGGGCCGTCCGAGGGAACGGAGATTCGCATCGTCTGATCGGGCGGCGATGGACGCTTTGTGCGGCGGGGCCGAAGTCGTGTCCGCTGGGCGGCCCATCGCCGTTGCGATGGCGTCGTAGAGCTTGGACTGCCTCGCCGGCTTTGCGAGGTAGGCCGAGAAGCCCGCATCTAAGGCCTGCTCCGCTACGCCACGCAAGTTGACAGAAGTGAGTAGTATGAGTCGGGTGGAGGCTATCGCTGGATCGGCCTTTATCGTGCGGGCGAGCTCTATGCCGTCCATGCCCGGCATGGCCAGGTCGAGGACCGCCAGTTCGTAAGGCTCGTTCCGCCGTGCGGCGTCTCTCAGGATCGTTAGGGCGCTCGGGCCGTCTTCGGCCGCACCGTTCTTCATGTCCCAAGAGACGACTTGCTGGTGCACTACTCTGCGGTTGGTCTCGTTGTCGTCGACGACCAGGATCTTTAGGCCGCCCAGATCAGCGTATCGATTCCGAACGGTCCGGGCGCCGAGCGGCGACCTTTCCAGGTGCGCGGTGAACCAGAAGGTGCTCCCCCTGCCCGGTTGGCTCTCCACCCCGATCTCTCCCCCCATAAGCTCCACCAGCTGCCTGGAGATGGCGAGGCCGAGGCCCGTGCCGCCGAAGCGGCGCGTCGTGGAGGCGTCCGCCTGGGTGAAAGGCTGGAACAGGCGCGCTTGCTGCTCTTCGCTCATCCCTATGCCCGTGTCCTCTACCTCGAATCGGGCCGTCACCGTTCGGGAGGTTTCCTCGGCCATCTCGACGCGCAGGATCACCTCTCCCCGCTCGGTGAACTTTATGGCGTTGCCGATCAGGTTGATCAAAACCTGCCTCAGGCGTCCGGGGTCGCCCCTGAGGGCCGTCGGCATCCCGGGGTCGACCAGGCTCGCCAGTTCCAGGCCCTTGGCGTGAGCCCGCTCGGCGAGCAAGCTCATTGTCTCCCCGACCGTGGCCTCCAGGTCGAAGTCGAGCTTCTCGAAGTCCATGCTCCCGGCCTCGATCTTGGAGAAGTCCAGGATGTCGTTGATGATGACCAGCAGGTTCTCGGTCGACGCCCTCACCGTCTCGGTGTACTCGCGCTGCTCCGCGTCGAGCGGCGTGTCCAGGAGGAGCTCGGTCATGCCTATGACGCCGTTCATGGGGGTGCGAATCTCGTGGGACATGTTCGCCAGAAACTCGCTCTTGGCCTTGTTGGCCGCCTCGGCCTCGTTTCTGGCCACCTTCAGCTCGTCGATGACGGCTTCTAGCTGCGAGGTACGTTCCTCGACCCGTTCTTCGAGTCCCTCGTTGAGGTGGCGGATCTCCGCCGCGGCCCGCTCGTTGTTGCGCATGAGGCCCATCATGCGGAACAGCACCAGCAAAAAAAGCACGACCGAGCCCCCCGCGATCACGGGCACGCTCAGCGGCGCCCCCCGCGCCGCCTGGACCGCGAGCAGCCCGGGGGCCGTCAGGGAGGCCGCCGCGAGTAGCGCGAGGCGTCGACGCGTGAGCCTGGTCTCGGGATCCGGCGCGACGCCGTCGGAGAGATCCACCATCGACGGGTGCAACGCGGCGGTACCCAGAAAAACCAGGAAGAGCATCTCGAGGGCGTCGACCGGGGTTCCGGTTTCGTAGGTGCCCGCCAGCGTCGACACGGTGTAGGCGGCGTCGAAAGCCAGCGTGCACGACACACCCGCGACCAGCGGGTAGTAGGCGAACGGGCGTTCGCCGGAGACGAGCAACATCCGCACCACGAAGGCGAGCAGCAGAACGTCCATGAGCGGGTAGGTCACGGAGACGAGTTGCTCGAGCCGGGTGAGCGACTGGTCCTCGAAGAACGGCCGCATCAAGAAGACCCACGCGATAACCCCCACGCCCACGGCGACGATTATGGGATCGATGACGCTGGCCCTGTCGCGAACGAACCTGCGCTGCTGGAAAAGCAGCAGGGCGCCGGCCGCGCAAGGGTAGCTGGCGATGAGCAACGCGTCGGCCAGGGAAGGAAACGGGGTCCTCCCCAGGGTGACCTCGTAGTAGACGAACGTCACGATGCCGAGGACGAAGAACAGCGTGCCGAGGGTGAAGAGGTACCAGGGCAGCGGACGCTTCGGCCGGTGCATGAGGATGCCGGCCACGAACGCCCCCAGCGCCGCCAGGTTGAAGAGCGGGCGGAGGGTGTCCTGCGCGGCCGGTGACGGGAGGAAAAAGTACGCGACCGTCGCGAGAGCGCCCACGATCAGGTAGACGAGCCACGCCCGCGACCGCCCCCCCTCACTCTTCCACGCGCTGATCATGCTTGAGTCGGGCGCCCTTCGGCTCCGAGAAAGAAGGACGGCATAGACTCTATCTCTCCTTCGGCGGCCCGGCTGCCTCCCCGTGAGTGAGGTCCGTGGCTTTGTGCCCCCGCCTCGCGGCGGGTTTACCTTTTCCAGGACGCCCGACATTGTACATCGTGGCCGGGGGTCGCGCCGTGCGACACGCGGGTGTTTGTGGCGACATGGGGTCATGGTACGCCAAGTAGCTTGGTTCGCACGGTAAGTGGCCGGTTACGTGAACGCGGCAAGCATCCTCCCGAAAGGCTCGTGCTATTCTTCATGCGAAAGGCCGCGCGTGCGGGAAGCGGGGGCCGCTTGCTGTACGCCGCGGCAGCGCTCGCGTGACGCGGACAAACTATCCTGGAGGGGGAACATGGTGCTGCACAAAGGCGGCCGTCAAGAGGTGCCCGACGACCTCCGCCCGCCCTTTCCCGACGACGAGGTCGAGCCCGACACCCTGATAGATCTGCTCGTGCACAGGGCGTCGCACCAGGCCAGGGACCAAGCTTTCATGTTCCTGGAGGATGGGGAATCCGCGGGGGACTTCGTGGATTACGCGGGTTTGGACGGGCGGGCCCGGGACGTGGCCGCGAGGCTGCAAGCTCTGGGGGTCGAGACCGGGGAGCGTGTCCTCCTGTTCTACCCCCCTGGCCTTGACTACGCCGCCGCGTTCCTCGGTTGCCTGTACGCCGGGGTGGTGGCCGTGCCCGCCTACCCGCCGCGGCTCAACCGCCCCATATCCAGGCTGCGCTCCATCGCCACGGACTCGGGCGCGACCGTGGCGCTTGCCCCCTCTCCCGTCCTGTCCAACCTGGAGAAGCGGCTCGCGCACGCCCCGGAGATGAGGTCGCTGCGTTGGCTGTCCACCGACGACGGCGAAGACCGGGCCGAAGCGTGGCGCCGGCCCGAGGTGGACGCCGATACGCTTGCTTTTCTGCAGTACACGTCGGGTTCTACTTCCTCGCCCAAAGGAGTAATGGTCACCCACGGCAACCTGCTGCACAACCTGGCCCTGATCTACCACGGTTTCGGGCACTCGGCGGGCAGCCACATGGTGAGTTGGCTGCCCCCCTACCACGATATGGGGCTGATCGTCGGGATACTGCAGCCGCTCTACGGGGGCTTCCCGGCCACCCTCATGCCGCCCGCCTCCTTTATGCAGCGACCCCTTGGCTGGCTGCGGGCCATCTCCCGTACGGGGGCCGACAGCGCCGGCGCGCCCAACTTTGCCTACGACCTCTGCGCCCGTGTGATCACCCCCGAAGAGCGGGCGACCCTGGACCTCAGCGGCTGGAAGTTGGCCTTCAGCGGGGCCGAGCCCATCCGGCGGGAGACCCTGGAGCGGTTCGCGGAGGCCTTCGCGCCCTGCGGTTTTCGATGGGAGGCGTTCTACCCGGCCTACGGCCTCGCGGAGGCGACCGTGTTCGTGTCGGGGGGAAGGAGGCAAGATCCGCCCGTGGTGCTCCCCCTCGAAGGGGCTGAGCTCGAGCGGGATCGGGTGGCCGTCGCCGCGTCGGATGGAGGCCAGCGTTCGATCGTGGGCTGCGGGCGCGCTCCGGCCGACCAGGAGATCGTCGTGGTCGATCCCAAAACCCTGACCGTCTGCCCGCCCGACCGCGTGGGAGAGGTGTGGGTGTCGGGTCCCAGCGTCGCCCAAGGGTACTGGGGGCGGCCCGAGGAGACGAAGGACACGTTCGGGGCTTACCTGGCGGATACGGGCGAAGGGACCTTCTTGCGGACCGGCGACCTGGGGTTCTTGCACCACGGGGAGCTCTTCATCACGGGGCGGCTCAACGACCTCATCATCGTCCGTGGACGCAACCACTACCCGCAAGACATAGAGCTTACGGCGGAGCAGAGCCACGCGGCCCTCCGTCCGGACTGCAGCGCCGCTTTCTCCGTGGACATCGACGGGGACGAGCGCCTGGTGATCGTCCACGAGCTGGAACGCAGCCACGTGAAGAACGTGGATGCCGACGAGGTGGCCGCGGCCGTGCGCAGCGCGGTGGCGGATCTTCACGAGTTGGAGGCCCACACCATCGTCCTGGTCAGGACCGGGAGCATACCCAAAACATCCAGCGGCAAGATCCAGCGCCGCGCGACCCGGGCCGCCTACCTGGAAGGCTCCCTGCCCGTCGTGGCCACAGACGAACTGTCTGACGACGCGGGTCGGCAAGACACCGAAGAGGAGGGAGATCCGGTCGCGCCCGAGGTTGCCGGCGAAGCAGATCGCGTACTGGACACGGTCGGCGATTTCGTCCGACGAAGGGGACGAACGGAGCCCGTGCGGCCCTCCGACTCCCTGCGGGGGGATCTGGGGCTCGACTCGCTGGCGATAGCAGAGATGCTTATGGACTTGGAGTCCGCCTTCGAGGTGCGGATGGGCGATTCGGTTATCGCCGACTCGCGAACGGCGGAAGACGTAGTCGGCGAGGTGCTCAGGGCCCGCCAGACGGACGCGGGGGGGCCGTCGGAGAGCGACGGGATCGCCGGGCTGCAGGAACGAATATTCCGCCAGATCCCCCAACTCGGCGCGGTCGTGAACGAGCAGGACGGTCGGAGCGTCAAGATCGGGGGGCGGTGGTGCGCTGATTTCGCGTCCGCGAACTACCTGGGTCTGGACCTGCACCCGGAGGTTCTGGCTGCGATCCCCGATGCGATAAGACGCTGGGGCGTGCACCCGAGTTGGACGCGGGCCGTGGCCTCACCGCAGATCTACGACGACCTGGAGCGGGAGCTCGCCGACTTCGTCGGTGTCCCGGACGTACTGGTGTTCCCGACGATCACCCTCCTACACAGCGGCGTCTTGCCCGTCCTTGCGGGCGCGGACGGCCTCATTCTCCTGGACCGGGCCGTGCACACCTCCATGCAGGAGGCGGCCTACCTCGCCAAAGCCCGGGGCACGGCCGTGGACTGGTTTGACCATAACGACCCCCAGGACCTCGAACGGGTGCTGGAACTCCACCGAGGGCGGCCACGAAAGATAATAGCCGTGGACGGTGTCTACTCGATGTCCGGTGCGTATCCCCCCCTGCCGGAGTTCGCGAGGCTGGCACGCAAGCACGAAGCCAGGGTGTACGTGGATGATGCCCACGGTATCGGCGTGGTTGGCGAAAACCCCACGCCTGACAACCCGTACGGGGATTGGGGCAACGGCATCGTCCGCCACCTCGGTCTGCGCTACGGCAGGGAGATAGTCTACGTCGGCGGCATGTCGAAGGCGTTCTCTTCGATGGCCGCTTTCGTCAGCTGCTCGGACGAGGACGAGAAGCGTCGTCTGGCCATGGCCTCGACGGCGGTCTTCTCCGGGCCTTGTCCCACGGCGAGCCTGGCGAGCGCCCTTGCGGGCCTCAAGATCTCGCGGAGGGATGAGGGATCCGCCATACGCCGTCGCCTGTTGCGCCTTACCAGAGATCTGGTCGACGGGGCTCGCGCGCTGGGCTTCGCCGTCGACAACAACGAAAGGTTTCCGCTCGTCGGCGTGAGGATCGGCGACGTGGACGCCGTCATCAGAGCCTGCAACGTCCTGTGGGACCACGGTATCCTCTTGACGCCCGCCTTGTACCCCGCGGTGCCCATGGACCGCGGCGCACTGCGCTTCACGGTCACCGCAGCCAACACTGAAGAGCAGGTCCAGCGGGCGATCGAAGGTCTGCGGAGGGTTCGCGAAGAGGTATTCCCGCACGGGCATCCTTCAGCGCTCGCCGCGTCGGCGGAGTAAACGGCCGGGCCGCTCCTTGTCGAGAACGTCTCCTCGACCCGCACCCAAGGGCGGGCCAAGGCGCGGCCCAAGGCCATTGCCGGCGTCGGCTACAGAGCGATCCGCCGGCAAACCTCTCCACGATGATGTGGGAGCCGAATGCCACCAGGTGGGTTATCTTCTTGCGCTCGGATGATTGGACTCAGTGAACGTTCGACAGTCCTGTTTACGCAGCCCCTGACGCCCGAAGCCTACTCTTTAGTTTTCGGGCGAGGGTGGCGCGAGCTTGCCGCTTCCTTCTTCGATCTGGCGCCGGATGGATTCGAGGGTTGCGGCGAGTGACTCTTCGAGAAGGTTGCGGTCGTCGCTGGACTCCTCCTGGATCTCACCTTCTACGGACCGCGGGCCGAAGGAGAGGTGGACGGTTACCTCGCTCTGGCCGTCTCCTTTCCCGGACACCTCCAGCCGGCCCGAGTAGTCCCGGCCGGTCTCGGCGCCCCAGCGCATCGTGCGGGCGTCGGCGTCCACGTCGAAGTAGCCCTCGCTCTCGAACTCTCCTCTGTCCGGGATCTCGACGTGCATCCGCACCTTTTCACCGGGGTTGTCTCCCGCCGATGCCCCGTCGATGCCTGCGTCTTTTATGGGCGGCAGGTACTTCGGGAGGTTCTCGACGTCGGAGACCCAGGCGAACACCTCGTTCGCGGGGGCGGCTATCGTCTCGCTCTGCTCGTACTCTCGCACCCCGTCCTCCTAAACCCTTGTCGCCCTGTCCGTCAACGCGTCGCCTTCTTTGCCGAGCAAGACGCCGAGTTGCGAGAGTTTGCGGCCTACCTGCTCTCCGACCTCGGCGCCGGCCACCCGCTCGACCTGGTCCCCCAAAGACATCAGCAACGCGCCGACGCTTACGGGGTCGAAACCGTCGGGGTCCAACTGGGCCTTCAACTCGGAGAGGGTCTCCGCCACCGCGCTCAGGCCCGGGTCGCCGGAGGCCGCGAGCCTCTCCTGCCAGGCGGATATCTCGGGCAACGCCGCCGACACGCCCAGGCGCACCACGCCTTCTCCCAGCGAAGCCACCGTAAGGTCCAGCGCGCCGCCGATGTCGTTCTCCGCCACTCTCGTCTCCTCATCGCCAACGGATACCGTCGCGAACCATTGTGCCCCGCGGGATCGCCCCGGCACTGTGGCAGAGAACACCCGGAGCAAGAGAAAGGCGGGACCCGAAGGGCCCAGCCCGCTCTGGACGCCACGGGTTTCGTTTGGCGCTACTCCTTGCGGGGGGTGGGACGGGCGGTCGGCCTGTCCTCGGCGGAGCCGTCCTGCCGCTCTATCTTTTCGCGGGCTTCGCCCCTACGGGCGTAGGCGCTCTCGACTATGTCCTGGGCCACGTTGCGGGCGCCCCAGCCGAAGGCTATGGCCGCGGCGAGGGCGACGGCGCCGAGCACTATCAGGAACGTGGGGGCGGTGAGCTGGACCGCGATCCCGAGCTGCGTCAGCGCCGCGAAGATCGCGTACACCATGATCGCCGCCTGCGCCACGGTGCCGAGCACGTCGATACCGGTGGCCCCGCGCACCAGCCCGGCGACGAACTGGGCCAGAAGGCCGGCCAGTACCAGGATCAGGACGGCCGCTATGATGTTCGGGATGTAGGCGATGAGCTGGCTGAAGACCGCCGAGACCTGCTGGATGCCCAGGGCGTCCGTCGCCATCGTGATCGCGATGATGAACACGAACCAGAAGACCAGCTTGCCCAGAATGGTCGCCGGCGTCTGCCTGGTGTCGGCCCTGTCGAAGTACTGCTTTATGCCGCTGCGCTCCATCCAACCGTCGAAGCCTATGCTCTTCAAGACCCGGCTGACGACGGCCTGCAGGATCTTGGCCACGACGTAGCCGATGATCAGTATGATTATCGCGCCGATGAGCTGAGGAATGAAGGCGAAGAAGGCGTTCAACCCCTGGGACAGGGACTGGGTTACTGACTGCATTCGTTTGTTTCCTTTTTCTGTTCTTGTCTACGCAACAGCGAGGGCGGCGGGGTCTCGAAGACCCCGCCGCCCCTGTGACGAATCCTTGTTACGGTCGCGCCTGGCCGGTCTTCGCGCCCTTGGACCCGCCGAGGGCCCCGCCGAGGAACGGCGCGAGGAGCACGAGGATGCCGCCTATTATGGCCGCGATGCCGAGCCCCTCGGGCACGCTCGTCGGGATCGCCTGCGTGAGGCCCGGCGGTACCGCGCTTGCGAGGGCGTCACCGAAGACCCCACCGAGCACGCCGCCCGCGACGGCGAAGATTATCGCGACGATGAGGGCGAGGAGGGCCACCAATAGGCCGTGCTTGGCCCCTGAACGGCTCGCCATCCTGCCGGCCACGTAACCGCCGATCAGGAACGCCAGGAACAGGGTGATCACGGCTCCCACGATGCTGGATATGCCGCCCCCGGATGCCCCGAGACCTAAAGCCGCGATGAGCCCGCCCACGATGGCGCCGACGATGCCGGTGAGGATGAACCCGGCACCAAGCGCCGCGAGCCAGCCGAAGACGACGCTGGTCCAACTCGTGCCCAGCTCGCTCTCCCTGCGCTTCCGATCCGCCTCGTGGTCCCGGCGTGCCTCGCCCACCCTGCGCGGGCCGGACTCCGTCCCTCCGCCGGAGCGCGCGTCGTGCTCGTCCACCTTCGGCGCGTTCTGGTTTCCTCTGTCTCTGTCGGTCATTCTCGTGCCTCCTGGTTCGCGAATCGTCGTTACGACGGGGTCTCGGCCTGGGCCATGGTGCGGTCGTAGAGGAACGCCGCCAGCACGCCGCCGATGATCGGGCCCAGGATGTAGAGCCACGCGCTCGTCAGGTCGCCCGCCACGAGCATCGGCCCGAGCGCCCGCACGGGGTTGACCGCGCCGCCGGTAACGGGCCCCGCTATGAAGACCCCGACGGCGAGCGCGAAGCCCACCGCGATCGGGGCTATGGGCGCCGGCGCCCTGTCGTCCGTCGCTACCGCCATTACCACGAAGACGAGGATGAAGGTTATGAGTATCTCCAGAAGGAAAGCCTGGAGATCCCCGACCCCCTGCGCCGGGTAGGTCGCGGCCAGCTTCGCCTCGACCCTGCCGGGCCCGCCGAACGCGAGCCAGGTGCCCAAAGCGCCGAGCACGGCCCCGACGAGCTGCGCCCCGATGTAGAAGGGCACGGACTTCCACGGGAACTTGCCCGTGGCGGCCATGCCCAGCGTTACGGCGGGGTTGACGTGGGCGCCCGAGACGTGGCCCACGGCGGCCACCACCGCCGCAAGCGCGAGGCCGAAGGCGAGGGCTATCGCCAGCGAGTCGTAGGCGGCGCCCGCCGTCGGGAGGTTCAGGATGGCGCCGACGGCGACGGCCGTACCGCCGAAGACCAGGATGAAGGTGCCGACGAGCTCGGCCAGAGCGGCGCCGAAGATCGGGTCGCTCGTGCTGCTGCCGTAGAGGCCGTCGCCCTTGAGCTCCTCTTCCCTCTCGATGAGCGCCTCTTTGGCGGCGCGGCGCATCTCTTCCCTGGTGGTGCGATCTCCGCCCGCTCCTGCCGCGCCGCTGCCCGTCCGGGCCTCACCCGGCGCGCGGCGCCGGACGTCCGGGGATGGATCGTACCTCTCCCCATTCTCCCCGTCGGTGGCGAGGCGCGAGGCCTCCGCACGCCGCAACTCTTCTCGTCTGTTTCCTTCTGAATCCAAACGTCCGTCCCCCTTCGGTGGTCTTGGTCGTGTTTTCGGTCCGTTCTTTACTTGAGCGCGCTCGGTATGAGGACCTGGCGCTCGGTGTCGAAGTACAGGCTCTCGCTCGACTGGATCAGCTTGATCAGGACCTTGGTGTCCTGGGCGACCGGGCGGATAACGTACTCCTCCGCACCGTTGTCCAAAACGAACTGGAGGGAGAACTTGCCCGGCTCTCCATCGCCCTGCTCGCTCCAGTTGGCGTGTATGTCGGTTACCTGCCTGACCTTGATGCCCTGCGCGTTGTCCGCCATGGGTCGGACTCCTTCCGTTTCGCCTTGATGAGTGCGTGTGCTAGGTGATGTCCCTGAACAGCAGGACGCCGCGTCCTAGGTCGAAGTAGAGACTCTCGCCCGCCGCGAACAGGTCCATCAGCACGTCCGCGTCCTCCGAGGTCGGACGGATCACGCGCTCCTCGGCGCCGTTGTCCAGGACGAGCTGGAATGAGAACTTGCCGGGGGCCTCGTCCCCCTGCTCGCTCCAGTTCGAGTGGATGTCCGTAACCTGGCGGACCTGTATCTTCTCCGTGTAGTCGCTCATGGAACCCCTTTCCTATCCGGGACGGACCTCGAAGATCCGCCCTTCTGCTTTCCGCTACCGCGCGCCCCTGGTGGTCTGGTCGTCTATCTCGACCTCTTCCTTGCGGAGGTCCACCTCGACGACCTCCTCTTCCTCGACCACCCTCTTGCGCAGCCGGATCTCCTCTTTCAGCACGACCCGCTTGGTGACCACCACCTCCTCCTCGAAGACCTGCACGACGACCTCTTCGTCGCCGAACTCGAACTCGGCCCCCGAAACCTCCCTGTCCATCTGCACCCGCTCGACGTCGACCTGCTCGCGCCTCTTGGGTACCCGCACCTCCTCGCGCTCGGTGTGCACGCTCTTCTTGACGTTCACGGAGCCGGCCTCGCGCTGGCGGACGCCGGCGCGGAGCTCCTCCTCGGAGCGTTGAACTCTTAGATCTTCGTGCTCCGTACCACCGCGCTCGTCCGCCGTCGTACCCTCGGGAACGTCCCCCGGCGGCCGTTCGTCGCGCTCTTCATTGATCAAAACGGACCTCCTCAGGCCGAGAACCGACCAAAGCGAAGGGGATGCGACGGACTACCCGCCGCATCCCCCAGAACAAGGTTTCGACCTTACCTGTCGAGGCCGCTGCCCCGCTCGGTGGCGTCTTCGACGTCGATCTCCTCGCGGCGGACGTCGTCCTCGACGACCTCGGTGTCCTCCACCACGTCCTTGCGCAAGCGCACCTCCTCCTTGGCCACGGCCCGCTTGTCGGTGACGACCTCCTCCTCGGTCACCGGCACCGAGACCTCCTCCTCGCCGATCTGGGCCTCGGTCGCCTCGCCGGAGACGGGCACCCGCTCGACGCTGACCTCCTCGTGCTTGACCGGGACCTCGATGCGCTCGCGGTCGGTGCGCACGCGCTTGCGGACCCTCATGGCGCCCGCCTCGCGCTCGCGGGTGCCCGCCCGGAGCTCTTCTTCGGAGCGCTGCACCCTCAGCTCGTCGCGGTCCTCGAGGTCGTCGCCGCGGCTCTGGTTGACGCCCTCGTCGTTCGAGTCGTGCTCGCGGAACTCGCCGGTCTCGGTGTCGCCCATGCTCATGCCCGCGCCCACGGTGCCGGCCGAGGTCGAGCCGGTCGTGCCGGCGCCGGAGTGCTCCGCGCCCTCGTCGCCGTAGTACTCGCCGTAGGAGCCGCGGTCGTCGGTGCCCGTGGCGGCGCCGAGGCCGTAGTAGGAGCGGATCTCGCCCTCGTACTCGGGGGTGATCTCCCGGTCGTCGTCGAAGGAGGGGCCGTTCTTGACGGTGTCCTTGTCAGAGGAGACGGTGATCGTGCTGTTCGCCTCGTCGGTGGTGGCCATGTCGGCCGGGATCAGCGTGGAGCTGGTGCCCAGAAAGCCCATCTTCACGCCGAAGTACTCGGGCTGGTCGTTCTCGTCGAGGAACAGGTCGTCGACCTTGCCGATCTTGCTCCCGGAGTTGTCGTAGACGGTGTAGCCCGCGTACCTGTCCTCTATCGCCGTGAAACCGTCGCTGCGATTCTCCATTGCTCTGCCTCCTTCGTAGGATTTCGGCCTCGTACTTTTGTCGAAGCCTGACCTTGCGTACTTGTCCCGCCAATGGTGTCCGGGATTACTTCGACCTCTACCCCTCGAAACGTTCACGCAAAAGCGATTTCGCGCCCAACTCAAATAAATGGACCGAAAGGTGCAGGCCACCCGTCCGAAAACACTCCCGGTGCTACACGCCAGAGTTTTGCCTTCGCACCTCCTTTTTCCGTCTCACAACGCGCTCGACACTGTGCTGTCCGGTATCGTTACGCCCAAAGGTTTACATTCAAGTAGTGTAAAGTCAAGTAAAGTCCATAAAAGTACAATAAAGAAACTGCTATGATCTGTCTCCGGGTAGGCAGAGAGAAGGTTGGGAAGACGTGGGCAACGTTTCTAACGGGAAAAAGGATCTGCTGGACGTGGCGGAGGTGTCCGAGTACCTGGGGGTTGGATCTGTAACGGTCTACCGCTGGTGTCGGGAGGGCCGTCTGCCGTGTTTGAAGGTCGGAAAGTCCTGGCGCATAAGGCGTGAGTCGTTGGAGGATTTTCTGAGCCGGGGGGAGCGACCGACCACGCTCGTCGGGCAGTTGCGGCAGTACCTGGCGGTGCCCGACAGCGTGATCGCCATAGCCCAGACCACGGAGTTGTTGCACCAGCTCGACGCCGCTTTCCTGCAAGTGGGGGAGGCGCACGGGGGGTTGCTCGTCAAGTTCCACGGTGGCGAGCCGACTTCCAACGAGAATGAGTTGCGGGCGGAGTTGAACCGGGCCGGGCTCGACGTGCCCCGTCTGGAGAGCGAGGGTCGCCTGGTCTTCGTCGCCGAGAAGGACCCGAAGGTCCCGCGGGCCGACGCCCTGCGACGGTTCATCAAAGAGCAGGCGGCCGAAGGTCGCACCATCTGGGCCACATTCGACTGGACGCAGAGTGCGAGTCTGGAGGAGGCGCTGGAGCAGCAGGAGGCGTTGACGGAGATCGCCAACGCCGGCCAGCTCGTCATCAAGACGGCCCTGCTAGAGCGGGTGACGGACGAATGGACAGCCGAGGAGCGGCGCCGGGCGCAGGCGGCGCACGCCGGCATGATCTGGCTCTCCGAGGCCGGCCTCTCGCTGAGTCGCGTCACGCCGTTGTCCGCGGGATAGAAAAAGGAGGAAGGGTGTCGACCAGAGAGCGTGGGGGAGTTGGTCCCGTGTACTGGCTGATCTCGGGCGCCTCGGGGCGAGACGGCGTGTTCGTGCTGGACCTGGCGGGGCTTGGCCGGTCCCTGCCCGTCTTCAGCTTCAAAGAGGAGGCCGAACTTTTCCTGGCGCTCGGGGGCCTGGGCGAGGGCTGGCGGGCCGTGGAAAGCGGGGCCGGCGATTTCCTGTCCCTGTTCTTCGGGCCCGCCGCCGACGTGAAAAGCGTGGTCCTCGACCCGTTGCCCAACATGTTCCGCGACAGCACGGCGGGCCTGGTGGGCCTGAGCCTCGGTCGTTTTATGGACCGTTTCCTCGGCGTATCCGGGGCCGACGTCGTGCCGGAGCCGGGTTAATCCCTTAACGAACTAACTGCGCCTGGCGTGCGATACTAGGCGCGTCCGGAAGTTTAGGGGAGGTCTTTTGACGGCGGAGTTGTGGCAGTTTGCGGCACTGATCGGGGTCTTCCTCATGGTTGCCGTGTTGTGGCTCTGTATCATCTACCTGCCGGCGCGCACCATGGAGTACTCGGAGGCCCGCCGGTCGAAGACGCGCGACGAACAGAGCTAGTCAGCCTGTTAGCACGCTCCGGCCTTCGGCCTCCGCTCTCGGCCTGTCAGCTTCTTCTCTCGCTGACCGCTTTGTCATCCCGGCCCGCGCCTCGCGCGGAAAGCTCGCTCCCTCCTCGCTTCCACAGCCTCCCGCAGCAACTCGTCTAAAGGCCTGCCGGACTCCGCGTGTGCGTCCAACACCTCGCTGAACTCCAGCACCCGGTCCCTCGTCCCGACCTCTCCCAGGAAACCGGCCGCCTCGTCCGTTTCCACGCCCTCCCGCGCGGCGAACTCGCGCACCACGCGGTTCATCAGGTCCATCAGGAGGCGTCGGGTCTCCTCCTCTCCGTCGCCGACCGGCCGTCCGGAGATACGTTCCTCGAACTGACGGCCGAAGATGACGGCGGCCGAGACGATCCGGCGCCGGTCCTCGGGCGAAGCCTCCTCGCCCCACGCCAGGCGCATAGTCTCTTCCCGTAACTGGTTCAGGTACGCGACGGTAGCGTCGCCCATGTCGGACATCTCCCGACTCCTCTCGCCGGCGGCGCGGACATGGTATCACCGGGTACCTCGAAGACCGAAACAGGGGGCAAAGCGTGTTGACCCGGCTTGACCATCTGGTGATCCTCGTCCAGGACCTGGACAGGGCCACCGAAGATTACGAACGTCTAGGCTTCAGGGTCATACCCGGCGGAGAGCACGCCGACGGCCTCACCCGCAACGCCCTCGTGCCGTTCGGCGACGGCACCTACCTCGAGCTGGTCGCCTTCATAGATCCCGAAGACGACCAGGACAACGTCTGGGGCTGGCGGGAGTTCCTGCCCCACGAGGGCCTCATCGATTACTGCGCCGCCTCGGACGGGCTGCCTGAAGACGTCCGGCGGCTCCGGGACCTCGGCTTCGAGGTTGACGGCCCGCACGAAGGCGGCAGGAGGCTGCCCGACGGGCGGAAGATCCTGTGGCGCAGCGCCAGCTTCGCGCAGGGCGAGAGGGTCCTGCCGTTCATGATCGAAGACCTCACGCCAAGAGAGACGCGCGTCCCAACCGGACCCGACACCTCCCACCCGAACGGCGCGACCGGCATCCGGAGGTTGGAGATTGCCGCGTCCGATGCGCAGGAAGCCACCAAAAACCTCGCCGCCCTGGCGGCGGTCGAACCGGAGCATCTCAAGCTCGGAGCCTGCGAACTCTTCCCGGTGGACATGTGCACAGAGCAGGGGCCCGGCCCGGTGGCGGTAGAACTTTCGACGGCCCCATCCGAGAACATCGGGGCGTTGGACCGGAGCCTCGCCCACGGCGTCCGGTTCACGCTCTCCCCAGAAGCTGATAGCTGAGGGCTGATAGCCAACAGCTATTTCTCCTGTATCATTCTGCGGGACGCAGCGTACCACCGAGAGGGGAGAACGTGAACGACGCGACGAAGCAGCGGGTGATCACCATAGTGGCAGCGGGCATCGCCTACCTCATAAGCTCGATGGTGACGAACCGCTACATAAACATCCCCGAGCAGCGCGGCCTCAAAGACGACGCGCTGGAGGCGATCCTCAAAGGCGCCACCACCGCCACCTCGACGATCCTCGCCTCCGTCCTGGTCCGCCGCTTCTTCAAGGACTAGAGCTTGTCAGCCCGCTGCGCCCTATGTGCTCCGCTTTCGGCACGCGTCGGGCCTGCTTCGCAGCCCCTCGCTTTCAGCAATCAGCTTTCAGCCGCGCAGGGCCGAACCGGGCAGCGCCGGGCGCGACGGTCCGGTTGTCGCTTGGCGTGGGGTGTACGGACGACTTGCTGATAGCCGACCGCTGAAAGGCGCGAAGCGCCGGGCTGAAAGCGTAGGCGAAGCCGGAGCGTGCTAAAAAGGAGGTCGGTGCTTTGGCGGGTCGTTTGGATGGTCGGGTTGCTATCGTTACGGGCGGGGGCGGGGGGCTCGCCGAGGGTATCTGTGGGAGGTTGTCGAGGAGCGGCGCGGCCGTCGTTTGCGCCGACGTCTCGCTCGAGAAGGCCGGACGGGTCGCCGGGCTGGTGTCGGAGGGGGGTGGACGGTCTCTCGCGGTCGAGGTGGACGTTTCGGACAAAGGGTCCGTAGAAGGTGTGGTTGAGCGGGTGGTCGAGGAGTTTGGCGGGGTGGACGTTCTCGTGAACAACGCCGCGATCTACCCCCGCAGGGCGTGGACGGAGATCGAGGAAGAAGAGTGGGATCGGGTGATGGCCGTGAACCTCAAGGGCTACTTTCTCTGCGCCAGGGCCGTCTATCCGCACATGAAGGAACGGGGCGGGAGCATCGTCAACGTCTCCTCGATCACGTTCTTCGTCGGGTGGACGCTCCTGATGGACTACGTCGCCTCGAAGGGGGGCATCGTCGGGTTCACGCGCACGCTGGCGCGGGAGATCGGGCCTGACGGGATCAACGTCAACGCCATAGCCCCCGGCGCCTTCCCCACGGACGCCGAGAAGATCCACCCGGATCAGGAGGGCTACAACCGCTGGGTCCTCGAACAGCAGTCCATCAAACGCCGCGGCACGCCCGACGACGTTGGCAACCTCGTCGCCTTTCTCGCCTCGGAGGAGGCCTCCTTTATCTCAGGCCAGACCATCGGCATCGACGGCGGCTGGATGATGCGCTGATGCCCGACCTCTTCGGAGAGCGCCTCGGACGCGGGGACCTGATGCGCCGCATCGGCAGGTTGGATCAGGCAGCCGGCGTCAGGCTCGTCTCTTTGGGCGACGGCGCCGAGCGCGGCGTCAGGCTGCTGGAGTTCCAGACCGGTACGGGCTTCTCCTTCGACGTGGTCGTCGACCGCGCCCTGGATATCGGGCGCTGCGAGATGGGCGGGCGCCCTTTGGGCTGGCTCTCGCCGGTGGGCTTCGCAGGTCCCTGGTTCGACGAGCCGGAGGGTCTGGGTTTCCTCCGCAACTGGGGCGGCGGCCTGCTCACGACCGCGGGCCTCGACCACGCCCTGTTCATGGCCGAGGACACCGCCGAACACTTCCACTACCCGCCGAAAGAGACGGAGAGCTACGGCCTGCACGGGCGCGTCTCGAACCTTCCGGCCAGGCTCCTCGGCTACGGGGAGCGGTGGGAGGGAGACGAGTGCTTCCTCTGGGCCGAGGGCGAGGTGCGCCAGGCCGCGGTCTTCGGCGAGAACCTCGCGCTGCGGCGGCGCGTCGAGGCCAAGGTAGGGGAATCGCGCCTCAGGATCCACGACGAGGTCGAGAACGCGGGCTTCGACCCGACGCCCCACATGTACCTCTACCACGTAAACGTCGGCTGGCCCGTCGTCGACGAGGGCTCCGAACTCCTTGCCCCGGCGCGCGGCGTCTCCCCCCGCGGCGACTACCAGGCCGAGGGCTACGAAAGGTTCCACGGTCCCCAAAGGGGTTACGTCGAGCGGGTCTTCGAGCACGACCTCGCCGCCGAACAAGGCGGGACCGTGCCTGTCGGAGTCGTCAATCGTAGATCTGGCCTCGGCTTCTACGAGGTCTACAGGCGCGACCAGCTACCCCACCACTTCGTCTGGCGGATGCTCGGGGAAGGAACCTACGTAGTCGGCGTCGAGCCGAGCACCAACCGCACCGCCGGGCGCCTGGACGCGAGGGAGCGGGGGGAGCTGATCGAACTCTCCCCCGGAGAGGGTCGCACCTACGACCTGGAACTCGGCGCCCTCGACGGAAACGAAGAGATAAACCGCTTCGCACGGCGCGTTGAAGCCCTGCGCCCGGGATAGGAGCGTACTGAAAGCTGATGGCTGAGAGCTGAAAGCTGAAAGCTCTAGAGAAAGCGAGCGTGGCGTGGCGGAGACGGTAGACCGAACTCACGAACGCAAGGAAAGACTCGAGGACATCCTCGTCGTCGACTGCGACGTCCACGTCAGCGAGACGCCGGGCAAGCTCGCTCCCTACTGCGACATGCCCTGGCGGGTCTCCCTGGAGCATATCGAGAAGAACGAGCCCGTACGCTACCTGGACATCCCCGGCTTCTCTCCCGGAAACGCCGCCTACGAGGCCCGCTTCCCGACGGGCCACGAGGCCACCCGCGGCGTCGACACGCCCGCCCAGATGCGCCGCGAGCTCGACGCCATCCACGTGGACATCGGCATCCTCTTCCCCGACCACCTCCTCAAGCTGCCCGTCATCACCCAGTCGGACTACGCCGCCGCGATCGCCCGCGCGTACAACGCCTGGCTTCTCGAAGAGTGGTGCTCCGTCGAGAACGGCCTCCTCGGCTGCATCCTCGCCTGCCCCCACGACCCGGCCGACGCGGCGCGCGAGATCCGGAAGTACTCGAAAGAACCCGGCATGGTCGGCGTCTACCTGCCGTGCGCCGGCCTCGACCCCTTGTGGGGACACCGGATGTACGACCCCATCTTCGAGGCCGCGGAGGAGGCGGACCTGCCGGTCTTGCTGCACAGCGTCACCGTCATACATCCCGTCTTCCCCTTCAACACCCACGGCTTCGAGACGGAGTTCGGGCGGCACATCTGCAGCCACACCTTCTCCATGATGGCGAACCTCGTCCACATGGTCACCACAGGCGTCCCCGTCCGCTACCCGAACCTGCGCATCGCCTTCACCGAGGCCGGCATCTCCTGGGTGCCTTTCCTGATGTACAAAATGGACAAAGAGTACGTCGAGCGTCGCCGCGAGGTCCCTTTCCTGACCGAGAAGCCGAGCCACTACCTCAAGAAGATGTACTTCGCCACCCAGCCCGTCGAGGAGCCCGAGGACCTCGGGGACCTGGTGAAGTTGATGGACCTCTACGACGGCGAGGACACGACCATCTTTGCTTCCGACTGGCCCCACCACGACTTCGACCACCCCATGAAGGTCCACCAGGTCCCGTTCACGAACGAGGTCCGCCGCAAGGTCTTCGGCGACAACGCCTTGCGGCTCTTCAACATCGACGCGAGAGGGAACCGGCTCAACCCGTGAGCGGGTGGTCGGAGCGGTGGACCGGGGTGCGAGAGGAGGAGTATGGAAGGGGCTGTGGACCTTGGGGGGATCTCGGCTGGCGCCCGGGGGACGGGAACCGTGTGGACGGAGCGGGAGGGACGGGACTTGAACGCCAACCTGGTCCGTTTCCCCCAAGGAGAAGGCGTCGGGGAGCACGTAAACGGTGAGGTGGACGTCCTCTTCGTTGGCGTGTCCGGCTCCGGGGTCGTGGGGGTGGACGGCAGGGAGCACGCGCTGGAAGCTGGGGTCCTCGTCCTCGTTCCCAGGGGAGCCCGGCGGTCCACCCGAAGCACCTCGGAGAGTTTCTCCTACCTGACCGTACACAGGAGAAGGGGGCCGGTGCGCCTCCGCGCCGGCCGGGATGGGCCGAACGCGTGAGGCACCATCGGGGCGTCGGGTCAGGCGCGGTTCAGGGCCGCTGAGTGGTGGCGGATGTGTTCCTCCATAAAGGTCGAGATCGCGTAGTACGAGTGGTCGTAGCCCTCGCGGCGGTTCAGGGTTAGCGGCTGCCCGGACTCGGCGCAGGCCTCTTCCAGGGCTTCGGGCAGGAGCTGCTCTTCGAGGAACTGGTCCGAGAGGCCCTGGTCCACGAGGATGTTCCGTCCGTCGGGGAAGGGGTGCTCGCGCACGAGCTCGCTCGCGTCGTAGGCCTTCCAGGCCTCCCTGTCCCCTCCGAGGTAGCCCGAGAAGGCCTTCTCGCCCCAGGGGACGCGGGTCGGGGCCGAGACGGGGGCGAAGGCCGAGACCGAGCGGAAAAAATCGGGGTTCTTGAGGGCGCAGACGAGGGCGCCGTGGCCGCCCATCGAGTGGCCGAAGACGCCGCGGGCATCGGGGCCTGCGGGAAAGTTCTCTTCTACGACGGACGGCAGCTCCCTCGTGACGTAGGAGTACATCCCGTAGTGGCGGGACCAGGGCTCTTCCGTGGCGTCCACGTAGAAGCCCGCGCCGGTGCCGAAGTCCCAGTCGTCGTCTTCGCCGGGTATGTTGGCGTCGCGGGGGCTGGTGTCGGGCGCGACCAGCATCAGGCCGTGCTCGGCGGCGAGGCGCTGGGCCCCACCCTTGATCATGAAGGTCTCCTCCGTGCAGGTCAGGCCGGCCAGGTAGTAGAGGACGGGCACAGGCCCGTCCGCCGCCTGGGGGGGCGTGTAGACGGCGAAGCGCATCTCGCCGTCGCAGGCGGAGGAGTGATGCTCGTGAAACGAGACGGTTCCGCCGAAACACGCGTGCCCGCCCAGGGTGTTGAGGTTCATTATGGCCCTTTCTGGAGTCTCTCTGGTCAAGCCTCGTCGGCGAGCCAGAGTAGATCGCCGACGAATCCTGAAGCCTGCAACCTGATGCCCGAAGCCTCCCTAGAACGTCACGACGCTGCGGATGGACTCGCCGCTGTGCATAAGGTCGAAGGCCGTGTTGATCTCTTTGAGGGGCATGGTGTGCGTGATCATGGAGTCCACCTCGATCTTGCCCTCCATGTACCAGTCCACGATCTTCGGCACGTCCGTGCGGCCCCTGGCTCCCCCGAACGCGCTTCCTTTCCACGTCCTGCCCGTCACGAGCTGGAAGGGGCGCGTGGAGATCTCCTCCCCAGAACCCGCAACCCCGATGATGACCGACTGCCCCCAGCCCTTGTGGGCGCACTCGAGGGCCTGGCGCATCACGTTCACGTTGCCGATGCACTCGAAGGAGTAGTCGGCCCCGCCGCCCGTCAGGTCAACCAGGTAGGGAACCAGGTCCCCCTCGACCTCGTTCGGGTTCACGAAGTGGGTCATCCCGTAACGCTCGGCGACCGCCTTCTTGGCGGGGTTCAGGTCCACGCCCACGATCTTGTCCGCCCCGACCATGCGGGCGCCCTGCACGACGTTGAGGCCGATGCCCCCGAGGCCGAAGACGACGACGTTCGAGCCCGGCTCGACGCCCGCGGTGTAGACGACGGCCCCGATGCCGGTCGTCACGCCGCAGCCGATGTAGCAGACCGACTCGAAGGGGGCGTCCTCGCGGATCTTGGCCGCCGCGATCTCGGGCAGCACGGTGTGGTTGGCGAACGTCGAGGTGCCCATGTAATGGTAGAGGGGATCTCCGTTCAGCGAGAGCCGGCTCGTCCCGTCTGGCATGACCCCGCGTCCCTGGGTCGTCCTGATGGCTTGGCACAGGTTCGTCTTCGGGTTCAGGCAGTACTCGCACTCCCGGCACTCCGGCGTGTAGAGCGGGATGACGTGGTCGCCTTCTTTCAGGCTCTTCACGCCGGGTCCCACCCCCACCACGACCCCCGCCCCTTCGTGGCCCATCACGGTGGGGAAGAGCCCCTCGGGGTCGGCGCCGGAGAGCGTGTAGGCGTCCGTGTGGCACACCCCTGTCGCCTTCACCTCCACGAGTACCTCGCCCTCTTTCGGGCCTTCCAAATCGACGGTCTCTATGCTCAACGGTCTCTCCGCCCCGAAGGCGACTGCTGCTCTTACTTCCATCTCTCCTCCTCCGTCTTCATCTACGGCCCAACACCTTAGCACGGGGCGGGGGCCGTCCTCGCGGATAGGAAACACGCGTCCCTGGCGCGGGGATGGCCACGGACTTATGGTGATCCCGAACGGGCGCGACCCGGCGGTCGTCGGCGGGAGAGACGGGAGGCACGAGTGGCGAAGAGGCGCGAGGAGCACGTCGTGGGAGACCTTTCGGACTTCCCCGAGGGCATCCACAAGGTGGTCAAAGCCGGGCGGCGCGAGGTCGGGATCTTTAATATCAGTGGCGAGCTCTACGGCCTGCCCAACCTTTGCCCCCACCAGACGGGGCCGCTGTGCGCCGGCGTGAAGCCGACGACCGGCGCCCTCGTCTCCCGCAAGGAGAACGACTGGAGGTTCGAGTGGGTCCACGAGGGCGAGGTCGTGGCCTGCCCCTGGCACGGCCTGGAATACCACGTCCCAACCGGCCGCTGCCTCGCCTACCCGAACGTCAAGCTCCGCTCCTACGAGGTCGTCGTCGAGGACGGAAAGGTGAAGGTCCGGCTCTAGCTGTGGACCAAGACTCTTCAAACGGCCCGCAGGTGGACGGCCCGCTCGCCGTCAGGGAGGTGGAGGCTGCGTTCCTGGTGGTCCGCGAAGGGGACCCGGGGGACTGGTTGGCACGCTTCGAGAAGGGTGGCGGCTTCCCGGCCCGAGCCTGGGCCGAGAACATGGTCGCGGTCTACAACCGGCGGTTGCGGGGTCGCGACGCCGGGCCCCCCACGCCGCCGGACGCGCGGCTGGACGGCCACCATTCTCCGACTTGACGCGGCGTCCCGACGCGGACGGGGCTTACGGTTTCGTCTGGCTCTCCGAGCGGGCGAGGAAGCCTTCTAGCGTGTCGAGGAAGCGTTCGGGTTCCTCGGCGAAGGGGTAGTGAGAGCTTTGCTCGAAGATCGCGAGCTCGGAGTTCGGTATGCCCGCGTGGATGTCGCGCTCCTGGCCCGCGGCCATGCCGTCGTAACGGCCGGCGGCCACGAGCGTGGGTACGTTTATACCTCCGAGGCGAGGGCGCAGGTCCCACGCGCGGAGCGGGCCTGGCTGTGGCGCGTTCGGTGGGCCCCACATGGCGGTATTCGCCTCCACGTCCATCTTCGAGAGCGCCCGGTTCAGCCAGTTGGGCCACGGGTCGAGGCGACAGGCGTGGCGCCGGTAGAAGAGGTCCATCGCCTCCCCGTACTCGGGGTCTTCGAACGTGCCGGCCGCCTCGTGTTTGCGGATTGCTTCCCGCGCGTCCCGGGGCAAGCCGTCGTAGAAGCCCTGCCGGCATTCGAGCATCGTTTTCCCGCTCACGACGGCGCCTACCAGGATCAGGCCCGCCGGAGGTTTCTCCGCCTCCAGGACGTGCTCCATGGCGAGCAGGCCGCCCCACGAGTGGCCCAACAGGTGGACTTCGTCCAGCCCGAGCTCGCTCCGGACCACCGCGAGCTCCCCCAGGAAGGCACCCACGCTCCAAGGACCGGGGCCTCCCGAACGGGTCGAGTTGCCGCAGCCGAGCTGGTCGTAGAACACGACAGGACGCCCCCCGCGCGCCAGGTCCTCCAGGGGCTCCAGGCTGTCGTGGGGCAGGCCCGGTCCCCCGTGGAGCGCGAGCACCGGGAGCTTGCGCGCCCGGGAATCTGCCGGATCCCCAACCACCCGATACCAGATCCTGTTTCCCCCGAAACGAAGCGTGCCTTCGCCCGCCATGACTGCCTCCCGTTGCCGCCCGGTTCCGGCCCCGCGCTTTACCCTGACCTTACCCCAACCCGCCAGGAACCTACTAGAGCGGTCGCGGTGGCATTGAGCTACCGCGATCCGCGCCGTCGGCTTTTTGCTCCTGGCTGAAAGCCTACGGCTAAAGGCTGACAGCTTCGCAAAGAGGTTCGACCTCTCTGCAAACCGCTCTAGGATAAACTGAACGGGAGATGGAATGCTCCGACGGGAAGTTATGGGAGGCGGTATTTCGATGACGGGGACCGGGCAAACCTTCGGCTTTGATGAGGTGGGCCGCCTTCCGGCGCCGGGGGACAACGTCGCCATAGCCACCCGTCGCCTGGAGGCCGGGACGCGGGTGGAGCGCGGGGGATCGGAGTTCGTCATTCCTCATACCGTCCTCGAAGGGCACCGCTTTGCGGTCGAGGAGATCCCGGACGGAGGAGAACTCCTCTCCTGGGGTTTGCCATTCGGGCGCGCGTTGTCGGGCATATCTCCGGGCGACTACGCCTGCAACGAGAAGATCCTGCGCGTGCTCCGCGAACGGTTCGCCGCACTCCCGAACCGCCGCGAAGGGGAAGATCCCGAAGGCACCTCCGACCAGGGCGGGGGAAGGGTGCCCGGAGGCTACAAGAAGAACGGCCTCGACCTTCCCGATAGACCAAATTTTCGGGACGCCGAACTGGAACCGTACGTCCTGGACGAAGAGAACTTCCGGCCCGGCGAGCAGGTGCCGCTACACGACGAGCCCCGCACTTTCATGGGCTACCGGCGCGGCTGGGGTCGTGGCGTCGGCACGCGCAACTACGTGGTAGTGCTCGGCGTCAACTCGCGGCTCACGGGCTTCGTGCGGGCGCTCGAGTGGGAGATGAACGGCGTGTCGGACGCCTACGAGAACGTGAGCGGCATCGTCTGCGTCGCCCACACCGAGGGGGGAGAGGGCCGGACGCCCAACAACTTCGACCTTTTGCTGCGCACCCTGAGCGGCTTCATGGTCAACCCGAACGTGGGGGCCGTGCTCGCCATCGACGGCGGCGACGAGGGTGCCGTCGCGAACGCGGCGCTCCGCCGCTACGCCGAAGAGAACGGCTACCCGCTGGACGACGTGCCGCACGAGTTCATGAGCCTGGAGGGGAGCTTTCGGGCCGATCTTGAGCGGGCAAAGTCTCGAGTAATGAATTGGATGGAGCAAGTCAACGCGCTTCGGCGGACGGAGGAGCCGCTCTCCGAGCTGAAGGTTGGGCTCCAGTGTGGCGGTTCGGACGCGTTCTCCGGCGTCTCGGCGAACCCCCTGGTCGGCTGGGTATCGAGGGAGGTAGTGCGCAACGGCGGGGCCGCGAACCTGGCCGAGACGGACGAGCTGATAGGGGCCGAGCGCTACGTCTTGAAGAACGTGAAGGACGCGGGGACGGCGAAGAGTTTCTTGGGGGCGGTCGAGCGGTTCAAGGAGAGAGTCGGTTGGCACGGGCACACGGCCGAGGACAACCCCTCTGGCGGCAACAACTTCCGCGGGCTCTACAACATCTCCATAAAGTCCATCGGGGCGGCCAGAAAGAAGGATCCCGATGTGAGGTTGGACCACGTCATCGAGTACGCGGAGAGGATGGACGGGGGCGGCTTCTACTTCATGGACAGCCCCGGCAACGACCTCGAGAGCGTGGCGGGGCAGGTCGCTTCTGGCGCGAACATGATCTTCTTCACCACCGGCAACGGCTCCATCACCAACTTCCCCTTCGTTCCGACCATAAAAGTGGTGACCACCACCGGCCGCTACCAGCTCCTCTCCAAAGACATGGACGTAAACGCCGGTGCCTACCTCGACGGTACCCCCATGGACGGGCTCGGGCGGGAGATGTTCGAGCGGACCATCGAAGCCGCCTGCGGCGAGAAGACCGTGGGCGAGCGGGCGGGCCACGCCCAGGTCTCCATCTGGCGCGACTGGAAACAGACGGGGCCCGAACACCTGGAAGAGTTGGAGAACGCCCCCGAGCCCGACGGCGAGCCGTTGCCCGTGCGTAACAATGTTCCGGACGCGGACTTCTCCTTCGAGGCGATAGCGACGGATCGGGGCCCCGCAACAGACCAGGTCGCGCTCGTGATGCCGACGAGCCTGTGCTCGGGCCAGATCGCCCGCCGCATAGCCAACCGCCTGAACGGGCGCGGCGCGGGCTTCGCCGGGGACAAGGTGACCCGCTTCGTCGCCCTCCCGCACACCGAGGGCTGCGGCGTCTCCGCGGGCTCGGCCGAGGCCATCTACTCCCGAACCGTCCTCGGCTACCTCGCCAACCCGACCGTCAGGCTCGCCCTCCTTCTGGAGCACGGCTGCGAGAAGACCCACAACGACTACTTCGAGAACCGCCTCGCCGAGCGCGGCCTCGACCCTGACCGCTTCGGCTGGGCCAGCGTCCAGCTGGACGGCGGCATCGAAAGCGTGGTGGAGAAGGTGGAGTCCTGGTTCGCGGAGAACCTAAAGGCTTCAGGAGCTATCGAGTACGAGACCGCTGGGCCGGGCGCCCTGCGGCTCGGGCTCTACGCCGCGGGTCCCCTGCCGGACGAGGCGGCGAGGAGCCTCGCCGAGACGACGCTCGCCGTCGTCGGCGCGGGCGGCACGGTGGTCGTCCCCCAGACGGCGGCGGTGCTCGGTTCCGAGGTCTACCTGGACGCCGTTTTTGGGGGCCGCACCGTCAAGAATACCCTGGCTTACGGGCAGGCTTTCCGGGAGCCCGGTTTTCACGTGATGGAGGCGCCGACGGACCATTGGATCGAGACGGCCACGGGGCTCGGGGCGACCGGCGTGGAACTCATGCTGGCGCACGTCGCCGGACGGCCCTTGCAGGCGCACCGCATGATCCCGCTCGTCCAGGTCTCGTCCGATCCCGAGACCATCCGCAACCACGCAGACGACCTGGACACGCTCCTCGACGGAGACCCGGACGCATGGACGGAGAAGACGCTTCGGACCGTCTCCGAGGTCGCCTCCCGCGAGTACACGCCCAAGCTTCTCGCGGCGAACAACACGGACTTCCAGTTCACCCGCGGCCTGCTCGGCGTCTCGATGTAGGGTTGTCTCCGGGGACTTTGGGCGACCGGGCCAAGAGGGGTCTCCCGTCTCCGGCGGTTGCGAGGCCGGAATAGCGCCCAAAGAAGCATAGATGACTTAGATTCCCGACCGCGTGTTGCGCGGCATCCGGGGTGTGGTTAGCATCACCGTTGGTGAGGAGGGCGCGCGCCCCGCAAAAGGTGGAGGAGACAAGTGATCGAGAACCCGTTCTACACGCCGGAGTTTCACGGCCCCTACGAGCTGTTTTCGCTGGGGGATTTCGTGCTCGAAGAGGGGCAGACGCTGCGGGATTGCAGGCTCGCGTACGCGGCGTTCGGGGAGTTGAACGGGGCGAAGGACAACGCGATTCTGGTCCCGACGTGGTTCTCGGGGACGCACCAGATCCTGCGCGACCTCTACATCGGCCCCGAGCACGCCCTGAACCCGGAAGAGTACTTCGTAGTCGTCGTCAACCAGATCGGCAACGGCCTCTCGACCTCACCCCACAACACGCCGGGCAACTTCGCCTCGGGCCCCCGGTTCCCGAAGGTCAGGATCGGCGACGACGTCGTCGCCCAGGAGCGCCTGATGCGCGAGGCTTTCGGCGTCGAGGAACTCGCCCTCGTCGTCGGCGGCTCGATGGGAGCCCAGCAGACCTACGAGTGGGCCGTCCGCTTCCCCGAGAAGGTCAAGCGGGCCGCCCCCATAGCCGGGACCGCCAAAAACACCCCGCACGACTTCCTCTTCACGCAGGCGCTCATGGACGCCATCACGATGGACCCGGGCTACGCCGGCGGCTGGTACGAGACGCCGGCCGACGTGCGCGAGGGCCTCGTCCAGCACGGGCTCGTCTGGAGCGTGATGGGCCTCTCGACGGAGTGGTGGAAGCAGGAGCGCTGGCGTCCCCTCGGTTTCGCCTCGGCGGAGGACTTCCGCGCGGGCTTCGTGGACGCGTACTTCAGCGTGCTCGACCCGAACAGCCTCCTCGCCCAGGGCTGGAAGTGGCAGCGCGGCGATGTCAGCCGCCACACGGACGGGGACCTGTCGGCCGCCCTCGGCCGCATCAGCGCGAAGACGTTCGTCATGCCCATAGGCGAGGACATGTTCTTCCCCCCGCGCGACTGCGCCGCCGAGCAGAAGCTCGTCCCGAACAGCGAGCTGCGCGTGATCGAAGACATCAGCGGCCACTGGGCCCTCTTCGGCTTCGAGACGACCTTTATGGAGCAGGTGGATCGGCACCTCGGCGAACTGCTAGCGTCGTGAGCCCGGCTTCGCCGGTCAGCACGCCTCCTTCGGAGGCTTTCAGCCGGTCAGCACGCTTCGGCTTCGCCTCGCTTTCAGCGGTCAGCCAGTCGTCTCGACACGCCGCTCCCGGCGCTATCCGAACCATGCCGGGTTACGCTGCTCGGTCGCGTTATGCACGGCGAGATGCTGACAAGCTGAAAGCGAAGCCCGAAGGGCGAAGCGTGCTGACCGGCTGACAAGCTGAAAAGCTATCTCCCCAGCCAGCCCCCGTCGACGGGCAGGACCGAGCCGTGGATAAAGTCGCCCGCTAACGAAGATAGCAGGACCACGGCCCCTTTGAGGTCTTCGGGCTCGCCGTAGCGGCCCGCGGGGATACGGGCCAGAAGCGCCGTGGAGCGCTCTTCGTTCTCGCGGATTGCGCCAGTCAACTCGGTTGTGTAGTAGCTGGGTGCGAGGGCGTTGACGTTTATGCCTAGCGGGGCCCACTCGTTTGAGAGGGCGCGCGTGAGGTTGGCGATGCCGGCCTTGGAGGCGGCGTAGGACGGGACGGTTATGCCGCCTTCGTAGGAGAGGACGGAGGCTGTGTTTATGATCTTTCCTCCGTCGCCCTGTTCGACGAAACGCCTGGCCGCCGCCTGGGAGAGGTAGAAGGCCGCCGAGAGGTTTACCTGGATGACGCTCTCCCAGTCGTCCTCCCCGAACTCCAGGGCCTGATCTCTCCTGATGATGCCGGCGTTGTTGACGAGTATGTCGAGGCGGCCCATCTCGGAGACGCAGTGGGCCACGATCTCCGCGGCACCTTCCGCCTTGGTCTCCAAAAGGTCGCGGTTCATGGCGTGGAACCGGCGACCGGTGGCGGCGACCTTCCCTTCCGTCTCTTCCATCGGAACTATATCCAGGCCCACGACGTCCGCGCCGGCTTCTGCGAGGCCCAAGGCCATTCCCTGTCCGAGCCCACGCGCCGCCCCCGTGACCAGCGCGACCTTGCCGTCCAGCCTGAGGTCGTCAAGAACGCCCATTAAAAGCGGAGGTCCATCGGCTCGATGCCTTCCTGCTCGCAATAGTTGAGGTAGCGGTCGAGCTTGGAGAAGACGTCGTCCTGGTAGATCGGGTTATCTTCGTCGTCGAGGTACTGGATCACGCCCTCCAGGATAAACAACGTCTGCATCTCCTCGACACCCTCGTCTACCACGAGCGTGTGTATGTCGCCGGGTGGCTCGTAGACCAGGGTGCCCGGCCTGGCCACCCAATCGCGTTCGAGGTAGTGCCAGGAGCCCTCCAGGCAGAAGCCCATCACCTGGCCTCCGGAGTGCCGGTGGCGGTTGATCCTGCCCGAGCCCCGGACTTTGAGGAGGTTGATCCAACGCCCCGTGGCGAGGTCGAAGCGAAGCGGCTTGAACCAGGCCCGCTCGCCCTGGGGCACCCAGGGGATCTCGTCCACATTTATTGCCTGGTCCGGCAACGCCCAGTCCTCGGTAAAGGACTTGAACCTCTCGTCTATCATCGTCCCGCCTCCCTCGTACCGCGTCGTTTTATAGAACGAAACCTCGTCTCATACAACAGCACGCAACATATTATACTCCCGGGCGAACCGCGTCAATGCTACGTTCGTTCTCTCTCGACCGGCGTGGCGCAGCACACAGATTATCCATCTATTTGTTGCTCCAGGCTCACAAGGTTCGTGACTGCTTGCCGCACACCGTCGTCGCGCGACGGCGGTGTGCAAAGGACACGCGTGCTTGTTGACGACGATCTGCGTCCGTGCTACGGTTCTTACGTATTTCGTAGAATAGTGTATCGTTTCATTCTACGAGACGAACGGGAACGGAGCGAGGATCGCAGGGAAGCAGTCGAGGGGAAGGGGCAACCTTGGGCAGGACAGTGACACTGCCGGGTCGGGAGAAGCGGGGCAACATAGAGGGCGGCATCATCGACTGCGACGTTCACAACGCGGTGCCTTCCATCGAGTCCCTGTTTCCCCACCTGCCGGACCGCTGGGTCGACTACATGGTCGAATCCGGCATTAAGACCATAGAGCCCAACTACTATCCGAAGGGCGTCCCCCTGTCGGCGCGTCCCGGATCGGAGCCTGCGGGGGGACCGGCGGGTTCCGACCTTGGGCTGTTGAGGGACCAGTTGCTAGATCCGTGGAACGTCCGGTACGCGATGCTCAACTGCGTCTACGGCGTTCAGCTGATCCAGAACCGCGAGTGGGCCATGGTCATGGCCAGCGCGCTCAACGACTGGCAAATTGCCGAATGGCTCGAAAAAGACGGGCGCCTGCGGGCTTCGATCACAGTTTCGACGCGTGATCCGGGGACTGCGGCGCGGGAGATCGAGCGCGTGGGCGGCCATCCGGGCTTCGCGCAGGTGCTCTTGTTGGCCAGATCCGAGATGCCCTACGGCGAGCGCTACTACTGGCCGATCTACGAGGCCGCCGAGCGCCACGGGCTGCCGGTCTGCATCCACGCCGGCGGGAGCGCCGGCAACCCCATCACCTCGGTGGGTTGGCCTTCCTACTACATCGAGGATTATGTGGGGTTTGCCCAGGCTTTCCAGGCGCAGGTAGTCAGCATGGTCACCGCCGGCGTCTTCGCGGAGTATCCCGGGCTCCGGGTCGTGCTCGCCGAGGCCGGCATCACCTGGCTGCCGTCGCTCATGTGGAGGTTCGACAAGGACTGGAAGGGCATCCGGCGGGAGACGCCGTGGGTCAGCCGTCCGCCGTCCGAGATCATCCGGGAGCACGTGCGCCTCACCACCCAGCCGATCGACGAACCTTCCAATCCCGAACATTTGCTCCAGGTCATAGACCAGATCGGGTCGGAGGAGATGTTGCTCTTCTCGACGGACTACCCGCACTGGCATTTCGACGAGCCGGAGGACGCGCTCCCCGTGAAGCTCCCCCCCGACCTGGAGCGCAAGATTTTTTCCGGGAACGCCCGCGCCTTGTACGGGCTGGACGACGCAACCAGCGAGCGGTAAAGGAGGCAACCGCGATGGTCGAGAAGTTGACAGAGAGAGCAACTGCGGGCCGGACCAGGGTTGGTGTGGTCGACGCAGATATACACAATGTCTTTCCGTCCCGGGAGGTCCTAAAGAGTTACCTGCCGTCGCGCTGGCAGAGGCACCTCGAGACGATCGGGCCGCGAGGGCACGACGGCTACATGTACGCTTCGACGAAGTACCCCAAGGTTTCCGCGGCCACCGCACGTACAGACGCGTGGCCGCCTTCCGGGTTGCCGCCGGGTTCGGACCTCGAGTTCATGCAGGAGCAGCACCTCGACGCCTTCAACATCGAGTACGGGATCCTGAACTGCTTCGAGCACGTCGGGCACGAGCTCAACGACGAGTGGGCCGCGGCGATGGCGCGGGCCGTGAACGACTGGCAGATCGCGGAGTGGCTCGAAAAGGACGAGCGCCTGCGGGCCTCGATAGTGGTGCCTTTCGAGAACGCCGAGCTCGCGGCGGAGGAGATAGAGCGGGTCGGGGACCATCCCGGCTACGTGCAGGTGCTCTTGCTTACCCGAACCCTGGAACCCCTGGGCCGGCGCAAGTACTGGAAGATCTACGAAGCGGCGGAGCGCCACGGCTTGACGATCGGGATGCACGCCAGCAACACGACCGGCGTACCGCCCACGCCCGTCGGCTGGCCCTCCTACTATCTGGAGGAGCACGTCATAGTTTCCCTGGCCTCCCAGAGTCAGGTGATCAGCCTCGCTTGCGAGGGCGTATTCGAGATGTTTCCGGACCTGCGCCTCGTGTCGATAGAGGGAGGGTTCGCCTGGCTTCCTCCGCTCATGTGGCGCCTGGATCAGAACTGGAAGAGGTTAAAAGAGGAGGTGCCGCACCTCAAACGGCCGCCGTCGGAGTACATCCGGGAGCACCTCTGGGTAACCACCCAGCCTATAGAGGAACCGGCCGACCCCAACCACCTCCTCCAGGCCATAGAGCACTTCGGGGCGGACGACAAGATCCTCTTCGCCTCGGACTACCCGCACTGGGATTTCGACGACCCGAACAGGGCCTTTCCACCCAGGATGCCGAAGGAGCTGAAGCGCAGGATCTTCTCCGAAAACGCGAAGAAGCTCTACGGATTCGGCCAGGAGGGCGGCTGAATGGGCGAGCACGTGGTGGGGACGGTGGAGGAGATACCGCCCGGCGGGCGCAAGATAGTCGAGGTGGGCGGACGTTCCATAGGCGTGTTCAACGTGGGGGGTGAGTTCTTCGCCCTCCGGAACCAGTGCCCCCACCAGGGGGCCGAGCTGTGCAAGGGCGTCCTGTCTGGGTTCGTCCACGCCGAGAAGCCGGGCGACGTGACGTACGTCAGGAGGGGGGAGATCCTCCGGTGCCCGTGGCACCAGTGGGAGTTCGACATCAGGACGGGTCAATCCTGGGTCGACCCGGCAAAGGTCCGGGTGCGGCGCTACGAGGCCAAGGTCGCGCCCGGAAACACGCTGCTCTCCGAGCCTGGCGGCAGCAAGGAACTCGCCGAGGCCGGCCTGGAGAAAGGGCTTTACGTAGCGGAGACGTACGAGGTCTCGGTCGAACACGAATACATCGTTCTCAACCTGTAGCTTTCGTGACCGGTGGTCGGACAAGAGAGGGGACATCTAGTGCGTCTCAGGGAGGAGCAAGAAGCATGGAAACCATAGAGAAGTTGGGTGGGGAAGACCGTGGGCAGACCGCGGACGTCAGGACCGTTGCCGTGGCGAGCATGGTGGGCACGACCGTCGAATGGTTCGACTTTTTCGGCTACGCTACGGCGGCGGCGCTGGTCTTCGGCCTCCTGTTCTTCCCTGGGGCCGATCCGCTGGTAGGCACGATGCTCGCCTTCGGGGGGATCGCGGCGGGATATCTCTCGCGTCCGCTCGGTTCCATCGCTTTCGGCCACTACGGGGACCGGCTCGGACGCAAGACCATGCTGGTCGTGTCCCTCTTCGTGATGGGTGCCGCCACCTTCCTCATCGGGGTGCTGCCCACCTATGCCGCCATAGGCGCCACGGCCGCCATTCTGCTGCTTGTGCTGCGCTTCATACAGGGGTTCGCCCTCGGCGGGGAGTGGGGCGGGGCCGTCCTCATGGCCGTGGAACACGCCCCGCCCAACCGGCGGGGTTTCTACGGCAGCTTCCCCCAGACGGGGGTAGCCCTGGGACTGCTCCTCGCCACCCTGATCTTCCTCGCCATCGAGGCGCTCCCCGAAGACCAACTCCTGACCTGGGGCTGGCGCGTACCGTTCCTGGCCAGCGCCTTGCTCGTGGCCCTGGGCCTCTATATCCGGTTGAAGATCGTCGAAACCCCCGCTTTTCAGAGGGTCAAGGAGAGCCAGACCGAGGCCCGGGTGCCCTTCGTGGAGACGCTGCTCACCCACTGGAAGGAAGTGATACTGACCTGCCTCTCCTACCTGGTCATCGGCGGGATCTTTTACGTGATCTTCGTCTTCAGCCTGACGTACGGCACCGAGCAACTGGGGCTGGAGCGTAGCACCATGCTGCTCCTCACCGTCTTCTCCAGCATCTTCAGCTTCTTCGGGCTTTTGTTCTTCGGCCACCTGTCGGACAGGGTGGGGCGCAAGCGGGTGTATGTGGGCGGGAGCCTGCTCGTGATGGCGTCGGCCTTCCCCATATTCTGGCTTATCAACACGGAAGTGTTCGTGTTCATGCTGCTGGGATACCTGCTGGCCACCGCCGGGTTCTGCGCGACCTACGGACCGATGGGCACGCTCTTCTCCGAGGCGTTCGACGTGCGCGTACGCTACACGGGTATCTCCCTGGGGCTCACGATCGGGACGGTCCTGGGCGCCGCATTCGTGCCTATGATCTTCACCCAACTGCTGGCGAGTTTCGGCAGCTACTGGCCGATCTCCGTGTACCTGATCGCCGTAGCGGCGATCAGCGCCGTGGCCGCAACCCTGCTTCGGACGACCGGCTCGGACAAGATCGAGCGCCCGGAGGATGCCGCAAGAACGGCGGAACGAGTCCATTAGAAGGGACAGCAGCCCCGACTGGGGAGACCGGGCCGGCATCGATGCCGGCCCGGTCTCCCGTTCTTAAAGCGAAGTGGCTCATAGCGGAGTTCATGAGCATTGATCCCCCTGGCCCGAAGGCCCCGGGTTGGCGACCGCCGTCCGTCCGGGAAGACGTTCCTGATGCCCGAAGCCTGAAACCTGTAGCCCGGCTCGCAGGAGGATCGATCCTCCCGCGAGCCGTTATCAGGCGGTAGGGAGCCCGTCCCGCCGTTGTGTGTAGCCCAGACGGGTACTGATCTCTACGGCCGCGGCTCTCACCGCATCGGCGAGCTCGCCCTGAAGCAGGTGCTCCGGAAGCCTCTGCGTGGGACCGGAGACCGAGACGGCGGCGACCGTATTTCCGCCGGCCGCCCTGATCGGGCACGCCACGCATCGAACGCCCGGCTCGCGCTCTTCGAGATCCAGGGAGTACCCTTGCGCTCTTATCTGTTCCAGTTCGCGTCGGAGGGCGTCGGGCTCGTATATGGTGCTGGGCGTGTGGCGCTTGAGAACCCCGTTGGCTTCCAGGACCTCGACCGGGTCGTAGTCGAGCTCGGCCAGCAGCGCCTTTCCGCTCCCTGTGCAGTACGAAGGAACCGTCCGGCCGATCCTTGACGACATGAGCCCCAGGGCGTGGGTGGTGTTCAGCTTTTCGAGGAACACGACCCGCAGTTCGTCGTCTAGTACGGAGAGATGAACCGTCTCGTCGAACTCCTGGCGCAGGCGTTGCAGGGTGGGCAAGGCCTCGCCCCGGAGGTCGGTCTGTTCCAGATATGCCTGGCCGAGCGTGAGGCAGCGCACGCCCAGCCGGTACGAGTCCGAACCGGGTATGCGCTCGATCAGACCGGTACTCTCCAACGTGCGGACCATGCGGAAGATCGAGGCTTTCGCCAGATCGGAACGCCCGGCCAACTCGTTGAGAGAGGCCCCCCCGTCGCTCGTTCGGAGCAACTCGAGGATGTCTACCGCGCGGACCACCGCACGTACCTGGTAACCGTTCGTGCCGGGGGAGGTGTTTGTTCCGACTTCGCCCTTATTATTCGTCGTAGCCATTACGATCAAGTGTAACCTGTTTCCGGGACGGCCGAGGTAACGTATATTATGTACTTGAGGAGGTTGAGCCAACGCCCAGGAGCGTCCAGGAGACCTCGTCCTTGTTTATGGCCCTGTCCGGCAGCGCCGAGTCTTCGGTGAGCGTCTTGAGGCCCTCGCCGATCGTCACTCCTCTTCTCCTTCTGGGTTTATGTACAAGACGGCGTCCGGGGGGCCGCCGATTTTGCGGATCTCCCCGATAAGCTCCAGATCAAGCGTGCCCACGTCGCGCCAGTTGACCTCGACCAGGTTCCCGGACGGGTCCCGCAGGTACATCTGTACCGCCCCATCGGGTAGCTCCCTGACGGTCGAGTAATTACCGCTCTTGACGCGGGCACCGGTCTCTCCGGCTTTCCTGAATACCTCCTCGAAGTCGTCCACGTCGAGCGCGAAGTGGTGGCCGACGGGCGCCGGGTTCTCGTCGTGGAAGAGGTGTAACTGGAGATCACCGACTCGCAGCCAGCGCACCGGGCCCGAGAAGTCCGGGGCCGGGACTTCCTCCATTCCGAAGAAGTCCTTGTAGAATCGGGTGGACTCCTCCAAGTCCCTGGCGCCGATGCTGACGTGGGTGAAACCCTTCGCCTTCATTGCCCTAGAGCGGCATCACGGAGACGGTCTTCCAGGCCGAGTAGAAGTCGAGGGCCGCGGGGCCCTGCTCCCGACCGCCGACGCCCGACTCCTTGTTGCCCCCGAAGGGCACCTGGAACTCCAGGCCCGCCGTCGGCAGGTTCACGTTCACCAACCCCGTCTCCGAGCGGGCCATGAACTCGTAGGCGTAACGCAGCGACTTCGTGGCTATGCCCGCGGTCAGGCCGTAGCGCGTGTCGTTGGCGAGTTCCACGGCGTGGTCGAAGTCGCGGGCCTTTATAACGGCGAGGACGGGGCCGAAGATCTCCTCCTGCGCCGTCTCCGACCGGTTGTCCACATCAGCGATGATCGCCGGCGCGATGAAGTAGCCTTCGTCCTCTGAGCCCGTCGCCCCGCCTTCTATGACCACCCGGCCCTCGCCCTTGGCCGTCTCCAGCGCGGCGAGGATGCTCTCGTACTGATCCTTGTTGACGACGGGGCCGACGGCGACGTCCTCGTCCATCGGGTCGCCGACCTTGATGGCCTCCGTGGCGCTCTTCAACTCTCCTATGAACTCGTCGTAGACCTCTTCGACGACGATGGCGCGGCTGGCGGCGGTGCATTTCTCGCCCGCGAAGCCGAAGGCCGAGAAGGAGATCTTGGCGGCCGCGTCCGCGAGGTCGGCGTCTTCCATTACGACGAACGGGTTCTTGCCGCCCATCTCCAGCTGCACCTTCTTGCCTATGGCCCGCTCCTGGATGCCGAGGCCCGTCGCCGTGGATCCGGTAAAGGAGAGGCCCTTGACGCGCGGGTCTGTAACGAGCGCGTCGCCGACGGTGGAGCCAGGCCCCGTCACCATGTTCACCACGCCGTCGGGCAGGCCCGCCTCGGAGAGGATGCCGACCAGGGCCGCGGCGTTCAGGGAGGCGTTCGCGGCCGGCTTGATGACTATGGTGTTGCCGCAGATCAGCGCGGGCGCCATCTTCCAGGACGGTATGGCGAGCGGGAAGTTCCACGGCGTTATGAGGCCGACGACGCCCAGGGGCTCCCTCATGGAGGCGTGGGTGACGCCGGGGCGGGCCGAGGGCGGGTTGATGCCGTCCAGGCGCCAGCCCTCGGAGCCGTAGTAGCGGAAGATGCTGGCGGCGCGGCCCACCTCCATCCTCGCCTCCTTCATCGGCTTGCCGGCCTCGCGGGCCATGAGCGTCGCCAGCTCGTCCTCGCGCGACTCGATGATGTTGGCGGCCTCCATCAGGATCGCACCCCGGGAGGCCGGGAGCGTCGCTTTCCAGTCTGGGAGCGCTTTTGTAGCCGCCTCGATGGCCCGTTCGGTCTCGGCCCTGTCCGACCTGGGCGTCGTTCCGAGGATCTCTGACGGGTTGGACGGGTTCACCACCTCGGAAGTCTCGCCGGAGTCGGCCGGGACCCATTCGCCGCCTATAAAGTTGAGGGCCTCTGTCTGGGATTCGATCACGTTCTCCTCCAGGTTTGCTCGTAAAACCTTCGTCTTTTCTCTACCCGATCTCCGCGCTTCTTATTTCCTGCCCCGCTACGAGACCACGTCGTTCTCGAGGTCCAGCTCCCCGACGGAGATCTCGACCCTGTCCCCCGGCGTCAACGTGAACTCCTCCCCCGGCACTATGCCCGTCCCCGTCATCAGGAGGGCGCCGGAAGGCAGCGTCAACTCCCTCCCGAGGTACTCCGCGAGCTCTTCGAAGGAACGCTTCATCCTCGACGTCGAGACCTCGTCCTCGAAGACGGCGGCACCGTCCCTGAAGACGCGGAGCCGTATCGGCAGGTTTCGCATCTCATCAGGCCCGGCGAGCACGATGCCGGGGCCTAAAGAGCACGAGCCGTCGTAGACCTTGGCCTGGGGCAGGTAGAGGGGGTTCTCGCCCTCGATGTCCCTCGAAGAGACGTCGTTGCCCGCGGTGTAGCCCATGATCTCCATCCCGCTGTTCAGGACGAGCACGAGCTCGGGTTCGGGCACGTTCCAGCGGCTGTCCTTACGGACGCGGACGCTGCCCCCGTGGCCGGCGGCCCGCCAGCCGTGGCCCTTGAAGAAGAGCTCCGGGCGCTGTGCGTCGTAGACCCTGGCGTAGGCGTCCGCGTCGGCCGACTCGAGCTCGCGGGCCTCGCGGCTCCGCTCGTAGGTAACCCCGCTGGCCCAGACCTCCTGGTAGGGCTCGACTGGGGGCAACAGGGGGCCTTCCGCGGTGTCTCCTGTCGCCAGGTCTTCGAGGGCCGTGCGGGTTCGCGCTGCGGGTCCTTCCAGCAGCCCGGCCAGGGTGAAGTCCCCGGGCAGGTAGCGTCCGTCGAGCGCCCACCGGGGGCCCTCGGCGGTCCCGTGACGAGAGAGATACATGTTGGTGGGATCCTCCTTCCTCCAGGGACACAAGCTAGCACGACTCCGGCGCTCCTGCCCGCCTCTTGAGAGCCGTCAGCGATCAGCTTCAGCAAGAGCGAAAAACTGATGGCCGACAGCGGAGGCGAAGCCGATGCGTGCTGATCTCTTTGCAAAGCCGCTGTGGCAACGCGAAAAGGCCCGGGGGCGCGTGCCCCCGGGCCTGCAGGAAGCCTCCCTACTCTACGAAGCCCTTCTCGGAGAGAAAGTCTTCGGCCACGTCCTCGGGGAGCTCGCCGTCGACGTCCACCCTGGCGTTCATCTCGGTCATCGTCTTGGCGTCGAGCGCCTTGGCGATGGGGGTGAAGATCTCCTCGAGCTGGGGCCCGTACTGGTCGAAGGTCTCCTTGCGGACCTCCAGGGCCGGGTTGTACTTGGGGAAGAAGTTCTTGTCGTCCTCGATGGCCGTCAGGCCGAGGGCCTCGATGCGGCCGTCGGTGGTGAAGACCTCGCCGAAGTTGCAGGGGTCGCCCTTGTCCGTGCGCTGGTAGACCGTGCCGGTGTCGAAGAGGGCGACGTTGCCCTTCGGGAACTGGAAGCCGTACTCTTTCTCCAGGCCGGGCAGGCCGTCGTCGCGCGAGTTGAACTCGCTCTCGACGCAGACCGTCGCCTCGTCCGGGTTCTCTTCCACGAGTGTCTTGAGGTCGGAGAGCTTCTCGACGCCCACGTCTTCGGCCGCCTCCTCGCGGATGGCGAGCGCGTAGGTGTTGTTGAACGGGGCCGGTTCGAGGAGCTTCAGGTTCTCCTGCTCCATGTCCGCCTTCGCGGCGGCCTCGTACTGCTTCTTGCTGTCGGGGATGGGCTTCGTGTTGCCGAGGTGGTTGATCCAGATAGTGCCCGTGTACTCCCAGTACATGTCTATGTCGCCGCCGACGAGCGCCTGGCGGGCCGCGTCGGTGCCCGCGAGGCCCACCTGGTCCTCCACGTTCGCCCCGGCGTTCTCGAGCGCCTGGAGGGTGATGTAGCCGAGGATCAACTGCTCGGTAAAGTCCTTGGAGCCGACCACCAGGTCCGCGTCCGAGAGGTCCACGTCCCCGCTCGCCCCGCCGCCGCCACCGCCGCAACCGACGGCGACCATCGCCGCCACGACCAGCACGCCAACCATCCGAAACACGGCTCTGTTCACTAAACGATCCTCCCTGTAGGGTTTGCTCTCCATCGGCCCGCTCACAGGCCCTTCGGTCTCAAGACGTCCTCGGCTATGCCGGCCAAATAGTCTATGGCCAGGGCCAGCACGGCGGTGAGGATGGAGCCCGTGATGAGTATCGGCTCGCGGCTCGTCTTGATCCCGGTGTTGATGATGTCGCCCATCCCGCCCGCGTTGATAAAAGTCGCGAGCGTCGCCGTGCCGACGACTATGATCAGGGCGGTCCTGATGCCGGCGAGCATGATGGGCACGGCGAGCGGCAGCTCTATCCTGAAGAGCACCGCTGTCTTGGTCATGCCCATCCCGCGGGCCGACTCGATGGTCGGGCGGTCCACCTGCCTTATGCCGACCATCGTGTTCCCGAGCACGGGCAAAAAGGCGTAGAGCACGAGCCCGAAGACCGCCGCCCTGAAGCCGAACTGGTCGAAGAGGATGGCTATGAGTATGAGGACGCCTATGGACGGTATCGCCTGACCCGTGCTCGCCAGCGCGGCGACGTAGGGCGACACCTTGCGGAAGGCCGGGCGCGTCAGGACCACGCCCGTGGCCACGGCAAGCACCACGACGACCAGCGTGGCGACGGCGGTGATCTCAAGGTGCCGCACGACGCTGCGCAGGATGACGTCGCTGTTTATGGAGCGCCGCTCGATGCTGTCGAGGTCCAGGGTGCCGAGCCACACGTACAGCCCCGCGCAGACGGCCACGAGAAAGACCGGCATGACCAGGTAGCGCGCGAGCGTCCTCCCGAGGCCGGCCCCGCCCGCCTTACTAGCAGGCCCGGGCGTCCGCGGGGTCTCTGAAACCCCGCCCGGGGGTGCGGTCTCCCGCCTCTCCTCGGTGCCCCTCACGCGCCCCCGCCCACGCGGTGCTCCTCCGGCCTCATCTCCTCGATGGCCTGCAGGACCGTCCCGAAGTCGACGACGCTCTCGTAGCGCCCCTCGTCGTCGACGACTATGGCCGAGCCCTTGTATGAGGTGATCATGGTGTCCAGCGTCTCGTAGAGGCTGGACTTGCCTTCCACGATCGCCACGGCGGGCCACCCGGCGTTCCTGAGCGGGGCGCCGTCCATCTCGAGCTCCGCGACGCCCACCCAGCGCTTGGGCTTGCGCCCCTCGTCCAGCAGGAGCACGTAGTCCTTGCCCGACCTCTTCAGCGTCTGGAGCACCTCTTCGTGGCTGTCGGTGAGGCTCGCGACGGGCCACTCGCTCGTCTTTATGTCCCGAACCCGGCTTAAAGACAGGCGCTTCAAAGAAGCCCCCGCCCCTATAAAGTCCTCGACGTAGGCGTCTGCCGGGTCGGTGAGGATGCGCTCGGGGGTGTCGTACTGGGCTATAATGGACTGTTCGCGCAGGATCGCTATCCTGTCGCCCATCTTTATGGCCTCGTCGATGTCGTGGGTGACGAAGACTATGGTCTTCTGGATCTCTTCTTGAAGCCGCAGGAATTCGTCCTGGAGCCGCTCGCGGGTTATGGGGTCGACGGCCCCGAAGGGCTCGTCCATGAGCATGATCGGCGGGTCCGCCGCCATCGCCCGCGCGACGCCCACCCTCTGTCGCTGGCCGCCGGAGAGCTCCTTCGGGAAACGGTCCCTGTAGGACTTGTCCATGCCGACGGTCTCCAGCAACTCGTCCGTGCGTTCGGCTATGCGCCTCTTGTCCCAGCCGAGCATCTTGGGGACGGTGGCGATGTTGTCGGCGATGGTCATGTGGGGGAAGAGGCCGATCTGCTGGATCACGTACCCGATGCGCCGCCTTAGCCTGTCAGGGTTTGTCCTCGTCACGTCCTCGCCGCCGATGATGATCCTGCCGCCCGAGGGCTCGATGATGCGGTTGATCATCTTCATCGTCGTGGTCTTTCCGCAACCGCTGGGTCCGACGAAGACGACGATCTCGCCCTCGTGGATGTCCATGGTCAGCTCGTCCACGGCGGGCTCGGACTGCCCCGGGAAGGTCTTGGAGAGCTTCTCCAGCCGGATCATGGCCTCCGACCCCTGATTACTTCGTTCTTCGTCTTTCAACCCAACCCCCTTGAAGTGGTCAACCTGCCGAGAACCGCGAACAACACCTCGAAGACGAGTGCCAGGATGACGATCCCAAGCACCCCTCCGAGCACCAGGTTCAGCGAGTTGGCGCCGCCGATGCGGCTGAGGCCGGAGAAGATGTCCCCGCCGAGCCCCGGCCCGTTGACGTACGCCGCTATCGCCGCGATGCCGAGAATGAGCAGCGCCGAGACCCGGATGCCGGCGATGATCACCGGCCACGCGAGCGGCATCTCTATCTTGAAGAGCACCTGCCACTCGCTGAGGCCCATCCCCTTGGCCGACTCCGTGACGGCCGGGTCGACGGACTGCAGGCCGGTTATGGTGTTCCTCAAGATGGAGAGCACCGCGTAGGCCGAGAGCGCCACGACCGTCGGCGTGTACCCGAGCCCCATGAAAGGCAGGCTGAGCACGATTCCGAAGAGCGCGAACGACGGGATGGTCAGTATGGCCGAGAAGACGGCCAGGACCACCTGCGCCGCCGCCGGACGCCGGTAGGTCAAGACGCCGAGGGAGACCCCGATCACGGTCGCTATGAACAGCGACACGAGCACCACCTGCGCGTGCTCTATGGACAACTCCAACAGGTCGTCCCACCGCGAGGCGAGGTACTCGAAGAATCCCATGCTGTTCATGCCGCCGCCTCACGTGAGTAGCCGCGCATCACGTGTAACCATGCATAATCATTAGCACAACCTCTCTCGAAACGACTCCAGATAGTGCACGTCTCCACCGGCTCATCCGGTGGCAGGCGCACGGTAATAATAGACATTTCTTGTTGCGGGCGCCACCGTCACGGTTTTGGCTTCCTTCCGGCGCGGGTCTTTGCGCGGCCTGCCAGGACGGGTTCGGGCCGCGCGGCATGCCCCCTCGAAGATGCAAAGCAAGCCACCAGCCGAGACATCCCGTCGCCTAATTGGCCAGCATCTCGGCCCGACGGTGGCGTCGCTTTGTTCCTCGGCATCTCCGGCTCCCCTCCAAATAAAGATCGATCCGTAGGAACCGTGGTTCCCGGATCACGCCGCGCCAGATCCTGTAACTCTAATGGTTCGCGGCTGCGCCGGAAACCCAGGATAGGCTTTACTATCGTAAATGTGTCAAAGTATGTAAGCGATGGACCGCCGGAACCAACCCGCGGGGCGACTTCCTTACCCGGAGGGTCGTGAAGGTCGCAGCGTGCTGGAAGCCAGCGGCGCGCTGGGCGGGAGTTCACCCATTCCGATCGCTTCAGTTACGCGCGAGCCTCTCCTGCGACCTTACCGCGTGGCGCTCCGCGAAGCCGGCCAGGCTCAAGGTCACGAGGGCGATGGTCGCGTCGGACATGGAGCCAACCATCTCCGGCAACGGGTCCAGGGCCACGAGATCGACGCCCGCACGCTGGTACTCCGCGAGCCGCGAGACGAGCTCCCCGGCCGTGCTCTCGACGGCCAGCCAACCTTCTTTTTCCAATCCGCCGAGCCTCAGGAACATATCGGCTTCGTCCGGGAAGCTGAAGACCGGCAGCGCCTCTCTCTGGGCGCCTATACGGACTGTGAACGCATCCGACCATTCGGCTTCGGGGTTCTCTATCAGCCAGTAAACGGTCGTCAGGTTCGGCGGCTGCGCCGTCTCATGCCTCAACATCTCCGACTCTCCTTCGCGTGGAGACCGATCCGCGAGAGCCTCACGAGGATCGCGCTTGCCCGGTCCCTATATCGCCGCAATGGGCACGAGCCGACAGCTTAATACACGGCCATTATCCCGGAAACCCCGGAAGGCCGCCTCGCACGGCAAATGTGTCGAAATGTGTAGACGAGGCCACTGCGGGGGCCTGGAAGAGTACGGACGTAGACTACATACTAAGACACACGTAAAATGCGCAAACAGTCTGGCGTCGTGGACGTTCGGCGCGAACGCGTGGGAAGGACCCGTTACTTTGGGGATGTCTGCAATCTTCGATAGGTTCAAATAGACGATGGACGGCCGGCCGACGACGGTGCTACTGGCGGACGACCACACCATGTTCCGCGAGGGGCTGGCGCAGCTCTTGACCGCCTACGGGGGGCTCGAGGTCGTCGGCGAGACCACCAACGACGATGGCGCCGTCGACCTCGCCCGCGAGAAGAAGCCCGACGTGGTCATCATGCAGGTGCAGATGCCCTTCGAGAAGGCCAGGGAGTCCCTCGACAGGATGCGCGAGGTCGAGCCGGCGCCCAAGGTCATCGTCCGTGACCATGTTCGAGGACCCCGAGATGATGCGGACCTTCTTGAGGCTTGGGGCCAGCGGATACGTGCTCAAGAGCTCCTCCACGACCCAGCTCGTGAGCGCGATCCGCGCCGCCGCCTTCGCCCCCGAGGACGGCAACGTGGTGGTGGGCATGCCAAGGACGATGTTGGAGGAGTCGGAGGGCGGTTCCGAAGGCTTGCTCTCGGTGCGGGAGCTCGAGATCCTGCTGCTCGCGGCACGGGGCCTCTCCAATCGCCAGATAGCCAGCCGGGTGCACCTGGCGGAGGGGACCGTCAAGCGCCACCTCTCGAACACCTACAACAAGATGGGGGTGGGATCTCGGGGCGAGGCAGCGAGAAAGGCGCTGCAGGAGGAGTGGATCACCGTCAGCGAGATCACGGACTACGAGCCCTCCGACGAGGACGGGCAGCCCGGAGGCCGGCCGGGTTAGTCCACCGGCTCCGTGGAGATGAACTCCTCCACCTCGTCCAGGACCGCGAGCAAGTCCGCCACGCCCATGTCTTTTATCTCCCTGACCCGGCCGTCCAGGTTGACCCTGACGTCCATCCCGTCGCTGAACAGCACCTCGATCCGGCACGCGATGCCGACGAAGTCTTCCGGCGAGAGGCCGTCGTTGTCGTTGCGCACGAGCAGGTCGGGCGCGAAGTCCCGCACCTGCCCGTCGAGGGAGTCCGCAGAGGCTATCATCACCTCGGCGTCGGGACGGTGCTCGTGCAGGGCCAGCGCCAGCGTCTCGCGGTACATCTTGGGTTTTACGGTGACGAGTATGCGCACTCCCGCACGCTCCTGACTCGCGGGAAACCAGATACGAAACGATACGCACAAGAGCGGCCCACAAATAGCTGTGAGTGCACTATACACCCGTCGCCGGAGGATTGGGACGGCCGCGACGCATAATGTGTGAAAGTGTGTAGCGGGCGTTTCGTATCCCGGGTGCCGGCTCCGCCGTGAACCGTGCGGACCTCCCGCTACACACTTCGACACATTTCCTATATGTAGGGATCGAAATCACTACCGGGAGGGTCAGGGTGAGGCTATATTCGCGCGCGTCCACCCATCCTCGAATACAGGAGCGCGACCGGATGCTTGAGCGGGGCGGAGAAGGCGGACGGCGTTCGGGCGGTCCCGTTGCCAGCCGCGGGGACTCCCTCGAGTGGGCCCGCTCCGGAAATCGGACGAGGCTGGTGAAGCTCCTGAACCTCGTCAGGACCGAGATGCTCTTCGACATCGACTCCTCCGATGGACCGTGGTTGAACCGCAACCGGGTATCGAGAGCAGACGCCACGCCCAGCCCGAAACGCGCCGTCTGAAGACTTGACTGCGGCGCCCTCTCACATCCGGAGTCACCGTCTGCTTTTCGAGTCGTCCGTTTTGCATACTTTGACACATTTTTGGTTCGTATCTGCCGAATCGGGCCCGGAGGAGCCGCCAGGAGGGTATGCTCATCTCCATTGTTCGGCGTCTGACCTTCCTTCTTTCCCCATCTCACCCACCCAGGCGCCGGGCGTCACCGGAAAGAGGGTCGAGGACAGGCTTCGAGAGACCCAATCGAACTCCACACAGAGCCGCCGGACAGTCGCCCCGGCCGGAAAGGAATACGACGTATGAGACCAGACGTTTCGCCCTCCGCCGAGATGCCGGACCCGTCCGGCCGGCGTCAAGAAGTCAACCTTTACGCCGAGTTAAAGCGGATCGTCAAGAAGGACGGGCTGCTCGAACGTCAGCCGGCCTACTACGCGGGCAAGACCGCCCTCACCCTGGGCCTGCTGGCGGTGGGCCTTGCCTTGTTGTTCGTCTTCGACGACCTCTGGTTTCAGCTCTTGAACGCCGTATATCTGGCGTTTGTGTTCGTCCAGATCAGCCTGCTCGCCCACGACTTCGGGCACCGGCAGTTCACCTTCCGCTCCGCGCGGAAGAACGACTGGCTTACCCTCGTCTTCGGCAACCTGCTGCTCGGCGTGAGCCGCCAGTGGTGGATAGACAAGCACAACGAGCACCACGGCCACCCCAACCAGGTCGACGTGGACCCGGACGTGGACATCCCGCTGCTCGCCTTCGACGAGGACCAGGCGATGGACAAGAGGGGCATCGCGCGGTTCGTCGTCAAGTACCAGGCGGCCCTGATCTTCCCCCTCTCCTTTCTCCAGGCGTTGAGCATGCACCGCAGCAGCGTCGAGTTCCTGGCCTCGGGCAAGGCGAAGAGCACGCTGGTCGAGGCGCTCGTGATCCTGGCCCACTTCGCCCTCTATTTTGGCCTGCTGTTCTCCGTGCTGGAACCCCTGACGGCCGTGCTGTTCGTCGTCGTCCATCGCGGGCTCTTTGGCGTCTACATGGTCTCCATCTTCGCCCCCAACCACAAGGCGATGCCCCTGCTGGAGCAGGACAGCCGGGTCGATTTCCTGCACCGTCAGGTCCTGACCAGCCGCAACGTCCTCTCCCACCCGATCACGGACTTCTGGTACGGGGGTCTCAACTACCAGATAGAGCACCACCTCTTCCCGAGGCTGCCCCGCAACAAGCTCAAGGAGGCGCAGCCGATCATCAAAGACTTCTGCCGGAAGCACGAGATCCCGTTCCACGAGACGAGCGTGCTCCAGTCCTACCGTGAGATCCTGAGCCACCTCCACGAGGTCGGCTCCCCCCTCCGCAAACCCCGGCGCACCAGCCCGTAAAGCCGGCCAGAGAACATACGACGGATTTCTAATATCGCATGTATATGTAGAATGCACATAGTATACGGGTATTGAGGCGATTGTTTCGGAGGCATCGGTATGGTGGCAGGCGGGTATGGGCTTTGGGTGGCGGGCGGGCGTGCCGTCGCCGGGGTCTTCGGGCGGCGGACGGGCGGTCTGGTTTGATCCGCGAGCGGTCTTCCGGCGGGGCGGGCCCGTTGCGGTTGGTGGACGGTTCGGCCGACGGGTGGGGCCTTGGGCCGTTGGGCATCTGCAACTACGACGGTCCCGAGACGATCCGGGCCAGAAAGTACGCGACGGGCACGCACGTGCTGTTGCGGGAGGTAGGTGTCGAGACGGGGGCCACGCCCAGGGAGGTGGTCTGGAGCAGGAACAAGGCCAGGCTATACCGCTACCGGGGCGGTGGGGGTCGTGCGGGGAGAAGGCGTCCGGTCCCGGTGCTTCTGATCTACGGCTTCGTGCTCAAGCCCTACGTCCTGGACCTGGTGCCGGGCAACAGCCTGGTGGAGTATCTGGTGGGGGAGGGGTTCGACGTCTACATGCTGGACTTCGGGGTCTCCGGCGCCGGGGACGCGCGGCTGTCGCTCGAAGATTTCGTGCTGGACTACATGCACGGCGCGGTCCGGAAGGTCGTCGAGACTTCCGGCGCAAAAGAGGTAAGCCTCTTCGGGCAGTCGCAGGGGGGCACCCTGTGCGCCATGTACGCTTCGCTCTTTCCCGAGGGGCCCATCAAGAACCTCGTGCTGCTCTCGGCGCCCACGGAGTTCGTGCCGCGGGACCCCGGTCTCCTCGGGCTCTGGACGTTCGCGAGCCGCAACGGCGGGGCGCTCTTCGACCCGGCGGTGGTGCCGCGGTTCCTCGGGAACCTGCCGACGGGTTTTGCCAGCTCGCTCATCAACGCGGCGGCCTCCCTGCAGGCCGCCGCCGTGGGCACGGTCGCCAGGGCCGGCGGCTTCGGCCTCTACGACGCCGTATTGCGCGAGGTCCGGGATCTCGCCGGGCGCGACGTCTCCCTGCGTTCGTGGCTGGCGGTGAGCAAATGGGTGGACGACGCCGCCCCTTTCCCGGGCGAGACGTTCCGCCAGTGGGTAAAGGACTTCTACCAGCGGGACATGCTCGTCAAGGGCCGGGTGGAGCTTCGCGGGCGTAGGGTGGACCTCTCGAACATCCGGTGCTCCGTGCTCAACGCCTCCGGAAAGTGGGACTACGTCGTCCCGGCCTCCCAGACGGGGGCCACGACGATCCTCGCCGGTAGCCGGGACAAGGAGTCCGTCTCCCTGGACGCCGGTCACGTGGGCATGCTCGTCGGGCCGGGCGCCGCCGACCTCTGGCCCAGGGTCGGCGACTGGCTCGCGCCCCGCTCCGGTCGCTAGGCACCGAACGGTGGCCGCGCCCGGACGGCCGCGGCGTTGCGCGGAACCCTGAGGATGTTAGTGTGGGCCTTCGCGGATCTTGTGGATAGGGGAGGGCCGAAGTGGAGATCCTGCCTGGAGTGCATCGCATCGAGTCAGACCTCGGCGAGCGGTTCGTGTGCCAGTACCTGCTGGTCGGGGAGGATAGGAAGATCCTTGTGGACACCGGCCTCTCCGGCACGCCGGAGGGCGTTATCGTCCCCTATCTCGAAGGCATCGGGCTTTCGGTGGACGATTTGGACGAGGTCTTCGTCAGCCACGCCGACGTCGACCACTGCGGCGGCAACCGGGCCTTGAAGGAGATGAACCCGCGGCTCCGCTTCCTCTGCGGCGAGTCAGACCGGGCCTGGGTCGAGGGCAACGACAGGATACTCGCCGAGATCTACCGCTGGTCCGAGCCCTACGGCTTCGGCCTGGACGGGGAATCGCTGGCCTGGATCCGCGCGGAGCTCGGCGGCGACTGCCCAGTGGACACCGGCCTGCGCGGCGGAGAGACCCTTCGCCTCGGTGCCGGCCGTCGCGTCGAGGTCTTGCACCTGCCGGGCCACACCCCGGGCCACCTCGGCCTCTGGGATCCCGACAGCGGGGCCGCGATCGTCATAGACGCGGCCCTCGAAAGGGGCATCTACGACCGCGCCGGCACCCTCCTCCAGCCGCCCCGCTACTTCGACGCCACAACCTACCGCGCCACGATCCGCAAGCTCCGCGCCATGAACCCCGAATACCTCCTCACCGCCCACTACCCGCAGATGCAGGGGCAGGAAGCCCTCGACTTCCTCGACCGCTCCCTGGAGTTCACCGACCGGGTACACGAGGTAACGCGGGAAGGAATAAAGGGCGGCATCACCGGCCTCAAAGAGCTGACGGAGCTGGCCGACGAGAAGCTCGGTCCGTACCCGGACTTCGCCATCGAGATCGGGGCCGCCATCCGCGCCCATATGTGACGAGGGCTTTGCCCTCGTCAGCACGCCTCCTTCGGAGGCTCTCAGCCTGTCAGCTTCTTTCCACCCGGGGCCTTACTAGGCGGCGCTATACGTGAAGGTCCGGCGATCGCTAGGCGGCACGCACCGAGACGACTGGCTGACGGCTGAGAGCGAGCCCTGCGTAGCAGGGCGAAGCGTGCTGACAAGCTGAAATGCTGACAAGCTATTTAGCGAAATACAGAAGCTCGCCCGGGAGCAGCAGCTTGTGGCGGCGCATCGGGTTCAGGCCGTACAGATAGCTCACGAAGTGGCCCGGGTCTGCGCCGTTGAAGGCGAAGAGGTCGTAGTGGGTGGGGACGATCAGGCCAAAGTTCAGGGCCTCGGCGAGCTCCGCGGCCTCCCTGAAGTCCGTGTTGCCCGCGATGCCCCGCGCCGTCCTGAAGTAGTCGCGGCCGTTGATCGGGACGAAGGCGACGTCTATTTCCCAGCCGGATAGCCTCTCTATGAGGCCGTCGTAGATCACGGTGTCCCCAGCGTGGTAGACGGTGACCCCGTTCCACTCGATCACGTACCCAAAGTATGGGTAACCGCGCCCCGCGTCGTGCTCCAACTCCGTGTGCGCCGAAGGGACCGCCGTCACTTTCGCCCCGGCGACCTCGACCGGTTCCCCAACTTCCGGCTCGACGAGGCGGTCGGAGGCCAGTCCGGACTCCACGAGCGTTTCGCGGCTGGTGAAAGGGGCGACGAACCGGGCTTCCGGCGACGCCCCGGAGAGCGGCAGGACGGTGTCGGGGTCCGTGTGGTCTATGTGGTCGTGGGTGAGGAGAACCGCGTCCGCGTTCCTGACCTCGTCGGGACGCAGCGGGGGAGGGAAGGCGCGTTCGAGGCTCCCGCCCTCGCCGTCCGAGTCGGTCAGGTACGGGTCGACGTACAGCACGCTCTCGGGGCCCTGGATCGCCACCCCCACCTGCCCCATCCCCCAGAAGGCGAGCGCCCGTTCCCCCACCCGCAGCCCGTCGATACCGGAGATAATGTCCATGCCGTCTACCTACCTCTCCCGCCGGCCGTTAGTGCCGGCCAGCTTACCACCGAGTCATATCCCCGCGCCCCCCCTACCGCGAAGCGGGGGGACACCTTCCGGCATAGAATTACCGTCCGTCATCATCTAAGAGGGAGGAGAGGGCGTGCGGGAGAACAGGGTGAGGTCCATCTGGGAGGGCGGCGGCGTGGTGCTCAACGGCTGGCTGCACGTGCCCAGCTCCTTTTCGGCCGAGGTCATGGCCCACGCCGGCTACGACAGCCTCACCATAGACCTGCAGCACGGTCCACCCGACATGGGGAGCGTCATTCCGATGCTACAGGCGATATCTACAACCGACGTCGTACCCTTCGCGCGGGTGAACTGGAACGATCCGGGCACGATCATGAAGCTATTGGACGCTGGCTGCTACGGCATCATCTGCCCCATGATCGAAGGCCGCGAAGACGCCGAGGCTTTCGTCGGGGCCTGCCGCTACCCGCCCGAGGGCTACCGCAGCTACGGCCCGTTTAGGGCGAACCTCTACGGCGGCCCCGACTACGCGGCGAACGCCAACGAGGCCGTCGTGACGGTGGCGATGATCGAGACCAGGGAAGCCCTCGAAGACCTGGAAGGCATCCTCTCCGTCCCGGGCCTGGACGCCGTCTTCGTCGGGCCTTCGGACCTGGGCCAGGCCCTCGGGCACGGGCCCGGGATGGACCGCGAGGAGCCCGAAGTGGTCGAGGCGATCGTCCGGGTGGTCGGCGCGGCGCGGGACAAGGGCCTGGCAGCCGGCATCTTTACCGGCTCCACGGGGTACGCCGGGCGCATGATCGAGGCCGGCTTCAACTTCGTCAACGTCTCCTCGGACGTCCGATTTCTGGCGGACGGCGCCTCGGCCGCGGCCGCGGCCCTCAGGGAAAAACGTCCTCCAGAGAGGTAGGCGGCGCTCCCGGGCCAGACCGTAGGGTCACCCTGGCGCCGGGGCCCGTATGGTCTTCAAAATCGTTGTTTCGAAACCTTAACTTTTGTGTTTCGTTACGTTACACTACGTTGCGAAAATGACCCATTCGCCCGGAGGGGGGCCACATGCGTCGGATCTCGTTGGTCGGTGTCACCATGTTCGTGGCTTCCATCATGGCCGTGTTCCTGTCTTTATTGGTAGTCGCGGAGGCGAAGTCCGAACCTGGACCACCCACCGCCAGGGCCCTGGAAGAGCTCGAGGGCGTGGAGGACCGGGTCTTGAACGAGTCCCCGAAGAACCCCTACCACCAGGTAGTAGACAACTCCAGCAGCAACTTCGAGGCGAAGGGCTACCAGAGCAAGCAGGTGGCCGGAAGCGCTTTCGGCAAGGGGTATGCCGTCGCCACCGAGAAGGCGGGGCCCGTCTCTTTCAAGATGAAGGTTCCCCGGACCCGCTACTACTCCGTTTGGGCCCGCTGGCCCGCCGGTGGTGAGAACGCCCAGGCGGCGCGCCTCGGCATCCCGGCGGCGGGCGGGACGAAGTGGGAAGAGGTGGACCAGAGCAAGGACGGCGGTATGTGGGTCAGGATCGGCGCCTACAAGATGCAAAAAGGCCAGAGGGACATCCGGCTCGAGTCCGGCGGCGGCAGGGCGGTTGCCGACGCCGTCATGATCGTGGGCGACGCCCTCGTTGGCAAGGACGGCCGGACGGCCAGCGTCGCCGACCCATACACCTTCGCCGCGGACGAGGAGGACCGGAGCTCGTACGACTCCTCGGGGTCTCTCTCCAAGAGCTCCACGACCACGAAGGCGGGCCAGCCTACCGGCGCCGACGTCCTGCGGGTCGCCAAGAGGCACCTCGGCACCCCCTACGGCCACAACCGCTGCCGCAACGACGTTCAGGAGGACTGCTCCTGCCACACGAAGCTCGTCTTCAAGAGGTTCGGCCAGAGCCTCCCGGACTCCCCGGTCTACCAGTGGAACATGGACAGGGGATACAAGATCTACGGTAAGACCCGCCTGCGGGCCGGCGACGTCGTCTTCCACGACCTGGACAGGGATGGGCGGCTCCGCTCCCACTTCGCGGACCACGTCTCGATCTGGGCCGGCAGGGGCAACATCATCCACGCCTCGACCTACTTCGGGCGCGTGGTCGTGAGCGAGGAGAGGTACCTCGGCGGATACTGGGGAGCCAAGAGGTTCGCGCTCAGGTAGGCTTCAGGCTACGGGTTTCGGGTATCGGGGTGGGCCGTTCGCGGCCCACCCCGATGTCGTTTCCGGGAGCTCCGGAACCCGGCATCGCGCCTGATGCCTACCTGCAAACCATTCCCCACACGCTCGTGAACGATTCGCCCGGGGCGAGGACGCGCAGGCCGTCGCCAGAGTTGAAGGCGTTGGGGGCGCAGGTCATCGGCTCTATGGCGATGCCGCGCCGCTGGTCCTCTTCGGGCAGGGTGTCGCCCGTGTAGACCTGGATGAAGCCGTGGGACGGGTCCATGCCGAGCGTGATCTGTGGGCTGCCATCGGGGTGGGTGAGGTACACGCGGGTGAAGCCGTCGGCCTCGGGGATCACGTCGGTAAAGCAGGTGTCGAGTTGGGTGGCCCCGATCTCACGCCCATCCCGGAAGTCGAAGTCCGTCCCGGCGACCGACGACCTCCCGGTCGGGATGAGCCGGTCGTTGGTTTCGAGGGTCGTCCGGGCCGGCAGTCGCAGCGTCGCCGCGTCGATGGTCCGGGTGCCGACGGTCAGGTAGGGATGATGGCCGGCGCCGAAAGGCAGGGGGCTATCCCCGACGTTGGTGGCCGTCGTCGCGACCGTGAGGCCGAGGTCCGAGAGGGAGTACTCGATCTGGAGCGCCAGCAGGAACGGGTAGCCGTCCTGCGGATAGAGCCGCTGGCACAGGGTCACGCCAGAGGCCGTCCAGCGCAGGGGCGTCCAGTCGAGCCAGCGCGTCAGGCCGTGGATGGCGTTGTTCGCGGCTGCTTCGGTGAGCGGGAGTTGCTGCTCCTCCCCCTCGAACTCGTAGAGGCCGCCGTCTACCCGGTTCGGGAACGGGAGGAGCACCTGCCCGCGCGAGGCGTCGCTCATCTCGTCCACCCCGAAGGTGTCCAAAAGCTCCAGGCCCGCGACGGAGAAGGAGCGAAGCGTGGCGCCGACCTCCGTGACTATCGCGCTCTGGTCGCCGTGGACTATCTCGAACTGCCCGCCCGTGGGCAGGTACGCCCCTGCGCCTGTCATGCCCTGCGCCTCAGCCCCGCGCGGTGCGCCCAGCGAGAGGGCGAGGGCCGCCCCACCCACTGCCGCGCCGCGCAAGAACTGGCCGCGGCCGAGCCTTCGTCCGGTACCTTCCGGTACGGCGTCGGTACCCATCCTGAACCACCCCCGGATTCGCCTTTCTCTCCAGAAAGGATTATTGTCCGTCGCCGGTGTTGCCCGCGCGGGCCTTGCGGTACTCGGCTACGACGAGCTCCGTCAGTTCCTCCACGGACGTCTCGGCGACTGGTTTGTCGTACTCGATGCGGCCGTTGCGCAAGAGGTTCACGCGGTCGCAGACATCGAAGACCTGGGCGTAATTGTGGACTATGAGGATCATGGGTATCCCCCGCTCGTCCTTGAGGCGTTGGATCAGGTCTAGGATAAGCGCCCCCTCTTTCGCCCCCATCGCCGCCAGCGGCTCGTCCAGGAGCAGCATCTTCGCGTCCGAGTAGACGGCCCGCGCCACGGCTATAGCCTGGCGCTGGCCGCCGGAGAGGCGGGCCACCTCGGTGTCTATGGACGGGATGCGCACGCCCATGTCTTCAAGGTAGCGGGCCGTCTTCTCCTTCATCTTGCGGTTGTTCAGGAAGGGGCCGACGGTCAGCTCCCCGTTCAAGAACATGTTGTGGAAGACCGACAATTCGTTGACCAGCGCCAGGTCCTGGTAGACGGTCTGGATGCCCAAAGAGCGGGCCTGAGAGACGGAGCGGAGGTTCACCTCCTTGCCTTCTATGAGGATGCGCCCGCTGTCCGGACGATGAAAACCCGTGATCGTCTTCAGCAGCGTGCTCTTGCCCGCGCCGTTGTCCCCGATGAGTCCCAGCACCTCGCCCTTCTTGACGTGCATGTCCACGCCCTTTAGGACCGAGACCGCGCCGAAGCGCTTGACCACGTTCTCGGCGCGCAGGAAGTCCCGGCCGTTGTTTTCGTTCTCCATCAGACCCTCCCCGCGCCGCGCAGGCGGGCCACGTAGACGTTGAGGATCATGGCTACCAGGATCGCCGCCCCCAGGACTATATTGAAGGTGTCGGCGTTGATCCCCTGCAGGGTGAAGCCGTTGCGGAGGATTACGAGCACGAGCGCCCCGAGGAACGCGCCCGTCACCGTCCCGATCCCACCCAGCAACGCCGTACCCCCGATTACCGCGGACGCTATGCAAAGGAGCACGATGTCGGGCCCGCCGGCCAGGGGGTCTATCGAGTTGATGCGGAAAGACTCGATGATCCCGACGAACCCGCCGAGCACGGCGCACATGATGAAGTTGCCGATCTTGATGCGCGCCACCCCGACACCTGCTTCTCTAGATCCGAGCGGGTTTCCGCCCGTCGCGTACGTGTGGAGCCCCCACCTGGTACGCGATAGGACCAGTTGAAGCACGGCGACTATGACCAGGGCCCAGATGGTCCCGGCCCACGGGTACTCGCCCAGGATTTGGGTCAGGGCGTTCGTATCCGGCGTGGTCGCGGGGAAGCCGCCGGTGAGCGTCACGTTCAGGCCGGCGAGCAGGAAGAACATCCCCAGCGTCGTGATGAGCGAGGAGACGCCGAGGTAGACCGTGATCAGGCCGTTGACGAGCCCGACGACCGCCACGGCGAGTATGCCCGCGAGCACCGCGAGCGGCAGCACGAGGAAGAGCTCGTCGTAGGCCAGGTACATGACGATCGGGGCGAACGCGAACGACTGGCCGACCGAGAGGTCTAGCTCGCCGCAGATCAGGAGCAGGCACAGCGCCGACGCTATGACCACGTACGGCACGGCGAACCGGGCGAGCGAGAGGATGTTCTGTTCGGAGAGGAAGGCTGAGTTGGCGGCCTGGAAGTAGAGCACCAGCCCAACCGCGACGATGAGCACGCTCACCTCCCGCACCCGGACAAGCGCGGTCAGCAACCGGCCGCCGAAGCCCCGCTCCCGCGGCCCGGCTTCGGATGTCTTCTGCGCGGTAGTCTCGCTCAAGCTCTCTCCTCTCCGGAGGCTTCGGGCTTCAGGTCGCCTGCTTCGCAGGCTCTCAGGCTTCAGGAGCGCGCATCCGAGACCGAGTCGCGCCAACCATCCCTGATGCCTGTAACCTGATGCCTGACACCTCTTAGGCCGGCGCCTCTACGATCTTCTGCTGCTCCGAGTCCCCCTCGAAGCGCGACTCGGTCTGCAGGTAACGGTCCACCGTGTCGGGGGTGACGAAGATAAGGCCCGTGTTCGTCTCCGCGGGGCCCGTTACGCCGCCGGAGATCTTGTACAGGTAGAGTTGCATGATCGGCAAGAAGCCCTGCAAGTAAGGCTGCTGGTCTATCGTGAAGTCTATGTGACCGGCCTTCATGAGCTTGAGGATCTCGGGCAACAGGTCGTACCCGCCGGCCCTGACGCCCTGCTCGGCGAGCCCGAACTGCTCCATCACCTGCGCCACACCCTGGGTGCTCCCCGCGTCCACGGCGAACATTCCCGCGACGTCCTGGTGGCCGTTGTACCAGGCCTCTATCCTGGAGCGCTCCTCCGGCAACTCCGCGCCCGTGGTGACCTGCTGGATCTCGATGTTGGCGCCCGAGTCTTCTATGGCCTGCCTGGCCCCGTCGATTCTAGGCTGGATGTTGAGCTGGCCCGGCGTCGCGATGAACAGCGCAACGAGACCCTCGTCCACGATATCGACGATCCTGTTGCCCATCTCGACCCCGGACTGGAACAGGTCCTGCCCCACGTACGCGAGCGCCGGGTTCTCCTGGTCCGCCGCGCCGTCCGCGTTGTACGCGATCACCGGAATGTCCTGGTCCAGCGCCCGCTGGATGGGGTCGTTGAAAGCCTCGGGGTCCACGATCGACACCGCGATCCCATCGGCGTTCCCCGAGATGGCCGAGTCCATCGCCCCCACCATCTCCCTGACCACGGAAGTCTCGGACCCCGTCCACTGCGACTTGGTCCCGAGCAACGCCTCGGCGTCCTCGATCCCATACTGCGTGGGCACGAAGAACGGGTTCGTGGTCACGTGGTTGACGAAGACGAAGTTGTACTCCGGCGTGTCAGGGAAGTTGCCACCCGACCCCCCGGATCCCCCCTGGCTCGCCTGCTGCGCCTCCTGCCGGCACCCGGCTAGCAACAACCCGGCCGAAGCCAGCGCACCCCCCGCCAGGAACTGCCGCCTCCCCAGCCTGAGGTCGCCGAAACCAACCGTGCCGGATCCACGCCCGCCCATACGCTACCCCTATCTACTCTTTGCGCGAAAGCCTTTCCCATCAGGCATTGTCATACCAATATGCATCCGTGTCAAGAGAGGCTTCAGGTTACGGGCATCGGGCTTCAGGGGCGCGGGGTCGGGGCCCGGCCGCGAACAGCACACCTGATGCCTGAGAGCCTCCGAAGGAGGCGACCTGACGCCTGATGCCTTACTACCCCTGCTCCCACCAGAGGCCCATACGCGCCGTCGTGCCGCCGTCTGCGTAGAGGACCTGGCCCGTCACGAAGTCGGCGGCGTCGGAGGCGAGGAAGGCGACGGTTGGTCCTATGTCCTTCGGGCGTCCGACGCGGCCCCAGGGGACCAGGGTGTTCCCGAACTCCGAGGAGTAGTTCGGGTCGTCGAAGTAGCGGGGGACCTCTATGATGCCGGGACCAACGGCGTTCACGCGGATCTTCTCGTCCGCGAGCTCGATGGAGAGCTGGCGGGTGAAGGCGTTGATGGCGCCCTTGGTGGCCGCGTAGGCCGTGTGCCTGGGCAGCCCTGCGAACCCGTGGATGGAGGTGATGTTTGTTATGCTTCCCCTGCCCCGCTCCCGCATGAAAGGCACGGCCCGCCGGGCCAGGAAGAAGTACCCCTTCATGTTCAGGTCGAAGAGGGAGTCGTAAGTCTCTTCGTCGGTGTCCAGAAAATCCAGAGCCTTCGTAACGCCGGCGTTGTTGACGAGCGTGTCGAGACCGCCGAGCGCCTTCGCCGCTTCGTCCACCACCCGCTCGCACTCTGAGACTTTGCTCAGGTCTCCCTGGACGGTGAAGGCCTTGCCGCCGAGCTTCTCTATCTCGGCGACGGTCCCTTCCGGTTCGGTGTGGGCGTAGTGGACGGCGACCTGTGCGCCCTGGCTGGCGAGCTCAACCGCGATGCCCTGCCCGATGCCCATGCCGGCGCCGGTTACGAGGGCCTTCTTGTTCGATAGGGCGGCCATCAGAACCCCGGGGCCCTCGTCGTCTCGCGCTTCTCCCAGCCCTCCGCGAAGAGGTTAAAGTGGACGTCCTGTTTCGGGTGGGCGGCTATGACCTCTTCGTTCAGTTCGACGCCGAGGCCGGGGCCTTTGGGCAACTCGAAGTAGCCGTCTACCACCTCGGGCAGGCCCGGGGCGGTCTCGCGGACCCAGGGGTCGGCGAAGTCGTTGAAGTACTCCTGGATACGGAAATTCGTCGTGCAGGCTGCGAGGTGCAGGGCGGCGGCCGTGTTGATCTGGCCCCCGACGTTGTGCGGCGCGATGGTGACGTAGTACGCGTCGGCCCACGCCGCGAGCTTCTTCGTTTCGAGCAGGCCGCCTATGTGGCTTATGTCCGGCTGGATGACGTCGGCAGCCTGCAACTCGAAGACCTCGCGGTACTCGAGGCGCTGGTGGATGCGCTCCCCGGTGGCGACAGTGGAGCGGATTCCGTCCGAGGCCTTCTTGAGGGCTTTCAGGTTCACGGGCGGGACGGGTTCCTCGACCCAGCCCAGGCCGAACGGTTCGAGCATCCGGGCCATCTCGATGGCGGTGGCCGGGGAGAAGCGACCGTGCATCTCGAGCAGGATCTCGGGCTCCGGCCCGATAGAATCCCTGACGGCCTCGACGAGCGCGACGGCTTTGAGCTTCTCCTCCCGCTCCATCTCGTAGTGTCCCGGTCCGAACGGGTCGAGCTTGAGCGCCCTGTAGCCCTTCTCCACCACCTTCTTCGCGGCGGCGTGGAACTCCTCGGGCGTGCGCTCGACGCGGTACCAGCCGTTTGCGTAGGCTTTTACCTTGTCGCGGACGGGCCCGCCGAGGAGGTTGTAGACGGGCTGGTCGAGGGCCTTGCCGACGATGTCCCAGCAGGCGGTCTCGAAAGCCGCTATACCGCTGCTCATCACCTCGCCGGCGCGCGAGAAGTCGTCGCGGCCCATCTTCTTTACGAGGTCCTCGATGCGGAACGGGTCGTGCCCGACGAGGTGGCGCGGGATGGCTTCGGCCAGGTACCCGACCAGGGCGTCCGTGTGGTTGACCATCCTGACCTCGCCGAGGCCCGTCAGGCCTTCGTCCGTGTGGACGCGGACGATCGTGAGGTTGCGCCATTCCGTGCCGACGACGAAGGTCTCGGCGTGCGTGATCTTCATGATCCCTCCTTTGCGGGGATGCCGGGGAAGACGGCCCCCTTCTCCGTGGTCTCGGCCTCCGGGTAGTAACGGTCCAGCATCGAGAGCCCGATCTCGGCCCGCCTTACCCGCTCTCTTCCGAGTGCCACCGCGGTCGCCTCCAGGTGCGTCCCGCTCGGGTAGATGTTCGGGGCGTTGCGGAGGCCGAACTTGACGAAGACGGGCGAGGCCACCCTGACGAGGTCCGGGATCTCGTAGTGCCTGACGAACCCGCCGAAATCGTCCGGAACTTCCACATACACGTCGAGCGGGAGATCCGTGACGGCCCGGATCGCCGCCAACTGCGCGAGCGAGAGGTCGGTCGGCGTGTTGTAGGTACCTGCCCCGAGGTCCTCCATCGCCTTGACGGCCGCCGCGTTCGCGGCCGCGAGCTGCACGGAGACCTTGACGACGAGGTCCTCCGGCAACCCGCCCTTCGCCTTGAGGTCCCGCAAGACCCACAGCAGGCCCGCGTCCGCGACGAGCACGCCGCGAAGGCCCAGGCTCACGCCCCGGAGCACGTCTTCGAGGGCGTAGGCCAGCTGGTCCTGGCCCCTATGCTGGGCGCCGAGCACCCCGCCCGCGCTGGAGCCGGCGGAAGCGCCCGTCTCCCAGGAGGCCCGCGGGCCGACGAAGAGCGAGAGCTCCAGCCCCGACTCCCGCGCCATCGAGCACATCTCGAGGATCTCGGCGTCCGTGAGGAGCATGATGCCCGAGCCCTGGGAGACGCGGTGGAGCTGTACCTCGCGTTTCTCGGCCTCGTCGAGCACCGCTTCGAGGACGCGGGGGCCTTCGACGCTCGGGATCTCGACGCGGTACCGCGCCCCGTCCGGGAACCGTTTTTCGGTGTCGGGCAGATCGTAGAGGTCCTTGCCCGGCAACCCCAGGCCGGCCAGCAGTTCGCGCGCTCTCATGTGTTCTCCTCCCCGGTCTCCAACATCCCCTCCCTGATGGCCTCCTCGATGTCCCTCGCGGTGTTCGCGAGGTGCGAGCGCATCTCATCCCTCGCCCCATCCGCGTCGCCGGACTCTACGGCGGCGAGGATCCGCTCGTGCTCCCCGAGCGCCCGCCGCGCGTTTCCCGGGCGGGAGGCGCTGACCCGGCGGCTGGCCCTGAGCAGATCCACCACGGGATCTAGCATCGTGAGCAGCACCCCGTTGCGCGCCGCCCGCGCCAGCAGCGCGTGGAAGGCGACGTCCGCGTCCACGTACCCCTCGGGCGCGTCGATGGACCCGCGCATCCTCTCCACCTGGACCCGCATCTCCTCCAGGTCCCCCGGACCTGCGCGCCCGGCAGCGAGGCCGGCGACCTCGACCTCCAGGATGCCCCGCATCTCCAGAAGCTCCCACAACGTCTTGGGCTGGACCCTCAGCAACAGCCCCAAAGTGTCGCGCACGGCCCGCGGTTCTCCGCCGCTCACCACCGCGCCGCGGCCGTGCTCGATGCTGATGAGCCCGCGCGCCTCCACCAGATTAAGCGCCTCCCGAACCACGGTCCGGCTCACGCCGAGGCGCTCGCACAACTCGCGCTCCGGCGGAAGGCGCTCACCCGGCCGAAGACCGCCGGAGATCACCATGTCCAGGAGCTCCTCGGCCGCCCGGTCCCTGAGCCTCGTACGCTGGATCTTGTCTTTCACCCCAGCGGCATTGTCATACCAATCGGGCGGAGTGTCAAATAGGTTTCAGGCGTTGTAGAGAAGCGCCGCTGCTGATGCTATGCCCTTGGCAGAACGTAGTTGCGTAATCCGGCTGCGATGTCGCTCATCTTCTTTACCTGCAACCCGATGCCTGTAGCCTCATTACAGGGAGGCGATTTCGAAGGGGATTTCGTTTTCTTGGAGTTCCTGGATCTGGGCTTCGCTGACTTTGGCGTCCACTATTACGAGGTCGAAGTCGCTTAAGTGGGCGAGTCGGTGGAGGGCGACTTTGTCGAATTTGGTGTGGTCCACGAGGAGGATGCGGCGTTTGGCCGAGTTCATCATGGCCCTTTTGCCGCGCATTATCTCCTGGTCCTGGTGGAGGGCGAAGCAGTCGGAGACGGCCGAGGTGGACATGAGGACGACGTCGGCGCGGACTACGGAGAGGGAGGCTTCGCAGACGGCGCCGCCGAAGGCTTCGAGGGCCGGCAGGTATTCGCCGCCGAGCATGATCAGGTCGACCCCCCTCAAACCGTGTAGCTCGTTCATCGCCATGACGAAGTTGGTTATGACGGTGATGGGGCTCTTCTCCGGCAACAGCCTCGCCGCCATGAGCGCCGTCGTGGACTCGTCGAGGATCACCGAATCGCCGGGCCGCACCTGGGCGGCCGCCGACCTCGCGAGCGCCTCTTTCTCCGCCGTCGCCGTCCTGAGCCTGTAGCGCACGCTGCTGTCGAACCGGCTCGTCGGCTGCGCCGTAACGTGCCCCCGCAGCTTCCGCAGCAGGCCCTGGCGCTCCAGCTCGTCCAGGTCGCGGTGGATCGTTATGAGGCTCACCCCGAAGAGGTCAGTCAGGTCCTTGATCCCGACAGATCCCTTCTCCAACACGTACTCCGCCACCCGCGCCTGACGCTCCGCCACCCGCCCGACACTACCCCTGCCAGACCCTTCTCCAGTCAACTCGAAGATCCCATACCCCCCTCCTACACCACGCGACGACACCACGCAACAAGACGGACAAAACGATTGTACATGTCCGAGAATCGCACGTGTACCTTCGAGACGCAAGAGAAAATTTCATGAAAAGAACACTTGACATGAGATTATTTCATCATTTACGATAAGAATAGGAGTATAAGTTACGAGGCTAGGGTGAGCGGGTGCTGGCGGGAGGCGTTCGGGCTACCGGCGGAAGGTGGGTCGTGGGTTCGGGTTTCTCGTGAGCTTTTTCGGTAACCGAGGCCGACGGTTGGAGGGGACTCGATGGGCCGCTTCGTTTGGGTGGTCCGGGGAAGGAGAAGGGATGCGGGAAGAGGGTATGGGGTTGCGCAGGATGCGGCGCAGGGACTTTCTGAGGGGGGTCGGGGCCGGGGCCGCGGCGCTTGGGCTGGCCGGTTGCGGGGTGGACTTCGCGCAGGAGCGGTCGGGCGGGCAGGATCCGTCCAAGGTCAAGGGCGAGTTCTCGTGGACGCGGGAGAAGGGCAAGACCATCAACGTGCTCTTCGCCAAGCATCCGATGGCCGACTCGTTCATCAAGGAGCTCGGGAGCTTCGAGAAGAAGACCGGGATCAAGGTCCAGTACGACACGCTGCCCGAGGAGGAGTTCTTCCAGAAGCTCAGGACCGACCTCTCGACCGGCAAGGGCAACTACGACGCGTTCATGAACGGGCCGCCAAACAACTGGGAGTTCGCTGCCCCGGGCTGGAGCGAGCCGCTCGACGCCTACATCAACAACAAGGCGCTCACGAGCGCCGACTACGACCTCGACGACTTCTACCCGGCGGCGCTCGGGGTGAACAGGTGGCGCGGCAAGCTGTGGTCGATACCCGCCAACGAGGAGGGGTACTCGCTCTTCTCGCGGACGGACATTTTGGAGGAGGCCGGGATCTCGGCTCCCCAGACCTGGGACGAGCTCATAGCGGCCGTCAAGGAGGTCGACGGGAAGACCTTCGGCGGCAAGAAGGTGGACGGCTTCGTGGCGCGCGGGGACAAGACCTTCCCGACCATCCAGTCAGGCTACAGCACTGCGTTCCTGGGGTACGGTGCCACGGATGTCGACGAGAACGGCAAGGTCGCCATCAACTCCCCCGAGGGCGTCGAGGCGACGGAGAAGTGGGCCGAGGTCATGGGCCACGCGCCCAACAACGTGGGCACCTTCACGTGGTACGAGGCCATGAACCACTTCAGCGCGGGGAACGCGGCGTTCTTTATCGACGCCGACCACATGTCCGAGGCCTTCGAGGACCCGACGGCGAGCGCCGTGGCCGGGAAGGTGGACTACGGGTTGCCGCCCGAGGGGTCGGCGGGAAGGATGGGGAACATCTGGCTCTGGTCGCTGGCGATGTCGGCGTCCTCAAAGAACAACATAGCGGCCTGGATCTTCCTTCAGTGGGCGACGACGAAAGAGCAGCTCGAAAAGGCCATCACCGAAGGGAACATCAACCCCACCCGCCAGTCGCTCGCCAACTCCGAGACCATGAAGGAGTACACCAAAGACTGGGGCTCCTACAACGAGACGTGGCAGAAGATCCTCTCCGACCACGCAGCCTGGAACTACATAAAGTCGCCCAAGTACCCGGCCTTCGGCGACCGCTGGGCGCTCGCCATCCAGGAGATAGCCCTCGGCGGCGGGTCCGTGAAGGAGACGCTGGACGCGGCGGCGAAGGACATGCAGGAGATCTACGACTCGGCCAAGGGCTCGTAGGCCGGGGCCATGAACCAGTCGCGACGGCTCCCGTACCTGCTGCTCCTGCCGGGCATAGCGCTGCTGCTCGCGGTGCTCTACCCGTTCCTGAGCGGGGTCTACTGGAGCTTCACGGACTTCGACCTCACGCTCGGCCAGAACCCCGCCTTCACCGGCCTGAGCAACTACGTCGAGGCGTTCAGGCCGAGCGGGGACGGCCTGCACTCGATCCTCATCACCTTCGCCTACGCCGCCCTGGCTGTCACGGTGCAGCTGTTGCTCGGGTTCGGGGTCGCGCTGCTGCTGACGAGGGAGGGGGCGCACATAAAGGTCTACAGGGCGCTGATCGTGCTGCCGCTCCTCATGCCGCCGGTGGTGGCGACCATGATGTGGCGCGTCATGATGACGCCAGACGGGGTCCTCAACTACATGCTCAGCTGGGTTTACCTGCCGCCTTTCGATTGGCTCGGCTCGACGAGCACGGCGCTCTTCTCGGTGGTCTTGATAGATACCTGGATCTACACGCCCTTCGTCATCCTGATCCTGCTCGCCGGGATGCAGTCCATCCCGACGGAGGTCCACGAGGCCGCCAGGGTGGACGGCGCGAGCTACGCAAGAGAGGTGTGGAACCTCGTAGTGCCCCTCCTGCGGCCGTTCTTCGTAATCGTGATCGTGTTCAGGGGCATCGACTCGCTGAAGATGTTCGACATCATCTACACGGCGACCAGGGGCGGCCCGATAGACGCGACGATGAACCTTCACGTCCAGTCGTACTTCACGGGCATAAGGGCGCTCGACATCGGAAGCTCGATGACGTACCTGGTCGTGCTCTGGGTCCTCTGCTACGCCCTCGCGTTCTTCTTGCTCCGCGCCAGGAGAGGGAGGTTGGCCTGAAGTGTTAGGAAAAGGCAAGACCAGCGCCAGCCGGGCGAAGCGCAGGAACGGCATCCTCGCGAACGTGGCGTTGCTCGCCTATACGGCGTTCGCGTTGTTTCCCCTGTTCTGGATCTTCCTCATGTCCCTCAAGGTGCAGCGGGACGTTATAGCCACGCCCCCCAAGTTCATCTTCACCCCGACGCTCGCCAACTACGCCGAGGTCCTCTCGCGGCCCGACTTCCTGACGCCGTTCAAGAACTCCGTAATAGTCACCTTCGGGGCGTTGTTCTTGTCGGCGCTCATCGCGTTGCCGGCGGCGTACGCGCTGGCGAGGATGGAGTTTCGGGGCAAGGAGGATCTGGCGTTCGCGTTCCTCTCCTTGCGGTTCGCGCCGGAGCTGATCATATTGCTTCCCCTGTTCGTGATCTACCAGTCGTTCGGGCTCTACGACACGTACATCGGCCTTATCCTGATCTACCAGCTCATCACCTTTCCCCTGATGGTCTGGATGATGAGGAGCTTTCTGGAGGACGTGCCCAGGGAACTCGAAGAGGCGGTCCAGATAGACGGCGGGAGCTGGTTCACTTCCTTCCGCATGATTATCACGCGCATAGCGTTGCCGGGGCTCGCGGCCAGCTGCGTGCTGTCTTTTATTTACGCCTGGAACCACTTCGTCTTCGCGCTGGTGCTGGCTTCGCAGAGGACCCAGGTAATTACAGGGGGTTTGCTCCAGTTCATCTCCTTCGAGCAGATACAGTGGGGGTCCATGGCGGCCGGCGTGATGCTGGCTATCGTCCCCGAGTTCGTCATCGCGGTGTTCGCGCTGCGGTACATGATCCGGGGCCTCACGGCCGGCACGGTAAAGGGTTAAGGTAGGCGTCTGGTGCGGGCACGCGAGGGGAGGCAGGCGATGACGCGGGGAGGGCGGGCAAGGTCGTGATCTCCTGGGAGAACGGGTGACCTCGAACGGCACCGACGCGCCGGTAACCGTCGGCATAGACCTCGGCACCCAGAGCGTCAGGGTCGTGCTGGTGGAAGAAGACGGCGCGGAGGTGAGCTCGGGCAGCGCCCCACTCACGAGCGAGCGTTCGGACGAGGTGCGCCACGAGCAGGACCCCGAGTCCTGGTGGGAAGCCGTGGGCGAGGCCGCGCGGGAGGCGACGAAAGACCTCGGCGGCAGGCCCGTGGACGGCCTCGCCATATGTTCCACCTCGGGCACGATCCTTCTGGCGGATAAAGAGGGGCGCCCGCTGACGCCCGCGATCATGTACAACGACGGCCGCGCCGCCAAAGAGGCCGAAACGGCCCAGGAGGTCGGGCACGAGCTCTGGGACTCGCTCGGGTACAAGATCAGCGGCTCCTACGCCCTCCCGAGGTTGTTGTGGCTACTCGAACACGGCTTCGGCGAAGGTGCCTCCAGGATGATGCACCAGGCGGACTTCGTGGCCTCACGCCTTGCCGGGGAACCCGTCGGCACCGACTGGAGCCACGCCCTGAAGACGGGCTGGGACCTCGTAAACGAGCGTTGGCCCGAAGGCGTGATGGAGCACCTCGGCGTCCCGGTAGGCCTCCTGCCGCCGGTCGTGCGTCCCGGCACCGACCTCGGAGAGGTCTCCGCGCGGGCGGCCGAACACACCGGCATCCCCGCGGGCACCCCGATCCGGGCGGGAATGACGGACAGTTGCGCGGCCCAGATTGCCGCCGGAGCCCTGGAGCCCGGGCGCTGGAACTCGGTCCTCGGCACGACGCTCGCCCTGAAGGGTGTCGCCCCGAAGCTCCTGCGCGACCCGGCCGGCGTCGTCTACTGCCACCGCCACCCCGACGGCGGCTGGCTCCCCGGCGGCGCCTCCAGCACCGGCGCCGGCGTCATCCCCGAGATGTTCCCCGACGCCGACCTCCAAGCCCTGAACGGGGAGGCGGAGAAGAGGGGGCCGTCGAGCGCGGTCTTCTACCCGCTGGCGACGAAGGGCGAGCGTTTCCCCTTCTCTGCGCCGGAGGCCCGAAGCTTCTGGGAGGGCGAGCCGGAGGACGAGGTGGACCGCTACAGGGCCGTGCTCGAAGGGGTGGCTTTCGTCGAGAGGCTCTGTTTCGCCCACCTCGACTCGCTCGGGGCTGAGGTGTCGGGGCCGGTGAGCAGCACGGGGGGCGGGGCCAGGAGTCGTCTGTGGTCCCAGATCCGGGCCGACGTCCTCGGGATGCCCGTGATCGTGCCCCGTTCTTCTGAAGGTTCTGTCGGAATGGCGATCCTGGCGCGCGCCGGCTCCGGCCCCGTCGCCGAGACCGCGACGAGCATGAGCGGGACGAAGTGGGAGTTCGAGCCCGAAGGCTCCAACGGCGGGCTCGCGGAGAACTTCGAACGCTTGGCGGACGCCTTCGTCGAGCGGGGCTTTATACACGAGGATCTGGCCCACCGGGCGAGGCTGGACGGATGACGGAGCCTGTACGTCTCCTGTTGGCCCGCCACGGCCGGACGGAGTGGCACCGCGACAACCGCTACGTGAGCCGGACGGACATCGGCATAGACGAGACCGGCCGCGAGCAGGCCAGGACGCTCGCCCGGCGCGCGAAGCAGGAATCCCCGTCTCTCGTGCTGAGCTCGCCGCTCAAGCGGGCGCTGCTCACCGCCGGGCCCGCCGCGGAGGCCTGCGGCCTAAAGCCGGAGACGGACGACCGGCTGAGGGAGCTGGACTTCGGGGAGTGGGAGGGCAAGACTTTCGATGAGATCCGGTCGGAGGACCCGGAGCGCGCCGAACGGTTCCTCGAATCCGCCGAGCACGGCTTCCCTGGCGGCGAGCCGCTGGAGGACGGGGCGAATAGAATCCTCGCGGTCTTCGAGGACCTGCGCCTCTCGCGCGCCGGGGCGACGGTCCTCGTGGTGGCCCACAACACGCTGCTCAGGCTCGGGCTGTGCGCGGCGCTCGGCGTCCCGCTCGGGGAGTATCGGCGGCGGCTGCCGCGCATCGTCAACGGCGCCGTGAGCGAGATGCGCTTCGGCGTGGGCGGGGGCGCGCTGTACTCCTTGAACGACCTTGCACACGCGGAGAACACGAAAAGGGAGAACGTCAGATGAAGATCCTGGTCGCGGGGGACCGCCACGTACTGAGCCGGCTGATGGTGCAGGCCCTGAAAAAGGAGCTTGGGGATAGCCTCGACGTCACGACCATAGACTTCGACTGGCCGATGGAGCCGCACGTGGACGTGGCCGAGGTCAGGGAGGCGGCCGGCGGCGAGGAGGAGATCGTCGCCGCCGGTCGGGGCGCGGAGGTCATAGTCACGCAACTGGCCCCGATCACGCGGAAGGTGCTGAACTCCCTCCAGGACCTCAAGCTCGTGGTCGTGACGCGCGGAGGACCCGTCAACGTGAACGTCGAGGCCGCCACCGAGAACGGCGTCATCATAGCCAACGCCCCGGGACGCAACGCCCCGGCCGCCGCCGAGTACGCCCTCGGGCTCATGCTCGCCGCCATGAAGCGCATCCCGGACGCCCACGCCTCCCTCAAGGGCGGCGAGTGGCGCGGCGAGTTCTACGCCTACGAGGAGAACGGCATCGAGCTGGACGGCTCGACCGTCGGGCTGGTGGGTTTCGGGGCCATAGGCAGCCGGGTGGCGAAGGTCCTTGCCGCGTTCGGGGCCGAGGTGCTGGTCCACGATCCTTTCGTCGAAGACGGACCGGTCGTGAAGGCGGGTGGGCGCAAGGCCGGGCTCGACGAGTTGCTCGAAAGGTCGAAGGTCGTCAGTTTGCACGCCCGCCTCAGCGACGAGACGCGAGGCATGATCGGGGCCGAGCAGATCGGAAAGATGCCGGAGGGCTCCGTCCTCGTCAACACGGCCCGCGGGGGGCTGCTGGACTACGACGCCCTCTGCGACGCCCTGGAATCCGGCCAGCTCGGGGCCGCCGCGCTGGACGTCTACGAGGAGGAGCCGCCGCCTGAGGGGTCGCGGCTCTTCGCCGCGCCGAACCTCGTGCTCTCGCCCCACATAGCGGGTGCCACCAGGGAGACGGCGCACCGGGCCGCGGATATCGCCGCCGCGGAGGTCGGGCGGTACGCGCGGGGGGAGAAGATGGAGAACGTCGTCAACGGGGAGGCGGTCGGCTAGAGGCCGGTCCGGTCATGAACGCCATCGGCATAGACGCGGGCACCACTGGCCTGAAGGCGGTCGCGGTCAACCCCGACGGGGAGATCGTCCGCGAGAGGACGGTTCGTTACCCCACCAGGCTCGCCGGGCTCGGGGCCGAACAGGACGCCCGGGCCTGGTGGCTGGCGGTGACCGACGCGCTGCCGGGGGTGGTCGCGGGGGAGCCCGTCTCGGGCGTCGCCGTGACGTGCCAGGCCCCCACCCTCGTCTGCGTGGACGGGGACGCCGAGCCGCTCGGGCCGGCGCTCACCTGGATAGACCGCCGCGCCCTTCGGGAGACGCGGGAGATCTCCGCCGCCACACAGCCGACCCGCAACCCGCCGGACCCGTACTTCGCCACAGGCAAGCTCCTGTGGCTCGCGCGCAACCGCCCGGAGGAGTTGGAGAACGCCCGCGCGGTCCTGTGCGTCAACGGCTTTCTGGTGGCGCGGCTGACGGGGGAGTTCACCCTCGACGAGACCACCGCCGGGCTCTTTCAGGGGTGGGACGGCGAGTTCGACCCGGCGCTCCCAGGCCTCGTCCCGCTGGATCTGCTCCCCCGGGTTCGGCCCGCGTTGCAGATCGCCGGTGAGGTCTCAGGGGCTGCGGCGGTCGCCACGGGCCTGCCCGAGGGCACGCCGGTCGCCCACGGCGGGATAGACGCCGTCGGCGCGGCCCTTGAGGCCGGCATCTTCGGCCCGGGAGACGGGCTCGTGGAGATGACCGGCTTCTCCACCGTGGCCATCACCGCCGCCGAACGCGGGACGCGCGTGCCGGGCATGATCCACACGCGCCACGGCGTCGGCGGCAAGGACCTCATCCTCGCCGCGATGGTGACCGCCGGCGCCGTGACCGACTGGGGCGTGAAGCTGACCGGCTTCGAGAACCCTGCTGGCTTCGACGCGAACGCCTCCGAAAAGATCGGGGAGCGCCCCGGCAGGCTCCTCATGGTCCCCGCCTTCGCCGGCGAGAGAACCCCCACCTGGGACGTAACCGCCCGCGGCGCCGTGGTCGGCCTCGACCTCGACGTGGACGCGGGAGACTTTGCAGTCGCCATCTACGAGGGCACGGCTTTAGGCCTCGGGGATAACTTCGGGCGTCTGCGGGAGGTGCTCGGCGACCTCAGCCCCGTGCGATCCGTCGGCGGCGGCTCGAAGAGCGAGGGCTGGACCCGGATAAAGGCCGATGTGCTCGGCGTCCCGGTCACGGTGCCGCGCCTGGGCCACGGCGCGGCGGCGGGGGCCGCGATGCTCGCCGGCCTGGCCACCGGGCTGTGGCCCGACGAGGCGTCGGTGAAGGCGCTGTCCAACACGGAGGGACGGACGTTCGAGCCCGACCCGCGGATGACCGCGCGGTACGCCGGGCGCCTGGAGCTCTACAAGAACCTGCAAAGCATGCTTCCCCCCATCACGCAGGCCCTGCAAGAAGGGCGTGGAGGGCGGTAGCGGTTGGGGAATGCGACCCGGAGGAGGAGACGCCCGTGAACATGCCTGTGAACGCGCCAAGCGGTACGCGACTGGACGAGCTGGTGGGCCTGTCCAGGTCCCTCGGAAGGCCCGAGAGGGACCTTGTGATCCTGGGCGAGGGCAACACCTCGGTCCGCCTGGACGACGAGACGTTTCTCGTCAAGGCCAGCGGCACGTCGCTGGCCGAGGCGAGGGAGGGGAGCTTCGTCAGGATGGATCTCGGGCGCACGCTGGCGCTCCTGGACCTCGTGGACCCGTCGGACGGCGAGCTGGGCGAGGCGTTGATGGCGGCCCGGAGCGAAGGGGAGGGGGACTTGCGCCCCTCCATAGAGGCGGTGATGCACGCGCTCTGCCTTACGGAGGGGGAGGCGACCTTCGTGGGGCACACCCACCCGACCGCCGTGAACGCCGTGCTGTGCTCCGACCGGGCGGGTTCGCTCTCCGAGGGCGCGATCTTCCCTGACCAGGTCGTGGTGCTCGGCCGGCACCCCTTGTACTTGCCCTACGTGGACGTGGGGCTTCCCCTGGCCCACGCCCTGCTCGATGCCCTGCGGGCGCACCGGCGGCGCGTCGGAGCGGCCCCGAAGACCATCTACCTCCAAAACCACGGGCTCGTCGCCCTGGGGCAGTCCGCGGGAGGGGTGGAACAGGTCACCACGATGGCGGCCAAGCACGCCCGCATCATGTCCGGGGTGCTCGCCGCCGGGGAACCGGTCTACCTGACCGCCGGGCAGGCCGACAGCCTTGATGCCCGCCCGGACGAAGAGTACCGCCGACGGGTGATCCAGGGCGACCGTTGACCGCCGAGTACCGGGGAAACGGGCCCGCAAAGGACGCGAGAAGGATCGGAGGGCGTCGTGACCGGAGAGAGACCAAGGAGATGATGCGCAGATGATACTCGGTATAGACCTCGGCACCTCGGTCGTGAAGGCCGCGGCCTTCTCGCGGGACGGGGATGTCCTCGCGACCGAGGGCCGCGGCGTAAAGCTTTACAACCCCCGCCCCGAGTGCTCGGAGCAGGACATCGACGAGACGATGGAGGCGCTCGGCGCGGTCGTCCGGGCCGTGCTGGAGCAGACGGACGAGCCCGTGGAGGCCGTCGGCCTCACGGGCCAGGGCGACGGCCTCTGGCTGCTGGACGAACGCGGCCGCCAGGTGCGCCGCGCCGCGACCTGGCTCGACGCCAGGGCGAACCCGATAGTCGAGGAGTGGACGGCCTCGGGCGTCTTCGAGGAGCATTTCCGCAGGAACGGCAACGTCACCTTCCCGGGCGCGCCCTCGGCCATCATGGCCGCCCTCAAGCGCGACGAACCGGAATCGCTCGAGAAGGCCGCCACCGCCGGCTACTGCAAGGACGTAGTCCTCCAGCGCCTAACCGGCGTGCGGGCCACCGACGCCTCAGACGCCTCCGAACCGTTCATGGACCACTCGACCCGCCAGTACGACGCCAGCCTGTTGGAGCTCTTCGGCCTGGAAGACTACGAGCGCCTGCTCGCGCCCATAGACGAATCGCCCGGAGAGGCCCGTCCCCTCGGCAAAGCGGGGGCGGAACTGACGGGGCTTCCGGAGGGGACGCCGGTCCACAACGGCCCGTTCGACCTTCCGGCGACGGCGATGGGCGCGGGCGTCACGCGGCTGGGGGACGGCGTCATCATCGTCGGCACCACCCTCGCCTGCGAGGTACTGACCGACCGCGTGGAGACCGGCGGGGAGCCGGGGGGGCAGACCCTGTGCGCGCTGGAGCCCGACCGCTGGCTCAGGGCGATGCCGGCGATGGTCGGCACCGCCTCCATGGACCTGACCCTGAACCTGCTCCGCTCCGAGCACGCGGAGATAGAGGACTTCCTGGCCGAGAGCCCGCCTGGCGCAAACGGGGTGGGCGTCCTGCCGTTCTTCTCGCCCTCGGGCGAGCGGGCGCCCTTCGTCGAGCCCCACGCCCGCGGGCAGCTCTCCGGCATGACCCTGGGCACCACCCGCTCCGACGTGGTCAGGGCAGTGGCCGAGGGCGTCGGGTACGCGGCGAAGCACTGCCTGGCGGCGGCGGGCCTGAAGGGTGAACTGTCCATCTGCGGTGGCGGGGCGGAGTCCCGGGCCTGGCGGCAGGTGCTCTCCGACGTGCTCCAGCAGCCCCTCAAGGTCGCCCGCAGGCCCGAAGTCGGCGCCAGGGGCGCGGCCATGGGGGCCATGATCTCACTCAAAATAGACTTCGACCACGACGCCTGGACCCGCGCGGAAGACGAGGTGCAACCGGGCGAAGACCTCGCCGAGCTCTACGAAGAAGGCTTCGAGCACTACCTGGCGAGGGTCGATTCTGCCCGCGATCTGTGGGGGAGATAGCCATCAGCTTTCAGCCATCAGCTTTTTGTGGTCCTGGCCGGGGGTTGGGGTATGGGCGGGACGCTTCGGGGGAATGCTGAGAGAAAGAAGACCGACAGTACGGTTGGCAAGGGTTGGAGCTGCCTTATTAATGCCAGCGGCATTCAACCGTCCCAGGCAAAGCTGACAGCTGAAAGCGGAGGCCGAGAGGCCGGAGTGGGCTGACCGCTGACGGCTTCGAAAAGGAGGAACGGATTGAAGTACCAGGAGCTACGCGAAGAGGTGACGAGGATCTCGCGCCGGATGGGTGACTCCGGCCTCGTCCGCACGACCGCAGGCAACGTCAGCGCCCGCACCCCGGACGGGGACGTCCTCATAACCCCGAGCGGGCTGCCCTACGAAGACCTGGAGGCCGGGGATCTCGCCCTCGTCGACCTCGACGGGAACCTCCTGGAGGGCCCGCTGGAGCCATCGACGGAGGTCCCCATGCATACCGGCATCTACCGCCAGAGGCCGGGCGTCGGCGGCATCGTTCACACCCACGCGCCCTACTCGACCGCGCTCGCCTGCCTGGGCCTCGAAATACCCGCGGTCCACTACATGCTCGCGGCCCTCTCCGAAGAGGGCCGCGTCCCCCTGGCGCCGTACGCCACCTACGGAACCGAGGAGCTGGCCGGATACGCGAGCGAGACGCTCGGCGGGACCCACTCCGCCTGCCTTCTCCAGAACCACGGCACCATCACCGTGGCGGAGACCGCGACCAAAGCCTACTCCCTTACCGAGATCCTCGAAGAGATGGCCGAGCTCTACTACCGGACCCGCCTCGCCGGCGACCCGATCATCCTCGGCCCCGACCGCATAGCCGAGACCCGCGCCAAGATAGCCGGCTACGGACAAGCTAAACGCTCGTAGCTTGTAGCTTGTCAGCCGGTCAGCGCTGGCCCGAGGCCGGGATTAGCGTCAGACCATCCCAGACTAGGAGATAAACCCCGGGCTCTGGCGAATTCTTGATGAAATGGCGCGGCGCAATCCTTGGCGGAGCTATGGCGCATAATTGTGGCGTCCACGAAGCAAGGGAGGTACCGTTACTGTGCAGCCGCTTCCCACCTTGGAGACCGAGCGACTGGTGCTGCGGCCCCTCGCGCCCGGGGACGCCGCCGCGGTGCGCGCCCTGGGCGGCGACCGGCGCGTCGCCGAGATGACCCTGTTGCCGCACCCCTTCGGAGAGGAAGAGGTGCGCCGATGGGTGGAGGGGCGCCTCGAGTGGGCGGCGCAGGGCAAGAGCCGTCCGTTCTCGGTACTGCTCAAGGAGGACGGCGCGCTGGTCGGCCACGCTGGGCTCCTCCTCGACCGGGACAACGATAAGGCCGGGCTCTACTACTGGATGGGGGTGCCCTACTGGGGACGTGGTTACGCCACCGAGGCCGCCCGGGAGCTTGTCCGCCACGCCTTCGAAGACCTCGGCCTGGGGCGCGTCTACGCCGACCACGTCGCCCGCAACCCCGCTTCCGGCAGGGTGCTCCAGAAGGTCGGCATGAGCTACGAAGGCTGCCGGAGACGGGACTTCAAGAAGTGGGATCGCTTCGAGGACCTGGCGCTCTACGGCGTGCTCGCCGAGGAGTGGTCCCCGGCGGCGACGTCCGCGTCCCCGCGGTAGCGGCGCCGTGCGCCCCATCGCCGCGAGACGAAGGAGGCCCTTAGTGTAAGACCCGCGCGGTGCCCGTTGCCCCGCGTGCGGGAAGGACGCCGCCAGGGCGCACAGTGTCTACACTCGCACGATCGCCGACCTGCCCTGGCGCGGCGCCCCGGTCATCCTGCGCGTCCGCGCGAGGCGCTTCTTCTGCGACGAGCCCTCTTGCGAGCGCAAGATCTTCTGCGAGCGGCTGCCCGACGTTCCCGCCCACGCCCGCAAGACGGGCAGGCCGGAGGAGGCCGGCACCTCGGAGGCCGAGGTGGTGAGGAAGCACGCCGCCGGGCTGAAAAAGGACCTCTCGGCGGTGAGGGCGGGTCTCACGGAGAGGTAGAGCAACGGGCCGGTGGAGGGCTTCGTCCACAAGTCGAAGCTCGTCAAGCGCCAGGGCTACGGGAGGGCCGGCTTCGACCTGCCGAGGGCGAGGGTGCTCTGGCGGCTGACCTCCGCCGCGACGGCGGTCAGGAGGACGCACCGCTTTCACCAAGAAGCCGACAGAACCCGGGGTTTATGTCCTAGTTTGGACTATCCCACCGTGGGCGAGTTCGAGACCCCGCCCACGCCTGGAGAAAGGCCAGAGAAGACGGTCTCTTTCGCCGACGACCGTTCGCCGGGCGATGCCGGGCGCAGAGCCCGGCAACAAGCGGAGAGCCGCGAAGCGGCGTGCTGACCGGCTGACAAGCTGAAACGCTGATCTTGCGCCAGAATGCAGCCTCCGTTACAGTATGAGCGGGCAGAGGAGGTATTTGAGCGATTTAGAATAAAAATTGCTCGAACAATCATAAATTGTCAGACAAACGCGCAGATTTACCGGGCCAGCGGCAGCAGCGGATAGCTGAGCTCGTCCGCGAATCGGGGAGCGTCACGGTGTCGAGGTTGGAGGAGGACCTCGGCATCTCTTCGGCGACCGCGAGGCGGGATCTTGCGGTGCTCGAGAGGCAGGGCAAGGTAAAGAGGACCCACGGCGGGGCCGTCATGCCGGGGTTCACGCAGCACGAGGACTCCTTTCAGCAGCGGCTGGGGGAGGCGGTGGAGGCGAAGGGGCGGCTGGCGCGGGTCGCGGCGGCGATGCTCGAGGCGGACGAGACCGTGTTCGTGGATTCGTCCACCACGGCTTACTACGCGGCGCGGCGCATCCTCGCCGACGCGCCCAGCGTGACGTGCCTCACCAACCTGGTGCCGGTCATGGACCTGTTCTCCACGGCGGACCCGTCCGGCGCGAGCATGGTCGGGGTCGGCGGCATCTTCAGGGCGCTGACGCTCTCCTTCGTGGGACCGTGCGCCGTGCGCACGGTCGAGTCTTACCTGGCGGACAGGGCGTTCGTGAGCGTCAAGGGGATCACGGCGGGGGGGCACCTCACGGACGCGGACCCGCTGGAGGCCGAGGTCAAGCGTGCCATGATCCGGCAGTCAGACAAGCCCGTGCTGCTGGTGGACGGCAGGAAGTTCGAGCGCCGGGGCATGAGCGTAATAGGTCACGTCTCCGAGGTCTCCCTGGTGTTGACCGCCGACGCGCACCCTTCGCACGTGCGGGCGTTGGAGGACCTGGGGGTGGCCGTGAAGAGCGTGTAGGAGGAGCGCGCAAGGCCGGCTGGGGAGCCGGATCGCGGGAAAGAGAAGTCGAGGGTGTATGCCCGGGAGGATTTATCTGAGTCATGGCTACTTCGGAAGCGGACATGAACAGGCAACACGACGACAGCCACGTCACGGCCCAGCAATGGAAGTGGAGCGCACTCGCGGGTATGGCGTCCTACATAGATGCCGGGTCGATCGTGGCCCTCGCAGCGGGACTCGCGCTGTGGGAGCAGTACCTGGATTTGAGCAACACCACCCTCGGATTGCTTACAGCCCTGGGGCCGAACGCCTTCGGGGCGGCGCTCGGCGCCCTGATAGGGGGACGGCTCGGCGACCTGTTCGGCCGCAAGCGCATCTATCAGTACGACCTGCTCGTCTACGCCTTCGGGACCCTCCTGATCGTCTTCTCGGTCAACCTGCCGATGCTCCTCATCGGGACCTTCATAGTGGGCGTCGCGGTCGGCGCCGACGTGCCGACCTCGCTCGCGCTTATCGGCGAATTCTCGCCGAGCAAGGCCCGCGGCAGGCTCATGGGCCTCAGCCAGGTGGCCTGGAGCCTGGGCCCGATCGTCGTGTTCGTGCTGGCGTTCGTGCTCACCCCGTACGACTTGCTCGGCAACAGGATAGTCTTCGCCCACCTGTTCGTGGTCGCGATGGTCACGTGGGCCCTCAGGCGTGGCATGGTGGAGTCCGCCATCTGGACCGCCGCGTCGGGCGCCGGTGAGGCGCGGCCCACGCCCGATCCCGAAGAGCAGCCCGAGGAGGCTAGCGTGCCGGCCGATCCGCTGGCGAAGAGCCGCCTGCGCGACCTGTTGTCCGGGCCGACCCTGGCGGCGATGGTGTTCACCGCCACCGTGTACCTGTTCTGGAACCTGGCAGCGGGGACCTTCGGCGTCTTTACCCCCTTCCTCCTGAGGAACCTCGGGGCGCAGAGCCAGGCGGCCAGCGTCGCCCTGTCGTGCGCGGGCTTCGTCATCACGCTGGTGGCCGTCGTTCTGATCTTTATGCCCTTCAGCGACCGCAGCGATAGGAGCCGCCGCATCATGTGGGGCGTCGGGGCTCTCCTGAACGTGGTTGCGTTGGGCCAGCTGCTCATCTTTCCCTTCAACACGGCGACGGCCATCACTTTGATCGTGCTCTTCGGCATCGGGGCCGCGCTCGCGGGAGAACCGTTCTACAAGACGTGGTCGCAGGAGCTGTTCCCAACCATGCTCAGGACCACGGCGCAGGGGCTCACGTTCGGGGTCGCCCGCTTCCTCCTCGGCATCTGGAGCTTCTTCGTGCCCGTGCTCGCGGGTTTGAGCATCAGGCCGGTCGCCCTGATCCTCATGATCTTCCTCCTCATAAGCGGCGTGGTCGGCTTCCTGTTCATGCCGAACACCGCCGGCAGGTCGCTGGAGGAGATCGAGGCGGAGCGCAGCGGTAGTCCGGCACCCGACAAGGTTCCGGCCTAGACGATGGCACGATCCGTCACCCACGAACGGCGACAGGGAGAACGAGGATGACCGCGGCGGACCTACGCCCCGTCCACCTGAAGTGCGAGCACCGCGTCGATCCCCTCGGCATCGACGAGAGGTCTCCGAGGTTGAGCTGGGCTTTGGCGTCCGAAAAGCGGGCCGAGGTGCAGTCCGCCTACCGCGTCCTGGTCGCGGGCGGCGAGGAGGACCTCGCCGCGGAGACGAACCTCCTCTGGGACAGCGGCAGGATCAAGTCCGGCCGCTCCCTCGGCGTCGAGTACGGGGGCGAGGCGCTGAGGTCGGGCGCGCGCTGCGTGTGGAACGTGCGCGTCTGGGACGGGGAGGGAGGGGCGTCCTCCCCGAGCGAGCCCGCCGTCTTCGAGATGGGTCTATTAGAGAGGTCCGGCTGGGAGGGAGGCTGGATCTCCGCGGGCGAGGGCCCCGCCGGGGACATGGAACCCCCGACGGGCGACGAGTACGACGCCCTCGGCAACGGCCTCGCCCCGAGCCCGTACCTGCGCAGGGAGTTCGGCCTGGAAAAGTCGGTGCGCCGGGCGCGCCTCTACGCGACGGCCCGCGGGCTCTACGAGATCTCCATAAACGGCGCCCGTGTGGGGGACGACGTGCTCGCCCCCGGCTGGACGGACTACCGCAAGCGCATCCAGTACCAGACCTACGACGTGACGGATCTCTTGCGCGAGGGGCCGAACGCCCTGGGCGCGATCCTGGGCGACGGCTGGTACGCCGGCTTCGTCGGGTTCGACCCAAAGCGGGCCGGTGCCCACTACGGCACCCGCCCGCAACTCCTCGCGCAGCTCGACGTCGAGTACGAAGACGGCGCGACGGAGAGCGTCGCGACCGACGGCTCGTGGCGCTCTTCCACGGGGCCGATCCTCTTCTCCGACCTCCTCGCCGGCGAGTCCTACGACGCCCGGAAGGAGATGCCGGGCTGGAACGAACCGGGCTTCGAAGACGCGGGCTGGCACGGCGTCGGCGTCGAGCCTTTGGGTGACGTACCGCTCGTCGCCCAGCCCGACGAGGGCGTCAGGGCGACCGAGGAAGTAGCGGCACAGGCCGTGGCCGAGCCCGAAGGTGGGGTCCACGTCTTCGACATGGGCCAGAACATGGTCGGGTGGGCGCGGCTGAAGGTGCGCGGTGAGGCCGGAACAGCGGTGAGGATGCGCTTCGCCGAGGCGCTCAACCCGGACGGGACCATCTACACCGAGAACCTCCGATCGGCCCGCCAGACGGATACGTACGTTCTCAAGGGCGAGGACGAAGAAGTCTACGAACCGCGGTTCACCTCTCACGGCTTCCATTACGTCGAGGTGACCGGCTACCCCGGCGAGCCGCCGCTCGACGCCGTGGTCGGGCGCGTCGTCCACTCCGCGACGCCGCCCAGCGGTTCGTTCGAGTGTTCGAGCCCCATGGTCAACAGGCTACAGAGCAACATCGTCTGGGGACAGCGGGGCAACTTCCTCTCCATCCCGACCGACTGCCCGCAGCGCGACGAGCGCCTCGGCTGGACGGGGGATGCCCAGATCTTCGTCCGCACCGCCTCCCTCAACATGGACGTCGCCGCCTTCTTCGCCAAGTGGATGGACGACGTGGAGGACGCCCAGTCGCCGGATGGAGCCTTCACCGACGTGGTGCCCCTGCTCGAAGGCTCGGGCCTCATAAACCTAAGCCGCGGCGCCCCCGCCTGGGGCGACGCCGGCATCATAGTGCCGTGGACCATCTACAAGACCTACGGCGACACCAGGATAGTCCGGAAGCACTACGACGCCATGACCCGCTGGATGTCCTACCTCCACGAGGCAAACCCCGACCTCCTGCGCCGGAACAAGCTGGGCAACAACTACGGCGACTGGCTCTCACCCGAGGGCGACGCCACCCCCAAAGACCTACTGGCCACGGCCTACTGGGCCCACGACGCGAAGCTCGTGGCCGAGATGTCCCGCGCGATAGGCCGCGAAGGCGCCGGCTACGAAAGTCTCTTCGAGAACATCAAAGACGCGTTCAACCGGGCCTACGTCACCCCCGACGGGCGTGTGGGAGCCGACACCCAGACGGGCTACGTGGTGGCCCTGCACATGGGGCTCCTGCCCGAAGAGCTGCGCGCGAAGGCCGCCGGGCACCTCGTCAGGGCCATAGAGGCGAAAGACTGGCACCTCTCCACGGGGTTTGTCGGCGTGGGGTACCTGTGCCCCGTGTTGACGGAGGCCGGCTACCCCGACGTCGCCTACCGTCTGCTCAACAACGAGACATATCCATCCTGGGGATACACCATAAAAAACGGGGCCACCACGATCTGGGAGCGCTGGGACGGTTGGACGGAGGAGAACGGCTTCCAATCGCCCAACATGAATTCCTTCAACCACTACTCCTTGGGCTCCGTGGGCGAGTGGCTCTACCGCTACGTGGCGGGGCTGGACATGGATCCCGAGACGGCGGGCTACGGGCGCATCGTCATACGCCCGCGCCCGGGCGGCGGCCTGGCCCACGCGCGGGCCGAGTACGACTCGGTCCGTGGCAGGATCGCCAGCGCCTGGAGCGTGGAGGGCGACCGGTTCGAACTCGGGATCGACATACCCCCAAACACGACGGCCACGGTCTACGTGCCGGCGGAGGGCGGGGCTGGTATCTCCGAGGGCGGCAAGCCGGTAGAGAGAGCCGAGGGCGTCAAGGTCTTGAAGATGGAGGAGAAACAGGGCGTTCTGGCCGTCGGTTCCGGCAGGTACGAGTTCGTGGGCAGGGTAGCCCGGTGACCGCCTCTCAAAGATTCCACAGCGCGTACGGGACAACGCCGGAGGGGCACTTCACGGACACCGACCCCCTGGGCCGCACGATCCGCGTCCGCGGGGTTACACTGGTACTGGCGGCCGAGGTGCGGTGTGTTTAGGAATCTTTCGTGAGCGAAGGCGCCAGAGTATGGATCGTGCCCGACGGGTTCATCCCGGCGGAGAGCACGGGTTCGCAGCAGAGCCACGAGGCGATCTGCGTGCTCAACACGTCGGCGGAGCGGGCGCGGCTCTCCGTCTCTTTCTACTTCGAGGACCGGGACCCGGTCAAAGACGTCGAGGTGATCGTCCCGCCGGAGCGCACCAGGCACATACGGACTGACGAGATAGACGGCGTCGAGATCCCGCGCGGCGTGCCGTACGCGGTCCGGGTCGAATCGAGCGTGCCCGTCACGGTGCAGGTCTCCCGGATGGACACCACCCAGCCGGCCCTCTCGCTCATGACCGCCATGGCCTATCCGGTGGAGCGATGAGCGCGAAGCCAGACTTCTCAGCTTTCGAGATCCCAGGGTCCAGGGAAGGGTAACGGTATGCCGCAGTTCGGAGCGCACGCGTTCATCTGGGCGGGCGAATGGACGCCCGAGGGGGCCGAGAGGGTGATCCGGGGCGCGTCCGAGGCCGGGTTGGATTTCGTGGAGATTCCCCTGTTGCATCCCGAAAGCATGGACGTCTCCGGGACGAGGGAGCTGCTGGACCGGTACGGGATCGGGTGCACCTGCTCGCTTGGATTGCCCGAGTCGGCGCACCTTCCCTTCGCCCCCGACGCGGCGGAAAGGTTTCTCAAGAAGGCGGTGAACGTTACGGCCGAACTTGGGTCTGACGCTCTTTCTGGGGCGATCTACACGCACCTTGGCACCCTGACCCGCAAGCCGCCCACCGAGGACGAGCTCGCGACGGTGGCGCGGGTGATCAAGAGCGTGGCGCGGTACGCGGCGGAACAAAACGTCTCGCTCGGCATAGAGGCCATCAACCGCTACGAGACGTACCTGATCAACCTGGCCTCCCAGGCCGACGAGATGGTGGGCCGGGTCGACGAGGCCAACGTGTTCGTTCACCTCGACACCTACCACATGAACATCGAGGAGAAGGGCTTCTACGAACCGATAGTCGCCACCGGGCCCAGGATGCGCTACATCCACCTCTCGGAATCCGACCGGGGGACGCCTGGCACGGGCAACGTGCACTGGGACGACGTCTTCGGGGGCCTGAAGGATGCGGAGTACGACGGGCGGCTGGTGATGGAGTCGTTCGCGGCTGTCAACGAGGACATCATAGGCGCCACGGCCCTGTGGCGGAACGTGGTCGGAGATCCGCAAGCCTTGATAACCGACGGGCTGGCCTTTCTGCGCGATAAAGCCGCCGAGCACGGTCTACTCGACGGCCCGGCCGGGCCACCGCGGGGCGGTCGGTAGTGGCCGCGGAGACCGCGTTCCTGGCGGTCGACCTGGGGGCCGAGAGCGGACGCGTCGTGCTCGGGCGTTTCAGCGGCGGGCGGATGGCCCTCGAAGAGGTGCACCGGTTTCCGAACGTGCCCGTCCGGCTACCCGACGGCCTGCACTGGGACGTGTTGTGGATCGTCGAAGAGGTCAAGAACGGGATCGCCAGAGCGGCCAACGACGGTGAACGAATAGAGAGCCTCGGGGTCGACTCCTGGGGCGTGGACTTCGGCCTCCTGGACCGCGACGGCTGCCTGATAGCCAACCCCTACCACTACCGCGACCCCCGCACCGAGGGCATGGAGGAGAGGGCCTTCGATCGGATGCCCAGGGAGGAGATATACGAAACGACGGGCGTCCAGTTCATGCCCATAAACACCCTCTACCAGCTTTTGGCGATGGAGGGTTCGCCCCTTCTCCAGGCGGCGCAAACGCTGCTCCTGATCCCCGACCTCATCGGTTACTGGCTCACCGGCGAGAGAGCCTGCGAGTTCACCGCCGCCAGCACCACCCAGCTCTGCGACGCGCGTTCGGGCGGTTGGGCCCGCGACCTCCTGGAGAAGATGCGCCTCCCCGGCCACATCTTCGGCGAGATCGTCCCACCCGGCACCCAACTCGGCCCCCTGCTGCCCGCGGTTGCCGAGGAGACGGGGGCAAAGGGAGGGTTGCCGGTCACGTCCGTCGCCTCCCACGACACCGCCTCCGCCGTGGTCGCCGTCCCCGCCGAAAACGAGAACTTCGCGTACATCTCCAGCGGCACCTGGTCCCTGGTGGGCGTGGAGTTGCCGAAACCGGCCATAGCGCCCGGGGGCATGCACGCAAACTTTACGAACGAGGGGGGCTTCGGCGGTACGACGCGGTTCCTGAAGAACGTCATGGGCCTCTGGCTTTTGCAGGAATGCCGGCGCACCTGGGCCCGCGAAGGACGCGAGTACTCCTACGAAGAGCTGGCCCGCCTCGCTCAGGCGGCGCCGGGCGGCGGTCCGCTGCTGGACCCGGATCACCCCTCCTTTCTCCCCCCTGGGGACATGCCGGGACGGATCCGCCGTTTCTGCCGGGAGACGCGCCAGAGTCCGCCCGGGGAACCGGGGGAGGTCGCGCGGTGCGTGCTCGAAAGCCTGGCGCTCAAGTACCGGTGGTCTCTGGAGCGGGCCGAGGAGATAACCGGCCGGCGGGCCGAGGTCGTCCACGTGGTGGGGGGCGGGGTGCGGAACACGCTCCTGTGCCAGCTCACGGCGGACGCGACGCGACGGCCCGTGCGGGCAGGACCGGTGGAGGCGACGGCCCTTGGCAACCTCATGGTCCAGGCCCACGCCAGGGGGTACCTGGGTTCTTTAGAGGAGATCCGGGCCGCCGTGCGGCGCTCCCCCGTAGAGCTGCACGACTACGAGCCGATGGGCAGCGCGGACGAGTGGGATGGGGCCTACGAGAGGTTGCGGGGGGTCATGGACGCTGCCGCGCACCTGGACGCGGAAGGAGCGAGCTTTTGAGTAGGTGGGCAGGGAGGGATAGAGAGCCGGGTGGTGACCATCTGGAGGGCCTCGGGAAAGTTGGAGCGCCATGAGCCTCTCCGAGGAGCCCGGCACGGAGAGGGCCGCCACGGTCGCCGAGACACCGCCCGTCTTCCGTTTGCGCGACGTGACGAAGCGCTTCGGCGGCGTGACAGCCGTGGAGGGGGTGAGTTTCGACCTGCGGCCCGGCGAGGTCCACGCCCTGGTGGGAGAGAACGGCGCGGGCAAGAGCACGCTCATGAAGATGGTCCACGGCCTGTACGCACCAGACGAGGGGACGCTGGAGGTGGGCGGGGAGGCCGCCGAGTTCTCCTCGCCGCGCGACGCCGAGGCCGCCGGCATCGCCATGATCCCGCAGGAGCTGGACCTGTTCCCGGAGCTCTCCGTTACGGAGAACCTGTTCGTGGGCCGTCACCGGCCCCGCACACGCTGGGGCACCCTGGACAGGACCGCCATGCGGGCCGAAGCCCGCGGGCGGTTGAGGTCCCTCGGCGTCGACCTGGACGTCACCACCTCCGTCAAGGGGCTCTCGGCGGCCAACCAGCAGATCGTGGCCATCGCGCGGGCCCTCGTGGGCGAGGCCAGGGCCGTGGTCATGGACGAGCCGACCGCCTCCCTGACCGAGCGGGAGGTCCGCCAGCTCTTCAGGATCATCTCCGATTTGACCGCTGGCGGCGTCGGCGTCGCCTACATCTCGCACCGCCTGGAGGAGATCTTCACTATCTCCGACCGCATCACCGTGCTGCGCGACGGGCACCACATCACCACCGCGCCCGCCGCAGACCTCGACTCCGAGGAGCTGGTGCGCCTCATGGTGGGCCGGCCCTTGAACGAGCTGTTCACCCGGAGCGCCCACAACCCGGGCGAGGTGGCCCTGGAGGTGCGCGGCCTGAGCAGGGCCGGAGAGTTCGAGGACGTAGACCTCGTCGTGCGCCGGAGCGAGATCGTCGGTTTGTCCGGGCTCGTCGGGGCCGGCCGTAGCGAGGTGGCCCAGGCGATCTTCGGCATCCGCTCACCCGAGTCGGGCGAGATCCGGATCGACGGCGAGGTAGTCCAGATACGCTCCCCCCAGGCGGCCATGGAGCGGGGCATCTTCTACGTCCCCGAGGAGCGGCGCTCGCAGGGGCTCATCCTGCCTTTCTCCATAAAGAACAATATTACCCTGAGCATCCTGGATCGGATCGCGCGGTTCGGGTTCGTGCCGAGGACGGAGCGGCAGACGGCCGACCGGTTCGCCAAGGGGCTATCTATTCGGGGGGGCAGTGTGTCAGATCCCGTCAGCCGCCTCTCGGGCGGCAACCAGCAGAAGGTGGTGCTGGCGAAATCGCTAGCCCGCGAGCCCTCCATCCTGCTCCTCGACGAGCCGACCAGGGGCATCGACGTCGGGGCCAAGTCCGAGATCTACCGCCTCATAGACGACCTCGCCAAGGAGGGAAAGGCCATCCTGCTCATCTCCTCGGAGCTCGAGGAGGTCCTCTCCATGTCCGACCGGGTGGTGGTCATGCGGGAGGGCAGGATCACCGGCGAGTTCGGGCGCAACGAGGCCAGCCAGGAGATGGTGATGACCGCGGCCACCGGCGGCAAGAACCGGCCGGCCGGTCCGGGAGAGGAGGCACCCGAAGATGAGTGAAGCACAGGCGCCGATCCCCGCAGAGAGTAGCGCTAACGGTACCGCGCTGCGCCGGTGGTTGGTGCGCCCCGAGGCTCCTGCTCTGGTGTTTTTGGCCGTTCTGCTGGTGGCCTTCTCGCTCAGCAGCGACAAGTTTTTGAGCGGCTCCAACCTCGAGTCCATCCTGGTCTCCGTGGCCGTGCTGGGCACTATCGCCCTCGCGGTCAACCAGGTGATCCTGTGCGGGGAGATAGACATCTCGACGGGCTCGATGATGGGCCTGTGCGCGGTCGCCGCGGGGGCCGTGGCGACGAGCACGGGCGGCCTGATCCTCCCCCTGCTGACGGGCGTGGCCGTCGGCGCGCTGGCCGGGGCCGTCAACGGCCTGCTCGTGACCCTCGGGCGCATCCCGTCCATAATCGTGACGCTCGGCATGCTCTACGCGCTGCGCGGGGTGATCCTGCTGGTCACCGGAGGGACCTGGATCACCGGCATCCCGAACGAGACGCGCGTCCTCGGGACCGGGTCGGTGCTGGGCATCGAGTACCCCGTGTTCGTCCTCCTCTTTCTGTTCGTGGTGATGGAGCTTGTCAGCCGCCACTCGACCTGGGGCCGAAACGTCTTCGCCGTCGGCGGCAACCGCCGGGCCTCCCGCCTGGCGGGCCTCCCGATAGACCGCGTCCGTTTCCTGTCCTTCGTTCTCGTAGGCGTCTTCGTCGGCATAGCGTCCATCATCTACCTCGGGCGGGCGGGGTCCGTGCAGACCAACACCGGGACAGGCCTCGAGCTTCAGGTGGTCGCGGCCGTGGTGATAGGGGGCACGAGCATTTCGGGCGGGCGGGGTTCGACGCTCGCCGCCCTCACAGGGGCCGTACTCATAGGCGTCATCCTCAACGGTCTCATCCTGCTCGGGGTGCCCGGCATCTGGCAGGACGCCGTGCTAGGGGCCCTGATCCTGCTCGCCGTCACGACAGACGTGTTGCGCCGGCGGCTTTTGGGAGACAAGTCATGAGCGCGGCCACGGCGGTCCTCAGGCGGTTGAAGTTCTCCCGAGAGGTCGTGCTTCTCGGGGTGCTGATCGTCCTATTGGTCGTGATGTCCCTTCTCTCGCCGCTCTTCCTCACGGTGGGCAACCTGCTCAACACCTCGCGCTTTTTCGTCGAGGTGGGGCTAATGGCGCTCGGGATGACCCTGATAATCATCACCGGGGGCATCGACCTCTCGGTCGGCTCGAACCTGGCCCTCGTCTCGGTCGCGGTCGGGTTCTCCTACGCCGCCGACCTGCCCCTGCCCCTGGCGATAGTGTTCGGCCTCGTGGTCGGCCTTGCAGCCGGTCTCTTCAACGGCCTCTTCATAACCTTTCTGGACCTGCACCCGCTGGTCGTCACGTTGGGCACCTTCGCCCTGTTTCAGGGCCTGGCGTACGGCCTGTCGAGGGCGGAGGCGGTCTCGGATTTCCCCGCCTGGTTCGCCTACTTCGGGCAGGCTTACTTCCTGAACGTGGTGCCGGGGCAGTTGTTCATCTTTATCCTAGCCGTGGTGGTGGTCTGGCTGATCCTGTCGCGCACCCGCTTCGGCCGCTACGTGTACGCCATCGGCAACAACGAGGAGGCGGCCCATTTCTCCGGGGTGCCCGTCCGCAGGGTGAAGCTGGCCCTCTACTCCGGGATCGGGCTGCTTGTGGGCATGGCTGCGGTCATCTACACCTCGCGGGTCTACACGGCGCGCGGCGACTCGGGCCTCGGGCTGGAGCTCGACGTGATAAGCGCCGTGGTCCTCGGCGGGGCCAGCATCTACGGCGGATCGGGGACCATAGGCGGCACCGTGCTCGGCGTCCTGATCATCGCCACCTTGCGAAACGGCCTGGTTCTGGCCGGGGTGCCGAGCACCTGGCAGGTCTTCGTGCTGGGGGTCCTGCTCCTCGTGGCCGTCTTCCTGAACGAGTTTTTCCGAAGAAGGGAGGAGTGAGCCGTATCCGAGAGAGGAGATCGTCGGTGAAGAGCGAAGCGTACCGAGAAGGAGGAGAGAACGTGTCAGGATCCACGTGGGGGGTCAAGATAGTCCGTGTAGCCCTGCTGATGGCGTTGGTGCTGGTGGCCGCGTCCTGCGGCGTGGGACAGCAGCCGTCCCAGGGTGGCGGTGGCGGCGGCGGGCCGAAGAAGATCTGCATGATGCCCAAACTCGTCGGCATTCCCTACTTCAACGCCTCCGAGAAGGGCGCCGAGGAGGCGGCCAAGGACCTCGACGTCGAGCTTGTCTACGACGGGCCGACGGAGGCCAAGGCGGCGCTTCAGTCCCAGATGATCGAGCAGTGGATCCAGCAGCAGTGCGGCGCCATCTCGGTCGCCGCCAACGACCCCGACGCCCTCGCCCCCGCCATGAAGAAGGCCGAGGACGCCGGGATCAAGACCTCTTCCTGGGACGCCGACGTGGCCAAGGACGCCCGCGAGGTCTTCGTGAACCAGGCGACCTTCGAGGCCATAGGCTACGAGCTCGTCGACGTGATGGCCGAGCAGACTGACGGCAAGGGCAAGTTCCTGGTAGTCACCGGCTCGCTGACCGCCCCGAACCAGGTCGCCTGGCTCAAGGAGATGCGCGAGCGCATGAAGGAGAAGTACCCCGAGATGTCCATCGCCTCCGTCGAACCCGGCGAGGAGGATCTCCAGCTCGGGATCGACATAACCAAGAACTACCTCAGGGCCAACCCCGATACGGCGGGCGTCTTCGGGATAACCTCCGTCGCCCTGCCCGGCGCGGCCGAGGCCGTCGAGCAGGAGGGGCTCGAGGGCGAGGTGGCCGTTACCGGCCTCTCGACGCCGAACGACATGAAGCCCTACCTCGAGTCGGGGGCCGTGGAGAAGTTTGTCCTCTGGAACCCTGTGGACCTCGGCTACCTTGCCGTCCACGTCGCCAACGCCCAGATAGAGGGCAACATGCCCAAATCGGGGACCTTCGAAGCCGGCCGGCTGGGCAAGGTGGAGATGATCGCCGAGGATGAGGTCCTTCTCGGGCCGCCGCTGGTCTTCAGCCAGGACAATATAGACGAGTACGACTTCTAGGGCAGCACAGGCGCCGGCGCCCCTCATGAGAGGCGCCGGCACCCGATTGGAGGAGGAGAAAGCTTTGAAGAGTACGGAAGGGCCGGCCTACGAGGGCCTTTCGGGGACCCTCGCGGCCCGGGGGGTCGACGTCGACCGGGTGGAGGGGCGGCTGCGCTCGCAGAGGTTGGAGACCCCGTCCTGGGGCTACGGCGACACCGGCACGCGCTTCGCGGTCTTCCCGCAGAGGGGCGTGCCCCGCGACCCCTTCGAGAAGGTGGCCGACGCCGCCCGGGTCCACGGGCTGACCGGCGTCTGCCCGACGGTCGCCGTCCACATCCCGTGGGACAGGGTGGACGACTACGGTGAGCTGAGAGGACACGCGGAATCCCTGGGCTTGCGCATCGGCGCGGTCAACCCCAACCTTTTTCAGGAGCCGGGGTACAGGCTCGGCAGCGTCTGCCACCTTGATCCGGACGTCAGGCGCGAGGCCACGGACCACCTGCTCGAGTGCGTGCGCGTGGCGGGGGAGGTCGGCTCCGACGTCCTCTCCCTGTGGTTCGCCGACGGCACCAACTACGCCGGCCAGGACTCGTTCATCGAGCGCCGCCACCGGATGGTCGATTGCCTGGGCGAGGTCTACTCGGCCATGCCCGAAAGTATGCGGATGCTGCTCGAGTACAAGCCCTACGAGCCGGCCTTCTACCACACCGACCTCGCAGACTGGGGCGCGGCCCTCACCGTCTGCCAGAAGCTCGGCGACAGGGCCGAAGTCCTGGTGGACCTCGGGCACCACGCCAAGGAGGTAAACATAGAGTACGTGGTGGCGCTGCTGTTGGACGAGGGTCGGCTCGGGGGTTTCCACTTCAACAACCGCAAGTACGGCGACGACGACCTCATCGTCGGGAGCGTCAACCCGTTCGAGCTGTTCCTGATCTACGTCGAGCTCGTCGGGGCGGAGGAGCACTCCGAGACGCGCATCGACTACATGATCGACCAGACCCACAACATCGAGCCCAAGATGGAGGCCATGATCCTCTCCGTCATGAACCTCCAGGAAGCCTACGCGAAAGCCCTCCTGGTGGACCGCCGGGCGCTCGACGAGGCCCGTCGCGCGGGCGACGTCCTCGGCGCGCACCGAACCCTGCTCGACGCCTACGCCACGGACGTACGCCCGCTGTGCGCGAAGGTCCGCGAGGACCTGGGCGCCGCGGCCGACCCGATAGCCGCCTTCAAAGAGAGCGGGTACGCGGAGAAGGTCGCCGCCGAGCGCGGCGAGGGCGCCGGGGCGGGATGGAGTTAAAGCTGTCAGCCATCAGCGGTCAGCTTCCAGCCAGTCGATGGGTGGCGAAAGTGAGTCCCGCTCTTGGAACCGCGAGGTTGGCGCTGCACCGTGAAACGCTTGCGAATGACGAACGGAATACAAAGAGCTGATGGCTGACGGCTGATAGCTGACAGCGCCGACCGTAGGGAGGCCACACATGCAGACGAGGATACCCGGGTCAACGGAGAACCTGTGGGACGGGGGCGCGGTCGCCGGCCTCTCGGAGCTCGAGAAGCTGGCCCACCGCTCGAACCTCCTGGGCAGGGACCGATCTGTCGCCAACTTCGGGGGCGGCAACACTTCTACAAAGGCGAGGGAGCGCGACCACGCCGGGCGGGAGGTGGACGTCCTCTGGGTCAAGGGCTCCGGCTCGGACCTTGCCACGATAGGGGCGGGACAGTTCACCGGTCTCAAGTTGGGCGAGGTGCTGCCGCTTGAGGAGCGGGACGGGATGAGCGACGAGGAGATGGTCGCCTACCTCGCCGCCTGCCAGCTCAGGCCGGACATGCCGAGGGGGTCGATAGAGACGCTCCTGCACGCCTTCGTGCCCCACCCGCACGTGGACCACACGCACCCCGACGCGATCAACATGATCTGCTGCGCCGGGGGCGGCGAGGACCTGGCCGCCCGGTGCTTCGGTCATGAAGCCGTCTGGATCCCCTACATCCGTCCCGGCTTCACCCTCTCCAGGCAGGTCGGGGAAGCCGTGAGGAACAACCCGAACGCGAAGTTCGTCCTGCTCGCCAAGCACGGCCTCGTCACCTACGGGAGCACCCACGAGGAGAGCTACGGGCGGACTATCGAGGCCATCAACCGCGCCGCCGAGTTCGTGGCGGGCAGGGCCGGGGAGCCGTTCGGCGGCCGGTCGGTCGAGCCGCCCGCGCCAGGGAGACGTGAGGAGCTGCTCGCGGGCGTCCTGCCCGCCTTGCGCGGGGCGCTCTCTTCCGGGTCAGCGGAGGCTGCGCACAAGATCCTGCGCGTCGACCACACCTCGGACGACGTCCTCGAGTTCGTCTGCGGGCGCGACTCCAGGGAACTCTCCCAGGTTGGCGCCGCCTGCCCCGACCACCTGGTAAGGACGAAGGTAAGGCCCCTCTGGGTGGAATTCGACCCCGCGAACGAGGGTGCCGGGGAGCTGAAAACGAAGCTCTGCGAGGGGGTCGAGGCTTACAGACGGGACTACGAGGCGTACTACGCGCGCCACGAGGAGGCCGACGAGGAGATGTTCGACCCGAACCCGAGGGTCGTCTTGATCCGGGGCGTCGGGCTCGTGGCCGCCGCGCAGAACGCCAAGGAGGCGGGCCTGAGCAGGGACTTCGCCTACAGGGCCATCAACGTCATGCGCGGCGCCCACACCCTCGGCGGCTACGTCTCCCTGACGGAGGAGGAATCCTACGCGATCGAGTACTGGCCCCTGGAGCTCTACAAGCTCGCCCAGGCTCCGCCTCCCCGCGAGCTCGCGGGCAGGGTCGCCTTCGTCACCGGAGGTGCCGGGGGCATAGGCGGCGCCGTGGCTCGGTCCCTGGCCGCGGAGGGGGCCTGCGTCGTGGCCTGCGACCTCGACGAAGAAGGCGCCGGAGAGGTCGCGGAGAGCCTGCCTCAGCCTGGCATAGCCGCCCGGGCCGACGTCACCGAAGAGGAGGAGGTCGCCCGCGCCTACCGCCGGGCCATCCTCGAGTACGGCGGGGTGGACGTCGTGGTCTCAAACGCGGGCCTCGCCTCCTCCGCGCCCATCGAGGAGACGAGCGTCGAGATGTGGGACAAGAACCACGCCGTGCTCGCCAAAGGGTACTTCCTCGTCGCGCGCGAGGCGTTCAAGATCATGAGGGAGCAGGGGATCGGGGGCAGCCTCATCTTCGTGGCCTCCAAGAACGCCCTGGCGGCCGGCAAGAACGCGGCCGCCTACTCCTCGGCGAAGGCCGCCGAGCTGCACCTGGCGCGTTGCCTGGCCGAGGAGGGGGGAGCCGCGGGCATCCGGGTCAACACGGTCAACCCCGACGCGGTCCTGAGCGGGTCGAGGATCTGGGGCTCCTCCTGGCGCGAGGAGCGCGCCGCCGCCTACGGCATCGAGCCGGGCGAGCTGGAGGAGCATTACCGCCAGCGCAACGTGCTCAAGGTCAACGTGCTCCCCGAGAACATCGCCGAGGCCGTCCTGCACTTCGCCTCAGCGGCGCGCTCATCCCGCAGCACCGGCAACGTCCTGAACGTGGACGGCGGCGTGAAGGACGCCTACCCAAGGTGAGGTTGCGGCATCCGGCGGCGGTACTGTTCCTGATAGCGGGTTGCGTAAGGACCGAACGTTGGTGTTGGTGAGGTTTTGAGGTTCTTGGGCACCGAGGTCTTGAGGGGCGCGTCACGAAACGGACGGGGGAGCCCCGACCCTCCGCCCCTGAAAGCCTAAAAGCCTTGGAACCTCGAAACCTCCGCAACTCGTGGCCCGTTCGCGACGGGCCCCATCCTTCCGCAAACCGCTGTGAGGCCAGAAGAGTCCGACGCGTCGGGCTGGCTGGGGCGAAAGGCCAGACCGGGGTCGACCCGAGCATGAGTTTCCCCCGCATCCTGTCGCTGCGGTGGCGCATGGACCGATCCGTACCGAACGAAAGAGGCAGAGGTTACGCCGGACTTTCTCCGGGTACAGCTATTCCGTTTACGCGAGGCGTCGGCGAGGACGGAGGAGACCTGACATGGGCAGAAGGGGCAGGCGCGGGGGATCGCAGGGTCGCGCGCAGGGCCGCGTGCGGGAGCGCGTGCGTGGGGGCTCGAAGCGTGGCGGCGGAGGAAGCCCGGGCCGCAAACGGAGTGGCTTCGACGTGGGCGCCATGGAAGACCTGGCGGGCCGCCTGACGGACCGCCGCGGGGGGTCTTCGGGGCTCGCGGGCGCCGCCGCGGGGCTCGCCGGTGGAGGCCTCGCGGGCAAGCTCCTGGGAGGCGGTTCGGAGGGTTCCGAGGAGGACTTCAGGGGCGAGGTGGCAGACCGATTCGCCCTCGTCGAAGAACGCCTGCAGCTCTTGGAGGATCAGGTGCGGGAGCTACGTGAGATGCTGGGGAGCGGAGAAGCTTCCGGGGAACCCGAGGGCGGGGCGGACACCAACGAATTTTAGCGTTCGGGGCCTCTGGCGGGTCAGGTCTCGTCTTCCAGGGCTTCCACGATCGCGTCTTCGATGGCGTCTTCCACGATGTCGGCGGCGAGTATCGATTCCAGGCCGTCGAGGACGTCCTCGGCGTCCAGCACGTAGGTGCCGTAGCCATCGGTTCGCGCCCGTTGCCTCAGGGCGTCCATTATTTCGAGGAGGCATCCGGCGCCCCACTGGATGTCTGACTGATCCAGCCTGGAAGTCGCCACGCTCACCACGGCATCCACGGCGGCCGGCTCCAGCCCGCCTGACTCGGGGTCGATCAGCAGGTAGTCGTTGGCCCGGAGCACCTCCTCGACCACCCGTTTGGCGTCCGGCATCGGGGGGACTTCGAAGAGGGGGAGGTAGGCGGCGGAGATCACGCGCAGCGCCTTTACCTGGTGGTTGTGGTCGCCCCGCGCGTAGTTTTCTATGACCCCGAAAAGCTCGGGAAAACTCTCTGTGCCCGTGGGCTCCGTCATCGTCCGTCCTCCCGTCAGCGTTGGCCGTGGCGCCGGGCCGGGCCCGACGCGCAATCTATACCCCCGCAAACGGAAACCTACCCGTGACGATCCCCGCCTCGAATACGGGCGAACGTGCGGTATACTCCCCTCCGTTACGCGATAAAGAACTTACGTCCACGATCTTCGAGATGCCCGAAGCGCATCTCTTTTTTTGTGCTTTGCGTCTATCTCCTCACGTTGAGCGGTAGCCCACGACGTACGCTCCTTATTGTGGCGACTACTGACCAGCGAGAGAGAGGAAGCGCACCACCTTGACAGAGACCATACACGAGGTCCGAACGGCCTCGTTCACAGACCTGCCCATCTCCGAGAACGTCCGACGGGCCGTCGCCGGCCAGGGCTGGGAGACCCCGACGCCCATCCAGGCTCTGGCGATGCCCGAGCTTCTAGACGGCGAAGACGTCGTCGGCCTCGCCCAGACCGGCAGCGGCAAGACCGCCGCCTTCGCCATACCCCTCATAGAGAGCCTGGATAGGAAGCCGCGGGGCGTCCAGGCGCTCGTGCTCGTGCCGACGCGGGAACTCGCGTCTCAGGCCGCGACGGAGATCTCGAACCTCTCCCGCTACAGCCCGGTTCGTCCGGTAGTCCTATGCGGCGGCGTCGGCATAGGGCCCCAGATCAAGGCCCTCAAAAACCGCGCAACCTCCGTCGTCGTCGGCACGCCCGGGCGCATCCTCGACCACCTCCAGCGCGGCACGCTGCGGTTGAACGCGGTGCGCTACCTCGTGCTCGACGAGGCCGACCGGATGCTGGACATGGGCTTTGCCCCGGACGTGGGCCGCATCCTCTCCCACACCCCGAACGAACGGCAGACCGCCCTCTTCTCGGCGACGATGCCGGACGCGATCAAGGGCATGGTCAAGCGCCACATGCGCTCCCCCCGCTACCTGACGGTCGAGTCCGAGGCCCCCACGGTCGACACCGTCGAGCAGGTCTACTACCGCCTCGACGGCAAGGACAAGACCCGCGCCCTGCGGGCCCTCATCGACGCCGAGAAGGACCCCGTGGCTATAGTCTTCCGCCGCACCAAGCACGGCGCAACCAAGCTGCACCGCCAGCTCGAGAAGGCCGGCTACAGGGCGGCCCTCCTACACGGCGGCAAGACGCAGGCGCAGCGCACGAAGACGCTCGACGGCTTCACCAAGGGCCGGACCCGCATCCTGGTCGCAACCAACGTCGCCTCGCGCGGGCTCGACATCCCGAACGTCTCGCACGTAGTCAACTACGATCTGCCCGAGGACACCGAGACCTACGTCCACCGCATCGGCCGCACCGCGCGGGCCGGCAAGGAAGGCGTGGCCGTAACGCTCGTTGGCGAGGCCGAGGTGAGGGACTTCAAGAAGATCCAACGCGCCCTGCCCGTCGAGGTCCGCGAGAGCCGGCTCTCCCTCTCCGCCTGAGTCGGCGGCGTAGGAGGCACTTATCCCGGCCAGCGCCGGAGTAGCGGACCCTCCCCGCCGAAGAGGGGGTCCGTCTCCGGCATCGGGACGTCGCGGATGTTCTCAAGTACCCCGGGCCGTTCGCCCTCTTCGCCGGTTCTCAGGTCGTAGTTCTCCTGGCCGCGCGGGTACGCCCCGACCACGGTGAACCCGCCGCCGGAGCTTTCTCTACAATGCCCCACCCCCGCCGGGATGACCACCACGTCGCCCGCCCTCACTTCGACGGTCTCACCTTCGGGACCGCCGAAAGTTATGCGCGCCTCACCGCCGACCACGCACAGGACCTCGTGGGACGTGCTGTGGTAGTGGTGGTACGGGAAGACGCCGTTCACCCAGGCGCCGCCCCAGCCGTTCTCGGCGAGTAGCCCTTTGCAGCGCGAAGGGTTCTGTTCGTCCTCTGGCAGCGCCTGCGGGTAGAAGAGCAGTGGCAGTGTCGGATTGTTAGGGATGAGACCGTCGTCCTCGAAGAGGTACTCTCGTACATCGATGCCCGGCATTCGCCCTTGCATGGAACCTCCCCAAGGTCTGTCTATCCTGGAGAACATCTTAGACGTCGGGCCGCCGACGGCGCCAGCCTCGGGCGTGGTACGGAGGGCCGACACTCGCCTGGATCTCTCCTGCGTCCAGGCCTATAATCTGGACAGACTGGACAGAAAATGTAGGAGTGAGAGCATGACCTGGCAGTTGCAAGAGGCCAAGCAGAGGTTCAGCGAGTTGGTGCGGCGGACGCTAGAGGAGGGGCCGCAGGTGGTCACCAGGCACGGGAAGGAGGTGGTCGTTGTGGTTTCGGCGGAGGAGTACGGGCGGACGGGTGAAAAGAAGCCGGACTTCAAGGAATTTCTGTTATCCGGGCCGGACTTGAGTGTGCTGGATCTGGAACGGCCCAAGGAGATGCCGCGGGACGTAGACCTGTAAGGTGAAGTATCTACTCGATACGAACGTCATCTTCGAAGCGCGCAAGCCACGGGGCGCCGAGCGGGTGAAGCGTTGGATCTCCTCCGTGCCAGTAGAGGATCTGTACCTGAGCGTCCTGACGCTCGGGGAAGTCAGACGGGGTATCGGGCTTCTCGAAGGAAGAGACCCCGTGCAGGCGGAGGTCTACGAAGCCTGGCTAACCACCGTTCTCAGGGACTACGCTGATCGGATCATACCCGTCGATGCCGAGACCGCGGAGGAGTGGGGGAGGATGAACGTACCCGGCCCCGTACCCGTGGTCGATAGTTTGATGGCCGCCACCGCCAGGGTCAGGAACATGACCTTCGTCACCCGCAACACCTCCGACGTCGCCCGTACCGGCGTGCGGCTCCTCAACCCGTTCGAGTCCTCTGGCTAGGGATGCTGCCGTTGGTTTGCGGAGCACACACCTCGACACGGTTCGAGACTGGCGCGAGAAGAAGCGTGGCGGCTAATATGCTTGCACGTTGATGGGTGATGGGATAGACGGCTACGCGGAGCGTTTCGCCCGGCTAAGGACCAACAGGAACCGAAAGGGGTGGTCCGGGGTCACGGCACACCAGGCTCCGCACAAACCGCTCCTGCTTCTCTGCGTTTTGGATCTTTTTGAATCCGGCAAGGTCTTCTCGAACCTCGTCGAGATCACGGACGATCTTGCGGAATTGTTCGGTCGGTACTGGGAGCGCGTCCTGCCTTTCGGCCGTTCGGGCAACCTCGCGCTGCCCTTCTTTCACTTGCAGAGTGATGGCTTCTGGCACCTGCTACCGAAGCACGAGGACGCCCGGATCGGCCCGCAGATCTCGTCGCTGTCCCGGCTCCAGGAAGAGGTCCTCGGGGCTCGTCTGGACGAGGACCTCTACGACTTTGTCCTAATAAAAGAGTACCGCGACCGGCTACGAAGCGTCCTGATCGAGACTTACTTCTCTTCAGAAACTAGAAGCATCGTCTTGGAACAGAGCTTCATCAATCGCGGCGCCTTCGTCTACAGCGAGGAGTTGCTGAAACATCCCGAAGATCCCAGAGTGAAAGAGGCGCTGCCCGTCGAGGAGGCGTACCGTCCCGCCGTCCGCGACCAGGGTTTCAGGCGCGCCGTCGTGACCGCGTACCGCCACCGTTGCGCCCTGTGCGGCATCCGCGTCCGCACGCTCGACGGGCACACGGCCGTCGCGGCGGCGCACATCGTCCCGTGGAGCGAGACGCGGGACGACCGGCCTGCCAACGGCATGGCTCTCTGTCGGATGTGCCACTGGGTGTTCGACGAGGGGCTCATGTGGGTGTCGTCGGGGTACGAGATCTCGGCTTCCCCCCAACTGACCACCTCCGCCAACCTTCCCGGTTATCTGACCAACCTCGAAGGGCGCGGTATCGTGGGCCCCTCGCAAAAACCCTTCTGGCCGGACATCGAGTCGCTGCGGTGGCATCATGAGAACGTATTCCGTGCGAGATAGCCCTAACTGGCCTTTCTGCTCCGCCTCCCCGCCCGCAGGAAGGCCCCCGGCGAAGGCGTGACCCGCGGCGTCGGCACCGCGGCCCCGGCCAGGGCTTCCCGCAGGCTCCGCGCGCTGTCGACCAGGAAAGCGAAACCCCTGGCGGCTGTCTGCTCCACCCGGCCCTCTAGAAGGAAGGCGCCCTCGCGGTGGAGCAGGTCCCCGCACCTCTGGTATGCCGAACGGAAGAGGGTCGCCTGCAATAGGCCGCTTTCGTCTTCTATCAGGAGGAAGTACACCCGGTGGCCGCTCTTTGTCGGCGGGCTCTGCAGGCACTCTATGAGGCCCGCGGCGCGGGCCCGGGTGCCGTGGGGAAGTCTCCTTATCTCCTCGCTCGAAACCGCTCCCAACTCTCTGAGCGCCGCCCGGTAGGGCAGCAGCGGATGCCTGCGGGCGTTGAGGCCGAGGACCTCCCACTCCATCTTTTCTCGGGCGGTCTCGGCAAGGGGCAGGTGCTCGATGCCCCTCCTCTCCCGCGTCGTCCACCAGCTCGCCGGGTGCCTCAGGGGTATCTCCGGCTGCTCCCCGCGCCTCCGCTTCTTCGGTAGGGTCATGGCCTCGTCGAGCAGCCGTGACCGGCCGGGCTCTCCTGGTAGATCGTCCAGAAAGCCGCCCTTGATGAGGTTCTCCAGCGAGTCTTTCTCGACCGCGGTCCTCCCGTACAGGTCGGTGACGGAGGCGAAAGGCCTTTCGCGACGACCTGAGAGGATCGAAGATATAGCCTTCTCCGAGAGGCCCTTGCAGTAGCGGAGGCCCACGCGGAGCGCGGCTCCGGCTTCGACGGCGAATTCTGCTTCGGAGAGGTGGATGTCGGGTGGGAGCACTTCGAGCCCGATCCTGCGCGCCTCGTTCAACAGCAGCCTGGGGCTGTAGAAGCCCATCGGCTGCGAGTTTAGAAGGGCGGCGAAGAACTCGGCCGGGTAGTGGGTCCTCATGTACGCCGATGCGTAGGAGAGCTCGGCGAAGGAGGCGGCGTGGGCTGCCGAGAAGCCGTAGACGGAGAAGCCCTCCATCCAGGAGAAGACCTCGCTCGCCCTGACGGCCGTAACGCCTTTCTCGCCCGCCCGGTCCAGGAACTCGCGGCGCAGCCCGTTCATCGCGCCCGGGCCCCGGTCTTTGGTCATGGCGCGGCGGAGCATGTCCCCCTCTGTGAGGGAGAAACCGGCCACGGCGTTCGCCACGGCGAGGACCTGCTCCTGGTAGACGAGGACGCCATAAGTCCGGCGCAGCACTTCCCTTAATTCGGGTAGGATCTCCGCGCTCCGTCCTTCTTCGTTCTTCCTCTGTATAAAAGGGGTTATGAGGTCTCCCCTGACGGGTCCGGGCCTGAAGAGCGAGATCTGGGCCACAAGGTCCGTGAACTTCTCGGGCCGGAGACGCCGGCTCAAATGCATCTGACCCGGGGACTCGAGCTGGAACATCCCGGCGTTCCGGCCGGTCCTGATGAGCGCGTAGGTGTCCCCGTCCTCGGGCGGCAGGTCGTAGGGGTCTACCTTCCGGCCCGTTCTCTTCGTTGCGAGGACGCCTGCCCTGTGCAGCGCGGTGTGCATCCTCAGGCCCAGCAGGTCGAGCTTGGGGATGCCGATCCGCTCCAGGTCGTCCTTGTCGTACTGGCAGCGCAGCAGCCCCTCCTTCCCCGAGGGCTCTAGCGGCACGAGCTCGGAGAGGTGGCGCTCGGCCGTCCCGAAGACCATCCCGCCGCTGTGCGTCCCCGCCTCCCTGACGCGCCCGAGGAGACCCGCCGAGAGCTCCAGAAGGAGCCGGTATCTCTCCACGTCCTGCAAGGGGTGGTTCCGCATGGCCGGTTCGGAGAGCGCCTCCTTCCAGCCGTCGAGGCCCGCGTAGACCCGGTCGCGGTCCCTGAAGCGGGTAGGGACGTGCCGGCTGAGGTCGTTTATCTCGCCAGGCTGGTGTCCGAGCGCGCGGGCCGCGACCCTCACCGCCCCCCGCAGGGACATGGTCTGGACCGTGGCCGCCTCCGCGGCACCGCTCCTTTCGTGGCGCCGGACCATCTCGAAGCGGACCTCGTCGCGCCGGAGCGAGCAGAAGTCCAGGTCTATGTCCGGCGGGTCTTTGCGACCCTCGTGCATGAACCGCTCGAAGAGGAGCCCGTTGCCGAACGGCTCGGGCTGGGTCAACTCCAGACAGTACGAGACCAGGCTGTTCGCCGCGCTCCCCCGGCCCGTCACCGGGATGCCTCTGGAGCGCGCGATCTCCCGCGCCTCGCACGCCACCAGGAAGTATGGCGCGAACCCCAGCTTCTCTATGCACCCGAGCTCTCGCTTTAGCCGGGCCGCCACCTCCCCGAGCGTCGGGTCTTCGCCGGCCTTCCCGTAACGCTTCCTCGCCCCCGCGAAAGCCATCCTCCTTATAGTCCTCCACGCCGAAGATCCCCGCGGGACCCTGGCGGCCGGCACGTGTACTCTCCCGGAGAGGTCCACCGCGCCGGCGCAGCGCTCCGCCACCGCCGCGGCGCATGCCAGGGCCTCCGGGCGGTCCTCGAAGAGCCGGCGCATCTTTTCGGGAGTTTTTAGATAGAGCTGATCTGTCGGCCTGTACTCCGGCCCCGGCAGGCGCGAGAGGTGCGAGGCGGCGACGAGGACCTCGTGCAGGCGATGGTCCCCCGGCCGCAGGTAAGACACCTCGTTGGTCGCCAGGACCGGCAGACCTCTTTTCCGGGCCAACGCCGCGACCTGTCCCATCCTTCTTCGGCTGCCGGCGGTCCCGTCGTCCGTGAGCTCCACGAAGACCCCGTCCCGCCCGAACGCTTCCCCCAAAAGGTCCGCGACCCTCTCCGCGCGGGCGCCCTGACCGGAGAGAACGAGGCGGGGGACGAGGCCGAAGGGAACGGCCCCCGTCAGGCAGACGAGACCTTCGGCGTGGTCCAGAAGGGTCGCGAGCGGGCACGCCGGTTTGCGCCTGTCCCCAGACGAGCACCTGTAGGCCGTGATGAGCCTGCAGAGCGAGCGATACCCTTCCATCCCTTCGGCCAGCAGAACCAGGTATCCGCCGCCTTCGATGCAGATCTCGGCCCCTACGATGGGAGATATACCCGCCTCCCCGGCGACCTCCAGAAAGCGCGGGATGCCGTACAACCCGTCGCGGTCGGTGAGGGCGAGGGACCTCATCCCCATGCCGGCGGCCTCCTCGACCAACTCCTCCGGCGTCGCCGTCCCGTATCCGTAGGAGAAGCCGCTCCTTACGTGCAGGTGGACGAAGTGGTGGGAGGCCATCAATCCAGCACCCCGACCACGAACCAGCCGCCTTGCTCCCGGGTGAGATCCGCCACCGTTCCGTCGGAGAGGAGCACCCTGGCCGTGGTCCTGTCGGCCGCCCTGTCCTCGTCCCACCACCACCCGACCTCCCGCCAGCGAACGAGACCCTCCACGATCCACGCTTTACGTGAACGCCCCCGGCCCGAGGTCCGCGTGACCCGCACGCGACCGCGGAGGTTCTCGACCTCGACCGGCTCCCGCCTGACGCGGGCGGCCTGTCCCCCGGTCCCGGCCAGCTCCGAGGCCCGCGAGAGCCACGGCGCCCGAAGCAAATGCTCGACGACCGCCCGCTTCGACCCGCTGGTGGGAAACAACGGCTCCTCGAACCCATCGGGCCTCGCCGGGTAGGCGTGTATCTCGGCGACGCTCGCTTCCAAGAGATCCTCCTCCCAGAGCGCCGGCAGCCGAGCCAGGGGTGGGGAGGACCCGCGCCGCCCGGTATAATCCGGACGAAGGGCGTCCTCGCCTCCTCAAACCCCCGAAGACCGCTACTGGTTGGTCGCCGTTCGGTCGCCGGGGCCCGGGGTGGGGGCGCTCCTCTATTTTTCTTTCACGCTACCACAAACTATTGTTTGCGGTCTAGGGCAAGATCCGCTAGAGTGTTCCCGCGGCACGGCGACAGAGGGAGCGGAGATGGTCCCTGAGAACTGGGGGAAGAGGTTGGAGATGCTCCGGCACCTGGCCCGCCTGGGCGCCGGGGGGGGCGGGGCGCCGACCGTGCGCGAGCTGGGGGAGGCCGTCGGGTTGCGGAGTTCCCAGACGGCCTACAAGCACCTCAAGAAGTTGGAAGAGGCCGGCTACGTCGAGCGGGAGGGCGCGTCGCGGAGGGCGCGGGGCATCAGGCTAACGGGGAAAGGTTGGGAGGTGGTCGGGGAGATGCCGCTGCTCGGGCGCATCGCCGCTGGTCGCGGGCTGGAGGCCGTGGCGGCCGTGGACGGGGCGTACTCGCTGGCCGCCGAGCTCGTCGGGTCCCGTTCGGGGCGTCGGCGGTACCTGCTGAGGGTGGTGGGGCAGTCCATGATCGGGGCCCACATAGCCGACGGTGACCTGCTCGTTGTCGAGGAGGACGAAGACCCGGCGGACGGCGAGGTCGTCGTGGCGCTCTTGCGGGGCGGGGAGGAGGTAACCGTAAAGAGGATCTTCCGCGAGAGGGGCGAGGCCGGGGAGTTCGTGAGGCTCAGGCCCGAGAACGGGGACCACGAGGACCTCGTCGTGCCCGCCGAGGAGGCGGAAGTCCAGGGGCGCGTGGTCTACGTCGTCCACCCGCCGCGGGGAAGACGTCCCTGAATCGGCCCGCTCCGGCTTCGCCTCAGCTTTCAGCGGTCGGCTTTTTTGCCCTCGCTGAAAGCTGACCGCTGAAAGCTGAAAGCTGGCGTTCTGCACGGAGCTGCCGTAAAGTGAGAGGACTAACAAGCATCGTTTTCTTGGCGATGTAAGCTTTGTGGCGTTGGTGCGTGGGTTTGGGGCTGTCTTCGGGGGTGGCCGCTTCCGTAAAAAGGGTTTAGGAGGGGTTTTGGCTGGCACTGAAGATCGCGGGGTTTTGGGCGGTGGGGTCAGTCGCTCCCGTTTCCTGAAGTTGGCGGGCCTTGGGGCCGGGCTCTCGCTTTTCCCCGGCTCGCTGCTCCCTTCGGGGGCCGGCCTGGCGCAGACGGTGGGCGGGCCGGCCATCTTGAACGACGGCAGGTATCCGATCGCGGCGTGGTGGCCGCCGCCGCCCGTGCCAAACACGAACCCCGATCCCGCGTCGGAGACGGCGAGGCGCTACGCGGAGCTCGCCGGGGCGAACTTCAACACCGTCATCGGCGGCAACGGCGTGAGCAACGACAGGGCGAACAGGCTCGCCCTGGAAGCCTGCGGGCCGAACGGCCTGCGGCTCGTGCTCGACGACGGCAGGCTGCGCAACGCCATCGAGGGCACGGCCCCCGCCCAGGCCGCCCGGGCGGGGGGACAGGAGGAGCCTGAGGGCGTGTTGCAGGCCCTCAACGAGCAGGATTCCGAGCAGGACGTGCGGGCGCAGGCGGCCGCCGACCCGGCGGCGATCACGCAGAGGATCCAGGAGCTTCAGGTCAGGTTCGGCAACGGCCAGTACCCGGCGCTCGCCGGCATCTTCCTCTACGACGAGCCGGGCAGGAGCCTGTTCCCCACCCTCCGGTTCGCCAGAGAGGAGGTCGAGCGGGTGTTCGGCGGCGAGGAGTTGCCGTACGTGAACGCCTGGCCTTCCTACGCGTCTCCCAGCAACGCGCTCGAAGCCCCGTCCTACGAGGCCTACCTCAACTACTACATGAACGAGACGCAGTATCCCAACTCGGCCATCGCCCCGCCTTTCCTGAGCTTCGACCACTACCCGCTGTTGGCGAACGAACGGACCACCACAGACTACTTCTACAACCACGCGGTCATCAGGCGTTTCGCGCTCCGTTTCGGGGTGCCCTCCTGGGGGTTCGTGCAGAGCATGGGCTTCGACGGGCGGGGCATCGGGCTCGCGCCGCGCCGGTCGCCCGACGAGGCAGAGCTCTTCTGGCAGCTCAACGTGGCCCTCGCCTACGGGGTGAAGGGCATCCAGTACTTCACCTACTGGACCCCGGCCAGCGGCAACGGTATCAGGTTCGGCAACGCCCTGATCACGCGCGCCGGCCAGCGCACTTTTCTCTACAACTACGCCCAAAGGGCGAACGAGTACCTGCGAAGGGTGGGCGCCGTCCTCTTGCCCCTCACCTCCACCTCCGTGACCCACGCCAACGAGCCAAAGCCGCCGCGCGGCGCCCAACCCTTCAGGGGAAACCCTTACGTCAGGGCCGCCACCGGGAGCGCGGTCATCCTGAGCTTCTTCAACAAGCCGGGTGCCCCCTCCGAGCGGTACATGCTCGTCGCGAACCGCGGCCCCAACCGGGCGGCGAAGGCCCGCCTGACCATCTCCAACCTCGTCAGGGGCGTGGAGGTGTTCGACCCCTCGGCCGGGGCGGACGGCGCGTTCGTCCAGACCAACCTTGGCGGGACGCCGCCCCAGTACCTCTACCCCGTAATCTCTCCCGGCAGGGCCCGCCTGTACCGTCTGCGCACCGGCTAAATCGCCCCGCAGACCGCCAGCAGAAAGCGTCAAACCGGCCATCGCTCGGGCGAACCGACCGATGGAATAGAGGGCTTTGCAAGTAGAATTATTGGCAGAAACAACACGTCGAAACACGGGCAAAAAGCGGGGAGGCGGTAGGGGTTTGGGCGCGCGAGGGGCATCTTTGAATGGAACCGCGATCAGGGCCGAGGGCCTCGTCCGGCGGTTCGGGGAGAACGCGGCGGTCGACGGGGTAGACCTCTCCGTAAAGCCGGGTGAGATCTACGGCTTCCTCGGCCCGAACGGGGCCGGCAAGACCACGACGGTCAGGATGCTTGTTACCCTGCTGTCTCCGACTGCCGGCCGCGCCACGGTCGCCGGACGGGACGTCGTCTCCGAGCCGCACGAGGTCCGGCTCCGGATCGGGGTGGCGTTGCAGGAGGCGGCGCTCGACGCGCAGCAGACGGGCGCCGAGATCCTGCACCTCCAGGGACGCCTCTACGGCCTGACCACCGGCGAGACCAAGCGCCGCCTCGCCGAGCTCGGCGAGCTCATAGACCTCGGCGACGCCCTCGACCGGCGCGTCGGCGGCTACTCCGGCGGGATGCGCCGCCGCCTCGACCTGGCCGCCGCCCTCGTCCACAACCCGGACGTCCTCTTCCTCGACGAGCCGACCACCGGCCTCGATCCCGTAAGCCGCCAGAAGGTCTGGGAGGAGGTGAGACGCCTGAACGATGAACTGGGCGTCACCATCTTTCTCACGACCCAGTACCTGGAGGAGGCGGACCGTCTCGCCGACAGGGTGGGCATCATCGACGCGGGCCGCATCGCCGCCGAGGGCACGCCCGAAGACCTCAAGCGCTCCGTGGGCCAGGACATCGTCGTCGCCCGCACCCGCGGCGAGGCGAACGGCGCGGTCGAGAAGCTGCGCGGCCTGGAGGCTGTCGAGAGGGTGGACGTCCACGGCGAGGAGCTTACCGTCGCGACCCCCGACGGCCCGCGCGTAGTCGGCAAGGTGGCCGTGGCGCTCGAAGAGTCGGGCGTTGCCGTGGAGAGGCTGACCCTCCGCACCCCGACCCTCGACGACGTCTTTCTGGAGGTAACCGGCAACAGGCTCGGCACGGACGACGGCGCGGACACGGACGAGGAGGGACGATGACAGGGGCCAGCATCGAAGTGGGCGACGGGCGCGTCGGGGCGCGGCCAGCGGGTTTCTGGCGGGACCTCGTAAGCGTCGCGGGGAGGGCCCTGCGGGCCATACCACGCGAGCCGGAGGCGCTCATACCGGCGCTCATAGTCCCGATCTTCTTCTTCGCCGTGAACGTCGGGGCGCTCGCGGACATCTCCTCGTTCGCGGGCGTCGAGGACTTCGAGGCGTTCCAGTTGCCCGTCGCCATCGTCTTCGCCGTGACGGGCATCTCCAGGGCGTCCGCGCTGGTCACGGACATCCAGTCCGGCTACTTCGACAGGCTGCTCGTCTCCCCCGTGAGCCGCTACAGCCTGCTGCTCGGCCTGATGGCCGCCGACCTCGTGCTCGTCATCGCGCTCTGCGTGCCTGTTCTCGTCCTCGGCTTTATCCTCGGCGTCGGCTTCGCGACCGGGCCCCTGGGCGTGCTCGCGTTCCTGCTTCTCAGCGGTCTCTGGGGGCTCGCCTTCACGGGTTTTCCCTACGCCATCGCGCTCAGGACCGGCAACCCGGCGGCGGTCAACTCCTCCTTTATCCTGTTCTTCCCCTTCGCCTTTCTGACGACCACGTTCTTGCCGCAGGAGGCGCTGACCGGCTGGCTCGCCACCGTCGCGGACTACAACCCCGTGACGTACCTTCTGGCGGGACTGCGGGCCCTGATCTCCTCCGGCTGGGTCCTCGCCGACCTCCTCCCCGCCATCGGCGCCGTCGCCGCGGTCGGCCTCGTCTCGTTCTACCTGGCCTTCTCCGCCCTGCGTGCCAGGGTCCGAAACTAGCGGATACGCCTTGTCCGCCATCCAGGAACAGGCCGGGCGCTGGTCCTACGACCGCCAGCGCCTGGGACACAGATCCCCCGACGTGGAGGCCGCCCTGCGGGCCGTCGTCGGCGTGTACAGCTCCCACCCGTCGGCCCCGCTCTCGCTACGCGCCCGCGCGAAGGGCTTCACCACGGAGGCCTTCAGGCGTCTGGACGCCGATCGGCGGGCGCTCCGGCTGCCGGCGATGCGCGGGTCGATCCACCTCCTCCCGCGCGAGACGGCCCACCTCGCTTTCCGCGCCGCCCCCGAGCCGCCGTCGGGCCTGAGGCAACGCCTCAAGTACTTCGGCATCGCAGAAGATCGCTACCCCGAACTGCGCGAAGCGGCGCTCGCCGCGGCCGACGAACCGAGCACGGCCAGGGATCTCGGCCAGAAACTGCGCGAGGCGACAGGCTACGATGGCAGCCCGACGCCCGTCCTGAGCGGCATGGCCCGTGAGGGCGTCCTCCTGCGCGTCGGCGCCGAGGGACCGCGCTCCAACGCCCTCCGCTACGTCGCCACCCAAACCTGGCTCGGCGACGACCTGCCCGCGGCCGACGCCGACAAAGCCCTCGCCTGGCTCGCCGGCGAGTACCTCCGCGCCTTCGGCCCGGCCCGGCCGGAGGATTTCCGCTGGTGGGCCGGCGTCTCTAAAGGCCGCGCCGCCGCGGCGCTAGAGACCGTGGAGACCATCGAGCTCGAAGACGGCCACCTCCTGCCGTACCAAGACCTCCAGGCTTTCGAGGCTGCCGAAGGCCCCGGTCCCGACGCCGTGGACGTCCTTCCGAAGTGGGACTGCTACACGATGGGGTACGCCCCCGATGGGCGGGAGCGCTTCGTGCATCCGGACGTGCGGGGACGCGTCTACACACCGGCCGGGGACGGCCTCGGCGTGGTGCTCGTGGGCGGGACGGCGGTCGGGGCCTGGGAGGCGCGGTTCTCCGGCAAGGTCATGGAAGCGCGGCTGGATATGTTCGAGCGTCCCGGCGCGCGTTTGAAGAGAATCCTGGACGGCCGGTTCGGGGAAATAGCGGTCTTGCTAGGCGCGCGCGAGATCCGTTTTGCCTGATCCCAAACGGCGAACGCGCTCACCCGTCCCAAAACGACCCGGCAGTAAAATACGCGGGTGAACTACACGAACGGCGCAGGGGGTGGGAGGTGCGAGTTGTGCGGCCGGCCCGTGGAGCGGCTGACGCGCCACCACCTCGTCCCCAGGACGCGCCACAAGAACAAACGGAACAAAAAAACCTTCGACCGGCGGGAGATCCACCGCACCGTCGGCCTCTGCCCGCCCTGCCACCGGCACATCCACACCGTCCTGGACAACAAAGATCTCGAACGCCACTACAACACCCTGGAAGCCTTGAGGTCACACCCCGAAGTCGGGAAGTTCGTAGCCTGGATCGGCAAGAAACCCCACGGCACCACCACGGTTGGCCGCCACCGCGACCCCCGCTAGGAACGGAGCAGCCCGACTTGGACCGACTCCCCGTGACGCCGCCGGACGTCGCGCGCGTGAACTATTTCACGCGAATCGCCGCCCGGAGGTTTCGGATTGCGAGAGTGTGGTACATATATGCAGTAAGAACATAGAGGAAGCGATCTACTTCAACGGAGGCAAGACTGATGGCTACTACTACGAACATTGACAAGATGACCCGCACTGCGCGGGAGATGACGGAGGCCCAGCGGGATTCTTACGAGGCCCTCGCGGAGAGCTTTACCGCCTCCCAGCGTCGGAGCGCCAGGCTGGCCCAGGACGGGCTCAAGTTCTTCAAGCTCCAGGAGGACAATGCCAGGGCGGCGCAGGAGTGGTTCGCCAACGGCGTGCGCCTGATGCAGCTCCAGCAGCGCAACGTCAGCTTTGCCCAGGACTGGTTTGGCGGCGGCGTCGAGGCCCTGCGGGACCAGGCGGAGCAGAACCTCCGCACGGCGGACGTCTTCGCGCGCAGCGCCCGCAAGCAGCAGGAAGGTCTACAGGCGCTCGGCCGCGAGTGGGTGGGGGCCTACCGTAACTTTTTCTCCCCCTTCGCCTACGCCCGGGAAGGCCTGAGGACCGCCCAGAAGGCCACCGAGCAGGGGATCCAGGCCACCCAGCAGGTCGCCCAGCAGGGTCTGCGGGTTGCCGAAGAGACGGCCGGACAGACCGAGAAGGTTCTTCGGGAGACCGTCGAGGCCACCCGTGAGGCCGAGCTCAGGACTGCCGTCTACGGCGCCCTCAAGACCCAGAGCTATGAGGATCTCAACGTCGACGAGGTCTCCAAGAGGCTCGACGGCCTCTCCGCCGGGCAGCTCAAGCAGGTGCGGGAGTTCGAGAAAAAGAACAAGAACCGCGAGACCCTCATCGAGCAGATCGACCGCAAGATAAAGGCCGCCTCGTAGCTTAGGGCGCTACCGATACAGGTATGTGAGGGCCGGGGTTCAACCCCGGCCCTCTTTTTCGTTGGTCGACCCGGCAGGCGGGGCGTTCATCAGCCTAGAGCGGTCAGCTATCAGGCCGCTCCGGCTTCGCCTTCGCTCTCGGCCTTCAGTTTTTTGTCTTTGGCTGAAAGCCGACCGGCTGACAGCTAATAGCCTCGCAAACCGCTCTAACGCCCGGGATACGGCCCGTAGCCGCGGAGCATCCACACCTCGGGCACGACCTCGGCGACGACGCCGCCTTCGTCGAACACCCTGACGGTCGAGCTCTCGGAGACGGCGACGGCCACTGTTCCCGTGTTTCTCGAGATGGAGGCCGCCGCCATGTGGCGGCTCCCGAGGCCGAGGGGGATGTCCAGGTTCCGCGAGGCCGCGTCGAGGTAGCGGGCCGCCGAGACGACGACGCCACCGTCGGAGACCACGAAGGCGCCGTCGAGCTGGGCGAGCTCCTTTATGGTTTCGCGCATGTCGGGGTCCTTGACGCGTTTCTTGTCGTCCGGGTGGCCGGTGAGGGGGTCGAGGATGAGGGGCCTGGACCTGACCAGGACCTCCTCGTGGTCGCCGACGGTGAACAACGTCCCGATCTTGCGCCCCTCCCGGCCCTCCCGCGCTATCTCGACCGCGAGCTCGACCACCTTCTTGAGCGTTCTGTTGTCGACGCCCCTCTCCTCGGAGCAGATCTCGGCGATAGGGTCGTCCAACCCGTCCAACAGGCTCCCCGGCCCGACGCGCCGAACCGCGCGGTCCTCCCCTCCGTCAGGGCGGTCAAGCTCCCCCTCGACCGCTTCGAGCAGAGCCTCGAACTCCAGGGGGCCGTTGTACGGAGCGCCGTTGAGGAAGACGCCCGGCGTGCCGCGCACGCCGCTACGTTCTCCCGCGAGGCGGTTCTCCTGGACCCGTTCGGCGTGGCGGTGCTCCGCGAGGTCCCCGTCGAAGCGCGCGAGGTCGAGCTTTAGCCTCACCGCGTAGGAGCGCAGGTCCCCGTCGGACAGGTCATCCTGGTTCTCGTAGAGTAGGCCGTGCATGGGCCAGAAGGCGCCCTGCGCTCCGGCCGCCTCTGCCGCCTCGGCCGCGCGCCTGGCGAGTGGATGGACGGAGTCGAGCGGGTAGTGGCGGAAGACGAGGCGCACCTTCCCGTCGGACCTCTCGACGAGGTCTTCGAGGACGGGCCTGGCTTTGGCGCAATAAGGGCACTGGTAGTCCCCGTACTCGACGAGCGTCACCGGCGCGTCGGCCGGCCCTATTGCGTGGTCTCCACCCTTCGTCTCTGCCACCGTCATCTTTCCTCCGTCCTGAGGTCCGTATCTTGCAGGGTCTTGTCTCCCGACCTACCGAGGGCGTAGATGGCCGCCCAGAGCAGGAAGAACCCGACTACCTGCCCTGCGTTGATCCCCACGCCCAGCAACGCCCAGTTCAGGGCGACCGCGGTCGCCGGGAAGGCGAGCTCCGCGAGCGTCGCGTGCGAGGCCCTCGTCGAGGAGAGGCCACGATAATACAGCAGGAGGCCCAAAAGACCCGGGATCAGGGCCAGCAGGACCAGCCTCCCCGGCTGGGACCCGAAGCCCGCGCCAAGCTCTCCGAACGCCCCCTGGGCCAGCGCTATAACCGTCAGGGGCGCGAGGGCGAGCAACAGCCGGGCGCCGGTCAGGGCGTGGAAGGGGACGTCCCGCAAGACGAACCTCCCGAGCGCCGTCGAAGAACCCCACAGCGCCGCTGCCCCCACCGCGAGCAAGGCCCCCGACGCCGCCTCCGAGCCGAGCGCTGCGAAGGGGCTCAGGTTTCCGAAGGAGACCAGGTAAGCCCCGACGATGGCCGCGGCGAAGAGCGGCCAGTAGGCGGGCTTCAGGCGTTCCCCAAGGACGAGGTGAGCCGCCCCGATCGCGAAGAGCGGCTGCGTCTTTTGCAGGAGTATGGCGACCGTGGGATCTCCCGCCGCGAACGCCGCCGTAAAGAGCAGCGTGGCCAGCGCCGACCCGCCCCACCCGATGACCAGCAAGGCGCCCCAGCCCCTGACGCCGAGCCTTCCAAGCGCGCCCCATCCGAGCGCCACGGCCGGGACGGAGTAGAGCAGCAGGATCAGGTGCTCCCCAAGCACGATGGCCGCGGGCGACATCTCCCCGAGCAGGGGCACCCGCAGCACCCCGTCCGTACCCCACAGCGCCGCCCCGAGGGCGACCAGCAGCACGCCTGCGCCGACGCCTGCCCTGCCGGAATAATTCGCGTGCCAGTGGCGGGCGATCCGGGCGGGCATCTACGCCGGGAGCAGCCTGAGCGTGGTCGGCAGGACCTCTTCCCGCAACATCGCCGCCGTCGGGCCGGGGTACGAGGCCCCGTACTTATCTCGGTAGGCTGCGCTGACCTTCTCGATGGTCGCCGCGTCCGTCTCGGGCACGGCGCGCACCAAAATCCGCCTGTCGTCCACCCGGAGCGCCGCTTCCCGGTTCGCCGAGGCCTCGCGGTACCAGCGGCCCTTCTCGCCGCGCACGGAGCGCACGAAGACGGTGTCGTCGACGACGACGGCCCAGATCACGGCGCCGGGAGATCCGCCCCCGCCGGTCTCGACGCGGACCTCCTCGGCCTCGTCGAGCACCTCCAGCGTCTCCCTGTCGAACTTATCCATAACGCTCCTCGTGGACTATCTCCGAGAGCGGCTTGCGCGCCGGGGCCCCGCGCCCCCGACGGGCCTCCTCGTCCGGGTAGCCGAGGGAGATCGCGGTCCGCACCGTCCGTCCTGCCGGGATGCCGAGGAGCCTCTTTGCTTCCGCCCTCCCCTCCCGGACGAACCAGCCGATGCCGGAGCCGACGCCGTGGGCCCAGGCGGCGAGCATGATCCTCTCGCACAGCCGTCCCTCGTCGTAGGCTTCCTGCTCTTCCCGCTCCCCGGCCATGACGAGCACTATCCCGAGCGGCGCGTCCCTCAGGTGGCCCGCGTAACCTCTCACGCCGGCCAGGGCGTCGAGCGCCGCCCGGTCCCTGACCACGACGAGCTCCCAGGGTTGCCTGTTCGAGGCGCTGCCCGAGAGGCGGGCGACCTCCAGGACGTCGTCCACGACCTCCCGCGGCACGGGCTCGTCTCTGAACTCTCGCACGGCCCGCAGCGAGCGCAGGAAGGAGGCGTGGTCACCCGGTTTTTCTCTCCCGGTCACCGCCCTACCTTAACCCATTTCGGCGAGCATCTCGCGGGCCTTCTCCGGCCCCATGGGGACGTTGTAGATGGGGGAGCCCGGCTCCTGTCTGCGGCTCCCGGCGAGCGTGCCCGTGTCCACGGGGGCGAAGCCTATCTCCTCGATCAGGCCGGAGACTACCCTCTTTGCCTCCCCGTCGTCCCCGGCCACAAAGACGACTTCCCGGTCCTCCAGCGGCGCGTCGGGACGGCCGTTGTCCCGCAGCCTCTCGTAGTAGATGGTGTTGAAGGCCTTTACGACGCGGGCCCCCGGGAGGTGCCTCTGGACCAATTCGCTGGACGCCAGCCCATCGTGGTCTATCTCCCCGTCGCGCCCGGGGTAGTAGTTGGACGCGGTCACGAAGATCTTGCCCGCGAGCCCTCCGGCCGGCAAGCTTTCGTAGAGCCCGAAGGGGATGGCCTCCATCACGACGTCCCCGAACCCGGCCGCCTCCTCGACGGTGGCGGCGCGGGCGTTTGGCCCGATCCCCCGGACCAGCTCGCCCAACGTCTCTGGCCCGCGCGAGTTGCTGACGGCTACCCTGTGGCCGGCCGCCGCGAACAGCTTCGCCGCGTTGGCGCCGATGTTGCCCGATCCTATGACCCCGATGTTCACTTTTCTTTTTTCTCGGGCTCTTCCCGATCTTCGAGGTACAGGACCGGGTCTTCCGTGGGATCCGGGCCGTTCTCGTCGGTCTCGCGGCCAAAGAGGCGTCTTGCCTCGGCCCGCGTCACGCCCGCGCCCCGTCTAGCGCCTCGTCGAGCTGGGCCTCTATGCGGGCCTTCGGCAACGCGCCGACGACGCGCCCCACCTCTTCGCCGTCCCTGAAGACTAGCAGCGTCGGGATCGAGTTCACCCCGTAGCGCATCGCCACATCCGGGTTCTCGTCCACGTTGAGCTTGAAGACGCTCAAGCTGTCGGCCCTCTCCGTGGAGATCTCATCGACTATGGGACCCACCTTGCGGCAGGGACCGCACCACGCGGCCCACAGGTCCACCAGCACCGGCTTCTCAGACCCCAGAACCTCAGCGTCCCAACCCGCCGTTCCAACCTGCCTCACCTCGGACATCCGACCGCTCCTGACTCTCTAGCCAAACTCGACACCCGCAGATTATGCTCCCAACTCCCCGGATAGTCAAACAATCGCTTGTGTGTTTGACTATTTGACCGAGACGGGTGTGAGAAGTAAGATAGGTTTCATGGTGGAGAATGCGGGACAAGGCAGGCGGGGGGTGGATCTCGAGCGTCGGGCGAAGGTTTTCGCGGCGCTTTCGGACCCGAACCGGTTGAGGATCGTGGAACTGCTCAGGGAGCGGGAGGAGTTGTGCGGCAAGGAGGTTGCGGGGGCTTTGGGTATAAGCCTCTCGCTCTACTCCCACCACGCCCGGGCGCTCAGGGAGGCCGGCATCATCACGCGCCGCAAAAGCGGGCAGACCGGGTATTGTTCCCTGGACCGGGAGCTGCTGGCGGACGCCCTGGGGCCCCTCAGCCGCTAGGGGCTTGTGTTACGGTTCGCGGGCGGCCTCTTTCGGGGCCGTTGACGTTGCGAGAGACACTTTCGGCACGACAGACGGAGGTGCTGGATCTTTACGACCGAACAACCGTCCGACAAGACGGAGAGGGAGCACGCCTACCCGGGCGACCTGGCGGCCTTCGTGCGGGAGCGGTGGGCAAGGTACCCGGACGATACGGGGGACTCGGACGGCGGGGAGGGGGCGTTGCCGGAGGCGTCCGTGATGGAGGCTTTGCTTTCCACCTGTTACCAGGCGAGCCTCTTGCGCGAAGAAGAGCGGCCCGTGATCTTCCGCATGATCTTCGCCTCCCCCGAGGAGTTTCCGGAGGGCGATGGCCCGCCAGAAGGGCTGCACCGGCTTGAGTTCGACAAACCCCGCCCCTTCGACGAGCATGAGCTCAGGCGCCTCTCCCCGGCCGCCGACTTCGACCGGTCCCTGATCGGGGTCTCGCACGACGACGACGGGGACCTGAAGGTCTGGGGCGTCGTCCACTCCGGGCCGCGCTGGCTCAGGGGCGTGCAGGGCGGGCGGGAGCCTTCGGCGCCGCTGCCGCCCGTGCCGGTCGTCGAGGTAGAGGGCCCCGGGCGTCTGCAGGTGAGGAAAGGCTCCGTCTCCATCGCGGAGCTGGAGGCCGGCCGGCTCGGCGACTCGTACACCGACGTCTTCGCCAGCTGGTGGCTCCCCGAAATGTTCGCGCCCGTGCGGGCCGAGCTCGTGGAGCTCCACGAAGAGGCGCGTCGGGAGGCCGCCTCCGTCGAGGAGCCGTGGGCGCCGCTCGACCACGACCTCTCGCGCAAGGTGGCCCAGCAGATGTTCCGCAGGCTCGTCTCGACCGTGCGCGACGCGCGCCACGGGGGCACCATTATCATAGTCCCGCCGGAGAGGGCCGATGAGGTGCTCGCGGGCAGACGCGTCTCCCTCAAACACGCGTTCGTGGACGGCGAGCCCAGGCGGCGTTTTCGGACCCTGATCGTGCGCATAATGAACCGCCTGGCCCAGTCCCACGGCAGGGGCGAGGAGGCGGCCTACCCGAGGGCGGTCGGGTGGGAGGAGTACGTCTGGAGCGAGGACCGCGAGCTGGCCGAGCTCGACGAGGCGATCTTCGAGTTCGCCCACCTCGTCGCGGGCCTCGCCGCCGTCGACGGCGCCGTCGTGATGACCCGCCGCTTCGAGCTCCTGGGCTTCGGGGGTGAGATATCCGGCGAACTGGAGCCCGTCCAGACCGTCCGAAACGCCCTCGACCTCGAAGGCGAGAGCACCATAGAGGAAGGCACGCAAGGGGTCGGCACCCGGCACCGCTCCGCCTACCGCCTGGCGGGGTCTCTCCCGGACGTCCTGCTGGTCGTGATCTCCCAGGACGGCGACGCCCGCTTCGTCAGGGATAAAGACGGCGCGGTGACGTGCTGGGATCAGGCGTAGGGGGCGGTTCGGGAACCGCCCCCTACGCTCGGAGATCAATACTCGCGGGGTTCTGGTCCACGTACTCGCCGTTTGGGACGGATGAACGCCGTAGCGACGGAGAGCGCGGCCATAAAGGCAAAGGCAGGCCTGAGGCCGGATTCTCCCACCGTCGCGCCCACGAGGGCGGGGCCGACGACGCCCCCGCCTCCGAAAAAGAGCAGGGCGGCGCTGAAGCCGGACGAAGGCCGCTCGCGAAATGCGGCCGAACTCCACAAAGACAGCAGCGCGCTCATGAACATCGTGCCGGCCCCAAAGAGAACCGCCGAGGCCATCACGGCCGGAAGCAGAGCCGGCGCCAGGCCGAGAAGCCCGGCCGCGATGCCTACGCAGACGAGCGTCACGCAGAGCGTACGCCGCAGCCCGAAACGGGCCACCGTGTCCCCGGTGAGAAGTCCGGCGAACCCCGAGGTCCCGAGGGTCGCATAGAGTAGCGGTCCCGTTACCGCAGGGGGGCCGGTCGCGCCGGAGACCGCGTCCACGGCGAAGGACCAGTACACCGCGTTGACCACCCCGAAGCAGAACGCCACGACAAACAGCGGCGCGGACGCCGGGCGCCAAAACCACCGCAATCCCGGCCGATCCACCGCCCGCCCGTTTCCCGGGAACCCGGTGCCCCGCGGAAGGAGCGCGGCGTTGGACACCGCGGCGGCCAGGGCGCCCGCGGCGAAACCGAACCAGGCGGTGCGCCACGGGAGCCCGTGGGTCGTCGCCGCCAGAGCGGCCAGCCCGGCGACCGCAACTCCCAACGTCGTGCCCGTGCTTATGACCGAGAGTACCCTGTCCCCCGAAGCGGCCGGCACCGTCCGTCCCACGGTGTCGTTGTACGGTGCCCATGACCAGCCCGCAGCAGTTCCGGCGATGACGACGCCCGCAGCCAGAACCGTCACGCTATGGGAGAACGCCACCAGGGCCATCCCCACGCCGGCCGAGAGGAGCCCGATCGTCACCGGCAGACGCGGGCCGTTCCTGGCGGCGAGCAGACCAACGGCGAGCAACGCAGCCAGATAACCCACGTAGAGCCCACTCGCTATGAACCCGAGCATCTGCGTGGACAGCCCGAACTCTTCTCGTATCTCCGGCAGGAATAGACCGTAACCGTTGCGGGCCGGACCGAAGGTTACAGCCGTGGCGACGAACCCGGCGAAGCCCAACCGCCTCGATGCGCCCACCGCTACGGGTTCGCGCCGGGCGGGATCTCCGCGAAGAACCCTGCCAAGATCTCCGCCACCCTCCCGGGCGCGTCCTCCATCACGAAGTGCCCTGCACCAGCGACGAACCGCAGTTCGGCACCGGGTATCTTCCTTACCAGGGCCTCGGCCTGCGAAGGATGGAGCCACGCGTCCTCCCCGCCCCACACCACCAGCACGGGCGCCCGAACATCTCCCAACAGCCGCTCGACTTCCGCGGTGTCCCGCTCTATGAGCGCCTCGTCCTTTCTCAGGTACGCCGCCTGACCCTCCGGCCCGCGCCACTGCGAAAGGTAGGCCTCTGATACTTCCCTGTCCATCTTACGGCTCGTGGTCCCTTCCAGGCGGGCGGCGACGTATGCTTCGAAGACTTCTGTCGGCATCGTCCGGTAGGCGCCCAGATGCTCCCTGACGTGTCTCAGCGCAGGCGTTCCCCACGGCGTCAGGACCACCGCGTCGAGGAGCGAGATCTTCCTGAAAGAAGTTCCTTCGAGAAGGTGGGCCCGCAAAACGATCCCACCACCTATGTCGTGCCCCGCTACCGCCGGCTCCTTCAAACCCCACCGCTCGACGAGCCCGGCCAGCACCCTTCCCTGCGCGGCTATGGAGATGTCCTGACCCTCGTGCCTCTCGGACTTCCCGAAGCCCGGCAGGTCGTAAACGTAGACCGCGTGACGCTCCGCCAACCGCGAAACCACGCCCCGCCAGATGTGCGAACGGCTCGGAGTCCCGTGCACCAGGACCACCGGCGAGCCCTCCCCGAAGACCCCGTAGGCCACCTCGCCGACATCCGTCCGTACCCGATTCTCAAGCCTCAAGCCACCCTCCACTACCGTTCCTCCCGATTCCGTATTAGTTACTGTCAAATACTTTATGGTAGTAACTAATACCGGTCAATAGTTTTAGAAGGTAAAATCTCGGTATGGAGAGAAAACGTCAAGAAGGTCGGGACCTCGATGGCCTGAGGTTGAAGCCTGCGCCGGGACCGTTGGCGCTGGTACAGGGTTTCGTAAACACAAGGAACGTTATGCACGACTACGACTTGTTGGAGGGTACTCGGGAGGCGGCCGCCTGGCTGTCCGAGCGGGATCTATTGGATAAGGGCGTCCCGTTAGAAAAAGAGGAACTGGCCCGGCTGTTGGTACTTCGGGAGGGGTTGCGGGAACTGCTCCTGGCCCACAACGGGGGGAGCGCGGAGAGAAGCGTCGAGATCCTGAACGAGTTGGCGGAAGACGCGCTCCTGTGTCTACGCTTCGACGAGGAAGGCAAGCCCGACCTGTTGCCGGCGGGCTCGGGTACCGCGGCTGGCGGGGTGACGGCCCGTCTGCTCGTCGCGGCGGTGCGCGCGTCGTCGGAGGGAACCTGGCGGCGGCTCAAGGTCTGTCGCAACGAGGACTGTTTGTGGGCCTTCTACGACGGCTCCAGGAACCGCTCGGGCAGCTGGTGCACGATGGATGTGTGCGGTTCCAGGGCCAAGATGCGTGCCTACCGGCAGCGCAGGTCCTCCTAGCCGATACGGAGATCCTACTATCGGCGTTGGCTTTACAGGTGGTTACGCCACGAGTGATCCGGGGCGTACCCGAGCAAGTCTCGGGCCTTGTCTATCGAGAGGAGCGTGTCGAAGTTTCCGGTTCCGTCTTTCAGGGGAACGCCGGGGAAGACCTCGGCCATCAACTCCGCGTTGGGCCGGTTCATTACCGTATCGGCCGCCGCGATGATGAACGCCTCCGCGCCGGTGACGTCGGCCTCGAGGCCCACGCGGCAGCTCTGGGCAACGTCGCGGGCGTCCACGTAGCCCCACAGGTTCCACTTGCGGAGCATCGGGTCGTCCCAGAAGCCGGGGAACCTCGCGTAGTCGTGGGGCTCCATGATGTTCGAGAACCGCAGGCCCACGAACGGGATGCCGCCCGTCCGGTTGAGCTGGCGGGCCATCTCTTCGGAGAGGACCTTCGAGAGAGCGTAGCTGGACTCCGGGTAGAGTGGGTGTTCCTCGTCTATGGGCGCGTAAAAAGGCTTCTCGCGGTCGAACGGGAGTCCCAGGGTGGTCTCGCTGGAGGCCCAGACCACCCTTTCGAGCCCGAGAGAGACCGCGGCCGAGAAGACGTTGTGGGTGCTCACGGTGTTATTGCGGAACGTCTCGCCCTCGGGGCGGCGTCCGGGGGCCGGGATCGCGCCCAGGTGGACCACCGCATCCGCGCCGGTCAAAACCTCGAACGTTTGTCCGAGGTCCGTGAGGTCCACTTCGAGGGAGGGGCAGAGGTCTTCTTTCGGGGGAAGCAGGTCAACGTTTAGGACCTCGTAGCCGTTCTGGAGGAGGTCCCGGATCACCGCCCGCCCCGCCTTGCCGCTCCCGCCCGTTACCACGACGTTTTTCACGTTCTACGTTCTCCTTCGTCTTGGACCGTATCCACGTCTCGCAAAGAGCTCCGGGCGCTACACCCCAGAGAAGGCGCCGAAGCCCCCGTCAACGGGTACGACCACGCCGGTCACGAACCTGGCGGCCGGGGAGCACAGGAAGATCAGGGCCCCCACCAACTCGTCCGGCTCCCCGAATCGTCCGGCCGGCGTGTGGTCCACGATCTGCCGTCCCCTTTCGGTGAGGCCGCCGCTCTCGTCGACGAGCATCGCCCGGTTCTGTTCCCCGAGGAAGAAGCCTGGGGCCAGGGCGTTGACCCGCAGGCCGGCGCCGTACTTGCGCGCCAGCTCCACCGCCGTCCAGCGGGTAAAGCTCTCGACCGCCGCCTTGGCCGCCGAGTAGCCGACGACGTTGGTGAGGGGTCTCTGCGCCGCCATCGAGGAGACGTTGACGATGGAGCCTCCGGGGTCGGTACCCTGCGCCATCGCCTCGCCGAAGACCTGGACCGGCAGCACGGTCCCGATCAGGTTGAGGTCAAAGACGCGTCGCAAAGCCTCCTCGGGCAGATCGAAAACCTCCATGCCGCCGGAGACCGTGGCCTCGGGAACGTTGCCGCCGGCGGCGTTCACGAGGATGTCCGGCCCGCCCCAGCGCCCGACGAGCGCGTCGCGGGCCGCCTCCAACTGCCCGCGGTCGAGGACGTCGGCGGGCAGCGCCATCGCCTCCCCGCCCGCCGCCTCTATCTCCGCGACGACCCTGGCGGCCCGTTCCTCGCGCCGTCCCAGCACGCCGACCTTCGCGCCGGCGCGGGCGAGGCCGCGGGCCATCTCGCCGCCTAAAGTACCCGTGGCGCCGGTGACGGCCGCCACCCTGCCGGAGAGGTCGAAAAGCCCGCCAAGGAACGCCTCCGTCATCGGGTGCTCCTCACTGGCTCCCCTTCGAGGTTGTAGGCGCGCCTGGCGAGGCCGTAGGCGAAGTCGTGGGCCATCTCCCCGGCGTCCTCCTCGTCTATGACGCCGGTGATGAGTTTTTCGGCCAGCCAGTCGCACGTCACGCGGCGCCAGACGTCGTGGCGGGAAGGGATGGAGGCGAAGGCTCGGGTGTCGTCGTTGAAGCCCGCGGTGTTCTGTAGGCCGGCCGTCTCGATCACGGCGTCGAGGTAACGGCGCATCCCGAGCGGGCTGTCGTAGAACCACCACGGCGCCCCAAGCAGCATCGCCGGGTAGTGCCCGGCCAGGGGCGCCAGCTCCCGCGCGTAGGCGCCCTCGTCGAGGGTGAAGACGACCAGCCGGAAGCGCGGGTTGGAGCCGAAGTCGTTGAGCAACTCCCCGAGGCCCCGCGTCCAGTCCGCCCTGACGGGGATGTCCGCGCCCGAGTCGGGCCCGAAGCGTTGGTGGACGTCCTCGTCGTGGTCGCGAAAGCTGCCGATGTGCATCTGCATCACGAGCCCGTCCTCGGTGCTCATGCGCGCCATCTCGTGGAGCATGTGCGCCGTGAAGCTCCCGGCGTCTTCTTCCGTGGCCTCGCCGCGCAGGGCCCGCGCGAAGATCTCCTCCGCCTCGTTTTTGGGAAGACGCCTCACGAGCGGGTAGAGGGCGCTGTGGTCCGTGGCGAGCGCCCCCATCTCTTTGAAGAAAGCCCTTCGGTCCTCCAACGCCCGCGCGAACGAGCCGTAGTCAGTTACTCCCACGCCCGAGGTCTCGGAGAGCCTCTCGATGTTGTCCATCCAGTCCGGGTGGGCGAGGTCCGTGACGCCGTCGGGGCGGAAGGTCGGGCGCACGGTATCGCCCCAGCCCTCTTCGCGCAGGGAGCGGTGGTGCTCCAGGGCGTCGCCCGCGGCGTCGGTCGTGCAGAGCGTCTCGACCCCGAAGCGCCGGAAGAGGGCGCGCGGGGAGAACTCGGGCCTGGAAAGCTTCTCTTCCAGTTCGTCGTATAGCCTCCGGGCGTTCCCGGCCGAGGGTTTCTCTGTCATGCCGAAGACGTTCGCGAGTTCGTCGCGGAGCCAGAGGCCCGTGGGGGTGGCGCGGAAGAGGTGGAAGTTCTCGCAGAAGCGCTGCCAGACACGTCGGTGGTCCGTCTCTACCGGCGTCCCGTCCCTGGTCGGCACGCCGAGCCCCTCCATCGGGACGCCGCGGCTGTAGAGCATGCGGTAGACGTAGTGGTCGGGGATGATGAAGAGGTCGGCCGGGGTGCCTAAAGTCGCGTCGGGGTCGGAGAGGAGTGCCGGCGGGACATGGCCGTGCGGGCAGACGAGCGGCAGGTCTTTTACCTCTGCGTAGAGTTCCCTGGCCGCGGAGCGCCGGGACGGCTCCGGGTCGAAGAGACGGTCGGGTGAGGGGGCGTGGACCGGACCTGCGGTCTCGCGCGCGGCGCCCACTATGCTTCCTTCCTGGCGTCGAGCGCGGGGTCGAGGGAGACCCGTTCCCCTTCGCTGGCGGCGCGGTAGATGCCGAGTATGATCTCGACGGCCTTGCGGGCCTCTTCGCCTGGTATGGGCGGCTCCGTGCCTTCGCGCAGCGCCGAGAAGATCGCGCGCAGTTGCCGCTCGTGGGCGGCCCCGAAGGGTTCTTCCGGCGCGTCGGGGAAGGCGGCCAGCTCCCCGGCGGAGAGGACCTCCTCCTCGCGGGCAGGACGCCAGTCGGTCAGCCGGGACCTCTCGAAAGTGGCGCCCCCTTCTGTGCCCCGGATCTCCACCTTCAGCGGGTAATCCGCGTGGGTCGAGGTGGTGCCCTGGATCGCGCCCAGCGCCCCGCTCGTGAAGCGCAGGGCCGCAGATGCTACGTCCTCGGTCTCTATGTCGTGGGTGAGCGTGTCGGCGTAGGCGCAGAGGCTCTCCACGGGACCGAGGAGCCACTGCAGGAGGTCGACGGCGTGGACGCTCTGGTTCATCAGGGCCCCGCCGCCGTCGAGGTCCCACGTGCCCCGCCAGCCGCCCTTCTCGTCGTAGTACGCCTGGTTGCGATGCCAGTGCACGAGGGCGTTGCCAAGGACGGGACGCCCGAAGAGCCCCGCGTCGAGGGCCCGTTTCAGGCGCAGGGCCTCGCGGTTGAAGCGGTACTGGAAGATCACCGACAGCGTCACCCCGGCCTCGCGGGTGGCCCAGATCATGCGGTCCAACCCTTCGAGCGTTACCGCCATGGGCTTCTCCGTGATGACGTGCTTTCCCGCTTCGGCCGCGGCCACGGCGGCATCGGGGTGCATCCCGGAAGGCGTACACAGCACCACCACGTCCACGTCGTCTCTGCCGAGCAGGGCCCCCGCGTCGGCGTGCCACCCGGCCCCGTTCTCCCCGGCGAGCGTCCGCCCCGCCTCCTCCCGCGGCTCGGCGACCGCCACCAGGCGGGCCTCCTCTATCTCGCCTATTGCCCTGGCGTGTACCGCCCCTATGGTCCCCGCCCCGACGATGCCTACCCCAAACTCCGCCACGCTTCTCCTCTCCGTCTATCGGTCGGTCTACGCTCCCGCGTCCGCCACCGGCCAGCTCAGATCCTCCCCGCGCCGGCCCTCTCCAGGAACGTCCGGACGAAGCCCAGGTTGTGCCTCAGGGCCTCGCGGCTCGGGCGGGCGTCGCTGAAGTCCTCGATCACGAGCCACCCGTCGTAGCCGACGCCCTCCAGGGCCTCGAAGACCCCACCGAAGTCCACCACCCCGTCCTCCAGCGGCGACCAGCGGGGCCTCCACACGCCGCCCCCCTCTGGCCGCTCGAATGCGGCGTTCTTGATGTGGACGTGCGCCAGGTACGGGCCCAGAAGCTCAGCGCCGATGCGGTAGTCCTCGAAGCCCTCCTGGGCCATGTTGCCCGGGTCGAAGATGACGCCAACGAGGTCGGGATCGAAGGCAGAGACCAGCCTGTGGGCGAGCGAGGCGCTCGGGCAGATGGTCTTGTGGTGGATCTCCACGAGCGCCTTGACCCCGTGCGACCCGGCCAGGTCTTCGACCCCCCTCAGGAACTCCTTAGCCACAGAGAACAGTTCTTCGTAAGAAGATCCATCCGGGGCCCCGACGCCCACCCGCACCTGCGGGGCGCCCGCGGTCCGGGCGAAGCGCATCGCCTCCTCCGCGGCTTCGATGTCGCCCACGGCGACGTAGGTGCCGATCCCTGGCACCTCGAGGCCGGCCTCCTCCGACACGCGGCGCGCCCTGCTGGCCTCCTCCTCCGTGGGCGCCAGGGTGCAGAGGTTGTTGCCCCAGAACGAGGGCTCTTCGTATCGGACCTCGTCCGGGACGCGGGTGACGCGCCACTCCACGCCGTCGTAGCCGGCGTCCTTTATCTCGCGCGCGGCCTCCTCGGGCGTCAGGTCCGGCAGACCCACCGTAAAGACTCCTACCTTCATGAACCTCCTCTTCGGCTCTCCGATCTACAGCTCTTCGGGCCCCGCCTCGTCAGGCCATCAGGGCCTCCCTCTCCCTGGTCACCTCGTGCTGCAGGGGATCCCCGCCCACGTACCGGCGCAACTCGTCCACCACGAGGCGGCCCATGCGCCTGCGCTCGGCGCCCTGGGAGCCGGCGATGTGCGGCGTGAGCACGACGTTGGGCAGGTCGTAGAGGGGGGAGCCGGGCTCAGGCGGCTCGGGATGCGTCACGTCGAGGACCGCCTGGAGGTCGGGCCTCTCCGCGAGCACGGAGACCATCTCGGCCTCCCGCACGACGGCCCCGCGCGAGGTGTTGATAAACGTGGCGTCCGGTTTCATGGAGGCGAGGTGGGCGCCCTCGACCATGCCCTCCGTCTCCTGCAGCCAGGGCGTGTGCAGCGAGACGACGTCCGACGTCGCGAACAGCTCTTCCAGCGGAACGAGCTCGACGCCCAGGCCGGCCGCCTCTTCTTCCGTTACGTAGGGGTCGTGGGCCACCACGCGCAGGTCGAAGGGTTCGAGGCGCTTACGCAGCAGGCGTCCGGTGGCGCCGAGGGAGACGATCCCGACCGTGCTCCCGTAGGCGCCTGGTATCCCCACGCGCGGCGGGAAACCCCGCTCCCGCCTGACGGCGGCGGCGAGGTGCCAGACGCGCTTCAGGGAGAACAGGACGGCAGCCAGGGCATATTCCGCGACCGGAGCGGCGTTGGCCGCGTAGGCGCTGACCACGCGGACATTCCTCTCCCAGAGCTCATCCGTGACGAAGTGGCGGACGGACCCGGCCCCGTAGAAGACGGCTTCGAGACCTGGGGCCGCCTTCAGGAAAGCCGCATCCATGACCGGGGCTCCCCAGCCGGAGAGGATCACCTCCGCCCCGGCCAGTAACCCCGGGTCCTCCGCGACGGACTCGGCGGTCTGCGGCGGGGCATAGACGTCCACCATCTCCTCGATGTCCGCCCTCTCGGGCCCGCCGTAGACCCCGGCGAAGGCGTCTGGCCTGAGAACGTACAGGGCGCGGGGCTTCACGCAGAACCTCCCGCGGGCACCTCGCCGAGCACGTGCTCCAGGTAGCGACGCTTCATAGTTTCGAGGACCTCTTCGCCGGGCTTCGCCCAGATCGCCTCGTTGAAGATCTCGACCTCCACGGGGCCTTCGTAGCCCGCGTCTTCGACCGCCTCGCGCATCCGGCGAAGCCCGATCACGCCGTCGCCCATCATGCCGCGGGAGAGAAGCGGGTCCCCGCCTCCCCTGGGCCAGTCGTCCACGTGAAACCCGAGAATGCTTCCGGACGCCCGCCCTATTTCGGTGTAGAGATCCGCGTCCCACCACACGTGGTAGGCGTCAATGACGACCCCGACCCGTGGCGAGCCGACCCGTCTGACTATGCCGTTCGCCTCGCCCAGGGTGCAGACGACGGAGCGGTCGGCGGCGAAGGCGGGATGCAGAGGCTCTATCCCCAGGTTGATCCCCGCCTCGTCGGCGTAAGGCGCCAGGGTTTCTATGGCCTCTTCTACCTCGTCCCTGGCTGCCCTGAGGTCCCTGCCTGGGGCCGCGCCGCAGACCAGCACGAGCACGTCCGTGCCGAGGGTGGCGGCCTCGTCCACCGCGCGGCGGTTGTCGTCGAGGCGGTCTAATCGCTCCCGCTTCGTGGTGGCCGGGAACATGCCGCCGCGGCAGAGGCTCGAGACCTTCAGGCCCGTCTCCCGCACGATGCTGGCGCTCTCTTCCAGGCCCGTTTCGGCCACCTTGTCGCGCCACAGTCCGATCCAGGGTATCCCGGCCCGCGCGCAGCCCTCGGCCGCCTCGCGCACGCCCCACCGTTTCGTCGTTGCCTGGTTGAGGCTGAGCCGTGAGAGGCCTGTCATCAGGAGACGCCAGCCAGCGCCAGCACGGGCCGCATCCTTCCGGCGGACTGCTCGGGGTCGGCCAACAGCCCGGCCCGGTCGGCCAGCACGAAAATCTCGGAGAGGTGGATGATGGATCTCGCCCCTTCGAGCCCCCCGACCATGCGGAAGTGGTCCTGGTGGCCGTTCAGGTAAGCGAGGAAGACGACGCCTGTCTTGTAGAAGCGGGTTGGCGACCGGAAGACGTGGCGGGCAAGGGGGACGGTGGGGGAGAGTACCTCCCCGTAGCGTTCTTCGTCGCCCTCGTCCAGGGCGCGCAGGGCGAGGGACGCGGCGGGTGCTATGGCGTCGAAGACGCCGAGCAGGGCGTCGGAGTAGCCCTCCTCGTCGCCAAGGATGAGGCCGGGGTAGTCGAAGTCGTCGCCGGAGTACATTCTCACGCCCTCGGGCAGCCGGCGGCGCATAGCGACCTCGCGCTCGGCGTCGAGCAGGGAGACTTTTATGCCCTCGATCTTGGGCGCGTGCTCCCCGATGATGCCGAGGCACGACTCCATCGCGAGGTCGAGGTCGTCGTGGCCCCAGTAACCCTTCAAGGCGGGGTCGAAAGCTTCCCCGAGCCAGTGCAGGACTACGGGTTCCGAGACCGCCGAGAGCACGTTCCCGTAGACCCTGGCGTAGTCTTCGGGGCCGCGGGCGGCGGCGGCCAGCGCCCGGCTCGCCATCAGGATGACGCGCCCGCCCGCGCTCTCGACGGAGGCGCACTGTTCCTCATAAGCCCTTTCTACGTCCACGAGGGAGCTTGCCTGGTTCTGATCTAGGTGGTCCGTGCCGGCGCCGCAGGCTATGCGGTCTTTGGCGCCCTCCGCGCGGGCCTCGGCGACGGAGCGCCGTATCAACTCCCCCGACGTCTCCCAGTCGAGGCCCATCCCCCTCTGGGCCGTGTCCATCGCCTCTGCCACGGAGAGGCCCAGGGACCAAAGGTGACGCCTGTAGGCGAGCGTAGCCCCCCAGTCTAGAGCTACCCTGAGCGTCGGGTCGTTGTCTGCCAAAGGGTCGGCGACGACGTGGGCCGCGGCGTAGGCGACCCGCGTCCGCGGCGGCGCGGCGGGCACGATGGGTAGCGGTTCTCCGTGGGGTATGTATGGTTTCAGCGACCCGTCGGCGCGCGGGAGCGTTAGTTCTTTAAGCACGGCCCAGCTCCCTCTCGGGCTCCCGCGACGGCCGCGCCTCGAGTTCGGGGACGTCTAGCCAGCGCCGCTCCCTCCAGGACTGCAGGCCGAGCTCGGCCAGTTGCACGCCCCTGGCGCCTTCGAGCAGGTCGTAGGGGAACGGGTCGTCGGCGACCACGTGTTTTAGGAACATCTCCCACTGGATCTTGAACGCGTTCTCCGGCTCGTCGTCCTGAGGGATATCGAACCACTGCGAGCGGTAGTCGTTCGTGTCGGGCAGGTCGGGGTTCCAGACGGCCTTCGGCGTGTTGGCCCGGTGCTGGGCCTTGCAGTCGCGCAGGCCCGCGACCGCGCTTCCCTCCGTGCCGTCGACCTGCAACTCGAAGAGTTCGTCCCGGTTGACGCGCACGCACCACGAGGAGTTGAAGTGCGCGACTATGCCCCCCTCCAGCTCGAAGGTCGCGTAGGCCGCGTCGTCGGCCGTCGCCTCGTACGGGGCGCCGGCCTCGTCCCGGCGTTCGGGGATGTGGGTCGCCCCGAGGCAGGAAAGGGCCTTGATCGGGCCGAGCAGGTTGTCCAGGACGTAGCGCCAGTGGGGGAGCATGTCCACGATGATCCCGCCCCCGTCCTCCGCGCGGTAGTTCCAGGACGGCCTCTGCGAGGGACGGCCCTCCCCCTCGAAGACCCAGTAGCCGAACTCGCCCCGCACCGAGAGGACGCGGTCGAAGAAGCCCTCGTCGACGAGACGCCTCAGCTTGAGCAGGCCAGGCAAAAAGAGCTTGTCCTGGACTACGCCGTGCTTGACGCCCCGCTCGCGGGCCAGGCTGGCGAGGTCCAGGGCTTCATCCAGGCTCGTTGCGGTCGGCTTCTCGCAGTAGACGTGCTTGCCCGCTTCTATGGCCTGGCGAACGGCCTCCACCCTGCGGGTCGTTGTCTGGGAGTCGAAGTAGATCTCCGTATCGGGATCTGCCAGGCACCCCTCGAGGTCCGTGCTCCAGCGCCCGACTCCGTGCGCCTCGGCCAGGGTGCGCAGCTTCTTCTCGTTGCGCCCGACGAGGATCGGATCGGGCATAAGCGTCTCGCCGCCGGGCAGCGCGACCCCGCCCTGCTTCCTGATGGCGACGATGGAGCGCGCGAGGTGCTGGCGGGTTCCCATCCTCCCCGTGACGCCGTTCATTATGATGCCGATCCTGCGTCCCGAAGGCGACGCCACGGCTACGCCTCCAGCTCCACGCCGGCCTCTTTGCAGAGGACCCGGATCTCGGCGAGCGACTCCCGGGTGGCGCCTTCGAGGCCGCCCCGGGCAGTCTCGTAGTGGGTTTCGAGGGAGAGCAGGCCGGCGTACCCGTCATCGGCGAGGGCGCGAAGCTGGCCAACGTAATCTATTACGCCCGAGCCCATCTTCGTCCAGTCGCCTCTCTCGTCCACGTCCTTGAGGTGGACGTGGACTACGCGGTCGCGGACGTGGGCGTAGCCTTCGGGGAAGGGCCGTGAGCTCATGGCCGCCTCGTTGCCGGGGTCCCAGATCACGCCGAGCGCCGGCGACCGCACGCGGTCGAGGACCCAGCCGGTCTCCTTGCCCGTGGCCAGGTTGCAGGCGTGCTCGTTCTCGATGCCCAAAGTGAGGCCGGCAGCCTCCGTTCTCCTGGCTGCTTCGGCCAGCGCCTCCGAGACCTCCTCCCGCACCTCGTCAGGCCTCTCGACCCGCCAGAACGAGAACGCCCGCACCAGCGGGGCATCGAAGAGGCGGGCGACGTCGAAGGAGCGTTCGAGGACCTGCCACTGCTCGTCCCTGGCCGCCGGCGAGGCGAAGTGCGTGGCGCCTCCCGGCTCCCCGCTACCGTCGAGGTGGCACTTGAAGAGCGGCGAGGCTATCCCGCCGACGCGTATCCCCCTGGCGTCGAGGAGCGACTTCATCTCGGTCAGGCTATCCTCGTTTTGGGAGACAACGTTCTCGCCGCCGACGGCGCGCAGCTCGACCGTGCTCACGCCAAGGTCCTCGCAGACGTCGAGGGCGTGGGCAAGATCCTGGGAGATTTCGTCAGTGATCACGCACAGGCGCACCTGTTCTCTCCTTTCGTCGTGTCCTAGCGGGGGCCGGCGGTGAGCCCGGAGGGTTCCTCGAAATGGGACAGGTACTCCGACTGGGCCTCGAACATCTCATCGAACATCTCCCTCGCGCCTGGCCTGTGGCCGACGAGGGGGTCGTTCGCGAAGGCCCTGTAGGCGAGGTCCCGGTCCCCGGCCAGGGCCGCGTCGACGATCACCTCGGCGTTCCAGACGTGCGGGTGGACGAGGGCCGCGACTTCGGGCGGGAGCTCCCCGAACGCGACGCCCGAGGCCCCGAGTCCGCCGACCGCGCCGAAGGTCTCGACCACCGCACCATCCGGGACGCCGCGGAGCTGGCCGTTGTTTGGCAGGTTCATTATGTTGACGGATGTCCTGCCCGTCGTCATCGCGGCGATGATGTCGGAGATCTCCTCCCGCGAGCGCTCGAGGGGGATGGGCTCTTCGCCGGAGGCCATCCTGCGCGTCTTCTCCCTGGCGGCGGCGAGCTTCTCGCGCCGGGTCTCCATCGTCGTGATCCTGAGGTCGAGCCGCCCGCGCTCCTCATCGCTCTCCAGGTAGCCGGGGACGAACTCGCAGACGTGTCGGTCGCCCGCCGCGGGCAGGTAGCCGTGCGTGCGGCACAGCTCGGTCCTCATGCCCCAGGTGTTCACGAACGGGTCGCCGGAGGACGACCTCCCCAGCGCCCGCTCGCGCGCCTCGCCGCCCGCGACGCGCCGGAACGCTTCTCCCGTGACGTCCCGCCCGCGGGCGGAGACGGCCGTGATCCAGATAAAGTGGTTGACGCCGGCTACGCCCACGCCAACCTCTTCTTCCGGAACGTCGAACATCTCGGAGAGCATGGCCAGGGTCGAGAAGAGCTCGTGGCAGAGGCCGACGCAGCGCACGGAGGTCGCCTTCGTGACGGCCCTGGTGAGCGTCGTCATCGGGTTGGTGAGGTTGAGCATAACCGCGTCCGGGCAGTGCTCCTCCATCGCGCGGGCGATGCCGACGACGACTGGGATGTTCCGCAGGGCGCGGAACACGCCGCCCGGGCCTACCGTGTCCCCGACCGTCTGCACCACGCCGTATCGGGCCGGTATCTCGAGGTCGAGCGCCATCGTGTCGAGGCCGCCGGTGGAGATGCAGAGCACCACGAAGTCCGCCCCGGCGAGGGCCTCCTCCAGCACGGTAGTCTTCTCCAGCGCGAGGTCTGCGCCGGAGAGGGAGACCATGCGTTCACCCAGGCGATAGAGGTCTTCAAGGGCCTCGGGGTCGAGGTCGTGGAGGGTGAGCGTGCTCCCCGACAGGTCCTCGTTCAGGGCGACGTCTTCTATTATCTTCGGCCCCCACTGGTAGCTGCCGCCCCCGACGACGGCTATCTTCGGTGCCGCTTTACCCTCGCTCACCGGTTGGCCTTCTCGAGGGCGCTCTCGGCCTCGGTAAAGAACTGGTCGACGGCCTGGTCGACGTTCGACCGGCCGAAGGCTACGTCCTGGTTGGTGCGGAGCAGGATCTCCTCGATCTCGCCCGCTCCCATCGGCGGGGGAGGGGGCAGGGGCGCGGCGTCCTGGCGGACGGAGGCGAGGTAGTCGAAGACCTTCTGCTCCGTCTCGGGGACCTCGCTGCGCAGCATCTCGCGGATCTCCGAGTTGCCCGAGATGCCGCGCTCGGTGCCGAGGATCCTGTTCGCCTCCTTGTCGTTGAGGAAGAAGTCTATGAGTTGGACGACCTCCTCCTGGTAGTCGCTGCGCGAGTAACCGCTCAGGAGCTGGGAGGGCTTGAGGTATATGCCGGGCTCGGCGCCGCTCGGTATCGTGGTCAGGTCGAGCTCCCTCTCGGTAAGCTCCGCCAGGCCCGTGTACTGGTTGGAGAAGGCGAACTCCATGGCGGCCTTGCCCCGGATCAGGAGCGTCGTGTTGAGGTCCCCCGTGTCGGTCGCCTGCAGGTCGCCGGGCGCGGCGGCACCGGAGCGGCGCAGGTCGTCCCAGAACGTCAGCCACTCCCTGTAGGTCTCCTCGTCGAAGCCGAGGCTGGTGCCGTCGTAGAGGCTCTGGCCCCTCTGGATGGTGAAGATCTCGAGCACGGGCTCCACACCACCCGCGTCCTCGACCCCGTAGAACTCTTCCCCGCCTGCCCCCGAGAGCTGCCCGGCGGTCCGGGCGAGGTCGTCCCAGGTCCAGGAGTCGTTCGGGGCTCCATGCCTGCGTCCTCGAAGCGCGCCACGTCGTAGGCGACTATCTGCGCGTTGTCCCCGAAGGAGAGCGCGTAGGTCTTGCCGTCGATCTGGCCGTTCTCTATCTGCCCCCGATCGAAGTTCTGGAGGTTGATCTCGTCCGGTATGTACTCGTCGAGCTCCATGAGTACGCCGCGACCGGCGTACTCCGTCAGGTAACGGTAGTCGGTCTGGATGACGTCCGGGGCGTTGCCGCCGGAGGCCTGGGTGGCGAGCTTGTTCCAGTACTCGTCGAAGTCGCCGATGGGCTCGGGCGTGATCTTGACCCCCGAGTTGTTCTTCTCGAAGAGCTTGAGGGCCTCCCTCGTCCTCTCGTGGCGCACCGTCGAGCCCCACCAGGTCATGCGCATCTGCGTCCCGCCGGCGCCGCTGCCGGCGCAGCCGGCCAAAAGCCCAGACGCGTAGAGGCCGGCCAGGACCGCGCCGCCCCCCTTGAGCACCTGCTTCCGGGTCAACGTGTTTTGCATAATTCCTCCAAGGTTCTCTGGTCTTTGGCTCGTCTTCTCCACAGGCTCAGCCTTTCAGGCCCGTGGTGGAGATGCCCTCCACGATCAGGCGCTGGAAGAACAGGAAGAACAGGAACGTGGGCGCGAGCGAGAGGACGCTCATCGCGAACATCGGCCCCCACTGCGAGTCTCCGGTGGAGTCGAGGAACAGCCTCAAGCCCAGCGGCACCGTGTAGAGCGCGGTGTCCGAGAGGTAGATGAGCTGGCTGAAGAAGTCGTCGTAGGTCCACAGGAAGGTAAAGATCGCCGTCGTCACCAGCGCCGGCAAAAGGAGCGGGACGATGATGCGCCAGTACACGGAGAACGGCCCGCAACCGTCCACCTTCGCCGCGTCGTCCAGCTCCCTCGGGATCCCCCTTATGAACTGGACCATGAGGAAGATGAAAAAGGCGTCCGTGGCGAGGAACTTCGGCACGATCAGGGGCAGGAACGTGTTGACCCAGTCGAGGTTGAGGAAGAGCGTGTACTGCGGGATCAGGGTGACGTGCTGGGGCAGCATGATGGTGAGAAGCATCATCGCGAACCAGAAGCCCTTGAAGCGGAAGTCGAGCCTGGCGAAGGCGTAGGCCGCCATCGAGCAGGCGAAGACGTTGCCCACAACGGCCCCGGCGCACACGACGAAGGAGTTAAGGAAGAAGCCGCTGAAGGGCGTCCCGGCACCGAACCAACCGTCCACGTAGTTAGAGAGCACGATCTCCCTCGGGATCAGGGACAGGTCGCTGAAGATCTGGTCGGCCGGCTTGAGGGAGCTCGCGAACATCCAAAGCAGGGGGTAGAGCATGATCACGGCCCCCCCGATGAGCAGGGCGTGCAAGGTCAGGGCCCGCCAGCCGGCCCCCGCCCCCCGCTTGCCCGCCGGCGCTTCCGTCGGTGCCGCGCTTTGCGTCGCCATCTCCTCCTACCTTCCGTCGTCTTCGTAGTGGACCCAGTAGCGGCTCATGAGGAAGTTGGCCGCCGTAAAGGTGCCTATGATCAGGAGCAGGACCCACGCCATCGCCGCCGCGTAGCCCATCCGGAAGTTGGCGAAGCCCTCCTGGTAGAGGTAGAGCGTGTAAAACAGCGTCGAGTCCGAGGGACCGCCGGAGCCGCCGGAGACTATGAAGGCCGGCGTGAAGGCCTGGAAGGCCCGGATGAGCTGCAGGACGAGGTTGAAGAAGATGATCGGGGTTAGGAGCGGGATCGTTATCCTCAAGAACCGGGACACCTTGCCCGCCCCGTCCACGGCCGCGGCGTCGTAGAGTTCCTGCGGGATCTGCCTGAGGCCCGCCAGGAAGATGACCATTGGCGAGCCGAACTGCCACACCCTCAGGAGCACCAGCGTGTAGAGGGCTGTCCCCGGCGTGGAGATCCAGCTCGGGGCGGTCTCCCAACCCAGGAGCGCCAGGAACTGGTTGAAGAGCCCGTCGCCGCCGAAGACCTGCCGCCACATGATGGCGATGGCCACGCTCCCGCCCAGGAGCGAGGGCAGGTAGTAGATGGCCCGGTAGGTCCCGAGCGCCCTGATGCCCCTGTTGAGCAGCACCGCCACCAGGAGGGCGAACGCGAGCTCCAGCGGCACCGAGAGCGCCACGTAGATGAAGGTGACCTTGAGCGACTGCATGTAGCGCGGGTCTTCGGTGAACATCCTGACGTAGTTCTCCAGGCCCACCCACGTGGGTGCCGTCAGGAGGTCGAAGTCGGTGAACGAGAAGTACAGCGAGGCGAGCATCGGCCCGAGCGTGAGCGCGAAGAGCCCGAGAAACCACGGAGCGAGGAACAGGTAGCCCCACAGGTTCTCGCCCTGCTGGCGCCGGCTCCGGCCGCCGGAGGGCGGTCGGGCGGGCACGACCTCGCCCGCGGCGTCGTCTCGCGCTCCCACTTCCGTGCCCCTCTCGCGGGCGGTCCCGCCGACGGCGAGGGCGCGCGGGTCGTGCCCGTCCGCGTTGCCTGAGAGCGTCATGACAGAATCCTCCCCGCCTCCTCGAAGAACCGGTCGACGCCTTCGTCTATGCTCGTGCGGCCGAAGGCTATGTCCTGGGAGGTGCGCTCGAGGAGGCTGCCGGTGTCGGCCAGCACCTCCCCGACGTTCACGGGCCTCTGGATGGTCATGGGTACCTGCTCCTCGGCGACGCGCTCGACGTAGGCGACGATCTCACGCTCCATCTCCTCCATGTCGGGCAGGAGGAACTCCCGGATCTCGGGCGAGGGCGGTACCCCCCGCTCGGTGCCCAACGGCCTCGCCACGTCTGGCACGTTGACCAGCGCGTTCATGACCTTCGTCGCCTCCTCCGGGTACTCGGTGCGCGAGTAGGCGCACATGGTCAGGGCCGGGCGCAGGTACATCCCGTACCGCGAACCCGAAGGACCGTTTGGTATGACGTTGTGCCCGAGACCCTTGTCCACGAGCCCCGAGAACGCGATGAGCCTGTTCGAGAAGTCGAACTCGGCCGCGGCCTTGCCCGTGACGAGCGGCGTGTCCGTGACGTCGCCGGTGGAGAGCGCCTGCACCTCGGCCGGCACGGCGGCCCCGCTCTCTCTCAGACGGTCCCAGAACTCCCACCAGTCGGCGAGGTCGGACTTCTCGAAGCCGAGCCGGCCGTCCTCGGTGAAGAGCTCCCTACCCCGCTGGCGCACCCACACCTCCAGCACGTAGCCGTCCCCGCCGGTGTCCTCCGTGCCGAAGTACTCTCCCCCCGAGGACCGCCCGACGTCGGTGGTGATCCTCTCGAAGTCCTCCCACGTCCAGCCCTCGTCCGCCTCCCTGACGCCGGCCTTCTGGAACGCCGCCGCATCGTAGATGAACATGAACGAGTTGAGCCCGAGCGGCACGCCGAGCAGCTTCCCGCCTACCCGGTCGAGATCTAACGTCTCCTCCGGCCAGCCTTCGACGGAGAGCAGGTCCGGCACGAAACGGTCGAGCTCGAGCAGGATGCCGCCCCGCTGGGAGAGCTCGGCGAACTGGTTCGGCTCGGACTGGAAGACGTCCGGCGCGTTGCCGCCCGTGGCCTGCGTGACCAGCTTCTCGAAGTACCCGTCCCCGCCCGAGAGCTCCGTGGCGATCTCTACCCCCGGGTTCTTCTTCTCGAAGACGCGCAAAGCCTCCTGCGTCCTCCTGTGCCGCCCCTGCTCTCCCCACCACGTCATCCGCAACCGGGTCCCCCCGGCGGAATCCCCTCCCCCGCAACCGACCAGGCCCATCGCCAGAGCCCCGGCCACCGCGCCCCCGCCAACCCTCAGAAAATCGGCCCGCGTATGCCCCCGCCGAAGACCACCGGTCCCTCCAATGCCAGACACCTGCTTTCCTCCCCACAGATAGAAAGCGTTTTCTAAACAGGGAACATAACAAACGGTTCCTGGGGTGTCAACCCGATCCGGGAGGGCGGTCGATGACTTGTTTTCGCGAGGAAAGGGGTAGGATAAGCTTATCGTTCGGGTGTGGCGTATGGTTCAGGAGGTAGGGCGGGTTGGCCAATCTCGCGAAAGTCGCCAGGCGGGCCGGGGTCTCTCTGGCCACGGCTTCGCGGGTGATCTCCAACAGCCCGTACGGGGTGACGGCGGAGTTGCGGGAGCGGGTGTTGGAGGCGGCGCGGGAGCTGGATTACGTGCCCAACGCGCACGCCAGGGCGCTTGTCAGTTCCAGGACGCAGACCATCGGCGTCGTGGCCCAGGACGTCAGCGACCCTTACTTCTCCGAGGTCGTGCGGGGGGTGCAGCACGTGGCGGACGAGGCGGACCGGCTCGTGACCGTGTGCAACACCCACCGGGACCCAGAACGGGAGCTCGCGTACTTCAGGCTATTGAGGTCGCAGATGGTAGAGGCGATCCTGCTCGCCAGCAGCGGGCTCGAGGACGAGGGGCACGTCAAGACGATGGCCGCGCAGATAGCGGCGTTCCAGTCCTCCGGGGGGAGGGTTGCCCTGATCGGGCGCCACAGCCTCGTCGCGGATAACGTGGTGCCCGAGAACTTCAAGGGCGCGAGGGCTCTGGGCCTCGAGCTGTCGCGTCTCGGGCACCGGCGCTTCGGGGTCATATCCAGCCCGACGCGCCTCGCGAGCACGACGGACAAGCTGGAAGGCTTCAAGGACGCGCTCTCCGAAGCCGGCATCGAGCTGCCGCCTGAGTGCGTGGTCGAGGGGGACTTCACGCGCGACGGCGGCTACGAGAGCATGCGTAAGCTCCTTGGCAGGGTCCCCGACCTCACCGCCGTCTTCGCGGCCAACGACCTGATGGCCGTCGGGGCGCTTGCCCTGCTGCGGGAGAAGGGCGTGGCCGTGCCCGAAGAGGTCTCGGTCGCCGGCTTCAACGACTTCCCCATAGCCCGCGACATGGTCCCGTCGTTGACTACGGTTCGCCTGCCGCTCGTCGAGATGGGAGCAAGGGCCGCCAGGCTAGCCCTCAGACCGCGCGAGGACGGGGCCGACGGCGGGCCGCGCGTCGAGAGCCTGCCCACGCGCCTGATCCTACGCGACAGCACCGGCCCAGCGCCGAAAGGTTGAGCCGGTCAGCATTTCAGCTAGTCAGCACTTCAGCTTTTTGCTGACGGGCTTAGAGCGAGGCCTGCTACGAGCAGGCCGAAGCGTGCTGACAAGCTCGCGAAGCGAGCGGGCTGACTAGCTGCCCGAAGGGCTGGCGAAGGGGGCGAGGTGTCTGCGGAAGTGCGACTCCAGGTTGGCGGCGTAGGCTTCCTCGTCTTCGCGCAGGAGCTCGAAGAGGCGTCCGCCCAGCGCGGCGGCGTCGAGCACCGAGCCGAAGGTTACGTGCAGGATCTCGCGCTCGTCGAACCTGTCCAGGAGCAATGGTAGCTCCGCATCCTCGACGGTTTCGGGACGGGCGGCCTTCTCCACGTTCGCGGAGACGTGGTAGCTCGCGCGGTCCTCCGGGTAGCGGGCCAGGGCGAGCGCGTAGACCTCGCGGAAAAATGCTGGGTCGAGGACCGCGGCGGTCCTGAGCGCCTCCAGGTAGCTCGTCCCCGCGGTCTTGAGGTGCGCCAGCCCGCGGGTCTGGCGCACGAAGGCGGGGTAGACGGAGAACTTGTCGGAGCCCGAGTGGAGGCTGAGCTTGTACGGGCCGTTCGGGGAGGCCTCCCTGGCGATGGCCGCGTGTACCGCAAGGTCCTTCTCGAACTCGGCCACGTCGCCCAAGTAGTCGACGCCCTTCTCGAAAGAGCCGACGAGGCGCGGCGCGAGGCTGACGAAGCGCACCCCGAGTCGGGAGAGCTCGCGGACTATGTAAAGGTGCTGGACGTGCGTGGTTGGCGACTCGGTCTCGTCTACCGAGACCTCCACCTCGAACTCACGCTTCCCCATTACCGACTCAAGCCGCCGGTACAGGTAGGCCGCGTGTACGACGGCCCGGCCGTACTTGACGGCGGCCCGGGCTACCGACTCCCCGTCAACGGGGACTTCGTGGCCGTCAAGGGAGAGGCTTGCGTCCGGGTAGCGTCCCAGGAGGTTTCCCGGGGTATCCTCCAGATCGTCCCAGGGCAGACCGTCGAAGAGGGCGCGCAGCGCGGTCGGGTCGGCGGTCCCGGCGCGGTCGTCGACGCGGTCGCCAGGGTCGAAGGTGAAGAAGGTGTAACCGGCCGCGGCGCAGGCGTCCACGTGTTCGGCCGTCTTGAGGTGGTCCGCGTCGGCGCCGAAGCCGTCGCGCCAGTCCTCAGCGAAGACGCCCCACGCCGCGTCGTCCATCACCTGCCGCGGCGTGCGGCCCGCGCGCTCCATCTCCCGGATGGACTGCTGGGCGAAGATGGGGCCTATGCCTGCACCGGAAGAACGCATAGCCCGCACGTGGCCCGGCGTCGCCAACCCCAGCCTGTCGCCCATGCCGGCTGAGGTGCCCAACCCTAGCGGACGCGGGACGAGCCACGGCAGGACCCCGCGCAGGGCATCCAGGTTCTTCGGCCCCGCGGGGCCGAGGAGCAGGACTTCGTCGCCGCGGCGGGCGCGGTCGCCCTCCAACCTCGCCAGCAGCGGCGAATCCGGGGGAGCCAGCGCGGCCAGCCGGGGCTCAGAACCGTCCCGGGACAGCCCGACCTCCGCCTCTCCGACAACGCTCACGGACCGGACGTCCAGGTCGCGCAGCGCCCGTAGACCGCCGGGTTTGAGGCTCATGATCCAGGTCCTTTCATATACGCTTCGTTACACGCCGAGGGGCGAGAACGTGGGGTGGCCTTTCTTCTATCAGGTTGTTGACCCCTGATGCTTTCCCCTGTTCCAGGGTCGACGACTCGACCACCAACAACGTACAGGACGGAGAGGATCTGTCAACCTGACGGCGCCGGGCGTCGCACGGAAGCCCTCTTTCGGAGCGACGGACGACGCTCTGCTCTAAACTCTGTTTGTGCGTCACGGAAGAGACAACTTCGTCGGCTCGAAAGAGTGCCGGTGAGCGGGGAACTCGACGGGCGTCCGGCGCCGGTTGCGCTTGTGGTCCGCGCGGTCGAAAGGCCGGGGGTGCTCCACGCGCTTACGAGCGTCATTCTGGAGCATGGGGCGAACATCGCCTACGTCGATATAGCCGAGCGGCGCGAGGACGGGTCCACGGTCTACTTCGAGCTCGAAGGCGTTACGGAGGCGGCGGCTGAGGTCTTGATCCGGGACCTGGAGGCGCTGCCAATCGTCGGGGAGGTCGAGCGGGCGCCGTCGTTCGCGAAGATATACGGGAAGAGGATCATAGTCGTCGGCGGCGGCGCCCAGGTGGGTCAGGTGGTCATCGGCGCCGTCGCCGAGGCCGACCGCCACAACATCCGCGGGGAGAAGATCTCGATCGACACCATCCCGCTGGTGGGCGAGGAGGACCTGGCCGCCGCGACGAGGGCCGTGGCCCGGTTGCCCCGCGCGGTGGCCCTGGTGCTCGCGGGCGCCTTGATGGGCGGGGACGTCGCCAAGGCCGTGTACGAGATCCGGGAGAAAGGCATCATCGTCCTCTCCCTGAACATGCCGGGCAGCGTCCCCGACGCCGCCGACCTCGTAGTCAGCGACCCCGTCCAGTGCGGCGTCATGGCCGTGATGGCCGTCTCCTCCTCCGCCCGCTTCGACATCGCCCGCCAGCGGGGAAGACGCTATTAGAGCGGTCAGCTATCGGCGCGCTGCGGCTTCGCCTCCGCTTTCGGCGGTCAGCTACTTTGTTCTTGCTGAAAGCTGACCGCTGATGGCTGATAGCCTTGCGAAGAGGCTTATGGGCCTCTTCACAAACCGCTTCAGGAGCCTTGCGCCGCGTCCTCCGAGGTTATGCGGATGCCGTTGCGCGAGTGGTCGCGCAGGAAGACGGCGTTCGGCTGTTCCTCGAAGTCCGTCCCGGCCTCCCGCAGGCGCGAGACCACCTTTTCGAGGTCCGCGGGTTCGGGAAGGTGGATCTCGAAAAGGCGCAAACCCGCGCTTCCGTCCGGCGGTGGTGGGGCGCCCGCGCCGGCCCAGGTGTTGAGGCCTACGTGGTGGTGGTAGCCGCCGGCCGAGACGAAGAGGGCCTGCCCCCCGTAGCGGGCCACCACGTCGAAGCCCAGGACGCCGTGGTAGAAGCGCTCGGCCTCGGCCAGATCCCGAACGTGCAGATGCACGTGGCCTATGCTCGCCCCGGCCGGTAGCCCTTCCCACGGTTCCCCGGCGCCGGGCTCCTTGAGCAGGCCGCCGAGGTCCAGGCGCCTGGTATCCATCTCCACCAGGTTTTCCCGCCAGCGCCAGGTGTCGCGCGGACGGTCGCGGTAGATCTCGATCCCGTTCCCGTCTGGATCGTCCAGGTAAAGCGCCTCGCTCACCAAATGGTCGGAAGCCCCCCACAGCGGGTAATCCTTGTCCACAAGCCGCCTGAGGGACCTCGCCAGGGAGACCCTGTCCGGCTGGAGGATCGCGTAGTGGTAGAGCCCCGTCGTGTCCCGCGGTCGCGGCGGCGCCCCCGGCGACTCCGTCAGGACCAGCATGTCCTCCCCGCCTACGCCGAGATAGGCCTCGTTACCCTGCCGCCGATGTACCCGAAACCCGAGCACCTCGACGTAGAACTCCAGCGAGCGCTCCAGGTCGGCTACCGTTAGACGCACGGCGCCGAGGTGCAGCGTCGCGGGAAGCCCCTCCGACGCGTCACCGGCCCGATCCCGCCTCACGGAACCCATTACGCCACCACCCCCCGCAACTGCCCGTCGCGCCGGCCGGAGGCCCCGGTTGTCGCGATGTTCATAAAACCTTCTCCTTATCCTGTCCTGCACGACCGTCGCCGCACGAGAAGCGCGGGGATTCGCCCGCGCTTCTCGTCGAGTTCTATTACCTGAGTATAGCGAGCGCGCTCTCGAGACTCGGGGTGCCGAGTATGCCATCGAGGCTGAAGGCGCCGGCGCCGGTGAACAGCAGGGCGAGCGCCATGGCGGCGAGCGCCAGGTTGTACTCGTAGCCGCCGTTCATGCTGAAAAAGCCGTTCCTCAGATGCACCGTGAGCGTGGCGACGACCATCGTCGCGACGAGGGCCAGGGCAGCCAGCGGCGTCAGGAACCCGACGGCTATAAGGATCCCACCCACGAACTCCGCAAGCCCGGCCACTACCGCCATCAGATAAGGCGGCCTTATGCCAAGCTGGCCGTGGAACCCCGCCGTGCCCTTCAACCCCGGGCCCCCGAATGCGCCGAACAACTTCTGGGCGCCGTGCGCGACGAAGATCACACCCAACACCAGACGCAACACCAACAAACCGACGCTTACCATTTCCACCCTCCTCTTGGGCTTTAGTTACTTTACATAACCGAATATATATTCGTATATAGGTTACGTCAAGTGCGACGTCATGATAAAATTCCGTGCGATGGCGGAGATGCACCAAGAGCGGGTAGAGAGTTCCGAGAGGTTCTGTCCGAGGTATCAGCGGGCGGTCGAGATCGTTGGCCGCCGGTGGAGTGGGGCCGTGTTGCGGGCGATGCTGGCCGGGGCTTCGCGTTTCGGTGAGATACAGGATGCGATACCCGATCTCTCCAACAGGATGCTCTCCGAGCGGTTGCGGGAGCTCGAGGCCGAGGGGATAGTCGAGAGGGTCGTCGTGCCCGAGCGGCCCGTTCGGGTCGAGTACCGTTTGACGGAGAAGGGGCTGGCGCTCCACGCGGTGGTCGACGGCCTCTCCCGGTGGGCGGAAGAGTGGATCGAGCCGGAAGGTCTCGATCCGGACGGAGAACGTTCCGCCGAAACCGCGTGATCCGCGCGCAAGGGTTGTGGGACGAGTTTATCCGACGTCCATAAACGCACGCCAGCAGCAGATAAGATCCGAAAGGAACGTTTCATGGAGCTAGGCTTGTATACCTTCGCGGACGTTGGGCCGGGCGTGGATCCCGCCGGGCGTTTGCGCAACCTCGTCGAGGAGATCGAGCTGGCGGATCAGGTCGGGCTCGACGTCTTCGGCGTCGGGGAGCATCACCGCCCGGACTACGCGGTCTCGTCGCCGGCCGTGGCGCTCGCAGCGGCGGCCGAGCGCACGAAGAACATCCGTCTGAGCAGCGCCGTTACGGTTTTGAGCTCGGACGATCCCGTCCGCGTCTTTCAGGACTTCGCCACGCTCGACCTGCTTTCCGGCGGGAGGGCCGAGATCATGGCCGGCCGCGGCTCGTTTATAGAATCGTTCCCCCTGTTCGGCTACGATCTCGGCGACTACGACGAGCTGTTCGCCGAGAAGCTCGAACTGCTGCTGAAGTTGCGCGAGTCCGAGAGGGTGACGTGGTCTGGAAGGCACCGCGCGCCCTTGGAGGACGTCGGCGTGTATCCGCGTCCGGTCCAGGACCCTTTGCCGGTCTGGATCGCGGTCGGCGGGACCCCGCAGTCCGTGGTCCGGGCCGCCTTCCTCGGCCTGCCGCTCGCGATCGCGATCATCGGCGGCCAGCCCGAAAATTTCGCGCCGCTCGCGGACCTCTATCGCAAGGCCGCGAGCGAGGCCGGCCACGACCCCGGGCGGTTGCCCATAAGCATAAACTCCCACGCCTACGTGGCCGAAACCTCTCAGCGGGCAGGCGACGAGTACTTCCCGACCTACGCCGCGATGATGAACCGCATCGGCCGGGAGCGGGGCTGGGGCCCGATGCGCCGCGGCCAGTTCGAGGCGGGACGTTCGCCGCGCGGAGCGCTCCTCGTGGGTAGCCCCGAGGAGGTCGTCGAGAAGATCCTCTACGAGCACGAGCTCTTCGGCCACGAGCGCTTCATGGCCCAGATCAGCGTCGGCGCCCTGCCCCACGACAAGGCTATGCGCGCCATAGAACTCTTCGGCGCCGAGGTCGCCCCCGCCGTCCGTAGAGAGCTCGAACGTCGGAGATCCACGAGCGTGCAAGAACCTTCAACCGTCTGAACAAGAGGCGAAGCGCGCTCTGCAGGACTCGAACCTGCGACCGCTAGACGCAAGTGAATATTGCCTAAAGCGGTTTGCAAGGAGGTTGGGCCTCTTCGCAGGGCCATCAGCCTTCAGCAAGAACAAGAAAGCTGACCGCTGAGAGCGGAGGCGAAGCCGCAGCCGGGCTGATGGCTGACCGCGCGGATCGCGGTGGCTCGATGCCACCGCGATCCGCTTTAGCGACCGGCCTCTTCGTGGACCCGGTACTCCCGGAATGCTTGCCCCGGCTCCAGAGATCCGCGTCCGTGGTTCGCAAACCGGCAAGCGTTGCCCAGTTGCTTGATCAATTTGAACGTCGTGGACGAAGGATTCGGCGCTTAGAGTCGGGTTGTGGGCCGGCGAGACTCGAAAGGAGAGCGAACATGAGCGCAGGGACGACACCGGGTTCTTCGGGGGGCGACTACAACCTCTCTGCCCCGGTCAACGGCTTCATCGAAGTGGTCCGGCGGGTGGTGACGGCGCCGGCGCTGTTCTTCTCGGCGATCCCCAGGCGCGGCAACTACCTGGCCCCGCTGCTCTTCGCCCTGATCTGCATCGAGATCTCCACGATCCTCGGCGGCCTCGTCAGGCTCGCCTGGCGGAGCGAGGCCGCCGGCGGCGTGAGGTTCGAGGGGGCGGGCTACGGCTTCGGGAGCTTTGTCGCCGACGTCATCCTGTCGCCCATCGGGGGCACCATAGGCCTATTCGTTCTGGCCGGCATCGCGCACCTTCTGGTGGTGCTCTTCGTTGGGGGCGGCAACTCGGGGTTCGAGGCGACCTTCCGCGTCGCCTCCTACGTCTCGGTCACGAGTCTGGTCAACTGGATCCCCTTCGTGGGCGGGCTCCTCGCCCTCTACGGGCTTTACCTGGCCGTCGTCGGCATCCGCGAGATGCACGCCACGACCACCGGCAAGGCCGCGCTCGTGGTGCTGTTGCCGGTCGCGGTGATCGCGCTCATACTCCTGCTCGTGATCCTGGTCGCGGGCGCCTTTATCCTGGGCCGGCTTACGTAGGCGGCCCCCCGGCACGAATGCGGGCACGAAAGGAGCATCCCATGCGGGACACACCGATCAGCGTCGAATACCCCAAGCGGGAGACCTGCACCTCCGGATCTCCCTGGGGCCTGCCGCCTGAAGGCGGAACCCGGTGAGGGGACGGTTGGATCTCCGGCGTCTGCCACGACCCGACCGGCAATCGCCCCCCCAGAATAGTCGAGGAAGGTGGAACGGTCAGGATCACCGAGTCCGAGCCTTCCTTCGAGCGCCTGCCGGCGGTCTTTGGGGGCGTCCCCCTCTACGAGATCAGGATCGGCGGGGGACGCCCCTTCGCCCTGACCATAGAGACGGGGGCGAGCGAGTTCGAGATGGATCTCGGGGGCGTGCCCATAAGCAGCCTGACGGTCAGGCAGGGGGCCGGCAGGTTCGAGCTGGATTTTTCGGCCCCCAACCCCGCGCCCATGGAGACGTTCGAGGTGTCGAGCGGGGCGGCGGGCATCGAGCTGAAGAACCTCGCGAACGCCAACTTCTCCGAGATGCGGCTCTCCGGGGGGGCAGCCGGCTACGAGCTCGATTTCGGCGGCAAGCTCTCGCGAAACGCCAACGTCGCCGTCGAGGCCGGCCTGAGCGGTGTGGATATCGAGGTCCCCGCCTCCACCGCGGCCAAGATCGTGGCCGAGACGACCCTCGGCAGCGTCGACGTGGGCGACGGGTTCGAGAAGAGGGAGGGCGCCTTCTGGACCGGGTCCGGCACGGGGCCGATGCTGACGGTCCGCGCCGGGGTGAGGCTGGGTTCGCTGAAGCTCAGAACGGCATAAGCCTTCAGCCGACCAGGCCCCTCGGTGACGGAAAGAAGGCCAGATGAACGCGTTGACGAGAACTGCACCGGACCGGGTTACGGGCGCGGGACCAAACCGTAACGGTGCCGTCTCCAACACGGTAATCTCCGAGAGACGGTACAGTCGTCGGCCGAGTAAGCTCCTAGCATTCGCTCACCTGGACCTTAGGATGAAGAGCCGATTATGAGGGCTCGGCAAGAATTTGCTAGGGGCTGCACAACCGGAGAGCAATATTATGTTATGTTATATGGATTGTTAGAGTAGCTTCGCCCTGTATCCGATACGGGGCAAGGTGGAGGTGAGTATATGGAGGCCCGTAAGAAGACGGCGAGAGAGGTAGAACGCCACATCGTAGCGCGGGTTGGGGACGTGCCAGAGGGGGAGCACAGGATCTTCAGCGTGGCGGGGAGGGAGATTGGTATTTTCAACGTGCGAGGTGAGTACTTTGCGCTGAGGAACCGTTGTCCTCATCTGGGCGGGCCGCTATGCGAGGGCGAGGTTCTTGGGCTCGTTTACTCGTCGAAGCCGGGCGATGTGCGGTTCGACGGCTCGAAGAGGCTCATAACCTGTCCGTGGCACGGATGGGAGTTCGACGTAAAGACCGGACAGTCGTATTTCAACCCGCGTCTCAAGGCTCGCCGGTACACCGTCGAGACGTCGGTGGGGGAGGCGTCCCGGGAACGCCAAGAGGCTGTTCCCGAGAACCCCGACGAACTGGAGCCGGGACCGTACAAGGCCGAGGTCCTCCAGGTAAAGGAAGAGGGCGAGTACCTCGTCGTAGCGATGCCCAAGTCGACGGCCGGCAGGGAAAGGGGCGCGTCGTAGCCTGGCGCAAGGCCAGCCGGGTCGAGGTAGTGCAAGAAGCGGGGAAGCGGAGGATAGATGACTACGCCGTTACTGGAAGGTAAGTCCCGACGGGAGCTCTGGTCGGGCCCGATAATAGACTGCGACGTGCACGCGAACGTGCCTTCGCTGGAGGCATTGTTCCCGTATCAGGAAGAAGTATGGGCGCAGTTCGCCAGGGATCGGGGCTGGGGCGGTCCGACGGGGGTGGACATTGCCTACCCGGCGGGCGCGCCGACGACGGCGAGGCCGGAATGGAGGTCGGAGGGTAGCGTACCGGCCTCCGACGTCGCGATGCTCAGGGAACACATCCTCGAGCCGTGGGATGTAGAGCGGGCGGTGCTCAACTGCTATTACGCGGTGGACTCGCTGCGGCACCCTGACTGGGCCGCGGCCCTGGCCCGGTCGGTGAACGACTGGGTTGTCGCCGAGTGGCTCGACAAAGATCCCAGGCTCGTGGCTTCGATGGTCGTTCCGGCGAGGGATCCCGCGGCCGCGGTGAAGGAGATAGAGCGCGTCGGGGATCATCCCCGCATCGTGCAGGTTCTGATGCCCGTCCGCTCCGAGCGGCTGTACGGACAGAGGGTCTTCTTCCCGATCTACGAGGCGATGACCCGGCGTGACCTGGTAATGGGCCTCCACTGGGGCGGTACGCCGGAGGGAGAGCCTTCGACCGGAGGGTTCCCGTCTTGGTACGCGGAGGAGTACGCCGCCGAGACCCAGAGTTACGGGGCGCAGATCACTAGCCTCATCGCCGAGGGCGTCTTCCAGCAGTTCCCGGACATGAGGGTCGCGGTGCTGGAAGGCGGGTTCACGTGGGTACCGGGCTGGGGCTGGCGCATGAACGCCGAGTGGAAAGGACTCAGGCGTGAGATCCCCTGGGTGGATCGACCACCGATGGACATAATCAGGGACCACTTCCGTTTCTCTATCGCGCCCATAGACGCCGGTCCGCCGCAGGAGATGGCGAAGATCATCAAATGGATCGGCACCGAGGACATCCTCATGTTCGCGACGGACTACCCGCACATGCACAACGACGACGTCGGAGCATTCTTGGAGCTCCTGCCAGAGTCCATGCGCCGGAAGGTGATGGCCGATACCGCCCGCGACCTGTATCGGCTGTGATCGCGTCTCTAGCCTCGTTTCGGGCTACATAAAGGTAAGAGAATCGGGCCCCGTTGACCATCGTGTCGGCGGGGCCGTTGCCCGACGCGAAGGATGTCACAGCATACGGACAAACATATTATAATGTCCAGGTATGAGATCCTTTCCTTCGCCTCTAGAGACCGACATCGCCGACGGCTACGGCAACAAGGTAGAGCGCGTCGAGCGTAAGCTCAGGGGCATGATGACCCGGGGGGAGATACTTCCGGGCGAGCATCTGAGGCAGGATCAGCTCGCGCACACGATCGGCGCGACCCGAGTGCCCGTCAGGGAGGCTTTCAAGACCCTCGTGGCGGAGGGCTTGCTCGAACACCGGAGGAACTCCGGGCACTACGTCGTGAAGTTGACGAGCCACGAGTTCCTGCAGCTGTGCTGGCTGAGAAGCGCGCTGGAGGCGCGTCTGGCTCAGCACACGCGCTGGCCGGATGACCAAGAGATGCGCCGCATAGAGGAGATCAACGCCCGGATCGAGGATCTAGGCGCCGACCCGGAGTCCGTGTTCGATGTGGTCGAGTTGGACCTCGCGTTCCACTACGAACTGTGGCAGCTATCAGATCAGAACCTTCTCGCCAGGGAGATGCTCCGCATCCGGCGTCTCATGGGACCGTACCGGGCCGCCACGGCGTACACAAAGGACGTCGTCAAGAACTCCCAGATCGTCGAGGAGCACGAGAGGATCATCCAGGCGCTGAGGGACAGGGACCTCGAAGAGTACGAGAAGGCCCTCGTCGACCACGTGGGTCTCTTGTACAGGATCGCGGACTACATGGCGGAGAAGGAAGAGGCCGGAGAGGCCTAGTACAGCCCTCTCCGGCCTTCGTTTTACTAACTTCGCTAACCGGCTATCGTCGCCGGGTTCTTCGTGAGGATGCCCCTGTTTTCGAGAAGTGGGATCTTGTACAGGTTGCTGGCGTTCTCGCCGAGGATCTTGCGGCGTGATTCCTCGGAGATCGAGGTCGAGATTGCCTCGTACGGCGAGTCGAAGTCCCAATGTGGGTAGTCGGAGGAGAACATCAGCTTCTCCTTGCCGAAGAAGTCCTCGAACATCCCGACGACGTTACTGACTTCCTTCTTGCTCTCGGGCTCGACCATCGGCTGTGTGCCGAACCAGAAGTGATCCCGCAGGTACTCGGAGGGCTTGCGCTCGAGGTGCGCGACCTCCCTCTTCATGGCCTCGTACGAAGCGTCCATGCGCCAGGCGAAAGGAACCGCCCACGCCCAGCCCTGCTCGATGAGCGCGACCTTGAGGTTCGGGAACCGCTCGAACACGCCTTCGAAGATGAGGCTCGGCGTGAACGAGAAGTTCCTTAGGGCGATGCCGCAGTGCCACTCGAAGTAGTAGCTGATGCCCCCGGACGCGGTCATCCTGCGCCCCGGGGAGGTGTGGAACGAGAACGGGACATCGTAGTGCTCGCACGCCTCGAAGACGGGCCAGTACCTCGGGTTGCCGATGAGGTGATCGGAGCGCGGCTCGGTCATCACCTGTACGTAGCGATCGCCATACGGACCCTCCTTGCAGCGCGAGATCTCCTTTACCGCCGCCCCCGGGTCCTCGATGGGTATGTTCAGCGAGGAATAGAAACGCGGGTCGTCGTCCATCCAGACTTCGGCGTGGGCGTCGTTGTACGCCCGGCACAGCTCCAGCGCGAGTTGGGCCGGGAAGTTCCCGTTTCCCTTGAGTAGCTGTATCGCGGTCGTGTCGTTGAGGATCGCACCGCTCATGTCGTACTCGTCGAGGAGCTGCCCCCGCGTGAAGCTCGGGATGTACGCCGGACGACCGCTCGGATCGAGCGCGTCCACCCGGTGCGTGAACTTGCGCTGCGGCGGGATGGTCCGCTCCGTCGAGGTGTCCCGGAAACCGAATTCCCGCACGTACTTTCGCCAGCGCGGCGAGAGGCGATCCGAGATCTCCGGATCGGTGGGGGCCAGGGTGGGGTGGACGTCCGTGTCCACGACGGCGATCCTCTCCTCCGCCTCCCTCGAACTCTCCGTCAATACGGGCTGAGCCATAAGCGAATCTCCTCCTCGTTAGAGGTCCAGCCTTACAATCGAATTCCCCTGAAGATTATAACATGTTATAGAGTGCCATCAATGTTCTGGGTGGGCCGAAACTAATCCGGCAGCAAGGCGCTTTGAATCTTCATAAATAACATGTTATGTTATACAGGGTGAAGGGGTCTTGTGGTGGCGGCGGGTACAGGAGACGGAAAACGTGAGCCAGCGGTTCTCTGATTCGGCGGATAGTGGATATGGGGGGGGCGTGGCGCCCGGCGTGCCTCGCCATCGGCCTCTGGGGCACCGGGCGGTCATCCCGCCGAGGACGTTCGGTCTTCCGGAGATGCTGCCCGGGGATGTGATGGTTCGTTTCGCGGGTATTGGCGCCACGGACGTGAGCGACGCCGTCGGGCAGCTGTACACGATGGACCATGGCATGAGGTCGCTCTACGAACCGGCCGGGAAGCTAATCGGAGAGGCGTTGACGGTGAAGGTTCCGCCCGGGGACAACTGGGCGATATACGCCGCGCTCCAGCAGGCGAGATCGGGGAGCGTGCTGGTCGTTGATTGGCGAGGATACGTCGGGGGGTGCGGGGCGGGCGTGCTCGCGCTCGTGAGGGCTATCCGGAGGGGGCTCGCCGGGGTCGTGATCGACGGAGCCTGGAGAGACGTGGCGGAGTTGCGGGCCATCGGGTTCCCCGTCTACGGGAGGGCGGTAAGCGCGTTCTCGCCGTCGAAGCGAGAGATGGGGGAGGTCAACGTTCCCGTCTGTTGCGGGGGGGTCATCGTCGAACCCGGCGACGTGATAGTCGGGGACGATGACGGGGTGGCCGTGGTCCCCAGGCGTCATGCCCGAGACGTAGCGGACGCACTCAGACCCTCGGAGCCTGTCGCGTCGATCGACGACTATCCCCCCGACGAGGAGCTCGATTCAGACGCCGTAGGGGAGATAGAGACCGCCTACCTGGATGCCTACGAGGAGCACACGCGGGCCTACCAAGAACGCGGAAGGGAGGAGTAGTGGGGCCGTTCGGCTTCGATTACAGGCTGGTCGCGCCGGAGAAGCTGTTGAGCCTGGACGACTACAGAAGGGAGGCGAAACGCAGGCTCCCGAAGATGGTCTGGAGTTACGTAGACGGCGGCGCGGACGACCACGTGACCATCAGCGACAACCGGGAAGCATTCGGTCGCTGGTCGTTCAGAACGAGGGTCCTCGCCGGCCACGCCGCGCGCGACCTTTCGGTGAAAGCCGCCGGGGTAACGCTGGACCTCCCTATCATCCTCGGTCCGACGGGGTTCGCCGGGCTGTCGTACTGGCGGGGTGACATCGCGGCTCTCAAGGCCGCCGAGCGTCATGGCACGCGGTACGCGGTCAGCACCGTTTCCTCGTGGTCCATAGAGGAGATAGCCCGAGAGTCCGGTGTGGACCACTTCTTCCAGCTCTATCCGCAGTCGGGAGAACTCGCGGCGAGCCTCATGCGGCGGGCGTGGAACGCCGGACAGAAGACGATGTTCGTGACCGTGGACGTACCGGTGAGGGGGAATCGGGAGGGGGAGCGAAAGCACGGCATGGGCATACCGCCCGTCCTGACGCCGAGGCGGCTCCTGAACGTGGCGAGGCACCCGAAGTGGGCTCTGGACGTGCTGCTGCATCAAAGGATCGGAGGCAGGAGCCTTGCGACGACCGGTGGCGTGACCGGTGCTATCGAGTCTATCGAGATCCAGTCCCGCGAGCTCATGCAGTCCACCCTCGATTGGGACGACCTCGCGTGGATGCGCGACAAGTGGAAGGGAAATCTCTACATCAAGGGCGTTCTTGACCCGGAGGATGCGACGCGGGCGGTGGACCTCGGCCTCGACGGCGTGGTCGTCTCCAACCACGGCGGCAGGCAACTCGACTTCACACCGGCGACCCTCGACGTGCTGCCGGACATCGCCGACGCCGTCGGCGATCGCGCCGAAGTCCTGATGGACGGGGGGGTTCGGAGGGGAAGCGACGTCGTCAAGGCGCTCGCGCTCGGGGCTGACGCGGTCCTGATCGGTCGTCCGTACCTCTACGGGCTCGCCGTCAACGGCGAGGACGGTGTCGCGCACGTACTCGACATCCTCAGGGAGGAGATCGACACGACGCTCGCGCTTATGGGCGTGGGCAGCGTTGCCGAGCTCGATCGGTCGTGGATCGTGCCGAGGGCATCGGCCGCGGCGCAGAGTCAGAACACGTCTGCTTTCCGGGACCAGACCGTCTAGCGACAGAAAGGATCGACCATGAGCTTTGCAAGCGAGAAACCGACGCTCCCGACGAACATCGAGAAGCTGGCGGAGGGAGTCGGATTCGCCGAGGGGCCCGTCATAACCGAGGACGGAGAGATCTTCGTCACCTCCATCGACCAGGGCCGCGTCTACCGGATAACCGGTTCTGGTGCTGAGGTCCTCGCCGACCTCGGGGGCGGCGCGAACGGCGCCGCCCTCGCCGAGGACGGGACGCTCTACGTCGCCCAGAACGGCGGCCGGTGGAGCCCCGAGGGCCCGTGGTGGGGCCCGGACTCCATCGGCGGCGTCCAGGCCGTGCGCCCCGACGGCACCTTCGAGTGGGTGAACAGGGACCCCATCGCGCCGAACGACCTCTGCTTCGGACCAGACGGCTACCTCTACGTGACAGATCCAACGAGGGCCCCGCGCGCCGCGGACGGCCGCATCTGGCGGGTCGATCCCGCCTCCGGAGAGGCCGAGTTGCTCGTATCCGTGCCCTGGTTCCCGAACGGCATCGGGTTCGGCCCCGACGACGCGCTCTACCTGGCCTCGACGTGGGATTCCCGAATTATCCGCTTCTCGCTAGACGAGGGCAAACCCGTCGATCCCCAGACCGTCGTACAGATGGAGTACGGACACCCCGACGGGTTCGCGTTCGACGTCGAGGGGAACCTGCTCATAGGCGCCATCTCCGATGACGACGACACGCCCGGCGACATACAGATCTGGGACCCCTCCGGTACGTTGGTGGACGTCCTGGAGCCGGGTCCCGGCAGCAAGTACACGAACGTCGCGTTGACCCCGGATCGCAAGCTGATCATAGCCGCCTCGTCGCTCGGCCAGGTGCTCAGCATCGAGGACTGGCCGACCGCCGGGCTACCCCTCCACCCGTTCCGGTCGTGACCCCGATGCGGGTAGCCGCCGACACAGGTGAGCAGAACAGAAGAAACGGTAGGCAACCGCTTCACCGAAAGGAGTAGGAAGCGAGATGAGCACATCCTACGATCCCGCGACCGCGAGTTCCGGAACCGGTCAGGAGACCGGTTCCAGGCGGCGCGTGGTGATCTCGACATACATCGGCACGGTCATCGAGTGGTACGACTTCTACCTCTACGGCGCGGCCGCCGCCCTCGTCTTCAACGTCTTGTTCTTCCCCGAGTTCAGCCCTCTGGCCGGCACGCTCGCCTCCTTCGCCACGCTCGGCGCGGGCTTCCTCGCGCGTCCGATAGGAGGGATCGTGTGGGGACACTTCGGTGACCGCTTTGGCCGGAAGAGGATGCTGGTGGCGAGCATCGTGATCATGGGGGTGGCGACCACGCTGGTCGGCCTGTTGCCGACTTACGCCCAAATCGGTGTCTGGGCGCCGGTACTGCTGGTGTCCATACGGATCGTGCAGGGCATCTCGGCCGGCGGCGAGTGGGGCGGCGCCGCCCTGATGGCCCTGGAACATGCCCCAACCCGCCGGCGCGGGTTGTGGAGCAGCGTGGCCCAGGTAGGCGTGGGCAGCGGAATAGTGCTGTCAACGCTGGTCTTCTCCCTGTTTACGAGGATGCCCGAGGGGGCGTTCATGTCCTGGGGCTGGAGGGTCCCTTTCCTCCTCGCGTTTCCTCTGGTCGCGCTCGGGCTGTACATACGGCTCAAGGTCGAGGAGAGCCCAATCTTCCAGGAGGCGCAACGCCGCGGCGAAGACCGGGCGGACGAAGCCGGGGTGCCCATCGTGGAGCTGCTGCGCCACCAGTGGCGCAGCGTCCTGATAGCCATTATGCTCGTGATCGGGCCGTTCGCGGCGAGCGCCGTGTTCATTACCTTCGGCCTCAGCTACGCCGCCCAGGTCGGCTTCGACAGCACGACCGCGACCGGTGCCCTGGTGGTTGCCGCCACGGTCTCGGTAATCGGCGGGATTCTGTCCGCCGCCGCGTCTGACTATTTGGGCCGACGACCTGTGTTCATGACCGGGGCCGCGCTGCTGGCCGTCATGTCGTTCGTGGTTTTCTCTGCGTACAATACCGGCTCGACAGTACTCCTGTTCCTGGGGTTGAGCATCACGTACGGAACCCATTCCGTGATGTACGGCCCGTTGGCCGCATTTCTCTCGGAACTGTTCGCAACCACCACCCGGTACACGGGTGCGTCCGTCGGCTACCAGGTGGCCGGGGCCCTCGGCGGCGGATTCGCACCTGCCATTGCAGTCATCCTGCTCGGTGCCGCGGGCGGACCCCCGAACACCCTGTACGTCTCTCTGTTTATGGCCGCTTGCTGCGCGGCAAGCTTCGTGGCCGCGTATCTAAGTCGGGAAACGTATCGACTGGACTTGACGAAGGTGTCGAAGAGTTAGTTGTGGCGGCGGAGCCGCAGGCAACCGCTCCGGGGGCGAAGCCTCGGGACGGGTTCGCTCCGTCCGCGAGAGACGCCCCGAAGAGCGTCTCCCTGCGCCACGAGGTGGAAGGAGAGGGCGAGACCGTTCTTCTCCTCCATCCCGTCGGCCTGGATCTCACCTGGTGCGGCCCACTGGCGGAGCGGCTACGCCCGCACTTCCGCGTCCTGCGCGTCGACCTGCGAGGCCACGGGGGTTCGCCCGTGCCGCCCGGACCCTGGCGCATAGAGGACCTCGCCGCCGACGTACACGCCCTGCTCGGCGCCACGCGCCTGGGCCCGGCGCACGTCGTCGGTCTCCTGTTGGGCGGCATGGTCGCCCAGGTCCTCGCCATCGACCACCCGGACGACGTCCGTTCTCTCGTGCTGTCGGGCACCGCATGCACCTTCGCCCCCTCGGTACGAGAAGCCCTCGCCGCCCGGGGAGCCGCCGCCGAAGACTGCGGGATGCAGGCCGTCGTCCGGCCCACGCTCGAACGCTGGTTCACGCCCGGCTTCTTGGGCTCCGAGTTGGTCGAACGGTGCCGACAACGCCTCCTTTCGGACAACGTCGCCGGCTGGGCAGCGACCTGGCGCGCCATCTCCGTCTTCGACGCGCTCCCCAGGCTGCGCGAGATCTCCGTCCCCTCCCTCGTGGCTGCCGGCAGCGTCGACACGAGCACCCCGCCCGAGGTCGCCCGAACCATCGCCGAAGCCATCCCAGGCGCCACCCTCCATACCATGCCCGGTGCCCCGCACATGGCGCCCTTCGAACGCCCCGACCTCTTTGACCCGCTCGTCCTCACTTTCTTGCGAGGACTGAAAACACGGCCCCTCTAACGTGGCCGGGCTCGAGGGAAACGCCAACAGTGTTCCCGATCGTCGCCACAGCGGCGACACCGGTTCTCCCATTCGGCGAGGGTAGGATCCGCGAACGCCCGTCTCCGAGACGGACCAGCCGCATGCGTGGCGCCAGATGCGTCTGGCGCGGAGAACGATTCATGCCGTCTGGAGTAGGGTTGCCAAGGTCTGGCCGGGCAAACCTCACGCCGTAGGTTCGAATATCGAGTCAGGGTCAACGCCGGACGGTGGATGGTGCCGCGCTGGGACGCTTGTTTCAGTATCCGGCCCAGGAGTAAAACAAGAGGCATCGAATCGGGCACTTGTTTCACTCAAGAGCGACAACAAGAGCGGCGGACCTCGATCTGCTGGTGGGACCAAGACACGTTCCCTTGCTGACGCGACGGTGAGACGGCGCGGTTAATGGCGGATCTCCTCTTCCCGTCGAAATCGGTCTCCGACGGGACCGATTAACCGTCAAAGCCCTTTCGGGGCCGAACCGGAGCAGAAAGAAATCCCCCGTAATCTGCGTAGGTGTGGGGGATTCGGCGGCGCGCTCGGCAGGACTCGAACCTGCGACCTCCTGATTCGTAGCGAGCGGCTCCGGGGGCTCACTGAACCCCACCGGGTCCCGTTTGGCCCCCGTTTACGGGCCCTTCGCCCTGATCCAAGCGTCGTCAAGTCTTCATAAACCCCGTGGGCCCCCACCCATAAGTGGTAGCGTAAGTGGTAGATTGACGGTCGCGGCCGGGCCTCCAATGCGCCTAAGTCCGAATCGCTCAGTCCTGGTTCGAATCCTGCGAATGCGCAGAGTTTGAGGTTTGTGCAAAATAGACCTATGAAACTACGCATTCAACTCTACCGACTGGATAGGTGCGGCTTCTACCGCAGGGGACGACAGGACGCCGACTTCGGGAGCATACAGGAATGGTACATGGATTTCCTCGGGTGGCTCGAGCCGAAGAGGCTAGCAGGTGTGCCACTGCCACATACCAGCACGTTGGCAGAAGAGAGGAACGATGTTCCGTTGGACATATATTGCGTCGGCGTGACGGAAGACGGGCGAGGAAATTTCGGAGTGTCGTTGTTCAGCAGGAGCCTCGGTGAAGAAGAGGGCGGAACGGTCATGGCGCCCGACGCGTCTCTAGGTAACCCCACGTTCCTGAGCAACGAGCTAAGGCCGGGGGCGATACCCGGATGGCTCAGCTACTTCTGGGTGGTGCCCGCCGAGAACATAGTCGTGGCCCTCATGCCCGCGAGAGCGGTCGCCAGCATCGATTCTTTCCGTGAGTACTTCCTCGGCTACCTGCGGAGCGAGAGCGAGTACCTGGACGAGATGTACCAAAAGGTCGATGTGGCCACGGGGACGAGCAAACCTGTATACAGGTACAAGAATCGTCGGGGAGAATATGCTCATGGGGTGTTCCCCAGCCTGCAAGTCTCTCAAGAAGTGAGCAACGCGGGCCAGATAAACAGCATCAAGAACAGCTGGCGAGAGATCAGAAGTTTCATAATGCGCACCGAGACACTGTACCTGGCCGAGGAGGACAAGGGCGAGGGGGTTGTCAACAAACTGCTGGATAGCTCGCTGTTCAAGCCGAAGGAAGAGACGCAGTCAAACCAGAGCCCGCCGTGATGCAGCTGAAGGTGAAATGGCACCCACAAAGCAGGGAAGAGGTCGAACAGGTCGTAGACGATTGGATGTCCGAACCGCGAACGGAGAACTCCTGGGCGGGCGTCATGTACAAGAACGACGGCAGTCAGCACAAGTTCGACGTCGCCAAGTGCAGGGATACGGTGAACGTGCAGGGCGGCACGCTCCCCCAATCCAGGTGGAGCGAAGAGGACCTGAGAAGGGGGTGGGAATTGGTGAGTGAGCGGGTAGAACAATTGATACGGCAAGCCAAAGAATCCAGGACACCGGACGCTGAAACCGAGTAGGGGAAAGACGGCAGGACTCATAGTATTCACCAGCATCGTTTTCGGTGTCGGGGCTTTTTGGAACGCGGATCTTCCCTTTATCGAGAGCACGACCAACGCCCTCGTGACCATCGCGGCCGTCGTGTTCGGTATCCTCGGAATATGGATCACCGCACTCAATCCTTTGAAGGTTTTCCGTTCGGATGCGCCAACGGGGGAAAGCGAACAGGAGCTTATCAACGACCTTCAACCCTTCTTTATAGTGTCGCTATTCGCTTTCTCCGCGGTGGTAGTACTGAGGCTACTTGTTTTCGTGATCCCACCAACGGCCGACTCGGTCGGCATGTTGGTGGAGGCTCTTGTTGAGCGAGCGAACGGCGGCAAAGATTACGTCTTCGAGTTTCCCGCGGCTCTCGGTACAGCAGCGAAGGTTCTTGCCGGAGTGGTAACGGTGTTCTTGTTCTTGGTCGAAGCTGTTTTGGTTATCGTGAACCTCAAGCCTCTGTTCGAAGCCAACAAAGAACAGGTCAATCAGAACATAGAACGGAGCAAGGGCTCCAACAAGCGCAAGTGAAAGCTTTTTATTCCGTGTGCATAGTTCGTGTGTGGGCAGGTCTACGCCTACGTTGCGAACGTCGGACTAAGGACGGCGCTTCTGGTGCCTTGGGCGACCACGCAGGGTAATCGCGAACCTGCCACTCGCACACCTTGGTGGTGACACAGTCCGGAGGAATGCCGGGAAGCAGAGCAGAGGCACGACTCTATGCGCGGGTTTAGTCCTGCGCCATCTCATCCAGGTTATTACCGGCCTTACCGTCGGGGTTGGTACGAAGGTACTCGCCACCGTCCTTCTTTTTGACCGCGTGGGCGTTCTCCAATCCGCCCCGCTTGGCCATCTCGATTGCCCTCTCCACGGGAGTGAAGTTTTGGTTGCCTTTGAGCTTGACGTGACTGATGTTGCCGTCGCGGTCTTGTCTCGCGTCGGTGACCTTCCTTTTGGCCATTCGGCCTCCCTTCCGCGTGTGCCGTCGTCTCACGACCACTATAACGCCGAAGATTCACACGGGACAGGGTCACCAGGGACTCCACCGACAAGCGATAATCGTTGGGAAGAAAGGTCTTGTCGACGATTAGTCCAGGGTTCCGTGGACTCTGTTTGGCTTAGTTTGCGCCTCTTGCTCGGCAACGATACCGTTGGATCCTTCGAATCTCCAGGGATTGGTACACATAAGTGATAGCGTAAGTGGAAATGAAGTGTCCCCGGGATGGCAAGGTCTCAGAGGTCGTAGGATGGACGACGATGGTCGCGTTCTTCTGGGAGGTGGACCGTGGCGAACGAGGGAGACACCGGCAGTGCTTTCCGCTTCGAGACGACCTTGAAGCCGGGCGAGGATCCTAAAGATGCCGAGACCCGTTGGTACCGGTGGGACAAGGAAGAGAAGCGGTGGGAGTTCTACGGCAACGAGATGCCGCCCTGGGACGAGCTCTCCGAAGGCGCCAAAGGCACCCTCTCTCGGGTGTACGATCTCATCTTCAGGGGTCTCTACGAAAAGGAGCGGGGCGAGGCCATAGGGCGGGGCATGAGCCCCGAAGAGCTTCCGGAATCACCCGAGACCATACTGGAGGTCCTCTACTACCTGGACAAGGCTACGAAGCACCAGGCCGAAGATTAGAAGCCCCCGTTGTTCTTCAGCACTCCGTCTCACGGATGAGCCCTTGAAGGGTAGGCCCGTCTCCGCTGTGCAAGACCACCCCGACGCGCCGCCGCTCGGATCTTTGCGCAACCGGCGTAGAACAAGGGCAGAATTATTCAACTCGAAGGGTATATTGTAGAATAAGCGGCGCGATGCACGAGGGAGATTTTTCGTCCGGGAAGCCAGGCAGGCTGGTGTCAGTCGGTGGAGTGGGGAAGGCCTTCGTGCCCGATCCTCTCCCCCCGACGCTGGGCTTCGGCTCCCGGCTGGTCCGGGCGCTCTCCGAGGCAGACAGGGCCCTCGGCGAGTTGGCCGGCCTGGGTCGTACCCTGCCGAACCCTTACCTGCTCACCCGGCCCTTCTCGAGGCGCGAGGCGGTCCTCTCCTCCAGGATAGAGGGCACCCAAGCTTCTCTGGTGGACCTGTACGCCTTCGAGGCCGAGCCCCCGCTCTTCGGCGCGCTCGAGCGTCGGAGCGACGTGCGGGAGGTGCAGAACTACGTGCGGGCCCTGGAGCACGGCCTGGAACGCCTGAAGGAGCTGCCGATCTCCCAGCGCCTCTTGCGGGAGATGCACGCCGTCCTTATGGAGGGGGTACGGGGGGCGCAGCGCGACCCGGGGGAGTTCCGCCGCGTGCAGAACTGGATCGGTCCCCGGGAGCAGGCGCGGGGAGGCCACCTTCGTGCCCCCGCCGCCCGGCGAGATCTCTGAGGCTGTGGGCATGCTGGAGCGGTACGTCCACGAGGACGCCGGGTTACCGCCGTTGGTGGACATCGCCCTCGTCCACTACCAGTTCGAGGCCATCCACCCCTTCCTCGACGGCAACGGCCGCATAGGCCGCCTGCTCATAACCCTCATGCTCATCGAGCGCGACCTGCTCCCCGAGCCGCTCCTGTACCTGAGCGCCTACTTCGAGCGACACCGCGAAACCTACTACGACCGCCTGCTCGCCGTCAGCCGGGAGGGAGCGTGGGAGGAATGGCTGCTGTTCTTCCTGAGGGGCGTCCTCACGGAGGCGCGCGACGCGGCCCGCCGGGCGGGGACGCTCTTCGACCTGCGCGAGGCCTACCGGGAACGGTTCCGTAGGGAGGGGGGAGGCGCCAACCTGCTCGCCGCCGTGGAGCACCTCTTCGCCCGACCCGTTACCGACATCCGCGAGATCGAGGGGTCCCTGAACGTCTCCTTCGAGGCCGCGCGCAGGCTGGTGAACCGCCTCGAAGGGGAAGGCGCCCTCGAAGAGATCACCGGGCGGCGTCGTAACCGGGTGTACGCGGCCCGGGAGATCGTGCGTATCCTGCAAGGGCCGCTCGGCGAGTAGTGATGCGGCGAAGGCGCGGGTGAGAGAGCGCGAACGTTGACTTGCCACCGGGGTGCTCACTTCGTATCCGCCACTATCGCTCTCTGTCTCTGGCTTTACTTGGTGTCCGCTACCCGCTCCGCCTCGAGACCCTTCTCCCACAACTCGCCGTCGGCCACGACGGTGCGGTAGTCACGCGGCACGGGCGTCTCGCTTTCGACGACCACCTCCTGCACCAGGATCGTCTCGCCCCTGGTCGCGAAGCGGACCAAGGCCAGCGGCAGGGGAAGAGGTTTGCTGAGCCACCGCAGGTCCGCCAGCTCCTTCAGCCCGGGACCATCCTTGCCGAGCAGCCACCTGCGAGCACCCGTGCCCGGTCGTCCCGGCTCCGGCCGCACCAGCTTCGTGATTAGGGCCTCTTCCAAAACGAGCCTACGCACCTCATCTCGGCGCACGCCCAGAAAGTCGTACAGCGTCGGGCTCGTCGTCCACCTGCGCCACTCCGGCGGCCTGCCGAAGCCGGTCTGCTCGGGCCACGCCTCGCTCGGGATGAGCCACTGCCTGCCCACCTTGACCGCCCCCGGTATCCGCCTCGCTATGCACAGTCTTCTCACTTGACTGTCGTCCACCCCGAACCTCATGGCTGCCTCCTGGGTCGTCTCGTAGCCCGGTATTCCGGTCATCAAACCGCCTTCTTATCCCGCCACTGCGCTGTAGTATTTACTGGCAAGCTCTCGACTTCTGAGCTGGTGACGTCGATTCACACAGCCCGCAGGTTTCTATAGATCGACGTGTTTCCCCCTTGGGTGTAGCGGGACGCTGTCCCTGCCCTGAGAAGCCGTTCGGTGTTGGGATCCTCCGCCTCTGACCTTGGCTGGTCGAGTGCGCCGTGTGTTTCCAGACGGTAGCCGAGCTCTAATGAATCCACGCCTCTTATATACACGTGAACGTGTATAAGTGCAAGGGCTGAAGGAGCCGGGATGCCGAGCTCGCTCAGGGACCTAGGGGAGGATAGGGCGTTCGCGTTCCTGCAAGGACAAGTACTCTTGGCCCCGCGAAGGTGAAGTGTCGTCGGATCCTTCTGTCCGTTAACATAATTGGGTGCTTTAAGATTAGGTTTTGTTGCAGAGTTCATAGGATGGGGAAACGCGATGGGGACGCGGCTGTGTAAAGTGGCGGTTAGCCTTTGCGGGAGTTGCGAGGCGGTCTAGGCTCGCGATGTTTACTTAGTCCGTTGGCCCAAGGAGCCGGAGGAGCGTCACTTTGGCATACGAGTCCATAAAGATCCGCGAGGTTGTCGACCGCGCCGTCAACCATACTTGGAGTATCCCGGAGTTCCAACGCGGGTTCGTGTGGAAGTCGACCCAAGTCCGTGATCTCGCCGAGTCTTTGTGGCTCGACTACCCGATAGGCAGTTTGCTAGTGTGGAACAGCCAACAAGAGGTCGAGGCGCGCGCCGGGCAGGACGCGCAAAGTCCGGCGCTGTGGGTCGTGGACGGCCAACAAAGGGCGACGGCCCTCAGCATACTTTTCGGCCGCAAACCTTACTGGTGGGATAGCGCAAGTGAGTGGGAGAAGACCCTCACCAAGTACGACCTACGGTTCGACATCGACGCTAAAGAACCGCCGTACTTTCGGGTGGCCAACGCTGCGATCCGAAGGGCAAAGGGCGACCGGTACATACCGCTGCGCAATCTTCTGGTGCTCGACACGCAAAAAGAAAAAGATCAGCAGAAACTGCAAGCTCTGGCCAAAGAGATTAAGCACCAGGGGCTCTGTGACGGCATGGACGCTATGGAGGTGTTCACGCGTATCGATCGTATCCGCAAGATCCGCGATAAGGAAGTGGTGACGATCTCTGTGGACCACGAGCTTGAGGACGTCGTCGAGATCTTTTCTCGCCTCAACAGCAGGGGCACGCGGGTAACGGAGGCGGACATCTACCTGGGTGTCGTGGCGGCGAGGACTCCGGGATGGGTACGCGGGACGTTCTTGCCTTACAGGGACAGTCTCGCGGACGCGGGCTTCGATCTGAGCCCCAACCTCCTCTTCAGGAGCTTGACGGGGGTCGGGGCCAAGAAGGTGAAGTTCAAAGAGATCCCGAACGCCTTCTGGGACCAGAGCAACATTCATCCCTATTGGGGCCGCACGAAGCAGGCGTGGAACGAACTGATCCTTCAGTTCAGGAAGTTCGGCGTCTTGAGTAACACCCCGATGCCTACCCAGGCGGCGCTGGTGACCATGATCGCGCTGCTCGACAAGTTCCCCGGCAAGTCCTTCGAGCCCGCCCTCTACTGGTTCCTCCAAGCCTCCCGGTGGGGGAGGTACAGCGGGTCGGGAGCGACGGCTTTGGAAGAAGACCTTCGGGACGTCCAAGAGGCCGATTCGCTGCACGCGGCAGCACAACGCTTACTGAATCGCTTGCCCCACGAGCGCCCCTTGGAGGCGGAGGACTTTCTTCGCGACTACGGCGACTGGCGGTTCGGGCGCTTCCTTTTGTACTTGCTCGTCTACCGCAACGAGGCCCAGGATTGGGACCAAGCCGGTCACCGCATCGGCTTCGAGGGACTGGAGGTGCTCGCCGACTTCCGACCCCAGTGGCACCACGTCTTTCCGAGAAAGTTCTTGGAGGGCAAAGCGGCGGGGGAGAAGATCGACGCCCTGGCCAACATAGCGGTGATCGGGCCCAGCATCAACATCCGCATCAGCGCTAAAGATCCGATGGACTATATCGAACGGTACGGCATTGCCAAGGAAAAGCTGGTCCAGCAGTTCATCGATCCGAGCATATCAGGTACCCATGCCGCGGCATATGAGGCCTGGCTGAAGGAGCGAGCCGACAAACTAGCCCAGGCGGGTAACGCCTTCTTGAGTGAACTCAAGGAGTCCTAACGGTGGACGCGGGGGATTCGACAAGTATGAGATTGCCGTTCACTTCTTCTTCGGTACGGTTCTCATACATCGCGGCGTCCGCTCGTAGCGCCGTCATTGATGTGCTGGCACCGTTGTCTCCTTGCGATGTAGCGAAGTGGTAGCCGCCTGTACAGGAGTAGCAGAGCACCCTCTGCACGGAGCCTCCAAGGTATGAAGTACTACAACGAGGCCGACACCCGGGCGAAGCTCATCGACCCCAAGGTCAAGCTCGCAGGATGGGGTGAAAGCCAGATCGAGCGGGAGCACTACTTCGTGAAGGGCCGCGCCGTGACGGATGGCAGGATTTACCTCGTAGGTGAAGAGTCCCGTCGGCGAGAACCTCGCCGGGTCGACTACCTGCTCCGCTACAACGGCCAGATGATCGCCGTTCTCGAGGCGAAAGACGAGCGCCAAGCACCGGACGCCGGCTTGGAGCAGGCCAAGTCCTACGCCCGTCTGCTCGATGTACCCTTTGCCTACTCCTCAAACGGTCACGCCTTCGTCGAGTTCGACCTGCAGGAGAATAAGAGCCGCGAGCTGGACGGCTTCCCCGCTCCAGACCCTCTCTGGAATCGATGGCAGGCGACGAGGAGTGATAGCGCAGGAGCCGCAGACCTGGTCGCTGAACCTCGGACAGGATACGCGACCGATCCGCTGTTGCAGCCGTTCTGTCCGCCTTCGCGCTCCGGTAAGGAGCTAAGGTACTTCCAAGAGGTCGCGGCCCGACGCGTGATCGAGCGCGTTGTCCGAGGTCAGAGCCGCATCCTGCTCACCATGGCGACCGGGACCGGCAAGACGTTCACGGCTTTCCAGATCGCCTGGAAACTCAAGAAGAGCGGCTGGCTACGTAAGCCGATCCTGTTTATAGCCGACCGCAACGTCCTGCGCGATCAGGCGTACAACGCTTTTGCTCCGTTCGTGGACGGGCAGTCCGATCCTCGCGCCGTTATCGAGGGCGGACGGTTCAACGCCAATCGGGACCTGTACTTCGCGCTCTACCAGGCGCTCGACGCCGAAGACGGCGGTGCCCCCCTCTTCAAGCGCATTCCTCGGGATTTCTTCGGTCTGATCGTCATAGACGAGTGCCACCGTTCGGGATTCGGCAAGTGGAACGAGATCCTCCGCCACTTCCCCAACGCCGTCCAACTCGGCATGACGGCCACGCCGAAGCGGGACGACAACATAGATACCTATGCCTACTTCTGTTCGGAGGAGCCGGAAGTGTACGCGGACCCCGAGGACCCCTCGAAAGGGACTACTCGGCCGCCGGCCTATGCCTACAGCCTTGGACAGGGGATAGACGACGGATTCCTGGCGACCTACAGAGTTCACAAGGTCAGGACGAGCGTGGACAGGGACGGTCTGCACATCGAGGACGCCCAGGTGCAGGGAGCGGAGATCTACATACCCGAGAACGCCGACCTGCGCGACCTGTACAACACCTCGAGCTTCGAGCGCGAGATCACGCTGCCCGACCGCACGAAGGCGATGGTTGAGCACCTCGCCGGTCTCCTCCGGCGCTTCGATCCCATGGAGAAAACCATGGTGTTCTGCGTGGATATGGAGCACGCACGCCTTGCCGCACGACTGCTTCAGAACGAGTTCTCAGACCGTGGCCGTCCTGACTACGCGGTCCCCATAATCTCCGAGGAGGGGGAGGCATCCTCCTGGCTCGAGCGCTTCGCCGACCCCGACCGCGAATGGCCCGTGGTGGCGACGACCGCCGAGCTCCTCTCCACCGGGGTAGACGTGCCTTCTTGCCGCAACGTCGTGTTCATGAAGCCCATCGCCTCGCCGGTCCTGTTCAAGCAGATAGTCGGGCGCGGCTCTCGGGTCGACCCGACCACAGGCAAAGAGTGGTTCCGCATCATCGACTACGTCGGGGCCTCGCGGCTCTTCGACGAGTGGGACCGCCCGCCGGGCGAGCCGCCACCCGCCGTGGACGGACCGCGCACGAGCGTCCTTGAAGGCACCGTCCTCGACGCCGAGTCGGGCGCCCTGATCGTGGGGGCGTCGGTGAGCGCGCGGGTCGCCGCCAACGAGCAGCAAGGTCCGGTTCGCACCGACGAGCACGGGCGCTTCCGCTTCGCCGACCTCCCGGCAGGGACTGTGCGTGTGTACGTGCGCGGGACGGGCTTCCGTCCCCGGGACGTGGGCGCGGAGACGGGGCCAGAAGTGACGGCGAGCATCACTGTCGAGCTCCGGCGGAAAGAGGCTTCGGCAGGAAAGATCAGAATCAGAGGGCTCGAGGTGACCATTGCCGACGAGGCGACGTTTTTCGTCGAGGCCACCGGGGAGCGGCTGACCCTGACCGAATACCTGGATTACACCCGAAGGAAGGTCAGGGGCTACGTCCCGGACTCCGCCAGATTGCATGAAGTCTGGGTCGATCAAGGGAAACGTGAAGAGTTCCTGCGCGAGCTGGAGGCCACGAGCATCGAGGTCGATGTACTGGCCGACGTCCTCGCCAAGCCGGAAGCCGATCGGTACGATCTACTGGCGCACCTTGCGTTCGAGGGACCGATCATCACCCGCGGCGAGAGGGCCGAGGCTTTCGTAAACTACGAGCAAAACTTCATACAGAGCCACGACGAGCGGGCGCGCGAGGTGATCCTAGCCCTGCTGGATAAATACCGGCTCGCAGGCGTGGGAGAGATGACCGATCCCGACGTCTTCTCCCTCTCTCCGTTCAGGGAGATGGGCCGGATGCGGGGATCTGCTAAGCGGCTCGGCGGCGTCGAGGCGTTGAAGGAGACGCTAGACGAGATGCAGAAGCGGATCTACAAGAAGGAGATTGGATGACCCTGGAGAAAGACCTCTGGCGTGCCTGCGACATCTTGCGCCGCGACAACAACTGCGGCGGGGTGATGGAGTACGTCGAGCACATCTCCTGGGTACTCTTCTTAAAGTTCCTCGACGAGCAGGAGAGCGAGTTCGAGACGCGCGCCAACTACGCCAGACGTCCGTACGAGCGCACCGTTGCTGACGAGTACCGTTGGGAGAAGTGGGTTGGCAAGGCGCTCGGGGAGCCGGTCGGCGAAGGGATGCGCACCGCACCGGAGTGGGACGGAGAGGAGTTGATGCGCTTCGTACGGGGTGAGCTTATCCCGCATCTAGCCTCGCTCTCCGGCTCGCCCGAACGCGAGGTTATCTCCGGTGTTTTTGGCGAGAGAAACGTAATCGTGTGCGCCTCGCCTTATAATTTGAAAGACGTGCTAGGCATCGTGGACCGCATCAACTTCGAGAGCGAAGACGATGTCCACACCGTTTCACAGTTCTACGAGGGCCTCCTACGGCGGCTTGGGCAGGAGAACAAGGTCGCTGGCGAGTTCTACACGCCCCGGTCCGTGGTCCGCTTCCTGGTAGACATCGTAGACCCAAAGATCGGTGAGACGGTCTACGATCCGGCGTGTGGGAGCTGCGGCTTCCTTGTCGAGGCCCACGAGCATATGCGTAAGCAAGAGCGGACCATAAAGGATCACCGTGTCCTGCAGGAGAAGACCTTCTACGGTCAAGAGAAGAAGCCTATTCCGGCGCTGCTGGGGTTGATGAACATGGTCCTGCATGGCGTTCGTACGCCGAGCGTACGTCGCCGCAACACCCTCGAAGAGAATGTGACCCGCGGAGTTTCCGAGCGGTTTGACGTTGTGCTCACGAATCCTCCGTTCGGCGGTACGGAGAATGTTCAGATCCAGAACAACTTTCCCGTGAGAGCTAATGCTACCGAGCTGCTATTCCTCCAGCACATTTCGAAAAAACTCCACCCTCGCAAAGGCTCTCGGTGCGGCATGGTTGTCCCCGAGGGCACTCTCTTTCGTGGGGGAGCGTTCGCCGCTGTGAAAAGGCAACTCCCCGAGGACTTCGACCTTCAGATGATCGTTAGTTTACCGTCAGGAGCCTTCGCCCCATACTCTGACGTAAAAACCGCCCTCCTGGTCTTCGAGCGCTCAGGCCCTACTCAAGAGGTCCTCTTCCACGAACTACCACTGCGCACGGGGTTGAAGAAGTTCAGTAAGGGTAATCCCCTGTCCGACGCCGATTTTGCCGAGGCCCGTGAGGCTTGGAAGTTATGGCAGCGCCACCGTCGGGATGAAGGCCCGCGGCCCGAAGCCACCTCGCGCACCTGGATCGAGTCGGCAGAAACCCTGGTGGCCCGTGGGTACGACTTGTCGGCGAAGAACCCTAACCGTCCTGAGGAAGAGACGCCCCAAGCACTAGCCGACATTACGGCTTCCCTCCTCGAGAATAGTCGCCGTCTTCAAGAGATGGCTGCACGTCTCGACACGCTGGTTAATAGTAAGGAACTTGTTTGACTACAGCGCGAGCAGCAATGCGAGCTACGCAAGGCCCCTCGGAGCTTCCCGAGGGCTGGGAATGGGCGCGGTTAGACGACGTGTGCCAGGTTAACCCGCGGAAGCCACAACTGAAGAGGGGTGACGAAGCTCCGACGTCCTTCTTACCGATGTCCGGGGTAGACGAGGTCGACGGGGTAGCTTCCCGTCTCGAAGTCCGCCCTTTTAAGGAAGTGGCTCGTGGGTTCACGTACTTTGAGGAAGAAGACGTGCTCTTCGCCAAGATCACTCCGTCTATGCAAAACGGTAAGAGCGCAGTGGCTCGGGGCCTGTTGGATGGCTTGGGGTTCGGGTCCACCGAATTTCACGTACTCCGTCCCGGTCCTCGCGTTACCGCCGATTGGGTTCATCGTTTCGTTCGGCGGTGGTCTTTTAGACAAGAAGCTAAGGAGCACTTCCGCGGCGCTGTTGGGCAGCAGCGGGTACCACGGGGGTTTCTTGAGGAACACCTTATACCCGTACCACCTACTATCGAGGTGCAAAATCGCATCGTCGCCCGCATTGAGGCGCTGCTCGTAGATGCGAAAGAAGCTCGCGCACTCCTCGAAACAATGCGGCGCGATACCGATCGAGTCATGGACGCAGTGTTGGAGGAGGTTTTCGCTAGGCTGGATCAGGCTGGTTCAGACTCGAGGCTCTTAAAAGAAGTGTTACGTACAAAACCTCAGTACGGCACTTCTCAGAAGGCTTACGATGTCTTGCCTGGCACCCCGATCCTGCGTATGGGCAACATCATCAACGGTAGGATCTCCTTCGAGGATCTGAAGTATGTCGTGCTCGACCCTCGAGAAGAAGCCAAGTTCTTACTCCGCCGCGGGGATATCCTCTTCAACCGCACGAATAGCGCGAAACTCGTCGGGAAGAGTGCCGTTTACGAAAGTTCCGAGGCTACCGTTTTCGCGTCTTTCCTGATCCGCTTGGTAGTCGATCCAACCCTAGCGAACCCTCACTACGTCGTCGCCTACATCAACTCTGGACGGGGTCGAGCCTACATCAGGTCTCAAATGACGCGGGCTATAGGTCAGGTCAACGTGAACGCGACGAAGATCGCCGCAATGCCCATACCTATACCGAAACTGAGAACTCAAGAGCATATCGTTGCTCACCTCGAGTCTGTGCGGGTCGAGGTCGACGAAATACGTCGCTCCTTGAACCGAGATGCCACGCTGCTGAACAGGGTAGAGCAATCGGTGCTTGAAGACGCTTTTAGGGGAAAGCTGTAGGTATGCCCGACGTACGGACGCAGCTTAACCATGTCCGGGATTTGTTCCGTGGCGTGGGCATCGCAGACACTTTCGCAATCATCGAGAATGTGGCCGAACTCCTCCGGCTTGGCGATGCCTATCAGCCACCAAGAGGCATGACGCAGCGTCAGACTCAGGAGGTCCGACAACTTCTTGAGGGGGCCGCTGACAAAGTTGACGGCGTCGGACCCCTATTTGACCGTCACCTACTGTTCCGGCTTTCGAAGATCCTTCCTGGAGGACGCTATCCTACTCCTAGGCATATCGTCTCGATGATATTCCGCATAGCGGAGGTCGAACCTTCACATCGCCTGTGCGACCTAGCGTGTGGAAGCGGTGGATTCCTTGTGTGCCGGGGCATTACTGACGGAAACGTTGAACGTACGGTCGGCGTAGAGATCTCGCCGGAATGGGTGCGTATCGCTCGAACTAACGCGTACCTCCATGATGTACAAGCGCGCGTAGAGGCCGGTAACGCTCTCTACGTCTGCGGACCTAAAGGCGAGCTGGACGGTGAGACCTTCGATCGTATCCTGCTAAACCCGCCCTTCGGTGAGAAACTAGACGCTGGTCTCGCGAAGGAGGTCGTGGGATGGAATGTAGGGAGTCGTAGCGAAACCGTGTTCGCGGCCTTGGCTCTTAGCCGGCTAGCAGACGGAGGCCGAGCGGCGGTCCTGGTGCCCTCTGGGGTGTTGTCCGGTACCGGTGCGGGCGAGCGGGAATTGCGGAGACGATTGGTGGAGGAGCACGATGTCGAAGCCGTGGTCTCTTTGCCGAAAGACGCCTTTCAACCCTTCAGTTCCTTGCAGACTCACCTATTGCTCGTGCGCAAAAGGACGCAAAGTCAGGACGCGAGAACATGGTTCTTGCAGGTCGAGAGCGATGGCTATCCTTCAGGCCGCGGTCGAGACCTAACGATAGATCCCCCAAGTTTCGGCGACCTGCCGCTCATCGAGCGAGTCCTAACCGTGCGCGACGAAGAAGTTGAGGAGTCTCTGCCCGAAGATAGCCCCCGCCTCGGTATAAGGTGGATGAGTCTCGGCGACGGTAACGTGCGCGGCGCAGTAGTCCAGGCTGTCGGTGCAAACGTAATCTCGTCGGCCGAACGTTTTCCCGCTGTCGGAGACGAGGCTGCTTTCGTACTGCTGACGGTAGAGAGCATGTTCGGACAAGGCGGCGATCTCTTCTACGTCAAGGTATCGCTCGACGGGGGGACAGCGGAGCCGCTAGAAGAAGACCCGCAACAACTTATTCAGAGGCTGTACAAGCCCAAGAGCACCGATCCGAACCCCGGAACTAGCTTGTTTTTCAAGCGAGCCGATCCCGTGCGAGCGGTGGCCTTCACTACGGGTGGACGTGCCTTAGGGGTAGCCATACCTAGTAGCTCCACAGGTCCTCCTCAGCACGAACTTAGGCCGAGTAGGTTTGTGGGGGGCGAAGAGGAGACGCACCACGCAGGTTCCCCTACGCAGCTTTTAAGCGACATCTACAAGAACCAGCGCTTGTTGGTCCGTCACGTAGACAACCTCCTGGGACGGCTGGAGTTGAGACCCATAGCGGGTCAAGAGGGGCCCGCGCCCCTGTTGGGAGATGCGGTTCCCTTCGGACGGCTCTCTCCCGGACAGGAGGCCGTGTGGAGACGAGTGCGCGATAGGTTCGAGAACTTAGGGGACGAAGGTCAGGAGAAGGCGGCTTTGTTCACCCTTGAGGAGGTAGATGGGGTGGAACCTGCGACTGTGGCGTCGGACATAACAAGGTTGACCGTCGGGCTGCTAGAGCGTATGGGAATCGTCATGCCGGTGACCGTCACCGATCCGAGCACGGGGAATTCCGCTGCTTTCTACCGGCTCGTCACAGAGAAAGACCTCTGGTTGCTACCGCCTAAAGAGGACCCTCTCGGTGAAGAGGGTGTATCCGAGCAGGGAAACACATGAGGCTCGAGCGTCTGTACATAGGCGATTACCGAGTCTTACGTGACCTCGAGATACATTTCGAACCACCTGAAGAGGTGACGCTTCCGGTCCTTGGACCCGACTATGCGCTCGACTTTCTCGTCGGTGTGAACGGCACGGGTAAGTCGACGGTCCTGCGCGCTTTGAGCGAAATCTTCCGCCGCATGGATGGGGACACAAAGGCCGCTGCGTTCCCGTTCGACATCTCGTACCGTTTGGCGTCCGGCGAAGGAGTTTCCGTTACAAACATCGATCCAGACACGCGGAAGGTATCGCTGGACTTCTGGCTCAGACGCCGAGGAGGGGAGGAGCGCGTAGGCAAAGTAGACGAGCGATACCTGCCTACGAGAATCGTCGCCTTCACGACCGGGAGCGAGGCGGAGTGGGAGATTTCAGAGACTACAGAGGACCCTGACCCAGACGCCGTGCGATTAGTACGGAGCATGACGGCCGACGAGCGAGAAGTTAGAGAAATACCCGGTTTACCCGTCAACACGGGGGAGCCGGGCGAGGATCGTGCAAACCGACAGAACAGGTTATTGTTCATTCGGGCTTCTCAACTGACCTTGGTGACGCTGTGTGGCTTGCTGGCAGATCTTTCGAGGGAAGACCGGCGGCTCAGCGAGGTGCTTAGAGAGGCAAAGGTCGGAAGCTTCAAAGGGTTCTCGCTAAGGTTCCGTACGAACTTGCCCTCCACCGACCCCACCGACCACGCCTACGTCGAGGATCTGGCCAGGCACGCCACACGCGCCCTACGTTTGGGCTCCGATCGTTTGCTAGTCTTCGATCTCGCAGAGCGCCCACAAGACTTCCCAAGTGACGTGCTTGAAGAATTCGATGGCGGCTTGTCACTCTTCGAGACTCTGGCTCGCCTCGCGACCCCTGCCGAAGACGGCCAAGCATCCTTACGCGAAGTGAACCTTTTCGTCGAGCGCTATGAGGCTGAAGAACGGGAGAACGAGCGGGGTGAAGCGCCGCTGATGCACCTCTTCGATTGGCTAAGTGACGGTGAGCGGAGCTTCGTGGGACGCATGTGCCTATTTTCGCTCCTGGGTGCCACCGAGGCACTTGTACTGCTCGACGAACCTGAGGTCCATTTTAATGATTACTGGAAGCGGCAGATCGTGAAGCTCATAGATGGTGCGATCGAGGATAGCGACAGTCATGTATTGATCACGACCCATTCCAGTATTGTGCTGACCGACGTTCCGCGTGAAGACATAGTGATCCTAAACCGCGGCGCCGGCTTTACTGATGATTACTCTTTCCCCGGCATCAAGACCTTTGCCAGCGATCCCAGCGACGTCATGGTGCACGTGTTCGGGGCACCGCAGGCTACAGGGGCGGCGAGCGTACAGCAGATCCAGGAAGCATTAGAACGGTCGCGTCGAGAACCTAATCAAGACGAGCTGAGATGGCTCTTCGATCGTACTGGCCCGGGTTACTGGAGCTACCGGATACGTCGAGAACTGGCGCGAATGGAAAACGAGTGATTCACTGGGTTGCCCTCCCGAGGATAACCCGAAGACGTTTGACCGACGTGGTCGTACTCCAGATGCTACTTCTCAGGTATGCGGCCTCTACAAGCGAATTGGACAGAACTGCTTGCGCCGGTTACATCGACCAATGCGACAGGTTCAGGGGACGCGGAGAGCGTATCGCAGGCTGGGTCTGGCAAGCTCCAGTAAGCAGGAAGGGGCTACTTGCCGAGTTTGCCAAAGGATCCATGGCTCGCAAGCGACTGTGGGTAGATAGGATGTGCAACGAGGTCGTTAACTTACTCCGGGGCCCGAACAGTGCCTTGAAGCTCACTCCTTACCGGGTGCGCAACCCGGAGAGCTGGCGGAGCGCCGGGGCTAAGTTTTTGCGTGGTTTCTACGACTCAGGACTTGGCGCCTCAACTTCCACATTTCCCGAGTATTTGTTCTCTGAACCGAGCGCTGAGCCTTTCGGGAGAGAGCAGTTTCTCAGCGCGTTCCTCACGGTAAATAGAGAGCTACGATTCTGCTCGGCGTGTGATGAGACAAAACACTACACAGTCTCCCGGACCGGTAAACGCGCGTATATAGACCATTACTTCCCAAAGAGCTTGTACCCCCACCTCGCTTGCCATCCGTACAACCTGGTCCCCGTATGTTCATTCTGCAACGAGATAAAGCAAGATCGAGATCCTCTCCTAAGGAAGACTAGAAAAAGGCGAAGCAAACCGTCGCATATCTCGCTACCTTACCGTGGACAATCTGATTTGGGGTCCTGGACTTACCTTAAGGTAAGGCTTCTCGACACGTTGCCTCCTGCTGCGTTCGAGGAACTCAAACCGCAGGGAGCCAACTACCTAACGGACGGCATCGAGACCTTCAGAGAGCTGTACGAGGTGCCCGACCGTTGGGACAAGCAAGTAGACTGTGTTGGTCCCTCGCTAGTTAGACATCTGTTCCAATTCTTGGACGCTCACTTCGTCCCACGCGACGCCGGGCGGATATCAGTGGACTACATGGACTGGTTTTTGTCTCAGCTTATGGATTACCGGGGCAGGGAACCGTTCGCGTTCGCAATGACATGGTGGGCTGCCGCGTTGGTTAACAAGGAACAAGTTGACACTGTCGCGCACGATGCGGAGCACAGCACTTCGCTCATGCTGCAGTTGCCAATACTCTTTGGGTACGATGAAAGGCCGAGACCTGCTCACTTCGAGGATCCAGATGAGTACGAGATCTCAGAAAACCTTCTTGAGGAAGACAACGTTCGCTCCGCTATTGAAACGGCACGAAGCTTAAGGGGGGTGGCCGATACTGCAGCGTGAAGTTCGCAGCCTTCCTCCTGTAAAATCCTACAGTTCTGAGTCCTGATCGAGCTCCCTGCGTAGCAAGCCGGCCTTCACCGGGTGTCCGTTGTCTTTCAACCACCGCACGGTCTCTTGCGCCAGCTTGCGCAGCCGGTCCACCTCCTCTCTCAGGGCAAGTATCTGGTCGAATTCCTCGGACGCCTCCCGCCCACACCACTCCCTTACGAGGGCGTGAACCGGCTCGACCTTCCTCAGCCGCTCCTCGGCCCGCTCGCGGTAAGGAGCGCTGTCGACCCACCACGCGTGGGACGGGACGGGCCCGCCGGAGACCAGTTCCTGCCGCAGCTCGTCCTCCTCCTTCTGTATGCGGCCGAGGACCTTCTGCGGGAACCGTCGGCAGAGGTCCTTCGCCAGCTTCACCGCCGTTTGGAACGGGGCCCTGTACCATCCGAGCCGGTCCACAAAGGCGTAAGGCTCGTCGAGCATCGCATCTTTGTCCAAGCCGAGCCTGAGCGCCGCCGCATCCAGGTCCTGGACGAACAACAGGTCGTACTCTATGGCCCTGTATCCTAGGAAGATTTCCTCTTGAGGGCTAGAGTGCTCGGACAGCGCACCGAAGACCTCACCGGCAGCCTCCCACGTCACCTCGTCGGAGGCCTCCTCCGAGACCTCGACCGCCGCTAGCATTTGGCGCTCCTCTTCGAGGAAGGCCTCCGCTTCCTCCCACGGCGCGAGGAGTCGGATCTTCGGGACCCACTCCTCCAGGCCCTCGTACTCGCCATCGAGCCAGCGGACCCGCGCCTTGTTCGAGCGGGGCGGTCCTTCCTTGACCACCTCGACGGGCCGCACAGGCTCCCCGTACGCGCGCACGCGAGCCCGGTAGGCGAAACGCTGCCCAACGCTATCGGCCCAATCGGATCCCAAGGAGCAACCTCCTTCGATCGACGTTTGCTTCGGCCGCGCCCATGTTAACTATCCGCCCAGGCACCAGCAACGAGCGTACATGTCAGAAGATCAACCGGATTATGGGTGCAGCTCATAGGAAACCTTTTCGATCACTCTCGGCGAAAAGCTCGAGCTTCTACCTCGGATCGCCGGGAGATTGTGGCTTTCTGAGCGACAAGCAAAAGCGCGTAACACCGCCAATTACAGTCGCTTCTATAGCCCAGGTAGCAACTACGCCAGTCGTTTGACAACGGTAAGAGAGATCTATTAAGACGCGGTTCGGGATGCTCTGATTCGAGGGGATAAGTCGAGCCAGCCAGCGCTCTACAGGACCATCGCGTAAACGATAAGTGGTAGACGAGTGGTACACATCAGACGGTCAGCTTGTGGGGCAAGACAAAAAGACCTGCAAAACGGGCATTTTGTGGCGCGCTCGGCAGGACTCGAACCTGCGACCTCCTGATTCGTAGTCAGGCGCTCTATCCGGCTGAGCTACGAGCGCATCGGAAGGTCTATGATACCGCCGCGTTGGGTATCTCTCAAGGCGGGCGCCTCGGTGGCGCGGTTTTGTGGATATACTTGCGGGGTGGTTGTGGTTCGACGGACGAAGGCGGGGTATTGAGCGGGTCGGTTCTGCTGGTCATAGGGGATGACGAGGAGAGGTTGCACCTGAGAAGAGCATTGTCCGGGGAGGGGTGGCGTGTGATCCCGGCCGGCTCAGGCAACCAGGCCCGACAGATGGCGAGCCGCGAAGAGTTCGAGATAGCCGTCGTGGACAACCGCCTCCCGGACGAGCGGGGCTTTCAGGTGATCTCGGCCGTCCAGAAACCGAACGTCTCGACGGTCGCCCTGCTCCGGGACGAGGACACGATGGACCGCATAGTCGGCATCGAGCTCGGCGCGGATTACTACATGCGTTCGCCGGTAAACCCGAGGGAGCTGGTGGCGCGCGTGAAGCAGATCTTCCGCAAGCGCGAGCGCGGCGGCGACGAGGACTCGGGCAGGCTCTTCGTGGGAGACCTTGAAATAGACCCGGACCAGGTCCTCGTCCGGAAGGGCGAGAAGGAGATCGCTCTCTCACCCCGCGAGTTCAAATTGCTGCACACCCTCGCCCGCAGCCCCGGACGCGTCTTCCCCCGTACCGCCCTACTCCGCCAGGTGTGGGGCGAGGACGAGTTCATAGACGAAAGAACCGTCAACGTCTACGTCCAGCGCCTGCGCAACAAACTGGGCGACAACCCGAACGAGCCGAAGATGATAGAGACCGTCAGAGGGTTCGGGTACCGCCTCGTAAGACCGAGCGGTTAGCGGCTCGCGAAGCGAGCCGCGCTTTCGGCTTTCAGCGGTCAGCTTTTGGTCTCAAGGTCGTGGAGAGGAGGCGCTGCGGGTACCCGATGGTGTCCTCGCGCGGGTTCACCCCTTCCGAAGGCACGTTTCGCTTCACTACAGCGGTTTGCAGAATCTCAAGCCCGTTGGGGGTGGGCCTACGGGTTTTTGGGCTTTCGGGTTCCGAGGGGTGGAGGGTCGGGGCCCGCCCGCGGCCTCGTGGCGCGCCCCTGAAAACCTGAGTGCCTCAAAACCCAAAAACCTCACCAACGATGAGGGTCGGTCTCTCCGCAAACCGCTGTAGAAAAAACTGATAGCTGAAGGCTGACAGCCGAAAGCCCGGCGCTCTACGAGCGCCGGATAAGCGCCCCGCCCCGGATCGTCTCCCCCGGCCTGACGTTGTAGCCGTGGCCCACTATGCAGTCCTCGAGGTACGCGCCGTCGCCGACCATGGAGCCGGGGAGCAGGATGCTACGCTTGATGGTGGCGTCGGGCCGCACCCAGCAGTCGGTGCCGATGGTAACGTCGCCGGAGAGGGTTACGCCGCGGCCAACCACCGCGTCCCTGCCCACGAGGACGTGGCCCTCTATGTTGGCGGCCGGGTGGATCTGGGCGTCCTCCCCGACCCACAGGCTCTCGCCGCGTTTTTCGCCGGGGATCTCGACGCCGACCTTCCCCGAGAGCACGTCGTACTGGGCCTGCCTGTACGCCTCCAAAGTCCCTATGTCCGACCAGTAGAAATCCCCCTGGTAACCGACGAACCGTTCCCCGTTCTCGAGGAACTTGGGGAAGACGTCCTTGGCGAAGTCGAAGAAGGTTTCCGCGGGGACGTAGTCGAGCGCCCGCGGCTCCAGCACGTAGATGCCCGTGTTGGCGAGGGTGCTTATGGCCTCCTCGGGGTCGGGCTTCTCCTGGAAACCGAGGATGCCCGAGTCTTCGTCTATCTCGACCACCCCGAACTCGGAGGTGTCGTAGACCCATCGCAGCGCTATGGTCGCGAGCGCCCCCTTCTCCTTGTGGAAGCGGACCAGCTCGCCGATATCGATGTCCGTCAGGGCGTCGCCGGAGACGACGACGAAGGTGTCGTCGAAGCGTTCGGCCAGCCGCCTGACGCCGCCGGCGGTGCCCAAGAGCTCGTCCTCCCTGCTCAGTTGGACTTTCATGCCGTTTATTCGCGACTCCTCGCCGTAGGCTTCGAGGAGGGCGTCCGCCAGGTAGTGAACGTTAACGTGAACCTCGTCGACGCCGTGCCTGGCGAGGAGGCCGAAGATGTGGCCGATGATCGGGGTGTCGACGACGGGGGCGAGGGGCTTTGGGATCTCCCCCGTCAACGGAAAGAGGCGGGTGCCCTTGCCGGCCGCGAGCGCCATTGCCTTCATAGTCGGTCTACCATCCTTTGTCCTCGTTCCGTTTGGCCCTCTTCTCGAAGGCGCCCTAAAGGTCCACGCCCATCAGGCCCTGCTGCAGCCCGCCGGTCCGTGCTCTATATTCACCCCCGTGCATGACGGCACTTTACACCGGCTCTTCCCGTCGGCCAAGTTCGACGAACCGCTCAAGCGCTACACGGCGTGGAAGATAGGCGGTCCGGCCGACGCCCTACTCGAACCGAAGAGCGCGGACGAGGTCGTCGCAGCGGTAAACGCGGCCCGCGAGAACGACGTGCCCGTTACGGTTCTCGGCGGCGGTACGAACGTGCTGGTGCGCGACGGCGGCATCAGGGGCCTGACCATCAGACTCGCAAAATCCCTGACGAACGTCGAGGCGGACGGTACCTCCGTAATCGCCGACGCCGGCGTCCTCTACCCGGTCCTCGCCAACACCACGGCCGCCAAGGGCCTCGCCGGCCTGGAGTTCGCCACGGGCATCCCGGGCACCGTCGGCGGCGCCGTCTTCATGAACGCCGGCGCCTACGGCTCGGAGACCACGGAGGTCCTGGATTGGGCCGACGTCTTCGAGGCGGACGCCGGCGAGGTCGTCAGGATGAAAAACGAGGACCTGCGCCTCTCCTACCGCCGGAGCATCCTGCACGAGCACCCCGACTGGCTCGTCCTGCGGGCCGGCTACACCTTGCGACCCGGCGACGCGGAGTCGCTCAAGGCCCGCATAAAAGAGTTCAGGGCCCAGCGCATGAACGGCTCCCCGAACAGGCCGAGTTGCGGCTCCACCTTCAAACGCCCCCCCGGCGACTTCCCCGGCCGCGTCATAGAAGCCGCAGGCCTCAAAGGCACCAGGGTGGGAAACCTCGAAGTCTCACCCGTCCACGCCAACTACCTCGTAAACCTCGGCGGCGGCACCGCCGAAGATGCCCTGAAGTTGATAGAACTCGTCAGGAATACCGTCCGCGAGAAGCTGGGCGTCGAGCTCGAATCCGAAGTGAGGGTGATCGGCGAGCCGTAGGATCTTAGCTTTCAGCAGTCAGCTTCAAGGTTCGCCATCCGGGTTCTGAGACGGACTCGCGACGTTTGGAGGGCTTCTTGTGGGGACGCGGTTCCGCCATAGACGACTTAGCTGATCGCTGATCGCTGATCGCTGACAGCCTGTTTCGGCGAACGCCGAAACAGGTCCGGTATCTCCGCAAGGTCCGTGTGCGAATCGCAGGCGTCGAGAAGCGCTTGCGAGGTGCATTGGGCCGCGCTTATGACCTCTACGCGCAAGCCCTTTTCGCTCTGGAGGTATTCGACGGCCTCGACGTAGTCGCCGTCGCCCGAGACGAGGACGTACGTGTCGGCGTGGGAGGCGAGGCGCATCATGTCGACGACTATGCCGACGTCCCAGTCGCCCTTGTGGGAGACGGCGCGTTCGCCCTGCGGGGTGGTCGTCTCGTGGACCTGGAGCGGTTTGGAGCGCACCTTGTAGCCGAACTTGTTGAGGTTGTAGACGAACGGGCGGGCCGAGGGGGTGCCCTGGGCCTCGTCCGTCTCTTGCTTCTCTACGATGTAGAAGGTGGCGCGGAGAAGTTTACGGTCGCCGACGGCCGCTTGGAGGAGGCGGGAGTAGTCCAAGACGCCCTTGTGGTAGCTTTTGATCGAGTGGTACAGGTTAGCCCCGTCCACAAAGACCGCAACCCGCCCGCCATGACCACGCCCCTCCATCGCGCGAATGGTAGCAGAAAATACCCGTCGCCCCTTTAAGAATGGCGGTTTACCCTGCGGGACAACTGGGTTAATATCCGTAGGCTTTACGGGACAGAGACCGGTTGGGAGGGATCGCCACGGACTTCGAGGTCAGCATCGACGAGCACGCCGACGATTACTCCGTCGTGGCCGTCCGCGGCGAGATGGATCTCCACACCTCCCCGAAGGTCCAGGGCGCCATCGAACGGGCCTCCGAGAGCAACGGCGTGGACGCCGTCGTCGTGGACATGAGCGGTGTGGCCTTCATGGACTCGACGGCCCTCTCGGCCCTCGTACGCTCCAAGGACGCCCTCGGAAAACGGGACGTCGCCCTGCGCCTCGCCGCGCCCTCGGACGCCGTGGCCCGTATCTTCTCCGTCACCGGCTTCCACGACTTCTTCGAGGTCTTCGACTCCCGCGAAGCCGCCATCACCGCCTAGAGGCCGTGCCGGCGATTTTGCGTGCCCGGCAGGATCGTCCACGCTAGCTTTCGATCACGAGAATCATCGTCGGTGGAGCGTGAAGGGAACGACCATCCTTGAACAAACTGCCCCTCGTAGATTCGCACCTCGACCTGGCGGAGAACACGACGCTTTTCGGACGCGACCTGACCCTGGGGGTGGCCGAAACAAGGGCGCTCGAGAGACGCACGACGCAGCAGGCGACCGTCTCACTCCCCGAACTCGAACGGGGGGGGTATAGCGGTGGCCTTCGCGACGGTGACCGCGGGTTTCCTGGCCGAGGACGTCGGCGAGGGTTTCGAACCCGGATCTGCCATCTACCGCACGCCGGAGGAGGCCGAAGCGCAGGCGCTCGTCCAGGTTGGGCTGTACGAAAGCTGGGAAGAGGAAGGCCGCGTGCGGCTTATCCGATCTGTAAACGACCTGGATCATCACCTGCGCCTGTGGCAACACGACCGCAAGCCGGGGCTCGTCTTGCTCATGGAAGGCGCGGACCCTATCGTTCGTGTACGCGACCTGCCCGGATGGTGGCGGCGCGGCCTCAGGATGATCGGGCTCACGTTCGGCGACACGAACTACGCAACGGGGGTGGGCGGCGGCAGTCCTGCGTTCAAACGGGGCGGCCTGACGCCGAAGGGCTTCGAATTGCTCGGGAATATGGCGGAACTAGGCTTTATCTGGGACATCTCGCACCTCGCCGAAGACGGTGTATGGCAAGGGCTGGATCTCGGGTTCCCCCGTGTTTGTGCGTCACACGCGAACGCCCGAGCCTTAACACCGACGGACAGGCATCTGGACGACGAAGCCATCCGTGCCGTGGCCGAACGGGGTGGGGTAGTCGGTCTCGTCCTCTACAATGGTTTTCTCGAGCCCCGCTGGAGACAAGACAAAACCGTACCCGTCACGCTCGAAAAACACCTGCGGCGACACGCAAACCACGTCGCAGGCCTCGTCGGTTGGGAACACGTAGGGATAGGCTCCGACCTGGACGGCGGCCTGGGCCTCGAAGAGAGCCCGTCGGAGATAGACACGGTGGCCGACCTGTACAAGGTGGGATCGGTCGTGCCCGCCGAATTTAGGGAAGCGGTGCTGGGCACAAACTGGTTGGGTTTCCTCAGATCCTCGCTGCCGCAAACCTCGTGATGCCGAAACGATTTGAGTGTCGCTGGCGTCCGTGATCCCCGGTCCGTCGCGTACTAGAATCTGATGGTTATGATGGCCGACGTAAAAAAGCTGGAGATTCCCGAGCCCGTCGTTCGCCTCGGCGAGGCGTTCCGGGGGGCGGGGCACGAGCTGTACCTCGTCGGCGGGTACGTGCGGGACAGATTGCTCGGTGGTCACGAGGAGGCGAAGCCGGACGCCGACGCGACGACCGGAGCGCGGCCGGCGGAGATAAAGCGCCTGCTCCGGCCCCTCGCCGACGATTTGTGGGCCGTCGGGGAGCGCTTTGGGACCATAGGGGCGACGGTCGGCGGCTACGCGGTGGAGGTCACTACTTACAGGAGCGACCTCTACACGGAGGGGAGCCGGCACCCCGAGGTCCGCTTCGGGGACAGCCTGGTCGAGGACCTGGCCCGGCGGGACTTCACCATAAACGCAATCGCGGCCGATGCCCTTACGGGGGAGATCTCCGACCCCTTCGAGGGCAGGAAGGACCTTGAGAGCGGCGTGATCCGTCCGGTGGGAGACCCGCTCGACCGGATGCGCGACGACCCCTTGCGGATGCTCCGCGCCGTCCGCTTCGAGACGACCCTGTCGAAACCGGACAAACCCTTCGCCCTCACGACGGACCTGGAGAAGGCCATTCGGGAGAACGCCCGCTGGCTCGAGAGCATAAGCGCAGAGCGCATCCGGGAGGAGTTCGAGAAGGTCCTTCTCTCCGAGAACGTAACGGCCGGCCTGCGGGCCCTGGTGCGCCTGGGGCTCATGCCCTACATCGTGCCCGAGTTCATGGAGACCTTGAAGGTCGAGCAGGAGGCGGAGTTCCACCACAAGGACGTCTTCGAGCACACCCTGATTGTGGTCCAGAACGTCGAGAATACCCCGGTCTTGCGCAAGGCCGCCTTTTTCCACGACATCGGCAAGCCCCGCACCCTCGTCTACGAGCACCGCTGCACCTACTGCGGCGCCAAGAGCGCGCAGAAGACTACCGGAGAGGGGGAGTGCGAGGTCTGCAGGGGGCGCACGATCCCGAAGAAGATCCACTTCTACGGCCACGAGAACGTGGGCGCCGGCATCGCGCGGCGGGCGATGAAGCGTCTGGCCTACCCGAAGGACGACACCGACGCCGTCTCCCACCTCGTCGCCCACCACATGCGGCCGATGGGCTACGCCGTGGGGCGCGACCCGTGGAGCGATTCGGCCGTCAGGCGCTTCGTCAGGGACACGTACCTCGCCCGCGGGGACAAAGTACTCGCCGACGTGGACATGCTGCTCAAGCTCGCCCGGGCCGACATCACGGGGAGCGCGCCGAGAAGACGGCGCGTCGCAGAGGCCTCGTGGCAGAGCCTCAAGGACAGGGTGGACGAGGTCCGGGCCGAGGACTCCATCGAGAGGTTGGAGAGCCCGCTCGACGGCAACGACCTGATGCGGATGTTCGACCGGCCTCCGGGGCGTTGGATCAAGCCCATAAAAGACCACCTTCAGGGCGAGGTTATAGAAGGCCGCCTCGCCAAGGACGACACAGGGACGGCCCGCCAACTGGCCGAGGCCTTCGCCCGGGAGCACGACCTCTTCGGAGAGGAGTAGAATCGTGGAGACCTTCGACCCCCTGGTCCGGACCAACTGGCTTCAAGACCACCTCGAAGACCCCGACCTGCGCGTCGTGGACATCCGGGGCTACGTCAAGAAGACGGACCTCGGCGGGGGCCGCCAGAGTGCCGAGTACCTCCCGGCCCGCGAAGAGTACGACGAGGCCCACGTCCCGGGCGCCGCTTTCGTGGACTGGACCAGCGACATAACCGACCCAAACGACCCGGTTCCCGCCCAGATCGCCCCGCCCGTCCGCTTCGCGGACCTGATGGGCTCTCTAGGCATCGGAGATGGGACGCACGTGGTCGTCTACGACCACGCCGGCGGCCAGTTCGCCACCCGCCTGTGGTGGGCCCTGACGTACTACGGCCACGACCGCGTCTCCGTCCTCGACGGCGGCTGGGACAAGTGGACCGCCGAGAACCGCCCGACCACGGACGAGGCCCCGACCCCGCCGCCTGCCCGCTTCACCCCGAGGCCAAGAACCGGCTGGCGCAAGGAGGCCGCCGACGTGCTGGACGCGAGCAAGGGCGAAGCCCTCGTGCTCGACGCCCGAGACGAGGGACAGTACACCGGGGCCGTGACGAGGGGCGAGGGGCGTCCCGGTCACGTTCCGGGGGCGAAGCACCTGCACGCGGACGGCCTCTTCGGTCCGGACGGAACCTTTCTCTCCGACGAGGAACTCGAGGAAAAGCTGCGGGAGGCGGGCGTGCCGGAGGACAGGGAGGCTTCCGTCATCGCCTACTGCAACGGCGGGGTGGCGGCGACCGTGCCGCTCTTCGCGCTGCACCGGCTCGGGTACGAAAACCTCGCCAACTACGACGGTTCGTGGAACGAGTGGGGCGTGAGGGAGGACCTTCCCGCCGAGCGCTAGGCGGTTCGCTGCGCGAACCGCGCTGTCAGCTATCAGCCGTCAGCTTTTTGGTCTCGCCCTTAGCTACAGCGTCGGGAGTGGGCTGTCCGTTCGTACGCCCGAGGGCGGTTCGCGGACGGTTGGAACCTCTCGAAAACGTGCTCCGTGTCGGTCTAGAAACGGGGTGGCTGAGGGCTGAAAGCTGAAAGCCGACGGCTCGATGCTACAATCGCGTGCGGATATGGAGAGAAGCCGGGCAAAAAAGATCATCTTGTGGGTGCTCAGCCCGATCATGGTTCTGGCCGGGATCGCCCTTATAGCCTCGTTCTTGCTGGCCGGCCGCCTCGACAGCACGGCCACCAACAGCGAGGACCCGGGCGGCTTCAACGTGCCCAGGCTCGAGACCACCCAGGGCAACGAGGAGACGACCCAGGCCGGGCCGCAGGACACCACCCTCAAGCTGACGGTGCCCGCGATGAGCCGCGTAGAGGACGACGAGATCCCCTCCACGACGGGGGACGACGAGGCCAAACTCAAGGAGTACGCCGCCATCCACCTCGAAGGCACGGGCTTCCCGTGGCAGGACGAGGCGAACGTCTACATCGCCGGCCACCGCCTCGGGTTCCCAAACACCGAGAGCTGGCTGACCTTCTGGGATATGGACAAGGTCTCGGTGGGCGACGAGGTTTTCGTCACCGACGCCGAAGGCACCGAGTACACCTACAAGGTCTTCAAAGAGTTCACCGTCGGCCCCTCCGACACCTCGGTCACCAACGCCGAACCCGGTAAGAACATCCTCACGCTCCAGACCTGCACGCTCCCCGACTACTCCCAGCGCCTCATAATCCAGGCCGAGCTAACGGATACGTCGGAGAAGGCGGCCTAGCGGCCCGGGGAACCCGGGCCGCGCTCTCGGCTTTCGGCCATCAGCTTTCAGCTCTTGCTGCCGGGTCGGTGCTCTCATCCTTTGTTGAACTCTTGCGCCTTGAAGCGTTGGGCCGTTATCCCTTTCGATTCGTCCGAGGCCAGGTAGAGGAAGACGGCCGTGTTCTCTTCCGGGGTGATGCGGGTCTGGGGGTCTTCTTCCGGGTAGGCGGCGGCGCGCATGCCGGTGCGCATCCCGCCGGGGTCCACGGCGTTGGAGCGGATGCCGCGGTCTTTTAGCTCGGCTGCCAGGATCTGGGAAAGGCCTTCCATCCCGAACTTGCTGACGGAGTAGGCGCCCCATTCGGCCCTTCCATCGACGCTTACGCCGCTTACGACGTTTATGATGGAGCCGCCCTCGCGCATGTGGGGGATGGCCGCCTTTGAGACGAGGTACGGGCCGGTGAGGTTCGCGTCGATAACGCGCCGCCACTCGTCCTCCGGGTAATCTTCTATTGCGACGCGGGGGCCGAGCACGCCCGCGTTGTTTACGAGCACGTCGATCCCCCCGAACCTTCCGACCGCCTCGTCGACGAGGCTTTGCGCGTCTTCGCCTTTCGACACGTCCGCCGCCACGGCGTGCACCTCCGTGCCCAGACCTTCGACCTCTTCGGCGACGGGGCGGATGCTTTGCTCGCTGCGGGAGTTTACGACGAGCGATGCGCCCTCCTTCGCGTAGGCGAGGGCGAGCGCTTTCCCGAGCCCCTGGCTCGCGCCGGTTATGAGGGCGACTTTGTCTTGTAGCATGGGTCTTCCTTTCGGCAGCTTGTCGGCATTTCAGCACGCCGCCTTCGGCGGCTCTCAGCCCGTCAGCTTAAACGGTGGGCGGCGGGTTTGCGTGCGGGGGCGGGGGGCTTTGTGCATCGTTTCCGACCGTTACGCAATATGCGAGTTCATGTAATCCGTCTGTTACCCGGCTCCCAGACCTTCTCCGCAACCTACGCGTTCGGTGCTGGCCAGGGCTAGGGAACCACCGCGGAAGGAACCGTTCCGGAAGAGACCGTCGTCGGGCAGGCCGCCGCGGCCCCGACGCGGGCGAGCAGCAGGGCGGTATCTTCGAGGAGGGCGGCGCCCTGGGCTTCCTTCCCGACTTCGGCGCCACGGCGGTCCTGGCCCTCGTGGCCGGCGGCGCCCTGCTGCTCGGCGGCCTCCTCGCCTACCGCTTGACGCGCTAGGGGCAAGTCTCACCGAGTAGAAGGCGGGACGCCATGTTTCGCGGCCCGCCTTTTATGCGCCACGTATTGGGAAGCCGGTGTTTGGCGGCTCCAACGCAATCTCGCCGACCGGCTTCATAACGTCCACCCGCAGAACGGTTGCACGTCCTGCGGGTGTGAATCGGTCGCTATTGCAGGTTCACCGTTACGCGCTCGCAGCTAGAGATGCTCACCACGTCGCCGGGTAGGGTCGTCACCGAGCTAACGAGTTGGTCGTCTACGACGTCGTTGAGGCCAACCGAGGCGCGGTCGAAGCCGGCGCCGCAGGAGATGGCGTCGCGCTGCCCGTCGTTGGCGGCGAAGATCTGGTCGCCCTCGGTCTCGCCGGAGAGCCTGTCGTTGCCGGCCAGGCCGTAGACCTCGTCGGGCCCCTGACCCCCGACAACCTCGTCGTCGCCGGTCCCGCCGGAGAGGTAGTCCTGGTTTGGACCGCCCTGCACGGTGTCTGCGCCGTCCAGGCCGAATACGTCGTCGTTGCCGGCGAAGCCGTTGATGGTGTCGGCGGCCGCGGTGCCGGAGAGCCTGTCGTCTCCGGTAGTGCCGTTTATCGTGGCCGCCAGGGCGACGCCGGCCGCCAACGCCGTCAGCGTCATCGCCACCAGCGCAACGAGGCCCATGCCGCGGGCGGCGCGTTTCGGTATGCTTGTTTCGTTCATGGAGCGTCCCTTCGTATCCGTGAACATCGGGTTTCGGGGCGTTCGCGGCGTCCCGAAGCCTTTCTCTTCGTACGTGTGCCCGGATCGGGCGTCGTCAGAGTCTATGCTGGGAACCACCCCTTTCGGCAGCCCGGCTGCCTCGCAGAGGCCCGCGGCTTTGCGCCCCCGCCTCGCGGCGGGTTTGCCTTTTCGTGGGTACTTGGGCAGATTCTACCCCCGCCCGGTTCCCTCAAACGTGACGGCCGTGACTATCGAGGCTGTGCGCATTTGATAAAGCCTGCACTGGGGGCGGTCGGCGAGGTTACGGAAGACGCGTCCGGGGAGCGGTGCCGCGTTTACAGGCCGCTCGGGCTCGACGTTCCTTTCGTCCGGACTGGCCGCTGGGGATCTCGGGCATCTTCGCACGGGTGACCGTAGAGGCAAGGATCGGTTTATCTTACTGCAATCTCTAGCCACGTAGCGTATAAAGGTAGCGTGAAACGGCGAACTCTAGTGAGGACACTCCCCCGTGTACGGTGAGAACGCGCCGCCTTCCTGGGCGCGGCTGCCGGGGGCGCGCTGCCGGGCCGTGGAGCACCTGACGAAGCTCGAAGGGCTCAAAGAGTTCGAACTCCTGGAGGGGTTGGATGAGGGATTCTTCCAGGCGCTCGCGATCTCGGCCGAGGTGCTCGAACTCGGCGCCGGAACCGCGCTCTACAGGGAGGGCGAACCTTCCGGGGCCGTGTACTTCATGCGAGAGGGGAGGGCGAAGCTCTACCGCTCCGTCGGCGGGCCGAAGGCGCGGGACCAGATCCTGGGCGTCGTCGGCGACGGCTCGGTCCTCGGCCTCGGCGCCGCCCTGGAAGGCCGCCCGCAGAGCCAGGGCGCCACAGCCCTCACCGACTGCGTTCTCTACGCCGTCTTCCGCGACGACCTCTTCGAGGTGATGGGCCGCTTCCCCGAGGGCGCCGTCCGCCTGAACCGGGTCCTCGCCGCCCGCGCGCGCGAGCTGGAAGACCTCGTCGGCGACCTCGTCTTTCGCAGCGCCCCGCAAAGAGTAGCCCGGATGCTCCTGAACCTAGCCACGGAGGAGGGCCGCGTCACCAAGCGGGGCGTCGTCTTCGAGCCCTCGCTCTCTCGCCAGGAGATGGCAGAGGCGACCGGCATCTCGCGCGAGGCGCTCTCCCGCGCCCTCTCCCGCCTCGCCCAGGAAGACATCCTGGACCTCGAAGGCAAGACCGTAACCATCCTCAAGCCGGCAGAGCTCCGCTCCCGCACCTGAAGGAGGAGGCTTCGGGCTTCAGGTCGCCTCCTTCGGAGGCTTCAGGTCTCAGGGCCGCGTTATCGGAACCCTGCGACGAAGAGCACCCCTGTAGCCTGAAACCTCCTATTCGAGAATCGTTCCCAAAAAGGCGCGGTTTTGCGGGGTTTTTGATCCAGATCACACGCGGCGATGATCCCGGTCATGGGTGGAGATGATGGCCGTCAACGGTGGGTGGTTGGGGTATCTCCCGGCTGTTATAAAGCCGCCACAAGAGCATTACGAGAGGAGGAGCAAGATGACCTATGTGATCACGGAGCCGTGCATCGGCACGAAGGACCAGTCCTGCGTCGAGGTCTGCCCGGTCGACTGCATCTACGACGCCGGGGACCATTTCATGATCAACCCCGAGGAGTGCATCGACTGCGGCGCCTGCGAGCCGGAGTGTCCGGTCGAGGCGATCTACCCCGAGGACGAGGTCCCGGACGACCAGGAGAGCTACATCGCCAAGGCGGCCAACTACTTCGAGTAGCGGCGAACCAAATCTGGTGACGGGGGAGGGGCCTTCGGGCCCCTCTTTTTGGTGCCGCGAGACGTGGCTCGGCCACCCGACGCGATGCTAGCGAGAGATTCTGGGTCCTACCCCCACGGCGTTCTTGGCCGACGGACCGCGGCGATCGGCCCGCCTGCCCGCGGGCGCCGGCCCAACGATGACCCGCGCGTCGTCGCCCGCTACCAGCCGGCCTAGCCGGGAGAGCGAGCGCCTGAGGTGGCTTCCCGCCGCGCTTCTCGCGGTCGCTCCCCGTGCCAGGGCCGCCAGGAACGGATCCGTCGGTACCAGCACGGTCCCGAAGGCCGCCACCGCGCCACCACCAACGGCGGCTATCGAGCACTCGCCCCACCCTTCGAGCGGTCCTTCGTACGTCCAGCGTAGCCGGTACGGGGCCTCCGTCTCCTCCAGCACGCTCAGGACCTTCTTCCTCAGGCCGAGAAACGAGACCTCCCACTCCGAGAGCATCCCGGTCCCCCCCTCGCCCGAGAGCACCTCGACCCGCCGCACGCCGGGCGCCCACGCCGGAAACCCGCGCACGTCGAGCACGGCCTCGTAGAAGTCCTCCGGCGCCGCCGGCGCGAAGACGCTCGCCCCAAAGGCCGAATCAAGGATTTTGTTCGATGTTGCTACGTTCATGTAGCAAAATTATACATCCTGCGGGGATATACTCCCCTTCGTGGAGGACGGGAGCTGGCGGACGTTTGGGCGGGAGTACGTGTACCGGAGTCCGTGGTGCTCGTTTCGGGTGGACGGGGTGGAGTTGCCCGGGGGGCAGAGGATCGAGTACGGGGTGCTCGAGAGCGGCGGGTTCGCGGCCGTCGTCGCTTTGACCGAAGAGAACGAGGTGGTCCTGGTGCGGCAGTGGCGGCAGCCGCTCGGCGCTTTCACGCTGGAGTTGCCGAGCGGGGGCGTGGACGCCGGGGAGAGCGCGGCTGAGGCTGCCGGGCGGGAGCTGCTGGAAGAGACGGGGTACGGGGCCGAGGGGTTGGAGCGGCTGACGAGCGTACACACGAGCACCGGTCGGAGCACGGAGGTCGGGCACGTCTTTCGGTGCCGGGCCGTCAGGGATGGGCGGGGGCCGGGGCCAGAGCCCACGGAGTTTATCCGGGTTGTGGAGGTGCCGTTCGGGGAGGCGTTGGCGATGGTTCGGGACGGGCGCATCACGGACGCTGCGACCGTTCTCGGGCTGTTGTGGGAGGCGGGGCGTGGCGCGGGGGGCGTCCCTCCGGTAGACTAGGGAGACAAACAACCGGGGAGCCGCGAGGCTGAGAGGGCAAAAAGACCGAGAGGTTTGGAGCCGACCCGCTGAACCTGATCCGGGTAATGCCGGCGCAGGGAGATAAGAGAGTCTCGTCGGCGCATCCCCGCACAACGACAGGAGGGTGCGCTTTTGAACGCTTTCAGGGACACGAGGGTCTTGACCGAGGCGGCGCTCGCCGTCGCGCTCGCGTTCGTCCTCAGCTTCGTCAAGGTCTTCGAGATGCCTTTGGGGGGGTCGATCTCTCTCGAAATGTTCCCCCTCATGCTCCTCGCCCTCAGGCAGGGCCCCGTCGTCGGCATAACCGCCGGCGCGGTCTACGGTCTAATGGACATAATCACCCCGCCCGTCTTCGTCTTTCACCCCGTCCAGGTGCTGCTGGACTACCCGCTGGCCTTCGGCGCGCTCGGGCTGGCCGGCTTCTTCCGGCCGACCGTGCGGGGTGCGATCGTAGGGGCGACGGCGGCGGTCCTCGCCCGCTTCGCCTGCCACTTCCTCTCCGGCGTCGTCTTCTTCGCCTCCTACGCGCCAGAGGGATGGAATCCGTACCTCTACTCCGCCGCGTACAACGCGGCGTATCTGGTCCCGAGCCTCGTCATAGCCGCGGTCGTGGTGGTGGTCCTGCTCAGGGCGCTCGAAGGGGCCCAGCCCTCGCCGCGTCAACTTCGGTACCGGCGCTCCGCCGTCTCCTAGCTTGCGCGCGGCCGTCTTCCTGAACGGTTCCCCGGACCCGCCCGACCTGCTCCGCCGCGTCGCCGCGGCGGCCGACCTCGTGGTCGCGGCCGACGGCGGCGCCTCGCACGCGCTCGCGGCGGGCATCGTCCCCGAACTCGTCGTCGGCGACATGGACTCCCTGGGCGACGAGGGGGCGCGGCGGGTCGGGGCGCAGGGGGCCACCCTGGAGCGCCACCCGGCCAGGAAGGACAAGATGGACGGGCACCTCGCCGTCCTCGCCGCCCACGAGAGGGGCGCAACGGACCTGGACCTCCTCTGCGCCGCGGGCGGAAGGCTCGACGCCACCTTCGCGCTGCCGCACCTGCTGCTCGCCGCGGAGCGGATGGGGCTCAGGGCGACTGTCGTGGCGGGGTGGGGGGAGATGTTCGTGGTGGAGGAAGGCTCCCGAGCGGTCGCGGGCGGACCCGGCGAGAGCGTCTCCGTCTTTCCGGTCTCCGGCGCGGCGGGCGGCGTCACCCTCGAAGGCTTCCAGTACCCGCTGGAGGGGGCCGGGATCGAGGCCGGCGACACTTTGGGGTTCCACAACGAGTTGCTCGGGGGAGAGGCCAAAGTCTCCGTGAAGAACGGCGCCTTGTTGGTGATCCACGAGACCGGGCCGATGCCCGGTGGGGGAGGGGAAGTGCTTTGAGTGTTCTGGAAGGAAAGGTCGCCCTCGTCACGGGCGCGAGCCGGGGTGTCGGTGCCGCCATCGCCGGCGTGCTGGCCGACGAGGGCGCGGCGGTCGTCGTCAACTACCTGAAGAACGAGGAACTCGCGGAAGGGGTTGCGGGCGGCATTCGCGGGCTCGGCGGGAGGGCCTTCGCCCACCGGGCGGACGTTACGGACGAGGCCGCCGTGATGGAGATGGTCGAGAGGGCGACGGGCGAGTTCGGGCCCATCGACGTGCTCGTCAACAACGCGCTTCCCGACTACAGGTTCGACCCCGCCGGGCGCAAAGACTTCGGGAGCGTGAGATGGGACGATTACCTGCAGCAGCTCGGGGGGCTGAAGGGTGCGCTGCACTGCTCGCAGGCCGTGGTGCCCGGGATGGTAGAGAAGGGGGGCGGCAGGATCGTCAGCATCCTCTCCAACCTCATAAACAACCCGGTCGTCCCCTACCACGACTACACGACGGCCAAGAGCGCCCTCCTCGGCTTCTCCCGCAACCTCGCAGCCGAGCTCGGCCCCCACAACATAACCGTCAACATGGTCGCCGGCGGCCTCATAGACGAGACCGACGCGAGCGCCCCGACCACCGAGGATGTCCGCCGCCTCGTCGCTGGCTCAACGCCCCTGCGCCGCCTCGGCACCCCCGACGACCTCGCGCGCGCGGTCCTCATGTTCGCCTCGCCGTGGTCGGACTTCGTCACGGGACAGTACGTAACCTGCGACGGCGGGTTGGTTATGGCTTAGGGCTATCGGCTTTCAGCGGTCAGCTATCAGCCCTTGTTGGGAGGGACTTTGAAACGGGTTTTGAGCGTGGCGACTAGTGATTCGGGGGCCGGGGCCGGGATTCAGGCGGACTTGAAGGCGTTTTTGCGGTGCGGCGTCTACGGGACGACGGCCGTCGTCGCCACGACGGCGCAGAATACCGTCGGGGTAACGGACATATATCCGTTTCCGCCTGGGGTCGCCGTGGGCCAGATAGAGGCCGTCGCGGAGGATATCGGGGTGGACGCGGTGAAGACCGGCATGTTGTTCAACGCCGGCATCATCTCGGCCGTGGCCGGGGCGGTGCGGCGTTTGGGGTTGCCGAACCTCGTGGTCGACCCCGTTATGGTCGCCGAGAGCGGGGCGGAGTTGCTAGAGCCAGCGGCGGTAGAGACTTACAAGGAGGAACTTTTTCCGCTCGCCAGGGTCTTGACGCCCAACGTAAACGAGGCGTTTGCGTTGCTTGGCGAGCCCGTGGACGAGGGTGGGATCGAGGATTGCGCGGCGGCGCTCCTCGAGTTGGGACCGGAGGCCGTGGTCGTAACGGGCGGGCACACGTCCGCGGGCGCAGACCTTCTCTACGATGGTTTGAGGTTCGAGAGGATAGAGGGGCCCGTGCATTCTTCGCAGAACACCCACGGGGCGGGGTGCACGCACTCTTCGGCGCTGGCGAGTTTTCTGGCGCGGGGATTTGGTCTCTTGGAGGCGGCCCGGCGGGCCAGGGAGGTCGCGTCCGAGGCCGTCGGGTACGGGCTCGCGGAGATCGGGGCCGGGGCCGGGCCCGTTCACGCGCTCGGCGGTGTTCTGGAGAGGGGAGGGCGATGAACGCCTCCGGGGCGCTGCGGAGGATCGGGGAGAGACGGCCGCTCGTCCACCACCTGACGAACTACGTAACCGTCAACCTCGTCGCCAACGCGACGCTCGCGACGGGGGCCTTGCCCGTGATGGCGAACGCCGTCGAGGAGGTGGAGGAGATGGCGGCCACAGCCTCCGCGCTCGTCATCAACACGGGGACGCTCGACGGGGACTGGGTGGAGGCCATGATCCTGGCCGGCAAGGAGGCCAACCGCCGCGGCATCCCCGTCGTCCTCGACCCCGTCGGCGCCGGGGCCACCCGCTTTCGCACCGAGACGCCGGAGAGGCTCCTCTCCGAGATAGACTTCACGGCCGTCTGCGGCAACGCCGGCGAGGTCTCGGCGCTCGCGGGCCTCGCCGCGGAGGTCCGCGGCGTGGAGAGCATCGGCGGCGACGCGAGGGAAGCGGTCCAGAAGGCCGCCGGGCGCCTCGGGACGACCGTCGCCGCGACCGGCCCGGTCGACTACGTGTGCGACGGGGAGCGTCTCCTTGCCGTCAAGAACGGCCACGCCCTGATGGGGCGCATCGTCGGGAGCGGCTGCGCCTCCACGGCCGTCGTCGGGTGCCTGGCCGCGGTCGGGGGTGGCGACGCGGGGACGGTGGCCGGGGCGCTGGCCTACTTCGGCCTGGCCGGGGAGGTCGCTGCGGGAGGGGCCGGGGGGCCGGGCACCTTCGAGCCCCGCCTGCTCGACGCGTTGTCCGCGCTCGCCGCGGATCCGGACGGCCTCGACGGGCGTCTCGTGGTGGAGGAGGTGCCGCTTGCGTAGCGCCGCCGGGGGCGTTACGGGCAGCCCGACCCGCAGGCTGGTCCTCGCCGCGCTCTTCGCGGGGCTTGGCGTCCTTCTCTCTTCCTTCGCCGTGCCGGTCGGGGCTTCCCGCGTCTTCCCGTTCCAGCACGCCATAAACGCCGTAGCCGGGGTCCTGCTCGGGCCGTGGTGGGCCGCGGGATCGGCGCTCGTCACGGCCACCTTGAGGTTCTCCCTGGGGACGGGGAGCATCTTCGCCTTTCCGGGGAGCCCGTTCGGGGCGCTCGCGGTCGGCCTTGCCTACCGGTACTCGCGCAGGGACGAGGCGGCCCTGTTCGAGCCCGTCGGCACCGTGTTCGTCGGGGCGACGGTCGGGGCGGTCTTGATCTCACCTTTCCTGGGGGCGGCCGGCGGCCTCGTGGTTCTGATGGTCTCCTTCGCCCTCTCCAGCATCCCCGGCGCCGCCATCGGCTACGGGGTTCTGAAGGTTTTGAGGAGATCCGGGCAGGCGGGATGAGCGCCTCACGGAACCGGGCGGGGACGCCGTTCACTGAAAGAACCGGCGAAGAGGCGTATGTTCTGGGCATGAACCGGACGCCTGGGGCGCGCGAGATCCTGAACCACTCGGACCACCGCGCCTACCCGACGCCGGACGGCCCCTGGGTCCTGAGCATGAGCTGGCACGACCTCCTCTTCATGCACTGGCCCGTCCCCGCTCAAGAGTTGCGACCGCTCATACCCCCCGCCCTGCACCTCGACACCTTCGACGGCCGCGCCTGGCTCGGCGTCGTCCCGTTCCGCATGAGCGGCGTCAGGCCGCGCTTTCTGCCAGCCGTACCGGGGCTCTCCGGCTTCCCCGAGCTGAACCTCCGCACGTACGTCAGCGCCGGGGGCAAACCGGGCATCTGGTTCTTCTCGCTGGACGCCCACAACCCCGTGGCCGTGCGCCTCGCGCGCGCCACCTTCCATCTGCCGTACTTCGACGCCAGGATGTCCTCCCGGAAAGAGAACGATGAGATCTCTTACCGGAGCGTCCGTACCCACCGGGGCGCCCCGCCGGCGGAGTTCGTGGCCCGCTACAGGCCGGCGGGCGAGCCGTTCGAGAGCCGGCCCGGGACGCTTGAGAATTTCCTGACGGAACGCTACTGTCTCTACGCCGCCGATGGCCGGGGCAACGTCAGGAGGGGGGACATCCACCACCGGCTCTGGCCCCTAAGACCGGCCGAGGCCGAGGTCGAGACGCTCGGGATGACAGGCCAGATCGGGGTCGCATTGCCCGATACGCCGCCGCTCCTGCACTTCTCCGACAAGCTGGACGTGCTCGCCTGGGCCCCGAGGAGGTTGGAGACTTGAAGATAGACGGCGCCCGCCTTCTACTCGTCACCGACCCGCGTCCCGACCTCGTCGCCCGCGTGGAGGCCGCCGTCCGGGGCGGGGTGGACATCGTCCAACTGCGGGACAAGAGGGCTCCGGTGGAGGGGCTGATCCCGCTCGCCGAGGAACTCAAGGACGTGTGCGAACGCGCCGGCGCCCTGTTCACCGTCAACGACGACGTGGAGCTCGCCAGGCGGGTCGGGGCGGACGGGGTTCACCTCGGGGAGGATGACGATCCCACGCCGCGCGCGAGGAGCGTTCTCGGCACAGGGGCCGTGGTAGGGCGCTCCGCAGGCGGCGTCGCGGAAGCGCTTGAGGCCGTCCGTGGGGGCGCGGATTACCTCGGCGTCGGGGCGGTCTACGCCACCCCGACGAAGCCCGAGGGCGAGGTGGCGGGACTTGAGACGATCCGGGCTCTCTCCCGCGAGAACCTCCAGGTCCCATGGTTCGCCATCGGCGGCGTAACCCTCGAAACGGCCCCCCACGTGGCCGAGGCGGGAGCCCCCGGTTTCGCCGTGGTCCGCGCGGTCCTCGACGCCGAAGACCCGGAGGGCGCGGCCCGGGCGCTGCGCGTGATCCTGGAATAGAGGTTCAGGCATCGGGTTTCGGGCATCAGCCGCTTACTCGTGCAGCGTGGCGTGGGACGCAACCGAGGTTCGGCTGACGCGGGAGCCAACGATTTGGCCGTTAAAGTCTGATGCCTCAACGGAAGGCTATACTCCCCGGATGGCTGTCGTCCCGAAAAATCTCACCTCGTGAGGGCCGACCTCGTCTCCGGCATCCTGCCCGTCAGGGCCGATGGACGCATGCTGTTGCTGCAGCGTCCGGCGGGGACCTGGGAGCCGCCGGCGGGGCGGTTGAGCACCGGCGAGACCTTCGAGACGGGCGCGGTGCGGGAGCTGTACGAGGAGACCGGGATGCTCGTCGCCCCGCAGCGCATCCTGGCGACCTGGGTCGGCGAGGCCCCGAGCGGCGGCGCCCTGGCCGCCGTGACGTTTATCGGACGGGCCGAGGGGGATGAGGTGAGGCTCTCCCACGAGCACCTGGATCACAGGTGGGTCACCCTCGACGAGTGGCTCGGTCTGCCGAGCTGGTGGAGCCCCGAAAACGTCCGCCGCGTGGCCGGACCCCTGGAGGCGCTTCGCGAGGCGCCCCTGCCCAAACCGGCGGTGCCCGTGGGCGGGGGCGACAGCGGCGTCGTAAACGCCGTCCTTGGCGCGGGGGTGGTGATCACGGACCTCGAAGAGCCCCGGCCGCGGGCCCTGCTCATGCGCCGCCGGAAGCCGCCCGTCGGGCTGTGGGAGAACCCCGGCGGGGTGCTCGAGCCCGGCGAGGACTTCGAGGCCTGCGCCCGCCGCGAGGCCGGGGAAGAGACGGGCCTCAAGGTCGAAGGCCCTCTGCGGCCGTGGTGGACGCGGGTCGAGCCCTGGAAGGCACCGGACGATACCGAGCTGTACGCCGGGGTCGGTTTCCTCGCCCGTCATCCCGGCGGCGAGGTAGAGCTCGAAGGCGCCGCCCACGACGCCCATCTCTGGGCCACCGAGGAGGAGTGGCGGGGCCTGCGCACCTGGTACACGGAGGAGGACTCGGACCGTCTGTGGGCGGAGATCCGGGAGTTGCACAGATGACCGGGCCGTGGGACCCGAAGGAAGGGGGAGCGAAGCCCCACGGAGACGAGAAGTCCGGGCCGGCACGGGTAGTCGGGATAGGGTTGCTGGCGTTCGCCGTCCTGATGTGGATCTCGGCCCCCGCCGTGTTGCTCCTTCCGCTCTCGGGCGGTCAGAAGCTCTGGATGGGCACGGCCCTTCTCGTGGCAGGGGAGGTGGCGTTCTGGGTTTCAGCCTTCGTTCTCGGGCGGGAGGTGTTCCGCCGGTACCGGGGGCGCCTCGACCCGCGCCGGCTCTGGGGGCGGGGTTGAACGAGTTCGACGTTATACGCAAGCTCTCTGGCCTCCTCCCGCCCGCGCCCCCCGAAGTTTTGGTGCCCATCGGGGACGATTGCGCGGTGCTCGAGATCGGGGGCAGGAAATGGGCCGCCGCCTCCGACATGCTCGTCTCGGGCCGCCACTTCGAGGGATGGGCGACCCCGGTCGACGTCGGATACAAGGCGGTGGCCGTCAACGTCTCGGACGTGGCGGCGATGGGCGGGACCCCGCGTTTCGTCCTGGTCTCCGGCGCCGTTCCCGACCCCGAGACGGCCCTCGGCGTCTTCGAGGGGGTGGCGGAGGCGTGCGGGGAGTTCGGCGTCTACCCGATAGGGGGCGACACCACGGGCGCCGAAGCCCTCACCGTGGACGTCGCCATCCTCGGTGAGCTGGAAGCGGATCCAGTCTTGCGCTCCGGGGCGAGGCCGGGCGACCTGCTCGCCGTCACCGGGGAGCTCGGCGCCTCGGCGGCCGGTCTCCTCGCGTTCGAGGACGGGGTGGACGGTTTCGGGCGTCTGAAAAGCAGGCACCTGCGGCCCCAGCCGAGGGTCGAGGTCGGCCGGGCGGCGGCGCGGCTCGGGGTGGGGGCCATGATCGACCTCTCAGACGGCCTCGCCTCCGACGTCCGCCACGTCTGCGAGAAGAGCGGGGTGGGCTGCAGCCTCGACCTCGACCTCCTCCCCGTCTCGGACGACACCCGAAAGCTCGCGACGGCCCTGGGGCGTGACCCCCTGACGCTCGCCGCCACCGGCGGGGAAGACTACGAGCTCCTCATCTCCGCGCCCGAACGCGTCCTCGAAATCCTCGCCGGAAGCGTCCCCGTTCCGGTGACCGTCGTTGGGGAAATGAGGGGCTCCGGTGCCGAGTTCCGGCGCGGCGGGCAGGTGGTGGGCGACCTTTCCGGCTGGGACCACTTCGTCTGAGCTTCCGGCTCGCCCATCCGGGTCGCAGAGAGGATTGTTCGACGCCCATATGGGTATCGAGAAGGCAAGTCGAAGAGAGGAGGGCTTGTGCCGTACAAGATGATCACGCAACTGCCCGACGGCGTGAAGAACAACCTGCCCAAGCACGCGCAGGAGATCTACAAGGAGGCGTTCAACTCGGCCGAAGAGCAGTACGGTGAGGAGGGCCGCGCCCACCGCGTGGCCTGGGGCGCCGTCGAGCAGAAGTACGAGAAGAACGACAAGGGCAACTGGGTCCAGAAGTAGCCTGTAGAGCGGGCTGCGGACGCGTCACCTTCGCGACCCGCTCCGTCAGCTACCGGCCATCGGCTCCTCGCCCTTGCTGAAAGCCGACCGCTGAAAGCAGACCGCTTTCAGCTACCTCTTCGCGGCCACTTCCGAACCCCCCGTTTCCTTGACGGGCTCGCGACCCGCGTAGGCTTCGCGCAGGATCGGGAAGCTCTTCTTCTTGCGTTCGTGGAAGGCGGGGTCCTCCCAATCGTCCCAGAAGTAGTCGAGGCGCTGGACCTCCTCCTCGCCCGTCTCTCCGGCGGGACGAAGCGAAGGGTAGATGCGCAGGCCCGGTACTTCCGTGGCCCGCAGGCCGCCGGCCTTGAAGGGGTAGTCGAGGACGCGGAGGCTGCTCGGGTCGGTGAAGCCCATGAGCATCCAGGGGATGCGCACCTCTAGCACGTCGCCCTTCGCCTGCCAGTCGGCCAGGTTGTCGAACTCGGGGCTCGACGGGTCCGTGATGCCCTCGGTCATCCTGCCGACCTCCACGTCGTCGAAGGGGATCTTCTCCTTCGTCTGGGGCAGGAAGATGGGGCGGCTGAGGGCCAGCTTCCAGGGCAGGAAGTCGCCCGCGGCTGGGTCCCGGCTCGCGTCGGGAAGGGGCAGGTAGTCGTCCGAGTTGTAGGCCCACTGGTAGGTGAACTGGTCGTAGCCGCTGTTGACGAGCATCCGGGAGTCGTCTTCTCCCTTCATCCTGAGGAGGGTCTGGATGCCGCCGTCGGGGAAGGTGAGGCCGGGTGCCGCGTCGGCGGTCTCGGCCCCCTCTCCAAGCGTGCCGAAACCGACGTCGAGCTCGTCCCGCGTGAAGTCCCAGTCGCCCCGTTTCTTGTCGAAGCGGAGGTAGAGGTAGGCCGCGTCGTGGGAGACGCTCATGTCGAATTCGTCGTGCTCCTGCTCCTCCACGCCCGAGGCCTGGCCGCTTATGCGGTCGGAGAGCCAGTCCACGGTGTCGCCTATGCCGTCGGGGCCGCCCGAGATGCGTTCCCAGTCGTCCGTCTCGCCGTCTACGTGGATCGTCTCTTCCTCGCTCTCGCCGGACTCCGATGAGATCACGCCGAACTGTTCCTCGTTTGTGAGGCGGTTGCGCCACCTGTCCCTGCGGTCCGTCGGCAGCTCCAGCTCCAGCGTGTTCCAGGTAAATTTGAACCACTCGTCCGTCCAGGCGAAGAGGGCCGAGCCGTCCAGACCCTCGTCCCTCATCACCTCGCGCATCCCCGAGACCATCTCGCCCTGCTCCTGCTCCGTGTGGTAACCCTGGTCGCGACCAAGCGGCCCGCGGTGGGCCATGCCGCGCGAGGTCGGCAGCCCGAACTCCCCGATAAAGAGCGGGATGCCCTCGTGGTGGGCGCGCAGCTCGTTCAGGTAACCGGCGTAGGGGTCTTTCTCGCCCTCCTCGTTGGTGTAAGACGTGTACTTCGGCTCGAAACGCATGAAGTCCGGGTAGTACGGATAGACGTGGTACTGGGAGAAGTAGCCGGCCTTCCACGCCGGTGTCGGCTCGACGTGCATCGGGTCCACGGGGACGAGGTCCTCCTGCTCGTTCGCCTCGTTGGGATGGTTGAGGGGGTCCGTGGTCGGCCAGTTGGTGAAGGAGGCCGGGTGCTGCCAGCCGTACTCCATCTCCTCCTCGGCCAAAGTGTCGAGCATCCAGGCCAGCCAGCTCTCGAAGGGCCTGGCGTCGTCGGTGGCGCGGAAGTACTCGCCCGAGTAGGGTTCCATGCCGGCGTTCGCCTCGTTCGTCTCCTTGACGGCGTAGGGGAACCACTCCGTGCCGACCATCCACCCGAGCATGTACTCGGAGATGTCGGACCTGAACCGGCCGCTGGCGTGGCCGGTTCTCTCCGGGAGGTCGGCGTCGCCGTGGACTACGCGGACGGCGTCCCGGATCTCGGCCCGGAAGTCCTTCGTGATGTGGCCCTTGTAGGCGTCGTGGCCCTGTTCGTCCTCCCCGATCAACTCCTCCTCCGGCGACCAGACGCCGTGGATCACCCACAAAGGGTCCTCCCTGTCGGCGTTGAAGTCGGCCAGGGCGTCGTAGAATTCGGGGTTGAGGATGGTGTAGACCCGCACCACGTCCACGTTCATCTCTTTCATCTGGGGGAACCAACGCATGTAGTCCTCCCTCGTCGGCGCCAGCTCGCCCGGCGAGTGGCCCGGGAGCGAGGCACCCATGTTCATGCCGTCCCAGTACCGGGACTCCCAGCCCTTCCCGTCGTAGACGGCGAGGTTGGCGTCCTTGACGGTCGAGACTTGCTTGATCCCGTCCACCTCCGAGACGGGTCTCTCTACCTCGCCCCAGCCCAGGATCACGACGACGGCCGCGACGGCCGCCACGAGCACGGCGATCAAAGCAAGCAGGCGTGCGAGACGGGCGCCCAGCCCGGATCTCCTCCTCGTCTCGTAATGTTGGTACACGTTCCCCCTTTAAAGATTGCGTCTAGTTGGCGCTACTCGGACCGCCGGGTGGGCTCGCGCACGGTCTCGGGCGCCGTTTCGGCCCGCTTCTCGTCCTTGCCGGGCGTGTATTTTATCCCGCCGTCGGCCTCCCCCTCGTCAAAGCCTTTACGCTCCATCGCCCCCCACTCGGTGTTCTTGCGGGCGAACGAGACGATGGCGAGGGCGCGCCAGAGCGTGTTGATCTGACGGTATCCGAAGTTCTCTAGTATCCCGTAGAAGGTGAGCTTCAGGAGGTCCCGCCACCTGGGGTAGCGCTCCAGGCGCAGCTCCTCCAGAAAGACGGCGGCCGTGGAGAGCAGGACGCCGAGGCCGATCGCCGCCAGGAAGAACGCGATGGCGAAAGGCAGGTTGATGACGCCGAGGAAGAGGCCCGCCGCGAAGGCCACGTAGCCGGCCAGCTCGACCACGGGCCCCAGAAACTCGAACAGAAAGAAGTAGGGCATCCCGAGTACGCCGACCGCCCCGTAGCGGGGATTGAAGAGCATCTTGCGGTGCCGGAAGAGCGTGTCTATGAGGCCTCGGTGCCAGCGGTTCCTCTGGCGGCCGAGGACGCGCAAGGATTCGGGGACCTCCGTCCAGGCGACCGGGTCGGGGACGAAGGAGATCTTGTACATCCGGTCGTTCTCGCGCAGGACGCGGTGCATGCGGGTGACGAGCTCCATGTCCTCGCCCACGGTGTCCGAGGCGTAGCCGCCCGCGGCGATGACGTCCCTGCGGCGGAACATCCCGAAGGCGCCCGAGATGATGAGCAGGCAGTTGAGCCTGCTCCATGCCGTCCTCACCGCTATAAAGGCCCTCAAGTACTCCACTATCTGGAAGTTCGGCAGCGCCTTGCGCGGCGTCTTCGGCTCGATGATGCGGCCCTTCTCGAAGCGGGAGCCGTTGGCCACCCGCACGATGCCGCCGACGGCGGCGACCGAGCCCGACTCGACGAGGGGACGGGCGATCCTCAGCAGGGCGTCCTCCTCCAGGATGATGTCCGCGTCCATGCAGCAGACCAGCGGGTACTGGGCGGCGCAGATGCCGGCGTTCAGGGCGTCGGACTTGCCGCCGTTGGCCTTGTCCACGACGACGAGCCGCTCCGTGGGCGAGGCGTAGACGCCCGTTATCTCGGCCGTCTCAAGTTGCAGGCGCACGGGCTGGTCCGACTCGTGCAGGTCGAACTCCCGGATCAGGACGTTCAGGGTCTCGTCTTTGGAGCCGTCGTTTACGACCACGACCTCGTGGAGCGGGTAGTGGAGGGTCAGAAAAGAGCGGACGCTGTCCACGATCGTCGCCTCCTCGTTGTAGGCCGGGACGACGATGGTGGCGGGCGGGGCGTAGTTGGAGGCGAACAGCTCCGAGAGGCCCGAGAAGACGTCGCGGCGGACGTAATCCGCGATCTCGGCGAAGGAGATCGCGTACAGGACCAGATACACGGCGTTTATGACCAGAAAATAGGTCAGAACGAAGTAGTTGGCGTAGACGACGAAGTCCCCGAGGGTCATGGTCTCACCTTGATGAGCGACTCCCTGATGTGCGCGTACGCCTGTTTGGCCCGCCTCCGCAAGCCCCCCGACAGGGCCACCACGGACATGGCGGTGATGGAGACGGCGATGACAGAGACGACGATGCGCTTCTTCCCCCTCTCGACAGACTCCGGGGTCCGACGGACGTCCGTCTGGACAACATCGCGCGCCGCGCCGCCTGATACGGCTACCAGAGGGGTGTTCTCGCGGACGACCAGAGACGATCCGGAGGACCCGCCGGGGTGCGGAGTCGAGGGGCCCGCCTTCCCGGGCAGAGCCTTCTGGAGGCTTACTACGTCTCCGACCTCGCTGGTCTCAGCAGCAGGCCTTCTATCGAGTCGGGGGAGATCCGGGCCGGGCAGACCGTCCGGCGTTTCCGTCGTTACGTCCGGTGGGGGGACGGTGGGCCCTTGTTCAGCGCCTTCGCCCTGGCCATTCAGTATCCGGTTCAACTCCAGGCGAGTCTCTCCCTCCGGCATCGTCTCCGCGAGCCTTCCGAGGTAACGGGTTGCGCCCGCGCGGGTCATGGCCCGGATCATACGCCGCGCGTTCTCGCCCCGCTCGCCCGGCTGGTCGAGGGCTTCAGCGGCCCGCCGGATGACGCCCCGCGCCTCCAGCGAGCTCGCGGCCCTGTCGCGCGCGAAGCGGTCCTCGCCCTCGAGCACGCTGACGAGGGCCGCCTCGCCGGCGGGACCCATGTTGGAGAGGGCCCGGCTGGCGTTCAGGCGGACCCACCATTCCTGGTCAAGGGTGAGCCTCCGGAGGGCCGGGATGGTCGAGGCCTCCCCGATCCTCTCCAGGGCGTTGGCGGCCTGCGCCCGCACGGGCCACTCCTCGCTCTCGGAGGCCTTTACGAGTACGGGGACGTCCTCCGGGTCGCCGATCTTGCCGAGCGCGAGCGTGGCCTGGGCCTTGAGGTCGATCGGGACCTCATCGTCCGGGCCGGTGAGCGTCTCGCGCAGCGCCGGCCTGGCGTCGGCGGCGCGCAGGTTGCCTAGCACCCTGGCGGCTAGCACGCGCGCCCTGGGGTTGCCGGCGTCGAGGGTCTCGACCAAAGAGGCCGTCGCCACGGCTCCTATCCTCTCCAGGTTCTCGGCCATGCGCAGGCGGGTCAGCTCCGAGGGGTCGTTAAGGGTCTGCGACAAAGACGCCGCCGCCTCCGGCGTCCCGATCCTGGCAAGGGCCCTGGCGGCGACGGCCCTGACGGTCTCGTCCTCGTAAGAGAGGAGCTGCGTTATCTGCGGGACCGCCTCGGGCCCGCCGAGGTAGCCGAGGCCCTCGGCGGCCTGGGCCTTTCTCCAGCGGTTGCGCGAGCGCAGACGCCAGAAGAACCTCCTCACGAGGCCCGCCTCCCGCGCCAGCTCGATCAGCCTCTCCCGCTGCGAGCCTGTCAGGAGCGTGAGGTACTCGATGAGCCTCGCCGCGAGAAGGTCCATATCCCGCCCCTTGAGGTTCAGCAGCTCCGGGTCGGCCCGCCCCGTCAGGAGCGACTCGTCCAGGGCTGCTTCGAGCGTGGCCGCCCTCGCCTCGAGGCCGCGCTGCTTGACGGTCCTGCTCATCTTTACCCCGAGGGTCAGCAGGACCATCAGGACGTTCAAGACGCCCATGACCGCAATAGTCCACAACATAACCGTCACGTTTTTCGCCTCACCCCCACTCTTCTCAAGACTTTTAGTATCTTATCGCGTGGGTAATCATTACAAGTAGGCTTACGCACTCGGCGAGGTGACGGATCTGTTGGACACAAACGGGATAAAGATCCTGGCGGCGGACGACGATCGCATCGTGCGGCGGATCGTGGTCGCGAAGCTGACGGGCCTGGGCTACGACGTGACCGAGGCCCAGGACGGGCAGGAAGCGCTGGACATCCTGGAGAGCGGGAACATACCCGACCTCCTGATCACGGACAGCCTCATGCCCCGCGTCGGCGGCCTGGAGCTGGTCCGCAACGTGAGGAAGAGCCAGAACGCCGCCGTTGCCTCGTTGCCGGTCATCATGCTGACCTCCCGCCAGGGCGAACGGGACATAATAGAGGGCCTCGAAACCGGCCTCGACGACTACGTGACCAAGCCCTTCTCCCCCGACGAACTCGCCGCCCGCGTCCGTACCGCCCTCTGGCGCGCGAGACGCTAGCGCGCTCCGGCTTCGCCTCCGCGCGGCACGCCCCCTTCGGGGGCTTTCAGCCCGGCGCTGCGCGCCTCTCAGCACGCTTCGGCCTGTCAGCAAAAAGAAGTGCTGACAGGCTGACCAGCTATTCACCCGTCGAGACGCGGTTTCGGCCGGCTCTCTTGGCGGCGTACAGGGCGGCGTCGGCCTCTTTGAGCAGGTCGTCGGGGGCGCCTGCGGAGGAGAAGGCGGCGACGCCGGCGCTGATGGTTACGACGTTGCCCGGGGGGTTCGATTCGTGCGGGATGCCGAGGTCCTCTACCGTGTGGCGCAGGCGGTCGGCTATACCGACGGCCATCTCCACGGACTGTTCGGGGAGGACGATCAGGAACTCTTCCCCGCCGTAGCGGTAGGCTGTGTCCCCGCCGCGCAGGCTGGCGGAGATCGTCTGTGAGACTTTCTGGAGGGCGTCGTCGCCGGCGAGGTGCCCGTAGCGGTCGTTGTAGGCCTTAAAGAAATCGACGTCGCAGAGGACCACCGCGTAGTCGTGGCCGTACCGTTCCGCCCGGCTCTGGAGAACTTCGAGGTCCTCGCGCATGCGCAGGCGGTTGCCAAGACGGGTAAGCGGGTCCTGCCTGGACTGTTCGAAGAGCATCCGGTTCAGATTCTCCAACTCGTCGTTCTGGAAGGCGAGTTTCCGGTGCAACTCGGTCACGCGGTCGGCCGAGATCAGGCGCATCCCCAGCTCGTCGCGGTCGAGCGGCTTGGAGAGGTAGTCGTCCGCCCCGGCTTCGAGGCCCATTAGCAGGTGGTCCCTGTCGCCGAGCGCCGTGAGGAAGATGAAGTAGGTGTACGCGCGGCCCCGGGCGCCGCGTTCCTCTTCCCGGATCATCCGGCAGAGCTCCAGACCGTCGACGTCCGGCATCATCCAGTCGCTTATGATGACGTCGACGCAGGGCTGTGCGCAGAAGGTCTCCCACGCCGACCTTCCGTCTTCGGCGACGAGGCACTCGTGGCCGAGCTTCTCGACGGCGCGTTTGAGGATGGTGCGGGAGACCGCATCGTCTTCGGCAACGAGTATCTTCAAGAGGCGTTCTTCTCCTTCTCTTCTTTCAGGGCCGGCACCACGTGCCCGAGCTCTTCTTCCAATCGGTCGATCAAACCGGGCACGGCATCCCGGTCGCCGGTGGCCCCGGCGGCCTGCAACCGGGAGGCGAGCTGGCTCATTCGCCGGGCCCCCATGTTGGCGGCGCTCCCTTTGAGGGCGTGCGCCGCCAGCTCCACGGCCGAGTCCTCACCCTTCCCGGCCGCCCGCTTCAGGTCGCGGAGGTGTTCGGACGCGTTCTCGAGGAACATCTCTATCAGCTCGGAAAAGAACTCCGGGTCGCCGAGCTCGTGCAGGACCTTCAGTACGTCCGGGTCGAGGGGCGTCTGCTCCGACGCCGGTGAGCCTTCGGGGTCTCCGGCGCCGGACGCCGCCCCCGAGGTTGCCTCCGGCGTATCTTCCACTACCCAACGGGCCAGCACCGCCGCGAGCTCCTCTGCCCCGACGGGCTTGGAGAGGTAGTCGTCCATGCCGGCCTCGATGGCCTTCTCGCGGTCGCCCACCATCGCGTTGGCGGTCATGGCGAGGATCGGGACGCGCCGGCCGTCGCCGGCCTCGCGCTCGCGGCGGCGTATCGTGGCCGTCGCCTCGTAGCCGTCCATCTCGGGCATCTGCACGTCCATCAGCACGGCGGCGTAGGAGGCTTCGGGATCGGCGTGGGAGATGGCCTCGACGGCCTCGCAGCCGTTTCGGGCGACGTCCACGCGGTAGCCGATGTTCTCCAGCATCCTGACGGCGACCTTCTGGTTCACGGGGTTGTCCTCGGCGAGGAGGAGGCGGGCGCGGTTGCCGGTCCTCTCTTCGCGCAGGGTGTGGCGGGTGACGAGCCGGGCCTCCTTCTGGTCGGGCTCCCGGACGCCGCCCATGACGGCGGCCAAGGCGCCGTGGAGGTCGGACTGGCGGACGGGCTTGGTCAGGTAAGCGTGTATGCCCGCGTCCCTGGCCTCCTCCCCGTCGCCGCGCTGGCCCACGGAGGTCAGGAGGATCAACCTGGTGGGGGAGAGGGTCGGGTCTTCCTTTATCTTCCGGGCGAGCTCCATCCCGTCCATGCCGGGCATCTGCATGTCGAGGATGGCAAGGTCGTAGGAGTCTCCGCGTCCGGCCGCGCCGCGCAACTCCTTGAGGGCGTCCGGCCCGTCCGCCGAGCTTGCGGACTCCACGCCCCAGGATGAGAGCTGGCGGGCGAGGATGCTCCTGTTGGTGGCGTTGTCGTCCACGACCAGGGCGCGCAGGCCGTGGAGGTCGGCGCGGGGCTTCGTGGCCTGCGCGCCGGCCGGCTGTCTTCGCAGGGGCAGGAAGAAGCAGAAGGTGGAGCCCACCCCCGGCTCGCTCTCGACGCCTATCTCGCCCCCCATGAGCTCCACGAGTTGCTTGCTTATGGCCAGGCCGAGGCCCGTGCCCCCGTAGCGGCGGGTGGTGGAGGCGTCGGCCTGGGAGAACGACTCGAAGACGCCCCGCTGCTGCTCCGGCGCCATGCCGATGCCCGTGTCCCGGATCGAGACGCGCACCCCTATTCTGTCAGCCTCGTCGGGGGAGTCTCCGGACCTCTCCACGCGCAGGACGACCTCGCCCTTCTCGGTGAACTTCACGGCGTTGCTCACCAGGTTCGAGAGTACCTGCTTTATGCGTCCGGGGTCGCCGCGAAGGGCCGTGGGGACGTCGTACTCGACCAGGCTGGCGAGTTCCAGGCCCTTGCTGTGGGCCCGGCCTGCGAAGAGGGCCATCACGTCCTCCACCGCCGCGCGCAGGTCGAAATCTATCGTCTCCAGGCGCATCTGGCCGGCCTCGATCTTCGAGAAGTCCAGGATGTCGTTGATGATCGCCAGCAGGTTCTCCCCCGAGAGGCGCACGGTCTCGACGAACTCCTGCTGCTCCGGCGAGAGCGGCGTATCCAGCAACAGCTCGGTCATGCCTATGACGCCGTTCATGGGGGTGCGTATCTCGTGGGACATGTTCGCCAGAAACTCGCTCTTGGCCCGGTTCGCCGCCTCGGCCGCCTCGCGGGCCTCGCGCAGTTCTTCCTCGGCCCGCGCGCGCTCGGTGACGTCAAGCATCGAGCCGATCATGCGCGTCGGCGCGCCCCCCCGGTCGCGCACGACGTAGCCGCGGTCCACGACCGAGGCGAACGTGCCGTCCTTGCGGCCGAAGCGGTACTCGTCGGTCCAGGCGTCCGTGCCGGAGGCGAGGACCGACTCCAGCCCCGAGAGAACCCGTTCCCTGTCTTCCGGGTGGATCCGCTCCTCCCACCACGAGCCGTCGTTCGGGATCTCCTCCAGGGCGTAGCCGAACATCTCCTCCACGGCGCCGTCCCACGTCTGCGTGCCGGTCTTGAGGTCGTTGTCCCAGATCGCCTCGTTGGTGGCGCGGGAGACCAGCCGGTAGCGCTCCTCGCTCTCTCGCAGGGCCCGCTCTGACTGTTTGCGATCCGTGATATCGCGCACGAGCCCTATGAACAGCGTGTCGTCGCCCCGCTCGGTCCTGGAAAGCGAAACCTCGACCGGGAACTCGGAGCCGTCTTTGCGACGGGCCGTGGTCTCCATGGGGTGCTCGAAGACCGTCAGATCCGGCTCCGTCCAGAGGACGTGCAGGTTGCCCGCTATCTCCTCGCGCGCGCCCTCGGGCAGCAGCAGGGTGAGGGAGTTACCAACTACCTCGTCGGCCGGATAACCGAAGATACGCTCGGCCGCCGGGTTGAAGGAGAGGATCTTCGCGTCCCGGCCGAACGAGACGATGGCGTCGGAGGCCGTCTCGACCAGCGCCCGGTTGCGCGCCTCGCTCTCTTCGAGAGACCGGGTGGACCGGGAGCGCTCGATCGCGCGCCCGAGCTGGGTGCCGACCTGGGTCATGAGCTCGAGCACCCCCTCGTCCGGTTCGGTGATCTCCGTGGAGAAAAACTCCAGCACGGCGGTCACCTCGCGGCCCGCCAGCACCGGGAAGGCGAACCCTGCCCTGATGCCGCTCTCCCGCGCCTGCTCGTACCTCGGCAACGACTCATCCGCTTCCAAATCCGAGATCCAGACCGGCTCCCCGCTCTCGAGGACCCGCCCCGGCAGGCCAATGCCCGCCTCGAAGCGCGTCGCCCGGGTCGCCCCGTGAAAGGCTTCGAACCGCCCCGGGTCGTCGTCGTGCCACAGGTCGGTCGGGACGAGCTGCGCGTGGTTCCCGTCGCGCAGGTGTATGTGGCCGAGCGGCCAGCCAGTAAAGGCGCAGACCCCGTTCAGAGCGATGCGCATGGCGTCCTCGACGCTGGAAGCCTCGTTGGCGGCGGTCGCCACCTGCCCCAGAAGGCGAACCAGGGCCTCCCCGCGGCGGGCGGCCTCCTCACTCTCTCTGAGCGCCTCCTCCGCCCGCTTGCGGTCCGTGACGTCTATCTGGACTCCCTGCCAGAAGAGGGGGGAGCCGTCGTCCCTACGCACGAGCACCGCCTCGTCGCGGATCCAGACGATCTCCCCGTCGCGCCTGACTATACGGTACTCCACCCTGAAGGGCTCGCCGGTCTCTTCCGTGCGCACCTCTTCGGCCATTACCCGTCCGTGGTCCTCGGGGTGGATGATCTTCACCCAGAGCGTCGGGTCTTCCGTGAACGCCCGCGGCGGGTAGCCGGTATGCTCCTCTATCTGTGGGCTGGCGTAGACGGTGGGGGCAGGCTCACCGTCCTCGCCCGGCATCTGCACGTATGTGACGGCCGGGATGTGCTCGACCAGCGTGCGGTATCGGGCTTCGGCCTCGGACAGCCTCTCCTCCGCCCGCTTGCGGTCCGTGACGTCCAGGAGGACGCCCTGCCAGAACATGGGGTTCCCGTCCTCGTCCCTGACCAGGACCGCCTCGTCGCGCACCCATATCACGTTGCCGTCGCGGGCGATTTGGCGGTACTCTAGCTTGAAGGGCCCGCCGGTTTCGTTGGTGCGCTCGTCCTCGGCGAGCACCCGCTCGCGGTCGTCGGGGTGGAGCCGTCTGGCCCAGTGCTCGCCGTCGGCAAGGATCTCCTCCGCCGTGTAGCCCTGCATGTCCGCTATCTGCGGGCTTATGTAGGTGGTGCGGCTGGGGTTGCTCAGGTCCTGCACGTAGACGACGGCGGGCACGTTCTCGACAAGGACGCGGTAGCGGGCCTCGGCTTCGCGCAGGCGGTCCTCCGAGCTCTTGCGCGCCGTGACGTCGCGGGCGTTCACGAGCACGCCGCGTACGCGGGGATGGTCCATCATGTAGGCGCCGTGGGCGTCCATCCAGCGCCAGGAGCCGTCCTTGTGCCTGAAACGATACTGGGCCGTGTTCCGCACGACCTCGCCGTTTTCGAGCCCGCCTTCGAGCGCCTCGGCGGTCCTCTCGACCACGGCCGTCAGGTCTTCGGGATGGACGTAGTCGAGCACGTTGCGCCCGATCATCTCCCCCGGGCTCCAGCCGAGGACCCTCTCGAAGGTGTCGTTGGTCCAGCGCAGCGTGCCGTCGGGGTCGCAGATGCTGATGACTTCCGAGGAGTTGTCGACCACCGAGCGGAACAGGTCCTCGGCCTCCGCCAGCCGCCGCGCGGCCTCTTCGCGCTCCGTTACGTCGTAGATGAGGCCCTCGATGGCGAGGACGTTGCCCTCTTCGTCGTAGACGCCCCGGCCGTACTCCTCGACCCGCTTGAGGGTGCCGTCCCGGTGAACGAGCGTGTACAGCAACCGGTAACGCTCGCGCTTTTCGAGCGCCTCCTGCGTCTCTCTCCAGACCCTCTCCCGGTCCTCCTCGACGATGAGCCTGCCGAAGCGCACCCCGCCGCCGATCAGGAGATCCTCGGGCGGGTAGCCGGTCAGCTCCAGGGCGTAATCGCTGGCGAACATCTCCGGCCAGTCGGGCTCGTTGAGGCAGCGGTAGACCATCGCCGGGGTGTTGGCGAGCAGGGCCGAGTAGCGGCGCTCGCTCTCCCGGATCAGACCCTCGGCCTCCACGCGGTCCGTGATGTCGCGGCAGTTGATGAGGATGCCCCCGACGCTCGGGTCGTCGAGCAGGTTGGTCACCGTGTACTCGGTGTGCCGCACGGAACCGTCGCGCCCGAGCAGCCTCACGGTACCCATCGTCTCCGCGTCCGAACCGGCCTCGATCGCCCGCTTTACGAGGTCGTTGCGCTTCTCGACGTCTTCGGGGTGGACCGGCGACGTCTCGTAGATGTTCTTGCCGACCCTCTCCTCGGGTTCGTGGCCGAGAACCCTGCGCATGGAGGGGCTCTGGTAACGGATGTTGCCGTTTTCGTCCACCAGGGTGATGATGTCCGAGGAGTTCTGCACCAGCGAGCGGAACCTCTCTTCGCTGTGGCGGAGCACCTCCCGCGACCGCCGACGCCCCCGGCTGTACAGGGCGAAAGCGGCTATCCCGGCCAGCGCGGCGAGCAGGGCGATGCCGGCGGTGCCCAGATCCGCGACCATCTCCGACCGGCGGGCGAGACCATCGTACTCGGCCTGCAGGGCGGCGAGCGAGCCGTCGAGCGACTCGCTGATCGGGTCCACCCGGCTCCCGTTCAACTCCTCGGCCGCCCCGACGCGCCCCGCCTCTATGAGCCGAAACTCCTCGTCTACGGCGGAGGTGTAGTCGCTGGTAGAACTCCTCAGCCGCGCCAGCGAGTCCTCGTCGAAGTCGCGCGCTTCGAGGGCGTCGAGAGCGTCTAGCATGCGCCCGCGGGCCTCTCGGGTGCGTTGCTCCGTGTTGGGGCCGACCTCTTTGTCCTGTATCGCCTCGTACTCCAGGGCCTCCTGGGTGTTCAGGGCGCCCCTCAGCGAGGTCAACTCGCTCTGCGTGCGGAGGTAACCGAAAGAATACTCGTAGAGCCTCTCGATGGCGATGGCGGATATTACCGTGAGCACCAGCAACGCGGCGACCAGCGCGAGCGCCCGACCCCTGTGGCTCCCCGGCGGGCCCGGCATGTTTTCGGCGCTCGACGACATCTATCTCGCTCCCCCCGCGCGGCGTTCCTCTCTACGGTTCGCCGCGTCGCGAAAGATCGTGCCGTCGTTCGTGTACGTCCCGAAGTGGGGCAAGGATCACCCGCCCCCGTTCTTCGAGAGCTCCGCGTCCAGCGCGCCACGAACGCGGTCGAGTTCCTGCTCCAGCTCCCCCAGGAGCCGCGGCGCGTCCGAGAGGTCGCCTTCGCCGCCGGCGTCTTGCAGCACCGAGGCGAGGCTGCTTACTCTGGTGGCGCCCATGTTTCCCGCGCTGCCCTTGAGCGTGTGGGCGGCCCGTTCCACGCCGGTGGCGTCGCCGCTTTCGAGGCACGACCGGATCTCCTCGACGCGCCCTGGCGCGTCCTCCAGGAAGATCCCGGCGAGCTCTTCGAGGATGTCCGGCTCGCCTTCCCCCTGTAGCTCGCGCAGGCCCGCCAGAACGCCCTCGTCGAGGACCGGACCGGCGGCCGCGTCGTTCTCGCCACCCGCGGCGGGGTCTTCGGATCCCGTGGGCTCCCGCGGCACCCAGCGGGAGAGGACCTCGCCGAGGACCTCCTGCCGGACGGGCTTGGAGATGTAGTCGTCCATGCCGGCGCCTATCGCCTTCTCGCGGTCGCCCTGCATGGCGTTGGCGGTCATGGCGATTATCGGGATCTGGCGCGCCGAACCTTCGCCGTGCGCGGCGCGCTGGTACGCTTCCAACGCCTCGCGGCGGCGGATCTCGGCGGTCGCCTCGTAGCCGTCCATTTCGGGCATCTGAACGTCCATGAGCACGGCAGCGTAAGCGTGGGCGCCGTCCCTGGCAAGCGCGGAGAGCGCCTCGCGGCCGTCCTTTGCCACGTCCGCGCGGTAGCCGAGCCTCTCGAGCATCCTGATCGCCACCTTCTGGTTCACGGGGTTGTCCTCGGCGAGGAGGACGCGTGAGCGGTTGCCGGTCCTCTCTTCGCGCAGGGTGTGGCGGGTGACGAGGCCGGGTTCCTCGTCGGGGGCGGTCCCCTGCGGGGCGCCCATGACCGTGGAGATCACGTCGTAGAGCTCCGACTGCCTCACCGGCTTTGTCAGGTACGCGTCTATGCCGGAGCGGCGGGCCGCGTCGCCCTCCCCCCTGTAGCCCATGGAGGTCAGCAGGACCAGCCGCGCCCCCGCGACGGCCGGATCGGCCCTCACCTCCCGCGCGAGCTGCATGCCGTCCATGCCGGGCATCTGCATGTCCAGGATAACGAGGTCGTAGGGGCGTCCGCCTCCGGCGGCGGCGCGCATCATCTCGAGCCCCCGCGGCCCATCGCCGGCCTCGTCGTTCTGCATCTCCCAGGAGGCGAGTTGCTCGTGCAGGATGCGGCGGTTGGTGGCGTTGTCGTCGACCACCAGCACCCGCAGCCCCCGCAGGTCGGCGAGCGGTTTCGGCCTCTCGACGGGGCCCATCTGCTTGCGCAAGGGCAGCGTGAAAAAGAACGTGCTGCCGGCGCCGGGCTCGCTCTGTACGCCTATCTCGCCCCCCATGAGCTCCACGAGTTGCTTGCTTATGGCGAGGCCGAGGCCCGTGCCCCCGTAGCGCCTCGTCGTCGAGGCGTCCGCCTGGGTAAAGGCCGAGAAGAGGCGCTCCCGCTGCTCGGGGCTCATGCCGATGCCGGTGTCGGTGACCTCGAAGCGGACCAACACCTCGTCCGCCGACTCCTCTACCGGTGTGAGCTTCAGGACGACCTCGCCCTTCTCGGTGAACTTGATGGCGTTGCCGATCAGGTTCGTCAGTACCTGCCGGATACGTCCCGGGTCGCCGCGCAAGGACGTTGGCAGGCCGGACTCGATCAGGCTGGCGAGTTCCAGGCCCTTGGACTGGGCCCGCTCGGCGAGAAGCGCGACCGTGTCTTCGACGGCCAGGCGCAGGTCGAAATCTATGACCTCGACCTGCATCTGTCCGGCCTCGACCTTGGAGAAGTCCAGGATGTCGTTGATGATCGCCAGCAGGTTCTCACCGGAACGGCGCACGATCTCCGCGTACTCCCTCTGCTCCGCGTCGAGGTCGGTGCTCATGAGGAGGTCGGTCATCCCGATGACGCCGTTCATGGGGGTGCGTATCTCGTGGGACATGTTCGCCAGAAACTCGCTCTTGGCCCGGCTGGCGTCCTCGGCGATCTCTTTCGCCTCCCGTAGCTCCCTCTCCGCGCGCCGCTCGGAGATCACGCGACCTATGCTCTGGGCCATCAGCTCGATGATCTCGCGCTCGAAGCTCTGGAAGCCCCGCTCCCTCGGCTCTTTGGAGCTGAAAAGCAGGACGCCGTAGATCTCGCCGTTGACGCGTATGGGCGAGCCGATGTACGACTCGACGTTCGAGGACAGGTAGACGGGGTTGGAGTTCATGCCGTCTATCTCGCCGATCCGGTCGTAGGAGACCGTAGCCCCGCACTCGACGACCGCAGAGCAGTAAGTCTGGTTCAACTCAAGGACCAGCCCCGGCGCGAGGTCGAGCTCGTCCGAGTCGACGGCCAGGATGGTGTACTCCTCGCCCCGTATGCGGGCTATGATCCCGGTCGGGAGGCCGAAGATCTCGCGCCCGGTCTTGAGATAGTCGGCGAAGAGGTCTTCCCGGGAGTCGTACCGGCTCGTGCTCACGCGGTGCAGCTGCCGGAGGTCGGAGCTGAACTCCTGCAGGGACCGGGATTTTTCGAGGATCTCCTCCTGCGCCCGCACCCGCTCCGTGACGTCGGCACCGACGCCGATGACGCCCGTCACTTCGCCCCCGTCGTCCAGCATGGGCGAGTACATGGTCTCGTAGGCAAGACCGTTCACGGGTATCGTCGTCGTCAGGGTCTCCCCGGAGAGGGCCCGCCCGACGCTCTCCAGGATCTCCGGCACCTCGGCGTAGATCTCGAAGATGGAGCGGCCGACGAGGTCTTCCGGTGTTATCTCCAGAGCCTCCAGCCCCCTTCCCTCGGCGAAGGTGAAGACACCGTTGCTGTCCGTGGCGAAGAGCACTACCGGCACGTTGGCCGTCACCGTCCGGAAATGCAGTTCGCTCTCCTTTACCGCTTCTTCGGCGCGCTTGCGCTCGGTGGTGTCGCGGATGATGCCGGTGAAGAGGATGTCTCCATCCTCGCGCATCTCCCCGAGCGAGAGGTCCAGCGGGAACTCCTCGCCGTTTTTTCTCAGGCCTGCCAACTCCACCGCGCCCCTGCCCACCACGCGCGCCTCGCGGCCCTCGAGGTAGGCGCGGAAGCTCGCCTCGTGCGAGCCCCGGAAGCGATCTGGCATGAGCATTCGCAGGGGCTGGCCGATCACCTCGTCGGTCGGGTAGCCGAAGATTCTTTCGGCGGCGGGGTTGAACGAGCGGATCAGGCCGTTCGTTGTCATGGTGATGATGGCGTCGGTGGCGGTATCGACGATGGCCCGGGTGCGCGCCTCGCTCTTCTTGAGCTTCTCTTCGGACCGTTTGCGCTCGGTGATGTCGCGCACCGCCGTGACGTAGACGGTGCGGTCCCTGTGGTAGGAGGACCTCCCGCGAAGCTCTACGTCGAAGGTGGTGCCGTCTTTCCTGACGCCCTCGATCTCGTATGGTTCCTGGTAGTCAGAGAGCGTGTTCTCCTGCACGATGTCGTGGTAGGCGGGAAGCGTGAAGTCCAGGGTGTTCATGCCGACGACCTCATCCGGCTCGTAGCCGAACATCCCGGCGAAGGCCCGGTTGGATTCGACGACGCGACCGTCCTCGCTGATGACGATGCCCTCGAAGGCCGCGTCGGAGAGCTGCCGGAAGCGCTCCTCACCCCGCCGCAGCGCCTCGTTTGCCTCCTGACGGCGCTCGGCCATCCGATTGAACGCGACGGCTACCTCCTCGATCTCATCCCCCGAGCGGAGGTCTATGCGGTGGTCCAACTCGCCGCGCCCGATCCTGTTTGCCCCCTCACGGAGCTTCCGGACGGAGCGGATGATCCTCCCACCGATCACCCCGGCCGCCAGAAGCCCGAGCACGAGGCCCACGAGGAGCAGGAAGGCCATCGAGATCTGGCCCCCCCTTATCGCCGCCCGCGCGTCGGCTTCGGCCTCTAAGAGCTGCCGGGCGGTCCAGGGCTGTATCTCGTCGTCCAGCAGGTCGTCCATCTCCATCTGCACCCGCGAGAACTCGTCCACGCTCTCGGAGAGGGAGTCACTACCCTGATCGCTCTTCCGCACGATCTCCTCGACGAGGACGATGTAACGGTCGTAGAGGCGGCCCATCTCCTCGGCGTGCCTCCGGCCCGTGGGGCTCTCCACCAGGTCGTTGTGCTGCCTCTGGAACTTCTCGAAATCGGCCCGGTCGCTCTCGATGCGGCTCAAGTAGCGCCCGTCGTCCGTGTCCAGGTAGGCGAAGACGTTGCGGCTGATCTCGACCGCGTTGATCTCCATCTCGAAGGAGGCGGCGCGCGTCGGCTCCTCGACCTCCGCTATCTCCCTCAGGTTCCGCTCGACGATCCTCTCGCTCACGATCGTGAACAACCCGGCGACGACGAATAGCAGGATCAGCACCCCGAACCCCAGCCGCAACCTGTTTGTTATCGACATGCTTTCCCCTCAGTTCTGCTCGCCGCCCCGCGCGAGAATCATCGTGCTCCCGGAGCATCTGTTGCGTGGTCCCTCCCGAGCGCGCGAAGAATTATATACGCAACGTCGGGTGCGAGCGGGCGCGCCGGGGACTAGGCGCGGGGAAGGTAGACGGTGAAGGTGGTCCCCTCTGCGGGGACACTCTCGACGGTCACCCGGCCCCCGTGGTTTTCCGCGATGTGCTTGACTATGGAGAGGCCGAGGCCCGTCCCGCCGGTCGCCTTGGATCGGGCCTTGTCGACCCTGTAGAACCGCTCGAAGATGCGCGAGAGCTTCCCCTCCGGGATGCCGATGCCCGTGTCGGCGATGCTGATGACGATCTCACCCCCCTCGGTCCCCCCGGTAACCTCTACCCGCCCCCCGGACGGCGTGTACTTGACGGCATTATCCACTAAATTAGTGAACATAGAGGTTAGCTGGGTTTCGTCTCCGTGGACGGTGTAGCGGGCGGCCTTGCCGAAGCGTTTCCACTGGAGGGTTATATCCTTTCTGCGGGCCACCCTTCTCATGCCCGAGAGAACGGTCATGAGGACGCCGCGCACGTCCACCAGGGTCGGGTAGTCGGTCCTCTCCTGGCTCTCCAGGCGGGCGAGATCGAGGAGGTCCGTGATCAGGTTGGCGAGGCGCTCGGTCTCTCTCTTGAGCTGGGCGGCGAAGAGTCGCGCCTGGACCGGGTCCTCGTCGAGGCTCTCCTCGAGGCTCTCGGCGAGGAGTTTGAGGCTGGTGGCCGGGGTCTTGAGTTCGTGGGAGACGTTCGCGACGAAGTCGCGCCGGATCTTGTTGACCCGCTGCAGCTCGTCTGGGCTGAAGGGGCTGGTGGTGGGCTTTGCCGACCCGTTTGCCGGTGGATCGTGCCTCTCCAGCGCCACCCGCTACCCCGGTCTGCCGGCCGGCGACCCGGTCCTCGATCTCGCCTCGAAGCGATAGCCGAGGCCCCGCGCCGTGTGGATGTACTCGTAGGAGCTCTTCTCCTCGAGTGCTGCCCTTATGCGGCGTATGTGCACGTCGATGGTGCGCGAAGACCCGACACCCGCGTGACCCCAGACTTCCTTTGCCAGATCCTCCCGGCTCCTGAGTTCCCCTGGTGTGGAGGCGAGCGCCGCCAGAAGCTCGAACTCCTTCAGGCGCAGATCCAGGGGTTCCTCGCCCGCGCGGGCCGTGAAGTTCTTCGTGTCCAGCTGCAAGTCCCCGGCCTCGATCAGCTTCCCGCGCCCGCCCGTCTCGCCCCGCTTCAGGTTCGCGTTTATGCGGGCGACGAGCTCCTTCATCCCGAACGGCTTGGTGACGTAGTCGTCCGCGCCCGCCTCGAAGCCGCGGACCTTGTCCTCTTCGGCGTCCTTGGCCGTGATCATGACGATCATCACGCCCTGGTCCCGCTCCCGAATACGCTCGCAAACCTCTATCCCGGACTCTCCCGGCAACATGATGTCCAGAAGGATAAGGTCGGGCCTCAGTTTTCTCGCCATCCGCAACGCCTCGGCCCCCGTCGTCGCCTGGCTCACCCCGAAGCCGCTCCGGGAGAGGTTGTAGGCGAGGGTGCCCATGATGACCTCGTCGTCCTCGACTATCAGGATCTCCGCCACACTCGTCGCCAAAACGTGCCCTCTCCCGCTCTTCGGACCCGGACAAACCGAAGTATAAACGTCGCCTCCCCACGCTTCAGTCTTTTAACCAGCATTTAACGGTGGGCGCCGGATGCCCGGATTGGCCCTCCGCTCGGGACGCAACACGGCCTGCCCCGCGCCGATCCCGAACACCTCTTCAGCGTGTGGCCGAGCCGGCCTGAAGCAGACGTACCGCGGCAGACCGGTGGGCGAGAAAAACAGGGGCCGGGGCTCGTCGAAGCCCCGGCCCGGGGGTGCTACCTGTATTTCTTTGCCGGCTACTCTTCCGAGGACATCCTAGTCCCGGCAATCCCTGTTCGGCGCGCACTGACGCACCAGCTTCATCACGACCCCCGTCTCTTCGAAGGGGATGCCCGTCTTGTTGGCGAGCGCGTACAGTTCGCCGTTGGCGTCTTCGCCGAAACCGTTCACGAAGAGGTTGGTGTGGCCGTTGATCAGGTTGAAGACCTTCGGCGTCCTCTCGTGGATGTCTGCGTCGTCGCTCTCGTCTACGTACATGACGCGGCCGTTCGCGGAGTTGAAACCATCGGAATAGTCGCCGAAGACGTAGTGTCCCCGAAGCTCCTCGATGCGTTGGCCCCGGTAGACGAAGCCGCCGATGGTGGCGACGCCCTCGTCGTGATCGTACTCCGCGGTCGGATCGATCATGTCCGCAGGCTGGCCCGGCGAGAAGCCGTAGACGAAGCCGTCTGACGCAAACCCGCGCAACTCGTAGAAGAACGGGTTGAAGAGCCACTGGCCCTCCTTGAAGTGCCAGCCGTAGTTGCCGCCCTGCTGGACCCTGCCGTCCACTTCCTCTATGTGGTTCTGGCCGACATCGGCGGTCCAGATCTCGCCCGTGCCGCCGAGGTCCGCGCGGTCCGAGGACGCCCGGAACGGGTTGCGGAACCCGTAGGCGTAGATAGTCTCAGGCAGGGCAGCCTCGGGGTAGGTCCCGGTCGGATCGAGCCTGAGGATCTTCCCGAGCGGCGTGTCGAGGCTCTGCCCGTTGCCGGCCTTGTTGGGCGCCGTGGCCTCGGAGCCCGGGCCGTGCCCGATGCACGGGCCCTCGCCGCCGAGCCCGAGCTGCATGTTCTGGTCGTCGGCGCACCCGCCGTCGCCGGAGGTGACGTAGAGCAGGTCGCGCTCTTCCGGCCTGGTGCCGAAGAAGATAGCCCCGCCGTTGTGGTTGAACTGCGGCTGGACGAAGCTCGTCACCTCACGGGTCGCGCCCGGCTCGACGCCGAACTCGCCCTGCGCGTTGTCGTCGTTGTTGGGGGCGTTTCGGGGGTCCGGCACGCGGTTGGCCGCGGGCACCACCCACTCCCGGATCACGCTGCGGTGGTTGGGCTGGACCGCGGGGCTGCCTTCGGGGTTGTTCGGGATACGCTCCGACGTGTAGGTGTATAGCCTCCCGTTCGTCCCGAAGTCCGGATCGAAGGCCACCCCCAGGAACCCGCGCTCGTCGCCCGGCACCAGAGGTACCAGCAGAGGCCGGGTGTTGAGGACTACAGTCTTGCGACCGGTCCGGATGTCGATCGCCCAGAGGGGGCCGTCCTGATCTACCACGTATAGCGTGTTCTGTTGGCCGGGGGCGTAGGTGCCCCAGTTCGGCGCCGTCAGGCCCCGGCCTTCGGCCAGGGTCTCTAGCTCGACTTGTATGTCTCCGTCCTCGATGTGTCCAGGAATCGGGTCGTCGATCGACTCGTTGGGGTCGGGTGGTTCGTCCAGGTGGCTGGTGAACGCCGCAGGTGCGGCCACTAGCAACACCAAAAACGCGATCGCCAGAGCGACCAACGAAACCAGGACCTGCGGCCTGATCGCCGGAATGGTCAGCCTTGTACTCATTTGCCCCCTCTCCTCCGAAACCCTTTTCGTTACTCATGTATCAATATACGCCCGGTCCGGAGTGGCGCGCTATGGCTCAAATGGGCTAATTTTCAGCGCCTGGCGCATGATCGGGAGGATAAAATGGCGAAGCCGGACGACGCCGAAAGCGGTGTGTCACTGCTCTACCGGGGGCGCCACGCGGGCTCTGGGCGATGCTGAGTTTTGAGTGAATTCCCGTCTCTGGGTTGTGTTACGGGGTGAATAAGACGTCTTCCGGCAACGGAGATCTCGACCGTCCTCTTTATTCGAGAGCATCTTTCGCCCGGGATTTCGGACCCTCCGGGAAGGTGACACCGGGCGCCGCTACAATGCGTTCGACGGGAGGCTTGGAGGGGCGTATTGAAGACGCGGGTACGGACGATGACGGTTCATACGAGGCGCGCATTCGCCATAGCCCGCTCCTCCGAGGACACCTTCGAACGCGTGGTCTTCGAGGTCGAGGAAGGCGGCGAAGTCGGCCGGGGGGAAGCCGCCCCGACGGGCCGCTACGGCCAGGACGCGGGAGGTGCCGCCGCCGCGCTGGAGAGGGCCGAGGTCCGTGACCCGTGGGACGTGGACGGCACGCTCCGGTTGAACGCCGGCCTGCCCCCGAGCGCGCTCTGCGCGTTGGACGGCGCCCTGCACGACCTTGCCGCGAAGAGGCTAGGCGTTCCTGCCTACCGGCTGCTCGGGCTCGGCAAGCCACGGCCCATCTCGGCCTACACTCTGGGAATAGCCGATAGGGAGACGACGGTCGCCGACGCTGAGAGGCTCAGGGACTATCCCGTTTTGAAGGTCAAGCTCGGGGGGTGGGAGGACGTCGAGACGCTGAGGGCCGTGCGGGAGGTCTCGGACGCGGAGCTCTGGGTGGACGCCAACGAGGCGTTTTCGCCCGGGGAGGCCGCCGAGCTCGCGCGCGAGTTGCGGGGCTTTGTGGGCATGATCGAGCAGCCCGTACCCGTCTCGGCCGGCCCGGAGGCGTTGCGGGCCGTTACGGAAGCGGCCCGTCCTGTGCCCGTGATCTCCGACGAGGGCGCCATCGACGCCCGCGACGTGCCGAAGCTCGCCGGCTGCGTCTCGGGCGTGAACGTCAAGCTCGCCAAGTGCGGCGGCATCAGGGGCGCGCTCGAGATGGTCCACACGGCCCGCGCCCACGGAATGAAGCTCATGCTCGGCTGCATGGTGGAGACCTCGCTCGGCATCGCCGCGGCAACCCACGTCTCCGGTCTCTTCGACTTCGTGGACCTCGACGGCGCCATGCTTCTCGCCGACGACCCGTTCGCCGGCCCGGAATACGAGCGGGGAAGCATCCTCCTCCCCGACGTCCCGGGACTCGGCGCGTGGCCCCGATGAACGGAACCTTGAGGCGGCGCTACGTCATCCTGGCCGAAGGCCGCCTCCACGAGGCGAAGACGGCCCACGGCGTGCTGCGCTACGGCAAAGACGAAGTCGTGGCCGTCCTCGACTCGACCCTCGCCGGGAAGACCGCCGGCGGCGTGATGCCAGGTCTCCTCACCGACCCGGGTCGGGACGCCCCGGTTGTGGCGACCCTTTCGGAGGCGCTCGCGCATTCGCCCACCTCTATCCTGGTCGGGGTGGCCCCGGCGGGGGGGAGGTTGCCCGGGGAGTGGATGGAGACCCTGCGGGGGGCTGCCGAGGCGGGGCTGGAGATCGTGGGCGGCCTGCACCAGCGCCTCGCGCCGGAATTCCCCGGGGCGAACGTCTGGGACGTCCGGGAGCCGCCGGCTGAGGTCCCGATCTTCTCCGGCGAGGGTTTCGGGGTGGCGCCGAAGGTCGCGCTCACGGTCGGGACGGACGCGGCCATCGGCAAGATGACCGCGACGCTCGAAGTAGAGAGGGAGGCCAGGAGGGCCGGTCTCTCTACCGGCTTCGTCCCGACCGGGCAGACGGGCGTCATCATCGCCGGGTGGGGCGTGTGCGTGGACGCCGTCGTCTCGGATTTCGTCGCGGGCGTCTCGGAGATGCTGGTCCTCCAGGCCGCGAAGTCCTCCCCGGATTTGATCCTGGTAGAAGGACAGGGCGCCCTCTCGCACCCGGCCTACTCGGGCGTGACCCTCGGCCTCCTCCACGGCTCCTGCCCCGACTGCCTCATCCTCTGCGTCTCCCCCGAAGACGGCCCCGGCTACGCGGGCGTCCCCCGCCCCTCCCCGGCCCGCGCCGCCCGCCTCTACGAAGAAGTCGCGGCCCTCGTCAAGCCCGCCCCAGTAGTCGCCATCAGCGCCAACACCAAAGGACTGACCGACAAAGAAGCCGACGCCTTCGTCGAGAGGATCTCCACCGAGACGGGTTTGCCGACCGCCGACCCGTTCCGCGACTCCGCGAAACCCATCCTCGAAGCGGCAATGAGAAGCTAGTCAGCACGCCTGCTTTGCAGGCTTTCAGCCCGGCGCTTCGCGCCTCGTCAGCACGCCTCGCGGGCTCTCAGCAAGTCGTCTGTGGGCGTCACGCCGAACGACGCTCGAACGGTTCCGCAAAGCGTCGCCCGGTCGGGCCGTGGGTGGCCGAAGGCTGAAAGCGAGGCGAAGCCGCAGCGGGCCGAAAGCGAGGGTCTGCGAAGCAGTCCCGAGGCGTGCCGAGGGCGGAGCCCGCAAGGGCGGAGCGCGCTGACCAGCTTTATTCCGCACGCCCAAGCATTCCCTTATGTTAGAATGCCGGACGTGGCACGATGCTTGACGCTCAACGCTAGCTACGAGCCCGTGGCCCTGGTGCCGGTCAAGAGGGCTATCGTCCTCGTCGTCTCCGAGAAGGCCGAGATCGTCGAGGCCAACCTGGAGCAGAGGTTCCGTTCGGAGAGGTCCGAGTACCCTTATCCGCTCGTGATCCGGCTGGTCAAGTACGTCGAGATACCGCGCCGCCTGCGCAAGCACGTAACGAACGCCATCCTCTTCGCCCGCGACAACTACAAGTGCCAGTACTGCGGCAAACACCGCAACGACCTCGGCCGCCGCGACCGCCTCACCCGCGACCACGTGAAGCCTATCTCCAAGGGCGGCCTCAACACCTGGGACAACGTGGTCACCGCCTGCACCAAGTGCAACGCGCGCAAGGGCAGCCGCCTCCCCATGGAGTGCGGCATGTACCCGAAGACCACCCCCAAAGAGCCCCGCTACGTGGTCATGGTCTGGTACTCCCGCGACCTGAACGAAGTCCAACGCCGCTACGTGGATCAGTTCTACGGAGGCCTACCGGCCTCCTAGCGGTCAGCTTTCAGCGGTCAGCAATCAGCCAAACCTTTCGAAGCGGTTCTCTGCACGGTGAACGTACAGTATCGGCAAGAGTAGCTCCATGGTCCGCGGCGCCGCGTACGACGCGCATAGGCGGCGCCGGCTGGAAGCTGAAAGCTGATAGCTGACCGCTATAAGATATAATTCTTTCTCGTCGTTGGGCCACGAACAGGATTTCTTTGGACTACAACGGTTTTTCGGAGAGGGTCGGGCGTATCGTTGGGAACGTCGAGCGTGCCGTGTCGGGCAAGCGTGAGAGCGTTTTCGTGGCCGTCGTGGCGATGCTGGCGGGGGGCCACGTCCTGATCGAGGACGTGCCGGGCGTCGGGAAGACCTTGCTCGCGAAGTCGTTGGCGCGTTCTATTCGGGCGGATTTTCGGCGGATACAGTTCACGCCCGACCTCTTGCCCGCCGACGTCACGGGGCTCAACGTCTACAACCAGGGGGATGGGGACTTCGAGTTCTGGGCGGGGCCTGTGTTCGCGAACGTGGTGCTTGCCGACGAGATCAACCGCGCCTCCCCCAAGACCCAGAGCGCGCTACTGGAGGCGATGGAGGAGGGGTCGGTTACGGTCGACGGGGTGACGCGGCACCTGCCGCAGCCCTTCGGCGTCGTCGCCACCCAGAACCCCGTGGAGCACGAGGGGACCTACCCTTTGCCGCACGCGGAACTCGACCGGTTCATGGTCAAGATGCGGATAGGTTACCCGGACGAGGACGCCGAGACGGAGATGTTACGCCTCTCAAGGGACCCGGTCGCCGACCTCTCGCCCGTTGTCGAGGTCGAGGAGTTCATGGAGATGCGGCGGCTCGTCGAGGAGGTTTACGCGAGCGAGGCGGTTTTGCGGTACGTCGTCTCGGTGACGTCGGCTACGCGGGAGCACCGCGGGATCAACCTCGGCGCTTCGCCCCGGGCGAGCCGGATGCTTCTCTCCTCGGCCCGCGCCCGGGCCGCCGCGAACGGGCGCTCCTACTGCGCGCCGGACGACGTGAAGGCAATGGCGCCAGGGGTCCTGGGGCACAGGATCATCCCCGCCGCCGGCGCGGGCGATGGTGGTTCTTCGGAGGAGGCCGAGGAGATCGTGCGCGACATCCTCTCCTCCGTGCCGGTAACCGAGGCGGTGTAGGACTTTGCTTCGCCGGGCCGGGAGGGACGGCTCGCGTCTCTCCGTCAGGCCCACGTCCGCCGGCTGGCAGGTGCTGGCCGCCGGCGCGCTCGTCTTTTTCGTGGCAAGGCTCATCGGCACCACGCAGTTCCACCAGCTCGCCTACGCGCTTCTGGCATTGCCCTTCGCCTCCCTCGTGCTCGGGATCGCGGGTAGCCGCGGCGTCCGTTTTTCGCGCTCCGTCCCGCCGGGGACGCACCTGACGGCCGGGGAGACCTCCGCCGTCGTCCTGGAGCTCTCGCGCACGCGCTTCGGCGCGTCGAGGGCCGAGGTCGTCGACCGCCTGCCGGAGCCGCGCACCCTGAAGTTCCCGCCCCCGCGGGGCGGAAACCGGACGGCGGTTCTGGAGGCGCCCCTCTCCTTCCCGCGGCGCGGGGTCTACGAGCTTGGTCCCGCGGAGACAAGGATATCCGACCCCTTCGGTCTCCTCGGCTTCTCCAGGACCTTTCGGGAGAAGACGGAGGTCGTCGTCTACCCGAAGACGTATCCTTTGCCCGGCTTTCCCCTGCGCGGCGGGGACATGGAGGCTGGCTCGCGCGGCTCGCGCGGGCAGCGCGGGGACGAGTTCGCGAGCCTGCGCGAGTACCGCCGGGGGGACGACCGGCGCCACATCCACTGGAAGAGCGTGGCCCGCACCGGCGAGCTCTTCGTCAAGGAGTTCTCCCTCGAGGCCCCGCGCCGCCACACGGTGGTACTCGACGCCAGGCGGGAGGGCATAAGGACCAACGAGGGCGAGGTCGAGGACGCCGTCTCCGCGGCCGCCTCGGTGCTGCGCCACCTCTCCCGCGAGCGCCTGCCGCTGCGCCTGCTCTGCGCGAACGCCGCCGCGCAGGCGACGGAGTTCGGCAACGACGACGCCCCCTACCGGGAGTCGATGCGGCTCCTGGCGCAGGTCAGGGCCGACGGGGCCCGCCACCTCTCTGAGGTCGTGCTCGAAGGACGGGGCGGGCTCGGCGAGGGCGTCGTGATCGTCTCGCGCACCCGCGACGCGGGGCTGCCCGCCGCGGTGCGGTCCTTGCGGGACGCCGGCCTCTCCGTCGTGGTCGTGGCGCTGGCGACTTACACCTACCGCACGCCCCCCGGTAGCGGGGGCGCGGCGCAGGGGAGGGGGGAGGAGTTCGCCCGGTCCCTGCGGCTGCTGGAGGCAGCCGGGGCCACGGTGCGCGTGGTCGACCAGCCGAACGGGGTCGGGGGCCTGTCTGGAGGACGCAGGAGCGCAAGGGCGGGGAGCAACGGGTGAGGTACTGGCTCTACGCGGCCGTGCTGGTGGCCGGGTCCGCGTTCTCGATCCTGTTCACCGGCGACTTATACACGGAGACGAACACGGGCTTCGGCGACCTTTCGGTCGTCTCTATCATCGCGGGGAACCGGGCCTTCTTGCCCATGCTCTTCGCCGCGGCCGTGGGTGCTCTGATCGGGTCCGCGGGGAGGTGGAGGTTCGTTCTACTGGTCCCCGTCGGGGCGCTTTACACGATCCTGGCCGTCTACGGGGTGCCGCCCGTGTTCTCGCCGGGCGAGTGGCGGCAGTTCGGGTACAGGATCGGGAACGACGTGATCGACGCGGCGAACATCATGTACGCCGAGCCCGTCCCGTACGACCTGGCGCCCGGCATCTTCGTGATGGTCCTGCCGGCGGTCGTCATCCTCGCGACCTTCGCAACCTCGGCCGCTTTGTACGAGGGGACCCCGGTCCTCTCGGTGGCGGTCATGGGCCTCACCATAGGCGTCCTCTCGACCGTCAGCTTCGAGGACGGGGCCGGGCCGTTCTTCGCGGCCTTCCTCGCCTGCGCCGTGGGGCTGCTGCTCGCGGCCGGGTCCGTCGGGCAGGAGGGGCCGGGGCGGGCCGCGCTCGTCGCGGGGGCCGCCGTGGTGGCGCTCGCGCTGCTGGTGCCCAGGCTGCCGTTCAACGACGCCACCATCAGCCCCGGCATGATCGACTGGACCCGCATAGGGACCGGCGGGACCTCCAGGCTCGACGTGCAGGCCGACGTCGGGGACTATCTGGCCGCCGGCCGCGACGCCGAGCTCTTCACGGTCAGGAGCCCCGAGCCGCTCCTCTGGCGCGGGGGGACGCTGGACTCCTTCGACGGCGTCCGCTGGTCAGACACCACCACGCCCGCCGAGGACTACGGGGCGGAGCTCGCCCCCGGCGTCCCCTCCCGAATAGTGGAGCAGGACGTGGAGGTCCTCAACGCCGAGACCGACGTCCTTTTCGGGGGCTACAGGATGGTGGATACCGACCGCTTCGACGCGACCCGGCACTCCGACTCCTCCTGGACTTTGGACGAGCCGTTCGAGGAGGGCGACAGCTACGAGGTCATCTCCCAGATCCCGCAGCCGACCGAGGGCCAGCTCCAGGCCGCCGGCACCTCCTACCCGTCTTCCGTCGAGAGGAAGTTCCTGCAGCTCCCCGACAGCACGCCCGGGGTCGTCGCCGAGACGGCCGACAGGATAGAAGAAAGATACGATCCCGGCACGCCCTACGACACGGCGCGGGCGGTGGAGCGGTACCTGATCTACGACGGCGGCTTTATCTACAACCTGGACGTCAGCTACCGGCGCGCGGACAAGGCAGTGGAGGAGTTCCTGGGAGACAGCAAGGAGGGCTTTTGCACCCAGTTCTCGACCTCGATGGCGCTGATCCTGCGCGACATGGATATCCCCTCGCGCGTCGTCTACGGGGCGACGAGCGGGGAAGAGGTGGACGAGGACGAGTACGTGGTGACCGGCTCCAACATGCACACCTGGGTGGAGGTCTATTTCCCCGGCGTCGGCTGGTACCCGTTCAACCCGACCCCCGGCTTCTCCATGCCGTCCACGATGGAGGCGAACGCCCGCAGGCCGAGCATCCCGGTCCCGTCGACCATCGGAGGCCCGACGGAGAACAACCTCGACCTGCGCCAGCGGCTGAACGAGCAACGCCCGGCCCCGGAACAACAGCAGCAGGACGCCCGGCAGGATCGAAACACCGCCCCCTCGGAGGAGAGGCAGGCGCCCCTGTGGCCCCTGTTCGTGGCCCTGCCCGTGCTGCTCGTGGCGGCGGTCCCGCTCTCCAAACGGGCGCTCGCGGCCCGCGGCAGGCCCGAAGACCTGTACGGCGACCTGACGGGACGCCTGCGCGACGTTTTGCCGCCCAACACCGCCGCCGTCGCGGACTCCCCGGCCCTCACACCCACCGAGCGGGTCCTGCTGCTCTCCGGGGCCGCCGGCGTCGAGGAAGGACCGATGGGCGGGTTCGCCAGGGCCTACTCGGATCACCTCTACTCCGCCTCCGGGGACGCCGATGCCGTCGCCGCCGCCCACCGCCGCGCGCTAGGGGCCTACGGGCGACTGCCGCTCTGGAAGAGAACGCTCGCCGCGGTAAACCCGTCTTCGCTCCTCGCCAGGATGGGAAAGAACGTCGCGTCGGGGCGGGCGCGGGCGGGGAAGGCGGTGCGGGGCAGGATACGGGCGCTGCTCCGAAGGGGGCGTTGAAGTATACGGTAGGGGGTGTAATAATTCGGCAACAAACCGCCCCACTACAGCACGGGAGGTGCTGATGCAGCAGAAGCAAGAGACCACTATCGTAAACATCACCGATAACGCTGCAGAGAAGGTCAAGGCCCTCATGGCCCAGGAGGGCGAAGAGGATCTCGCCCTGCGCATCGGCGTCAGGCCCGGTGGCTGCTCCGGCTTCCAGTACAACATCTACTTCGACGACGAGATCGCCGACGACGACGAGGTCTTCGAGACCAAGGGCGTCAAGCTCGCCATCGACGCCATGAGCGTCCCCTACATCATGGGCAGCGAGTTCGACTACGTCGACGGCCTCATGGGCGCCGGCTTCGCCGTCAACAACCCGAACGTCCAGGGTGGTTGCGGCTGCGGCAGCTCCTTTACTTGCTAGGCGGCCTCCTTCGGAGACCGCGCTGATAGCTGTCGGCTTTCAGCTTTAGATCTTGGTTCGAAGCCCGGGGTTCTCGCCCCGGGCTTTTTGTTGCGCCGGTTTGCCGGGCCGGACGGGTGACGGCCACGTGGGGGCGTTTCGCGAAACGCTCCGCTACACGGCGTTCTCGTTGATGAGGTCTTCGAGGATGGTTACGGAGTCGGCGTCCAGTTTGGTGCCGCTGTCTTCTCGAAGGATGCCGAGGACCTTCTCCTTCGGCAGGGCCTTGTGGTACGGGCGGTCGGCGGAGAGGGCGTCGTAGATATCGGCGACGGCGAGGATTCTTGATGGGAAGTCGAGGTCTTCCGCCCCGACGCCCCGGTGGTAGCCCGAGCCGTCTAGCTTCTCGTGGTGGTTGGCGGCGGTCTCGGCGATGGGCCTGAAGGGTCCCACGCGGGAGAGGATCTCGTACGTCAGCTCGGGATGCCGCCTGACCTTCGCGTACTCCTCGTCCGTAAGCGGGCCGGGCTTGTCCAGGATGCGGTTGGAGATGCCGAGCTTGCCGATATCGTGCAGGAGGCCGGCGCGCATCAGGTCGCGCGTGGCGTCGGGCCCGAAGCCGGCCCTCTCTCCCATCGCCACGGCCACCTTCGCCACCCCTTCCGAGTGGCGGTACGTGAAGGGGGACTTGGCGTCGATGATCTCGCCGAAGGCGCGGGCGACGAGGTCGACGCGCTCCGGGGTGGCCTCGAGGGTGCGGTCGTCGGGCTCCAGGCGGGTCACCTCCCGTTGCGGATCTTCCCGGGAGAGGTCCTTCCACAGCCCGCCCTCTGCGGCCTCGGCCAGCAAGACCTCGACCAGCGCCGGGTCGAACCAGCGTCCGCTGCGAACTCTAGCGACCTCCTCCGCCCCGGCGGGGCCGTGGGCCGTGAAAAAGACCTCGACCGTCTGGGCCAGGCCGCAGATGCGCGCCAAAAGCGGTATCTCCTCGCCCTTCAGCCCGTCGGGGTGGCCCCTGCCGTCCCAGTGCTCGTCGAGGCTCCGGATCGCCCAGGCCGTCTCCTCGGGGAAACCCATGAGGCGCGTGATGTCCGCCCCGCGTTCGCAGCGGATGCGGATGAGGTTCCTCGACTCGGCCTGCCCCCTGGCCGCGAACCGGACCATTTTCCCGGCTTTCGCCAGCAACGACCCGTCCGGGCTCACGGTGCGCGCCGCGTAGAGTGCGGCGTGGGGCAGGCTCGTCCAGTCCACGGTCTTTACTTTTTTCTTGGCCTCCATGTCGTCGGCGTCGAAGAGGGTGGACATCATGGAGGCGTTGCTCGAACACCCGGCGTCCTTGAGCAGCAGGGCGTAGAAGAGCGCAGAACGCATCTCCGCGTCGAGCCCGAGCCGCCCCGCCACCTTCATCCCCACGAGGCACGAACGGACGGTGTGCCCTTCAGGCTGCCCCTCTACCAGGTCGAGCGCGAAGGAGAGCGCCGAGAGGACCTCGGAGAACCTGAGGTCCCCCGACTCCCGCTTCGTCTGCGGGCTCATCGCGCCCCTTCTTCCAGCCGCCGCAGGGCGAGCATGACCGCGGCCACGCCGCTGGAGGAGACGATCTCGCCGGAATGGACCAGCCCGAAGATCTTGTCGAGCGGCACGCGCACCACCTCGATCGACTCGTGCTCGTCCGGGTCGGGCGGGGACTTCTCCTCCACGCCGCGGGCGAGGAACAGGTATGCCCAGTTGTCTTTCAGGCTTGGGGACGAGGCGAGCGAACCGAGCGGCTCCCACTCCCCGCCCCCGTAGCCGGTCTCCTCCGCCAACTCCCGCCTGGCCGCGACCTCGGGCTCCTCGCCCGGCTCGACGAGGCCGGCCGGCAGCCCGAGCTCCAGCATCTCGATCGGCGGCCTGTACTGGCGCACCAGGACGACCTCGCCGCCCTCCGTGACCGGAAAAATTATGGCCGCGTCGGGACGTTCGAGGACGTAGTAAGGGTCCTTGACCGAGCCGTCGGGGAGGCGCAGCCGGTCGGAGCGGAGGTTGAAGTAAGGGGTCTCGAGGAGCCTTTCGCCGCCGAGGCGCTCCCAGGCGCCTTCAGCCAACGCCCGCCTCGTCCGTGGTGTCGGACGCCTCGCCCTCGGCCAGGACCTTCGGCAGGTCCTTCGTAAAGGCGCTGCGGGCCATGACGCGGTCGCAGCCCGCCTCCTTTGCCGCAACCGCGAGGTCCTTCTGGACGTGGGAGAGAAAGCCCACGGTCTTTACGCTTCTCGTCTCGTCCTCGGACCTCACGGTCTGTAAGACCTGTAGAGGATCGAAGCGGGAGGAGTTGAGGTCCAGGATCAGGAGGTCAGGGGGGGAGGTCCTGATGGCGTCATCCAGCTTCTTGGGATTGCGGGGGAAGGAGGCCGTGATGCCGAGCTGTGTGGCGGTCTCGGAGATCTTGCTCCGAAACAGCAGGTCTTCCACGGCCGCAACTATTCGTCTCGCCAAGACCGATTCCCCTCCGCGTTTCTCATTGGTATGCCTCGCACATTCTACCCCGTGGGGTTGCGGTATCCTATTCGGGTGGACAGATTGATCGAAGCCCGCGCCGGCCTGCGGCGCACGCGAGAGACGCTATCCAACTTCACGCCGTTCCTGAAGACCCGCCGTAAGGGCCTGCTCTTCGCGCTCTTCGTCCTCCTCGTGGAGACCGGGACGAGCCTCGCCCAACCGTGGCCCCTCGCCCTCACCATAGACTACGTCCTCACGGACAACGAGCCCGTGCCGGCCTTCCTGCCGGGGTTCTTGCAGGACAAGGCGGCCCTGCTCGCCGCGATTGCGTTCCTTATAGTCTTCATCTTCATGCTCACCCGGAGCATCGCCTCATTCCGGCGCTTTCTCCTGCAGAAGCTCGGGCAGGAGACGGTCTTCGACATGCGCGAGTCCCTGTACGCGAAGGTTCACGCTCTGGGCCTCGACTACCACGGCAAGAAGCGAACCGGCGACACCATCACCCGCGTGACGAGCGACGTGAAGGAGGTGCGCACGCTGCTGGTCGACTCCGTGGTCGAGGTGTTGTCTTCCGTCATGATCCTGCTCGGCATGCTCGTCGTGATGCTCTGGATGAACTGGCAACTCACCCTGCTCGCCCTGGTTACGGTCCCTTTCCTCTTTCTCGCCGTGAGCCGCTACCGGCGGGCGCTCGTCGAGAGGATGCGGGTGGTGAGGACCAAGGAAGGCATCATAGCGAGCGTTATGCAGGAGGCGATAACGGGCATCCGGGCCGTAAAGCTCTTCGCCCGCGAGAACGACGAGATGGAGCGGTTTCGCAAGGAGAGCCGCGAGTCCTTGCGCGCCAGCGTCGACAGCGCCGTCATAGAGGCCAAATTCAGCACCGTCCTCGGCATCGTCGGCGGCATCGGCACGGCCCTCGTCGTCTACTTCGGCGCGAGGCAGGTGCTCTCGGGCGCCCTCTCGTTGGGCGACCTTACGGTCTTCGTGGCCTACCTCGCGCTCTTTCTCTCGCCTCTGTGGGCCTTGAGCCGGCAGGTCAACCAGATCGGCAAGTCCCTCGTCTCCGGGGAGCGCATAATCGAGCTCCTGAACGCAAACCCTACCGTCAAGGACGAGCCGGGCGCCGTCCAGGCACCCCCCTTCGAAGGCAACGTCGCCTTCGAGAACGTGCGCTTCGCCTACGAGGACGAGGCCGGGGAGGTCTTGCGGGGCGTGGACTTCGAGGTCGAGGCAGGCAGCCGCGTCGCCCTCGTCGGCGTTAGCGGCGCCGGGAAGACCACCGTGACGAGCCTTGTAGCGCGCCTCTACGATCCCTGGCAGGGACGGGTCCTGATAGACGGGCGGGACGTAAAGGACTTCACGCTAAAGTCCTTGCGGGATGAGATCACCTTCGTCCCCCAGGACCCCATGCTCTTCAGGGCGACGGTCGCGGACAACATCTCCTACGGCAAGCCTGGTGCCGACCGGGACGAGATCGAAGCCGTGGCAAACCTCGCCGGTGCCGACGACTTCATAAACGGGATGCCGGAAGGCTACGACACTATGCTCTCGGAACGGGGCGAGAGCCTTTCGGGGGGGCAGCGCCAGCGCATCTCCATAGCCCGCGCGATGCTGCGGGACACCCCTATCCTGATCCTGGACGAGCCCCAATCAGGCCTGGACGCCGAGGCGGCGAGCGCGGTGGAGGAGAGCTGGCGGGCGCTGACGGCGGGCAGGACCACCTTCGTCATAGCCCACGAGCTGAGGCTCGTCAGGAACGTAGACCAGATCCTGGTCCTCGAAGAGGGCCGCGTCGCCGAGGCCGGCACCCACGAAGACCTCGTCTCATCGGGCGGCCTCTACGCCAGGCTCCTCTCCCTCCAGGAACGCGACCCCGTCCAGCCATAGAGCGGAGAATCCTTGAAAGAACTCCTGATAATCAGCATAGTCCTTACCGCCGTCGCCGTCTTTATCTACGTCTCTTTCGCGTAGACGCGCCGCCATGCTGGTAGTGGGAGGGACTGGGAGAGCGCCGAGGCGGCTTGGGTGGAGAACGGTTGACTCCGGGCGACCGGGGTGGCATTAGAGGTCTGCGAATTTGTAGCCCGCGCCACGGACGGTCAGGACGTAGCGGGGGTTCTGGGGGTCGGGCTCTAGCTTTTTACGGATGTGCTGGACGTGTACGTCCGCCGCGCGGGCCTCGCCGAAAAAGTCCCCGTCCCAGAGGTGGCGCATGATCTGCTCCCGGCTGTAGACCCGGCCGGGCGAGGAGGCGAGCAGCGCCAGCACCTCGAACTCCTTGGCGGTCAGGGAGGCCGTCTCGTTCTGGCTCATGACTTCCCGTTTGAGGAGGTCGACCTCGAGACCGGGGAACTCCAACTTCTGGGTCTGCTGGCCCTCGGCCGAGTCCAGGCGCCTGCGCCTCAGGTGGGCGCGAACCCGGCTCACGAGCTGGCGCGGGGAGAAAGGCTTGGTGACGTAATCGTCGGCCCCGACCTCCAGGCCGACGACCACGCTGGTCTCGTCGTCGCGGGCGGTCAGCATGATAATGGGCACGGCCTTGTTGCGGGAGGAGCCGGACCGAAGCTCCCGGCACACGGAGACCCCGTCAACACCGGGGAGCATGACGTCGAGCACCACGAGGTCGAAGGTCTCGGCGCCGCCGAGTCGCCTCAGGGCGTCCTCGCCGCTGGGTACCGTGGAGGTCTCCATGCCCTCCCGCGAGAGGGCGTGCTCCACCACGTCCCGAACCGCCGGATCGTCCTCGACCACGAGTATCCTGCTCATCTCCCATCCTCCTCCGGCAAGATTATCTCTACCCGCGTGCCCGCTCCCCCCTCGGAAGAGAGGGAGATCTCGCCCCCCATCCGGCGGACCAGATCCCGGCAGATGGGGAGCCCCAGCCCGAACCCGCCGGAGCCGTCCCTACCCCGGTAGAAGCGCTCGAAAACGTAGGGCAGGTCCTCCTCCGGGATGCCGTCGCCGTCGTCCTCGACAGCGAGCCTGGGCCCGTCCGCGCGCAGCCGCACCGCGCCGCCCCCGTGCTGGAAGGCGTTGTTGAGGAGGACCAGGAGGACCTGGTCCAACCACTCCCGGTCCGCGAGCACGCGACCCCCCTCGCCGTCGACGCGGAGGGCGTGGCCCGCCCTTTCTGCGAGCGGGCGCATGCGCTCGGCGGCCTCGCTGGCGGCGAGCTTCGTGTCGAGCGGCTCCGGCTCGGGGTCCCGGCCGTCTGAGCCCGTGCGGGCCAGGCGCAGCAGCGTCTCCGAGAGCCGCTGCATGCGACGGGCTTCTGAGTGGATGTGGTTCAGGAAGCGCCGCCGGAGCTCCGCGTCCTCGTCTCCGGTCAGCAGCAGCTCGGAGGCGCCGAGGATGGTGGTGATGGGAGTCTTTAGCTCGTGGGCGGCGTTCGCGAGGAAGCGCTGCTGGTTGGCTTCCAGGCGCCGTCCTTCGGAGAGGTCCTGCACGACCACGAGCACGCCGCCCTTGTGATCGTCGAAGGCGGGCATGCGCTCCAGGTAGACCCTCAGGAAGTCCTCCCCGGCACGAACGCGGGCCTCGCCGCACTCGCCCTCGACCGCGCAGCGGGCCACGGCGCGCGGCAGGTCGTAGTCCTCGAAGGCGTCGGGCACCTTGCCGGGGGCCGTATCTTCCTTGAGGTTCAACATACTTCTTACGGAGTTGTTGGCGAACATGACGTCGCCTTCGAGATCTACGGCCAGCACGCCCTCGCTGAGGCTGTTCACCACGGCGTCGAGCGTGGCGTTGTTCTCCTCCAACTGGACAAAGGAGGCCTGCAGCCTGGCCGCCATGGCGTTGAACGATCGCGCGAGTTCCCCGAGCTCGTCGTCCGAGCCCGGCCGGATGCGTGAGGAAAAGTCGCCCCCCTCGATGGATCTGGCGCCCAGCGTCAGGCGCTCTATCCGACGGGAGAGGAGGGTGGCGAGCAGGAACATCAGACCGCCGCCGAGCACGGAAGCTATCGCCGCCGCTTCGAGGCCGCTGCGCAGGAACAACTCGTAGGCCGTCGCCTCGAACTCTTCCGAGGCGAGGATGATCCCGCCCGCAAAGGAGCCCTCGACGACCACCGGCTGCACCGCCACGCTCACGCCGCCCCTCCGCTCGAACGCCCGTTCGCCGACGGCGGCCGTCCTCAACGCCTCCCCGGAGGGCTCGAAGCCGTCGACCGACCCGTCGCGGGCCACGATGCTGCCGAGCTGGTCCACTACCACGACCTCGCCGCCCGTGGAGTCGGCCGCGAGCGCGAGTTCGTTGCGGAAGGCTTCGTCGCCGCGCGTCTTGGAGAGGGCGTCGGCCGTCGCCGCGGCCTGGCTTGTGACGATGCTCTGGGCGGAGGCCGTGATCCTGGCCCTCAACGTGGGCACGCCGTAGAGGAACATCAAGGCTATGGAGAGCAGCACGATGAGCACGGCGGCCAGCGGCATCCATATGCGAAGTTTTAGACCCACGCGCGGATTCTATACCTCCCGTCCGGGGACCCCCGCCGCCAAGGGCCCGTGGTTCCGGAAGTGTTACGCGTTCTTGACCGTACGTTAACGGGGCTTTACGCGGGCTTAAGCAAGAACCGGAAGAATGGAACACGCCGGCAAGACGGCCTGGTAAAGCGACGACGGGGGACGAGGATGACAGAGGGATTAGGCAGAAGGGGCGGAGAGGCCACGGGGACCCCTGAACTTATCAGGGGCTACTTCGACCGCATCGACAAGGGCGACCTCCTGACCCGACGGCAGGAGGCACAGCTCGCCCGGAGGGCGCGGGAAGGCGACGGGCGGGCCAGGAGCAGGCTCGTCGAGAAGAACCTGAGGCTGGTGATCAGCGTCGCCAAGAGGTACCGCGGGATGGGGCTGCCCTTCGAGGACCTGATCCAGGAGGGCAACGTCGGCCTCATGAACGCCGTCGGCAAGTTCGACCCCGAGAAGGGCTTCCGCTTCTCCACGTACGCGACGTGGTGGATCCGCCAGGCCGTCCAGCGCGCCGTCGCGGACAAGGGCCGCACCATAAGGGTCCCCGTCCACACGGGGGAAAAGATCCGGAAGATGTCCCGCGCCTACAACGATCTCTCCGCCCGGCTCCCCCGCCAGCCCACCGACGAGGAGGTCGCGGAGCTTCTGGGATGGGACCCCGAAGAGGTGAGGTTCGTCAAAAGCGCCATGTCCGACGCCACGAGTTTCAACCGCCCGCTCTCGCCCGACGGGAGCGGGGGCGAGGTCGGCGAGCTGATCGAGGACACAAACGCGCCCGACCCGGCCGGGGAGACGATGCGCGCGCTGGCGATGGCGCGGTTCGAGGAAGCCGTGGAGGCCCTGCCCGAGCGCCACCGCCACGTTCTGCTGCGGCGCTACGGCCTCGACGGCGGGGATGCGTCCACGCTCGCGGCGCTCAGCGCAGAGATTGGCGTCTCCCGCGAGCGCGTCAGGCAGATCCAACGCGAGGCCGAGGAGATCCTGCGCGAGGGCCGCCACGGCGAGTTTATGCGCGCCATCGTCGCCTAGCGGGTTCCCGGCGGACTGCGAGGCGGCCTTAACCGCCCCTTTGCCGAAAGCTTACGACGGGATGGCCGGGCTTAACAGCCCGCTGGAACAATATGACCGTCGACGACACCGGCCGCGCCCACCAGGGCCGGAAGCCGTGCCGCGTAGGGCAACGCGACAACGCGAACCTTTAGGAGGAAAGATGAGAAAGAGGGCCGTTGCCCTGCTCGCGGCGCTCACCCTGGGCGTCGCGGGCTGCGGTGAGGCCAACGCCCCGGAGCGGCAGGACGAGCCGCCGCGGGAGAGGAGACGACCCTGTCCCCCGGTGAGCTGAACGACGAGGAGACCGCGGGCGAAGCGCCCGAGAAGGAGCCCGCCCTGCGGGACGACACGGTCGCCCGGTAACGCAGAGGGACTTCGACGCACAGAGGAGGACGCGAGATGACACACGGTAGGTACGAGAGGCGAGGCCCCCGGCCGGTCAGGCGGTTGTGGGTAGTCTTGCTGGCGGCGGGTTTGCTGGCGGCCGGATGCGCGGGCGGAGGGGCAGGTGCGCAGGAGGAGGACGCGCAGGCGGAGCGGGAGGCGCCGGCCGGGGACGTCTCGCCGGTTGCCGAGGTGGCCCGTCGCATCGAGCCCAGCGTGGTGCAGGTCAACGTTTCGTCCATCCAGACGTCTCCCTACGGTCCGCAGGAGGCGCAGGGGTTGGGTAGTGGGGTGGTCTACCGCGAGGACGGCTACGTCATCACCAACAACCACGTCGTCGAGGGCGCCGACACGGTCAACGTCGCCTTCGCCGACGGCTCCGTGGAGAAGGGGGAGGTCGTCGGCGGAGATCCGTACACCGACATAGCCGTGGTCAAGGTGGATAGGGTCAACCTGCCCGCGGCCGAGTTCGCCGACAGCGGCGACCTCGTCGTCGGCCAGCTCGCGGTCGCCGCCGGCAGCCCGTCGGGCTTCCAGTCCACGGTGACCTCCGGCATCATAAGCGGCCTCAACCGCGAGATACCGCCTGAGATCACCGGCGGCTCCCAGCAGAGCGCGCTGGTCGACCTCATACAGACCGACGCCGCCATCTCCCCGGGCTCCTCGGGTGGTGCGCTCGTGGACCGGACTGGGAGCGTCATCGGCATCAACGTGGCCTACCTGCCCCCGGCCCAGACGGGCGCCGTCAACTTAGGCTTCGCCATACCCTCGGCCACCGCCACCGACGTTGCGGACGCGATCATCGAGGACGGCCGGGCGGAGCACCCATACGTCGGCGTCTCGTTGATCGACCTGACCCCGGAGATAGCCCGCCGCTTCGACGTCTCCGTCGAGTCCGGGGCGATCGTAACCGGCGTGGACCCGGACGGCCCCGCCTCGGACGCCGGCATCGAGCCGGGCGGCGTGGTGACCGCCGTGGAAGGCGAGAAGATCACGAGCACGGGAGACCTGCTCGCGGCCCTGCGCCGCCACGATCCGGGCGACTCTGTCGAGCTTACCGTGGCCCGCGAGGGCGAGGCGCGCGAGTTCACGGTCGAGCTAGAGGGGAAGGGGTAGGCGATGGGCGCGAACCAGGAGAACAACCCGGAGGTTTGGAAGCTCAACGCCGGCCGGCTGCTCTCGGGCTTCGCCCTGGTCTTCTGCGTGCCCGTAGGCGCCCTGTTCGTCTCGATAGCGGCGGGCGCCGTGGGTATATTCCTCGGCACGGCGGGCTACGCGTTGGGGGCCAGAAGGCTCGGCTCCCTGGCCGTCGTGCTCTGCACGGCGGCCATGTTCGTCGGCCTGCTCGTCGGGCAGGGCGTGATCCCGGGCGACGCCTACGACCGCGCGGTGGACGGCTGGTTCCGCAACATGCCCACCGACCGCTTCACCGAGGAGTGAGCGGGTGAAAATGGGGGATCTATCTCAACGTCCGCCGGGGCCACCGGCGGACGTTGCCCCGTTCGTCCCCGCCGGGCCCGCGCGGGCCCCATCCCGCACGGAGACGTCTCCCACTATCGCTGGCAGCCAGAGGCTCAAGACGTTCGCGGCGGCCGTACTCGTGGCCGTGTTCGCGTCGGTGGCGGGCTGCGGCGTCGGCGGGGGAGATACGACAAAGCAGGACGGGGATCAAGCCGGACAAGACGCGTCGGTAACGATCCCGGCCCCGGGGGGCGAGGCAACGGAGCCTGGAGACGACGGCTTCGTCGCGTCTGCAGGGAGCAGCGGCGGCGAGGCCGGGGCTGCGGACCGGATCGAGGGGGTACGGTTTAGGATCTTCGACGACTACGAACGCCTCCTCATAGACTTCGGCCGGGAAGGCGGGTCCGCCGGCGTCCCCCGTTGGTCTGTCGAAAGCCCCGCGCAAGGGGGCTACGTCCGCCTGGACTTCCCGGGTCTCGCCTCGACGGCGATCACGGACGAGGACTTCGTCGGCTCCGTGCTCGACGAGCTCTACGTGGTCCGCGACCGCGGCGGCGGGCTTTTCGCGGACGTCTTCGCCATGCACGAGTTCCGCTACCGGGTGACGGAGCTTCCAGGATCCGGGCAGCTCGCCGTGGACTTCCGCGGGGTGCGCGAAGAGCTCGACCTCCCGCCGACGACGGGCTACAAGACGGTCGTTCTGCAACCCCGCGAAGCCGAAGAGGTCGACAGCCCCGTCTCCGTGCAAGGCTACACCCGGCTCTTCGAGGGCCAAGTGACCATCTCTTTGCTCTCCCGCGAGCGGGAGGTGCTCTCCTCGAAGACGGTGCGCGCCAACGAATGGGCGGCGGTCTGGGGTCTCTTCGAAGCCACGCTGGAGTTCTCGGACTACGAGGGCCTGGCGACGCTGCGCGTCGGCAGCGGGAGCCCGCGGGACGGCTCCTTCGTCGGAACGGAGACCGAGGTCTTCCTCGAAAGTTCCGGCCCGGGATGAGCCTCACGGGATGCTTACCGTTTCTTTACGGGAACCTTGCCGCCGCTAACGGCGCCCCCGGCGTCGGCGTCTAGCATCACTCATCAACGGAGTAACAGCGCATCCTACGGTCGGCTGCGCGGAGAGGAGCGTCATGGGACAGCGGAATCCGAGCCGGCAGGCAACCGTGGGCGGGGGCTTGAGCAGGAAGGGTTTCTTGAAGGTCGGGGGGACGGCCCTCGCCGGGGCGACGTTGCTCGGGACCGGGGCGCTGGCCGGTTGCGGCGGGTCCGGAGATGATGCTTCCGGGGCGACCGAGTTTACGTTCTCGTTCGGCCCGGACAACTCCGGCAGCCTGGAGGAGATCGTGCGCCGGTTCAACGAGAGGTTCGAGGGACGCTACAGGGCCAACTACCGCGTGATGGCCGCGGACACCGGCCAGTACTTCAACCAGGTCAAGACCGAGTTCCAGGCGGGGGGCGGCGAGATAGACCTGATAGGCGGCGACGTCGTCTGGCCGGCGCAGTTCGCCGCGAACGGCTGGATCGAGGATCTCTCCGACCGCTTCACCGAGGAGGACCGCCGCGCCTTTCTGCCCGCGCCGGTCGAGTCTTGCGCCTACGAGGGCGCGGTTTACGGCGTGCCCTGGTTCACGGACGCGGGACTTCTCTACTACCGCAAGGACCTGCTGGAGGGGAGCGGCTTCTCCGGCCCGCCTGAGACCTGGGAAGAGCTCAAGGAGCAGGCGATGAAGGTCGCGGCCGACTCGGACGCCGAGGACGGCTTCGTGTTCCAGGCGGCGGAGTACGAAGGTGGCACGGTCAACGGCCTGGAGTACATCTGGACCGCGGGCGGCGACGTCCTGGCCGGGGAGGACCTGGGGGACGTGGTCATAGACGGCCCGCGGGCGGTCGAGGGCCTCTCCATAGAACGGGACATGGTCGAGAGCGGCGTGGCGCCCCAGGCCGTCTCCACCTACGCCGAGCAGGAGTGTCAGGCCGCCTTCCTGAACGGGCGGGCGGTCTTCTGCCGCAACTGGCCCTACATGTACGCCCTCGCAGGGGAGGAGGGCCAATCCAACATCGAGCCCGGGCAAGTCGGAGTCGCGCCCCTGCCGGTGGCCACGGGCCGGGACAACAGCTTCAGCGGCCTGGGCGGCTGGAACTTCTACCTCAACGCCGCCTCATCGGGGGAGGAGAAGGAGGCGGCCTACGAGTTCGTGAAGTTCGCGACCGCCCCCGAGCAGCAGAAGTACCGGGCGCTGAACGGTTCTTTTTTGCCGACGTTGCAAGACCTGTACAGCGACGAGGAGATCGTGGACAAGGTCCCTGTCATCGCCCTCGGGGAAGAGGCGATAAAGAACGCCCGTCCGCGGCCCCTCTCCCCTTACTACTCGGACATGTCGCTCGTGATGGCCGAGCAGTTCAACGCCTGCGTCAAAGGCGCGAAGACCCCGCAGGAGACCGCGGACACCCTGGACCGGGAGCTGCAGGAGATAGTGGACAGCGCCTAAAGCGGACTGCAGTGGCATTGAGCCACTGCAGTCCGCGCTGTCGGCTGTCGGCCCGCTCCGGCTTCGCCTCCGCTTTCAGCGGTCGGCTTTTTGTCCTTGCTGAAAGCTGAGTGCTGAAAGCCGACAGCCTTCCAAAGAGGCCCAACCTCTTTGCAAACCGCTCTAGAGCACGTCCTCTACCCGGGGTTCCGTTCCAGGCGCTCGAACCACAGCCTTCTGACGAGGATCCCGACCACCACGACGGCGGGCACGGCGAGCAGGGCCCCGAGAACGCCGAACGCCGCGCCCGCCACCGTCACGGAGGCTACGACCACGACCGGGTGCAGCGAGACCGCCTTCTGCATGACGAGCGGGGTGAGCAGGTTGCTCTCTATTTGCTGGATCGCCAGGTAGGCCAGAAGAACCCACAGCACGTCCCACGGGTTCCCGGCGAACGCGAGCACTAGCGGCGGCACCGCCCCCACGACAGACCCGATGATCGGGACGAAGGCGACGAGACCGGAAAAGACGCCCAGAAAGAGCGCACCCGGCACACCTATGAGGTAGAGCGCAACGGTCGCCAGTACCCCGACGACGACCATAGAGAAGATCCGACCCCGTAGCCAGCCGAGGAGGCCCTCGCGACACTCGGAGAGGATCTCCCGCGTCTCGGGCCTCCTGCCGGGGGGGAACAACCTCACCACCCAGCCCACCACCGGGCCCGGCATCGCCGCCAGGTAGAGGGGCACGAAGAGGAGCACGAGCGCGGCGGTAAAGAGCGAGGCCAGGCTGCCGAAGAGGCCCAGCAGCCCACCCAGGACCCGCCTCGCGGCGCTAGCCAGGGTACTGGGCGAGATCCCACCATCGCCCCCGCCGATCTTCACGCCCAGCCTGCCCGCGAGCCCCCTCGCCCGATCGACTAGCTGCTGCAGCGCGTCCGGCACGGACGAGGCGAGCAGCGTCGCCTCTTGCACGAGGGTCGGCAGCAGCAGGTGGCCCGTGATCCCCACAACGGCCAAAACCGACACGACTATGCCCGTCACCGCCGCGGGCCTCGGTACCTTCCTGCGATACAACGCCTCAACCGGCGCCGAGAGCGCCGCCGCCAGCAAGAGCGCCGTCGCGAGCAGGAGGAAGACCCCGGCCACCGCCGCCAGGAACCGCCAGACCACGAGCAACGCGAAGCCAACCAGCACCGCCCGCAACAGCCCCCGGTCCGTCATAGCCCCGTCACCATCCACCCCGGGTCGCGGCGCGGTTCCCTCCCCGCCGATCGAAACTCGCACATGGCATCGACCTTATCATGGGCCTCGGCACGAACCACGGCTCCCTGTTAAGGCCCTGTCAAGGTCGCGTAAATCTCCACGATACATGGCGCCCGGAACCTTCTCCGCAAGCTCGAACACGAGAACGCCGATTCCCTGCCAACCCCCTGGACATACCTGTGGGCGAAATTCTTGACGATGAACGATGACCAGTATAGGGTAGGGGGGTATACTAGAGATTGACAGAGACGGCCGCAGGAGGACGCATGTCGGGCGAAAGTGGCAGGAGTACGGTCGAGTTTCCGGTGGCGGGGATGACTTGCGCCTCTTGCGTTCGGCGGGTGGAGAAGGCTCTGGGTCGGGTGGACGGCGTCGAGGAGGCGAGCGTGAACCTCGCCACGGAGAAGGCAAGGGTCTCCGTCGATCCGTCGGTGGTGGGAGGGGAGGATCTCAAGTCTGCGGTCGAGAGGGCCGGCTACGGGGTGCGTGAGGTCCCTGCCTTGGCTTCCGGTCCGGGGGACGGCGGGGCCGTGGGCGAGGTCTCGCTGCCCATCGAAGGTATGACGTGCGCTTCGTGTGTGCGGAGGGTGGAGAGGGCGCTGACGAAGGTGCCGGGCGTGAGTTCGGCGACGGTGAACCTGGCTACCGAGAAGGCGAAGGTCGAGTACGACGCGGCTGGCGGGCCGGGTATCGACGAGTTGCGGGCCGCGGTGGAGGGGGCCGGGTACGAGGTCGGCGCGGTTGAGGAACCCGATCCCGGGACCGGGAGGGCTGCGGTAGACGACAGCGGTGACGTTCGGGACCTCGAACGGGATCGGGAGCTAAAGGATCTCAGGAACAAGTGGGTGGTGAGCCTGGCGCTCGGGGTCCTGATGATGGCCGAGATGTACCTGCCTTTCGGGCCCGGGATGGAGGTCATGGCGCCGCTGCTGTTGATCCAGGCGACCATAGTCCAGTTCTGGGCCGGGGCTACTTTCTACAAGACGGCCTGGGCATCCGCCAGGCACGGCGGCACCAACATGAGCACGCTCGTCGCGGTGGGGACGAGCGCGGCTTACGGGTACAGCGCGTTCGTTACGCTCTGGCCTGGGTTGAGCGCCGCTTGGGGCTTCCCGTTCTACCTGTACTTCGAGGTTTCGGCCATCGTGGTCGGGCTGGTCCTTCTGGGGCGGTGGTTGGAGGCGCGGGCCAAGAGGCAGACCGGGGCGGCGATCAAGGCGCTGATGGGCTTGCGGGCGAGGACGGCGCGCGTGGTCCGTGACGGTGTCGAGAGGGACGTTCCGGTCGAGGACGTGCGGGTCGGGGACCTCGTGCGGGTGCGGCCGGGGGAGAAGGTGCCCGTTGACGGGGTGGTGGTCGAGGGGCGTTCGACGCTCGACGAGAGCATGTTGACGGGGGAGAGCCTGCCCGTCGAAAAGACGGTCGGCGACGCGGTGATCGGGGCCACGCTCAACGAGACCGGGGGCTTCGTCATGCGGGCGGAGAAGGTGGGAGCCGAGACGGCGCTCGCCCAGATCGTGCGCCTCGTCGAGGAGGCGCAGGGCTCGAAGGCCCCGATGCAGCGCCTCGTCGACACCATCTCCTCGTACTTCGTGCCGGCCGTGCTCGGGCTCGCGGCGCTCACGTTCGGGGCGTGGCTCGTCGCAGGTCCTTCACCGATCCTCGCGCTGACGGCCGCGATCTCGGTCCTCATAATCGCCTGCCCGTGCGCCCTGGGACTGGCCACGCCGACGGCCATCATGGTCGGGACCGGCAAGGCCGCCGAGAACGGCATCCTGGTCCGCGGCGGCGAGGCGCTGGAGACGACACGCAAGATAGACGCCATCGTCCTCGACAAGACCGGCACCCTGACGCAAGGGAGACCGTCGGTTACGAGACTGATCCCTGCCGATGGTTTCACCGAGCAAGACCTGCTGCGCCTGGCCGCCGCCGCGGAGGTCGGTTCCGAGCATCCCCTCGCCGGGGCGATAGTCGCGCGGGCCGGGGAGGCGGGCCTCGACCTCCCGAAGCTCGAAGCCTTCGAGTCGATCACGGGCAAGGGCGTGAAGGCTGTGGTGAACGGCCGCGAGGTACTCGTAGGCAACCGGGCACTGTTGGAAGGTTTCGGGGTACATCTCGACGGGATGGAAGACCTGGCCGGGGACCTTGCCCGCGGCGGAGCCACGCCGATGTACGTCTCCGTGGACGGGAGGGGAGCGGGCCTCGTCGCCGTCGCCGACGCCCCCAAGCCGGAGTCGCGCGAAGCGGTCGAGCAGCTCGGCGCTCTGGGCCTCGAAGTCTGGATGCTCACCGGCGACAACGAAGTTACCGCCGGGGCCATAGCCGGGGAGGTCGGCATAAGCTCTGACCATGTACTCGCCGAGGTGTTGCCTGGGGAGAAGGCCGCGAAGGTTGCGGAGTTGCAGGGGCGGGGGAGGACCGTTGCGATGGTTGGGGATGGGATCAACGACGCCCCGGCGCTCGCGCGGGCCGACCTCGGCGTCGCGATAGGGACGGGCACCGACGTTGCGATGGCGGCATCGGATATCACCCTGATCGGGGGTGACCTCAGAAACATCGTCACGGGCATCGCGCTCTCTCGCAGGACGGTGGGCAAGATCAAGCAGGGGCTCTTCTGGGCCTTCGCCTACAACGTGGCCCTGATCCCGGTCGCCGCCGGCGCCCTTTTTCCTTTCTTCGGGGTTCTACTGAGCCCTGTCCTGGCGGCGGCGGCGATGGCGATGAGCTCGGTGAGCGTGGTGACGAACGCCCTGCGCCTGCGCTCCTTCGAGAGGCCCCACAGCGCGAAAGAGATCCTGCACCCGCCCTTGCGCGCCCGCCTCTCGGAAGTCGCCTACCTCGGCGCCATAGCTGTCGTCGCCGCCGGCATCGGGGCCGCCGCGCTCCTCCTCGCCCCGGCCCAGCAGTACGACATGGCCCCGAACGCTGGCGCCATGCAGAATGGTCCCGGCGCCGGCGGACACGGGAGTGGCGAGTGAGGTTTACCTACCTTCGGAGAGGACGAAGACGATGACAGAGCACGTAGGACAGGCGCACGGCTACATAAAAGAGGGAGACAAGGAGAAGCTCAAGAACCGGCTGCGGCGCATCGAGGGTCAGGTGAGGGGGGTGCAGCGAATGGTCGAGGAGGAGGCCTACTGCGTGGACATACTCACCCAGATCAGCTCCTACATCGCCGCCTCCGAAAAGGTGGCCTCCCTCGTCCTCCGGGACCACATGGACCACTGCGTCAGGGAGGCCGTCACTAACAACGAGAAGGCCGACGAGAAGATGGCCGAGTTGGCGGAGGCCGTGGAAGGGTTTATGAAGAGGTTTTGAGGCACTGGGTTTCAGGTATCAGGTTTTGCGGTGGAGAGGAGTGACGGAGATGGCGGAGACGAGGGTTTTGCGGGTGCCCGATATGAGCTGCGGGCACTGCGAGATGAGCGTTCAGGAGGCCCTGGACGAGCTCGACGGGGTGGAGCGGTCGAAGGCCGATCACACGACGGGCAGGGTCGAGTTGTCCTACGATGGAAGTAAGGTCACCGACGAAAAGCTCCAGGAAGCCATCGAAGAGGCCGGTTACACGCTCCAGGCCTGAGCTACAAAGCTATCAGCTTTTTGCTCTTGCTGATAGCTGACCGCTGATAGCTCTAAAAACCTTCGTTCGTCTCGGCGCCGCCGTTCTCCGTGACCACCACCTTCGCGACCCTGGGGCCGTCGATCTCGTCGACGCGCAGGAGGTGGCCGTCTATGCCGACCTCGTCGCCGACTTCGGGGGCGCGGCCCAGGGCGCCGAGGACCAGGCCGCCGATGGTCTCGAAATCCGCGCTCTCGAAGCGGGAGCCGAGGGCGTTGTTCACCGTGGGGATGGGGGCGCGGCCGTCGATGGCGTGGGAACCATCCGGAAGTTTTTCGACGTCCGGCTCCTCCTCGTCGAACTCATCCCGGATCTCGCCGACTATCTCCTCCAGGATGTCCTCTATGGTGATGAGGCCCTCGAAGGAGCCCCACTCGTCGATTACGACGGCCATCTGGATCTCCTGCCGCTGAAAATCCTCCAGGATGTTCTCTATGGAGCGGCTCTCGGGGACGATGATCACCTCGCGCGCAAGGTCCCTCGCCGTAACGTCTGACCCGACGTCGCCCTCGGGCCCGACGGCGCGCAGCACGTCCTTGACGTGGACCGCGCCGATAACCCTGTCGGGGGCGTGCTCCTCGTGGACCGGGTAACGGGTGTAGTTGCCGGCCCCGACCACCGGGATCAGGTCTTTGAGCTTCAGGTGGCCCGGGATGGCGACGACGTCGGGGCGGGGGACCATGATCTCGCGCGCCGGCGTGTTCTCGAGGTTGAACACGCCCCTCAGCCGGCTCTCTTCGTCCCTCTCCAGCACGCCCTGTTCGGTGCTCTGGGCGATCAGCTGGCGGATCTCCTGCTCCGAATGGGTGTCGTCGCCCTCCGAGGCCGGCGCCACCCCCAGGGCGCCCGTTATGGCGTTCGCCGTACCGTTGAAGACTATGGTGAAGGGCAGGAGCAGGTAGTAGAAGAACCGCATGAACGGTGCCACGAACAGCGAGGTCCCCTCGGCCTTCTGGATGGCGAAGGTCTTGGGCGCGAGCTCCCCGAAGACCACGTGCAAAAAGGAGGCGATGAACAGGGCTATGGCTATGGCTATGGGGTGCAGCAACGACGCCGGGATGCCGAGCGTCTCGAGCAGGGGCTCTATGAGGTTCGCGATGGCAGGCTCGGCGAGGGCGCCGATGCCGAGCGAGCAGACCGTGATGCCCAGCTGGCAGACGGCGAGGTACTGGTCGAGCTTCTGCTGGGCCACCTTGACGAGGCCGGCGGAAGGCTTGCGCTCCGCGACCAGCCGGTCAACCTGTGTCGCCCGTATCCTCACGAACGCGAACTCGGCGGCCACGAACAGGCCGTTCAGGGCAACGAGCAAGAGGGCGGCCAGGATCCTCAAGATCGGCAGGCCGGCGGACGCTACAAAGTCCAGGATGACTCCTCGAAAGTCGGGGGGCGCCCCCTGAAGGGAGGCGCGCAGATACTAAATGTTTCGTCTGTGTCCATTAACGCGACGCTGAATATACCATCCGTAACCCCGGTCCGAACCCGCCCCTCAGTACAGCAGCCGCTTGTCGAGCACGTTGACGAGCTCTTTACCGGCCAGGTAGCGCCCGAGGTTCTCGCAGAAAAGGTCAGTCTGGGCGGCGTTTATCAACTCCGGCACGACGTCGGTCGTGTGGGCGCTCACGATCACGTTCTCCATCTCCCAGAGCGGGCTCTCCTCCGGCAAAGGCTCGACCTCGAACACGTCGAGCGCGGCCCCCGAGAGATGCCCGCTACCAAGGGCCTCGACAAGCGCGGCCTCCTCCACGACCTTCCCGCGCCCGACGTTTGCGAAGTAGGCGCCGGGCTTGATGGCCGCGATGGTCTTCGCGTCGAACAGCCCCTCGGTCTGAGGGGTGCCAGGCAGGGTCAGGGCGACAAAGTCCGCCTCGGCCAAAACTTCGTGCAGGTTCTCCGTCTCATACAGCCCGTCGAACGAATTCCATGCGGCGTCCTCCTCGCGCACGACTCGCTTCACGCCCACGACGCGCATCCCGAAGGGGCGGGCCCTGTCGGCTATGGCCCTTCCTATGCTACCCGTCCCGACGACGCACAGCGTCTTCCGCTCCAGCGTTCCGGTCGTCCCCTGGCGCCAGGTCTTCGCCGCCTTGTCCTTTCTCAAGAGGTCGAGGTCCTTGACGTGCTGGAGCATGCCCATCAGCACGAACTCGGCGAGCGGACCGGAGTAGATGCCGCTGGCCGTCGTCACCACGACGTCCGTATCCACGAGGCCCGCGGTCCGCGCCACCTCCCCGGCCCCGGCCATGCTCCCCTGAACCCACCGCAGCTTCGGAGCGACCTGCATCAAATCCCCGACGTGCCCACGCGGGAAGTCGTAGAGCACCTCCGCCTCGGCGAGCATTTCGAGGAACTCCTCTTCTTGCTCCGGTGACCGACCCCACCCTCGGGACCGTTGTGGTCCCCTCCCAGCGGGGCGGCGGGACGAGGTCGGGCCGGTAGAGGACCTTCAGCCTACCGTCCACCCCCCGAATGCGGCGGACGAACTCTTCCTCGAAAAAGCTCGATATGACCACCGTGGGCAATGCGTCTCCTTTTGTCGTGTGTCAGCTAGTCAGCATTTCAGCTAGTCAGCTTAGACCTTTGCGGGCCGCGGTGCCGTTCGCGCTCGCGGCAGCCTCGAGCGGGAGGCTTCTATGGGGGCCGTGATCTTCCAAAAACCTGAAAGGTTGACCAGCCGAAAGCGGAGCCCGCAGGGCGCAGCGTGCTGAAAGTGGAGGCCAAAGGCCGTAACGTGCTGACAAGCGGAGGCGAAGCCGCAGCGTACGCGGCGACCGAAGGGAGGAGCATTGGACGAACGGATCGACGTGCTGGATGAGGCCGGGGGGCGCACCGGGGAGGTGGTCTGGAAGAGCGAGGCGCACCGGCTGGGGCTCTGGCACGGGTGTTTCCACTGCTGGATCTGCGCGCCAGCAACCGGAACCGGCGGTCCGTTCTTGCTCGCCCAGCGCCGCGCCGCCGAGAAGGACACCTGGCCGGGATACCTGGACGTAACCGCGGCCGGGCACCTTGCAACGGGGGAAGAGCCCCTCGACGGGCTGCGCGAGGTCGAGGAGGAGCTCGGCCTGCCGGTCCACCCGGACAGGCTAGTCCCCCTCGGCACCCGCCGCGTCGAGCTCGAGATACCCGGCGGACTGGACCGGGAGTTCCACCACGTGTTCCTCCTCCTGGAAGACACCCCCCCGAGAGACCTCCGGCTGCAACGAGAAGAAGTCGAGGCCGTGCTCCGCATCGACCTGGACGACGCCGAGATCCTGTGGAGCGCGGGCTCCGCGCCGGCCCGCGAGTACCCGGCCGGAGCACCCTTCGACACGCGGATCGTCCCCGAGGACTTCGTCCCCTACGAAGACGACTACCTGCGCCAGGTATCCCTCGCCGCCCGGCAAACCCTGGCCGGAAACCGTCCCGAGAAGATCTTCTAGAGCGGGTTTTCGGAAGCTGATCGCTTCCGAAGACCGCGCCATCAGCGATCAGCCCGCTTCGGCCTTACGGCCTACGCTCTCAGCGGTCAGCTTTTCTGTCTTCGGCTGACCGCTTTTCCAGACAGGTTCACTCTCTTTGCAAACCGCTTTAGAGTGATCCTAAGAACACAAAGCTGACAGGCCGAAAGCGAGGCCTGCGGAGCAGGCCGAAGCGGGCTGAGAGTGGAGGCGAAGCCGCAGCGGGCTGACGAGCCGCGAAGCGGCGTGCTCCCTACCCCAGCTCCCCGAGTTGGCGGACGGCGAGGTCCGCCTTCCAGCCCGCGCTCCTGGCGTCCCGCGAGACGTTCTCCGCGTGGGGATCTACCGCCCCGGCATTCTCGACCAGCTCCAGTAGCGCGTGGGTAACGCCGGCGGCGAGGTGCGTGGCCGCGGCGCCGAGCGCCCTGCCGCCCTTCGGCAGCCCCGGCACGTTACAGACGGCCAACGTCGCCAGGTCGGCGCAGGCGAGCGCAGCCTCGATGGTCGAGTCGGACGTTCCATCTGCGGTTTCGGCCAGTGAAGCCAGGCGCCGTCCGAGGTCCGTGGCGAGCCCCCGAACCGTCTCTAGACGCAGGTCGTCTTCGGGGCCCGACCGGCACGCCTCCACGAGAAGATCCGCCGCCACGACACCGGCCGACGCCACGCTAACGCACCCGGGAGCCATCACGATATTCTATCCGAAGCCTGAGAGCCGACCGCCGATAGCCCTACCCGGTCTCTATTCGCCGGTAGCGGGCCACGACGAACATGAAGAGGCCGAAGCAGGCAAGGCCGGCCGCGACGGCGCCGAGGAGGTAGGGGCCGAAGGGTTGGCTTGCGAGCGCGGAGAGGGCGCCGCCGAGGCCGCGGGCCCGGCTCGGGTCGAACCGGAGCGCCGCCTGCACGAGAAAGACGCCCATGACGCAGAAGACGACCCCCCTGGCGGCGTGCCCGAGCCGGCCGGCGCGCCTGGTCCAGGTCCTCTCTGCGGGTCCCATCTCGCCGGGCTTGAGCTTCTCCATGAACTTCGCGTCGTAGGCCCGGTAGAATTGGAAGAGGCCTATCGCTACGATCCCCACGCCGGCCGCGACGGTCAGGTAGCGGCCGAGGGGCTGGCGCAGGAGCGTCGCGGTCCAGTCGTCGGGCCCGCCTCCTCCACCGCCGCCGGACCCCAGGGCCACGCCTCCCACGCTCACCGCCAGGGCAACGTGGAACAGGCCGTTGACGACATGGTCAGAACGCTTGACGACCCCCTTCGCGTCCCTGCCCTCGTTCTCCGGGTCGAGGACGCCCTGAAAGAGGCGCCACACCGCGTACCCGAGAAGGCCAAGGGCGACGAGGCCGAGCAAGACCCTCCCCAGCGGCGCGAGCAGAATCGTCTGAAGCGCCCCCTCCTGTCCCGCCGCCTCGCCGCCACCGCCCAACGCGGCCCGAAAAGCGAGCACCCCCACCAGCACGTAAACGACCCCGTAGGCCGCGTACCCGAAGCGGGCCACCCGCCCGATCCAGGGCCTCGCCTCCCTGGCCGCCCGCCGCGCCCCGTCCTTGGCTTTGGACATCCCACCCCGCGCCACCCAAACCCCCTTACGACGTATCCACGAGATCGGCCCATAGCCGGGAGTCAAAAGCTAAAGGCTGAAAGCCGGTAGCCCTCAAGACGTATCTATGTGCCGGTGTCTGGCGACGAGAAACATGAAGGCGCCGTAGATCATCAGCCCCGCCGCCACCGCGGCGAGCATGAAGGAGCCCAAAGGTTGCTGTTGGAGGGTCTCCAGGGCCCCGCCGAGGCCCCTGGTCTTCTCCGGGTTCGACTGGTAGGTCGCCAGGAGCACGAAGGCCCCGGCGAGGCCGAGGGCCAGGGCGCGGGCGGCGGTGCCGACGCGGCCGGCCAGCGTCACGCCGAACTCCTCCGCGCCGTGCATCCGGTGGAGCTTCAGCTCGCCTTTGAACTTCGCCCCGTAGGCCGCGTAGAGCTGGTAGAGGGCGACGCCTATCACGCCGATACCGACAAGGGTTACCAGAATCCTGCCGAGCGGCGGCTGGTAGGCCATGACGCTCGCGGCCATCGCGTCCTCCGAGCTGTCCTCCGCCCCGAAGACCGACTGGGCCGCGGTGTAGGCCAGGGCCGCGTGGATCGCCCCGCTCCCGACGTAGCAGACGCGGCGCACGACGCCGTGGGCGTCCGAGCCCCTGTCGTCCGGGTCCGTGACCCCCTGCACGACTTTCCACGCCGCGTACCCGAAGAGCCCGGCCGAGAGAACCACCAGCAACAACCCCCCGAGCGGCTGGGTCCCGATGCTCTGCATGGCGCCGTCGGGGCTGGCGGTCTTCCCGCCCATCCCGAGCGCCTCGAGCATCGCCAGCAGGCCGATGGTGGCGTAGACGACGCCCTTCGCCACGTAGCCGAACCGGGCGAAGGCGTCCACCCAGGGCCGCGCGTGCCTGGCCGCCGCCTCTGCGCGATCCTGCACCTCTTCGACCGGCGGACCCGCTCGTGCCACCCGCTACCCCCTTCGTTTTCGGACGAGACGCCTGCGGTCCCGCGAGCACTTTACACCCGAAGGGATGGCTCTGTCGGAATCGGCGAGTGTAATGCCGATGTGGAAACCAACCCGGCACGAACCAACCCGGCGCGATATATTGGGGCCATGAGGGTCGCTCTCGCGCAGATCAACACCACCGTAGGCGACGTGTGGGGCAACGTCGAGAAGATGACGGGCGCCGTGGGGCGGGCCGTGGACGCCGGCGCCGAGCTCGTCGCCTTCCCGGAGCTCACCGTCACGGGCTACCCGCCCGAGGATTTGCTGATGCGCCCGAGCTTTATCCAGGAGAACCTGGAGGGGCTGGAGACGTTCGCCAGGACGGTACCCGAGGGGATCACTTGCGCGGCAGGTTTCGTCGACCTGAACGGAGACCTCTTCAACTCCTGCGCCGTAGTCTCGGGCGGGGAGATCCTCCACCGCTACCACAAGCGCTACCTGCCCAACTACGGGGTCTTCGACGAGAACCGCTACTTCAGGGAGGGTTCGGGGGCGCCGATGATCCGGACGGGCGGGGCGCTCGTCGGGATCAGCGTCTGCGAAGACATCTGGTACCCGGGGGGGCCCGCCCGCGAGCAGGCGCTCGCCGGCGCGAGCGTGCTGCTCAACATCTCGGCCTCCCCCTACCACCGCCAGAAGGGCGCCTTCCGCGAGAGGATGCTCGGCGTCAGGGCGTCAGACTACGGCTGCTACGTCGTCTTCTGCAACCTCGTCGGCGGCCAAGACGAGCTCGTCTTCGACGGCCACTCTGTTGTCTTCGACCCCGAAGGGCGCCTCGTCGCCAGGGCGAAGCAGTTCGAGGAAGACCTGCTCGTCGCGGACCTCCATCCTTCGGAGTCGCTCATACAGCGCCTCCACGATCCCCGTCCCCGCAAGGAGAACCCGGAGCGGGAGCCCGAGATCGTAAGCGTCCCGGACCACCACTCCGCCGCGAAAGACGCCGTCCAACCGCGGGTCGAGCCGTACCCGTCCGAGGAGGGCGAGGTGCTCGAAGCGCTCGTCCTCGGCCTGCGGGACTACTTCCAAAAAAACGGTTTCTCGCGCGCCGTGCTCGGCCTTTCGGGGGGGATAGACTCCTCGCTCGCCGCGGCGGTCGCCGTGCGCGCCCTCGGGCCGCAGAACGTCACGGGCGTCCTCATGCCGAGCCGCTACACCTCGGACCTCTCCAACACGGACGCCGTGGCGCTCGCCAAGAACTTCGGCATCGACACCCAGACCATCCCCATAGGCCCCGCCTTTGACGCCTACGGCGAGATGATGCGGGACGCCTTCAAGGGGCTGCCCGAAGACGTCACGGAGGAGAACCTGCAGAGCCGCATCAGGGGCAACATCCTGATGGCCCTCTCCAACAAGTTCGGTTGGATAGTGCTCTCCACCGGCAACAAGAGCGAGATGAGCGTCGGCTACTCGACCCTCTACGGCGACTCGGCCGGCGGCTTCGCCGTCATAAAAGACGTCCCCAAAAACCTCGTCTACCGGGTCTCGCACGAGGTCAACAGGGTGGAGGGGCGGGAGATGATCCCAAACTCCGTCCTCGATAAGGAACCCTCGGCCGAACTGCGCGAGGACCAGCGCGACACCGACTCCCTGCCGCCCTACGACGTGCTCGACCCGATCCTCGAGGCGTACATCGAAGAGGACAAGGGCATCTCCGAGATCGTGGCCTCGGGCTACGACGAGGACGACGTCCGTCGCATAGTCGGCCTCGTCGACCGGGCCGAGTACAAACGCCGCCAGGCCCCGACCGGCATAAAAGTGACGGGCCGCGCCTTCGGCCGCGACCGCCGCATGCCCATCACCAACCGCTACAAAGAACGCAAGAGTTAGCGGTCCGCTTCGCGAACCGCGCTTTCAGCTTTCAGCCGTGAGCTTTTTCATGGGTTGCGGAATCTTCTGTTGAATTCATGGCTTCTTCCGTCGGACAAAAATGTAGCCAATCGCTTTCGACTACCAGGCTTTAGCTGAAAGCTGACGGCTGAAAGCTCCCTACACCACGTCCCGTCTGCTGAAGACGAGCGCGGCGACCACCACGAAGACTATCGCGTACGCGGCCACGACCAGCGCCGCCTGTCCCGGGTCCACGGGCGGGTTCGGCGGGGAGAAGGGGCCTTCGGCGAAGGAGTTGGCGAGGAAGGTGGAGTTCTGGCCGGGGAAGAACTCCCTGGCGTCCTGGAAGGCTTCGTTCTGGATCGGGAGGCTCAGGACCAGAGTCTCCAGCACGAGGACGTAGACGAGCCCGAGCCCGACCGAGAGCGCGGTGCTCCTGAAGAGCGTGGCGAGTAATGCCCCGAACGCCGCCCAGAGCGTGAGGATCAAAACCCCCGAACCGAAGGCCCGGACGAGTTCGCCGGCCGGCGGCCAGCCAACCGGGCTCCCCTCCAGGCCGGCGATGACGTAGCCCGCGGCGGCGCTGCCGACGAAGACCGCGATCACGAACAATACGAGGACCACCCAGAGCGCCAGGAGCTTGCCGCCGAAGACCTGGGGACGGTTCGGGCGCTGGGTGACGATCGTCTTGAGCGTGCCCCAGCCATACTCGCCCCCCACGACCAGGGTGCCCAGGATCAGGGCTATGGCGCCTCCCAGGTTGCCGAAGACGGGCATGGTGCTGGAGACGAGGTTCTCCGGTAGCAGGGACCGGAGTTGATCCTCCTGAAATTGCCGTTCCTGCTGCTGGATCTGCTCCCTCTCCCGCTCCGGGATGTCCTCTGGCACGGGGGGCGACGGGGCGTTTACGAGGAAGACGTAGACCACCGCGTAGCCGACGATCACCGTCAGGACCAGCCAGATAAGGCCGAGCACCCACACCGCCGGCCGCCTGCGGAGCTTGAGCGACTCGGCCCTGAAGCTCGCGCCCACCCTAGACCGTCTCCCCGCCGGTGAGCTCCAGAAAAGCGTCCTCCAGCGAGCGCTCCGCGAACCGGAGCTCGCTCACCCGCAGGCCCGCCGAGACGAGCTTGGCGTTGATCTCCGCCGCCCGCTCGGGCCCCGTCGTCAGCCTGAGTACCCCGTCGTTCGTCTCCACCCTCTCGACCCCCTCCAACTTCTCCGCTATCTTCGCCGCCTCTTCCACCGGCTCGGCCCGGACCAGGAGGGCCTCGCCACCGCGCAGGTCGGTGACGGCGCCTTCGGAGATCAGGCGTCCCTTGTGGATCACGCCCACCCTGTCGCAGACTTGCTCGACCTCGCCGAGAAGGTGGCTGGAGAGAAGTACCGTGCGCTCACCGGTGCCGAGGCGCCGGATGAGGGACCTCATGTCGGCCATGCCCTTCGGGTCTAGGCCGTTGGTGGGCTCGTCCAGGATCAGGAGCTCCGGGTCTTTGAGGAGCGCCGCCGCCACCCCGAGGCGCTGCTTCATGCCCAAGGAGTATTTCTTGTACCGGCTCTTTGCCCGGCCTGCGAGCTCCACATCCTCCAGCACCTCGGCCACGCGAGAGTTCGGGACGCCGCAGTAGCGGGCCATGACCTTGAGGTTGTTCTTTCCCGAGAGGTAAGGATAGAAGGCCGGCGACTCGACGAGGGCGCCTATCTTCGCGAGCCCGCCCGGCGTGCCGGGGCTCCGGTCGAGCACCCTTGCAGACCCGCCGGAGGGACGCACGAGGCCGAGGAGCATCTTGAGGGTGGTGGTCTTGCCCGCGCCGTTGGGCCCCAGAAAACCGTAGACTTCGCCCCGCCTGACGGCGAGGTTCAGGTCGTCGACGGCTGTGATGCCGCCGTAGCGCTTGGTAAGGCCCCGGGTCTCGACCAGCAGGGACGCATCCGGCGTCCTCTCTTCCGGGGACTGCGGAACGTGTGTAGCCAAGCGCGGCCTCCTCTGGGGGTTACGCCCCGTATTCTCGCCCAGCCCGACGGGCGTGTCTAATCCTCATCGGAGTATGTAAAGGAGAGGTTAAGCGGTTGTCGGAAAGCCGAAAGCCGACCGCTGAAAGCTGAAAGCCACCTAACCCCTACCCTGAAACCTGAGCTGGACCGTGGTGCCGCGGCCGGGGGCCGAGATCGCGTCGAAGTCCGCGCCCACTTCTTTTGCGCGCTGGCGCATGTAGTCGAGGCCGAGGCCCGGGGGAGGGTTCGTGGTGTCGAAGCCGCGGCCGTCGTCCCGGACGCGCACGAGGAGCAGATCCCCGACAAGCCTGGACTCCAGGCGCATGTTGCCCGCGCCCGAGTGCTTGGCGACGTTCCAGAAGGCCTCGACGAGGAACCTGTAGACAGCGGCGGTCTCCATCGGGGAGAGGCCGTCGAGCGGGGCCTGGAGGTCCTCGTGGGTCTTTATCCCGAAGTATTCCTCGAACTTGACGAGCCGGTGGCGGAGGTACTCGCGGGGCCTCAGGGACCCCTCGCCGTGGATCGAGGTCTTCAGTTCGTCGTAGGGCCGCGAGACCTGGAACTCCGTCTCGCGCGAGGCGCGCAGGGCGTTGGAGACCATCTGCGCGGCCTCGTCGTGCTCGCCGCGGCGGGCGGCGTCGAGCGCTGAGCGGAGGGTCAGGGAGACGCCGTGTACTCCCTGCTTCACGGTGTCGTGCAGCTCGGAGAGGACGCGGCCCCCCTCCAGCCTGCGGGCGAGCTCTTCCTGCTCCTCGGAGAGCCGGCGGGAGGCCGAGGAGACCAGGGCGACGCGCAGGGCCAGGTAGAGGAAGACGATGGCGCCGCCCGCCGCAGCGTAGGAAGGCAGGGGAGGGTGGGTCGCCCCCCAGAGGAGCACGACGGCCAGATGGACCGCCGGGGAGAGCGGTCCGAACCAGAACAAGAAGACCCGCCAGGGCTCGATCCTCGCGCGTACTTCGGGGGCCACGGGTGAGGCGTCGAGCGCGGCGAGGCCCAGGCAGGCGAGGCCGAGGACCCAGATCATGTCGGGCCAGCCGGCGTTCTCGTAGGAACCCGTGGCCCGCGAGGCGAGGTAGAGCCCGTCGGCCACCGCGAACGCCAGAAAGCCCAAAGTGAGCGCCCCCGTGAACGGCGGCTTGCCCGGCGCCGAAAGGACCACCAGGCACAGGAAGAGCAAGGCGGCGTCGAAGAGCACCCAGGAGAGAACCGAGAGGACCTCCCACGAGCCCGCGGCGCCGGTCGCGGAGACCGCCGATCCGAGGAAGAAATACCAGGTCAGGACGCCTGCCGAGAGCATGATGCAAAGGGCGTCGAGCCCTGTTACCAGCGTGATCCTCCTGGTCGCCAGGCCGACTAGAAGCAGCATGGCGGCGACCAGCAAGAGGTACGAGACGAGGTAGGCGGCGTGCTGGTAGGACGCGCCTTGCGTGCCGAGCTGGCCCCCTTGCAAACCGGACCAGCCGAGGTCCCCCAGGAAGTTCGCGACCACGCCGCCGCCGAGCAGGCACCAGAGAAGACGCTGCCGCCCTCCCGCGCCGGTGATGGCATGCCCGAGCGAGAACATCACGAAGACCGCCGCGCCAATGTAGAGCGCGTTAGCCACCAGGAAACGTTCCCCCGAGCCGGCCGGCAGCGTCGCGAAGAAGAGCGCGCCGAAGACCCAGCACGCGAAAACCGCCATGTAAACAGCCTTCGTTCCGCGCGGGGTACGCGACTTCAACGTATCCGTGACCTGCACCAACCGTCCTCCAGAAACCGGTCGCCCCCATCGTACCAATCGGCGGTCCCCAGGGCCAGCCCTCGACTGCTAAAGTTGTGCCTTCGGACGGAGAGATCGGGAGGATCGCGTGGAATACAGGCGTCTGGGAGAGACGGGGCTCATGGTCTCGGAGTTGTGCCTCGGGTGCATGACGTTCGGCAGGGAGGCTGACGAGGACGACTCCAAAAAGCTCGTCGCCCGCTTTCTGGAGGCGGGGGGCAACTTTGTAGACACGGCCGACGTCTACACCGAGGGCGTCTCCGAGGAGATCACCGGCAGGGCCATAAAGTCCGTCCGCGAAGAGGTGGTCCTCGCCACGAAGGTCCGCTTCCCGATGGGCGATGGCCCCAACGACGTCGGCCTCTCCCGCAAGCACGTCACGAAGGGCTGCGAAGACAGCCTCAGGCGCCTCGGCACGGACTACATAGACCTCTACCAGGTCCACTGCTGGGACGAGGCCACGCCTCTGGAAGAGACCCTCGGGGCCCTGACCGACCTCGTCCACGCCGGGAAGGTCCGGTACATAGGGGTCTCGAACTTTACGGCGTGGCAGATCATGAAGAGCGTCGGCCTCAGCGACGGTCTGGGTTTGGAGCGGTTCGTGTGCCTGCAGCCGCAGTACTCCCTGATCGAGCGCAACGTGGAGTACGAGATCCTGCCCGCCTGCCTCGAAGAGGGCCTCGGCGTGATCCCCTGGAGCCCCCTGGGCGGCGGCTTCCTCTCGGGCAAGTACCGCCGCGACGGGCGCCCGCCGGAGGACTCGCGCATCGCCGGCGCCCAGGAGGAACAGGAGGAGCACTGGGACCGCCGCGCCACCGAACGCAACTGGGACGTCCTCGACGTCGTCGGCGAGATAAGCGAGACGACGGGCAAGTCCTACGCCCAGATCTCGTTAAACTGGCTCCTCCGCCAGCCGGCGGTAACGGCCCCCATCATCGGGGCGCGCACCACCGAACAACTGGAGGACAACCTCGGCGCCGCGGGCTGGGCGCTCGACGAGGACCAGGTTAAAAGGCTCTCGGAGGCCGGCGCCCTGGAGGACACGTACCCTTACCGCTTTATCCGCAACGCGCAGAGGGTTTAGCTGTCGGCTGTCAGCTTTCGGCCAGGGAGTGGGTTTGGGAGGATTTGGTAAGATCGTAGCATGGACCTGTACTCTTTTAGCGTCCGTTTGACCCCGGCGGCCAGGGAGCTTCTGCGTCCCGGCGAGGCGCTGGTCCTGGACTGGCACAGGATGGCGATCTGCTGCGCGGGCGCCGGTGAGGCGAGCCTCTACGCGACTTCTGAGGAGGGCGCCAGGGGGCGCAAGGGGCTCGTCCGTTTGAAGGGGGATGATCCGATCTACGCCGCCCGCGCCATCTTTCCCCACCTCGCCGGCCGGGAGGTGCTGCTCGACGCCCGCAAGACCTTCGGCCTGCGGCGCTTCACGTCCAACCTGCCGGGAGACTTCGGGCTTCGGGCCGTCATGGGCTACCTGCCGGAGCCCGAGAAGACCGCCCGCTAGCCGGAAGGCACCGCCGGTTGGAAAAGGCTGTTCCGGTACCGAGCGCCTCGATACATCCGGCTATTAACACTGCAATCCACCCTACCTGCGATCCCGCGCGGGTGGTAGGACGAGCGGGGTGGATGTTTCCCCGCGTATCTTGACCGTTCGCCGACGCTTCCCCCGGCCTGGTCACGGAGAACGCCTCGTCGTCCTCGTTGCCGCGAACCTCGCGCTGCGCCATCTCTACCGTCCTTCCCGACGGTTTTCGGCCCCGATCGTTCACTCCGTGGTACACCACGCGAAGGCGTGTCGTTGGTCGGACAGGAGGGCGGAGGCTTGAACGGGGAGCTAGATGCGGCGGTCGGGGCGGCGGAGGCGGCGGGAGACTTGCTGCGCGAGGGTTTCGGCCGGCAGAGATCCATCAGGTACAAGGGCGAGGTCGACCTCGTCACGGAGATGGACGAGAGGGCCGAGGGGGCCATCAGGGAGGCGCTGCTCGGGGCTTTCCCCGACCACGGCATGCTGGCAGAGGAGGGCGGCTCCCTGTCGGGCGGCGGCGACGCGCGTTGGATCGTGGACCCCTTAGACGGCACCACGAACTACGCCCACGGGCTCCCCGTCTTCGCCGTCTCGGTGGCGCTCGAAAGGTCTGGCGAGGTCGTCCTCGGCGTCGTCCACGACCCGATGAGGGGCGAGACCTTCGTCGCGGAGAAGGGCCTCGGCGCGACGCTGAACGGCGAGGCCCTGACGCCCACGGGGGAGGAAGACCTCGCCCGCGGCCTCGTCGCTACCGGCTTCCCCTACGACCGGAACAACGTCCCGGCCGCCCTCGAGCTCTTCGGGACTCTCTCCCTGCGGGCGCAGGGCATGAGGCGGCTCGGCGCCGCCGCCCTCGACCTCTGCTACGTCGCCGCGGGGAGGCTCGACGCGTACTACGAGCGCGGCATCCACGCCTGGGACGTGGCCGCCGGCGCCCTGATACTCGAAGAGGCGGGTGGCAGGATCACCGACTACCGGGGCGGCCCTTTCGAGGTCGAGGGCGGAGAACTCGTCGCGAGCAACGGCCCCCTGCACGGGACGCTCCTCGATTTCACGGCCGGGCGCGGCGGCTAGCGGGGGAGCGTCCGCCCCCGAACGTGTAATAAACTCAATCCTCCGAAAAAGGTTTCCGACAAGAGGGGAGATCCTTGAAACAACGAAACCTGGGCGGCGAGGGACTCGCCGTGTCCGAGCTCGGCCTCGGCTGCATGGGCATGAGCGAGTTCTACGGCGCCGAGAACGACGAGGAATCCATCGCCACGATCCACAGGGCGATAGACCTCGGCGTCACCTTCCTCGACACGGCCGACATGTACGGCCCGTTCACCAACGAGCGTCTGGTCGGCAGGGCCATTGCCGGCAGGCGCGACGAGGTCGTGCTCGCCACCAAGTTCGGCAACGAGCGGACCGAGGACGGCACGAGGCTCGGCGTCAACGGCCGCCCCGACTACGTCAGGAAGTCCTGCGACGCCTCGCTCCGGCGCCTCGGCGTGGACCACATAGACCTCTACTACCAGCACCGCGTCGACCCCGACACGCCCGTCGAAGAGACGTGGGGGGCGATGAAGGAACTCGTGGACGCGGGCAAGGTCCGTTACCTCGGCATCTCCGAGGCGGCCCCGGAGACCATACGGAGAGCCCACTCGGTGCATCCGATCAGCGCGCTCCAGACGGAGTACTCCCTGTGGAGCCGGGACGTGGAGGACGAGATCCTTCCGACCGTCCGCGAGCTCGGGATAGGCTTCGTCGCCTACAGCCCGCTCGGGCGCGGCTTCCTGACCGGCCAGATCCAGAGCCCCGAGGACTTCGACGAGGGCGACTACCGCCAGAACTCCCCGCGCTTCCAGGGCGAGAACTTCCACAAGAACCTGGAGCTCGTCGAGAGGGTGCGCGAGATCGCCTCCGAGAAGGGTGTGGCCCCCGGCCAGCTCGCCATCTCCTGGCTGCTCCACAGGGGCGAGGACATAGTCCCCATCCCCGGCACCAAACGCCGCAAGTACCTGGAAGAGAACGCGGCGGCTGTGGACGTGGAACTGACCGAAGAGGACCTTCGCCGCATAGACGAGGTCGCACCGGCCGGTGCCGCGGCCGGCGACCGTTACCCGGACATGAGCACCGTCAACGGCTAGGGAGGGTTTCGTGGCGCCGGTCATCAGGCTGGACCACTGCGTTATCCACGTCTCCGATTGGAAGAGGTCAAACGCCTTCTACCGGGACGTGCTAAACGCCGAGGTCGTGCCCGTCGGGAAGGGTTTCTCCTACCGGTTCGGTGCCCTGCAACTCAACCTGCACGGCCCCGGCGTGGACGCGAACCCGCTCGCGAGGGTCCCCGTCCCGCCGGGGGGCAGCGACCTCTGCTTCGAGTGGCCCGGAGATATCGGAGAAGCGGAAGCCCACCTCCGCCACCACAACGTCGATGTGGAGCTGGGCCCCGTCGAACGTCGCGGCGCCGGAGGTGTCGGCACGAGCGTGTACTTCCGCGACCCGGACGGTTCTCTGTTGGAGTTCATCTCGTACCAGAGCGCCTGAGACCGCCAAAGGGGAGTCATATGGACGACGTCGAGCACATATCGCGCAAAGGGACGGGTGTCCCTGTTAGCTGGTTCCCGGTCCCTGAAGAATCCGAGTTGCCGGAGAACCTTCGGGGGCTCTTCCGCAAGGCGCGGGAGGCCGTCGGGTTCGTGCCGAACGTGTTTCGGGCCTACAGCTTCAGACCCGAGAGGCTCTCCGCGTGGTTCTCGCACTACCGGCAGCTCCACGAGCCGACCGAGAACCTGGACGCGGCGGAGCGGGAGATGATCGCGGTGGCCGTCTCGATGGCGAACGGCTGCCTCTACTGCCTGGTCGCCCACGGCGCCGCCCTGCGCGAAGCCCTCGGGGACCCCATCCTCGCCGACCGCATCACGCTCGACCACCGGAGGGCCGGCCTCGACGAGCGCCGCACCGCCATCCTCGACTACGCCGTCAAGGTCACGGAGAGGCCGCTGGACTGCACCCCAGAGGACCTTGAACGGCTCAAGGGCTACGGGTTGACAGAGGAGGAGGTCTGGGACGTGATAGAGGTAGCGAGTATGTACAACTTCACCAACCGCATGTCGCTGGCGTGCGGCATGATCCCAAACGAGGAGTACCACGCCCTGGCGCGGCAACCCCGGGCCAACACGGTCGATACGAAACCTTAACCCCAGGGTAAATAGCGTAAGCTGGGGGGCAGTCCAGAGAGAAGGGGGATAGGCGTGGCCGAAGTGAAGTACGTCTCGCGGGTCGGGGTGGAGCCGGTGGAGGGGAAGGTGCGGCGGGCCCACCTGCCGGGCGAGGAGCAGCCGGTGCTCTTCGGGGTCCACTCGGAGGTCGCCGAGCACTACGGCGTCTCGCCGGGGGACGAGGAGCCGCACGCGAGCACTTTAGATTACGTGGTGGCCGCGGCGGGCGGGTGACTGCTCGGCACCTTTGCCGGCGCGCTGGCAGCGCGTCAAGTCTCCTTTGAGAACCTCCGGGCGGATACGGTTGGGGAGGTGGAAGCCGACGGGAAGGTGCTGGTGATCAAACGCATCACGCAGACCTTCCAACTCGCCGTCCCCGAAGAAGAACGCGAGACCGTCGAGCGGGTGCTCTCCGTGTACGCGGACAGTTGCCCGGTGGCCCGTTCGGTCAAGGGGAGCATCGAGATCTCCAGCGAGGTCGACTTCCTCTCTACGTAAATTGTCGTAATTTTTCTTAAAGAACGCGCAACACCGTTGACAAGCTCGGCGGGCGCCGCTAGAGTGCCATGGCTGTAGTTGTCGTCGCGAAAGGACCGAGGCTTTGATGCACGTCCACCACACGAACATAGGAATTCCGGTGTTCGGAGGAGAGGTGCGTCCCGAGCCGAGGCTCCTCAACCTTACGAACTCCGGTGTCGGGGCGTTCGGGGGAGAGGTGCGTCCCAAGGTCCGCGCGGTCGCGGTGAGAACATGAGCCTTTAGCTCAACCACACTTCTCAACGAGGCCCCCGGACCAAACGGACCGGGGGCCTCAAGCTTTGCGCCACAGGCCAGAGCACGAGTCTCCGCTCCGACCCCCAGAGACGGGCATCACCCCAGGTACGGAAGCGACAGAGAGACGAGAGAAGGAGAAAGAGATGTACGGGGAGTTTTACGCAGCGCAGGACCGCACGCTCAGGCAGCAGGAGCTCGCCGACAAGGTGGCCGAGCGACAACGGTACGCGCGGCCCAAAGACCGGCTCTCGCTGCGCGCCAGGCTCGCGCGGCAACTCTTCGCCCTGGCCGTGGCCGCCGAACGCGAAGAGACGTGGCGGGTCGTCTGGGAGCGGCTCGAAGCCCGGCAGTAGTGGCAGGCTCTGCCTGCCACGCTGTCAGCTTTCAGCGGTCAGCCTTTAGCCTATTTGTTGAGGCTGATCGCTGACGGCTGAAGGCTGACCGCTCTAAAGAGGAGGGATTCTTAGGTATGAAAGCGTTGGAACTCAAGAACGTGGACAAGAGCTTCAAGAAGCGCCGGGGGGAGGTGGTGCGGGCGCTGGATGGGATCTCGCTTTCGGTTGGGAAGGGGGAGGTCGTCGGCATCCTCGGGCCGAACGGGAGCGGCAAGAGCACGCTGGTCCGGGTCGTCTCCACGCTCGTCTTCCCGGATTCCGGGGAGGTCGAGGTTTTTGGGGTGGATGCGTTGCGGCATTCCAAGAAGGTGCAGAGGAGCATGAACCGGGTAAGCGTCGAGGCGAGCTTCTTCAAGAAGTTGTCCGCCATGGAGAACTTGATCTACGGGGCCAAGCTCTACGGCGTCACCACCGGCGAGGCGCGGCCCAGGATCAAGGAGATCCTGAACAACATCGGCTTCGCCCAGAAGCGGGCCACGGAGCCGATGGAGCACCTCAGCCGCGGGATGCAGCAGAAGATAGCGCTCGCCAGGGCCCTGCTCACCAGCCCCGTCCTCATGCTCCTCGACGAGCCGACGACGGGCCTCGACCCGAGGAGCAAGAAGGACGTGCAGGGGTTTATCAGCAGGATCAGGGAAGCCCACGACTCCTCGATCCTGCTCTGTACGCACGATATGGGCGAGGCCGAGGAGCTCTGCGACAGGGTAGGCATCATGATGGACGGTAAGATACTCGCCCTCGAAGAGCCGGAGAAGCTGAAGGCGCGCTACGCCAGCGGAACCAACGGCCGCGTGCCGACGCTGGAGGAGACTTTCATGGCCGCGACCGGCTACTCGGTCGAAGAGGCCAGCGCGGAAGGAGAATAGGGGATGAGAGGTCCCGTCAAACCCGGTTGGCTGGTCGAGATGATCGCCGTCTGGGGCTACGTGCAACGCAACTACTTTCTTACCAAACGGTACTTCATGTGGGAGGTAGTCTGGCTGACGTTCACCACCGTAAACGCAATGTCCATAACCTTTATCGGGGCCGGGGCGGCCCAGCGGCCCGGCGCCGAGGCCATCGACATCCGGGAGTACATGACGTTTCTGCTCATAGGTGCCTTGATCTGGAGCTACCTGTCCATGATCTTCGACATCCTCTCGGAGACGGTGCAGTGGGAGCGGTGGGAGGGGACTATCGAGTACACGTTCATGAGCCCGACGAGCCGGGTGACGCACCTGCTCGGCATGGGCGTCTACGCGATCGTCTACGGCATCATCCGAACGGCACTCGTCCTCGGCGTCGCCATGCTCGCCTTCGACCTCGACCTCGGCAACGCCAACTACGCGGCGGCCGTCGTGGTCCTCGCCGTGTGCAGCATCTCGCTCGTCGGGTTCGGGGTCGTCGCCGCCGTCATGCCGCTTCTCTCCCCGGAGAAGGGCCAGCAGGTTACCTACATAGTCTCGGCGCTTCTGCTCCTGGTCTCGGGCGTCTACTACCCCGTGAGCGTCCTCCCCGACTGGATGCAGCCGCTCGCCACCATCTCGCCGGTAACCTACGGCCTCGAAGGTGCCCGCGACGCGCTCCAGGAAGGCGCCGGCGTCACCCAGCTCTGGGGCAGTATCTGGCCGCTGCTCGTTATGGGGGTCGTCTTCGTGCCGCTCGGGATCTGGATCTTCCACCTCGGCGAGAACTACGCGAAACGGACCGGAAAGCTGAAGAGAAGCGGGTAGTGAGGTTCCGGATCTCGTACGGCCGGTCAGCAGGATAAAGCCTCCGCAAACCGGGGAGGTCCTCGCCCGGAGCGGTTTGCAAAGCTGAAAGCTGTCAGCCGTCAGCTATCAGCTTTCAGCCAAGAGCAATAAAGCTGACGGCTGATAGAGCGGTTTTCGGAAGCGATTAGCTTCCGAAAACCGCTCTAGCTTTCGGCCAGATGTTTTTCCAGGTCGTCCACGACGCCGTTGGCGGCGGTGGGGCCTATGCCGAGCATCCAGAGGTCGTCTGAGGCCTCGTAGACACGGTCTTGCCTGACGGCTTCGAGCTTCTGCCAGAGGGGGTCGGAGGTGATCTTCTGCCGCGTCGTCTCGTCTTGCGGGCCGTAGGCGGTCACGAAGATCGCATCCCCGTCCATCTCCGGTATGGTCTCCTCGCTCGCGTTGAGGATGGCGAAGTCGTCGACGTCCTGCGAGGGGGGGCGGGGCAACCCGGCGTCCTCGAGCACCGTCCCGACGAAAGACTCCTTCTGGTAGACGCGGGTCTCGCCGGGCAGGAAACGGACGACGGAGACCTCTGTCTCGCCCAACCGGCCGCCCATGGCCCTCTTGAACTCCTCCAGGCGGTCTTCGTAGCCGTCCATGACCTCTTTGGCCTCGTCTGCCCTGTTCATGGCCTCGGCGTGCTTCTCGAAGTTCTCTTTCCAGGTGACGCCCGTGGTCTCGGTGAAGACGGTCGGGGCGACCTGGCTCAGTTGGTCGTAGATCTGCTCGTGACGGAGTTTGCTGGAGAGGATGAGGTCCGGGTTCAGCGTGGCGATCTTCTCCAGGTTCGGCTCCTCGATGGTGCCGACGTTCTCTATGCCACCCGCGCCTTCGAGGTACGAGGGGAGACCGAGCCCCTCGACGGCCTCCACCGCTCCGACCGGCTTCACCCCCAGAGACATCGCGCTGTCCAACTCCCCCGTGTCCAGCACCACGACCCGCTTGGCGGTTCCTTGTATCTTCGTCTCGCCCATCGCATGCTCGATGGTTCTCGTCTGGGCCGAGGCACCGCCGCCATCCCCGCCTTGGCCACCGGCCCCGCCGCAAGCCGCCAGCGCGAGAGCCGCGGCCAGAAAAACTACTGCGGACAGACGGTCTTTGATCCAGATCAATTGATTAGTCCCTCCAGACCCTGTATCTTGGCGTCCCATGTTGCTATTGACAATCATTATCAATATCGTGGGCAAAGATAGAGGAGTTTCCCGGTCGCGTCAACACGGGTGTGATCCGGATCAGGTCCGGGGCGGATAGGGGTGCGGGTCTTGCGTTCACGGGCGGCGCTCTCGTTCGGGTTGGTGGTGTGTTCGGGGGTACTACTGTTGTGTCTGTTGGCGAGCGTGCGGTTCGGGGCGGCCCGGATAGGGACGTGGGAGGTGATCGGGGCCTTCGTCGACTACGGGGGCTCTGAGGACGACCTGATCATCCGCACCCTGCGCGTGCCGCGGGCCCTGATCGCCGCCCTCGTGGGCGCGGCCCTGGCCGTGGCCGGGGCCATCATCCAGGGTCTCACCCGCAACCCGCTCTCGGACCCGGGGATACTCGGCATCGAGGCCGGCGCCGCGCTCGCGGTGGTGGGGTCCGTGTTCTTGCTCGGGGCCTCTTCGCTGACTACCTACGCCCTCTTCGCGTTCGTGGGGGCGGCCGTCGCCGCGGTCGTCGTCTACGGGCTCGGGACGCTCGGGGGCGGGATGAACCCCATGAAGCTCGTCGTGGCCGGGGCCGCGCTGGCGGCCCTGCTCTCGTCGCTCACGACGGCGGTGCTCATCTTCAACCAGAGGACGCTGGAGGAGATCCGGTTCTGGCTCGCCGGTTCGGTGGCGGGGAGGGACCTGGGCCTGCTCTTGCAGGTGCTGCCCTACGTCTTCGCCGGGTTGCTGCTCGCGTTCGTGCTGGGCCGCCAGATCACGGCCCTCACGCTCGGCGAGGACGTCGCCACGGGGCTGGGCCAGCGCACCGCGTGGGTAAAGTCTCTCTCCGTGGCGGCGGTCGTTCTCCTCGCGGGGAGCGCGGTCGCCATCGCGGGGCCGGTAGGCTTCGTCGGGCTCGTCGTCCCGCACGTGGCGCGCTTCTTCGTCGGGGTGGATTACCGCTGGATCCTGCCCTACTCGGCCCTTCTCGGGGCGATACTTCTTGTCTCGGCCGACATAGCCGCGAGGGTCGCGCTCAGGCCGCAGGAGCTGCCGCTCGGGGTCATGACCGCCCTCGTGGGGGCGCCCGTGTTTATCTACCTGGCGCGCAAGAGGAGCAAGGGGTGAAGGGGAGGGTAGTCTTCAGGCCGTGGGGCGGGCGGGCCTCCGCGCTGCTGGACCCGCGCGCAATCATTGTCTTCGTGTTGCTCGGGCTCGTCGCGTTCGCGGGCGTCGTTGCCAACGTGGGGGTCGGCGAGTACCCGATAGCGCCGCCCGACGTGATCCGGGCTCTCCTCGGCCTCGGGTCCGACGACGGCAACTACGGCTTTATCGTCAACGCGCTCAGGCTGCCGCGGGCGCTGGTCGCCGTCCTCGTCGGGGCCGCGCTCGCGGTTTCGGGCGCGGTCCTGCAGGGGATCACGAAGAACGACCTTGCGGCTCCTGACATCGTGGGGGTCAACGCCGGGGCCGGGCTCGCGGCCGTGACGTTGATAGTCGCCTTCCCCTCGGTCTCCGCGGCGTACCTGCCGCCGGCGGCCTTCGGGGGGGCGCTCGTCGTGGCCGGACTGCTGTACCTGCTCGCGTGGCGGGGGAGCAGCTCGCCGACGCGGCTAATCCTCGTCGGGGTGGGCCTCGGCGCGGTCGCGACGGCGCTGACGACGTTCATGATCACGTTCGGAGAGATCTACCAGGTCAGCCAGGCCCTCGTCTGGCTGACCGGCAGCGTCTACGGCCGCTCCTGGGAGCAGGTCCTCACGCTCCTGCCGTGGCTCGTGATCTTCATGCCCCTCACCCTGCTGCGCTTCCGGCACCTGAACGCGCTCGGCCTGGGGGACGAGGTGGCGAGGGGGCTCGGCGTCCGCGTGGAACTGGAGCGGGGCCTGCTCGTGCTCTGCAGCGTCGCGCTCGCCGCCGCGGCCGTAGCGACCGCCGGAACCATCGCCTTCGTTGGCCTCATGGCCCCGCACATCGCGAGGAGGCTCGTCGGGCCCGCCCACGGCGGCCTGCTGCCGGTCTCTGCGATGACCGGCGGGGCGATGGTCGTGCTCTCCGACCTCGTGGGAAGGACGCTCTTCGCCCCCGTCGAGATACCGTGCGGCATCGTCACCGCCGTCGTGGGTGCCCCGTTCTTCCTGTACCTGCTCTACAAGACGCGCAAGGCATGAGAAAGGGGCAAGCGTGAAGGCGGAAGGCTCATCGCACGGGGTGGGAGCGTTCGGGCGCGGCAGGCGCCTGAGCCGCCGGGGTTTCTTGAAGCTCGGCGGCTCAGGCCTCGCGGGCGCGGCGCTGCTCGGTAGCGGAACGCTGGCAGGATGCGGCGGGGGGACGCCGCAGGGGGAGGGAGGCTCCGCCGGGACCCGGCGGGTGGAGCACGCCCTGGGCGAGACCCGGATACCGTCAGATCCCCGGCGGGTGGTGGCCCTCGATTCCTTTATCGCGCTCCCGGCGTTGCTCGACGCGGGCGTGCCCGTGGTCGGCGCCCTGTCGGTGAGCGCCATCTCCGGCGGGGGGGCGTTGCCGTCCTACCTCACGCAAGAAGAGGCCGACGGGATCGAGATCGTGGGCGGCGCGGAGAGCGGCCCAAACCTGGAGGCGATAGCGGCGCTGGAGCCCGACGTCGTAGTCGCGTGGTCCGTGCTCCTCGACGACCGGCTCTACGAGGATCTGAACCGCATCGCGCCGACCGTCGCGACCGAGGGGGTCGCCTACCTCGGCGGGGACTGGAGGGATGAGGCGCGCAGGATCTCCTCCTGGTTCGGCGCCGAGGAGGGTGCCGAGGCGCGGATCTCCGCCTACGAAGAGCGTGTGGGAGAACTCGGACGGCGCGTAGAGGAGCGCCTGGGCACCCCGTCCGTCAGCGCCCTGCGGATCACCGAAGACCAGCTGCTCCTCTACTACAGCTGCTTCTGGCCCGGCTCGGTGCTCGCCGAGGCAGGCCTGCGGCGCCCGCAGAACCAGCAGCGCGACGATGGGTGCCCGTCCTTCCAGGAGCAACACGCCGACGTCCTGAGCCTGGAGAGGCTGCCGGAGGCGGACGCCGACGCCCTCTTCTACTACGTGGGGGGAGGCCGGGACGGCGCAGAGGCGCTGAAAGACCGGATGACGGAGAACCCCCTGTGGCGGTCCCTGGACGCGGTCCACAACGGCCGCGCCTTCGCGGTGGGCGGTGACGCCTGGCTCTTCGCCAACGCGCGGGCCGCGGAACTCGTCCTCGACGATCTCGAAAAGCACCTGCTAGGAGGAGATACGGTATGAAGAAATCAGCGACGACGCCCAGGATACTCACACGACGCGGACCGACCCGCGGGCAGTTCCTCGCCGGTGTCGGGGGTTTGCTGCTGCTCGGCGGCTGCGGCGGGACCGGCGGTGGTGGCGGCGAAGAGGGTTCGGGCGGGACGAGGACGGTAAGGCACAAGTACGGCGAGACGGAGGTCTCAGGGGTCCCCGAGCGGGTCGTCACGGTAGGATTCACCGACCAGGACCCGGTGTTGGCGCTCGGGGTCACGCCCGTCGCGGTGCGCGAGTGGTTCGGGGAGAAGCCTTACGCGGCGTGGCCCTGGGCGCAGGACGAGCTGGGGGGCGCCGAGCCGGAGGTCCTGCCCTCCACCGAGCTAAATATCGAGCAGATCGCGGGCCTAGATCCCGACCTGATCGTCGGCGTCTCCTCCGGCATGACCCGGCAGGAGTACGACACGCTCTCGGAGATAGCCCCGACCCTCGCCCAGTCCGGCGAGTTCGTGGACTTCGGTGTCCCCTGGCAGGAGCAGACGCAGGCGATAGGCCGCGCTTTGGGCCGCCAGGACCGGGCCGGGGAGATGGTCTCCGAGCTGGAAGCGCGCTTCGCCCGGGCCCGCGAGGAGCACCCGGAGTTCGAGGGCGCGAGCGGGGTGGTGGTCGGGCTTACGGCCGAGGACGACTCCTACACCCCGTCCCCCTACGGGCCCCAGGACGTCAGGGGGCGGTTCATGTCCTCCCTCGGGTTCCGGATACCCGAGGAGATCGCCGACCTCGCCGGCGATTCCTTTTTCGCGGACCTCAGCCGAGAGCGCCTGGGGCTGATCGACACCGACGTGCTGGTCTGGGTCACGGTGCTGGCTGAAGACTTCGAGGCGGTCCGGACCGATCCGCTGTACCGCAGGCTCGACGCCGCGAGGGAGGGCCGCGACCTCTTCCTGGAAGAGACCCTCTCCGGCGCCCTCTCTTTCGGCACCGTCCTGAGCCTGCCTTTCCTGCTCGACGGGCTGGTGCCGATGCTCGCAGCGGCCGTAGACGGCAACCCCAACACCGAGGCGGCGTCATGACTCGCCACCCTCGGACGCGGGGGGTTCGCGATTGGCGAATGACCGGCCCACCGCTCGCGGCGACGCTGGAGCGCGCCTCCGGGGCAGGGTCCTGGGGCGACATCCGGCTCTTCGGCCATGCGGGATCCCCCGCCGGCCCGGGATGGTCCACGGCCGCGGAACTCTGCTCCGACGCGTCGCTCCTCGACGGGTTGTTGCGGCGCTTCGGGCGGGAGTGCGGGACGGAGATCCCGCAGGTAACGGGTAGCCTCTTCTTGAAGGGCTACCTCTGGCGCGTCCTAGCCCCGGTCGTCGCCGCCCTCGTCCTCGAACGCCGGGTGCCCGACCTCGGGCCGGAGGGCGTGGCGCTGCGCTTCGACGGGCTCGGCTTCCCGGCGGACCTGGCCGTGGGCGGCGCTTTCGCCGCCCTGCCGGACGATCCAGAAGCCGGGCATCCGAACGCTCTGGTTCTGGCTTCGGAAGAAGACCTGTCGCGCTACCTGGCGGAGAGGTTCGCCGGGTCCCATCTGCCCGGATTGCTCGCCGCGCTGCGCCCGCGAACGCGCCGGGGGCTCTTCGCCCTCCGTCAGATGGCCGTGGACGCGGTCGCCGACGCGTTCCTGATCGTGGGCCAGGCCCTGGATCGCGAGGAGGAGGCCGTCGATCTTGCGGAAGGGGTGCTCGCCGACCCAGCCCCGCTCACGGGACCGACCAACTATTACGCGGTGGAGCACGACGGGCGCCGCGAGACGAGCCGGGTGCGCAACGCCTGCTGTCTCTACTACAGGCTCGGAAGGGACGCCTGTCTCACCTGCCCCCGCACCACCCGGGTGGAGAAAACAGACGAAGCGCCGGAGGTCAGGAGCCGTTGAGCAAGCTGCGAACCGAGAAGGTCAGGCTCGGCTACGACGAGGCCGTCGTCATCGACGGCCTAACCGTCGAGGTGCCCGAAGGCAAGATAACCTCCGTCGTCGGCCCCAACGGCTGCGGCAAGTCCACGCTGCTCCGCTCCCTGGCCCGCCTGATGAAGCCCCGCGGCGGCGCGATCTACCTCGACGGCGACGCCATCTCGAGCCTCCCGACCCGCGAGATCGCCCGCCGCCTCGGCATCCTCCCCCAGAGTCCGGCCGCCCCCGAGGGCCTCACCGTCCGCGAGCTCGCGGCCCAGGGACGCTACCCGCATCAGGGCTGGCTGCGTCAGTGGTCCAGGGGGGACGAGCGGGCCGTCGAGAAGGCGCTCCGGACCACGGGCGTCGCCGAGATCGCGGACAGGCCGCTCGACACCCTATCGGGCGGCCAAAGGCAGCGGGCCTGGATCTCGATGGCCCTTGCCCAGGAGACCGAGACCCTGCTGCTCGACGAGCCCACGACGTTCCTCGACATGGCCCACCAACTCGAAGTCCTGCAACTCCTCGACCGTCTCAACCGCGAGGAGGGGCGGACCATCCTTATGGTCCTGCACGACCTCAACAACGCCGCCCGCTACTCGCACCGGGTCATCGCCCTCTCCAAAGGCCGGGTCTTCGACGCCGGCCCGCCCGACGAGGTCGTGACCCCGGACCTCTTGAGGCAGGTCTTCGGCGTGGAGGCGGACGTGGTCCCCGACCCGCGCACGGGCGTTCCGCTGTGCATCCCCCACGGCCTCCACCATGGGCCGTCAAAGACCCGGTTCGGCGCGTTGGATCCCGCAGAGAAGGGTTAGCAGGTACGATGTTCCGGGACCGCGACCGTTCCCCCTCCCCGCCCGACGAGCTTGCGAACACGACCCCGCCACCTTATGATAGCGGTAGTGTGTTTTGTGACAATACGCGAAAGGAGCGGCATGAGCGAGGTCGCGCAAACGCGGATGAAGGGTGCGATGAGGGAGGCGATGGAGGAGCAGATCGGGCACGAGTTCTCCGCCGCCTACCTGTATCTCTCGATGGCCGGCTTCCTCGAGACGGCGAACCTCCCCGGCTTTGCCCGCTGGATGAGGGCGCAGGCCGCGGAAGAACAGGTCCACGCCCTCAAGTTCTTCGACTTCTTGCTCGACCGCGGCGAGTCCGTCCGCCTCCGTCCCATAGGAGAGCCGCCCCACGACTTCCACTCGCCGCTAGACACCTTCGAGCAGGCCCTGGAGCACGAGAAGCGCGTCACCTCCCTCATCCATGACCTCTACGAACTAGCTATCTCCGAAGGTGACTTCCCCGCCCAGGTGCTCCTCAACTGGTTCGTCTCAGAGCAGGTCGAAGAAGAAAAGTCCGCATCAGAGATAGTCGAACGCCTCCGCATGGCCGGCGAAGACACCGCCGCCCTCTTGATGCTGGATAAAGAGCTGGGAGAAAGGGAGTAGGGTAGCTGTCAGCTTTCAGCGGTCAGCTTTCAGCTTTTTGCCGCGCAGGGCCACACCGGGCCGCGCCACCCGAAACGCTTCGGATGGCGAGCAGCGCGACGTGTCGAGACGGCTAGCTGATAGCTGAAAGCGAGCCGGATGCGGCGAAGCGGGCTGACAAGCTGCCTCGCGGTCCGACCGGACCGCGAGGCGTCATCAGGGGCAGCGGCTGCCCGGGTTGTTGTACTTCTCGTTCTGGCGCCAGCGGTAGAACTCGCCGCGGTTCATCGGGCGGCGGCCGGGGTGGGTCGAGGAGTGGACGACGAGGTACTTGTCGTAAGCGTTCTCGCCCGAGATCTCCTTCAGGTACTCCCAGATGGCGCGCAGGGGTCTCATCGCTCCCTATTCTAGCTCCCGGTCCCGACCGGTTCGCGCTCGTCTAAAGGCTGGCCGTCGGAGTCGAGGTTGGACTCCTGCCAGGGTGCCTCGCTCAGGTCCGGTTCCTTGCCGCCGCGGATGATACCGAACCACACTCGGGTGGCGTCCACGAGGACGACGATTATCAGGAGGGCGAAAAGGATCGAGAGCACGCCGTCCACCGTGGAGTTCGTGATGATCTGGCGCACGTCGTCCGCGCTCTGGGCGGTGCCGTAGAGCTCGCCGTTGGCGAGGGCCTCCTGGGCGGCCGCTCTTTGCGCGAAAAAGCCGAGCGTGGGGTCCGAAGAGAAGATCTTCATCCAGCTCGCCGTGAGCGTCACCGACGCGTCCCACAGAAGCGGCAGCGCCGTCACCCAGGCGTAGCGGAGCTTGCCCATCTTTATGAGGATGGTCGTGCCGACGGTGAGGGCGACGGCGGCCAGCAGCTGGTTGGCGATGCCGAAGAGGGGGAAGAGCTGGTTGATGCCGCCCAGAGGGTCGTTCACGCCGGCGTAGAGGAAGTAGCCCCAGGCGCCGACGATTAGGGCGCTCGAGATCAGGTTCCCCGGCAACCACGAGGGGTTGGCGAAGGGGCGGTAGACGTTGCCGATCATGTCCTGGATCATGAACCGCCCGACCCGCGTTCCGGCGTCGACGGTCGTCAGGATGAACAGGGCCTCGAACATGATCGCGAAGTGGTACCAGAACGCCTGGAGCGCCTGGCCGCCGATGAGGCCCGAGAAGATGGCGCTCATGCCTACCGCCAGCGTCGGCGCGCCGCCCGTCCTGCCGACGATGCTCTCCTCCCCGACGTTGTCCGCCGTCGTCTGGAGCGTCTCCGGGCTCACCTGAAACCCGAACCCGTTTACGGCCTGGGAGGCGGACTGGACGGTGTCCCCGAGCACGGTGGCGGGCGCGTTCATGGCGAAGTAGACGCCGGGGTCGAGCGTGGTTGCGGCGATAAGCGCCATCACCGCCACGAACGACTCCATGAGCATCGCCCCGTACCCGATAAACCGGGTCTGGCTCTCTTTCTGGATCAGCTTCGGCGTCGTCCCCGAGGCCACGAGCGCGTGGAACCCGGACAACGCCCCGCAGGCTATCGTTATAAAGACGAACGGAAAGAGCGGGCCGGCGAAGACCGGGCCCTCGCCGTTGAAGGCGAACTCGGTGGCCTTGGGCATCTGGATGGCCGGCAGGGTGAAGGCGATGCCGACTGCCAGCAGGAGTATGGTTCCTATCTTCATGAACGTCGAGAGGTAGTCGCGGGGGGCCAGGAGCACCCACACCGGAAGCACGCTCGCTATAAAGCCGTAGGCGATGAGGGCGAAGACTATCTGGTTCGGGCTGAACGTCCAGAAGTCGGCGTACGGGCTGGACTCCGCGATCCAACCTCCCCCGATGATCGCCAAAAACAGCAGCCCCACCCCGATTATCGAGACTTCGAGGACCCGCCCCGGACGGATAAAGCGCAGGTACACACCCATCAGGAGCGCTATGGGCAGGGTCATGGCGATGGAGAAAGAGCCCCACGGCGACTCTGCGAGGGCGAGCACCACGACCAGGGCGAGAACCGCGAGCAGGATGACCATGATCGAGAGGACCGCGATCAGGGCCGCGACGCCGCCGACGGGACCTATCTCTTCCCGGGCCATCTGCCCGAGCGTCTTCCCGTCGCGCCTCATGGAGAAGAACAGCGTGGTCATGTCCTGGACAGCACCCGCCAGGATCACGCCGACTATGATCCACACCGTCCCGGGCAAAAACCCCATCTGCGCCGCGAGCACCGGCCCTACCAGCGGCCCCGCCCCCGCGATGGCCGCGAAGTGGTGGCCGAAGAGCACCCGCCGGTCCATCGGCTCGAAGTCCCGACCGTTGTTGAGCCGCTCTGCCGGCGTCGCCCTCGAATCGTCGGTCTCAAGTACCTTCTTCTGGATGAACCTGGCGTAGAACCTGTAGGCGATGGCGTAGGAGGCAATGGCCGCGAAGAGCAGCCAGCCCGCGTTTACGGTCTCCCCGCGGGAGAGCGCAAGCACCCCCCAGCAGACCGCCCCGACCAGGGCGATACCCAGCCAGATACCGTAGCGACGAATGCTATTCCCCATGGTCCCCCTGCCCTTCCCTAAAGGCTCTTACGAGATATTCGGCATCCTAGCACAATGGAAAACGGTAATGAACACGCCGCGACGGCGGCGCTATCGGGCGCCCAGGTACGCCAAGAGTCGGCGGGTCAGGGCCAGAGGGTCCCCCAAACCTTTTGCCTTCTCCGTGTGCCCGGAGAGCGTGAGGTCCACCGCCCCGTGGGCCGTGGCGTACACGAGCGCGGCCAACTCGACGGGATCTTCGCCCGGTAACAACCCCGCTTCCTGGCAGTCCGCGACGGCCCGCACGAACCGCTCGTGGACGGCGCGCGCGGCCTCGTGTGCCACCGGATACGCGCTGCCCTTGACCTCGGGCCCGAACATCAGGCGGGTGCGGGCGGGGTTCTCTAGCGCGAAGCCCACGTAAGCCGCCGTCATCGCGTCGAGGCGCTCGAAGGACCCATCCGCCGCCCCCGCCGCCCCGGCCATCTTCTCCCCGACCTGCTCGAAGTAGCCCGCCGCGACCACAGAGAGCAACTCTTCCTTGTCGGCGAAATGCCTGTACGGCGCCTGCCTGGAAATCCCAGCCCGCTCCCCGACAGCCCGTAACGTCACGGCGGTCATGCCACGCTCCTCGAGCAAGCCCGCCGCGGCCCGGATCAAAGCCCCCCGCGTATCACCCCGCTCCCTCGATGCCACCTTGTCTCTCGTCCTACTCATCTCCAGAAAGATAACAACCCGAGGTTGACAACGTCAACTTGGGAAGTTAAAGTTGACGTTGTCAACGTAGCTCTATCGCGGAGGTTCGGTATGCGAGGGGAAGATGGCGGGACCGGGCGAACGGCCATCATCACGGGGGGCAACCAGGGGTTGGGCTACCAGGCGGCGAAGAACGTCGCCGCGGCGGGTGATGGGTGGCATGTGGTCATCGCCGGGCGCAACGAGGAGAAAGTTGTGGGGGCCGTTGGGCGGATGAGGGCGGAGAGCGGCAACCCGCGCGTCGATGGGATGGTTTTGGATCTCGCCTCGCTCCACTCCGTGCGCTCCTTCGCCGAAGCGTTCGCCGCCCGCGAAGACCTGCCGCCTTTGAGGGCGCTGGTGCTCAACGCCGGCCTGCAGGTGGTCAGTGGCACGACGTACACGGAGGACGGCTTCGAGACCACCTTCGGCGTCAACCACCTCGGCCACTACCTGCTGGTCAACCTGTTGGTAGGGGAGATGGCCCCGCCCGCGAGAATCGTCTTCGTCTCCAGCGGGACCCACGACCCGGAGCAGAGGACCGGCATGCCCGCGCCGCGCTACCGCGGCGCGAAAGCCCTGGCCTGGCCGGAGCGATATCCCGATCCGGACGAGGAAGGCGAGGGGACTGGCGTGGTCGGGAGGAGGCGTTACACGACCTCCAAGCTCGCCAACTTGTACACGAGCTACGAGCTCGCCCGGCGTTTGGCGGGATCGGGGGTCACGTCGAACGCCTTCGATCCCGGCCTCATGCCGGGCACCGGGCTCGCCAGGGACTGGGGCTCCACCGCACGCTTCGCCTTCGACCACGTCCTGCCGCTCCTGCAGCCGGTGTTCGGTATGTTCGGGGTGAACGTCAACACCGTCGAGACGTCAGGCAGGGCCCTTGCCCGGCTCGTCACCGACCCGGAGCTCGAAAACGTCTCCGGCAGCTACTTCGAGGGCGAGAAAGAGATTCGTTCCTCGGAACAGTCCTACGACAGCGAGAACGCCGCGGAGCTGTGGGAGACGAGCGCGGAACTGGTCGGCCTGGGCGCGGGAGAGACCGTGTTACGGATCGGGGATAAGGTGCCGAAGCGGGCGTAGGGAGGGTGAGAGGCCGCCTCGGGTCGTCCGATCGAGGTTACAGGCGCACCGAGAGCAAGCGCGGGGCCGTGAGGCACACGAGGACGATGAGTGCTGTGCAGATGATCGGGGGGTAGACGAAGACCTCCCAAGGGGCCGTCCCGGTCGCCAGGCCGAAGATGGTCTTCAGGGCGTCGTTGGTGTAGGCGAAGGGGACGAAGTCGCGGAGCACGGCGAGCCAGCCTTCCGGGTTCTGGTTGCGGAAGAGGCCTGAGACGTAGATCAGGGGGAACAGGACCGCGGTGGCGTAGAGCAGCACGTCCGCCGGCGAGGTGGTGAAGTTGGCTATAAAGATTCCGATGCAATTGGCCGCCACGAGCGTCGCGAAGACCGCGAGCGTCGCCGCCAGCACCCAGACGAGCGGCGCCGGGTGCAGCGCGTAGACGACGACCAGCGCCGAGAGCAACTGCAGAAAGTCCAGAACGGCGTTCACGACGAGGACCTCGAAGACGATGCGGTAGGGCGAGAGGGGCGTGAGCGCGACGCGCACCAGGATGCCGTCGTTCAGGTCCGACGTCAGGCTCTCCCCGGCCCCAAAGGTTCCCGCCATGATCGCCACTATGCCTATGACGGCCGCCGCGTACTGCGCCGGGATATCGCTCGCGGCGACGGGGCCGATGATCGCGAGCGGGTACAGCATCTTTATCGCGAGCGCGAACCTCTTGCCGAAGAAGAGGGCCACGTCCTTCTTCCAGTAGGCGTCCGGGGGACTAATCCTCACGCCTGAGCGCCTCCCCCGTGAGCTTGACGAACACGTCTTCCAGGTTAGGCCGCTCGACCGAGAGGCTCACGACGTCCCCGCCTGACCGAACCAGGCCGGCCACGACGTCCGCGACGATTCCCGGCCGCTCGTCGCAATGAACCACCAGGTTCCGGCCCTCCGGCACCACGCGCTGGACCCCCTCCACGCTCTCCACCGGGCCGTACTCGACCGGGTTGCGCAGCGTCGCGACCACCCTACGGACGCCTTCTACCGAGGAGATCAGGGCCTCCGGAGTGTCCTGCGCGACCACCCCGCCCCGGTACAGAAAAGCCACCCGGTCGCACAATGCCTCGACCTCGTCCACCTGGTTGCTGGCGAGCACGACGGCCACGCCCGACTCGGAGAGGTCCCGGATCTTACGCTGGAACGCGAGCTGGGAGGTGTAGTCGAGCCCGAGAGAAGGCTCGTCCAACAGCAGGACTTCCGGTCCGTGCGCCAGCGCCTCGACGAGCGCGAGCTTCTTGCCCATCCCGTAGGAGTAGGTCTTGACCCTGTCGTCCGCGTACTCCGCCAGGTCGAAGAAGTCGAGCAACTCGGAGACCACGGCTTCGGCCTTCGCCTCCTCGACCCCGTAGGCGCGGGCGAAGAAGTACGCGTTGGCCCTTCCGGTAAGGTCGCCGTAGTGGGTGGGACGGTCGACCATGAGGCCCATCCTCGCCCTCACCTTTCGCTTCTCCCGGATCCCGTCAGCGCCCGCCACGAAAAACCTGCCGCCGTCGGGCTCGATGGCCGTGGAGAGGACGCGCAGCAGGGTGCTCTTGCCCGAGCCGTTTGGCCCGACTAGCCCGAAGACCTCGCCGGGTGCCACCGAGAAGCTGACGCCCTCCACGCCACGGCCGCTGCTCTTGTAGCGGCGGGAGATCTCTCTCGCTTCCAGCGCGGGTACGGGGGGCTCGACCATGCAGGCATTCTAGCGCCGGTTACCGGGACGGGCTGTGGTGGGCCTCACCCCACGCCCACGTTCCGGTAGAGTATGGTAGTTCCATCGTTGTCACAGACGAGGAGGACGGATGGCCGAGAACGCGAAGGTCGCACTGCTTGGGACCGGGATCATGGGCGCCGCGATGGCGCGGAACCTCTTGAAGGCCGGCATGGAGGTCCGAGCCTGGAACCGCTCGGCTGAGAAGGCCGAACCACTGGCCGAAGACGGCGCCACGGTGGCCGAAGATCCTGCGGAGGCCGCCTCCGGAGCGGACTTCCTGCTGACGATGCTCTCCGACGCCGACGTTATAGAGAGCGTGGTCGGCGAGGGTGCGCTCTCGGTCCTGGCTGAAGGCGCCGTGTGGCTGCAGATGAGCACGGTGGGGGAGGAGGGCAGTGAAAGGCTGGCCCGGCTTGCCGCCGAGAACAACGTCGCCTTTGTGGACGCGCCGGTGCTGGGTACCAAGGCACCGGCCGAGCAGGGGCAGTTGGTCGTGCTCGCCTCGGGTCCTGAGGACGTGCGGGACGAGTGCGAACCCGTCTTCGACGCGGTCGGGGGCAAGACGGTGTGGCTCGGCGGGGCCGGGGAGGGCAGCCGCCTCAAGCTCGTCGTGAACAACTGGATCGTGGGCCTGCTTGGGGTCTTGGCAGAAACCATCTCTTTTGCCCGGGCCACCGGCGTCGACCCGCAGAAGTTCCTCGAGACCATCGAGGGCGGACCGCTCGGCCTCCCCTACGCGCAGATGAAGGGCAGCATGATGATCGAGGAAGACTACCCCACGAGCTTCTCCGCGAAGCTGGCCCGCAAGGACGCCGGCCTCGTCCTCGACGCCGCCGCGAGAAAGGGCCTCGACATGACGGTGGCGGCAGCCGTGGCGGCCCACTTCGACGAGGCGATAGCCTCGGGCCACGGGGACGATGACATGGCGGCCGTCTACGTGGCCGCAACAGCCCATGGGTGACGAAACTGCCCCGCGCGTGACTAGCGCCTCCTGTGGCCGCCTGGAGGCGGGGGAGAGGACCTTCAAGGACGCGAAGCTCTTTCCCGGCGGCGCCAGGGAGTGGGACTGGAACGAGACAGGCACCCGCCACGAGCCTGGCGTCGGACCCGCCGACGTCGAGGAGCTGTTAGAACACGGCGCGACGACGGTCGTCCCCGGAACGGGCTTCTACGGAAAGTTGCGCGTCCGCGGGGAGACGCTCGACGCCCTGAAAGAGAGGGGCGTCGCAGCGCGCGCCCTGCCGACCGAGGAGGCCGTTGCCGCGTACAACGAGCTACGCGAGAAAGGACCGATGGGCGCGCTCATCCACTCGACCTGCTGATACCGTTTCGGGCGCAGTAGCTGCTGAGTCCTTCTTCTCCCTCGCGCATGACGCCGTCGTGGCTGTGACGGTAAGTACTCTTCGCCACGTGGCCGATCAAGTTGAGCGCCGGGTTCGTCACGCGCACGTACCAGTCGAACGTGACGTGGGTGATCCCCCGATTATCCTCCGCGAACAGGGTCTCGAGTACTCCTGTCAGGTCCCCTGTGACGACCTCGCGCAGCCGTTTCTCGGGCTCCACGTCCGTGTAGACGCAGTGAATCCTGAAAGGCGGGGCGAGACGGGCGACCTCGGGCGCCTGGTGCACCCTGAAAGAGACCGTGCTCCCCTCGCGCAGGGCGTCATCGTCGTCCTCGTCCGTCAGCTCCATCGAGGGCCACCATTGCCGCAGCGCTTCGCGCGAAGTCATCGCATCGTAGACCGCGGGGAGCGGCGCCGGTATCGTCCAATGCGTGCGCCAGTCGTAGGTCTTGATCAGGCGGTTTCCAACCAGAATGCCGGCACCGACGCCTACCAGCCCCGCCGCGACGGGACGGACGACGGCCGGGTTGTTCGTCTGCATACAAAAACCCTCCTACAGTGGGTGGGCCGCGTTCCGCCGTTGGGTCTCGGTCAGGGCCCCCGGACGGTAGAAACGGTCGTAGAAATCTGGATCCAAGTGGTGGGCCTGGTACGCCAGCACCGTACGGAACGGGCCGCTGTTGGCCGGGAACCTGCCGTACCTACCGTACACGTACTCGCAGTAAGAGATCGTGGCGTTGATGGCGGCGTCGGAGTAGTTCGGGATGCCGGCCTGCACACGCCCTCCCTCCCGCCAGCCCGTGGCTTCGCCCCCGTCGCGGTGCGTGCCGCTCCCCCACGCCCGCTTGTAGTCCACGAAGGCTAGTACGGCCTCCTTCATGTTCCGGTAGTAGGGTGGGCAGAAAGGTTTGATCAGCACCTCGCCGTCCAGCTCCAGTCCCACCGCGGTTGGCACGGGCGGGTCCCTTTGCAGAGCCTTCAAAATCCTCGTCGTCACGGGCCCGGCCCCGATGGTGCGTGAGAAGGGAATCTCTTGCACGCGGAAGCCGAGCGCCTGGAACCAGGCGAAAGGGTGGGCCGCGAAGTGCGAGAAACCGCCAAGCCCCAGGGCCTGCGTCATGAGCCCCAGGTTCTGCAGCACGCCGCCCTGTTCGATCGCCGCGAACTCGTAAAGCCAGGTCTCCAGGATGCCGACCGTGGCGAAGCGTCCCTCTCCAGGATCGTCGTGCAGGTGTCCGCCCTTCGAACGCGCGAACCTGGCGATGCCAGGCGGCCGGTAGCGGTTGCGTTCGTCCACCACGAAATAGCCGAAGTCCTCGCCGAAGGCAGAGAGGAGGATGTTGATGTAGAAAGCGCTGAGCTCGGCCACGGGCAGGAAATAGGTCGTGCCCGTCACGTTCGCAGACCACTTGTTGAAGGGCATCACGAAGGGCAGCTCGCGCGGCACGTTTGGACGTCCGTCGGCGATGCGGACCCGACTCTTCTCGTAGAGCTCCGCAAGCCTGTGTTCGCGGGCCATTGCGGAGAGGGAGGAGATCTCGGCCCGGGGATGATCTTGCGGACGTTTGAGCATCCACGCTCCCTCGTCGTTGATGACGAAGAGCGCGACGGCGTGGACCGCGTCGCCGCTCGCGACCGTGCGGCCTATCAAGTGCACCATGATGTTCCCGCCGCCCGCCTCCGGCAGGTCACCGCCGTCGAAGGGCAACTCCGCGAGTGCGAAGCCCGTGACGCCGCATCCCGCAAAGGCCAGGGCCGCCTCTTCTTGGTGGCTCAACGGCTCGGGCCCGCGCCTGCTCTGGTAGGCGAGCGGTCCTCCGTTCAAGCTCATGCCTCCCCCGAAACGTCGCGAGCGGCGTTCGATCAGGGCTTCTAACAACGGATAGCGGGCCAAACGTTCGTGGGGACCGTGGAAGGTCCCGGCCGGCTCTCCCGCGGACCCTGGCGGTTTCATACGGCCTCCCTTTCCAGCTCACCCTTCAAGCGCCGGAGCGCCTCGATGGACTCCGCTTCGACCCGGCGACGAAGCACCAGGCGGTCGAGGAGCGCCATCAGCCGGTTTGGCATGGCGTAGACGAGGTCCCGCTCGAACGTCGTGCCGTTCGCGTCCGGCGTCAGGGCGTAGACGATGGTGCCGCTGCCGCCTCCCTCTACCCTGCCGTCGATAACCCAGCGGCGCGGCGCTTCCCTCTCGCGCACCGTCCACACCACCCGCCCGCGCCGCCTGGCCACGCGGAACTCCTCCGTCACCCTCTCTCCAGGCCCGAGCGAATGGTCGGTCGCGCCGCTCACGCCCAGGGACGAAGGATGCCATGCCGGCCAGTTGCCCGGGGTCGTCACGTAGTCGTAGACCCTTTGGACAGGCTTCTCTATGCGAACGGTGTTGTGTATGCGGGTCATGCCGCGTCTCCTTAGAAGGCCCAGGCCAACGTGTCGGTGTCGTACGATTCGCACAGGCGCACTACCTTGCCGCCGCGGACCGAAGATATGTGCGTCCAGTCCGTCGAAAACCTGTTCGGTGGTCTGCAGGCGAACCCGTTCGTGGCCGCCGGGACCGAAGACGCACAGTACGTTAAAGGGCGGTTCGTCGGCGGTGAGCGCGTCTCTGAAAGGCTCAATCTCGGCGAACCGTCCGATGAACTTCCGGTGACGTTCTTCTCTCAGGCGACTCGCCAGGTCGCGCGGCATCGGACGTGCCCTCCGTGGGCCGTAAGCCATAGCGTTACCCTGAATTATGCTGTAGCTAGCGGGTTGGGGCAACCTCGCCCGCCGCGGCACGATAGCGTGAAGAACTCTATCGTCCGTCCAGCCCGCTGGGGTAGAATGCGGACACCAGCAATTTGGGATCTTCGGAGAGAGGTTGCGCGTTGCCTGACGAACGGAACATTACCTGGGACCCCGAGGCCGACCGCCGCATAAGGCGCAGCCCCTTCCTGATGCGCCGCTTTATCCGCAAGCGCATAGAAGACCGCGTGGCCGGCCGCGGACGGACCCACGTAACGGAAGCCGACGTGGACGAGAGCGCCGGGATGTACCGGCAGTACAGGTTTAAATAGCTTTCAGCGGTCAGCTTTCAGCCGTCAGCCTCTTTTACGGTGATGTGGCTTTGTGGGGATCTTGTCTCCCGTTTCGGTCAACCGGCGCCGGGTGCTTTTCGGCGGGCCACGCCGCCCTAAGATAAGCTGAACGCTGATAGCTGACCGCTACAAAAAATCCGGGCCGGTGAGCCGCCCTTTTGGCGGGCGTCCACCGACCCGGTCTGTGGGCCTGTTAGGGCCCGCAGATGGTTGTCGACTTAGTGATCCATCGGACCCTTTCCTCCTCCTCGAGGTACAACAACCACGATCATAGTAGCATCCCTTGCGAGGATCGTGCTACATCTTTCGGATCATTATCTCTCTCCGTACGCTTCGAACTCGGGGCCCAAAGAGGCGGCGTAGATCTTCCGCAGGGTCCTGTCCCCGCCGGCCTCGGGGGTCAGGAAGTTTGGCTGGGCGTAGTCCAGGAGGATGAAGGGGACCGGTTGGATCTGGATGATCCGGTCCTCGTGGAGGGTGATCTCGGCGAAGATGCCCGTGGAGGTCTCCTCGGACCAGGACTGGTCGAGGAGGAAGTTTCCGACGCCGTAGAAGATCGGGGCCCCTTCGTAGAGCTCGATGCCCTTGGGCCAGTGGGCGTGGCCGCCCACTACGAGGTCCGCGCCCGCGTCTACCGCGGCGTGCGCGAGCTTTACCTGTCCCGGTTCCGGTTCTGCCAGGTATTCCCTGCCCCAGTGGGGCATCACGACGACGAGGTCCACCTCCCGTCGCAGGCGTTCCACGTCCTCCCTCACCACGTCCTCCACGAGCGGGGCCGTGCCCGGGGTCGTCTCCGTGGCCCAGGCCCACTCGTAGCCGGGGATGCTCAGGTGGGAGAGAACGCCTATCCTCGTGGCGCCGAGATCGAAGATCATGGGCTCCCTGGCTTCTGCGAGGTCCATCCCCGCCCCGGCGCGCTCGATACCCGCCCGGTCGAGGTGCCCGAGCGTCTCCTCGAGCCCTGACGTCCCGGCGTCCAGGACGTGATTGTTGCCGAGGGTGACGCCGTCGATGCCGGCCTGCTCCAGGATGGGCATGAGGCGCAGGTCGCCGGTGAACGTCGCCTCTTCCGGGTGGTAGACGGCGCCCTCCACGACCGGGTTCTCGAAATTCGCGAGCGTCAGGTCCGCGCCCGAGAGGTACTCGCGGACGGCGCCCGCCCGCCCCGTGCGTTCGGCCGTGAACTGGTGGACGGTGCTGGACGGGGAGTAGGGGTTCGGCTCCAGCGTGCGGCTCGTGATCGCCGCGTAGCCCCCATCCATCGAGAAGTCTGGGCCCATACCCTGCCGGATCGCCATGTAGTTCTGGCCGCGGTCGAGTACGACGTCGCCCCCGATCACGACCCGGCGAAGCTCGCCCGGGTCCGGCCCCGTCCCCTGCTTGGGGCGCAGCGGGTAGTCCGAGGGCGCCGCGCCATCAGGCTCCAGGATGGACTCTCCCTCGACCGCCAGCGCCCTGACCCGCGGACCTACCGCGTCCCAGGGCACGAGTCCCAAGGCATCGGGGGTCCGGCTTACGTGGTCGATGACCGCGTCCGCCGAGTCGAAGCTTCTGAAACCGGGGCGTTCGATCAGGCCTTCCGCCACCCCCAGCGACCCCTCCGGTACCGACAACTCGTCCACCCCAGAAAGCTCCCGCAGGCCCACGCCCTCGCGCAGGGAAGAGAGGTGCGCAACCGGCACGAGGGAAGCCTGCGAGTCCGGATTGCGGGTACCCTCCGTAGCCCCTCCCAGGGCCCGGGATTTAGTGTTGCTCTTGCGACTTTCGCTCTTCCGGGTTTCTACGGTACCCCGGTTCGCTTCCGTGTTCTCGGGCGCCTCGGATGAGCAAGAGCCTAGCGGAAGAAGCAGCGAGAGTATCCCCGCCACCAGCGCCAATACCTTCAACCCAAGAACCGTTCGCTTCAAGAAGCCACCTCTCGGAACCCGAACCCAACCATAGCAATCTATCAGCACCGGCTGAAGGCTGACTGCTGAAAGCCGACAGCGCGCCCTTCAAAAGAAGGGCGCCTCACAGCCGTCCGGCCTCGATGATGCGGCGGAGGAAGCGGGCCGTCCGCGGGTTCTCCGGAGAGGAGAAGATCTTCTCCGGCGGGCCCTGCTCCAGGATTCGTCCTCCCTCCAGAAAGCAGACCCGGTCTGCGATGTCGCGGGCGAAGCCCATCTCGTGGGTCGCGATGATCATGGTCATGCCTTCTCTGGCGAGCTCCCTGATCACGTTCAACACCTCCGCCACGAGCTCGGGGTCCAGCGCGCTAGTGACCTCGTCGAGCAGCATGATCGATGGCCGCATCGCCAGCGCCCGAACTATCGCGACCCGCTGCTGCTGGCCGCCTGAGAGCCGGTCGGGGTACTCGTCTTTCCTGTCGGCGAGGCCGAAGCGCGCCAGGAGCGAGATGGCGTGCTCTTCCGCAGCTTTCCGGTCCATCTTGAGCGCCTCGCGGGGGGCGAGGGTTATGTTCCTGAGCACCGTCATGTGGGGGAAGAGGTTGAAGGACTGGTAGACGATGCCGATGCGTCGGCGGACGCGGTTCGCGTCTACCCCGGCGGCCGTGATCTCCTCCCCTTCCACAACCACCCGCCCCGCGTCTATCGGCTCGACCAGGTTGGTGCATCGGAGCAGGGTGGACTTGCCCGATCCCGAGGCCCCGATCAGGCACACCACCTCGTGCGCCGCGACCTCCAGGTCTATCCCCTTCAAAACCTCGTTCTCGCCGAAGGATTTGCGAATCCCTTCGAGTACGAGGACCGCGCTCACGCCACCCCCCCGGCCTGGCGGCGGCGCTTGTCGCGCGCTATGAGGCGGTCGGTAAAGCGGGCCAGCGGGATGGTTATGAGGACGAAGAGTAGGGCCGCCACGACGTAGCTCGCGTAGTTGAACTGGGAGGCGCCGTAGATCTGGGCGGCGCGGGCGGCCTCTATGGAGCCGAGCACCGAGACGAGCGCCGTGTCCTTCTGCAACCCTATAAAGTCGTTGAGGAGCGGCGGTATGACCCGCCGGATGGCCTGCGGCAGCACGACGAACCGTAAAGACTGGAAACGGGAGAGGCCGAGCGAGCGGGCGGCGGCGTTCTGGCTCTCGTGGACGGACTCGATGCCGGCGCGGTAGACCTCGGCCACGTAGGCCGAGTAGACCAGGACGAGGGCTATGATGCCGTAGGTGACGTCCGAGAGGTATGAGAAGTAGGCGATGCCGAGGCCCGGCACGCCGAAACCTATGATGTAGAGGACCAGGATCAGGGGAACCCCGCGGAAGACGTCCGTGTAGACGATGGCTACCAGCCTGAACGGAAAGAAGGCCGGTCCCGGTATCCCGCGTACTACGGCGATCACTAGCGCGAGGACCAGGATCAACACTTCCGAGATCGCGAATATGTAGACGTTTAGCAGGAACGCGCCGAGGACCGAGGGCTCGCTCGGGGTTCCCTTGATCGACTGCCAGAGGTGAAAGGGGCTGAAGAACCGCTCGGTGACGAGACCGCTCCCCGGCGCGAGCGCCACGACGAGCGCCACGGCCGCGAAGAAGACAACGGTGCTCGCGCCCGAGACGAGCACGGCGCGGTTACCGAGAGCCTTGGAGCCGCGCCCGGGGGACGGTTCGAGGCTGTCGGCGGGTCCGGTCCCCCGGGTCGTCAAGCTACTTCTCTAGGGTCGGGACTTCCAGGTACTGCTGGAGGTGCTCTCTCCGGAGGTCTTTGAGCGTCCCGTCCTTCTTCATCTCGCCGAGCACCTCGTTCACGCAGCCGACGAGGGGGTTGCCCTTCTCGAAGAGCATCCCGAACTGCTCGTTCTCCGGATACTGCCCGATCACCTCCGAGTTCTCTATCTCGATGTCGCGCAGGTAGACCGTCGTGACGAGGTCGGTGACGAAGGCGTCGATCTGGCCCCCTTCGAGGGCGCTCCTGGCGTCGTTGGTCGAGTCGTAGACCTTTGCCTGCTCTTCTGGCTCTATGGTCGTGTTGACGAAGTCGAGCGCGGTAGTGCCGACCTGGGCCCCGAGGCGGTCGTCCTTGAGGTCAGACAGGCTCTCGGCGTCGGCGGCGGGAGAGTCGTTCAGAACGAGCACGCCCTGGGCGTTGTCGAAGTAGCCGTCCGAGAAGTCCACGACCCTCTGGCGTTCGGGGGTGATCGTGATCTGGTTGATGTCGAAGTCGTAGTCCTTGGCGCCGGGCGCGTAGGATTTGTTGAACGGTTCGACCACCCACTTTATGGGCAGGTCCATGCGCCTGGCGACCTCGCTTGCGACCTCGCCCTCGTAGCCCCCGTAGTTCTGGGGGTCGCCCTTGAACCAGGGCGGGTAGGCGGGCCTGTCCGTCGCAACCGTGAGGGTTCCGTCCTCGAAGAGCGGCGGGTCTTCGAGGTCGCAGGAGGCTTGGTCCTGCGATGAAGCCCCACCGCCCCCCGCGCCGCCGCAGCCGGCCAGAAACAGGCCCGCGGCGATCAACCCGGCCAGCACAACTCGCTCTCTCATGCGGCTCCGATCTTTTTTATGGGATTCGGGTTTCCCCTTCTTGGGAGCCGGCAGTATAGGGTCCGCGGAAAACGGATTCAATCGCGGGGCTCATGGATCGTATACTCCCGCGGGTGAGTAACCGTCCGAGTGAAATCCGGCAGACCGACGCCCGACTCGTTCTGGCGTTCGTGTGCGCCACCGCTTTCACGGTAGTCCTGAACGGGACGATGCTGCCCGTGGCGCTCCCCGAGATCGGAAGCGCCCTGTCGCTGGGGTCCGTTGCCCTGGGTTGGATCATCACGGGCTACTTCCTCGTCAACGGGGTCGCCATACCGTTCTTCGGGCGTCTGGCGGACATCTACGGGGTCGCGCGCCTCTACGCCATCGGCCTGGCGACGTTCTTTTTGGGCTCGGTCCTCTGCACCCTCGCCCCGGGCTTCGCCACGCTCATGGCGGGCAGGCTCGTCCAGGGCGCGGGCGCCGCCGCCGTGGTTGGGCTCGGGCCGACGGCCGTGAGCCTCGTCTTCCCGGCGGAGATCCGGGGCCGGTCCCTGGGCCTCGTCGGGGCCGCGGTCGGGGCCGGCGCCGCGGCCGGCCCGGTCTTCGGCGGCGCCGTCACCGACCTCTTCGGGTGGAGGATTCTGTTCGCGGCGGGCGTCCTCTTCGGCGCCCTCGTCCCGCTGGCCTCCAGGATGCTGCCGAGGGGCGCCGGGTCTCCCGAGAGCCGCCTCGACCTCGCCGGCGGGGTGCTGTTCGCTTTCGCGCTCGGCGGCGCGCTGCTCGCGCTCACGCGGGGGGCAGAGGTCGGGATCAGGGACGGGGTCTTTCTCGCGTCCGTCGGCGTGGCGGTCGTGGCCTCGGTCCTGTTCGTGTTCCGTCAGGCGACGGCGCCCGAGCCGTTCGTGCCGCGGGCGCTGCTGGCGAACCGGGCCTACGTGTGGTTGTGCGCGGCGACGCTGCTGCTCATCGGCGTGATCGTCGCGGTCGAGGTTGCCGTGCCGCTGCCGCTCGCCCAGATAAACGGCCTCGGCGCCACGCAGATCGGGCTCGTCCTCGCGCCCTCCGCGCTCCTCACCGTCGTCTGGGGCCCGGTCTCCGGGAGGCTCGTGGACCGCCTCGGCGTCGCGGCGCCCACCGCCCTTGGCGCCGCCGCCTGCATCGCCGGCGTCGTGCTCCTCTCCGGCTTTGGTGTCGGGGGGGCGGCCTGGGTCACCGCCGCGCTCGTGGTCGTGGTCGGCGTCGGGATAACGTTGGGAAAGATCGCCACCTCCACCGGCGTCTCCCTGACCGTGCCCGAGGAGAACCTTCCCTCGGGGATCGCCGTCAACGAGATGGTCTGGATCTGCGGTATCAGCGTCGGTACGGCCCTCTTTACGGCCGTCGCCGCCGCCCGCTCGGGCGCCCCGGACCCGCTGAACCCCTTCCACTCTGGTCCCGGCGTCGGCTACAGCGACGCCTTCCTGGTCCTTTCGATCCCCCTCGTCTTGCTCCTGCTTACCACGCCCAAACTGCGCGGAGCCGGAAAGAAGCGTTCCCGGTAGCGGGGCCGGATGGTTGCCGGGGAAAGGTTTGGGGAAACATCTAGAATATTCGTGAGGCCGGCGACGGAGGAGAACCAGAGATGACAGAAGCAGAGCAGAGGCAAAAAGAGAGCCCGCTGCTGAGCGACCGCGGCGTGACAACCATCAAGGACACGGTCGTCTCCAGGATCGCGGGCATGGCAGCGGGCGAGGTCGATGGCGTCCACATGGGCGGCGGCGCCTCCCGGTCCGCCGGCGGCTTCCTCGAAGGGATCACCGGCTCGGAGAGCACGACCCGCGGCGTGAGCGTCGAGGTCGGCTCCGTCGAGACGGCCCTCGACCTCAAGATGGGTATAGATTACGGCAAGAACATCCTCGGCACGGTCGGCGAGGTGCGCCAGAAGGTCACGGAACGCATCCACAGTCTCACGGGCCTGAACGTAACCGAACTCAACGTGACCATAGCCGACGTCGTCTTCCCGGAAGATAGCAAAGACGCCGGGAACGGCAGCCGGCAAGAATCCGGCGCGCGTTCCGGCCCCCAGTTCGAGACGCGCACGATGCCCCGCAGGGAACTCCGCCCCGGCGCCAGCGAGCGCGAGTCCACCCCCGTGGAGCCCCGCAGCCGGTCCTACACGGAGGGCTCAAGCGGCCCGGTCCCGGAGGAGGAGGTCCGCGCCGAGGGTACGCCCGTCGAAGAAGACGAGACCCGCAGGCTAAGGGTCGGCGACGAAGCAGCGTCGAGCGACGACGCCCGGCCGGCCCGCCGCGAGGAGGCCGAAGCCCCGGCGTCCGGCGCCCCCGAGTCGGAGACGCCGAGGGCCGAGGCTCCCACGGACGAGACCACCCTCACCGGCGGAACATCCTCGGGCGAGAGGGCCGCGCGCGAGACCGCCTCGAACGAGGGAGCCGTGGGCCAGACGGACGACAGGACGCAGGAGATCAACCGCGAGCGGATCTCTGAGGGCGAGGAGCGACGCTCCCGCCGGCGCAGGCGCCGCGGCGAAGACAGGTAGGCCCGGCAGAGGCCCGGACGGACGTCGTGGCGACCGATCTCCTCCGCCCCGGCCTGAGGCTCCTCTTCTGCGGGTACAACCCGTCGCTTTTGTCCGGGACGACGGGCCGCCACTACGCCCACCCCGGCAACCGATTCTGGCGCGTTCTGCACGCGGCCGGCATCACCGAGCGGCTACGGAAGCCGGAAGAGGACGAGGCCCTGCTGGACGAGGGCATCGGGTTCACCAACCTCTGCCCGCGCCCGACGCGCAGGGCCGACGAGCTCTCGCGGGAGGAGATCCGGACCGGCGCCGAAGCGCTCGAAACCAAGCTTGAACGCTACAGACCCGCCACCGTGGCCTACACGGGCATAGGCGTCTATAAGTGGTTCAGGGCCACCTCCAAGGCCGGGTGGGGCGTGCAGCCCGAACCGGCCGTGCCCGGCGTCGCCGACGTCGTCGTGCCCTCCCCCTCGGGCCTGAACCGGATGCGCTTCGAGGAACTGGTAGAGCACTACCGGGTCCTGAAACGGTTTGTAGAGGGATCGAGGCCATAGTGAATAGGACAATGACGTAGTTGACTCACCAAAGTCGGGTGACAAGTTGCTAGCATCCGGTAGTCGTTCGGTTGTCATTGAGTAGACATCTTATGTACATCTGTGCGGAAGATCCCGCTACAATACGGAAAGCACGGCTGGCGTTTTAACAACAAGGCTGACGGTTTAACAGCGCGTCTAACGCACAGGAAGGACGGCTGACGTGCAAGACGAGAGGCCTAACCGGGAACGCAAAGAGGACGAGAACGGCGAGCAATTCGACCGCTTTGAGGAAACGCTGCGGAAGCTGGTCAAGGTTCCCAAAGAGGAAGCCGACGAAGAACGAGAGCGGGAGAAGCGAGAGCGGGAGAAGCGGGCCGGCTAGTTGTCTTCGGGGTCGCGGATTATGCCCCAAACGGCCAACAAAATCAGCAGTGTTTGGAGTAACCCTGAGTCGCTCGCCGCATCCATCTGTGGTTCGTTGCGGCCGTCTGCTGTTGGAATTTTGAACCAATCCTGGTTCACACGAGCAGAGAACAGGTTGACGGTGACAATTTGTTCCAGAGGTATCGCAATTTCGAAGTCACGGGCCTTCAGCGTGTAATCTGGATCTCGACTTCGACGCCTCTTGATTAGCGCATAAACGCGATTGTAATCCGTCGTCAGTTGAAGACCCATCGTATCTTCAAGCCGATGCCCGCTCAATGAGGGCAGAATCCTGAAGTCTTCGGTGTTGTGCCTGGGGTCTGGGGTGAAGACGGGCCAGCCAATGTACGCCTTTCGGTTTTCCAGCGTTATAGAAACCAGAAGTTCTTCGTCCATGGCCCGGTACAGGAGTTTCTCTAGTTCCCCGCCATGCTTTCTTATGGCGCGAGCCGACGCCCGACCCTTCCTGTAAACCGCGTTGATTAGGGAAGGTAGCAGGAGCCCCCACAAGAAAGCCACGAAGAAAGTCGCCAGAGCGGGTGTGTGTAGCGGGCCGGTGACATATTGCCATTGTTCGGAGATTGACATTTTTTGGTTTTCTGAAAGCCGGTTCTCTACCAGCAGTATAGAAGCACGCGACAAAGCGAGCAGACCGATAGCCCAGCTGGCAGCAACGAACAGTAACCGTTGCCCTTGCACCCTGGCGGCCTGATAGCTCGTGTAGTGGCATCGATAAGAGAACACGAAAGCGCCCGCCAAGGCAAGCAGAAACAACACCGATGCAGAAGCGGCCCCCGCCACAATCCGTTAGCTGGCGCTCAAAATGAGTCGGAGTAGACTACTAAATTCCCAGTCTTCCCTTGTGCGATTTGGCAAGCCTGCTCATCTGTCTCATTTGCTTTTCGACGTGGGGAAGCTCGATAAACTCGTCCGACTTGATGTACTTCCTGCCGTCGGCCGTCGTGGTGTATATATAGGGCTTCTCGCCTGAGGTTTTCCTTCTCTTGGTTCGACGCTCACCTAAGGCCATCGCGTACCCACCCTTCCCCAACGCTACGAATAGAGAACCTACACGCCCTATCCTGCCAGCCAAGCTTAACACGACGTTCCTTCCATTAGTACGGTTTTTTTACCCACTAGTTGCGTTTTTACTCAAGAACCGCCTTGCCCGTTAGCTCGTCATACGTGAGCCGACGCCCCGCCACGCTCCCGAGCGCTTTCTGGAACCTCTCCCCGTCCACGCCCTCACGCTCGTTGAACCTGAAAGCCTGCTCGTCCAAGTACCTGAAAAGGTGGTACGGCTCGACGCTGACGTAAGTCCCCTTGATCCCGCGCTTTAGCAAGCTCCAAAAGTTTTCAAGCCCGTTCGTGTGAACGTGTCCGTCAACGTATCTCTCGGCGTGGTCAACGACGTTGTGGACGTACTCAGGGTCCAACCCCCGGTAGGACTTGAGCGCGTCCGTGTGGACCTCCGAGCCCGGCTCGACGTTCTCCCGAACCTCGACTTGCAGGGTGCGGCTCCTGGTGTCGGGAACCACCTTGGTCCTCACTTCGCCGTGGCGCTCCAGGAGGCCCATGACCGCCACCTTGCCCGACCCGCCCGTGCCCGTTATCTTCTCGGCCCGCTTGCTCTTGTGCATGTTGCGGGCCTTGCCGCCGATGAACGTTTCGTCGGCCTCGACTTGACCCGACAGCTTCTCAAACGTCCCGGTCTGCATTGCGAGCCTGATGCGGTGCAGCATGAACCACGCGCTCTTTTGCGTGACCCCGAGATCCCGCGCCAGTTCGTAGGAGCTTATGCCGTTCTTGCAGTTCGCGATGAGCCACACGGCGGGCAACCACTTGTCCAGGCCGAGCGGGGAGTCCTCGAAGATCGTCCCGACCTTGACGCTGAATTGCTTCTTGCAGGCGCGGCACTTCCACACGCGCCGGGTCTTTAGGAAGTAGTGCTTGGGGTCAACGACGCCGCACTTCGGGCAGACCGGACCTTCGGGCCAGCGAAGCTTCGCGACGTACTCCGTGGCAACGTCCAGATCCGCAAAATACCGTATCGCTTCTAGTAACGTTTTCGGCTGTTTTGCAGGGCTTTCCATGCCCATAGTATAGCACATTTTGGTGAGTCAACTACGTTATTGCCGTGAATAGACCAAGGGCTATGGAGTCTTTGGGCTTTTAGATTCTGGAGGCTTCGAGGGGCGGGGGATGATTCTTGCCTATCAGCCCGCTGCGGCTTCGCCTCCGCTCTCACCATCTGCTTTGTTGCTCCTGGCTGAAAGCTGACCGCTTCAGGTTCAGTTCTCAAGCGAGCCGCTCTAGAGCCTTTCGTCGTGTGAAGTAGAATTTTCCACGTCCTTCGGGCCCGGGCTCGGGATGTGCAGGTCGAGGCGGAGGGCGGTGAGGCGCAGGAGGAAGACCGTGGAGATGGTCAGGAGGGCCACGATGGCGCCGTCGACGCCCGCGTTGGTGAGGAGGACGTAGACCGTGGCGCCGGCTATGGCTGCGGTGGCGTAGACCTCGCGGCGCAGGACCAGGGGCACCTCCGAGCAGAGCACGTCGCGCATCATCCCCCCGGCGACGCCGGTTATGGTCCCCATCAGGACGACTATGGGGGCCGGGACGCCGGCCTCGTAGGCCGTCGTGGCCCCGATGAACGTGAAGACCGCGAGGCCGAAGGCGTCGGCGACCAGCAGCGAGTATCGTGGGGGTCGCAGGAAGCGGGCGTAGGCGAGGGTAGCGGCGGCGGCGAGGACGCTGACCAGCAGGTAGGTCGGGTCTTCTATCCAGAAGATCGGACGCCGGTCGAGAAGCAGGTCGCGCACGGTCCCGCCGCCGATGGCGGTGATGACGGCCACGACGAGGACGCCGAAGAGGTCCATCCTCTTGCGGCCGGCCGTCAATGCCCCGCTGATGGCGAAGACCGCGACCCCGAAGAGGTCTACGACGTAGAGCGCCATGCGGGTAGCTCGGAGGCCGCCAGCAGGCGGGCTTTGGCGTCGGGGGCGGGTTGGGAGGGCCTGCGCCCCAGGGATACGAGGCGTTCCAGCCGGGTAAGTCTCTGACGCGCGGGCTTCGGCTTTTCCCACAACTCCGCGCGAAGGACGCCGTCTTCCGCCATGACCCTTACGTGCGTGAGCACGAACTTCGAGACGAAGACCGGCGGGCCCTTAAGGCGCGGTGAGACAGGCTGCAGCTGGCGCAGCCAGCACCCCGAGTTGACCAGCGCGCAACGCCGGCCGCCGGGGCGTTCGATCTCGTGGAGGGAAGGCAGGTGCGTGTGACCAGAGACGAAGACGTCCACGGTGGCCGGGTCCAGAGACGGGGCCATCGGCGGCCTCGCTTCTCCCTTCGCTATCCCCTCGATCTTCTTCCGGGATGCCTCGGCCGGCGAATAGTGGGGCCCTCCGCCTTGAGCCCCCTTGCCCGGGCTCACCGCGTTCAGGGTCCTGCGCACGACGTGCCGGATCACCAGGAAAAAGACGGCGAAAACGAGCAAGACCACGAGCCCGAAGACGGCGAGGTCCAGGAAGAGCTCGTGTATCCGGGGCAACTCGCCCGAGGCCCCCAGAAACCCGCCTCCCTGGGAGAGGGCCAGCAGGTAGGCCGCGGTCCTGTAGAGGGCGTAGGCCACGAGCAGGGGCAGGAGCAGGTAGGAGATCACCTTCCCGACAAAGTCGTAGAAGTAGCGCCCGGCGACCCAGCCCGGTATCGCGACCAGCGGGTAGACCATCTTTATCTCGGAGAGGTCCAGGCCCGGAGACACCTCGCCATAGGGCGCCACGCGCCGGGTGAAGTCCATGACCACGTGGTGCCCGAGCGGCGTATCTAAACTGTCCGAGTAATCCTCGACGACGTTGACCGGGTCCAACTGGTTGCCGTGCTCGCAATAAACGACGCGCCGTTCTCCGCCTACCTCCATCGAAGCCAGGTAGCTGTAGGCGAACTCGTCCACGAGCCCGACCGCCTTCAGGGTCTCCTGGATCTCCGGGTTCCACCACGCCTCGGCGTCGTGGTTGCCCGGCAGGTAGACCACCCGCTTTCCTTCCCGGGACCTGAAATTCTTCAGGGAGTCGAAGAGGTCGAGGTACTCCGGCCGCGACATGGTCAACGAGGCCCGGTTCGTCCCCTCGGGCACATCGCCTATCTGAAGGAAGTCGAAGAAGTCCCCGGCGAGTATCAGCTCGACGGGACGGTTGAATGCCGCCAGCTCCTCGAAAAGGGTTTCGAGCTCCGCGGGCGACTCGAACCCGTCGCACCCGGGGTCCCCCCCGATGTGGGAGTCCGAGACGAAGACCATCACCGTGTCTTCCGGCAGCTCTGGCACGGGCCAAGTATATCTAGCACGAACCCCGCGGGTTCTGGCTTCGGTGGCCCGTCGTGCTAGGCTAGCGCTCGTCTCGGAGGCTAGATCCCAAGGAGGACTTATGGAGTACCGGCGTCTCGGGCGTTCCGGATTGTTCGTCTCGTCGCTCACCCTCGGCACGATGACCTTCGGCGGCAGCGGGCCTTTCAGCAAGGTCGGCTCGACCGACGTGGCCGGGGCCACCCGGCAGGTGGACATGTGCCTCGATGCCGGGGTCAACCTCTTCGACACCGCGGACATCTACTCCTCGGGCGAATCCGAGGAGATCCTGGGCCAGGCCATCTCGGGCCGCCGCGACCAACTGCTGCTCGCGACGAAGGCGCGTTTCCGAACGGACGAAGGCCCGAACGGGGCGGGCCTCTCGCGCCACCACATCATCCGCGCCTGCGAGGAGAGCCTCAGGCGCCTGGGCACGGACCACATCGACCTCTATCAGGCCCACGAGTGGGACGGCGTGACCCCGCTCGAAGAGACGCTCGAAGCCTTCGACACGCTCGTCCGGTCCGGCAAGGTGCGCTACGTCGGCTGCTCCAACTACGCCGGCTGGCAACTGATGAAGGCGCTCGGGGTGTCCGAGAGGCACGGCTACCAGCGGTACGTGAGCCAGCAGATCCACTACACCCTCGAAGCGCGCGAGGCCGAGTACGAACTCCTCCCGCTCTCCCTCGACCAGGACTGCGGCATCCTCATCTGGAGCCCGCTCGCTGGCGGTCTTCTCTCCGGCAAGTACCGCCGGGACCAGGATGCCGCCGAGGGCCGCCGCTTCGAGGGCTGGGACGAGCCCCCCATCCGCGACGAAGCCCGCCTCTACGACATCATAGACGCCCTCGTCGAGGTCTCCGAAGGACGCGGCGTCTCCGCTGCCCAGGTCGCCCTCGCCTGGTTGCTCGGCCGTCCCGGCGTCTCCTCGCTAGTCGTGGGAGCCCGCACCGACGAGCAACTCGCGGACAACCTCAAGGCCGCCGACCTGAAGTTGTCCGACGAAGAGCGCAAGCGTCTCGACGATGTCAGCGCCCCGCCGCTCATTTACCCGTTCTGGCACCAGCTAAAGACGGCTTCGGACCGCCTCGGCCCGGCCGACATGCCGCTAATGGGACCGTATCTGGATTAGCTTTCGACGTTTGGTTATCGGTTCTCGGCAAGAAACGAACGCGACCTGACCCTTCGAGGGGGATGCGCGTCCCGGGCGGCGGACTCTCTTATTTGTTGGTCTGGGATCGGGGCCTGACGAGCCTGACCTCGACTTCCAGGTCGAGGTCCTTCCAGGCTCCGTCCGTGGTCAAGACGGGGAGTTCTAGCTGCCGTCCCAGGGCCAGGCATGCCCGATCCGCCAGCGAAAGACCCCTGGATTTCGTCAGGGGACGCAGCATCCCTGCCCGGAACGCCAGTTCCCGGTCGAAGTCGCGTATGTCCAGGCCCAAACCCCCGACCGCTTCCCTGATGGTCTCTTCGGGCATGCCCGCGTCGGCGAGCTTCGCCGCCACTTCGGACAGGTTGACCGCGCCCATCGCGGCGCTGGGCACGACCCGGGCTACCTCCTCGTGCCCGCGCTCCTGCTGCAGCAACGCGAGCAGGGCCGAAGCGTCCAGAACGACCTCACTCACGCGCGGCCTGCGCTCTTCTCTCCGAGATCAACTCGTCCGAGAGGTTGCGCGCCGCCGGAACGTAACGCCGCACGAGAGCCTGCGCCCGCGCCACGGCCTGGGCGGGCGTAGAGATGTGCAAGCCCTCCTCATCCAGACGCACCAGTACCTCGTCGCCGGGCTTCAACCCCAACCGCCGACGGTACTCCGTAGGTATGACCAGTCTGCCACCCTGTCCCAGTTTTGTCTTGATCTCACTCATGCGCCATCTTTGCGACACTCTACCACGAAAACATGACTTGCCACCGGCGAGAAAAAGTGGCCATCACCGCAAGCGTATAATGCCGGCTGTGATCGTGGACAGCGCCATCTACGTCGACGGCAAGCGGGCCGTCGAGCCCGGGTCTCTGGAAGAGATCTACGACGCCTGCCGCAGCCGGGAGGGCATAGCCTGGATCGGCCTGTACAAGCCGACGGCCGAGGAGTTCGAGTCCGTGGCCGAGGAGTTCGAGCTGCACCCGCTGGCCGTGGAGGACGCGCTCGACGCCCACCAGCGGCCGAAGCTCGAGCGTTACGGCGAGACGCTCTTCGTCGTGCTCAGGCCGGCGCGTTACGTGGACGAGAGTGAGACGGTCGAGTTCGGGGAGACGCACGTCTTCGTCGGCAAGAGCTTCGTCATCACCGTGCGCCACAGCGAGGTGCCGGACCTCAGCGAGGTGCGGCAGCGGCTCGAGGAGGACCCCGAGCTGCTGCGGCGGGGGCCGGAGGCCATACTGCACGCGATCATGGACCAGGTGGTCGACGATTACGGCCCCGTCGCGGACGGCCTCGAGAACGACATACAGGAGATAGAGTCCCAGGTCTTCGGGGGGAGCGCCGACGTTTCGCGTCGGGTGTACGAGCTCTCGCGGGAGGTGATTCAGTTCCAGAGGGCGGCGGACCCGCTCAACGAGGTGCTCGGTGCCCTTATGCGGGGTGAGATCATAGACGTAGACTCCGAGGTCGGCCGCTACCTCCGCGACGTCCAGGATCACGCCCAGCACGTCTCGGACCGCCTCTCCGGCTACCGCGAACTCCTCCAGAGCATCCTGAGCGTCAACCTCACGCTCGTCAGCCTCTCCCAGAACGAGCAGGTAAAAAAGATCTCGGCCTGGGCCGCCATCCTCTTCGCCCCAACCCTCATAGGCACCGTCTACGGCATGAACTTCGACCACATGCCGGAACTCCACTGGCTACTCGGCTACCCCTTCGCCCTCATGCTCATGGTCCTCACCTCGGTGCTGCTCTACTTCGTCTTCAAACGCCGCGGCTGGTTGTAGAGGCTCCAGGCAACAGGTTTCAGGATGTTCCGGGTGCCCGTAGGCCGGCGCGTGTTCTCTTGACCGTTTGGGCGGGCAGACCGCCGCTGGTACGGGATGGCTTCATCTCCTGGCGGCACGAAAAAGCGGCCCCTTCGGGGGCCGCTTCGCTTCGAACGCTTCGGCGCTTTAGGTGTTGCGGCGCCTGCGGTTGCGACGCCTGCGCCGACGACGCCTCTTGCCGCCGCCGGAGTTGCTGTCGCCGCTCTTGCTGCCGTCCCGAGCGCTGGTCCGGGCCGGGGCCATCTGCGTGAACTTGGCCATTACTCTCACCTCCTGGGTGCTGGTACTCGGTTAACCTTACGAACCCTATGATGCCGGCCGGACATTAGGCGTCCATTACAGGAGGGTGAGGGTTCTCTCATCCGCAAAATATGGGAGAACCCGACGAGTTCGAAGACATGGGGTCGCAAAATATGACCCCATGCCCGCCGCAGGAAAGCACCGATCTCTAAAGGCTGGCTAACCGCCTTTGGAGTAATCGACCAGCGCCGCACGGCCGCCGGCGCCGTCGGTGTGGACGCTAAGCAGTGGCCCGACGTTCGGGGCGTAGAATTTCAGCTCCTGGACCTTCGGCTCGGTCGGGACCAGGTCGCGGGTCATAAGGACGTCCTTGTCGAAGAAGCCGTAGGGGACCTGGACCTGCTCCTCGCCGACGGTGATGACCGAGGCCTTGTCTTCGGCCTCGCCCTCGTAGTACTCCTGACGGTAGGAGAGGCCCGGCTCGGGATTGGCCGGCATGGCTATACCGGGCTGCGCCCCGTCTACGCCGGCCTCGAAGGAACCCGAGTGGTCCGCGACCTTGCCGTTCTTGTAGTTGGTGACGTACTCGCCGAGGTACCAGATGTTGCCGGCCCTGTCCTGGGCATACCAGTCGTCCGTGATCTCGACCGGCGTGCCGTTCTCGGTGACCGTGTCGCGGATGACACGGGCCTCTACGCCGTTTGCGATCATCTTCGTCTCGTCCGTGACCTCGACGACGACGTGCTCTTTCGTGCCCTCTGTGTCGGTCTCGCTATAGACCCACTTGTTGCCCGGGGCCATCGGCCAGTAGGGGTTGTCTATGTTGATGGAGAAGTCGGCCGGGTCGAGCTTCACGGGCTCGCTTCCCCGGGGCAGACCTCCCCGGCCGCCGGGTTCCGGGGCCGTGGCGGCCGGTGCCGACTTGCCCGGGCTCTCGTCCTTCTCCGACGTCGTCGACGCATCGGCCCCGCACGCGCCCGTCGCGAGTGCCGCCGATAGGCCGATACCGAGCAGGGTCGCGGCCAGCAGGCGCCTCGACCCGGGGTGTTGGGCAGGGGCTTCTAGGCGGCGTCGCATGTCGTTCTCCCGTGTTCGGTGCCGTCAGGTGGGATCAGTCGTCGCCGGGCCCGTCTTCGTCGTTCGGCCCGTCGTCGTCGGCCTCCTGACCGATCACGTTATGGTCGCTGTCCAGATGCACCTCGACCTGGCTGCCGTCGTCGCGCCTGACCTCGACCTCGAAGAGACCGGCGCCGCCCTCATCCTCCCGCTCGACCCCGGTGACGGTCCCGCCACCCACGGCCTCGAGCGCCGCGCCCTTCGCATCCTCGGCTTTCGGCCCCGTTACCTGCTCCCCGGCGTCGCCCCCGGTGGCGTACGCGATCCCGGCCCCCCCGCCGACAACCAAGACGGCCACGGTCGCCGCGCCGGCGACTAGTTTCTTCCTGTCCACCATCTCCACTCCGTTCGTCGTGTGCCTGCGGAATAGAGTATGGCGCCCAAACCTGAGCGGGGCCTGAGAGGCGGCTTAGAGGAGCATTAAAGCGGGTTACGGAGGCATAAAGCCTCCGCAACCCGCGCGGCGGTCAGTAGTCAGCGCGCTCCGGCTTCGCCTCCGCCCTTAGCCTTCGGCTTTTCTTGCCCTTGCTGAAAGCCGACCGCTGACAGCTGAAAGCTCTGCAGAGAGGTTCATCCTCTCTGCAAAATCAGGCGTCGAGCACCACGTCCGAGAGGGGGCTGCCGATGCAGATCAGGCGCAGGCCCTTCTCCAGTTCCTCGTCGCCGATGGCGAAGGCCATGTCCTGGTCGATCTCACCTTCCAGGCACTTCTGGATGCACGTCGTACACGTGCCGCTGCGGCAGTCGTAAGGAAGCGTGAGCCCGGCCTCCTCCGCCGCTTCGAGGATGTACTCGTCCTCCGCAACGTCGATGGTGAGGCCGCTCTTCTTGAAGGTGACTTTGTGCATTTTAGCCATCAGCCGTCAGCTTTCAGCTCTTGCCGTCGGGGAAGAGCTTGGTTGGTTACGACGACGAGATGAAAGGAGGCCCCCACCGGAGGACCTCCCACACCGGAATAGAGTTCCGAGCCGAGACAACTTGCTGATAGCTGACCGCTGAAAGCTACCTCTGCTCGAACTCTTCACCGGGTGCGCCGCAAACCGGGCACTCCTCGGGGGGCTGTATGCCCTCCATCTCCTCGCCGCAGGTGCCGCAGATCATCGTTACGGTCATGGGCGGGTGCGGGGCCTCGCCGTTCTCGGCCTCGATCTTCTCGCCGGTGTCTTTGGCGAGGTCCGCTATGGAGACCTTGCCGGTTATGACGTCTTCCATAGTGGTGCGGGCGCCGCTGAGGGAGTCCTCGACGAGGGGGAGGTCTATGTGGGTGACGCCTCGCTCGCGGGCGAGCTTCTCGGTCATGTTGCGCGAGATGTTCCGCATGAAGCCCTTGGGCGCCCGGTCGAGGCGATCTATTGCCTCCTGTGTCCAGGTGAACTCTTTCGAGCCGCCCTCGGGAACCAGCGCACCAGCCTTCTGGAAGGCGGAGTGGTCGATGGGGCACTTGGCGCCGGTGGTCTCCTGGACCTGTTCTTTGGCGTGGGAGACGGGGCAGCCGCCGGATTTGACCTCGGGGGCCTCGCGGCCGGTCTCCTCGCGGTACTGCTGCTCGACGTACTCGCGGGTGATGGTCGAGTAGCCCTTCTTGAGCGCGCTCTTCTCTACACGCGCCCTTACGCGGCGCTTCTCCTGCCACTCTTCGAGGGAGTCGAGCAGGGCCGTCGCGTCCTCTGTCCAGTGGAGCTCGCGGCCGTCGTAGACCTCGGAGAGGTTCATCGTCTCGTCGCCCGCGGTCGTGGCTATCTCGGCGTCCACCGCGTGGAAGTGGGTGGGGCCGGAGCCGCAGACGGGGCACCTGGCCGGCTTGCCCTTCGCCACGTAGCGGCAAACGTCGCACTCGAAGCGGTCCTGGCCCTGGGCTGCGCGGTGGATCTCATCCTGCACGTCGGCGGAGACGCCTTCGATGTCGCCCTGGTCCTCTGACTTCCCGAACCCGCCGCGGCCGGCTTCGAGGATCTCGTCCTTCGTAACCTCGCCGTTGCCGTTCTTGTGACCGTTGCCGTTGGCCTTGCCGTTGGTGGCGCTGTTGCCGTTTGCCTTATCGGCGGTGCGCTCGTCGAAGTCCTTGAAGAGCGAGTCGATGGGCTTCTCCTCGCCCATTGCCTCGGCCTCGCGCATCTGGTCGCCGATGGCGCGCATGGACTCCATGGCGCCGGGGGGGAGGATGCTCTTTATTACCTCGTCTATAACGCCCGTTGTGATTACCGTGTAGCCCTTCTCGATGGCGTAGCGGATGATCGCGCCCGTCGCCATCCCGACGACGAAGCCCGGGATGCGGTCGAGGCGCTGCAGGGCCTCGTCGGTCCAGGTCATGTGCTCTTCGGCGGTGTAGAGGTCGGGGGCCTGGTACTCGTAGTTGCCGATGAGGACGTTCGTCGGCAGGTAGCGCATCATGTTCTCGGTGTTGCCGCCGATGTCCATCTCGTCGTCGGAGTGGTAGCCGATGCGGCCCATCACGACCAGCGTCGGGTTTACCTCGTTCACGTACTTCATGGTCTGCTCGAAGGGCTTGCCGGCCAGCAGCGTCGTCTTGAGCTCGACGCCCTCGTCCTCGGCTATCTTCTTGGCGACCTCGAGGTGGGCGGTGTAGATCTTGGCGAGCCCGGAGTCGATGATCTCCTCGTGCAGCTTCTCCTGCTCCTTGAACCGGAACACCTTCTGGGCCTTGGAGGAGAGAACGCCCGCTATGGAGTGGAACATCGCGTAGTGGAAGTACGGGTCGAAGACCGAGATGGCCTCGACGGTGCCGCCGAACTCGCGCGCAAGCTCGATGGCCCGCTTGAGGCCGCCGAGCGACTTGGCCGAGCCGTCCACGGCGACGACTATGTGCTCGAAGGGACTACGGTCGAGGTCCTTGACGATCAGGGTGTCCGCCTTGGTGAGGCGGCGGACGACGCGCTCGGTGACCGTGCCGAGGACCGTGTCCTTGACGGCGGCCATGCCCATCGCGCCTATGACGACGAGGTCGAAGTCGTTGTCGTTTACGTCCTCGACTATGACCTTGAAGTTCTTGCCTTCGAGGGAACGACGGACCAACTCCACGTCGTACTTCTCGCAGAGGGGCTCCAGCACGTCGATGTAGGAGTCGGTGATTATCTCCAGGCCCTTGGTTATGAGCTGGTCGTGGATCTTGCGCTGCCGCTTCATCTCGTCTTCGTCCCGGAACTCCTCCGGGAGGCCCGACTCCATCTGTCTGAAGCGGACGTCGTGCATCTTGGCGGCGTAGGCGTGGCAACCCGCGACCCTGCCCCCGAACTGCCGCGCAACGTCGACGCCTATGACGCACGCCTGGTTGGAGTAGTCCGAGTTGTCGACCGGGACGTAGATCTCTTTGTACATTTACCGCTCCCCTTACCGTAAGGACGCCGGACGCGATCTTTTTGACAGGCAGCACAAAAGCGCCGCCTTCCTGTTCGCGTAATGTACCGTTGTAGAGCCTGTACCGCAAATAAAAGCGTTCACACGGCCAAAAACCCGGCCCCGCTGGAAAACCTGCCCCGCCTGCCCGAAGATGGCCGAATTGACCGAAGCAGGGGAGGCCAGCAAAGATGGGCGCCGACGCGATGAAACGGGGCACTAGTAGAAGCGGGGACAGGGGGGCGTACGCGGAAGGAGCGGCCTTCGTCGAAGGCGAGTTCGTGCCGGTGGACGAGGCGCGCATCCCCATCCTCGACTGGGGCTTCCTGCGCTCCGACGCGACCTACGACGTGGCCCACGTCTGGCGGGGGAGCTTCTTCCGCCTGGAGGACCACCTCGACCGCTTCGAGAGGGGAGTGGCGAAGCTGCGCCTGCGCCTGCCCTTCGGGCGGGACCGCATACGCGAGATCCTCGTGGAGTGCGTGCGCCTGAGCGGGTTGCGTGACGCCTACGCGGAGGTCATCTGCACCCGCGGGATACCGAAGCCCGGCTCCCGCGACCCGCGCGACTGCGAGAACCGCTTCTACGCCTTCGTCGTGCCGTTCGTCTGGATCTCCACCCCCGACAAACAGACCCAGGGCCTCCACGCCACCATCAGCCGCGTCGAGCGCATACCGCCAGGCTCGGTCGACCCGACCGTCAAGAACTACCACTGGCTCGACCTCCAGGCCGGCCTCCTCGACGCCTACGACCGGGGCGGGGAGACCGCGATCCTCGTAGACGAGAACGACAACGTCGTCGAGGGACCCGGCTTCAACGTCTTCGCGGTGAAGGATGGCGCCATCGCCACCCCCGACGGCGGCGTCCTGGAAGGCGTCACCCGCAGGACCGTCATGGAGCTGGCCGCGGACCTGAACGTTCGGCTCGAAAGGCGGCCCGTCCCCGCCGAAGAGCTACGCCGCGCCGACGAGGCGTTCGTCACAAGCACTGCCGGCGGCGTGATGCCCGTGACGGCCGTGGACGGTTCGCCGCTGGGCGACGGGAGACCCGGTCCCGTCACCTTGCGGTTGCGCGGGGCGTACTGGGGCCTGCACGAAGACCCCCGCTTCTCGCTCCCGGTCCGCTACGACTGAACCTCCGCGGGCTTCCCGAGGGTTATCGTCCCCAGGGACCCGTCGACCGTCACCTCCTGGCCCGTGATGATGCGGCCGGTGGCGTCCGGTACGCCGACGACGGCAGGTATCCCATACTCGCGGGCGACGATCGCGCCGTGGGACATCGGGCCGCCCATCTCCATGACGAGGCCGCCGGCAGTGAGAAAGAGGGGCGTCCAGCCGGGATCGGTCGAGGGGGCGACCAGGATCTCACCCGGCTCGAGGCCAGCGCCCGCCGGGTCGAGCACGACGCGCGCCGCTCCGACCGCCACGCCCCCGGACGCCGGGGTACCGTTCAAGTCTCCGGTCGTCTTTCCCGGGACCCCCGCGTCCGGCTCGGTGCCGTCCGAGAGCAGGACGCGCGGGATGTGCCTGCGGCGCGTCTCCCTGTCGTGGTCGGCGCGGCGCTCGCGGACCAGTTCGCGCAGGTCTTCGCCCGCGGCGGCGGCCCGCGCCTCGGGCAGCGTGAGGAAGAAGACGTCGTCTGCGTCCTCCAGGCGTCCGGCCTCCGCCAGCTCCCTGCCCACCGGCAGAAGGAGGGACCGGACCCGCGCGAAGAGCAGGATTATGCAGAACTTGGGCATCTCCCTCATGCCGAGCAGGGCCCGCGCCCGGTTCAGGAAGAACGCGACGAGCCGTCCGCGGAGGCGGCCCCGGCGGTATGCGCGGCGGGACAGCTCCTCGACCATGGCTTCGGCTTCGAGGGCCGCCCGGCGGAACTGGATGTCCGGCGCCCGCGCCGGGTCTTCGAGGCGGAGGTAGTTCGAGATCACGCCCAGGACGTGCGTCGGGTTCTCGGACCACCGCGGCAGACCGAGGTCGATCTCCGCCACCGCCCGATGCCCGTAGACGCCCAGGAACCGCGCTAGGCCCTCCTGGAGCGTGCCCGGCAGCGCGCCGTCTTGGTAATTCCTCGCAAGCTCCGGCGACGGCGTGTCGCGCGTGGCCCCGGCGGCGTCCGGATCGGCGCGCACCCGCTGGGCGAGGTCCCATAATGCGAGGTCCATCTCCGTGGTCGGGTTGTGCGGCAGCGCCCGCAACGCGACCCGCCTTTCGTCCCCGGTGGCGAGCCCCCCGAGCAGCCTGCCAGCCAGGGCGCTCGCCACGAGGCCGGCGCCGAAGGCCGGGGGGACGTCGGGGAGCAGGCGCGGCGGGCCGCTGAGCAGGATGCGCCCGGCCTCGTCGAGCCGCGCCACGGTGGTCGGGGACACGTCGTCCGCCGCGCGGAAATCAGCCGCGAGCTCTAGCGCCCGGTTCCGGGCCTTCGCCGGGTGGAGGAGGGCCAGGATCAGGCGCTGCGGGACGCCTACCCGGAGTAGTGTCGGCAGGACGGCCCGGATCGCGGGCCACGGGGACGTGGTGGTGGGGGAGAGGCGTGGGTCGTCAGCGAGGTGCCGGAGGATCGGGGCGGTCCGCGCCTCCATGTTGCGCGTCGCGAGGTCGAGCAGGCCGCGGCCGAACGTGCTGCGCAGCGCCGGCGTGACGTCCACGAAGAGGCGGCCCGCGGCCTCGGCGTAGGGGGCCGGGCCGGCGAACGGGTCGGGCGGCCCGTACCCGAGAAGCGTCGAGATCGACGACCCGAGAAGCCGGAACGCCTGCCGGCCCATCGGCGTCAGCGGCTGGTAGACGCCCTGGGCCACGCTGGCCGAGAAGTAGACGCGCAGCTCGTCGTCGGGGGCGCAGGCCGGCAGGGGAAAGAGCGTGGTGATCGGCCGCGCCTGGAGTAGCCACGTCGTCCCCCCGGCGTCTATCGCCCACTCGGTGTCCTGCGGCGCGCCGTAATGCTCCTCGACGCGCGCCCCGAGCCGCGCCAGGGCGCGAACCTGCTCGTCCGTGAGGGAGGCCTCTTCTCCACCACCGAACCCTTCTATTCGCCGCGTGCCGCCCCCCTCTTCCGCCACGACGGCGATCCGCTTGTCGCCCGGGCGGCGCTCCAGGATCCTGCCCGTGGCGGTGTCGACGACGAAGTGGTCCGGGTTGACCGCGCCGGAGACGATGGCCTCGCCCAGGCCGACGCTGGCATCGATGACGGCCTGGCGGCGCCTCCCTGTTATGGGGTTCGCGGTGAAGAGGATACCGGAGACCTCGGCGGCGACCATCCTCTGCACGACGACGGCGAGACGCACGGCGCGGGGGTCTATGCCGTTCGTGGCCCGGTAGCTGACGGCCCTCTCCGTCCACAGCGACGCCCAACAACGCCGCACCGCGTCCAGCACGGCTTCCGGCCCGATTACGTTGAGGTACGTGTCCTGCTGGCCTGCGAAGCTCGCCTGCGGCAGGTCCTCTGCCGTCGCCGAGGAGCGGACGGCCACCGGGGCGTCGTCCCCAAGCCCCTCGTAGTTTGCGGAGATCTCACGGACCAATTCGTCCGGGACCGGGGCTTCGAGCAGCGCGAATCTCGCCACCTCCGCTAGCTCCGCCAGGCGCGCCGCGTCTTCAGGCGTTGTCTCGGCCAGCGCGGCGAGCGTCCCATCCAGGCCTGCCCCGGCCGCCACGAGGTCGTAGGCCGCCGTCGTCACGCAGAACCCTCCGGGTACCGGCAGCCCCGCCCGTATCATCTCCCCCAGGTTCGCCGCCTTGCCCCCGACGGCCGGCAGCATGGTCCGGTCCACATCCACAAAATCCAGCGTCAGCGGGACGACCGGGACTTCTCGCGCGCGCTCCATCAGCCTCTCCTCTCCGGGCCGGTGATGCCCGGCTCTCTTCGGCCCCCTCCGGCGTCCCTACCTAGCCCTTTACGCGCACCCGCCAGAGGCCGAAGCCGACGAGGCGGCCGGGGAGGTCCCGCAGGACCGGTATGCGCGGCAGAAGCTTCAGCAGCAGCGGGGGGGAGAACGGCCGGCTCGACCCGAGGGCGGGTGCCAGGACGTTTTTCTGGATCTGGGCCTGTAAAGCCTGGATCACCCTGGTGGGCAACTCCCGCCGCCGCTGCACCGCCGCGAGGTGCTTCTCGTCCAGGGCGACCAGCCGCCTCTGGCTCTCCGTGAGCGGCCCGTCGAGGACGTTCGCCGCCGACACGGCGTCCTGGATCGCGTAGTTGATGCCCACCCCCGCTACGGGGCTCATCACGTGGGCCGCGTCCCCGATGAGCAGAAGCCCCGGTTTGTGCCACGTCGGGCAGCGGCTCGACTCGACGGAGAGCAGCGAGACCTCGCGCCAATCCGTGAGATGGGCTAGCCGATCCGCGAACTCGGGGATAAGCCCGGCGAACTGCCGCTTGAGCTCCCCGATGCCCTCGTGCCGAAGCTCTGGAAAGGTCCCCTTGGGGATGACGTACCCCGCCTGCCAGTAATCCTCCCGGTCCAGCATGACCGCGATGTGCCCCCGCCCGAACCGGCCGACGATCCCCTCCTGGTCCTCCGGCTCCCTCGGCAGCTTGAACCACAGCACGTCCATCGGCGGCGAGGTCTTTATGGGCTCTATCCCGGCGAGCCGGCGTACCCGGCTCCCGCGCCCGTCCGCCCCGACCACGAGCGCCGCCCGAACCTCGCGCGGCCCGTCTTTGCCCTCGTAACGCACCCCCCGTACCCCACCGTCTTCTTCGACGAGCCCGCGGACCCGCGCCCCCATAACGAGCCGGAAGTTCGGGTATTTCTCTGCCTCACCGACTATGAACTCGAGGAAGCTCGTCTGGGGCATGACGGTTATGTAGGGGAACTTCGTCCTGAGCCGCGAGAGGTCTATGGGCGAGAACGGCCCCTCGTCGGTCTGGATGGTGAATGTCGAGATCTTGCTGTGACGACGTTCGAGCAGTCTGCCGGCGAGGCCCAACTGGTCCATGATCTCCATGACCGAAGGGTGCAACGTGTCACCCCGAAACTCCCGGTCGAAGTCCGGGTGCGCTTCGAGAAGCGTCACGTCCACGCCCTTGCGCGCCAGCAGCAACGCCAGCACCGCCCCGCCCGGACCCCCGCCGACGACCGCGCAGGCCGTGCGCGTCACCCCGGAAGCCCCGCGGGGCTCCGCAGCATCGGCGCTCGCCCTCTTCTGCGTTGTCTCCGTCACGGCGGGACCTCCTTCGTCGCCTTCTCTAATCCTTCGGCCTCAACCCTTCGAGAAAGATACCGATGGCCGTCTTTAGGTGTTCTTCGTCGGTGAGGTCGTCCTCGCGCAGGGCGGGGAAGACGATCTTGCCCGCCGCCTGCGGGATGAGCATCCCGACGAAGGCCCGCGCGCCCGAGCGCACGTCGTGGGGCCGCAGCCGCCCCAACTCGACCTGACGCGACAGGTACTGCTTGAGGAAGCCGAGCACCTTCGCCGCCGTCGCCCTGCCCAGCATGTCCGCCAGCCCCGGACGCCTCATGGCCTCCCCTACCAGAAGCTTCATCATGCGCTGGCTGACAGGGTTATTGACGGTCGCGAAGTAAGCTCGCGCGATCTCCGGCAAAACCTCCTCGGGCGGACGGTCCATCATCGACGCCGGATCATCCACCGTGGTCCGCAAGGGAGCGTGGGTGTGCAAGACCGCGTCGAAGAGGGCCTCCTTGTCCGGGAAGTACCAGTAGATCAGGGCCGGAGACTGCAACCCCGCAGCCCCCGCTATGCTCTTGATAGTCGCCCCCTTGAACCCCTTCGTCGAGAACTCCTCGAACGCCGCGTCCAGGATCTGACCCCGCCTGTCTACCTCCTCAGCCAACCAATCCTCCTTGATCGAACATTCAATGAACCCACGTTACTCCTGATTGAACGTTCTGTCAAGCGTGATGTAAGGGGTCGCCACGTCGCGTTCCGGGTTAGACTCTCGAAGATGGACCGTCCGTATCGCACCAAGTCTCGAAACCTGTTCCGATTGTGGACGGAGCACGACCTCGCGGACCACGGGCCGGAGTTCGGCAGTTACCGTCCCGCCTTCTACGAAGGGCTTAGGCGGGAGGACGAGCCGGTAGTGTGGAAGTTCATCGAGGAGAACTATCTACGGAAGTACAGGTGCTTCGTCAGGGTCGGCTTCGACTGGATGGCCGACGGTCTGTGGGAGATCCCGTTCCCCGGTTCCGTTTCGATGGGTTTGTCTTCGTCTCCGGAAAACTTCGGGATGCCCGAACCGCTGTCCGCGAGGATCCACGCGTGGCAGGCCAACCTGGATTCACGGGAACCGGGCGCGGAACCGGAAGAAGAGGACTTCGACTACAGGGCGTCCGATGCCGAAGGCGTCGAGATAGCCGGGGAGGTCATGCTGTTCCTCGGTAGCGGCTATTACGTCGAGTATCGGCCTTTTCGGGAAGTTTCGATCAGGGACGGCGGTGCGGTCGAGCTCGAAGTGCCGGCGTTCATCACAGATTTGACGCGATGAGCTATCCGTACGACGGCGTGGATCTTCGGGCGCATCCCGAGGCGTACAGGGTCGGCCGCGGGGAGCAGGGCGTCTTCCACGCCGAGCCGTACAAGGGCGAGTTGTTGCCTCTCTGGAGCTTCAAGACCGAGGAGGCCGCGCGGGAGTCGTCCGAGAAGATCTACGCGAAATTCGAGGAGTACAGGGCCGAGGGCGACTTCGTCGGCATGGACGTCGCCAGAAAGTACTTGCAGATGGGATGGACCAGGGCGAGGCGCTACGCGAAGTACGAGGGCGGCAAGAAGAGCAAGCCGCGCGAGGAAGAAGACCCGGAGAAGGCCCGGGCGGCCGAGGTCTTTCGGGCGAAGTGGCGGGCCGCGGCCGAGGACGAGGAGTATTCGAGGCTCAAGGAAGAGCACCGGCGGCGAAACGAGTAGTGGGTTCGGGCGTATACCGTTGTGAGAGCGAAGAGAAGGAGAGAGTCATGCGCAATCCCCTGATCGCGGCCATCCTCAGCGTCATCGTCGCGGGTCTCGGCCAGATCTACAACGGCCAGATAGGCAAGGGCGCCGTCTTCATAATCCTCCAGCTAATCAACGGCGCGTTGACGGTGGTCCTGATCGGCTGGGTCCTGATGCCCATCGTTGGACTGTGGGCCACCATCGACGCCTACCTCGTCGCCAAGCGCAACAACGAGAGGTACGGCTTCAGGTAACATCCCGTATATGGACCAACGAGATTTGCTGACCCTGGAGAGCGCCGTAACAGCCATCGACGAGGCGGCCTCGGCCGTCGCCCGCGAGGTCGAGCGCGACCGCCTGCGCGAGACATCCCTGGCCCGCCTCGCCACAGTCGAAGCCGAACTAACCCGAAGCCGCATCGCGGTCGAGAAGATCATCAAAGAAGAGACCCGCTAGCGAGCCGCGAAGCGACTCGCGCACGCTTCGGCTTGCGCCTCCGCTTTCAGCACGGCGCTTCGCGCCTTTCAGCTAGTCAGCATTTCAGCACGCCTCCTTCGGAGGCTTCCAGGAAGTCATCCGTACGCGTCACGTCCCACGGCACCCGAACCGTCGCGCGATGCGCGGCCCGGTAGGTCTTAGCGCGGCAAGAAGCTGACAAGCTGAAAGCGAGGCCCGCGAAGCAGGCCGAAGCGTGCGCGACGACCGTAGGGAGGAGCTTGCGTGCTAACCTGCGCATCCTCCGGTGCTTACCGGGTTGGTGCGTCCGGTGGCGAGTTGCAGGTGGCGGCCGACGAGTTGGGAGGGGATGCCGAAGCCGGCGTTGGAGGAGTCGGCGCGGCTGGCGAAGATGGTGGAGACTACTTCGCCCTCGGCGTTGACGGCCGGGCCGCCCGAGTTGCCCGGGCGGACGAAGACGCGGAAGCCGGTGACTACGCGTTCGACCGGGCCCTCGTTGTAGGCGTCGCCGGAGATCACGCGTTCGGTCTCGCCGGTTCGGGCCGGTTGGATGTCGAGCGGGCCGTTCTGGGGGAACCCGATCACGGCCGCCGCCTCGCCCTTGCGGGGCGGCGCGAGCGGGATGGGGGAGAGGCCTAGTTTCCTGACGCGCAGGACCGCCACGTCGTTCTTCTCGTCGAAGAGGACCACCTCGGCCTTCAGGCTGCGGCCGACGCCCCTGGGCTGCACCCTCGTCACGGCCTCGCCGGCGACGACGTGGGCGTTGGTGACGACGAGGTTTCTCCCGGCGGCCCAACCCGAGCCCTCGACGCCGTAGCCGCAGGCCACCCCGGTTACGCGCACGGTCCTCATGGACGCCGCCCGCACGTCGGGGTCCGAGACTATGCCTTTCTCCGGGGGGGCGACGTCGGGGCTGGGGCCCTGAATCTTGGGCAGCGGGTCGATCTTGGCGACCGCCCGGGTGAGCATCCCCGAGGGCATCCGCTCGTTGAGAGAGCTCAGGATCTTCGACTCCTCGACGGCCGGATGCAGCCCGGCGAGCGGGGGAGACTGCAGGGCAAAAACCCCGACGGCCCACACCAGAACGAGCGAGAGCGCAAGCCCCAGAACGCCACCCCCCAGACCGTCCAGGGCCGCCGAGGTCGGCCCCGTGAGCCGGTTTCTCAAGGAGCCCCCGACGATGCGGGCCAAAATCTCCCCAAGAACGGCGAAGCCAACGATGCCAATAAGGGTAATACCCAACTCATAAATAGGGTTCCCCCCCTCCGGCGCGAGCGAGGGCGCCACCCTCGACCCGACCGAAGCCCCCACAACCACCCCGACGAGCGAAAAGACGCCAGCCAGAAAGCCGGTGCGCGCGCCGCGCAACACCGCCAGCAAAACGAAGAGGGCTATGAACACATCGAGCGCCACCATCCGCAAATTCTACATTGTTAGCACGCGCGCTTCGCGAGCTATCAGCCCGGCGCTTCGCGCCTTTCAGCACGCTCCAGCCTTCGGCTTCCGCTCTCAGCCCGCATCGGGCTGACAAGCTGCCCGAAGGGAGGAGCTTGCGTGCTAACATCTGCGCATGAGAGTTGCCGAGTTTTTGCCGGAAGTAAAGAAGACGCTCGAGGAGCGCGGGGAGCCGCGTTACCGGTTGGGGCAGGCCTACGCAGCCCTGACGGTCTCCCTGGTGCGGGACTGGGAAGAGGCGACCAGCCTGCCTAAGGGGTTGCGAGAAGCTTTGAACGAGGCTGCTCCGGCGGCGGTGCTCGACCTTCGGAACGCTTCGATGGCGACCGACGGTACCAGGAAGTACCTCTTCTACACGCACGACGGGCATGCGATAGAGACGGTCATGATCCCGGAAAAAGGTCGGCACACGGTCTGCATCTCGACGCAGGTTGGGTGTCCGATGGCCTGCAAGTTTTGCGCTACGGGGCTCATGGGCATCAAGCGGAACTTGAAGGCGCGGGAGATCGCCGAGCAGGTCCTCGTCGCCGCCCGCGACATCGCCCCTGAGAGGGTCTCGAACGTCGTAGTCATGGGGATGGGCGAGCCGATGCTGAACTACGGGGAGACGGTGAAGGCCTTGAGGGTGCTGAACGATGGAGAAGGGTTCAACCTCGCCGCAAGGCACATCGCCGTCTCGACGAGTGGGCTGGTAGACAAGATCCGGCGCTTCGCCGACGAGCCCGAGCAGTTCCATCTGGCGATCTCGCTGCACACGCCGTTTGGGGACGAGCGGGCCGAGATCATGCCCGTCGCCTCCCGCCACTCCATCCCGGAGCTCATGGACGCGGCCCGCTACTACGTCGACACGACGCGCCGCAAGCTCTTCTTCGAGTACACGCTGCTGGCCGGCGTGAACGACCAGCCGCGGCACGTGGAGGCGCTCGTGGACCTGCTGGATCACCCCCTCTACCACCTGAACCTCTTGCGCTTTAACTGGACGGACACGGGCTTCTCGGCGACGAGCAAGGGGGACGCCAAGGCGTTCTTGCGGTACGCGAGGGAGCTCGGCCTCTCGGCGACGCTGCGGCCGAGCCGGGGGCAGGACATCGACGCGGCCTGCGGCCAGCTCGCGGCGAAGGACCTGCGCGGCCGTCCGGCCATCCCGATGCTCTCCCGCCCTTGAAAGACGAGCCTTCGGAGAGGTTGGATCCGCGGGCAAAGGTCGTTTGGAGGATCTCGGGCGCCCTCAACACGTTGCCCCTCCTGGCCGGCGCCGGGTTCGCGAGCTTCGTCCTGCTGAGGTGGGTCGAGGTTTCCGTGCTTGTGGGGATCCTTCCCGTTCTTGCCGTGCTCGCGCTGGCTGTCTTCTCCGTTTTCGTGGCGCCGGGGCTCCGGTGGCGGCGGTGGCGGTACGAGATCCGGCCTGACGAGGTCGACCTGCAGCGAGGGGTCTGGTGGGTGAGCCGCACGCTGGTTCCTCTGGCCCGCATCCAGCACGTGGACACGCGGCAGGGCCCCCTGCAGCGGCGCTACGGGCTCTCGACGGTCGTCTTCCACACGGCGGCGGGGCCGAACCAGATCCCCGAGCTCTCGACACCCATAGCCGCGGAGGCCCGCGACCGCATCGCGGACCTCACCAGGGAGCAGGATGAGCTCTGAGGCGGAGCCGCTACTCCATCTCCACCCCGCGGCGATGGTCATTGACGCCCTGAAGTCCGTCAGGCGCCTGGTGAGCGCCTCGGCCCTGCCCGGCATCATCGTCCTCTTCAGCCAGGGGCTGAGCCCGCTCACGATCTTCCTCGTCCTGCTCGGCGCGGTGGTCCTCGTCGTGCTCGCGGCGGTCTGGGGCTTTCTCTCCTGGAGGGCGACGAGCTACGGGGTGGTGGGCGGCGCGTTCCGGCTGCGGCAGGGCGTCTTCCAGAAGAGCGAGCGGACGATTCCGCTGGAGCACGTCCAGTCCGTGGATACCGTTCAGGGGATAGTGCAGCGGGTATTCGGCGTCTACGAGGTGCGCGTCGAGACGGCGGGCGGCGGCGCGACCGAGCCGGACGCCTCGCTCCCCGCGCTTAGCCGCGGGGCAACGGAGGCCCTGCGGCGTGAGATCGAGGGCGCGAGAAAGGAGCCCGTCGATACCGAAGAAGAGGCCGGGCCCGAAGTCCTGCGGCGTCTGTCTGTGCGGGATCTTCTCGTCGCGGGCGCCACCAGCGGACAGATAGGAGTAGCCCTCTCCCTGCTGGCCGTCGGCTCCCAGGTCTTCGACGAGTTCTTTTCCGAAGCTTTTTTCAGGGATCTGGTAGACAGGGTCGCGCCGAACGCCCTGGTCGTCGCCCTGATTCTCGTCCCCGCCGTCGCGCTCGTCGCCTGGCTGCTGGCGATAGCCGGCACGGTGCTGGCGCACTTCGGCTTTACCCTCTCGCGCGACGGGGATTTCCTGTACATCAAGCGCGGTTTGCTGGAGAGGCGCGAGGCGACGATCCCGCTAGGACGCATCCAGGCCGTCCGCGTCTCCGAGGGCGTCCTGCGCCAGCCTTTCGGCCTCGCCTCCCTGCGCGTCGAGAGCGCCGGCTACGGCGAGGACGCGGGCGTCTCCGCCGTGATGTTCCCCCTGCTGCCCCGCGACGAGGTGCAGGCGCTCCTGAGAGAAGCCGCGCCCGAGTTCGCGGTCGACCCGCCCCTGAACGCGCTTCCGCGCCGCGCCCTCCGCCGCTACGTCTTCAGGGCCTGCATCCCGGCCGTGGTCCTTGCCGCCGCCGGGGTGCTCGTTCCGCTGCTGGTCTTCGACGCCTTCTTCGGTCTTTTGTCGGCGCTTTTGATCCCGGCCTTCGCCGTCTACGGTTGGCTGCGTTTCCGGGCGGCGGGGTGGGCCCTGGAAGGAGACCGTCTGGTGGTCAGATCCCGCAACCTCGGCCGCGTGACGGTCGTGGCGCCCAGGCGCAGGCTCCAGTCGCGCAGCGTTTTGCAGAGCCCCTTCCAGCGCCGGGTCCGGCTCGCCACCTTCGAGACCGAGGTGGCGTCGGGGGGAGGCGGTTCGGCCCTGGAGGTGACGGACCTCGGGTTCGAGGATGCCAGGCGCCTGGTAGAGGCACTATCGTCGCGCGTCTCTATTAAGAAAAGTGGGGAAGAACGTCCTGCATGAACCCCCCGAAGGCGTGCCCGGGTACTCCGGACGCTGGCAGGGGTGAGATCTTCCCCGGGAAGTGTCTTGCCGATTACGCCGGTTCGATATTGTTGTAGTAAGATTCTGCGCGAAGTAGAAGAGCTCCCGAAATCCATCCGCAACGAACCTCGTGGTGGTGAGCGGGGGCACACGCATACTGCAAGAAAGCGATGAGGGGGATGGTTTGAAGAGCGTGGTCGAGTCGGGCGCGGTAGGGGACAGACAGCTTTTTGGGCGCTACTTTCTCGCGGTCGTACTCGCACTGGCGATTGGTCTCGGGGTCTCGGTGCCCGCCTTCGCCGCGGAGGGCGAGCCCGAGATCCAGCCCCACATCGTCGGCGGGACAGCCGTGCCCGACGGCAAGTACAGGTTCATAGCGGCCCTGCGCGACGTGACGAACGGCAGCACGGTCTACCAACAGCAGTTCTGCGGCGCCACCCTTATCGACAGTGACAGCGTGCTCACCGCGGCCCACTGCCTGGAAGGGACCACGGCCGCACCGCTGCGGGTTACGGTGGGGATCACCGACCTGAGCAAGCAGCAGGGGCAGACGCGGTCGGTGGCCGCGATCTTCCGCCACCCGAACTACACCTCGTCGACGGTCAGCTACCGCTACGATGCCGCCGTCCTCAAGCTCAGCAGCCCGGTCACGGGGATCTCGCCGGTCAAGATACCCGCCACCACCTACAACACCTTCGAAACGCCGGGGCGCCGGGCGACGATCGCCGGCTGGGGCAACACCGTCAAGCAGCCCCCGAGCGGCGGCGCGGGCAGCAACTACCCTTACAGGATGCGCGAGGCGAAGGTGCCGATAGTCCGTGACGGCGTCGCCAAGGATATCTACGGCTCGGCCTACGCGACGGGCCTCATGGTCGCCGCGGGCAGGGAGGGCAAGGACACCTGCCAGGGCGACTCCGGCGGCCCGATGTTCGTCTCGACGAGCAGCGGCCGTTACCAGATCGGCATAACCAGCTTCGGCGCCGGGTGCGGGGCTCAGGGCTTCCCCGGCGTCTACGCCGAGGCCAACTCCGGACCGATCCGCTCCTTCATCTACAACGCGGCCAGCCGCTAGCCTTACTTCGCCCGATCTTCGGGGCCGACGGTTCATTCCGCCGGCCCCGCTTTTGTCCTCTTTGCAGCCCGTGGGAGTACGCGAGCGGACCGTCAAGACGTGGTTTCCACCCGGAACTTCCTCTTTCGCCACGGGAGTTTCCTGTAGTAAGATGCCGCGCGAAGAGGGAGACGGTTCCGCGTTCTATTCGTGGCCGGGCTGGGGCCGGGCTTCTTCGGCGCCCGCTTCGGGGCGCACGCATATCGTTGGAGGGTCGATGAGGAGGTCGGTTTGAAGGTCGGAGGCGGGTCGGACACGGGTAACGCCTTGCGTTACCACACGCGTTATCTGCTGGCGGTGGTGTTCGCGGCGTTGCTGAGCCTCGGGATCGCGGTGCCCGTGTTCGCCGCCGAGGAAACCACGGGTGGGGGAGATTCCACGACCAACGGTTCCCGAATCGTGGGCGGGACAGCGGTGCCCGACGGCAAGTACAAGTTCATAGCCGCGCTGCGGGACGTGACCCGGGGTAGCTCCGTCTACCAACAGCAGTTTTGCGGCGCCACCCTGATCGACCGCGACAGCGTGCTCACCGCGGCCCACTGCGTCCAGGGCACGACCCGCACCCCGCTGCGGGTTACCGTTGGGATCACGGCGCTCAACAAGAAACAGGGACAGACACGGCGGGTGGCCACGATCTTCCGCCACCCGAAATACTTCCCGAGGCGCAACGAGGCGAACGACGTCGCCGTCCTCAAGTTGAGCAGCCCGGTCAGGAACGTCGCGCCGGTCAAGATCCCCTCCGTCTCCTTCAACACGTTCGAGCAGCCCGGGCGTACGGCGACCATCGCCGGCTGGGGCAACACGGAGAGGCAGGGGCCGTTCTTCCAGCAGCCCGACAACTTCCCGTACCGGATGCGCGAGGCGAAGGTGCCACTGGTCCGCGACGGCGTCGGCAAGCGCGTCTACGGGGACAACTACGTGACGCCCCGCATGGTCGCCGCGGGCAAGGAGAACAAGGACACCTGCCAGGGCGACTCTGGCGGCCCGATGTTCGTTCCGACGAGCACCGGACGCTACCAGATCGGGATAACCAGCTTCGGCGCCGGGTGCGGGACTGAGGGTTTCCCCGGCGTCTACACCGAGACGAACGCGGAGGTGATCCGGAACTTCATAGCCACGGCCATGCGCCGGTAGGCGAACCGAAGAACCTTGCCGGGGCCCGCGGCGCTCGCCGCGGGCCTTTTTCGTTCTACTCCGGTCCCCCGTCCGAACCCAGCAACCCGGCCTCGAGCAGGGGCTCCGGCGTCCCGCCCAGGGGTGCGTCCATGCGCCGGATCCGGCTCTTACCCTCTTCGTCTTCCTCTATGAGCCAGATCTCGTCGACCAGGGCGGATTCCTGCACCTCGCCGACGTGGGAGATTATGAAGATTTGGCCGAAGGACCGCTTGAGTCTCTCGACCGCAAGCAACACGTTGTTGCGCCTCCCGGCATCCAAACTGCCGAACACCTCGTCGAGCACGAGGAACCCTAGAGTGTTCCCCCCGCGCGCCGCGACGAGCCTGGAGAGCGCGACCCTCGCCGAGAGGCTCGCCACGTCGGCCTCCCCGCCCGAGAACCGCTCGATGGCGTAGGAGTCGTCGAAGCGGTCGAGCAGCCTGACGCGGTAGTTCTCGTCGAACTCCATGCTCTCGTAGCGGTTGTCCGTGAGCTCCCGTACCAGGCCCGATGCCTCCGCCTCGAGCATCGGCCTCGCCCGCGCGGTCAGGGAGCGGAAGAACTCGGTGAAGAGCCCGTCCATCTCGTCCATGCGCGCCGCCGCCGCAGCCCTCTCGTTGGCGAGCTTCCTGTCGTCGTCGAGGCGCTTGAGCTCCGTCTTCGCCCGTTCTATGCGGTGGTCGGCGTCCTTCCAGTCGCCGCCGAGCCCCTCCCTCGCGTCCCTGAGCCCCGAGACGCGCTCCTCGGACGACGCCACCCTCCCCGCGGCGGCTTCGTACGCCTCCTCGTCGAAACCGAGGGCTTTGACCTCCTCGCGCAGCTTCTCCGCAGCTTTCCCGGCTTCTTCGACGCGCCCACGCGCTTCTTCGAGCGTCTCTTCGACGCCGGCCCGGGTCTCCAGCCGCCGCTCCAGCTCTTCTACCCGGCCGCGGGCCCGTTCGAGGCGGTCTTTCTCGGCGCTCTTCTCCCGGTGCGCTTCGGCGTCGTAAGAGAGGTCCGAGAGCTCTTCCAGCCTCGCCAACAGCTCCGAGACGCGCCCCGTCAGCCGCGAGTGCTCGGCGGCCAGGGCCGCCACGGCGGGCCGAGCGTCCCGCACGCCGCGCAGGCGTGCGCGGCGGTCGCGGGCGTCTTGCAGGTCTTCCCGGGTCGGGGGCCGTGTTCCTTCGAGGCTTTCGCGCCGTTCGGCCAGTTCTTTGTCCAGCCCTTCGAGCGTCGTCAGCCGGTCGGCGGCGCGGTCTTCGGCCCTCACCAGCGATTCGCGCAGGGACCGCCAGCGGTCGGTCCTCGCCCGCAGTCTCTGGAGCTTCTCCGCGGACTCCTCGGCAGAGCGGGTCAGCTTCTCGGCCTCCGCTGACTCGACGGCGGCCTGGCGACGGAGGGAGGCGGCCTGCCGCTTGAGGGTGTCGGAGATCTCCTCCTGCTCCCCGCCGTCGAAGCCCCTGTGGCAGGTGGGGCAGTGGTCCTCGGCCCCGCTGTCTATGGCCTCCCGCGCCCTGTCCACGTTCTTCGCCTCGCGCTCGTGGGCGTTGGCCCGGCCCCGGTGGAGGGCCGCGAGCTCCTTGAGCCTCTCCTCTTCCCCGCGGAGCTCCTCCTCGCGCCTCTCCGGGTCCTCGCCGCCGGAGAGGTCTTCGAGCTCCTCCCGCAGCCCCCGCGCCTCTTCTTTCGCCTCCTCGTGCCGGGCCCTGGCCCTCAGCACCTCCTCCTCGGCGGCCCGGTACGCCTCGTGACGGGCGGAGAGGTCGCGCAACTCTTCGTGCCGCGCCTCCGCCTTCTCGAGCTCGCCCGTTGCCCCGTCCAGAACCGCGACGGCGCGCTGCAGGAGATCCGGGCCGTCAAGCTCGAAGAGGGCGTCGAAGCCGGGGACTACCTCCCCGTCCCCGCCGTCCAACCCCTCCAGAACGTCCCAGACCTCGCCCTCGATGTCCGAGACGCGCCGCTGCCCCTGCAGGCACTCCCGACGCCCCCTGTCCCGCTCCTCCGCCAGCCGCCGGTCCTCCTCCAGCTTCTCGAGCTCCGCCGTTACCTCCGGCAACCTGGCCGTCCGGGGCTTCAGGCGACCTAGCTCCTCCTCCGCCGCCGCGAGGTCGGCAAGGTCCTTCTCCCCCTCGGCGACCCGGTCCGCCGCCCGGCGCCCCTCGGCCTCGGCCGCCCGCAGGTCCGCGGTCAGGCGCGAGTGCTCGCGGTAAGACGACTCGAGCGCGTCGCGGGCCGCGCGGGCCGACCGGAGTTCTTCTTCGGCCGAGACCAACTCGGTCGAGACCTTCTCCAGCTCGCCCTCCAGGCGGTCGCAGGCCTCGCGGGCCTCCTTGAGCTCCGCCTGGAAAGATTCCAGGTCTGCCTCGGCGAGCCGTTTCTCGAGGACCCTCGCCTCCGACCTGAGGGCGTTCCGGTCCTCGCGCAGCAGGGCCTGTGCCGCCTCGACGCCGCCGATGCCCAGGAGTTTGGAGATGCGGCGGACGCGGCTGATGCCGTCGTCGTTGGCGAAGAAGCGGAGCTCCTTCTGGCGGGCGTAGAAGGTCGCTTCAAAGGCCGTCCGGTCCATCCCGAGCAGCGTCTCCTCGACCCATCGGATCACGTCGGAAGTCCCGGTGACGATGGTCCGCCCATCGCCGTCGCGCACCTCCGCGCTCGTTGAGCCGCCCTTGAGCTGACGCCTCACCATATACGATCCGCCGTCCGTGGCGAGCGTAACCTCGACCACGGACGGGTCCTTCGTGGAACCGCCGCTCCACGGGATAGACTCGTTGGCGAACCGCGGCCCGCCGCCCCTCGAACCGAAGAAAGCCCACAGGATGCTCTCGAAGAGGGTCGATTTGCCGGCGCCATTTGCTCCCACGACCCCGACGGCTCCCTCCGGCGGAAACAGCTCCACCGGGTCCCTGAGCTGCTTGTAGTTCTGGATAAAGAGGCGTTCCAGGATCACGCGCCCGGCTCCTCGCTCGCCGCCCGCGTCAGATAACCGCGCCCCTTCTCCAGAAACTCCTCCGCGAACGCCTTCTCGAGCTCGCCGCGCTCCCGCCTGGAGTTGACGAAATGGGCGAACTCCTCGCCGAGCGGCCCGAAGACCGCCGAAGGCGGGCCGTCCTCGCCCGCCGCTTCGGGGCTCTCCTCGGGGTGGATCTCCAGACTGAAGTTCAGACAACGCCGCTGCAGGTCCCGCAACAGTTCCCTGTCCACCCCGCTCGCGACCCCGCGCCTCACGTCGTAGGCCCGCAGCCGCACGATGGCACCGTCGAGGTCAACATCGGAGACCCGCTTCTGAACCTCTTCCGTCAGCTCCGCCGAGTCCATCTCTTTCGCGGAAATTTTGGGGAGGTCGATCATGGGCCGCGTCTCTATCTCGACGTGCTCCACGCTCTCGAGACCGTTGCCGTCGAACTCGACGACGGCGAAGCCGGCCTTCGAATCGACCTCGCCGAACCCGAAGCGCTCGGTGGCGCCGGAGTAGTACGCGTTCTCCTTATGCTTGTGGAAGTCGTGGTAGTGGCCCAGTGCTATGTAGTCGAAGGGGGCGGAGATCATGCCCGGCTGCAGGTCCGCCTCGCCCATCTCGTGCTGCCTCGTCTCCAGCCCGTGCACCAACCCGTGCGTCACCAGGATATTCACGTCCGCGTCCCGCGCCGGCATCACCGCCCCCGTCCCGAACACGGCCCCATGCGGCACCAGCGTGACCCCGACGTTCACCCCATCGAACTCGTCCACCCAATAGTCAAGATCGAACCCGTGCGCCGAATGCACGTTCACCAGGTTCGCGTACTCTAGAGCGGCCGTCGTCGTCCGCAGCCGCGGCGTCTCGTGGTTCCCGGCCGCCACGACGTAGGGGATGCCGGCCCGTGCCGTAATGCGGGCCGTCTGCTTCAGGAAGCCGATGATGACGTGCGTCGCCGGCCGCACCGAGTCGAAGACGTCGCCCGAGTGAATAACGACGTCCACGTCCCGCTCCAGGATGGCATCCACGGCTCGCCCGTAGGCCTCCTGGACGTCGACCTCCCGCTGATTGCGGTTGGACTCGGGATCGAGCCGCGCGTACCGCGAGTACCCGAGATGCGTGTCCGAGATGTGGGCGATCTTTACGATGTCAGGCTTTCTAGATTCATCGCATGCACACCTAGAATATACTTCGCCTACGACACGCTAACCATCATCATCGTCTTCTTGCTAATCACGCATCCGGTCCAGGCCGGAGAGGATCTGGGACGACTCTCGCCTCCTCGCGGGCCGGTTGTTGCGGGTGAGGTTCCAGCGGAAGTTCTTGTACGGGTCGGCTGCGCCGTGGCCCGTGCGGTGGGCGGCCTGGACGGCGTCGAGTGCCTCGTAGACCTGCTCTTCGGGGACGCCTTCTATGTCGCCCCTTATAGCCGTGATGGCGGGGGGCTTGCCTGTCTTTATGAGGCCGCGCATGACGGCGAGGACGGAGGTTGCGGCGTCGCCCTTGCGCTCGCCGAAGATGTCGGTGCCCTGCTTGCCCATCAGGACCATCGGGCGCGGGAAGGTGCCGAAGACGGGGACCGCGTAGTGGGCGTGGCGCAGGAGGAGGCGGCCCTTTTCTAGCTGGAGGAGCTCCTCGCGGGTCGTGCCGGAGAAGGAGCGGTAGCTGGAGTTGGTGAGTTCTTCGTCGCCTATGCGACCGTAGAGGCTTGTGGCTGCGTTGCCGACGACCTCGTCGTCTACCTTGGAGCGGAACTGCTGGGCGCCGAAGAGGGTGAGGTTCAGGTGGCGCCCACGGGCACTTATGTCCACGAGGGTGTCTTTGAGGCTGCTGGTCTTTGAGCCCGAGGGGGCGTACTTGTTCAGCTCGTCGACGAAGATGACGAGCTTGTCTACGCCGAGGCGGCCCTGCTCTGCCATCTCCCAGACGCTGTTTATGACCTTGGTAACGACGAGGTCCTGGGGGACGCCGGAGAGGTGCGAGATGTCGACGACGCGCATCTCCCGATCCTGGAAGGGGCCGTCGACCTGCGGGGAGTCGCCGTACTCGACCCGGCCGTGGACGAGGAGGCCCGCGCACTTGCTCGGGAGGACCCCGAAGCGGTTGCGGACCTTGGCTATGGTGGCCTGGTGGTGGCCGTTCCAGTAGGAGCTGTCGCTCTCCTCGAAGTACTCGAAGGCCTCATCTAGCTGCGAGTGGAAGCCGCGCATGGTACGGACGGGGACGGACCTGAGGTACTCGACGAAGCCCTTGAACTTGTCGTCGTAGTCGGTCGGGTCGAAGATGCGGCCGGCGTGGGGGAGGACGTCTTCGAGGTCCCACACGATGGGGTGGACGCAGGTGTCCTCGCCGCGGGCGTTGCGCAGGGTGTTCAGGTCCTTGGTGCGGAGGTCGGCGGCATGAACCATACCGTCGCCGCCGTCCTTGCCGAAGGCGAGCGGGGCGAAGATGCGGAGGTTCTCGAAGGGCTTTATTTCGAGGCCCAGAGACTCGTACATCTCGCGGTCCTCGGGGGGGAGGCCCTTCTGGTTCGCCTTCTTGTAACGCTCGGCGAGTTCGGGGTCCTTTTCGGAGTCTACTTCGACGGGCTTGTCCAGGAAGAGGAGGTCGGCGCCTTTTACGTTGAACATGAGGGCGGCGACTTTCTTGTCTTTTACGGTCTGGAAGGTGCTCGCGATGGTGAAGAGGGCGTGGCTGGTCTTGGTGGAGAGGCCGCTCATGCCGGTTATGTTGAGGTGGCCCGCTTCGGGGCCGAGGAGGTAGTCGCCGTCGACGAAGAGGGGGGTGCGCTGGGGGGAGCCGTCCTTCTCGTTGCCGTTCTCGTGGAGTAGCATCGGTATTTTGTGCCCCGCGAAGTCGTCCGTGCCGAGCGCGTACTCTATGGCCGCGCTCGTGGCGAAGAAGACGGGGCCCGTGCGGACGGGTCGCTTTGACTTCTTCTTCTCGTGGCGGTGCTTGGTGGCGAGGACGCGGGCTTTGAAGACCAGTATCTCGACGCGCTCGGAGAGGGCTTCGAGGGCCGGATCTCCGTCGTAGGCGTAGAAGTCGTCCAGGAAAGACTGGAGGTCCGAGTATCTTCTCGGATCGTCCAGGACGGCGACGGCGGTCGCGTCTTCAGCTTCGGCGGCTACGATGTGGCCGATGTCCAGGTTCTGGGCGGCTTCGGTCTCTGCGGTCCAGAAGAAGAACTCGTGGGCGGTTGCGGGGCTGTCCTCGCTCGTCACGACGCGGCCTATGGGGCCGAGTTCTTTATCCAGGAAATGGTCGTGAAGCATCTAGCTCCCTCCGTTGAGTGCGAGTTGGCGTTCGAGTTTCGAGTAGGACCGCTCCGAGCTCTGTACCAGGGGCTTCAGGATCTTCTCGACGTAGTGGATCGGGTAGATCATGGCGGGCCACCTCGGGTCCGGCTTCGCCAGCGGCGCCCGCTCGGCGATGACCCAGCGGCTGATCTCGTCCACGGTCTCGGGCTTCGTGTCCCTGGGCGCCTCGATCCTCATCAACGAACCCAACGCGTCGGCGCCCTGCTGGGGCGGCCACATTCTCAAGTACCAGGAGGTGCGCCGCTCGCTGAGGTCTCGCCGGAGCTGCCAGTCTGGGACGAAGCTCGTCGTCCTCATGCCTGGCTCCAGGTCGAGCAGCATCGCGACGTCCCTGCCGACGAACTCGGGGCGGGCGACGCTCTTTATGAGGCCGACGGCGCGCCGGTTGGACTCCCTGATATCCCTGAGCTGGCCGTCCACCGCGATCCAGGCCTCCGAATCCGCGAGCGTCCTATCGTCGAGCTCCCACCGGCGCAGCATCTCGCCCTCCAGCCGCTCCCTGAGCGTGCGCACCCGCGAGCGGGCCATCTCGCGCATCCCGACGTAGTCCGAGGGGTCCGCGCCGGGCACGTACGCCGCCGAGTCTACGACCAGGTGCGGGGAAGAGGGGACGTCCTCGACCCCGAACTCGGAGAAGCCGGCCCCGATGAGCAGGTCCCAGAACGCCCCGACCTTCTCGTCGCCGGCGCTGCGGGGCAGGATCACGGCCTGCACGACCGTCGGCGGGTCCTCGAGCGGCATCCGGGAGAACCGCCTGTCGCAGCGGTTGACGATAGCGGCGGCCACCGTTGCAACGATCACGGGCGACATCTCTATGCGCCCGATCTCCCTTGAGCTCTGGACACCGTCGAGAAAGTAACAGAGCCGCGAGGTGCCGTCGGACCGGCCGATGTCCCGCGGCCCCGGTGGCTCCTCCAGGTGGAAAGGACGCCCCGGCGGTGCCCCGTCTTCCTCGTCCTCGACCGGACGGTGGGCGAACTGCTGGCCCTCCAGGTGAACGGTCCCGGCACCCGCGGTTACATGGATGCCCTTTCGCCCGGCGTCGTCCAATGCCTGGCTTATCTTCGTAACGAAATCTTTAGAAGCGCTCCCCGCCAGCATGGCCGGAAGTATACGCGCGACGCCAGCCGAAGACTAACCGCCTAACCCTGAGCCTCGTTATCAGGTTCATACACCGACGTACCGAACCGCCCCGCCGCCGTCACCGCTTCGGTTTCCTCCGTCGAGCGGGAACCACCAGGCCCCCGCTTTGTAGGGCGTCCGTGCGACCAAAGTCCCGCATAGATTTGGGTCCTCTGGCCGGTTCGCCCTCTCCCCGTCGCCGTTACAGTCGTGGTGTAAGGAGATCCGTCCAGCGAAAGGAGAAAACCATGGCACAGAGAGCCACGTCCGTTATCGGGTCCCCCGAACATCCTGGGAGGGCGTCCTCAAACGAACTGCGGCCCTTGCCCTACAGCGCCTATCCGGGAGCCGGCGACGCCGACCGGCACGGGTTACAGCCCCTGCCGGCTTCCCTGCCGGCCGCTGATTTCGCGCGGGCCCGGCCCCACCGCGGCAGCAGATACTCCACGGTCGTCGCGGCGGACCTGACGCAAGACCAGCTCTTGCAGATGGCGCGGGTGGTGGCAGCCTCGTTCGCCCGCCGGGAACCGCAGGCCCGCCACCTCCAACCCCCGAAGAACCCGCCCGCGGGACTCATGGAGACGCTCCACACCGATCCGTTCGGCACCGACCCGTTCGGTTCGTGGGACGCGGAGACGCATCTGTACTGGATAATACGTCTCTTCGCCCTGACGGACCCCACCAGCCCGCGGGACGCCATCGAGATCAACGAGGAGGTACTGGCGCAATCCGTCGCCGTCGTGGACGGGGAGGGACGCGTCATCGGCGGCGCGTTCAACGAGACGATGCCGCCCTTCGACGTGGAGCCGCCGTTCCGGCAGGACGATCCGTTTCTCGACACCGTCGTGGCGGTCTGGGAGCCTGTCTACGCCGCGCTGGGCGCCCAGGACGCCGAGGCACTGACGGCCCTCTCCGAACGGTACCCGGCTTTCCGGGAGGCATACGGCGGGGGTAGGGTTGGTCACCACCTTCTGGTTGCCCGCTCCGACGATCTCCCGACAGAAGACGCCTTCGAGCTAGTGGCCGCGAGCGCGGAGCGCTACCTGGCGCTCGGCTATTCGTACATGGTCACAGAGGCCACCAACCAGTGGACCGGGGCGGCCTTCGAGGCCCTCGGCGGGGTGCGCGTGCACTTCGCCCCCTTCCAGGCGCGTCAGGCCGTTCGCAAGAGCGGCGAGCCGCTCGAGGGCATCACGACGAGCCCGAACGGGTTCCTGTCGGACAAGGACAGCGGGGGCATGTTCTACGTGGTCCGTCTCTCCTAGAAGGCCATCCCGACGTTCCGCGCGGTCGGGGGCCAGACGACGGTCTGGCCCCCTCCCCTTGACCAGATAGAGACGGCGCGAGAGGTCCGCCCGGGGTGGCGGCTTCACCCTCTTCGACGCTTTACCCGCTAGCCGGAGGAGGCTGCATCCGGTTCTCGTGCCGGACACGCGGGCGCCTGACCCGGGTCGTCGCAACCCATACAAGAATACGTTGCCCAGTACTAGAGGTCTTCCCGGTCCTCGGGTTCGGAGACGACCGACTCGAACTGCCTCTCGGCGAGGCCGACGGCCGAGCGGAAGCTGCGGCGCTGTTCTGGTGTTTCGGCGTAGGCGTCGCGGGCCATCTTGAGGATCTTCTTGGCCTCGTCGCGTTGCCTCTCCCCGTTTGGGATCTCCTTGGAGAACGCGTAGGCGAGGTCGCCTTCTTCCTCGTAGTAGAAGTGGAAGAAGACCTCCCTCTGCCGCCCGAGGCCCGAGAGGGCCGCGTCGCCCGAGACCTGGCTCACGTTCAGGAGCGTCGCCGCCGAGAAGGGTTCGCCGTCCATCGGGTAGACGGTGAAGGCGAGGCGCACGACGGGGCCGTAGAACGTCTTGTAGAACTCGAGTTGGCGCACGATGCGGGCGGGGCCCCTGATCCCCTCGATCTCCCTCCACGACGCCGCCGTGACCACGTGACCCTTGGGCGGCCTCATCGACTCGCGACCCCGCGTCGAGACCATCCTCGCCTGCGCCCCCCGTTCGAGCACGGCGGAGGCGAGGCTCTTTCGGACGTTCTCCGGGAGATCCAGGCCCCTCCTCTCCTCCGTCAAGACGGGTACCCTTCGCGGCCGAAGCGCTCGAAGAAGCGGGCGAAGTAGCCGACGGCCTCGAAGTAGTCGGCGAGGCGGACCGACTCGTTGGGGGAGTGGATGCGGCTCTCCGCGTTCGCGACGTTGCCGGTCATGATGGTCGGTATACCCAGCTCCGTGGCGAAGAGCGAGGTCGGCCCGCTGCCGCCGATGGTGGGGAAGACCACGGCGTCGTCGCGCCCGAGATCCTCCCAGGCCCCGACGGCCGTTTGCACGACGGGCGAGCCGACGGGCGTCTTGGCCGCCTCCACCCCGTGCAGGTCTACTACTTCGACGTCCCCGAAGCCGCGCCGGTCCAGGTGGGCGCGCAGGAGCTCGAGCACCGGACCCGGGCTCTGGCCCACCACGAGCCGGAAGTCCATCTTCACGAACGCCTCGGACGGGACTATCGTCTTCGACCCGGGACCCGTGTAGCCGCCCAGGATTCCTGCGATGTTCGCCGTGGGACGCAGGAGATACTCCCGAAGGGCCGCCTCGCCGGTGAGGTTTCGGTCGAGGGCTTCGACGCCCCAGAGTTTTCTCAGGGCGGCGTCGTCGAAGGGGATCTTCCGTATGGCTTCGAGCTCTTCGTCGGAGGGAGGCTCTATTAGATCCTCGAAGCCGTCGAGCGTGATCTCCCCGTTCTCGTCCTTGATGGTCCTCAGCGCCTGCACGAGCCGCCACACCGGGTTGGGCGCCACGCCGCCGTACATGCTGTGCAGGTCGTGGGAGGCGCCGCGGGCGCGGAGCTCGACGTAGGCCATCCCCTTCGTGCCGCACTCGATGCTGGGGCGCCCGGCCTCGTCTTTCATGGCGCCCTCCCACAGGCAGGCGTCGGCCGAGAGGAGGTCCGCGTTCGCCCGGACGAACGCGGCCAGGTTCGGGCTGCCCACCTCCTCCTCGCCCTCGATCAGGAACTTGAGCTTGAAGGGGAGCGGGCCGTGCTCCTGTATATATAGGCGCAGCGCCTGGATGCGCGCCAGCACGTCGCCCTTGTCGTCCGCGACGCCCCTGGCGTAGAGGGAGCCGTCCCTGACCGTCGGCCCGAACGGGTCGCTCTCCCAGAGGTCCAGCGGCTCCGGCGGCTGCACGTCGTAGTGGCCGTAGGAGAGGAGGGTCCGGCTCCCTTCCCCTATCTCGGCGTAGACGACCGGCTGGCCTTCGGTCTCCATGATGCGGGCCTCGGCGCCCGCGTCCCGCAGTTTGTCCGCAACCCATTCCGCGCAGGCCCGGAAGCCGCCGTCATCTTCCGGGCGGGCCGAGATCGAGGGCATCCTCAAGAACTCTTTTAGTTCTTCGAGCAGGGCGTCCTTCGACCCCTCTATCCGTCTCTCTGTCTCCATCTAAAATCCTCCGTTCGACTCAGTGGCAGGTTAGCATCTGGACGGGCTTGCGCCATCCGGGTTGGGCGTAGTCTCCCGCGGGACCCGCTGTTATATTGAGGCCGGAGGTTGCCCTTGGAGCAGAGGCCGGATCGCGAACTCGAGAAGAGGCGGACGCGGCACGCCCGCCGAAGCTCGGACGCGGACGAGTTCTGGGACGGCATCGGTGTGGACGTCGAGGGCATGAGCCCGAGGGCGCAGGTCATCACCTCGCTTGCTGTCCTGATCCCCGTGTTGCTTGGCGCTGCCTCGGTGTTGTTCTTGTTCACTAACTTCTGGTGGCTCGTCTTCGTTTTTGGATGGACGGTCTTCCCAGGCTTCAGCCTGTTGTTGAGGGGCATCGCGGGGCTCTCCGACAGCGAAGGGCGCAAGGAAATCCCCGGCGGCAGCAAGGAGCGAGAGTTGCTCTCCGTGCTGCGCGAGCACGAGGAGATCTCGCCGACCCGGGCCGCGATGGAGACTTCGCTGACGGTCGAGGAGGCCGACAACATGCTCAAAGAACTCGCGGCCAAGGGCCACCTCGACGTGCGGGTGCGCGGTGGCGGCATCTTCTACGGTCTCTGGAAAGGCGAAAGTGACCGGGAGCTCGAAGAAGGCCGCTGAGGCGTCGCGAGGGCAACAAGCTGACCGGCTGAAGTGCCGACCGGCCGACAAGCTCTTTCCAGTGTCGTGGGGGGATACCCGCGTGTTATTATTCAGGGCCCGGAAGGGGTTTCGGAGCGTGAGATCGAGAGCTTAGGGTAAACACGTTTTATGGAAGAGCGCAGGATACCGGAGACGCTCGAAGAGGCCTACAGGCTGCGCGACTCGGCCGGCTCCTTGCAGGAGCGGGACTTCTACCAGGAGCAGGTCTACGCGCTCCGGCGAGAGGAGTACCGTTCGCGCGGTATTCGGACCGAGATCTCCTCCCGCCGCCGCGAACGCCAGAGCGCCCTGGAATTTTCCCGCGAGATGTTCTTCCTGGAGGTGGCGGAGATCTCGGGCCGCTCCGGGAGCCGCGAGGCCCGCGCCGCCCAGCACGAGGCCCGGCGCTACGCCACCCGCCTCGACACCCACGCCTTCCTGAAACAGCTCGCCTCGCCCCACTCGGGCGCCGTCGAGCTCTACCGGCGCAACTACCTGGAGTTACTGAGGATGGGCAAGCCCCCCGCCGAGGCCTACTACCTCTCGCGCGTCATAGGGTTGGCGGGCGAGGGCGAGTTCCGGCGGGCCGCGGAGAGCGTGCGGGAGTCGGGCTACCCGACCAGGGGGAAGCTCGCGTACACCGTCGAGAAGACGGCGATCCAGATAAGGGATTTGCCCGGGGGCATGATCCTGATCCTGCTAACCTTCTTCGCCTCCCTCTTCGCCTTCGTGTGGGCCACGCAGACCTGGGACCAGGCCGGGGCGGGCACCATCTTCTTCGTCTCTTTGGGCCTGATCGCCGCGGGCGGCCTCATGTTGATCTCGGCCATCTTTATAGTTACCTTTATCCGGTCGATAAACAAGTAGCCCCGGCGCACGTGCGCCGGATACGGGGGGACAGCAATCTACGCGCCATCACCCAGACCGGATACGCCCGAGGAGACGGGGCTGTCCCGCCGCGAGCGCAGGCAACGCCGCAGGCAACTGCGCAAGACCCGCCAGCGGACCTTCAGACGGCGCCTCTTGTTGGTCCTTCCCGTCTTCGTGCTTCTGGCCGGGCTACTCTTCTTCCTGGCCTCCGCCACCGAGGACCCCGTCACCCGCGCCCAGACGCCCACCGCCGAACCCCGCCTCCAACCGCCGGACGCGGACGATGAGGGGGCGCCTCCCGGCGCCCGGGCCGGGGCCCAGCCCATTGCGCGGGCCGGGATCTCCGGCGCGGAGAAAGGAGACCTGCACCAGAAGCTGAAGAGGATAGCCGACGCCTACCCCGGCAGGTATGGGGTCGTCGTCTCCGACCCGTCCACCGGCCAGACGGTCTCGATGGACCCCGACGGGCGTTTTCTGGCCGCGAGCCTAAACAAGCTTCCGGTGCTCATGACGCTCTACCGGTCCGCGGCTGCCGGAACCGTCGATCTCGACGACGAGATCTCCATGCAGGCCTCCGACGTTCAGGCCTACGGGACGGGCTCCCTGTACACGAAGCCGATCGGCTACACCCTGACGTTGCGCGAGTGCGCGGCGTTCCTCATAAAAGAGAGCGACAACACGGCCTGGAAGATGCTCGACCGCTACCTTGGCCGGGACTACATCCGATCCGAGCTCCAGCGCGTGGGCGCCAGCACCACGGAGTACTGGATCCCGAACACCACGACCCCGAACGAGATCCTCATAATGCTGGAGAAGATAGCGGACCCCTCTTACACCAGCCCCGAGCTCTCCGCCGAGATGCTAGACCTCATGAAGAACACGGACTTCGAGGACCGCCTGCCCCAACCCCTCCCCAAAGGCGCCGAGGTCTCGCACAAGATCGGCTCCTACGGCGCGACCTTCGGCGACGCCGGCCTCGTCTTCCCGAAAGGCTCCAGCAGACCGGAGGATGCCTACTTCATAGTGGTCATGGTGGACGAGACCGGCGAGGGCACCGCCCGGGCCGCCATGCAGGAGATGTCTCTCGCCTCTTACAAAACTTTCGTGGAAGCCAGGCAGTAAGAGAGGCGGCCCTGTGTCACCTCGCACTGGTGCTGGGCGGGTGATCGGCTAAGATGTACCCACTGTAACGAAGAGCAGGGGGGATTTTTTCGTGAGGTACCTGAGCGTTTTGTTTGGTTCCGTCTTCGTCGCGACGGCGTTTGCGGCCGCCGCCGTCGTAACGGCCCCTCCCGAGGCCGAAGCGGCCACGGGTGGGTACGTGGGCAAGTGCGGAGGGGGCAAGATCTTCTTGAGCGCCGACGAGAGACAGAGCTTTTATCTCCACAACCAGCAGCGCAAGAGCCACAACCTGAGGCAGTTCTGCGTCCACCCGACATTGCAGAAGGTAGCCAGGGCGCACTCGAAGGACATGATCCAGCGCGACTACTTCTCCCACACCACCAAGGGCACCAGCCGGCAAGCGTGCGACCGCGTCAAGAACGCCGGATACCGCTTCCGCTACTGCGGCGAGAACATCGCGTACGGTTCCGGCTCCTACGGCGAACCGCAGAGCATCATGCGCTCCTGGATGAAGAGCACCGGCCACAGGCGCAACATCCTCAACGGCAAGTACCGCGAGATCGGCATCGGCGCCTACACCGGCACCTATAAGGGGATGCGGAACACGACGATGTACACGGCCGACTTCGGAACCCGTCTCTGAGCATCAGGTCCGCTGGAGCCCCCGCGCGCTACAGACGGGGCCCCGGTCATTCGGTCCCGTAACTGTTCCGCGTATTGTTAAGTAATTTTAAGAAATTGGGAAAAAATATGCGGAATGGTGTTGACATTAGGGTTCTCGGGTATGAAAATGCTCGGCGTAGGTAATTGTCGAACAGGAGGTAATGAAGTTGAGGAAGGTAATGCTTTTGGCGGCCATGCTCGCCATGGTGCTGGCGGCTGCGGCCCCGGCTCTCGCCCAGGACGCGGTTGCCGTCGACGAGGGCACCGCTACGGGCGGCGACGTCCAGTACGTGGACTGCTCGCAGGTTCAGGAGCTGACCGTTAACCAGGGTCAGTACGGCGACGCGGTTGCGGCTGCCGACGACGAGAGCGCCGCGGTTGCTGGCATCGCCCAGGAGCTCGGCATCACCCAGCAGCAGGTCAACGCGTGCCTCGGTGAGGTCGGCGCCGTTGCTGGTGGCGACATCAACGTTGACGGCTCCGCTGCCGCCGACGAGGGCTCGGCTTCCGCCGCTGCCGACGAGGGTTCGGCTTCCGCCGCTGCCGAGGGTTCCGCCTCCGCCGCCGCTGAGGGCGAGCTCCCCGAGACGGGTGGCGCTTCGCTGCTCGCGCTCGGTGCTGGCGCCCTTCTGGTCGCCGGTGGCCTTCTGGCCCGCAGGATCGTTCGGTAACTAACTAACCGAACGCAGCATCACAGGACGGGCCCCTTCGGGGGCCCGTCTTTTTCGTGCCCGGGTTTGTCGCGGGCGCTTCTGCCTTTCCTTGTATTCGCGGGGGGGAGTGGATATGCTCATGCGCGGTGATCTTGCATGAGCGGTACTATCTTTAGAGTCTCCGTGGGGTTTTTGGTTGGGGTTTTGGCTTTGATGGCCCTGGCCCTGTGCGCGGCCGACTACTATACGACGGAGCAGCAGCGTCTGGCGGCGGCCGGTGACCCGCGGGGCGCCCTGGAGGCCTCGAGGCTGGCGCTTCGGCTCGACCCCTTCGAGACCGACGCCCTGGAGGCGCAGGCCCGCGCTTTGCAGCAGCAGCAGAAGTACGAGGAGGCGGCGGCGGCGCTGCGGGAGGCCATAGAGCGCGACCCGAACAATTACCTCCCGTACCTGCTCCTCGGAAACCTGCAGCTCGCCATGGAGGATCGGGATGCCGCGGTGGAGAGCTACAGGGACGTGCTGGAGCTCAACCCCAAGGCGACGACCGCCAGCACCTACATGGCCCAGACCCTGGTCGTTCAGGGCAAGCTTCGGGAGGCGAAAGAAGAGTACCTGAAGCTTGAGAGGGAGGACCGGATTCCCTACGACGCGCTCTACAACCTCGGGAGGATCGAGGTCCGCACCGGCGAGGCCGAGGAGGGCTTGAAAGACATAAAGAGCGCCAGGCGCCAGGCGCGTTCGGGCCTGGAGGACCTCGAAGGGCCGCTCGCGAGGCAGCGCGAGGAATTTATACGCGGGATGGATCTCGCCGTTGCCGACGCGATGGTGGTGGCTGGCCGCGAGTCGGGGGCGCGTAGGATCCTCTCCAACAGCCCCTCCGAGCAGGCCCCGTCGCTGCTGCAGCTTCTAGACTCCGACCCTGACGCCTACCGCGAGCAGGTGGTGAACAGTGACATCTACTGACCGGCAAGGCTGGCAGGACGGTCGCAGGGACGCCACCTCGCTCGCCGAGGTCTTGCACGTCCTGAAGGGCCGGCGGTTGCTGGTGGTCGGCGCGGTGCTGGTTCTGGCCGGGATCGCCCTGCTCCTCGGGCTTTTCAGGGAGCCGGCGTACACGGCGGAGGCCGTGGTCGGCTTCGCGCCCAGGGAGGCGCCGGACGACGAGGGCGCGCAGCAGGCCTTCGCCCAGGAGGTGTTCTCGGCCGCCACCTCTCCGGGGAGTTTCTCCGAGGGCGTAAAGGAAGAAGCCGCCTGGCGCGGCACGGCGGGGGAGTTCAGTGATCGCCTCGACCCTGGCGTCTCCGTGCTGGGGAGCGGCGGCATGGAGATGAGGGTCTCGTTCTCCGGACGCGAGCCCGAAGAAGCGGCCAGGGTCGCCAACGCCTACGCGGAGATGTTCGCTTCGGAGGCCGGGCGCCTCGGTGACGAACAGCTCTCCGCGGGGACCGGCGTCGCGGAGGCGGCGGTGATGCGCCGGGCCGTGCCGTCCGAAGACTCCGGCCCGCCGGCACTGCTCTACGCTGCCGTCGCGGCCGGGGTGGGGCTCCTGCTCGGGGGGGGCGCCGCGCTCTCGTTGGAGGGGAGGTCCGGCGGCTGGCGGGACGTCCGCGACGCCGAGGTGACCCTCAGGGCCCCAGTCCTCGGGGCCATACCGGACTACTCCCCGACCGAGAACGAGGGTTGAGGATGAGCCTGGAAGCCGTCAGCGGAAGCGTCGTGCGGTCGCTTCTAGACCCCGGCTCGCCGGTCAGGCCCCATTACGAGGACCTGGCCGCAAGGCTGCTCTCCCTGGAGGAGATCCACAGCGTCGTCGTGACGAGCTCGGAGCCAGGTGCGGGGCGCACCAGCGTCTGCGTCGGCCTCGCGGGGGCCGTGGCCGGCATGGGGCGGCGGGCCGCCGTCGTGGACTGCAACCTCGAGGACCCCCAGCTCCACAGGGTGCTCGGCGAGCCCAACTTCGTGGGCCTCACCAGCGGTCTCGAAGGAGACAAGCCCCTCGAACAATACGGCCACGAGGTGGCGCCGGGCCTCCTCGTCGTGCCGACCGGTCTGCTGCCCCCCGACCCCGCCTCCCGCCTCGAACACGAGAGGCTCGTCGAGACCGTGCGCTCGCTCGAAGGGGGTAGGGATCTGGTCCTCATAGACGGTCCGGTCGCCGGCGGGGTGCTTTCGTCCCCGAACCTCTCGGGCGGCTTCGACGGGGTGCTACTCGTCGTGCACGCCTCCCGGACGCCCAAGAGCCTGGCCCGCGAGACGACCGACGACCTCCTGGAGGCGGGAACGAACCTGCTAGGGGTGGTGCTGAACGGATGCTAGTGGGCGTCAAGGGAGACCCGGCGTGAGGGGCATCGAGACGGTCGGGGACCGGCTCTTCGGCGCCGGCGGCCGGGACGAGGGAGGCGAGAAAGGGCGGCGTCCCGGGCGTTTGCTCGTCGTTTTCAAGGCCTTCGCCGTGCTCTCGGTCGTCGGCGCGACGGCGTTCGGTCTCGTGTCCGACGGCCTCTACTACGATACGCTGTGGCTTCTGGTCGCGGCCGGCGTTCTGGGGCTGCTCTTCGTGACCGTGCTCTCGCGGGGCTTCTACGGCGGGGTGTCGCGGGAAGGTTGGATCCTTGTCTCGCTGCTCGCCCTACTCGTCCTCGTGAAGGGTTTGTCCATGATCTGGACTATAAGCGAGACGGAGACGATCAAGGAGACCCTGAGGGCCTCGACGTACCTGGCGGCCTTCGCCATCGTCCTGGCCGTCGACGTCGCCGTGCCGCGTCTGGGATGGGCGCTGGTCGTCTCCCTCGCGGTGGCCCTGGGAGCGCTCTGGGAGAGCTCGTACTGGTTCGCCCTGCTCCTGCTGCTCCTGGCGGCCGTCGTCGGCGCGAGCGCCTTCGCCAGGGGCGGGCCGCCCGGCTACCGGCAGGTGGGCGCCCTGGTGGACGGCCTCTGCCTGGCCGTTGTCCCCGTCGCCGGGTACGGGATCCTGCAGAAGGCCTACCCGGCCGATTACGAGATAGATTCCATAGACCGCTACAGGGTGGACTCCACCCTGGGGTACCCGAACACCGCGGCCGTCGTCCTGGGCATGGGGGCACTGCTCGCGCTCTCCCGGATGACCTCGATGCGCAATCCCCTCTGGCGGGGGCTGTACTCCGTGCTCGTGCTCGGCTCCCTGGTCACGCTCTACCTCACGCTCTCCCGCGGCGGCATAGGTTCCTTCGGGATAGGCCTCATCGTCCTCTTCGCGCTAGGCAACAACCGCCTGCAGATGCTCGCCAACTTCCTGCTCGTCGGCCTCCCGGGCGCCTGGCTCTGGTGGCGGATGCAGGACCTCGGGGCGCTCCTGAGCGCCGATGTCCCCATGCGGGAGAAAATCTCTGACGGGACCGCCTTCAGGAACGACCTGATCGCGGCCCTCCTCGTCGCCTTCGTGCTGCAGGCGGCCTACGCCCTCTTCGTCTCCCGCTACGAGCTGACCTCTATCGCCAGGCGCTACGTCGGCCTCGCCGTCGGCGCCATCGGGGCCGTGGCGGCGGTCGTGGTCGCGGTGGTGGTCGTGACGGGGTTCGGCGGAATCGGCCAGACCGCGCGTGCCATCTTCAGCAACCCGGACCAGCAGGGAAGCGCGGCCGAGAGGCTGGTCTCCCTGGGCGTGGGCTTCAGGGCGGAGTACTGGAAGGTGGCCTGGGAGGCCTGGCTCGAACGCCCCTTCACCGGGACAGGGGCGGGCACCTTCCAGTACACGTGGCTGGAGAACAGAGATAGTATCCAGGGCGTAAAACAGGTCCACAACCTCTACCTGGAGCAGGGGACGGAGACCGGCCTCGTCGCCTTCCTCGCCCTTCTCGCCTTCGCTGCCCTCCTGCTCTTCTACGTCGGCAGGGCCGCCTGGCGGTACGGCCCCGACGGTGAGGGACGGCTCCTGCTCGCGGGCCTCCTGGCGGCCGTCACGGTCTACGGGGTCTCGTCCGTCTTCGAGTGGCACTGGTACCTGCCCGGCTCGACGCTCTTCTTCTTCGTGATCGCCGCCGCGGCTGTACGGCTCGCCCGTACGGAGGACCACCCGAAGGGCGCCGACGAGACCCCCCCCGGCTGAGGGATGTCGTGGTGTACCCCCCGCTGGTCGGCGACCGCCTCGGGAGGCTGCTTGGCGGCCTTCACCTAGACCTTGCCAGGGGGGACCATCGCAGAACGGTGTTCCTCGCCGGGACCGGGCGCAGCGGGACCACCTGGCTCTCCGGGCTCGTCAACCACGACCGGCTTTACCGCAACGTCTTCGAGCCGTTTCACCCCGGCAAGGTCGGGGCCCTTCGGGGTTTCCGGAGCAAGCAGTACCTCAGGCCCGATGATCGGCGCGAGGAGTTCCTGTACCCGGCGCGAAGGGTACTCTCCGGCGAGGTGAGGAGCTTCTGGACGGACCGGGGCGGCGCCTTGCTGGCCCGGCGGCGGCTCGTCAAGGACGTCAGGGCGAACCTGATGCTCGGCTGGATGGCGGACAACTTTCCCGGCATGCCCATAGTGCTGCTCGTGCGTCATCCCGGCGCGGTCGTCTCCTCCCGGCTCGCGCTCGAGTGGCGGGACAACCTCGACGAGACGATGGAGCAGAAGGAGTTGGTGGAGGATCACCTGCTCCCGATGGAGGCCGAGATCCTGGCCTCCACGGAGCCCTTCGAGCGGCACCTCTTCCTGTGGTGCATAGATAACTACGTCCCACTCAAACAGTTTCGACCAGGCGGCCTCCACCTGTGCTTCTACGAGAACCTGCTCCTCGACCCCGAGACCGAGCTCCGCCGCCTGTTCGGCTTTATAGGCCGGGACTTCGACGAAGGGGTTCTCCGTCGGATTGGACGTCCCTCTCCGACGAGCCGGCGGGAAACGCGCGGGGACCACGATGCCGAAGGGTGGGGGCGCGGGACGACGGGGCGCCAACTGGAGAGGGCTTCGGAGATACTCGGCCTCTTCGGCCTCGACCGCGTCTACGGCGAGGGGGCCACGCCCGATCCCTCAGGCGCCCGCGCCCTGATGGCCACGGGCAGTGCGTAAACCGCCCGTCGTGGTCCTCTCCGGCGTGCGCTGGGACTTTCTCTGGCAGCGCCACCAGGCGCTCGCCACGCTCTTCGACCGGGCCGGTTACCCGACCGCCTTCGTCGAGACCACGGGCCTCGCCAACCCGGGCCCGTCCGCCTCTCGCAAGGTCGCGGCCAGGCTGCGGAGGACCGGCAGGAAGGATCCGGGCGGCGGACCCTTCGTCTACCCCCCGCTCGTGCTGCCGCCGACCTACCGGGCCTTTAGGGTTGCCAACCGCAAGTTGTTCCTGCCGCGGGTGGCGCGGGACTTGCGCGGGTTTCTCGGCGAGAGGCCCATAGTCGTCGCCTACCCGCCGACCCGCACGACGCTCGACTTGATCCCGCACCTCGATCCCCGGCTCGTCCTCTACGACCTCGCGGACGACTACGAACGCTTCCCCGGCGCCCCGAAGGACATAGCCTCCACCGAGCGCGAGCTCCTGGTCCTTGCCGACCTGGTCTCCTGCACCTCAGAACCCCTGCTGCGGAAGGCCAGGCGCGTCAGGCCCGACGCCTTCCCGAGCGGTCCTGCGGTCGACTACGAACGGTTCGCCGCCCTGCGGGAGCATCCACCCGCCCTGCCGGCGCGTACCGTGTGTTTTTTCGGCCACCTGGGCCGGGAGCGCCTGGACTTCGAGGTACTGCGGGCGATAGCCCGGGCTGGCTTTCGGGTGCGGCTCTTGGGCAACGCCGAACGCGCCGAGAAGGGCTTTCTCGGAGAGCCGAACGTCGAGTACAGGGGGGAGGTCCCACACCACTTGTTGCCCGCGGCCCTCGCCGGTGTCGACGCCTTCATTCTGCCTTACAGAATGGGGGATCTTACACACGCCATCTCCCCCGCAAAGACCTACGAGTGCCTCGCGACCGGCAGGCCCGTCGTGGCCTCCCCCTTGCCGGCCCTGGAATCGCTCTCGAAGCACGTGTACCTGGCAGACGGACCGGAGGGTTTCGTAGAAGCCCTTGGAAACCTGGAGGGCACGGAGACGGGGGAGAGGGTCCGCGCCAGGAACCGGCTTGCGCGGGAGAACTCGTGGGAGGCGCGGTTTCGGGAGCTGGAGGACGTCATCTCGCGCTCCCTGCGGGACCGGCCGTGAGCCGTCCGGGCCGGGTCGATGTGTTAGGGGTGGGGGTCGACCCGGTGACGGTGGAAGGGTTGCACGCGGAGATCCGGCGTCTCGTCCGTCGCCGGGGTGGGGTCGTGCTCAACGTCAACGCCCACTGCCTCAACCTGTGTTACGAGGACCCCGGGCTGCGACGCTTCTTCGGCGCGGCCGACCTCGTCTTCTGCGACGGGGCCGGCGTGAGGCTGGCGGCGAAGATTCTCGGGGGGAGCCTGCCGGAGAGGATCACGTACGCCGACTGGCTCCCGCGCCTCGCGACGTTCGCCGAAAGCGAAGGCCTCTCCCTCTTCTTCCTGGGCGCCCGGCCCGGCGTGGCCGAGAAGGCAGCCAGAAGGCTCCGGAGCACCCGCCCGGGCCTGGAGATCGTCGGCATCCACCACGGCTTCTTCGACCACGCCGCGAACAGCCCGGAGAACGGTGCCGTGGTGGCGGAGATCAACGCCGCCGGGCCCGACCTGCTCCTTCTCGGCCTCGGAATGCCGCTGCAGGAGCGCTGGCTGATGGAGAACCTGGAGAACTTGAACGTCGGCGCGGCGCTCACCGGCGGGGCCTTCTTGGACTACGCCGCGGGGAACCTGCGCCGCGGCCCCCGCCTCCTGACGGACAACGGCCTCGAGTGGCTCGCCCGGCTCCTCGTCGAGCCCCGGCGGCTGTGGCGGCGTTACTTGCTCGGGAACCCCGTTTTCCTGGCCCGCGTCGTCGGGCAAAGGCTCCGCATGGTGGACGGATCTCGAAAAAGGCAAGAAATGTAAGCGACAACCCTTAAAGTTTTCGAACTTTTGTTCGATAATGACAAGACAAAGAGCACATCTTCTCTGGAGGGGGAAATGCGCAACCACCACAACATATTGGGCTTCGTGCTCCTTACACTGGCCGCAGTCATGGGAGTCGTGGGCCCGGGTTCGGGCGCGGAGGCCCGGCAGGCGGACGGCGCGCCGCCGACGGAGAAGACGGGTGGCGAGGCGGTCGGGGCCTCGGTGGTGCATCCCGAGGAATGGACCGTAGAACGGGAACCCTACACCTTCGACAGGACGTACGGATACACGTTGTGGTACCCCGACACGGACGAGGCTCACGACCACGGCGGGACGCCCGCTCTGCGGGTCGCGCTCGCCTACGATCTGGAGCCGGGGGACATCGAAGGCGAGGTCAGGGAGACGATCTCCGCCTACCCGGACCTGCCCATGAAGCGCGAGACCGTGGGCGTGGCCGAGAGAGGCTACGGGGGCGTCGCGGTCGGTCCCATCCCGGGCAGCACCCCGTTCACCGAGGTGTACGTGCCGGTCAACGGCCGGGTGTACAAGATCAACGCCTACCTGAAGCCGGGGCAGGAAGGCCTGAGCGCGCAGGACAGGGACCTGCTGTCGGGCGTAAAGTTCGAGCCCCCCTCCCGTTCGGTCGCCTCGCTGGACGTCCCGGCCGCCAACGCGCCGGAGACGCTCTACGACGCAGGGAACCAGAGGCTGCTCTCGCGAGAGCAGGAGACGCGGGCGGAAGCGCTCTCGTTCGAGCCGGAGCAGTCGAGGGCTTCGACGGACCCCAAGGCAGCCGGGACCGGAGAGGCCCAGATCTCGGAAGGCTGCTGGAGGGCCAACTCGGACTTCTTCGTGCAGACCCAACACGGCCTGTACGCCAACAGCCGCTCCGACGACGGCATACCGACGGGGCGGACCGTCATCGGCAAGCCCAACTACTGGGGGCAGTACACGCACGGCAACCTCGGCTACGGCCGGTGCGCCTCCGACTACTACACGAACGACAAGTTCGCCGTCGACTACCCCATGAACCGCGGCGACGCCCTGTGGTCGCCCTTCAAGTGCGGCCGGGTAACCTTCGCCGGTAGAAACGAGTCGCACAAAAACTACGGCATCTTCGTCGTCATAAAATCCTGCCACAACAAGTACGTGAGTATGTCGGCCCACCTGAACGCCTTGAAGCGGGGCATCTCCCGGGGAGACAACGTCAGTAACAGCACCGTCATAGGCTTCGCCGGGGATACCGGGGACCCGAGCATCCCGGTCGGGCGGGTGCATCTGCACCAGGCCTTCTACCGCTACCCGAAATATCTCCAGGATGGTTCGCCTTACGGCGGCAGGGGATTGCAGGTGGTCCGCCACCGCTTCGTTGGCACCTCGGTCAACGCTAAGAGCCCGGGGATCTACTCCTTTGGCTGGAAACACGACGATGGGGCGACCTGCCGCAGGGGCATCATTTGCGGCAAGGGGTACAAGATCAGCAACTAGCGAGGCCGGGGCGCGGACCGGGGATGCCGGGCGGTATACTCCGCCCTCGTAGGTACCCGTGCGTTTGTTGAGAGACATTCCGAAAAGGCTCCTCGGCTTCAAGTTCTTGCGGCGCACCATGAGCGTGGCGGTCCTGGCGGCCATGGACGGCGCTGCCCTCCTCTTCGGCCTGCTCGGGGCGATGCGGCTCCTGACCGGCGCCGGGGATGGGCGGACGATCTCGCTCGTCCCGCTTCTGGTCGGCGCCTGGGTCGTGGTTTGCGCCGCTTTCAGGCTCTACGACCGGGCGCCGGTCAGGCGCAACCCCGGGGCTTTGATCGGGGCCTCCGCGTGTTGGGCCGGCCTGACCCTCGTCGGGGCCGCGGTCTACCCCGAGAGTGGCCTGACCCTGTCCGGCGTCCTGGTCTCTGCTCTGCTGGCCTTCTTCTGCGCCGGCGCTTTGAGGTTCTTCTTCGAGTGGGGCGTGGCGCGGGTCTACCGCCGCGGCCTCGGCCAGACGCCGGTCCTGGTGGTGGGCGGGGAGCCCGACCGGGCGCGGGTGCTGCGTACGATGGGGCGGGCTGGTGGGGCCTACGTCCTGGCCGGCGAGGTCGGCCTGGAGGGCGGCACGGTCGACCTTGCGGCGATGCGGGCCGCGCTCGACACGACCGAAGCCCGCATCGTCGTGCTCGCCGGGGCCGAGCGGCTGCCGGATGACGAGCTCCTCGAACTGCTCCGCTCCATGCGCCTGCGCGGCGTGCCCTTGCGCGTGGCACCCGGTGCCCTCGCCCTCATGCGTGGCCGGACCATCCTCTCCGAGAGCATGGGAATGCCGCTGCTCGAGGTCCGATACCCGCAGCTGGACAACTCCCAGCGGGCGCTCAAGCGGGCCCTCGACGTCGTGATTTCGTTGGCCGGCATCCTGCTGCTGTGGCCGCTCTTTTTCCTCGTCGCCCTCGCCGTCCGGCTCGACTCGCCCGGGCCGGCGCTCTTCCGCCAAAAAAGGGTCGGCGCCGACGGAAAGACCTTCGTTTGCCTCATGCTCAGGACCATGCGGGCAGACGCCGAAGTTCTGCAGGAGGAGTTAGAGGCGATGAACGAGGCGCGGGGCCCGATCTTCAAGATAAAAAGAGACCCCCGAGTGACCCGCGTCGGGGGGTTCCTGAGGCGCTGGAGCCTCGACGAGCTTCCTCAGCTCGTCAACGTGCTCAAGGGGGAGATGAGCCTCGTCGGGCCGAGGCCGCTGCCGGTACGCGACTTCCTGAGGATGGAAGAGGCCCACAAGCGTAGGCTCGGCGCGGTGCCGGGGATGACGGGGTACTGGCAGATCAGCGGCAGAAGCGACCTCTCCTTCGAGGACATGGTCCGCCTCGACCTCTACTACATAGAGAACTGGTCGCTCTCTTTCGACCTCAAGATCATACTCAAGACCCTCGGCGCCGTCCTGCGCCGCGAAGGCGCGTACTGAGAAGCACGCCGGCTTCGCCTCCGCTTTCAGCGCGCTTCGGGCCTTCGGCCCTCGCTTTCAGCGCGCTTCGGGCCTTCGGCCCTCGCTTTCAGCGCGCTTCGGGCCTTCGGCCCTCGCTTTCAGCGCGCTTCGGGCCTTCGGCCCTCGCTTTCAGCGCGCTTCGGGCCTTCGGCCCTCGCTCTCAGCCCGTCAGCTCTGCGGTCTTGGATGTTACGGGAAGACCTTTGCGGTCATCTTGCCGGTTTGATCTAGAATAGGCTGCGGCGCGCCGGCCTTTGGGGCCGGGCGCGGAGACGCTTTTTTCGGAGGTAAGAGCTTGAATGTAGTCCTGGTTATCTTGGACAGCCTGCGCAAGGACCACGTCGGCGTGTACGGCAACGACCGTGTCGAGACCCCGAACCTGGACGCTTTGGCGGGCGAGAGCTTCCGCTTTACGCGGGCCTACCCGGAGTCCCTGCCGACCATCTGCGCCCGACGCGCGATCCATACGGGCCTCAGGACCTTTCCTTTCAGGAACAGGGTCGAACTGCCGGGGGAGACGTTTCAGCCGGCCGGCTGGCAGCCCATTCCCGAGGACCAGGTAACGCTCTCGGAGACGCTGGTGAACGCGGGGTACAACACGGTGCTCTACTCCGACACCCAGCCGATGTTCCACCCGTCGATGAACTTTCAGCGCGGTTTTCGGGTCTTTGACTGGATCCGGGGCCAGGAGCGCGACCGCTACCGCCCGAAGACCCTTGCCCCCGAAGACCTCGTCGAGCAGAACACGGTCCCCGGCAACGACGAGGGCATGATCAGCAAGGTCCAGCAATACCTCGCCAACACCCGCACCCGGAAGGGCGAGGAGGATTACTTCGCCCCGAGCCTCTTCGCCCGCGGTATGGAGTTTCTGGAGCGCTCCGACGAGGGACAGCCCTTCTTCCTGGTGCTCGACTCCTTCGACCCGCACGAGCCCTGGGACCCGCCCGAGGAGTACGCGAGCATGTACTCCGACGGCTACGAAGGCCGCGACCCCATCGTCCCGAACTACGGCGGCTCCGAGTGGATCGAAGACGCCGAGCTGGAGCGGATGCGCGCCCTCTACGCCGGCGAGGTGACGATGGTCGACCGCTGGTTCGGGCGCTTCATGGACAAGATGAAGGAGACCGGAAGGGCGGACGACACCATACTCGTAGTCCTCGCCGACCACGGGGTGGCCCTCGGCGAGCACGGTTACACGGGCAAACCCTTCAACGCGCTCTGGCCCGAGCTTACGGACATACCGTTCATGATCCGGCACCCAGAAGGTCTCGGCGCCGGCCAGACCAGCGACTACTTCGCCTCCACCCACGACGTGGCCCCGACCATCCTCGGTTTGCTCGGCCTGCTCCCCCAGGAACGGATGGACGGCCAGTACCTCTCAACCCTTATGGAGGGCGGCGAACTACCGCCCAGAGACCACTTCACTTTGGGTTACGCCGACCACGTCTGGGCCCGAGACGAACGTTACCTCATGTTCTCCCGCAACGACCGGTCCGAGCCCCACCTCTACGACCTCCAGAACGATCCCGGTGCCAGCCGGAACCTGGCCGACAGCGACCCCGACCGCGTCGCGCGCATGTTCGACGACTACGTACTCGCCGACGCCGGCGGTTCATTGGATGGCTAGGTACTTTTCGCGCCGGGCTTTCCGTTCGGGCGAAAACCCCTATAATCTCCTGCCGTGAACGAGGAGAACAAACCCAAACGAGACGAGCTTCGGCCCACGGTCGGCCAGGGTTCCGCGCCCGAGCCGGAGGCTGAGGCTCCCCCGGTGACGCCACCCGGCAACGCGGACGACGGCCGGCGGGGGGACGACACCTACGTGGCCCGGGTCGCCCGCGGGGCCGGCATCAGCACGGCTGGGCAGGGCATCGGGCGCGTGCTCGGGTACGTGGCGCAGGTCGCCGTCGCCAGGCTGCTCGGCGCGCAATTCTACGGCTTCTACACCTTAGGCGTGGCCGTGGTCAACGGGGTGCATATAGTCTCCAGGTTCGGCATGGAGAACGGGGTCGTGCGCTACGTGGCGCACCACCGCGAGCACGGGGACGAGGCGAGGGTCCGGGGGACCATCGTCCAAGCGCTCCTGATCACGCTGGCCATAAGCCTCGCCCTCTCCGTGGTGATGTTCTTCGGGGCCGGCCTGATCGCCGACCGTCTGCCAAAGGACGCCCCCGAGATGGTCATGGTGCTCCAGGCTTTCGCTTTCGTGCTGCCGTTCTTCGTCTTTATGAGCATGACCGCCTGGGCCACGCAAGGCTTCCAGACCGTCACCTACGCCGCCTACATCCAGCAGTTCATACGTCCCGGCCTGTTCTTGCTGTTCGTCGGAGCCTGCTACCTGATAGGCGCGGGCATCGTAGGCGTCATAGCCGCCTACGCCCTGGCGATGTTCCTCGCCGGCGTCGCCGGGCTCTACTACCTCAAAAAGCTCTTCCCGCCGCTCTTCGACAGGCAGGCTCAGACGAAGTTCGAGACGAAGGCGCTCTTCGGGGTCTCCGTGCCGATGAGCGTCACCCAGGGGGCGCAGTACCTCAACAACTTCTCGGCGATCCTGATCCTCGGCGCCTTTGCGGCGGGATCTCCGGTCGGCATCTTCAACGCCGCGGCCCGCACGGCCACCTTTCTTACTGCCGTGCGCTTCGCGTTCTCCGGCATCTTCTCGCCGATCATCTCGGGCCTCCACGCGAGGCAGGACAGGGAGGAGATGGGCCGGCTCTACAAGGACGTCTCGCGCTGGATCTTCACCGGCGCCTTCGTCCTGTTCCTGGTGATAGTGGTCTTCGCCCCGCAGGTGATGTCCGTCTTCGGGGCGAGCTTCGGCCAGGGCGTTACGGCCCTCGTCATCGTCGCGGTCGCCCAGCTCTACAGCTCCTCCGTCGGTCCCGCGCCAAGGATGCTCGCCATGACCGGCAACCAGAACTTCGCCATGATCGCCACCTCCGTGGCGGCCGTTACCGGCGTGGTGGTTAGCCTCATCCTCATACCGCGCTACGAGATACTCGGCGCCGCCATAGGGATGGCGACCGCCATTATCACGGAGAACACGGGCACGATGGCCGCCGTGAAGTGGCGGCTTGGTTTCTGGCCTTTCAACCTCGCCTGGCTCAAACCGCTCGCCGCCGGCGCCATCGCGGCCACCGCGACGTACGCGATCACGCTCTTCGTCATCCTCCCCGGCGGCCCGATCCCGAACGTCATGGTCTTCGGCGGCTTTCTCGGCCTCCTGTTCCTCGCCCTCCTGTTCCTCTTCGGCCTCTCGGACACCGACAAGGAGTTCCTCGGCGCTTTCTGGAACGTCGCCAAACGCTACCTGCCGGCCCGCTTCCGCGGCGGGGGTGAGAACCGTGGATAGCTCCCCCGTAAAGGTCCTCTACGTGGCCGGCCTCGGCCGGAGCGGGAGCACGATACTAGCCAACACTCTGGGCCAGGTTGACGGCTTTTTCTCCGGGGGCGAGTTGAATTTTATCTGGAAGCACGCCCTGATAGAGAACAGGCTCTGCGGCTGCGGCAGGCCCTCCCGCGAGTGCCCGTTCTGGGGACCTGTCTTCGACGGGGAGTTCGGCGGGCAGAGCGAGTCCCTCGCCCGCGAGATGATGCGCCTTCAGTACTCGGGCGCCCGGACCCGGCACATCCCCCTCATGCTCACCGAAGGCGGCAGGGAGAAGATAAGGACCCGCCTCGGCAAGTTCCTGGACAACACCGGACGGCTCTACGGGGCGATCCGCTCGGTCTCGGGTAGTCGCGTCGTGGTCGACACATCCAAGGAACCGGCCTACGGCTACGCCCTGGGCATGGTCCCCGGCGTAGACCTGCGGGTCCTGCACCTGGTCCGCGACCCCAGGGCCGCCGCCTACTCCTGGGCCAAAAAGAAGCCCCAGCCCGACAGCGCCGACCGCGAGTTCATGCACCGGAAGACCCCCACCCAGAGCGCCGTCTTGTGGGACGCCTGGAACGCCGCCATAGAGGCCCTGTGGCGCCGGTCCCCCGATAAGTACCTCCGCCTGCGCTACGAGGATTTTATAGCCGACCCACGAACGAGCTTCGAGGCAATGCTCAAGCTCGTAGGGGAAGAGGGGGCGGAGCTTCCGCTCGTCGGAGACCGCGAGGTCAAGCTCGGCATCAGCCACACCGCCTCGGGCAACCCAAACCGCTTCGACACCGGGGCCGTCGAGCTAAAGCAGGACCAGGCCTGGACCGAGAGGATGAACGGACGGGACCAGAAGCTCGTAACCGCCCTGACCCTGCCGCTACTGGCGCGCTACCACTACCCGCTGACGTAAGCCTCCGCCGGAAGATCCTTGCAATAAAGCGGATCGCGGTGGCTACATGCCACCGCGATCCGAACGGTCAGCAGTCAGCCCGCTCCGGCTTCGCCTCCGCTTTCAGCCATCAGCGGCCGGCTTTTTGCCCTTGCTGAAAGCTGACCGCTGAAAGCTGACAGCCTTCCAAAGAGGCCCAACCTCTTCGCAAACCGCTTTAGGTCAGGTCACGTAGCCCTACGGCGGCTTGCAGAAGGACGGAAACCTTCGCGAATAGGCCAGGGGTCGTAGAGTTCTCCAGGTTTTCGGGTTCTTGGGCTCTTGGGGGTGAGGGATGGGTCTTGCCCGGAGTTTCGTGACGCACCCCTTCAAACCTGAATGCCTCAAAGCCTCACGAACCTCCCGGTTCATCTCTTATGCAAGTCGCTCTAACCGACTGCCCGTGGAAGCGCACGCCGCGCTCGAAAGGTTGCACGAGGATGCCTTCGGGTTTGCGGAGAACCAGCAGCGTACACCAGAAGTTTCCCAGGTAGAACGGCAAGATGCAGGCGAGGACCGGCGCCGCGGTCGGGAACCTGACGACGTACGCCAGCACCACCGCGCACGAGAGCAAGACCGGTGCGCCGTACGAGATCGCGAACTGCCCCCTGGTAAACCTGTGATCCGGCGCCCTCCACCAGGCGAAGAGCGGGCCGTTGCCCCGCTCGATCCACCCCACGCGTCGCGGTCGCGCTCCGAAACGGCGCAAGACCGCGTACTGGGCCAGGTCGGGTAACACGAGCCCCGCCGCGACCGCCGCCAACAGCCAGGACCAGACCGCCTGCCCGGCCACACCCTCCCACCCGGACCACGACGCCACGTAGAGACCCGCCAGCAACGACGCCACAAGAAAGACGGCGAAGACTGCGTAGAAACGTCGACCCGGAACGTACTCCTCCGTCGCGAATCCTTCGTCGACCTCCACGCCTTAGACCCCTTTCGTGACCTTCGCCAACCCGTTAGGCTCTTCCTGCGGGATCACAGCCTACTTATCGGCAGGGGCCCGATCGCGGTTTAGCGCAACTATCCGGAGTTCGCCGCACTCCACGCTTTGGCGCACCCGTTGGCGCACGGGCGGGCCGGACCTGTTCCGCGGTCCGGTGTGGACGGGTCGCGGGGGACCCGCGCTACTTTTTGGGCTTGCGGCCGATGCTGACCATCTCGGGCTGGACGCCTTCGGCCGGTCCGTCGTCGAGTTCCTGATCCCTGTACTGGTAGACGCCGCGGCAGGTGTGGCCTCCCGTGGTGCGCTTCTCGGTGTAGGACAGCTTCACGTTCGGGTTTATGGCCTCGACCATCGCTTTCTCGTAGGTCGAGAAGGCCGCGCAGGGTTTCACGTCCCAGCCCGGGACGCCGTCGTGGCCCATGCCGCCGAACCAGGGGCAGCGGTCGGCGTTTATGACGTACTCGCCGTCCTTTGTCTCGGTGAGCGTGATCTCGATGTCGAAGAAGCGGTTCGCGAGCATGACGACGTCCACGGCGTCCTTCATGGTGGTGACGTCGAGCTGCTCGCGCAGGTCCGAGCCTTGTTTCTCTCCTATGCGGCTCATGGCGAGCTTGCCGACCTTCTGGCCGTCGTAGCCGAGGTCGTCGGCCGCCCGGATCATCTCGTCGAGGATAACCCCGGTACCCGCGCTAGCCGCCTTCCACTTGTACCACGTCGGCCCCGGCAGCCCGAGCTTCATAGCCCACCTCGCGAGGAAGAGCGGTAGGCGGGGCAGACCGTAGACCTGGAGCCATTTCATAGAAAAGATTCCTCTCTCCGCTTCCGACGAACCACCATTATACCCGCCGCCCGACGCGCGACCCCCCTTTGCCCTACCATTGGACGGTCCCGCCACGAAGAACGGAGAGGCCGCGCGTATGCCCATACGCAACCCAGAGCCGCTAAGAACCGCAGCCCTCCTCCTTTCCCTGATCACGCACAGACCCCGCGAACTCTTCGACAGGGCCGCCGGTTACGCCGACCTCGTCCTGGAACGGTTCGCCGCTGCGCCGCCGGCCCACGAAACGACCACCTGGGATGAGGCCCTGCGGGACCTCGACGGCCTGTACGGTCGCGCGCGCAGGATACTGGAAGAACCGGCCCTGGAAGAGATCGAAGCCCGCACGCGTCGCCTGTTGGAGGACATCAGGCCGGACGACGCCTTCAGCCAACGCTGGGCGGCCGACTCCCTCTTCGCCCGCCTCTGTTACCTATCCTGCCGCCTCGTCGAACCCGTCGTGGTCATCGAGACCGGGGTGGCCTACGGCGTCAGCTCCGCTTTCCTGCTGCAGGCCCTGAACGAGAACGGCCGCGGAACGCTCCACAGCGTGGATCTCCCGCCCCTCAGGAGGGAGTATGAGCGCCACTGGGGCATCGCCGTACCCGACGCCCTCCGCGACGCCTGGAGCCTCCATCGCGGCGCCAGCAGGCGCATCCTGCCACCCCTCCTCCAGAACACCGGTCCGTTGGACCTCTTCGTCCACGACAGCCTCCACACCCGCCGCAACATGCGCCGCGAGTTCGAGGCCGTCTGGCCCCGCCTGCGACCCGGCGGCGTCCTCCTGGCCGACGACGTCGAAAGAAACCGGGCCTTCACCGACCTGCGCCAAAAAGCCCCGACCCTCTGGCGCATCGTCCGGGACCGGGAGACGGCCCCCCTGCACGGCCCCGCGGCCCCCGTCGTCTTCGGGATGGCGATTAGATAGCCGTCAGCTTTCAGCCGTCAGCGTTCAGCAGGTAGGCGTCGGACAAGCTAACGCTGGACAACCGGCAAACCGGACGAACACCCATAGCTGGCGCAAAAGAGTACCGTTGCCGCAAAGCTGATAGCTAGTGTCCTGGCCTTCCCATCCTCTTGTACGTGATCTCCTTGCCCGCCTCTACGCCCGGCTGGTCGAAGGCGTTGACGCCGTAGAGGTCGCCGGTGATGGCCGTCTGGATTTCGAGGGCCTGGAAGAGGTAGCCGAGGTTCTCCTCGTTGACGGCGCCGAGCTTTATTGTCGAGTTGGGGCGTCCGGCTTCGGTGAGCGCCTTTCTGGTGGCGTCGCACTCGACGTTCAGGAGCTCGGCCATGGTGTGGCCGCCGAGGTATCCGACGCCTTCGAGGTCCTCGTAGGCCTTGGGGATGGACAGGTCCTTGGGGTGGTCCTCGACCTCTACTATCTCGATCACCTTGTCCTGCGGGCCTTCCATGTAGAGCTGGACCTGGGAGTGCTGGTCGGTGGTGCCGACCGCGCCGTGGGGTGTCGAGCCCTTGCCCTCCTTGCCGAGCGACTCGGCCCAGAGCTGGACGAACCACGCCGCGAGCCTCTCCAGGGAGTCGGCGTAGGGCATCATGACCCGCACGTTGCGCCCGCGCTGCGTGTCCATCAGGTAGTGCATGGCCGCCCCGACTACCGCCTGGTGCTCGGGGCCTTGCTCTTGCACCTCGTCCACGCACTGGGCGGCGCCCGCGAGCATGGCCCCGACGTCCAGGCCCGTCACGGCCGCCGGGAGCAGCCCGACCGGTGTCAGCACCGAGAAACGTCCCCCCACGTCGGCCGGGATGGGGAGGACACGGAGGTCTTCGCGTTCGGAGATCTCCTTCAGAAAACCCTTCTCGGGGTCGGTCGTTGCGACCGTGCGCCCCTGGTAGCCGAAGGAGCCGAGGGCGTCGACGAGAAAGCCCCGGATGACGAGGAAATTGGCCATCGTCTCCGCGGTCGAGCCCGACTTGGTGACGACGTTGACCCACGTGCCGCCGGGGTCCGCGACGTCGAGGACGGCCGAGAGGGTGGCGGGGTCGGTGTTCTCCGCGAAGTGGACGCGCGGTCCCCTGCGGGCTTCGCCGGAGAGCATGTTGTAGTAGGGATGGTTCAGCGCCCGGTGTACGGCCATCGGGCCCAGGGCGGAGCCGCCGATGCCGACGTGGACGAAGTCGGTGGCCCCAGAACCCCGGATCTCCTCCGCCAGGGATACCGAAGACTCCGCGTACTCCCGCGTCTTCGGCAGCCTCATAAACCCGGGAGGATCGCCCAGAAGCCCGTCGACAGCCTCCTTCAGCCGGGGTCTGACCCCGTCGAGGTCCCCGTCCTCCAGGCCCCCTTCCACCCCTTGCAGGTTCTCGTAATCGAAGGTGACTTCGGCCATGCTGGATCTCCCCTCTGTACGGGACGCCTTCCGGAGACAGTGTAGTCCAGGGTATAATCCCCGGCCATCGTGAGAGATAGGGCCCCAGTCGAGGAGACCATAAGCCGCCTGAAGTCCGCCTACCCCGACGCCCGCACCGCCCTGGACTGGACGACCCCCCTGGAGCTTCTCGTCGCCACGATCCTCTCGGCCCAGACCACGGACGTTCGCGTGAACCTGGTGACCCCGAACCTTTTCGCCAAGTACCCCACCGCCGCCGACTACGCCGGGGCCGACCCTGCGGAGTTGGAGGAGGACATCCGCCAGACCGGGTTTTTCCGAAACAAGGCGAAGTCGCTGCGGGGCATGGCCCGCGCTTTGGTAGAAGACCACGATGGCGAGGTCCCGCGCACCATGCGGGAGCTCGTCGCCCTGCCAGGCGTCGGGCGCAAGACCGCCAACGTGGTGCTCGGCAACGCGTTCTCCATCGACGAGGGCGTCGTGGTCGACACCCACGTCAGGCGCCTCTCGAACAGGCTGGGCTTCACCACCCACGACGATCCCGAGAAGATAGAGCGGGACCTCATGCAGACGGTCCCGAAGGAGGACTGGACGGTCTTTTCGCACCTCCTGATCCTGCACGGCCGCGCCGTCTGCAAGGCCCGCAAACCGGATTGCGAGGACTGCACGCTTAACGACCTCTGCCCCTCGGCCTTCCGGGTCTAGTAGCCCCATGCCCTCGAACGACATCCTCCACGCCCGCCTCCCGCCGGAAGAAGGCTTCGAGCTCTACCGGCACCGGAACGCGGGCGCGATGCGCACCCAGGGCTGGCACGGTTACTACTGGGCCAGGCCCACCGCGGCGGGCGACTACGAGATCCGGAGCGTCCCTGCCTCGCTCGGCGAACCCTCCACCCACGGCGGCGTCATGCCCAAAGAGGCCTTCGAAAGGCTGTACGAGAAAGCCGACCGCGTATAATGTCTGCTTGTGAAACGCGGGGGCATGGCAGAGCGGACGAATGCGCTGGTCTTGAAAACCAGAGGCGCCAAAACGCCCGAAGGTTCGAATCCTTCTGCCCCCGCCGCCAACTCGAATACGCACTCCACATTAAATTTGTTAAAAATCATTAAGATATTGGAGACTTTTGAGTTTCGGTTATGTACACTGTGGGTAACTTCTCATGTGGAGAAGGAAATGCAGGCCGCTTGAGAGACGGAAACAACAGAAAAAGGAGGACTGGATGAAGAGGGCAATACTCTTGGCCACTGTCGCACTTTTGGCCATGCTAGTCCTGGTGCCGATGGCGATGGCTCAGGACACCACCATGATGATGGGTGGCACGACGATGATGATGGAGCAGACGGGCGGCCAGATGATGGGCGGCACGACGATGATGGAGATGACCAGCGGTCAGATGGCTCAGGACGATCTGCCGACCAGCGGTGGCCCGGCCATACTCTTGCCGGCGGCCGCTCTGCTCGTGGGTTCGGGCATCTTGACCTACGCGATCCTGCGTCGCAGGTAGCAGATAACGTAACAAGCGGGGGACGGACCACCAACAGGTCCGTCCCCCATTTGGCCGGGGAAGAGCCTGCACCTCCCCGGTCTTTTTTGTAGCATTTCAGCTAGTCGGCACGCTTCGGCTTTACGGCCTCCGCTTTCGGCATCTCAGCCGCTTAGATCTTCCCGCACTCGGGTAACGTGTCGCCCCTTGTCTTGAACGCTTGTAAGAGTAATTGTCTGATGCCCATAGACCGGGAGTTCGAACCGGGTCGGTCGCAGTAACCTCTCCTGACAGGTTGCCCGGACGTTACTCGTTTACATGCCGGCAGCCCTTATCGTTGGGCCGACGCGGAGGTCCGCGGCGCGGCTCGTCGGCCACGCAAGCCCCGGTTAACAAAACTTAACGTTACTATAATCCGGGATCGGGCCGATCCTGCGAGGGGTGGGCCGGAGGTTACGGCACGTTCCCGGTCATTTTCCCTGGTCCCGGCCTGGCGCTCTGGGTAGACCACTGTCGCCACCGAGTCCGACGGCGGGCGCTTCTAAAGCGGGTTGCGGTGGTATTGAACCACCGCAACCCGCGCTATCGGCTATCGGCTATCGGCTATCGGCTATCGGCTATCGGCCGTCAGCCATCGGCCAAAGAAAAGGCAGCCGAAAGCTGATCGCTGAAAGCTGACGGCGATTGCAGGGAGGTCCAACCTCCCTGCAATCTGCTCTAGTAACCCTTCGCGGCGTAGTGGGCGTTCTCGTCCTCGTAGGAGCGCACGTAGTTGCCGCCGCCGGTGCCGGACCCCGAGTAGTAGTCGAAGTACTGGTGGGCCGTGTAGCGGACGTTGGGTATGCTGGTGGGGATCCAGGGTCCGTTGGGGTGGTGGTCCACGCACTCGTCCACGCTGGCCCTGTAGGTGGTGACGGCGATCGTGGTCCTGTCTCCGCGCCCGCGGATATCGGAGACGACGGAGCGGGTGATCGCCTCCCACGTCTGGCCCTGGGTCTTTCCGCGGGCCGGGACGATGCCCTTCTTGCCGTTGGGCTCGTTCATCAGGTCGTACACGATGACCGTCGGGTCCGAGCCGAACTGGGCGGAGAGCCTTTTCCACAGGTCCCTGAAGTGGCCCACCGTGCAGCGGGGGGAGTTGAGGGCCTGTTTGCCGGTGCCGTCGTGGCCGCCGATGGCCGCCGTCCAGTAGCCGCCGTAGTTGTGGCAGTCGAGCACGACCTTGAGGCCCGCCGCCCCGGCGTTGCGGACCGAGCGCTTCAGCCGCGCGAGCTCGGCCGTCTTCAGGCCGCCCCCGAGCACCGGCTGCAGGCGCTCCCACCGGAACCCGATCCTGACGATCCCCACCCCCTCGGAGCGCAGGTATCCGAAGGAGTTCATCCCGCCGTTGACCGCCGGGTCCGAGGGGGTGGGGTTGACGGTCGGGTACCAGTAATCTTCGCCGTAGACGCCTGGTGCCCTGTTGGAGTGGGTGCCCTCTTCCCACCGCTGCCCGCCCGAGAAGTTGACGCCGCGCCACGCCCCTGGCACGTCCAGGTGCCGCTTCACGAGCGCGGCCTGGTAGCCGGGTTTTGCGACGGCTATGGGGTTGGGGCCGCCCGCCCCCTCGCCCACGCTCATCCACAGGGAGGCGAAGTAGCCGCCGTCGTGGGTATCGTTGTAGCGCTCCGAGCACTCCTGCGCGGTCACCCACAGGCCCTTCGCGTCGGCGTGGGAGTACCACGCCTCGCCCAGTCGGGCCCACCGCTCCTCGTCGGGGGCGAACTCTTCGCGGCTCCTAGTCGTGTTCTGCGGGAAGCCGACCTCGCCTATGTAGCCCCGGGCACCCCGTAGCCAGGAGGTGAAGATCTTGAGCTCGTCGAGGGCCAGGTGGGTGACCGCATCCTGATACCCACCATGCTCCGGGTCTCCCGTGTGCGCCCGCGAGGGACCGCCGCCAACGACGCCCAGGGCGGTCGTCCCCGCCCCCGCAAGCGCCAGCCGCCTGATAAATCCCCTGCGGCTCAGGGTTCCGACGGCAGGCACCCTCGAAGAATCGCCAACGGACCGCACCTATTCCCCCCTCTTCTGTTCGGTGGCCCGGCCGCCTATCCGCGGATAGGCCCGTGGCTTTGCCTGCCCGCCTCACGACGGGGTCGCCCTTGCGCAGCAGGAGGCAAATGTATACATGTGAACAAGGGGTGTCAAGACGGCGAGGTTTGTCCGAGATGGACGAAGCGCCAGGTCAGCGAAGCGGCCCGTGGGACCGAGAAGGTCTGGCGAAAGCACCCGTTGCAGTAGGGAGCCCCCGGCGGTCCACCGGGGGCTCTTCCCGCTGCCGTGTCCTGCCCGCAAGACGGGGCATTCTTGGAGTGAGCCGCCCAGGACTCGAACCTGGAACCTAAAGATTAAGAGTCTTTTGCTCTGCCAATTGAGCTAGCGGCCCGTGCGCGGGGATTATAGCATCGCCGATCGGGATGGCCAGGGTCGAAGGTTAAGTTTTGTTGTCGAGGCTTGCGCGGACCCTGGCCGTGTGTTTATAATCTTTGTATCATCCTAGCGGTTCTTCTACGGGCCGCTAAGGGCCGGAAAAGGGGCTTCCCTTCTGTGAACGCCGGCCCTTTTTTTATGAGCTGGTCAGCAGTTCAGCCTGTCAGCATTTCAGCCGGTCAGCACGCCGCCTTCGGCGGCTCTCAGCGCTTCAGCCGGACCAGAAATCCTCTGCTCGCCCGGGTGGTGCCAGAGCAACCTCTGAAATGCTGAGATGCCGAAAGCGGAGGCCGCAAGGCCGGAGCGTGCTGACAGGCTGAAACGCTGTTTATCCGACTTCCCTTGCGATGGTGAAGAGCTCTTCGGCGTGGCGTTTCACCGAGGTCGCGAGGTTTTCGGTCGCGGTGGCTATGGTTACGCGGCGGAGGGGGGCGTGGAAGCGGGTAAGGTCGTCCCCGGACATGCCGGAGAGGCTTCGCCAGCCGACGGGGTTGCGTTCGCCGGGGAGGGGGAGGTGGCGGATCAGGCGCAGGTCGACGGAGAAGTCCTGGCGCCTGGGGAGGTCTATGAGGATGTCGAAGGGGCCGGCGACGCCCTTGCGGTAGCGGGTGAGGTAGCGGGACCAGGCCTCCTCGACCCGGCGTCGCCAGGAGGCGTCGTCGCGGAGGCGTATCAGGGGGTCGTAGCCCGGATGGCGCTCGTCGAACTGCAGGGCGAGGTGGTAGGGCTTTCGCTCGGCGAGGCGGTTCATCAGGACCGACGTGGAGCTCTCGGCCTCGGCCGAGTCCTCCAGCAGCACGAAGGCGCCCGCGTCGTCCTGTTCGGAGAGCTTGTCGAAGGTAACTATCTCGTCCTGAACGGCGTCCTGGACGGCGCGTTGGAACATCACCGTCGGGATGCGGAGGGCATGGTGGCCGTAGACGTTGTGGTGGATCAGGTACCTGGAAAAGACGAGGGACTGCAGGCATCCCGCGCTCTCCTCATCCAGGGAGAGGACGGCCCGGTTCTCCTGGCCGACGATCCTCAGGTTCTCGATCAGGGGCATCGCCTCGACGAGGCCGAAGGGCACCCTCGCCCCCCGCCCGTCGCGCACGAGCCGGTCCAGGCCGTCCACGTCGAGCGAGCCGAAGAGGATGTCGCGCAGGAGGTGCTCTGTCGGGGTGAGGCCGCGCGGAGGAGTATCTCCACGGGATACGAGCCGGAAGACGTTGTGGGGCTCGAGGTCCCAGTCGTTGCGCAGGACCTTGGCGACCTCGGTATGCTCGATCCAACGCCGGCTCAACTCTTTGAAAGTGGGCGCTCCCGGCAGGGCTATCCCCTCCACGGCGCCCGAGTAAGGGTAGCGGCCGGCGTTGAGGAGGAGGGCGGCGGCCAACGCGCCCTGCACGTCGCGATCTTCGAGGTAGGCGCCGGTGTCCACGATCCTCTTGAGGGTGAGCCGCGCGAGGTGATAGGTGCCGACGGCGTGGTCCAGGCGCGTGTGGCGGGCCCTGGGGAAGGCGGCGAAGGTCAGGCCGAGCTGGCTCAGGCCTTTGAGGCGTTGCATCGCGTCGGTCTCGAGCAGGGCCCTCACCGACCTGTCCGTGGGGACGTCGCCCCAGATCACATCCCGGATTCTTCTTCCGGAGCCCCCGAAGAACTCCCCGACCGTTCCGCTCAAAGACGCCCCCGGTTGACTCGCCCAGCACATTCTAACCAAAATGGCCCCGCGCGCCCGACGGGTGTAACATTCTGTTTTTCGAGAAGGGGGCAGCCATACACGCCGAAGAGGTCCAGGTTTTGAGCGGGGAGTCGATCCTCCTCAGGCCGCCGCGCGAGTCGGACGTGGAGGCGGCCTACTCCTGGGACCGCGACCCCGAGCTCGCCGCCTGGAACGGACGCTCCCCGATACGGGTCTCCCTCTCCGCCGCCCGTCGCGACTACCTGGCCCGCTGGGAGGACCGCTCCGTCAAGACGTTCATCATCGAAGCCGAAGGTGGTCCCATAGGCATGGCGACCCTCTACGACTTCCGCAGGGGGGGCTGCGAGCTCGGCATCAAGATCGGGCCCGACGCCCTCCGCGGCAGGGGATACGCCACCGAGGCCGTCGAGCTCCTGGTCGAGTACGTCTTCGACACCTTGGGCCTCGAAAACATCCGCGGCTCGACGCTCTCCCACAACCACCGCATGCAGCGCGTCTTCGAGAAGAACGGCTTCACGCAGGTCGGCGACGGCAGCCTCCTCAGCCGCTACGACAACCGCCGCTACACAGAGCTCTTCTACGAACGCCGGCGCGAATCCTGAACGCCCCGCGGTCCTGAAGGGTTGATGCCGAGCAGACGCGCTACCGACGCACCCATCGTCGAAGAGAGAAAGCTGACGGTGAAACCGATTTCCCCTCCTTCCTCCACGACGGTGGACAGCAAGAGCAAGACTATTTTCGCGAGCATGAAGACGAGAGGGCCAACGACGGAGGCCAGCAACAGCAGCGCGGCGATGCGCTGCCGCTTCGCGGGGACCTCGTCAGCAGCATTACCGGGATCAGGCCGGGCACGCCACCGGCCGCGGAGCGCAACAGGTCGGAGGCGAGCCCGAAACCAGCCAGGGCGAAGAGCGCTAGGGCCGAGACGGCGAGCAACGCGCCGAACGCGGCCAGTGAGAACAGCGCCTTCTCCACCTTGCTGTGACCTTCCACGCGGGCCCATCCTTGTTGTCCCGGGCCCTACGGGATCAGGATAGCCGATCCCCGATGCCAGGTGCATCTCCGTAGCGTCACCAGCTACAATAAGACCGATGAAGACGCAGCTGGAACTGAACGTCAGCAGCCGGGGCGCGATGAGCGGGGTGCTCACGATGGGCAGCCTCGACCCCGCGTTCGCTGCCGCCACGGGGGTGGACGGGGGGCCGGTGGCGCTCGACTTGAGCACGGTCGAGTTCGTGGAGCCTGCGGGTCTCTGCGGCCTGGCGGCGCTCTTGGAGTACCTGTGCGAGCGGTGCGAGGACGTCAGCCTCGCGCTTCCGAGGCGCGACGTGCCGGCTTACCTGGAGCGGATGGACTTCTTCAGGATTTTCGGAGATAGGATCACCACGAACGCGGACCTCGAATCCCTGGGGGAACGCCGTCGACACAACCCCGGAACGCTTCAGGAGCTCGTCAACTTCCACACCGAGGAGGAGATACCGGGCATCATTCACAGGATCTCCGAGATCCTGGAGAACCAGGGATACCGCCTGCGCGAACGCGTCGCGATCTGCTCCACCCTCTCCGAGGTCTGCGCGAACGCCGCCGAGCACGGCGTCTCCTCTTTCGGCGCCTACGCTGCCGTCCAGGCCTACCACCACATCGTCAGCGGCTCCCGCCGCCGCGGGGAGGAGGTCCTTATAGCCATCGCCGACGGGGGGGTGGGCGTGCGCGAGACCCTGTCTCGCAACCCGAAGTACGCCGAGGAGACCGCCACAGACAACGACGCCCTGCGCCACGCCCTCGAGATGGGCGTCTCCGGAACCGGTGAGATCGGACGCGGCGGAGGACTCGCCCTCGTAGCCGGCATCGCAGCCCGCTCCGGGGGCTCCCTCTCCCTCCGCTCCGGCAAGGGCCGTGTAACCGTCTACGAGAGCCGCAAGAACTCCCGCAACGTCCCCCAGTTCCCAGGCACCTTCGTCCGCGTCTCCCTGCCGAGAACAGCTGTCAGCAGTCAGCAAGAAACAAAAGGCTGAGAGCTGAAAGCTGATGGCTGAAAGCCCCAAAACACCGTTGACTTCTCCCACCCCGGCCGGTACAATCCTCTCATATGATTTCACTGACGACAGTGAGGACGGGCACGGTGCCTGAGGAGCGGGCGCGGCGGACCTTCGAGGTGGCCGGCGGCGACTTCGGGGGCAAGCTGATGGTCACGCGCCGGACGGGCCGGTCGGTGCGGGCCGCGCTCGAGGAGGCTCTGACGGATCTCCCGAAGGGTGGCACGTTGTACGTGGACACCCGCGGGGTCGAGCTCATGGACTACTCTTTCGCCGACGAGGCGCTCGGGATACTGGCGTCCAGGGTGGCGAGCGGGGAGTACGGGGAGCGGCATCTCGTGCTGGTCGAGGAGGACCGGGATCTTCTGGAGAACGTCGAGGCGTCCTTGATGCAGCGGTCGCTCGCCATGATCCGGGTGGACGAGGTGGGTGCGGAGCCGGCCATCGTCGGCAAGGTGCCCGACCACCTCGTCGACACCCTGAACGCGATCTACGACGCCGGTTCGATCACGAACACGGCCCTCGCCGCGAAGCTCGGGCTCAATAACACCGCCTGCAACAACCGGGCGACGAGGCTCGCCAAACTGGGCCTCATACACCGCAGAACCGAGACGGCCGCCCCCGGTGGCCGCCAGTACGCCTACGAGAGGATCGCCTAGTGTCCTTTTTTGCTTTCAGTCTCACTAGGTTCAGTGAAGGTAGCGACGGTGAACGGCACCGGAGGAGGTACAGCCGTGCGTGAGGAGTACATGATCGAGCGTCAGGGCAAGCGTTTCGTCCTGTACGCGGGTCTTTTGGAAGAGGCCCACAGCAGGGGACTCAGGAGCATCGAGACGGAGCTGTTGCAGGTGCCGACGGCCGAGAACGGCCAGGCGGCGATAGTCAAGGCCGTGGTCCGGATGGAGGACGGCAAGTTCGCGGGCATTGGTGACGCGAGCCCGCAGAACGTGGGGCGTCAGATCGCGCCGCACATCATCAGGATGGCCGAGACGCGGGCCAAGGCGCGGGCTTTGCGGGACGCTATCAACGTTGGCGTTACCGCCTTCGAGGAGCTCGGCGGGGAGGAGGCGCCCGGGGAGAGGTATCCGGCCGCGTCCTTCTCCAAGGAGGAGGCCGCCTCCGGCCAGGGCGGGCGTCAGGCGGCGCGCGAGGAGAACAGGGGAGAGTTGCCGGCCACGCGCAAGCAGCTCAACTACCTGGAGGCCCTCGTCTCCGACGTGGTCGAGGACGGCATCGGGAAGTTCGAAGAGATGGTGGGCAAGCCCATAGGGGAGCTCACGCGCGAGGAGGCGAGCGAGTGGATCGGCCGCCTCTCCGGGAGGGCCGCTTAGTGCGAGGCTTCGCCTGGATCGCGGCTCTGGGTGAGGAGGTCGTCTACGAGGCCGACCTCCCCGCCTGCTGCGCCCGCACCGCGCGGTCCCACGAAGACTCGTTCGAGTGCCCCGGCTGCGGGGCGATGTGGCGCAAGCCGTTACCCGTGGAGCCCGAGCACGACGCGTTCATGCGCGGGGACGAAGAGCAGAGAGGCGCGGCGTAGGAGACCTATGAAGACGCGGAGGACGGGGAGGTCCGAAGTTGCACGGGATGGGGAACGACCCCCGGCTCGCGAGGCTGCACCGGGAAGAGGTGGCGCGGGAGGTCCGGTCGCTGCGACGGCCGCGGTCGTCCGGGGCGCGGGGGACCGCGGGCCTTCTATCGGCCTTCTGGCGGGAGCTCGGGGCGGACGCCGGGCGTCTCGTCGGGGTCTTCGGGCTGTCGGTGAAGGTTCGCAAGCGGAAAGGAGCGGCGTGAGGAGAAAGAGCGCCCTCAGGCCGGACACGACGCTCGCGCCGGCGGGCGACGTGGAGGGAGAGATCTACGTGCGGGGGTTGCCGGCGTGCTGCCTGCGTTCGTTCAAGGAAGAGGCGCTGGCCGAGGCCGGCGAGCGTCGCCGGCTCGGGTTCGAGTGCGGGTGCGGCAGGAGTTGGCGGATCACATCAAGCCTCGACGACCGCGTGCTCGACCGCTTCGTCACGCACGCGGGGCCGAGGGCCGGCGGCTCGTACCCGGCGGCGTGAAGGAGCTGTCAGCTTTCAGCGATCAGCGGCGACCCGGGGTGTGAACCTTGTCCGGGTATCGGTTCCTTCTCTGGGTGAGCAGGGTTGGCCAAAGCGCAGGCTCGGGCGGTAGAGCAACGTGGAGAGAAGCTGACGGCTGAAAGCTGACAGCTAACAGCTACAAAGGGAGAAGAGATGACACAGGCGGCGCAGGACGTTCTCACGCAGTACCTCGGTAGGATCAGGGACGGCAGGTTGCTCGACGCGCGGGAGGAGAAGGAGCTCAGCCGTCGCGCGCGCGAGGGCGACGAGTTGGCGCGAAGGCGGCTCATCGAGTGCAACCTCAGGCTCGTTATCTCCATCGCCAAGAAGTACAGGGGGAGGGGCGTGCTATTCGAGGACCTGATCCAGGAGGGGAACGCCGGCCTGATTCGCGCGGTCGAGAAGTTCGACCCGGAGATGGGCAACCGCTTCTCGACCTACGCGACGTGGTGGATCCGTCAGGCCGTCACCCGCGCCGTCGCGGACAGCGCGCGCACGGTCCGCCTCCCGGCCCACGTCGTCGACGCCCTCTATCGCCTGCGCCGCGCCGAGAACTCGCTCAGCCTGGAGCTCGGCCGCGACGCCACGGAAGAGGAACTCGCAGACAGGCTCGACGTGAAGCCCCAGGAGGCCCGCCGCCTGCGCGAGGTGGGGCAGCCGATCTCCAGCATCCACGCGAAGATGGGCTCGGAGGACGGCTCCGAGATGGGCGAGCTCCTACCCGACGAGAGGAGCGGCGAAGACTACGCCCGCGTCGAGGTCGGCCAGTGGGAGCGGACGCTCGTCGAGGCCGTGAGGTCCCTGCCCGAGCGCGAGGCGAAGGTCATCCAGATGCGCCACGGCCTCGACGGCAGCGAGACCCGCACCCTCCGCGAGGTCTCCGAAGTCCTCGGCATAAGCCAGGAACGTGCCAGGCAGGTCGAGATGAAGGCGCTCAGGACCATCCGAACCGGCCGCTACGCCGGCACCCTTCGCCGCGCCCTCTCGGAGGCCGTGTAGCGCGCCGGCTTCGCCGGCGAGCACGCTACGCCCTTCGGGCTCCGCTCTCAGCGCGGCGCTTCGCGCCTCTCAGCACGCTTAGGGCCTTAGCAGGCCCTCGCTTTCAGCTCGTCAGCTTCTTGTTGAGGTGCTGACGAGCTGAAATGCTGACCGGATGACGAGCTAATCCGCCGTCGATGGGCTACCCTGTTCCCAGTTCGTAACAGAAGGGAGCCCATTGGAGACTACCGAGCGGAACGCCGCGCGCGCAGCAGAGCTTTTTGGGGAGATGGGCGGGGTCGTCCGGGATGGTTTTCCGGCCATCCACTCGCCCGTCTACCACACCGCATCGGGTACGGCCTATCTCAAGAGGCCTGGCGTCGTCGTCCTTACGAAGCCGCAGACCAACGTCGCGGGGCTCGGAGGTTTTCTCGAGGGCTTCGACCCCGAGCTTCGCTTCCCGGAGTACCTCGAAGACCCGACGGAGCTTCCGGATTCCTCCCAGCTCTGCAAGACGGCGGGCCAGCTCTGCTACGCGTCGTTCGGTCCGAGGCGCACGACGAACGAGAACGCCGGCGCGTACTTCGAGCGGTTGACCTCCGCGGGACACGGTTCTGTTCTGGAGCACGCGAGCTTCAGCTTCGTGCTCTACGGGATAAGCCGCAGCGTTACCCACGAGCTGGTGCGGCACAGGGCTGGGGCGGCTTTCTCGCAGATCTCGCAACGCTACGTGTCGGGGAGCGTCCTGCGCTTCGTGGAGCGGCCCGAGTACCAGGAGGACGAGGAGTTGCACCGGCTCTTCGAGGAGCGGGCCGACGGGGCCGCGGCCGGGTACGAGGAGATGGCACAGCGGTTGCTCGGGCGGCAGGGGGAGGGGCACGCGATGCTCTCCGCCGACCAGAAGACGGACGCCCGCAAGAAGGTGCAGCAGACGGCGCGGTCGCTGTTGCCCAACGAGACCGAGGCGCCGATGGTCTTTACGGGCAACGTAAGGGCTCTGAGGCACATCATCGAGATGCGGGCGGACGCGCACGCGGAGAGCGAGATCCGGGGCCTCGCCCTGCGTCTCTTTCTCTGCCTGAGGACGGCCGACCCGATCCTCTTCGGCGACTACGAGCTCGGAGACCTCCCGGACGGCACGGTTACGGTCTCGACCCGCAACAGAAAGGCATAGCTGCTCCCGACGGCTGCTAACATTCGGACCTTGACGTGCGATGCGAGAGGGAGGAGCGTTGTGGCGAAGAGCTACGAGGAGCTGGTCTCGGAGGCGAGGGCCGAGACCGAAGGGACGGACGTCGAGGCGGTGCGCGAGGAGCTCCGCTCCGGCGGGGGCGTCACGGTGGTCGACGTGCGCGAGCCGGACGAGTACGAGGCCGGGCACATCCCCGGCGCGAAGCCGCTGCCACGGGGCCTGCTCGAGTACAAGGCGGCCGAAGAGCTTCCTGACAAGGACGCCCGCATCGTGGTCCACTGCGCCCTCGGCGGGAGGGGCTCCCTGGCGGCCAAGAGCCTCAAAGAGATGGGCTACACCAACGTCGCCAACATGGAGGGCGGCATAAAAGACTGGAAGGAAAAGGGCTACGAGGTCGAGTAGCCAGCCCGACGGCATGCCGCGCGGGCTCCTGGCCGTCGGGCTGGGAGCCTTCGGCTTCTTCGGGCTCTTCTGGGGCGTCTTCGCGGTCCTGCTCACGGACCTGACCCGCGCCCTCTCGCTCTCGCCGGGCCCGCTCGGGTTCGCATTATTCGTAGGCGCCGGGGCTTCCATAGTCGCGATGGCCGCCCTCGGTTGGACGGCAGACCGGCTGGGAAGAAGGGCGTTTCTTCTCGTTTCGGGAGTCGTGATGGGGTTCGGGATCTCGGGCCTCGCCCTCTCGGGGGGCTACGTGGCCCTGCTCTTGACGCTGGTCGTGCTCTACTCTGCATCGGGGCTCTACGACGTCGGCATCAACTCGGCCGCCGTGGACCTGGAGCAGACGTCGGGCCGCCGCTTCATGACGCTCCTGCACGCGGCCTTCTCCGCCGGGGCGACCCTCGGTGCGGTAGCGGCCGGCGTGCTGGTCCAGGCCGGCGCCGACTACAGGCTCGTCTACCTGGGCCTGCTCCTCCCGCTAGCCGTTCTGCTCGTGGCGTTCGCGGCGACCCGGTTCCCCGCGGGTACGCGGAACACGCCAGGGAGGGATGAAGAGGGGGGGCGTTACGGGCTGTATCGGCACCTGCCGCTGCTGCTCGTCGGTGGGATCGCGCTGCTCGGGCTCGGCTCGGAGGGGGAGATGGAGCACTGGTCGGGCCTCTACCTGCGCGACACTCTAGGGCTGCCGGCGCTTCTCGGCGGGTCCGGGGTCGCCGTGTTCTACGCGGCCATGGCCGTCGGCAGGCTCGGGACCGCGGGGGTGGTGCGCCTCATTGGGAACCGGGGGACCCTGATCTGGGCCGGCTCGTTTACGGCCGCCGGGATGGTCCTCGCCCTCGCCACCCGCGAGCCCTTGCTGGTGGTCGCCGGCTTCCTGGTGGTCGGCCTCTCGCTCTCGGGCGTCGCGCCCATAGCGTTCTCCGTCGCGGGCGACCTCGCGCCCGACCGGGCCGGCGCCGCCATCTCCGTCATCACCACGATGGGGTACGGCGGCTTCCTGCTCGGTCCCGTCGTCGTGGGCGGACTCGCGGAACTGGTGGGCTTGAGGACGGCCCTCCTCACCATAGCGGCGGCCGGGCTGGTAATAGCCGGCCTCGGCTACCGGGTTCCCGTCGCCAAGGTCAGGCCGAAACAGGCGGGCTGACGACGGCCCCGCGAGGAGATGCTACTCCCCGCGCATCCTGCGGGAGAGTTCCTCCTCCGCGGCAAAAACTTCCTCGTTCTCGATCCTCTTGAATAGCGGCTTCGCCCCGGTCGAGCGGTAGCCCTCAGGCAACTCTTCGAGATCCAGGACACGGGCCACCGGTCCTTCGAAGAACTCCTGTAGCCGTCCGACGGCTTCGGGGACGTACGGGGCGGCGTGGTAGGCGATGGAGCCGAGCAGGACGGAGCAGACGTAGAGGGTCGTCCGGGTGAGCTCAGGGTCTTCCTTGCGGGTCTTCCACGGAGCCGAGGCGTCGAAGAACCGGTTGGCGCGGCGGCCCATGGCGAGAAGCTCGTAAAGCGCCTCGCGCGGTTTGGGGGCCAGCATCCGCTCCTCGTAGCGCCTCTCGAGCTCCTTGAAATCCTCGATGACGTCGCGGGCTGCGTCCGGCAGGGAGGCCGGACGCAGGGCCTCGCCGTCGGCGTACTTCTCGGTAAAGGAGAGAACGCGGTTTATGTAGTTGCCGAGGTTGCCGATCAGGTCGGAGTTCACCCGGCTCCCGAAGTCGCGCCAGGAGAAGACCACGTCGCCGGTCTCGGGCAGGTTGGAGGCGAGGTAGAAACGCAAGGGGTCAGCCGGGAAGCGGTCGAGCGCCTCGTGTACCCACACGGCCAGGTTGCGGCTGGTCGACATCTGCATCGCCCGCCGCTCGCCGTCCACCACCACTTCCAGGTTCATGAACTCGTTGGCTGGCACGTCGTGGGGCAGGATGAAGGGCTCCTCGCCGCTCTCGCCGACGCCCATGAGCTGGGCCGGCCACATCGTGGTGTGAAAGACGGTGTTGTCCTTGCCGATAAAGTGATAGAGCTTCGTCCCCGGCTCCTGCCAGTACTCGCGCCAGCGGTCGGGGTCCCCCTCCCTCTCGGCCCACTCCGCCGTCGAGGAGACGTAGCCTATGCAGGCGTCGAACCACACGTAGAAGCGCTTGTCCTCGAACCCGGGCTCGGGTACCGGGACGCCCCACTGGATGTCGCGCGTGATCGGGCGCTTCTCCAGCCCGCCGTCGATGATGCCGAGGATGAAGTTCTTGACGGAAGATCGCCAGTGTTTCTGGCTGCCCACGTACTCCCTGAGCCTGTCGGAGAACCTGGGGAGGTCGAGGTAGAGGTGCGTGGTCTCGCGGACCTCCACCGGGCCGCCGGTGACCTTGGAGTGGGGCTCTATGAGCTCGTAGGCCTCGTACCACGAGCCGCAGTTGTCGCACTGGTCTCCCCGCGCCTCCTTGTAGCCGCACACCGGGCACGTGCCCTCGACGTAGCGGTCGGGCAGGAAGCGCCCCTCGGTCGGGCTGTACATCTGCTTGCTCTCGGCCTCGGAGACGTAGCCGCCTTCCTTGAGCTTGCGGTAGAAGAGCTGCGTGTTCTTCGCGTGCACCTCGGTGGAGGTCTGCGAGAAGTTGTCGAAGGAGATGCCCAGGCGCCCGAACGTCTCGTTCATGTGCGTCCACCAGTAGTCCACTACCTCTTTCGGGTCCTTCCCCTCCCGCTCGGCCCTGAGCGTTATGGGCACCCCGTGGTCGTCGGTGCCGCAGACGTAGACCACGTCCTCCCCGCGCATCCTCAAGTAGCGCACGAAGGCGTCGGCGGGCAGGTATGCGCCCACGATCTGGCCCACGTGCAGGGGCCCGTTGGCGTACGGCAACGCGGAAGTCACGAGATAACGTCGTCTATTTTCGCTCATGGGCAAAGAATAGCACTTCGTTGTAGGTTTCAGGCTTCGGGCATCAGGTGTCAGGTCGCCCGGCTTGCGGCCTTCGGCCTTCCGCCTTCGTGCCCCGTTCGGCCCTGGGTTCTACCTGAAAGCCGAAGCCTGAAACCTGAAGCCTTCTGCTAAGATCACGCTCCGTATGAGCCCCGAGCGTACTCTCCGCGTCGCTTTTCGCCGTCTTCTGCCGGAGGCCGGCGCGCCTGAGAGGGCGCACGCCGGGGACGCCGGGTACGACCTGCGCTCGGTCGAGGGGGCACAGCTCCGTCCGGGGGGACGCGCCCTCGTCGGGACGGGCATCTCGATCGCCATACCAGAAGGTTACGCCGGGCTCGTGTTGCCGAGGAGCGGGCTCGCGGTGAAGCATGGCATCTCGCTGGTCAACGCTCCCGGGCTCATAGACTCGGGGTACAGGGGGGAGATCCTGGTCCCCCTCATCAACCACGACCGCGGGAAGGCTTTCCGGGTGGAGCCGGGGATGAGGATCGCCCAACTCGTCCTCGTCCGGGCCGCGGGTGCGACCTTCGAAGAGGTCGAGTTCCTCGAAGCCGGGACGGACGGCAGGGGGCGGGCGGCTTCGGATCTTCGGGGAGTAGCTATCAGCTTTCGGCCTGGTTTGGGTGGGACTCCGTGTTTTTGATTCGTGAGCCGTCAAAGCTACAGGTCTCCCGTATTTTCGACGGGCAGCGGGGGCGCCGTTCTCTTACGCGGAGGTTGGGGTTTCGCGGGAGGGGCCGGGGAGGGTTCCTGGATATACGGTGGACCACAGCCGCGTGAGGCTCGGTGAGGGGGAGGAGGTTTTCGGGCGGGCGGTGGGGGCGCTGTTTGCCTGGAAGATGTTCGACGTGGGATGGGCGCGTCTGTTGCCGGAGGACGCCCGCGTCGAGGTTGGAGCGACGGTCGGGGTCCTGGCCCGGCACTACGGATTCTGGTCGCTGAACCTCAGCCGGGTGGTGTACGGGATCGAGGCCGACGGTCCGGTCCGCAGGCGCGGCTTCGCCTACGGGACGTTGCCGGAGCACGGCGAGAGCGGCGAGGAGCGGTTCACCGTCGAGTGGCACGAGGACGGGTCGATCTTCTACGATCTCTACGCCTTCTCCCGGCCCGCTCATCCCCTGGCGCGGCTGGGACGCCCGTTCGCCCGCGGGCTGCAGCGACGCTTCGCGCGGGACTCCCTGAGGGCGATGGTCAGGGCCGCCGGAGGGGAAGGCGCGCCGGGGCGCTAGCGCGAACGGCCCGACGGGGGAGCGGCGGACGAATCATACGCGGGGGCCGACCGGTCCACCTTTCGGATGATGCGCTTACCGGGCTACTTCTCTACAATGCCGGGTGTTGGCAAGGTCCTGTAGCGGTCTTCCGGGGAGGAAACGATGAAGGGTAAGTTGATGGCGGCCTGTGTCGTTATGTTGGTTGGTGTGTTTCTGGTCGGAGGGGTGGCGTTGGCGGATGGGTTCAGAGGGACCTCCGGCCCGGACGAGATCTCCGGTACCGATAGGGCGGACCTGATCAGGGGCCTCGGAGGCAACGACCGCCTCTCCGGCCGCGGCGGGGACGACGACATCTACGGGGATGGCGGCTACGACAAGATCCGGGGCAACAAGGGCGACGACTACCTCGTCGCGAACGACGGCAAGAAGGATACTATCTACTGCGGCGACGGCAGGGACTTCGTCTACGCCGACCCCACGGACCTTGTCTACTACGGCTGCGAGACGGTGAGGATAGACAGGTCCAAGTAAGAGGGGGCACCCGCCCGCTTCCGAGTTGCTAGACTGCTCCCCGGATTGAACGGGACCACGCACGCCGTCTTCGGGGTCGCCGCCCTGGCCGGAGCCGCCCTCGTAGCGGGGGCGGACCCGCCCGCCTACGTCTACCCGGCGGCCGTGGCGGCGGCCTGGCTGCCCGACGTGGACAACCCCCGCAGCACCCTGGGCAACGGCCTCAGCCGCTCGAAGAACCCCATCTTGAACGTCCTGAGCAGGCCCGTTAGCTGGGTCTTGCGGACCACCTCGTTCGTGCTCGTCAGGACGGTCGGGCACCGGACGCTGACGCACTCGATCCTGGGCTCCCTCCTCTTCGCCCTGCCCGTCTACCTCTTCCTCGCTGACTACCCGAACCTCTCCCTCGCCCTCGTCGCCGGCTACGCCTCGCACGTCTTCGCCGACGCGCTGAACACGAGGGGCGTGCCGCTTCTGTGGCCGGTGGGACGGCCTTTCAGGTTGCTGCCCGGGGGCATAAAGTCCGGGGGCGCGGTGGAGGTCGCCGTCGCCCTCGGGGCCTTGATGGCGGCGCTCTACGCCATCCTGCAGCTCAACCCGTCGCTACGCGCCCTCCTCGGCCTCGTCTAGCCAGGCCAGCGTCTCGATGCTCATGGGATGCGTGGGACGGCCGCGCTCCTCGTTGTGCGCGATAGACCGCCGCAAGGACTCGGCGGCCGCCGCGCGCAGGTCCTCCCTGGCCAGGCCCCTCAAGCGCCCGACGCTCGGGTAGTCCCTGGCCGGCTCTATCTTGTCGGCGACGTACAGGACCAGCGAAAGGGACCCCATCCCGGGCCGGCCCGTAGTGTGCTCCCTGACCGCGTCGAGCACCCCTTCATCTCTCACGCCGAGTTCCCGCCGGGCCAACTCCGCGGCGACCGGGCCGTGCAAAAGCTTCGGGCTCTCCCGCTCCGGCTCTCCGATGGGCAGGCCCCAGCGTTCGGCAAGATCCAGGAACTCCTCCGAAGTGACCTCGCGGGCCGCGTCGTGCAGGAGGCCGGCGAGGCGCGCGCGGTAGGGGTCGAGTCCGTGGACCCGCGCGAGGTCCTCCGCCGTGTCGGCGACCCGTAGGGTGTGGCCGTAGCGTTTGGCCGAGAGGCGTTCGCGGGCAAAGACGTCGGCGGCCTCTGCGGGGTTGATCTTCACACGGTCTTCCATCCGGCGGATTGTAGAATAAACGGATGCAGAATGGACAGAGAGACATGAGAAGCGCCGAGATAGTAACCATAGGGACCGAGATGCTGCTCGGAGACCTGGTCGACACGAACACGGCCTGGATCAGCAACAGGCTCGCCGCCCTCGGGGTGGGCATCTACCGCCACACGACCGTTGGCGATAACACCGACCGTATCGTCGGGGCCCTCAAAGACGCCGCCTCCAGGGCCGACCTAGTGGTCACGACGGGCGGCCTCGGCCCCACCTCCGACGACCTCACAAACGCGTGCCTGGGCCTGCTCACGGGCCGGGAGATGGTCGAGTACCCCGAGGCCCGCGCCCACGTCGACGAGAAGTTCGCGAAGTTCGGCCGGGAGCCGACGCCGTCGAACTACAAGCAGGCCCTCTTCCCCGAAGGCACGAAGCTTATCCCCAACCCGCTCGGCACGGCGATGGGGGCCCTCGTGGAGTGGAACGGAACGCTCTTCGCCACCCTACCGGGCGTTCCCTCGGAGATGAAGGGGATGTTCGAGGAAACGATCGCCCCCCTGGTGAGCTCCCGCAGCGACGGCTCGATCGTCTCGAAGACCCTGCACTTCACGGGCATCGGCGAATCGGCCCTCGCCGAGAAGGTCCAGGACTTCCTCGACGCCGCCGACCCAACGGTCGCGCCGCTCGCCGGCCAGGGACGAGTCCGGCTGCGCATCACCACCCGGGCGGCCACGGAGGCCGAGGCCGAGCAGAAGATAGCGCCGGTCGAAAAGGAGATCCTCGCCCGCCTCGGAGAGTTTTTCTTCGGCGAAGACGAGGAGACGCTCGAAGGCTCCGTAGGCCGTCTCCTGCGGGAGCGGGGCGCAACGGTGGCGCTGGCTGAGAGTTGCACGGGGGGCCTGATCTCCAAACGCCTCACGGACGTCGCCGGCTCTTCGGAATATTTCGGGGAGGGCTTCGTCACCTACTCCAACGAGTCCAAGGAACGCCTGCTCGGCGTCCCGAAGGAGACACTGGTCGAGCACGGAGCCGTCTCCGAGCCCGTCGCCCGCGCCATGGCCGAAGGCGCCCGCAAGCTCGCCGGCGCCGACTACGGCCTCTCCGTCACCGGCGTCGCGGGACCGGGCGGAGGCTCCCCGGAGAAGCCCGTCGGCCTCGTCTTCGTCGGTGTGGCCGATGCTGACGGAACGCGCGCCGAGAAGGTGGACCTCACGGCGTGGGCCCGTTCCCGCACCTCCATCCGGGAGCGCAGCGCCAACCGGGCGCTAGACCTGCTGCGGCTCCGGATCGAAGGAAGATAGCTGTCAGCAATCAGCCCGCTACGGCCTGCGGCCTCCGCTCTCAGCCTTCAGCTCCCGGTCTTGCAGGCGCACTCCATCCTGCAAAAGTCTTGCTCTCGGTGCGGTGGCGCAGGAAGTACGGTTTCGTCAAAAGGTTTCAGCTGATAGCTGACGGCTAAAAGCTGAAAGCTATAAAACATCTCTTGCCGCGTGTCTATTGCGGTAGTAGAATCCTCGCTAGTCGAAAGCACGCGAGAGGAGGTGATCCAGATAGACGCATCGAGCAGTAGTAGCCGCGGGTATCTTCTGGGAGAGGTGGCTCTGACCTAGCCCCACCTAAATCCCATGTGGGATCCTGGGTTATCTCTAATCCGCCTCTCTGGTTGTTTAGGCGGACGTGCTAGAAACAAGGATACCTGCGCAAGGCTCAAATGGGTACGGCCCCCGGATCTTCTCCGGGGGCTCGTTTTTTTGGTATCGAGTTTTGGACGCCAGCTCTTCTTCTGCCTACGCTTCGTCCACGTAAGCGACCTCGTAAAGGTGGGGCTCGAAACTCTCCGCCAGCCCCGCGGCTTGTCTCATGTGTCCCACGGCTGCCGGGTCTTCTAGCATCGCCTCGAACGCCTCCTTGCTCCGCCACTGGGCGTAGTTGACGACGCGGGTGCCGTCGAAGCTCTTGTGCAAGTTGGCCGACACGAACCCCGGCCGCCGGTTCATGACCGACTCGGTCGCCTCCACGAGCAGGTCGAGCAAAGGCTGCTGATCTTCGGGCCTTACGGTGAACACGTTGATCAGGGTCACGACGTTACCACTCTGCGAGATCTCGGCCACGTATGCTCCTCTATGTCGAATTTATCAGTGTACTGATATTATATAAGGGTATTGATAATAAGAAAGGGGCAAAATCCGATGGTCGAGGACGGGACGCGGCGGCGGATCGGCTATCAGATGAAGCGGGCGCAGCACGCGTTGCGGCTGGCGATGGACGCGGCGGTCCGGGATCTGGGGTTGACGACGCCGCAGTACGCGGCGCTCGCCGTCTTGGAGGGGGAAGCGGGGTTGTCGGGGGCGGGGCTGGCGCGGAGGTGCTTCGTGACGCCGCAGACTATGAACGGGATCCTGGCGAAACTGGAGGGTGCCGGGCTCGTCGAGCGTCGACGGCATCCGGAGCACGGGCGTGTACTGCAGGCTTACCTTACGGAGACCGGAGGTGCGGTCGTCTCGCGGGCCCACGCGCTCGTGGAGGCCGTGGAAGGGCGCATGCTAGAAGGCCTCACGGAGCACGAGCGGGGGCGTCTTTTAGTCGTGCTTCGTGGCTGCGCCGAAGCACTGGAGCGCGACGATGGGCGGGCGGGGTTACCCTAAAGCGGTTAGCAGTCAGCCCGCTGCGGCTTCGCCTCCGCTTTCGGCGGTCAGCTTTCAGCAAGAACAAAAAAGCTGAAAGCTGACCGCCGATGGCTGACAGCTTTGCAGAGAGGTAGAACCTCTCTGCAAACCGCTTTAGCGCTCTTGCGCTGGGAGCCAGGTACGATCCGTCGCGCCCACGTATTCGGATTGCGGCCGGATGAGGCGGTCTTCGGACCGCTGTTCGAGGCAGTGGGCGGTCCAGCCCGCAACCCGGCCTATGGCGAAGGTCGGGGTGAAGAGGTCTGTGGGGAGGCCGAGGCCGTGCAGGAGCAGGGCCGTGTAGAACTCGACGTTGGTCTGGAGGTTGCGGCCGGGGCGGTGCTCTTCGAGAAGGCGCAGGGCGGTCTTCTCCACTTCAAGGGCGAGGGCGTAGAGGTCCCTATCCCCGTCCGTGGCGAAGAGTTTCTCTGCTGCTTCGGCCAGGACGTCGGCGCGGGGGTCGCGGACGCGGTAGATCCTGTGCCCGAATCCCATGAGCCGCTCGCCGCGCCGGAGCTTCTCGCGCAGGACGGGCTCGGCGTTCCCCGCTTCCCCGATCTCGAAGACCACGTCGAGCGCGGGTCCCGGCGCCCCGCCGTGCAGCGGCCCTTTTAGCGCCCCTATGGCCCCGACGATGGCCGAGACGAGGTCGGAGCGGGTGGCGACGATGACGCGGGCTGCGAAGGTCGAGGCGTTCATGCCGTGGTCGGAGACGGTGTTGAGGTAGGTCTCCAGAGCCCGCACGGAATCCTCTCCCGGCCTCTCGCCGTCGAGCATGTACAGGTAGTTGGCGGCGTGGCCGAGGTCGGGATCAGGGACCACGGGCTCCTGACCATTGAGCAGTCTGTGGTAGGTCGCCACTATGACGGGCAGGCGCGCGACGAGGTCGAGCGCGGGGTCGTCGGGGGCATCGAGGCCGAGGGTGCCGGCCGCCATGCGCAGCGCGTCCATCTGCGGGACGTTGCGCGCGCCCGCCGCCCGCAGGAGCTCCAGGGTTGCCGCCGGCAGCCCCCGACGTCCCGCCAGAGCCCCCCGAAACGCCGCGAGTTCCTCGGTATTCGGCAACTCGTCGTGCCAGAGGAGGTAGACCATCTCCTCAAACGAGGCGCGGCCGGAGATCTCCTCGACCGGATAACCCGCCAGCGTCAACGCGCCAGCGTCGCCGTCCACGCCGCTGATCCTCGTCTCGGCCGCCACCACGCCCTCTAGCCCCGCCACGAAAGAAGACCCCGAACTACCGCCCATCCCGATACCTCCCGTCGCACGCACGCTGGCCAAACCGGAGCCCAAACGCCCCCATGCCCACCATCGTAGGCTTTCGAAGCTTCATTATCAATATTGATCTATAAATCAATATGTCGTAGGATGCGGGTGCCATTCAAGGGTCTTGCGGGGGTGGGATGGGTTCTGGGCGCTACATGACGGCGCGGGAGGCGGCCGGGGAGTTGGGGGTGAGCCTGCCGACTCTGTACGCGTACGTGAGCCGGGGGATGGTCAGGTCCGAGGCGGTCGAGGGCGGGCAGCGCAGCCGGCGGTACAGGGCTGAAGACGTGCGGGCGTTGTTGGAGCGCAAGGAGAGGAGGCGTGACCCGGAGAGGGCCGCCGAGGGGGCGCTGCGCTGGGGGGCGCCGGTGCTCGAGTCGGGCATCACGCTCGTCGAAGGGGGGCGGCTGTTCTACAGGGGGCGTGATGTGGGGGAGTTGGCGGCGGGGAGCAGCATCGAGGAGGTGGCGGCCCTGATCTGGGCGGGCGACCCTGGCGAGGCGGATAATATCTTCGCCCGTCATGAAGACTTGTCCCGACCGCTACGTGAGACGCTCGCGACGCTGGGAGGTCTCCCGCCCGCCGAGGTCTTCCAGGCGTTGTTGCCCGTGGCCGCGGCCTGGGACCCGGTCGGGTACGACCTCAGGCCCGCGGCCGTCGCCCGCACGGGCGTGAAGATCCTGCGCCTCATGGCCCGCGCGGTCGGTGGCGACGGGACCGGGCGCACGGCCGAGACGCTCGGGCGCGGCTGGTGCCCGGGCGAACCGGACGCGGCGGCGCTCATAGACGCGGCGCTCGTCTACTGCGCGGACCACGAGCTGCCCGTCTCCACCTTCGCCGCCAGGTGCGTCGCCTCGGCGCGGGCCACCCCTTACGCCGTCGTGCAGGCCGGCCTCGCGGCCCTCGGCGGCGTAAGGCACGGGGGGCAGGTGGAGCTCGTCGAGGCCTTCCTGCGCGAGGTCGAGACGGTGGGAGACGCACGGGCCGTCGTCTCCGGCCGGCTCAGGCGGGGGGACGGAATACCGGGGTTCGGACACCCACTCTACCCGGAAGGGGACCCGCGCGGCGCCGGTCTGCTCCGGGCTACCGTCGGGTTCCATCCGGAAATCCCCGCCGTCGCGCTGGCCGACACCGTCTCCGAAGCGGTGCTCGACCTCACGGGGGAGCGGCCGACCGTGGACCTGGCGCTGGCGACCGTCGCGCGCGCCCTGGGCCTGCCGCCAGGCGGCGCCGTGGCCCTGTTCGCGGTCGGCAGGACCGTCGGCTGGATCGGGCACGCCATAGAGCAATACGCCAGCGATACCCTGGTACGTCCGAGGGCCCGATACGTCGGGCTCCTCCCTTCGGTCGTCGCGCACGCTACGCCCTGACGGGCTCCGCTTGTCAGCCCGGCGCTTCGCGCCTTTCAGCACGCTTCGGCCCGCTCCGGCTTCGCCTCCGCGGGTCCCGCTTTCAGCACGCCGCCTGACGGCGGCTCTCAGCCAAGTCGTCTGTGCGCGTTACGCCCCGCGACATCCGAACCGCCGCGCAGGGCGCAGCCCGGTCGGGCTCTGCGCGGCAAGAAGCTGACAGGCTGAAAGCGAGGCCCGCGAAGCAGGCCGAAGCGTGCTGAGAGCGGAGCCCATAGGGCGGAACGTGCTGACAAGCGGAGGCGAAGCCGGAGCGTGCGCGCCGCCAAAGGCGGCGCTACACGGGCAGTTCGAAGACGCCGAGGCCGTTCAGGATTATCAGCGAGGTGGCGAAGGAGTTGAAGGTCGCGTGGGCTATGAGGGGGGGGAGGAGGCTGCCGGTGCGTTGGAAGAGGGCGCACAGGGCGATGGCGAGGATGAAGATGGCCGGCAGTAGGACCGGCTCGAGGTGGAGCAGGGCGAAGAAGACGGAAGAGACGAGGGCGGAGAGGACGAAGGCGGTTCTGTTGGTACGGTTTGCCGGGTTCCCGCTTACCGTGGTGCGGGAGAAGACGAGGGCGCCGAGGCGGTTCAGGCCGTTGAAGATCGCGCCGCGGAAGACCAGTTCTTCGACGGCCGGGCCGAAGAGGACGACGACCAGGAGGATAGCGGGTATCGCCAAGGAGGGGTTGCTCTCCACCCAGCCGACGAGGCCGCGCATGAACGGTTGCTGGACGGTGGACTCGGTCGAGTAGCCGAGGCTGTCAAGCAGGTAGGCGCTTATTGGGTTGACGATCACGCTCATCACAATCGCCCCGACGCCGACGGCGATCCCGGTACCGATACCGGCGAGAACGCCCCCCTTGGGGCGCGAGAAACCGAGAGGCGCCAGCGAGAAGCTCGCCTTCCGGCCCAGGGCGCGGGCGACCGTAACCCCGAGCCAGAAAACGCAGATCACGAGAGCCGCGACGGCGGTGTTCGTCATAACGACGGAGAGCAACGTTCCCTGCGGGTCGTTAACGGCGCCCGCCTCCCAGGTAGATCTCGCCCGCCGCCCACCCGCCCGAGGCGTCCTCCAGCAACCGTTCCTTGAGCTGGACCGGAAGGAGCCCGATCCCAGCCAGTTCTTCCACACTGACCCAGCGCAGCTCGCGCAGGGTAGGCTCCGAGCCTGGCTCTACTTCCGGGTCGTTCCCGAGGGCGGCCTCGGACTTGCCATCCGCGGCCATCCTGGCGGTTACGTCTACCGTGTGCCGGCCTTCGCGCAGGAACTCGCCCACGTAGAGGATGCCGGAGAACCGGGCGTCGAGGCCCGTCTCCTCCGCCACCTCGCGCGTGGCGCACTCGGGGATGGTCTCGCCCGGCTCCAGCCTGCCGCCCGGCAGGACCCAGTACGGGTCCCGGTCAGGCTTCTGGTGGCGGACGAGCAGAAGGCTGCCCCCGCGTTCGATCACCGCGGCCACGCGCACCCCGAAGTCCATGCCGGTCGATGACCTGTGCTTGCCCATGCCGCGTGAGTATAACCGCGAGTTACGCAGGATCTACGACGCGCCCGCGGTCTCCCCTTCGGGTTCGAACTGCCGGTCTAGACGGGAGACCTGGGCCTCCAACTCCTCGCAGGCCCACAGCACGAGGCGGAGACCTTCTTCCCGGGAGATGAGGCCATTCTCAGCGGCGTGGGTTGCGAGGATCTCCCCCTCCGTGGTCGGGTAGGCGCCTTCCCGCGCGCGACGGTCCCGCAGCTTTTCTAGGCGTCCTTCGGCGGGCTCGGCGAACTCTAGGATGGAGTCGAGGTAGGTGGTCGTCGTGGGGTCCTCGGCGTTCCCGGAGACCGCCGCGCGGAACATCTCACCGCTGAGGCGCTCGAAGCCGGGAACGAGAAGCCTGCCGCCCGAGACCTCGAAGGTCGAGATCTCCTCGTTCGGGGTGACGGTCAGGCCGTATTCGCGGACGCGGGCGGCGGAGGCGAGCACCAGTTCGACGGCGGCGAAGGTGGCTTCGGGCAGGTTGCTGTCCAGGCCGCGGAGTTCCAGCGTGCCCTGGCGGTTCAGCCTCACCGGGTTCCAGGCGGGCCTGAGAAGGTCCCCGCCCGACTCCAGGAAGAGAGCCAGGTTCACGCCCGCTTTCTCCATGGCCGAGAGCCAGGTTTCGTAGCGGTCGAACTGCTGGCGGACGAGGTGTTCGGGGTTCCGGGCGTAGGGGCGCAGAGCCCCGACTTCCGGGAGATGCCTGTAGACGCCATCCCAGCCGAAGGCGTCGCTGCCCCGGTAGCGGGTGGTGCGGGGTGAGAGGCCCGTCATCCGGCCCTCGTAGAACGGGCAGGATCTGGACAGGAAGATCAGGGCCGGGTCGAGCGCCGTCGCCAGGTTGTAAAGGTCGAGCAACTCTTTACGCGCCCCTTCGGAAGCCGCAGGCGAGAGGCCGTGTTCCGTATCCACCGTGCCGGCAGGGAGCCCCAGGTGCAGGTGGGTACCGGCGCATCTCCCGGCGTCCATGAACCTCTCCGGGCCGACGGTGCGGACCTGGACCTGGTAGTCGGGCTCCTCCCTGACGGCGGGTTCCAGCGGCAACGGGTAGGTGCCCAAAGGGTAGATCCTGAGCCCGATCTCCCGCGCAGAGCGGAGGGCCAGGCGCACGTTTCCCGCGTATTCCTGTTCTAGATCCGCCAGCGAGCGCACGGGCGGCGTGTTGACCTCGACCACGCCTTTCACCCACTCCGGAGCCAGGCATGCCGCGCCGTCTCCCTCGGATACTTCCCTGCAGCGCTCCAGAAACTCGTCCGCCCGCACCGAAGGCTCGCCCGAGTCCTCGACCAGGAAGAACTCCTGCTCCAGACCTATGCTGCGGTCCGGGGGTTTGTCTCCTTCGTACCCCTTGCCCCCGGAAAAATGTCTCACGCTCCTCCTCCCATCGGAGAACTCTACCCCAAGGCGGGCCCCCGCGTAACTGGCCGCCCGGAGAGAAATTCGCCACGGAGGCCCCGCGGTCTTTGCGCCAACGTGCGAAGAACCCTCGCCCGGAACCCCGCGCCTTACCGGAGCGTCTCGTCTCGGCAAGGGCGCGGGATACGGTGGCCAGATAGCCAGACGACGTAGGCGTTGAGCTGATAGCCGAAAGCGGAGGCGAAGCCGCAGCGGGCTGATGGCTGACAGCGCGGGTTGGGGAGGTATTACCTCCCAACCCGCTTCAGCCTGGGCGGGTTCCGACCTGGCTGCCGACCCAGACGTAACCGTCGGACCAGACCTCGCGCTTCCAGATCGGGACTATCTCCTTGATCCTCTCTATCGCGTACCGGCTAGCCTCGAAGGCCGGCCCGCGGCGGGGCGAGGCGACGACGATGGCGACGCTCGCCTCGCCAGGGTCGACGCGTCCGACGCGATGGACTATCGCGACGTGCCCCACGTCCCACCGCTCCTCTATCTCGGCCCCGATCTCCTCCAGCTTCCGGTCCGCCATCGGCCTGTAGGCCTCGTACTCCAGGTACTCGACCGAATTATCCCCGGCCTCGTCCACCCGCGTCGTCCCGACGAAGGTGGATACCGCGCCGCAGTCGGGCCTCCGGGCGCCCTCGATCAGCGCCCCGACGTCTATCTTCTCATCGACGATTGCGAACAATTCCCTCTAACCGCCGGAGACCGGCGGGAGCACGGCGACCTCGTCGCCCGGCTCCACGCGTCCGTCCATCTTCGCGTACTCACCGTTGACGGCGAAGGCTAGAGTGTCGCGCATGGAGGCGAGGTCCGGATACCTGTCGGCGAGCAGCGGCCAGATCGCCGCCAGGGTGGAGGCCTCTTTTACGTCCAGCCGAACCGTCCGCGTGCCGGCCCGGTCGGCCGCCGCGCCGAAGAGGAGGACCTCGATCACGACCCTGTCCCCTGCGGTTCGGGGTCGTAGTCGGGACCGACGATGACCTTGAGCGCCCGGGGCACCACCGAGAAGCGGGCGGGCTCGTCGCCGACGACCTCGCCGTCGACGGTGAACTCGAGGCCCGGAGGCTCGGTCTCTACCCGGATCTCCCTGGCCCGCGCGCTGAACACGCCCTCCTTGCCCGCGTAGTCCGACCTCGCCATGGACGCCGGCGCGAGCTGGAGCAGATCCGCCAACCCCAGCTTCTCTATGATGACCACGTCGAGCAGGCCATCCTCGGGGTTCGCCTTGGGCGCCGCGAGCCAGCCGCCGCCGGCGAAGCGGCAGTTGGCGACGACCACGTTGACGGCCCTCACCTTGCGAAGCTCGCCGTCCAGGTAGAGGTCGAGCTCCTTGACGTCGAAGTCCTTCGCCACTTCGAAGGACGCCCGCAGGTAGGAGAGCTTGCCCCACCTCTCCTTCAACTCGCCCTCGTTGGCGTCGGAGATCTCGGCCCCGAGCCCCCCGGTCGCCACGTTTATGAAGAACCGTTCCCCGATCCCGTCCGAGCGTACCCGCGCCACGTCGAGCGTCCGCACCCTGCCCTGCCGGATCACGTCCTCAGCCTCGTCCGGGTCGTTCGGGATACAGAGGGTCGCCGCCAGGTCGTTGCCCGTACCCGCGGGGAGGATGCCCAAAGTGACGCCCTCGGGGAAACCGGCCTTTCCGAGGCCGTTGACGGCGTCGTTGATGGTGCCGTCGCCCCCGGCGACAATGAGCAGGCCCTCCCGCCACTCACCGGCGGCCTCGCTGGCGTCGCCCGGCCCCCCGGTTTGGACCCAGTCGAGTTCGTAGCCGTCCAACTCAGCGCGCAACTCGTCCGGGTCGTAAGCGCCGCCGCCCGAAGTGGGGTTGCAGATCACCCGCGCTTTGGGCCGTCCCATCGTCTGCTCCTCCGTAGCCTCACGTCCGCCGTAGTCTACCCGGAAAACCACGGGCCCGATGCCGCGAGGCTACGAGGCTTCGCGCACCTCCGCTTCGGGACGCGAGAGCCTCGCGACCGGCAACCACACCTCCTGCCTGGACCCGCCGTCGAGCCGGATCGCCGCGTCCTGCCCACCCTCCGAGACGTACCTGACCTCCCCCGTCCCGAACGGCGTGAGCACCTGCTCGCCCACGGTCAGCTCACCGAGGAAAGCATCCCTCAAGGCCTCCACGTAGGCGAGCGCGAGCGACCGCCCGAGGTTCGCCCCCTCGTCCCGCCTGTCGGCCACGAGAATACCCGCGATCCTGTACAGGTTCGCCCTGCTTACCTGCGAGACCAGGCAAGCCCTGACCGTCTGCCGCACCAACTCCTTCTCGAAGGCCGAGTACCGCTCCCCACTCCGCTCCAGGATGTTCACCACCCGGGGGGCCGCCCGCCGCACAGCTTCCTCGACCGTCAACCCATTAATCCCACGCTTGTAAACGTGGGGATCCAACCGCTCCTCCTCCCGCCGCCGCGGGACGCTCAACCATTCCTGTCGCATCTCGTTCCTCTTCTCTGTCATGCAGGAATTATACCTCACTGAAGCTAGTGAAACCACTGCTAGTAGCTCGCTCCGGCCTTGCGGCCTCCGCTTTCAGCCCGGCGCTTCGCGCCTTTCAGCGGTCGGCTATCAGCAAGTCGTCCGTACACCCCACGCCAAGCGACAACCGGACCGTCGCGCCCGGCGCTCACCGGTTCGGCCCTGCGCGGCTGAAAGCTGATTGCTGAAAGCGAGGGGCTGCGAAGCAGGCCCGACGCGTGCCGAGAGCGGAGCCCATAGGGCGCAGCGGGCTGAAAGCTGCCCGTAGGGCTGCGTGCCCTGTTGCGTTAAACTAGGGGACCTGCGACGGACGGAGTGCGAGATGAACCCCGAAGAGTTTCTCAACAGCTTAAAGCGCGAGGTTATCGGGCATCCGGCGTTGAGGCATCCGTTTCTGGAGAGGTTCGGGGATGGGGACGTTGGGGTCGAGGGGGTTCGGACGTTTGCGGTGCAGTACTACCGCCACGTCAGGGTGAGCCGGCTGTACCTGGCGGCGCTCATCTCCAACTGCGGGCACGACGAGGCTTTGCAGCTCGCGCTCGCGGAGGTCCTCTTTGACGAGTATGGGCATCTGAAACCGGATGAGACGCACCCGGCGTTGTACCGGCGGTTTCTGGGGGCGCTCGGGATCACCGAGGAAGAGTGGGAGGGGCCGGCGACGTTGCCCGAGATAGACCTCTACGTCTCGGCGCACCGGGCGTTGTCCGGGCATCCCGACTTCAGGCTCGGGCTCGGGGCTTTGGGGCCCGCGAGCGAGTGGCCCGTGCCCCCGATCTACGTGCGGCTCGCGGAAGGATTGAAAAAGGCGACGGGGTTGCCGGAGGAGGCGTTGGAGATCTTCACCAGCCACGTCACCATGGACGTTACCCACGCCCGCATAATGATGGACGCCATAGCCCCATACACGCAGGATGAACAAGGCCAGGCACGGGTACGGGAAGGGGCGATGCGCTCCCTCGACGCCCGCTCCGTGATGCTCGACGGGCTCTACAAGGCGGTCTTCCGCGAACCGGCCCCGCTGCTCGACGTCTCCGCCCGAGTAGGCGGCTAGAAGGTCCGCCGGACCGCGGCATGGTCGACTGGTACCGGGAAGACCTCGCCTACATCCACGACGTCGGCCACGCCGACTTCGCCCTCAAATCGGCGCCCGGTATCCTGGAGATCTTGAAAGACAACGGGATACCGGACGGTCTGGTAGTGGATCTTGGGTGCGGCAGCGGGCTGTGGGCGCGGGAGCTTCTGGGGGCCGGGTATCGGGTGCACGGGATCGACATCTCGGAGGCCATGATCGAGCTCGCGTGGCAGAAGGCGCCCGGCGCCGAGTTCAGGGTTGGGTCGCTATTCGAGGCGGAGATCCCGCCCTGCGACGCGGTCACGGCCGTGAGCGAGGTCCTGAACTACCTCTTCGACCCCGCGTACGAGGAGCGGGGGCTGAGAGATCTCTTCGGGCGCGTTCATGGGGCGTTGAGACCGGGCGGCGTCTTCGTCTTCGACGTCCTGGGACCGGGTCAGGTCCCCGCCGGCGTCAAGAAGCAGGGCTTCTCGAAAGGACCGGACTGGGCGGTGCTCAACGAGAAGGAAGAGGACGAGGAGACGGGCACGATGGAGCGCCGGATCGTCAGCTTCCGGAGGGTTGGGGATCTCTACCGGCGGACCGACGAGGTCCACCGCGTAAGGCTCTACGGCCCGCAGGAGACCGCGGCCGCCCTCGGTAGGGCGGGCTTCGAGGTGAGGACGATGGGCTCTTACGGGGGCTACCCCCTCGGGGAGAACCACGCCGCGTTCGTCGCCCGCAAGACGTGAAGGCGTCGCGGGTTCCGACGGCCGGGGAGGGGTATAACTAGTTCGTGCCCGAACTGCCCGAAGTAGAGACGATAAAGAGGGACCTTGGCGAGCTCGTCGTAGGGGCGAGGGTGGAGGACGTTGAGATCCCGTCCCCCGTTCTCGTGGAGCATCCTTCGAGAGAGGACTTCGTCCGGCGGCTGAGGGGCGCGCGGGCAGCCGGCGCGCGCCGGCGTGCCAAGCACCTCATCGTCGACCTCGACTCGGGGGACGCGCTCGTCCTGCAACTGAAGATCGGCGGTCAACTCCTGCTAGTTCCCCCGGTGAAGGAACCGGCGACGGCCCTCATGCTCGTGCTGCGCCTGGAGGGGGGCCGGAGCCTCTTTTTGCGGGACGAGACCGGCTTTACCAGGGCGCGGCTCCTGGACGCCGGTGAGTTGGAGCGCCGCTTCGAAGACCTCGGCCCCGAGCCTTTGGGCGACGAGTTCCGGCCCGGCTACCTGCGGGAGAAGCTCGGCGGGCGCAGGGCGCGCATCAAGGGTCTGCTCCTCGACCAGAAGGTCGTGGCCGGCGTCGGCAACATCTACGTCGACGAGGCCCTCTTCGACGCCCGGATACACCCCACGCGCAAGGCCAACACGCTCACGGAAGACGAATGGACGAGGCTCCAGGCCGCCGTAAAGGAGAACCTCAGGGCCGGCATAGAGCACCGGGGCACGACCTTCAGCCTCTACAGGGACGTCCTCGGGCGCAAGGGACACCACCAGGACCACCTCAAGGTCTTTGTACAGGCGGGCAAGCCTTGCCCCGGCGGCTGCGGGGGGAAGGTCGTCAAGGAGAAGGTCGGGGGGAGGGCGACGTTCCTGTGTCCCGCCTGCCAGCCCGAAGATGGCTCCGGGGAAGCGGTACGATTAGAATTCGGTTAGGAGGTTTCAGGTGTCAGGCTACAGGCATCAGGAAGGGGAGGTACTCGGCGCAAGTTACGTTGCGGAATTCGGGTCGATTTTTGGGAGGCTTTTGGTTCGGTTGTCGGCGCGGGTCGGGGTCACAAGACCTGAAGCCTGACACCTGCGGCCTGAAGCCTACAAAGAAAGGAGATAGCAAGTGGCGGAAAAATTTGATCTCGTGATAATCGGTGGAGGGAACGCGGGGTACATCCCGGCGATCAGAGCGAGCCAGCTCGGCATGAAGGTCGCGCTTATCGAGAAGCGGGAGGGGGGGCATCTCGGCGGGACGTGCCTGAACGTGGGCTGCATCCCGACCAAGGCCCTGCTCCAGACGGCGCACCTGCTCCACGACGCGAAGAACGGCGAGGAGTTCGGGGTCAAGACCGGCGAGGTCGAGTTCGACTACCCGCAGGCCGCCAAGAGGAGAGAGCAGGTGGTCACGCAGCTCCGCAGGGGCGTGCAGGGCCTGATGAAGAAGAACAAGGTGACCGTCTACAACGGCGTGGGTTCGTTCGTCGAGCCGAAGAAGATCAAGGTGGAGAACGGCGAAGGGACCGAGGAGCTCGAGGCCGAGAAGGTCCTGATCTCCACCGGCTCCGCCGTCAACACGCTGCCCGGGCTCGAGTTCGACGGGGAGAAGGTCATCTCCAGCGACGACATCGTCACCAACAACGAGAGTTATCCCAAGAGCGTCATCATCCTGGGCTCCGGCGCTGTGGGGGTAGAGTTCGCGAGCATGTACAAGGACTTCGGCACCGAGGTGACCATCGTCGAGATCCTGGACAGGCTCGTGCCGCTGGAAGACCCGGAGATATCCGAAGCCCTCCGGAAGAGCTTCGAGAAGCGCGGCATCAACGTCATGACCGGCACCAAGGCCGATCCGGAGAGCCTCGAGAAGACGGATTCCGGCGTCAAGATCAAGATAGCCTCCGCCGACTCGGGCGAGAAGGAGGAGACCAAGGGCGAGGGCGGCTCCTACGGCGGCGAGGACCCGCCGACCGGGGACGCGGACGGTGGGGATACCATCGAAGCCGAAGCCCTGCTGGTCGCGGTCGGCCGCAAGACCGTTACGGAGGACCTGAACCTGGACGTAACGGACGTCGAGATCAACGAGCGCGGGATCATCCAGGTCGACGGCTACGGCCAGACGGCCGCTGACGGCATCTACGCCGCCGGCGACGTCGTCGGCGGGTACTGGCTCGCGCACGAGGCCGGGCACGAGGGCATCATCGCCGCCGAGCACATGGCGGGCGAGGACCCGATGCCGATGGACCGGAGCCTGGTCCCGCGGGTGACGTACTGCCGGCCCGAGATCGCCTCCTTCGGCCTCACCAAGGCGCAGGCCGAGGAGGAGGGCTACGAGGCCAAAGAGGCCAAGTTCCCGTTCCAGGCGATCGGCAAGGCGCTCATCGAGGGCGAGCCGAACGGCTTCTTCAAGATCGTTACCGACGCAGAGACCGACATGATCCTCGGGATGCACGCGATCGGCCCGAAGGTGACGGACCTCATAACCGAGGGCGTCTTCGCCAAGCTCGTCGAGGGCACGCCGGAGGAGATCGCCATGACGATCCACCCCCACCCGAGCCTCTCGGAGGTGGTCGGCGAGGCCGCGATGGCCGCGGAGGGGCATCCGATTCATTTCTAGGTTTCAGGCTACAGGCATCAGGCTTCAGGTATTGTGGCGATGCCGCCGTACGGGGAGCCGCCGCGAGTTCTTCACGGTGGCTCCCCGTTTGGGTTAGGCGCTTTCCTGTAACCTGATGCCTGATGCCTCCAAAGCCGAGTTCTTTTACGGGGACCCGAACGCCCCGCGGCCCAACCGGCCGATAGGCGTGGGTGTCCTGGCGCTGATCGAGCGCGGCGGGGAGCTTCTGATGGAGAGGCGGAGCGACTGCGGGCGGTGGGGGTTCGTCGGGGGCGCGATAGAGGCCGAGGAGTCGCTGGAGGACGGGCTGCGGCGCGAGACGCTGGAGGAGACGGGGCTCGTCGTGGTGGAAGAGGAGCTGTTCGCGGTGTTCCCCGGACCTTCGCGGGTCGTCCGGTACCCCGACGGGAACGTGGTGCGGCTTATGACGTTCGTCTACAGGGCCGAGGTCGAGGACTTCGGGACGCTGCGGCGTTCGGAGGAGTCCCAAGAGCTTCGGTTCTTCCGGCGTAAGGAGCTTTCCGGGCTCGACGTGATAGAGACTTCAAAGCCCATCCTCGAGGCGTACCTCGACCCGCCACGAGAACTCTTCTTGAAATAGCGCTTGGGACACGCAATCGCCACGAGTGCCGGACTATCCGTAAGAAGCCGACTGCTGAAAGCCGATAGCTGAAGGCGCGGTTCGCGCAGCGAACCGCCAGAGCGCGGTTTCACGGCGGGCGTAGCCGGGTCGGATACAATACCCATCTCAGGGGAATACGACATACGAAAGAGGCGAACCGTGGCCCGCAGGCAGATCAACGTCAAGGTCCTTGAAAACGGTACGAAGACCTTCGAGGTGCGTCACCGCTGGGAGGACAGGCCCGTCGCCCCGCCGCCAGACGGGACGCCGGTGGAATATCTGCCCTTCAGGCAGCAGGTCAAGGGCACGCCCGGCCTGCACGGCCGCCCCGACTGGCTAAAGGCGAAGGTGCCCGACGGCGAGGTCTACAGGGATATCAAGGAGACGATGCGCGGGCTGAACCTGCACACCGTTTGCGAGGAGGCCCGCTGTCCGAACATTGGGGAGTGCTGGAACAACCGGACCGCGACGTTCATGATCCTCGGCAACGTCTGCACCCGCTCTTGCGGCTTCTGCGCCGTCCTCACGGGCAAGCCGACCGAGCTCGACCTCGACGAGCCCCACCGCGTCGCCGACGCGGCGAAGCAGATGGGGCTGGAGCACGCCGTCATCACGAGCGTGAACAGGGACGAGCTCGCCGACGGCGGAGCCTCGATCTTCGCGGCCGTGATCCGGGAGATCAGGGAGCAGGTCCCCGGCTGCGCCGTCGAGGTCCTCACCCCGGATTTCAAGGGGAACCGGGACGCCATAAGGACCGTCATCGACGCGAGGCCCGACACCTTCAACCACAACATCGAGACCGTGCCGCGCCTCTACCCGGCCGTCAGGCCGCAGGCGAAGTTCAAGAGGTCCCTCGAAGTGCTCCAGTACGCCAAGGAGCTCAACCCGGACGGGTTGACCAAGAGCGGGTTCATGGTGGGCCTCGGCGAGGTGGAGGAGGAGATCCACCAGACGATGCGGGACCTCAGGGACCACGACGTGGACATCCTCACCATCGGCCAGTACCTCCGTCCGTCGGAGAACCACCTGCCGATGAGCCGCTACTACAAGCCCAAGGAGTTCGCCGACCTGCGCCGGTACGGCTTCTCCCTCGGCTTCAGGCACGTCGAGAGCGGGCCTCTCGTGCGCTCCTCCTACCACGCCCACGAGCAGACCACCGACGCCCGCCGCGGGGTATTGGGGGCGAAGGCCTAGAGAAGCCGGGCCAGCGGCCGTGATCTCGACGGACTTCACCCGCCTCCTCGGCGTCCGCCACCCCATGGTCTCGGCCCCGATGGCCGGGTGGTCCGGGGGAGGGCTGGCCGGCGCCGTCAGCGCCGCCGGGGCTCTCGGCATGATCGGGGTCGGGTCCGCCACCCCCGTCGGCTGGATCCCCGAGCAGGCAAAGCTCGCCAGGGGGCGCGGCCCGTTCGGGTTCGGCCTGATGTCGTGGGTTCTCGAAAGTCGTCCGGAACTGCTCGAAGCCGTGCTCGCGGAGGAGCCCGCCGCGGTCTCCCTCTCTTTCGGCGACCCTGCGCCGTTCGTGGGGAGGGTGCGTGAGGCTGGCGCGATCACGATGAGCCAGGTCCAGGATGCGGGAAAGGCCGAGGCGGCCGTCGGGGCCGGCGTGGACGTGCTGGTGGCCCAGGGCACGGACGCCGGCGGGCACACGGGCCAGGTCGGCACCCTGCCGCTGCTGCAAAGGGTTCTGGAGATCGGGGAGCGGGCCGGAAAGCCGGTATTGGCGGCCGGCGGCATAGGGACCGGGCGCGGCATCGCGGGCGTGCTGGCGATGGGGGCCTCGGGGGCCTGGATCGGGACGCGCTTCTGCGCGACCGTCGAGTCTACGGGGACCGACGAGGCCAAGCGCCTCATCCTCCAGGCCGACGAGACCGCCACCGTCCACACCCGCGTCTTCGACCTCGTCCAGGACATCCCCTGGCCCGAGGAGTTCGCCGGAAGGGCGATCCGAAACTCCTTCTCCGACCGCTGGCACGGCCACGAGGCACGACTCGTAGAACAACGTTCTTCGGTAAGCGCCGGGTTCGAGGCCGCGCGCGGGGACTACTCAGAGGACTTCGTCTACTCCGGACAGGCCGCCGGCCTCATAGACGACCTGCCTCCGGCCGGGGAGTTGGTGGACCGCATGATGGCCGAGACCGAGGCTAGACTAAGAGCCTGCGGCGCGTTGCTCGGGGGACGTCCTTGTTAGAAGAGAGAAGAGGGTCGTTGAACGACCTGGAAGTGCGGCGGCTGCCGGGGCTGACGCCCTACGCGGAGGCCTGGGACCTCCAGAGAGACCTGGCCCGGAGGCGCAAGAGAGACGAGGTTTCGGACACCTTCATCCTGTGCGAGCATCCGCCCGTCTACACGGTGGGGCGGGCGGCCAAGGACGGGTCGAACCTGGGGGCGGGGGAGGAGTACCTGCGCTCGCTCGGGGCCGAGGTCTTCTGGAGCGACAGGGGAGGGGACGCGACCTTCCACGGGCCGGGCCAGATCGTCGGTTATCCGATTATTCGTCTCAAAGATCGCGACACGCACGGCTACCTGCGGCGCCTCGAAGACCTCCTGATCGGGGTCCTCGCAGAGTACGGGCTCCAAGGTTGGCACCACCCGGAGTACACCGGGGTCTGGGTGGGGGAGAAGAAGATCGCGGCCATCGGCGTGAAGTTCTCATCGGGCTGGATCGCCTCCCACGGCTTCGCCCTGAACGTGAACACGGACCTCTCCTGGTTCGACCGCATCACCCCGTGCGGCATAAAGGAGTTCGGCGTGACGAGCCTCGCCCGCGAACTGGACAGGGACGTACCCCTCTCAGAGGTCGAGGAGAGGGTCGTGCCCCATTTTCTCGACCGCTTCGGTTAGTTTACTTACTGCCTACCCGGGTACTTCCTGACAAGCTAACCCCGTTCACGAAACGCAGAGGAGGCAGCACATGCTCAAGGGCATAGCGGTAGTATGGATGCCGGTCCAGGACATCGACCGGGCCAAGAACTTCTACGGGAGCACCCTGGGGCTCTCCATCACCAAGGAGGACGGCGACTGGGCCGAGGTCGACGCCAACGGCCTCACCATCGGCCTGAACGGCCGCGAGCCCGCCGGCGCCCAGTCCGATGGCGGCCCCGTCGTCACCTTCCAGCCCGAGGCCAGCCTGGAAGACACCGTCAGCGAGCTCCAGAACCAGGGCGTAGAAGTCCCCGCCGGCATCTCCGAGCACCCCTGGGGCCGCGTAGCGACCTTCAAAGACTCCGAAGGCAACGACGTCCAGCTCTACGAGCCGCCGAAGTAAATAGCTGTCAGCTTTCAGCGGTCAGCCAAGAACAGCCAGGGCGTCAGCCGGTAGCGAAAAGCGAGGGCGCCGGACCGGGTTTACTCCCGGTCCGGCGCCTGACGTTTGGCCACGAGTGGAAAAAGCTGAGAGCTGACAGCGCGGCCCGAAGGGCCGCTAAGCGCTTCCTATGAGGACGCCCGAGCCGAAGACTAGCGCGCCGCCGAGGATTACCTGGAGGGCGCTCATCGTGAAGCTCATTGCGAAGTACCTGTAGCGGATGTAGGAGATCGCGAGCAGCTCGACGCCCACGACCGCGAAGGCCAGGTAGAGCGCCAGGCCGATGTCGGGCAGCAGGAACGGCAGCGTGTGCATGATGCCGCCTATAAAGGTCGCGAACCCCGTGATGGACCCCCGCAACCACGGCCCCCCGCGCCCGGTCAGCGACCCGTCGTCCGAGAGGCCCTCGGAGAAGGCCATGCTGATCGCCGCCCCGACCGCCGCCGCCAACCCGATCAAAAACGTCAGCCGCGCGTCCCCGCTCGCAACCGCAACCGCGAACACCGGCGCCAGCGTCGAGACCGACCCGTCCATCAAACCGATGAGCCCCGGCTGAACCACCCTGAGCACGAAGTCCTTGCTGTGCCCGGAGACCGTCATCTCCCGACCCCCAAGCCCCAACTTCTCCATCAATGCCGCCAAAGAACCATCCTCCCACGTACCCGAAAACCTCCCTTATTCTAACGGGATACGAACATATATCAAGAACGATTCTTGTTCCTGGTTAATGGGAGTCATTGTCGGTTCGGGGGACTGTGGAGGCCCTTTTCCGAGCCGTTAGGGGCGGTATTGCGAAGGGTTCCCTGTTAGCTGGTGGGGCAAGAGGGGCGCGGGGCACAACGATGACCGTCCCGGGCGCGACCGACGTGGCAAGGGCCGCGCCCGGGAAACCGAAAGCTGATAGCTAAAAGTTCCTACGCCCTCTGGTACAGGTCCAGCTCGGCCTTCACCACCATATCCTCCATGTCGCGGCGGAGTTCGAAGCCGAGGCGTTTGCTGATGCGTTGCATGGGGTGGTTGTCGAGCAGGATCTCGGCGGTGATCCGTTGCAGGCCTTCGGCGCGGCCGACTTCGAGGAGGCGTTCGACGAGGAGGGTGCCGACGCCCTGGCGCTGGAAGCGGTCGCTGACGAGGACTGAGAACTCGGCCTCGTTGGGGGCGGCTCCGTGGCGGCTGAGGCGGGAGACGCCCATGATCTCGCGCTCTCCGGTCTGGGGGTCTGTGTGCTCGGCGACGAGGGCCATCTCGCGGTCGTAGTCTATAAAGCAGATGCGTGTCAGGCGGTCGTGGGCCGTGCGCTGGTCGAGCTTCATCATGTGGAAGTAGCGCATGTAGACGCTCTGCTCGGAGAGCGACTCGTGGAACCTGACCATCAACGGCTCGTCCTCCGGACGGATGGGCCGGACCCTGACCCTGGCGCCTTCCTGCGGCTCCTCGTCGAAGACGTACTGGGTCGGGTAGGGCCGGATGGCGGTGGTTGGGAGGTCCTCCTCGGCGGTCTGGGGGTCGTGGAGGACGATGCGGGCGTCCAGGGCTATCAGGCGCTCGGGGGAGGCGAGGAGCGGGTTTATGTCGAGCTCCTTGATCCAGGGCTGCTCCACCACGAGCTGGGAGAACCGCACGAGAAGCTTCTCGAGCGACGCCACGTCAACGGGCGCCCGCCCGCGCACGCCGCCTAAAGCGCCGAAGATGCGGGTCCTCTCCATCATGCGCCGGGCGAGCGTGGTCGTTAGCGGCGGCAGGGCGAGCGACCTGTCCCTGTAGACCTCGACCAGAGAGCCGCCCGAGCCGAAGAGGAGCACCGGCCCGAACTGGGGGTCGAGGCTGCTGCCGACTATGAGCTCGTAGCCGTCGAGGCTCACCATCTGCTGCACCGCCGCGCCGCCGAAGTCCTCCGGCCGGAAGTTCTCGAGGATTGAAGACCTCATCTCCTCGAAGGCGCGCCTGACTTCTTGGGCGTCCTGGAGGTTCAGGCGGACGCCGCCGACGTCCGTCTTGTGGGTTATGGTCTCCGAATCGAGCTTGAGGACCACGGGGTAGCCCATGCGTTCGGCTATGCTGACGGCCTCATCAGCGGTTCTGGCGACCTCCGTCCGGACGGTCGGGATGCCGTAGGCGGCGAGAGCCTGCTTGGCCTCGAACTCGGTGAGGATCGTGCGGCCCGAGTCGCGGACGCCGGCGATTATGTCTTCCACCGCTTCGCGGTCGGCGTCGGTCTCCTCGGCGGGTTCGGGGGTCTCGTAGATGCCGCGGAGGTTGTACGTGTAGCGCCACATGTTCGTGAAGGCGCGGGCGGCGGCGTCGGGGAAGTCAAAGGTCGGGATGCCGGCGCCGTTTAGGATGGACTCGCCGGCGGCGATCTCGGCGCCGCCCATCCAGCTCGCCAGCACCGGCTTGCCGGTCTTGTTGGCGTAGGGGACGAGTCGCTCGGCGGTCGCGGTCGGGTCTGTCATGTCCTGGGGGGTGAGGACGACGAGCAGACCGTCGCTCTCCGGGTCGTCCGCCGCCGTTTCGAGCGTTTTGGCGTAGCGCTCCGGGTCGGCGTCGCCCAGCACGTCCACGGGTTGCCGTGGCTCCAGGGGCCGGGAGGAAGTCGTCTAGCTTCTCCATGGTTTGCGGGGAGATCTCCGTCAGCTCGCCGCCGCCGCTTATGAGGGCGTCGGTCGCGAGGACGCCGGGGCCGCCGGCGTTGGTGAGGATGGTCAGGCGGGGGCCGCGGGGGCGGGGTTGCTTGCCGAGGACCTCGGCCATGGCGAAGAGATCGGAGATCTCGTCCACGCGCAGCACGCCGCTGCGGGCGAACGCCGCGTCGAGCACCTCGTCGGAGCCTGTGAGGGAGCCGGTGTGGGAGGCGGCGGCCTTGCCGGCGGCCTCGGTGCGGCCCGCCTTAATTACTATGATGGGCTTGGTGAGGGCCACTTCTCTCGCGGCAGACAAGAACGAGCGGGCGTCGCCGACGGACTCCATGTAGACGACTATGCTCTTCGTCTTCGGGTCGTCGCCGAGGTAGTAGATCAGGTCCCCCCAACCCACGTCCATCATGGTCCCGACCGAGACTATGTTCGAGAAGCCTACGTTCTCCTGAAAGCTCCGGTCGAGAATGGCCGTGAGCAGGGCCCCGCTCTGGCTAAGAAAGCCGACGCTCCCGGGACGGGCCATGGCGCCGGCGAAGGTCGCGTTGAGGCCTGTGGTCGGGTTCATCACGCCGAGGCAGTTGGGGCCTATTATCCTCATCCGGCCCTTGCGGGCTTCCGCGAGGATCCGCTCCTCCAACTCGAAGCCCTCCCGGCCCGTCTCCCTGAAACCCGCGGAGATGATGATGGCGCCCTCGACGCCCGCCTCGACGCACTCGGCGATGATGCCGGGCACCGTCGGGGCGGGGGCCACGATCACGGCGAGGTCCACCTTCTGGGGGACTTCCGAAACGGAAGGGTAGGCCTTGATGCCGAGCACGTTCGGACGCCTAGAGTTGACGGGGAAGACCGTTCCTCCGAAGGGGCTTGAGACGAGGTTCCACATGATCGTGCGCCCAACGCTCCCGGGCCGCTCGGTCGCCCCGATGACGGCGACCGTCTCGGGCCGGAAGACGGCGTCGAGCGTCCCGCCCTCGTACCCGAGGACGTCGTGCGCCGGGTCCCCGCTCCTGGTGCCTCGCTTCATGCTTCTCCCTTCGGTCGTCGCGGCACGCCTCCTTCGGAGGCTCTCAGCACGCTCCGGCTTGCGCCTGCGCTTTCAGCACGCTTCGGCCTGCTACGAGCAGGCCTCGCTCTCAGCCTGTCAGCTTTTGGCTATGTTCCTTTTGCATCTACTTTTGTAACATCGGGCTTTGTCGTGGGGCGTGAACGCTTGTACCGCGTCTTTCCGTAGCATGCGGGGACGAGAAAAACTTAGCCCATTTTCGGGATGCCGTCTCTCCGCCGCGAGTCTATTGTTTTCCGTGCAGGGTCTTACGGGACGCCTCCCGTTGGCGGGCAGGGGAGCTGGATATCATGACCATCACTAACATCGCATTCGTTTCGCGAAGGGGCGCGGTCATCCTCGTCGCGCTCGCGCTGGCATTTGCGTTCTTCGCCGGGCAGGTTTGGGCGCAGGAGACGGACACCACACCGCCCACGGTCGAGGCCTTCTCGCCCGCGGATAACGGCACCGCCCGGCCCACGGACAACGTCACGGTCACCTTCTCCGAGCCGATGGACGCTTCTAGCGTGAACACCGCCTTCACCCTTACGAGGGACGGCGCGGCCGGTCCGGTCGCGGCCTCCGTCACGCCCGGTACCGGAGTAGACACCTCCTTCACGCTTGACCCGTCTGGCGACCTTGCCCAGGGCGCGACCTACACCGCCCGCATCGAGGGCGCCGCCGACGTGGCGGGCAACGCGCTGGATACGGACCCGGCCGCCGATGGCAACCAGCCCAAGGTCTGGAGCTTCCAGGTCTCGGATATCGAGGACCCGGCCATTACGCTCGACGGCCCCGGCCCGAACACCGAGGCCCGCGATTCCCTGCGGGCAACGGCGACCGCCACGGATAACGTGGGGGTCGACCGGGTGGAGTTCGTCATAGACGGCACGGCGCGGGTGCAGGCCGTCCGCTCCGGGGACTCCTACTCGGCCGAGATCGACACCAGCGGCTTCGCGCACGGCTCCACCCACACGTTGGCCGCCCAGGCGTTCGACACCGGCCAGAACGCTTCCGCGGTCTCCCCTTCCCCGGCCAGGAGCTTCACGATCGACCGCCAGGTCTCGCTCTCGCTCGGCAATACGCCCGCGCCGGGCGGCTTCGTCACCGCCCTCCCGGCGCCTCTCTCGTTTGCGACCGATGATGACGTGTCGCCCGCAAACCGCGAGTGCCGGGCCTTCCGGACGGCGACCACGGCCGGGGCCTTCGCGGACTGCTCCTCGCCGTTCTCCCCGAACCTGGCCGCGGATGGCGCCTACACCTACGAGGTGCGAGTCACGGACAACGTGGGGAATACGGACTCCCAGACCCGCACCTTCACCCTCGACAGGGTCGACCCGACGCTTACCATAGACGGCGGCCCGAACGACGGCGCGACCTTCGGCCCGAACACGACCCAGAGCTGGACCTTCACGGCCGGGGACGCCACGAGCGGACCGCCGCGGGTCGAGTGCAGCGTCATAAAGACCGGGGCGCAGGAGCAGCACGTCTTCGGCCCCTGCAGTGGCGCCTCCTCCCACTCCGTCTCCAACAGGGGCGGCGGCCAGCACGAGTTCAAGGTCAGGGCCACGGACGGGGCTGGCCACCAGACGACGCTGACGCGGAGCTTCTCCATAGACGCGACGGCGCCCGCGGTCTCCCTCACGAGCCCCTCGGAAGGCCAGGAAGCCAGGGACTCCGTGACCGCCGCGGCCACGGCCACGGATACCGGCGGCGTGGCCCGGGTCGAGTTTCTGATCGACGGCGCGCTCAGGGCGACGGACACCACCTCGCCCTACTCGGCGGACCTGAACACGGCGGCCCTCCCGCACGGTACCACGCACACGGTCACGGCCCGCGCCGTCGACGCCTTCGGCAACGAGGAGTCCGCGTCACGGACGTTCGTCGTCGACCGGCAGGTCTCGCTGACGCTCGGCGCATCGCCGACCGCGGGCGGCTTCACCAACGCTCCCTCCGTGCCGCTCTCGTTCACCACCGACGATGACGTGGCGGCCGGCGACCGGGAGTGCAGGGCGACCAGGACTGGCGCGGCGCAGGGAACGTTCGTCGCCTGTGCCTCCCCGTTCTCGCCCACGCTCTCGGCCGACGGCGAGTACACCTACGAGGTCAGGGTTACCGACAACGTCGGCAACGTCGCCGGGGCTTCGCGCGTCTTCACGCTCGACAGGACGTCCCCCAACCTCGCCATCGGCACGGGCCCCGACGGCGGTACCTTCGGGCCGAACACCACGCAGACCTGGACGTTCACGGCGGGGGACGCGACGAGCGGGCCGGCGACCGTCGAGTGCAGCGTCGCGGCGGCCGGCGGCACGCACGCCTTCGGCGCCTGCAGCGCGGCCGGTTCGCACTCCGTAACGAACAGGCCCGACGGGTCCTACGAGTTCAAGGTCAAAGCCATCGACAAGGCAGGCAACGAGCGGGTGCTGACGCGGTCGTTCACCATCGACGCCACGGACCCGACCGTTGGGATCTCGGGCCTCGACGAAGGCCAGAAGGTCGGCGCGTCCGTTACGGTCGCGGCCACCGCCTCGGACAACATCCCCGGCGCCCCGAGGGTCGAGTTCCTGGTCGACGGCGCGGTCAAGGCCACCGACAACGACGCCCCGTACTCGGCCGGCCTGAACCTGGCCGCCTTCGCCCACGGGTCTTCACACACGATCAGCGTCCGTGCGACGGACGGCGTGGGCAACACCGCATCGGCCTCAAGGACCGTCACCCTGGACAAACTGGTCTCGCTGACGCTCGGCGCATCGCCGGCCGCCGGTGGCTTCACAAACGCCGCCTCCGTGCCCCTGTCATTCGATACCGACCCCGACGTCGTGAAGCGCGAGTGCCGGGCGACGAGGAGCGGGACCGTGGCCGGAAACTTCGCCCCGTGCGCCGCGCCGTTCGAGCCCGCCCTCACCCAGGACGGGGTCTACACGTACGAGGTCAGGGTTACGGACGACGTGGGCAACACGAAGACCGAATCCCGCGCCTTTACCTTCGACAGGACGAGCCCGAACCTCGCCCTGAGCAGCGGCCCCGACGGCGGGACCTTCGGCCCGAACACGACCCAGAGCTGGACCTTCAACGCCGGAGACGCGACCAGCGGCCCGCCCGAGGTGCTCTGCAGCGTCGCGGCCGTCCCCCCGGTAGGCGCTGCCGCACACGAGTATGGTCCTTGTGGCGGGGCGGGCTCGCACTCCGTAACGAACAGGCCGGACGGGACCTACGAGTTCTCCGTGCGGGCCGCGGACAGGGCCGGTAACCAGAGCGTGGTGAAGACGCGTGCGATCCGGATAGACGCAACGGCGCCGACCGCCACGCTTACCGGGCCCGCGACCGGGACGAAGGTCGGCAAGACCATGACCGTTACCTTCGCAGCCTCGGACGACCTCACCGGCGCGCCGCGGGTCGAGTTCCTCGTAGACGGAACGGTCAGGGCGCCGGTGCCCGGGTCAAGGACCCCCAACTCCGCGACGCTGGATATGCAGGTCTACGATCAGGACAGCACCCACACGGTGGCGGTCCGCGCGACCGACGACGTCGGCAACCGGTCGGCGTCCTCCGGGGCGGAGGTCACGGTAGACAGGCAGGTCTCGCTCGCCCTCGGCGATTCCCCCGTCCAGGGCGGCCAGACAAACGCGGCCTCCGTGCCGCTCTCGTTCACGACCGACGCCGACGTGTCCGACGCCGGGCGGGAATGCCAGGTCGAGCGCAGGGGCACGCCCCCCGAGCCATACGCGCCTTGCGCCTCGCCCTACGCGCCAGATCTAACCGCCGACGGCGTCTACATCTACAGGGTCAGGGTCACGGACGACGTCGGCAACGTCGCCACGGCCTCCCGCGCCTTCACCTTCGACGAGACGCCCCCGGCGTTGACGGTCAACGGCCCCAACGACGGGGTCTTCGGGCCGGGGACGCGGCAGGAGTGGACGATCTCCGCGGGCGACGCGACGACGGGACCGGCCAGGGTGCAGTGCAGCGTCGCGGCGGCCGGGGCGTCCCCGAACTACGGCCCCTGCGCCACCTCCACCTCGCACTTCGCGGCCAACAGGCCGGAGGGCTCTTACGAACTCCGCGTGCGGGCCACCGACGGGGCGGGCAACGCGACCGAGGTGGCGCGGACGTTCGCCATAGACGCCACGCCGCCGGCCGTGGCTATAGACGCCGGCCTCCCAGACAACGCCATCACCAACCGGACGAGCCTCACGTGGACCTTCTCCGCGGAGGCCGGCGCGACCTTCCAGTGCCGGGTCTACGCCGCGGGGAGCACCCCGCCGGCCTTCGGGCCCTGCTCCGGTGACGGCCGGCACACGGCGGGGCCGCTGGCGCAGGGGAAGTACACCTTCGAGGTCAGGGGTCTGGACACGCTCGGCAACCGCCTCGACGGACCGTCAGCGGGCCGCACCTTCACCGTGGACACCACGGCGCCCAGGATCTCCGGCGTCACGCCGGCCAACAACGCCAGGAACGTGGCGCCCAACGCCAACGTGGCTGCCACCTTCACGGAGGCGATGAGGCTCACCACCCTGGGCAAGGCGAACTTCAAGATCATCCGGTCGGGCACCTCCACCCCGGTCGCCGCGTCGGTCACCTTCAGCCCGGTCACGAACCGCGCGACCCTCAACCCGGTCAACCCCCTGCGGCAAGGGGCGACCTACAGGGTAGTCGTAACGACCGGCGCGAGGGATCTCGCGAACAACCCGCTGCAAGTAACCAAGTCCTGGAACTTCAGGGTGAGGTAGCTGGTAGCTTTCAGCTCTCAGCTCTCAACCGTCAGCTTTTCGGTGTGTGTTGCTAACCGCAGCGTCTCTCGCACCGTAGATTGTTCGGACCGCGACCGAAGCCGAATGCTCTCCGACCAACGGCTCGCAGGAGCGAGCTTCAAACCCACCCGCGCCAGGCAAACGGAACTGGTATCGCCCCGAACGGCAAAAAGCCGAGAGCTGACCGCTGACAGCTGGGGACCCTCAGTTTCTCTTGCGTACCACGTTTTCAAGCAGGGTGCGGTTCGGGATGCGGTGGAGGGTTCCGTCTTCGGAGCGGATGGCTATGGAGGCGTAGCCCAGTTCTTCTACGGTTCCTTCTACGTCCAGTACGGAGATGACGTCGCCGACTTCGGTGCCGTCCTGGACGTAGCGGCCCGCGGCTATGTTGCCCGAGAGGAGCGCGAGGCCCTGGCCGAGGGCGAGGGCCGTGACGAGGCCTATGGTCGCGAGGATGACGACGGCGAGGAGGACTATCACGTAGGTTTCGAGGCCGAGTTGGCTGGCGGCTATGAGGGCCGTTACGGCGACTATGGTGGTGAAGACCACGCGGCGGAAGGTGTTGTGGCCGCGCAGGCCGGAGCGTTCGGCCTCGCGGGCCACGAGCTCGGCCAGCCAGCCGGCGCTCATGATGCCGGCTATGAGGATGACGAGGGCCACGAGGGCGCGGCCCGAGAGGTTTACAACCTGGTCCATCGTGCTCTCCAGGGAGGAGAGGCCGAGGACGCTCAAGGAACCGGCGACGCCCGTGAGCATCACGCCCCAGAAGAGGACTATGCCTAGCAGGCGCGAGGGGCCTCCCTCGTAGCCGAGTTGCCAGAGGGAGTTGGCAGCACCCGTCCTGTCGAAGAGGTCGTCGAGGCCGAGGCCTTCGAGAAAGCGGGCAAGGAGGCGCTGGAGGAGCAGGGCGGCGACCAGCGCGGCCAGCAGCACCACGACGGCGCCGACGAGCCTCGGGACGAACTCGGCCAACGTGCCGAACAGGTCGTTTGCGGCTTGTGACAACTAGATCCCTCCTCCGTAACCCTGGCCCGCCGTCTTGGGGCGCAGCCCCAGATAATAGACGAACGCGTCGAGGTATGAACGGCCCAGCGAGGCCAGGAGGACCTCGGCGCTCTGCATGAAGGCCGAGACGTAGGCCCGCCTGATGACGAAGCTTATGACGACCTCGGGAGCCTCGACGGGTTCGTTGCCTAAAGTGTCTAGCATGACGAGCATCCTGGCGTAGGACTCGGCCAGGCGCCTGTAGTCGGCCCGCTCGAAGATCAGCCGCTCCGCCTCGCGGGCCTCCTCGCCCCCGAGTTCGCCGGCGGCGTAGGCCCCGATCTTCTCCAGCACCTCCCAGCGCTCCTGTTCGGCCGAGCGCATCACGGGCCCGTACCTTCGGTCCTGTGGTTGCCGTTCTCTTTGGAGAGGGCGACGAGCATGGCGGCGCGGCCCCTGCTCACCCATCCCTTCGCGGTGCCGTCGGGGACGTCGAGCACCTCGGCTATCTCGGCGTAGGAGAGGCCCTCCATGTGGCGCAACACCAGGGCCGCCCTGTGGTCGGCCCTGACGTGTTCGAGGGCCGCCTCTATCTCGTCGCGGCGCTCGGAGTTCAGGGCCGAGAACTCCGGGTCGGCGTCGCCGCCGGGGGGTTCGGCCAGGAAAGGGACCTCGCCCTCGTAGTGGCGCTCGTCGCGGCGGGCCTCCTTCTGGCGGGCGCTCAGGCAGGTGTTCATGGTTATCCTGTACAGCCAGGTAGTAAAGGCGCTGTCTCCCCTGAAGTTCTTTATGTTGCGCCAGACCCTGATCCAGACCTCCTGGCTAGCATCCTGGGCGTCGCGCGCCCCGAGCACGCGAAGCGACACCCTGTATACGAGGCCGGAATGCTCCTGGACCAGCGCGCTGAAGGCTCCTACGTCCCCCCTGGCTGCGCGCAGGGCGAGTTTCCGATCCTCGGCACTCACTACTGTGACCCTCCCGAACGCCTGTCGGATACGGGCAGCCCCGTGTACGGTCCCATAACCCGGTACGATAACAAACCATTATCTCCCGCGAGATGCGCCGGGGGATCTCCGAAAGAATCCCTCGTTTCCCGTAACTTTTCGGCCCCGGCGCGGGTCTTAAGTTCTGCGGTCGGGAATCGTTCGAGAGGGGAAAGCCCATGTTCGGCGTCCAGGTTGAAGGGAACGGCTCGGAGACGAGGGTAGGCATGTGGGGGGAGTTCGACGCGTTCTCCCTGCCGCGCCTGCGCGAGGCGCTCGACGACGCCTCCGCGTTCGGCGGGCCGGTCGTGGTCGACCTGTCCGGGATCACCTTCCTCGACCTCCAATCCACCCGCGAGCTCGTGGTGCGGTCCCTGATCCAGACCCACCAACTCGTCTTCCGGAACCCCTCGCCCAACGTTCTCGCCAGCATCCAGGCCCTCGGCATGAAGGACGCGGCCCGCGCCTGGAACGGGCCCGACCGCGGGGAGCACATCTTCTCGGAGGCCTGAAGCAAGGTTACAGGCTTCGGGTTTCAGGCATCAGGAAGAGCGTCTCTCCGTTCCCGATCGTCCACCCGGCGATACCGCTCCCCGGCCACGAAAAACCGAAAAGCGCCCACAAAGCCTGCCCGCGAACGTGGTACTAAACTGTCAAACCATGTAGGATTGCAGTTAGCACGGAGGTCTCGGGCATGGCAAGTGCCTGATCTGTAGACCTTCGGGCGCGAGGGAGGAATAGCGGGATGGAGCCGCCGACGGGTGACCGGAGCGTACCGGCGCTTTCGGGCGCGGAAGGAGACGGGGATACGTGAGGTCTATCTTGGGTGGGACGAAGCTCCGGGACGCAGGCAAGTCAAACGCATTCTTCGCGACGCTCGCGGCGGCCTTGATGACGCTTGCGTTGCTAGGGGCTTCACCGGCTTGGGCGCAGGACAACGGTGCCAACCTCCGGATAACCAAGAGCGGCCCTGATGAGGTAAAGCTGGGGCAGAACTTCGACTACGTCCTGACGGTGTCCAATGCTGCGGACGCGGCTGCAGCTGACATGGTCACGGTCACGGATGATCTGCCGGATGGCGTAACATTCGTTAGATCTGAAGGAGCCAACTGCAAACTCGCAGGCGCCCCCGCCGATGAAAACACCGTAACCTGCACCATTCTGACCCTGGCGCCCGGAGGACCGAGCCGAGATATAACCCTGACGGTTAGATCACCGCAAATGAACCCCGGGGTGATTGAGAACCAAGCGAGGGCAAAGGCTACAAATGATGATTCTGGTGCAACCTCGAACGAGGTAACCACCAGGGTCGTACCCAACCTCGTGATTGAAAAGTTGGACGACCCGGACCCGGTCAGTCGGGAAGGCCTGCTTGAATACACTCTCAGGGTGCAGAATCGGAGTGAAGTATCGGTCTCCGGCATATCCATCACGGACGATCTACCGGTGGATGACGTGGACTTCCTCAGGTTCACTTCCTCGGACCCTAACTTCTCCTGTACGGAGACCGCCGGCGCCATACAGTGCGACGGTAGACTTGGGGCGGGCGAGCGTGGTGTAGTCAGGATTCTGGTAGAGGCGGAGAGGGCTGGCACTATACGAAACCGGGCCGACGTCTTTGTCAATGGTATTCGTAACTCCATCGACTCGGATACGGAAACGACTACTGTGAGGGGTAGCGACGAACCGGACGACCCTAATGATCCGGGAGACCCCGGTGATCCTGGTGACCCGGGAGATCCTGGTGCTCCCGGTAACGATTTGCCCCAGGGAGAGCAGTGTTCGCCGGTGGTGAACCTGGATACCGAGGAGCCCATCGGGGTAATCTCCGGCACGGAGAACAGCAGCCTGACTTTCACTAACACCTTCAACGAGCCGTTGCCGTTGCGGATCGTCTACGCCACCAGCTCGGAGGACGGCTCGTTGGGGATCACGGTGACCCCCCAGGATGGGGGAGAGGCGATCCTGGACGAGACGATAGACGGCAAGAAGCGGGGCGTCCTCCAGGTGGAAACGGAGGTCGGCGCAACCTACGACGTCGAGATACTCCCCGAGGAGCAGGGTTTCGCCGTCCAGTTCGAGATCGACCGTGGCGCCGAAGCATGCACGGACCCCGAGACCCTGGACCCGGATGTCGCTTCGTCGTCGAATGATCCCAAAGACGATGTCATAGACAGCTCGATCCCGGACGACGACAACCTCCCCGAGACGGGCGGCTTGCCCATCTCCGTCCTGGCGGGTTTTGCAGCCCTTCTGCTGACCGGGACCGCCGTGGTCGTGGCAGCGGTGAGACGGAAGCCGTAAAAAGCCCTGTTCCGGGCGACCTTTAGAGCGGAGAGCGGATGCTCCTCAAGCTAGGCTTCGTGATGATGGCTCTCGCGGCGGCGTTGACGGGAGTGGTGATCGCGGTCGCCACGCAGGAACCACCCAGGAGCGTCGCGGCCAGATCCGCCGAGCGGCAACCCGCCGAGCCTCTCGAACGCGCGGACCCCGCGGGCCAGCCGCAACGCGAAAAGCAGGTAGCCGCACAAACTTCAGAAGAACCCGAAGCCGCGCCAAAGGACCAGACCGAACCAGAGCCTCTGCCGGACGTCGAAGGCGAGCCGCCGAAGCCCACGGCCGAGGACGTGGCCTCGGCCCACAGGGAACGCCACTACGACCTGCCGGACGGGGCCGTGCTCGGACTTACGGTCAAAGCGCTCGGCATCCACGACGCCCCCGTCTTCGACTCGGTCGGCGAGCGTGCGCTGGCGAAAGGCGTGGGCCACCACCCCGAGACCTCGATGCCGTGGACGGAAGCCCCGCAGCGCAACGTTTACCTGGCGGGCCACAAGCTGGGGTTCCCGGGCACCGCAAGCCACCTGATCTTCTACCGCCTGGGCGAGCTCGGCAGCGGGGACGAGGTCGTTCTGAAAGACAGGGACGGCAGGAAGTACCGCTACGAGGTCAGCGAGAGCTTCGAGGCGGACCCGGGCGACTCGTGGGCGATGGGGCAGGTCAGGAACAGGGACATGCTCACGCTTCAGACCTGCACAGGCCCCGGCTTCTCCAAGCGCCTCATCGTCCGCGCGGACCGGGTCTAGAGGGGCTATCGGTCCCGAGGTCGAGCTGAAAAGTGGCGCTGCGCCGCCTGATAGGGCATAGTTCTTTATGTAGTTCGCGTGACAATGGGAAGTGGGGAGAATGCGTCGGATGGATGCAGGCGCGGTTTCGGTGACGTGTTAGTCAGTGAGTGTACGGGACGCCTGATAGGTGAGACGGCTCGGGGAGAGGATAGGTATGCAGCATAGGATTCTGGCGCTGATCTCGACGGGCCGCCGGTCGAGCGTGACGGTCGCGGCGTTCTTTGTGGGCCTGATCTTGCTGGCCATGCTCGCGATCCCCGCGAACGCCCAGGAGGCCGGGGGCGAAGAAGACGCCGGAACGGTCGAGAAGGATGGGACCGTCACCAGGGTGCAAGGCTCCAGCTCCCAATCGCTGACGGTCACGCAAAAGCAGGACTCCAACGGACAACAGACCGTGATCCAGAGCGCCCAGAGCTCGGACCGGGCGCGGGACCTGCTCGCGGGCATGATGGTGCAAGTCCGCAACACGGGCGACGACTCCGATAGGGCGAACGTCATCGGCCCGATCACGGTATCCGACTGCAAAGAGCTTGAAGTGGATTCGGACGCGGTCGTGGTCTTGCGCGGTGAGAATGACAGGGCTGTTCGTATAACCAACGGCAGCAACAACTTCTTCGTGGCGAAAGACACCAACGAGTTGAGGATAACGGGTCCTTCGGGCGGCGATCTTGTGGGTTCGAACGTACCGAGTCTCAACGAGGGGGGCCGCAATGAAATCTTCAGTTCTTCGGGCATTACGTGCAGACGCGGCGACGCCGCTGACGACGGCGGCGGGAGCGGTGGCAATGGCGACGGCAATTCGGGAAACACCAACACCCTCGAAGACCTGGAGTGCGACGAGTTGCTCCGGCGGTTTCGGGAGGAAGAGACCGGCCAGTATGGTGACCGGTCTCTCTTCTCGGACGTCGAAGTTCGCAAGAAGGTCGAGGTGTGCCTGGAACAGGAAGTGATCCAGGACACCGCGGCGGACGGGCAACTGCCCGACACGGGTGGACTCTCGTTGTTGAGCCTCGCGGTTCTCGGTGCCGTATCGGTCGTTGCCGGGGTTTCCGTGGTTCGCGGAGCCCGAAGGGAACGGTAGCCGGTAGACCGGGACGGGCGGCGAAAGGACGCGCGATTGCACCTGAGGACGGGCATCACCGCGATGGTTTTCGCCCTCGTATGCGCGGTCGCGGTCGCGGCGTTCGCGCTCCTCGGCGGAACACCGGAGCCCGCGGCCGCGGTGAAGTCGGCGACGCAACGCGAGGCCGAGCCCCTGAAACGTTCGAACCCCGGCGTGGAGCCGCAGAAAGAGAGAGTCGTAGACCTCCCAGAACCCGAAGAACCAAAGCCGGAACCGAAACCCGCACCGCCCCCGGAGCCAGACCCGTCGCCGAAACCCGAGCCTGTGCCGCCTCCCGACCGCGAGCCGCGGCCCGACGAGACTCCAGACCCTAGACCGGAGGCCGATCCTGAGCCGCTGCCGGACGTCCAGGCCGAGCCGCCCAAGCCCACGGCAGAGGACGTCGCCTCGGCCCACAGGGAACGCCACTACGACCTGCCGGACGGCGCCGTCCTCGGCCTCACGGTCAAGGCCCTCGGCATCCACGACGTCCCGGTGTTCGACTCGGTCGCGGAGCGGGCCCTCGCGAGCGGCGTCGGCCACCACCCGGAGACATCGATGCCGTGGACCGACGAGCCCCAACGAAACGTCTATTTGGCGGGGCACAAGCTCGGCTTCCCGGGCACCGCAAGCCACCTGATCTTCTACCGGTTGGGAGAGCTCGGCAGCGGGGACGAGATCCTGCTGAAGGACAGGGACGGCAAGAAGTACCGCTACGAGGTCAGCGAGAGCTTCGAGGCGGACCCGGGCGACTCGTGGGCGATGGGGCAGGTCAGGAACAGGGACATGGTGACCTTGCAGACCTGCACCGGCCCCGGCTTCTCGAAGAGGCTCATCGTCCGCGCTGATCGCCAATAGCCCAACGCTTTCGACCCTTCCGGCCGCTCCGGCTTCGCTTCGAGCTGGCCGACTTGCTCGCTTCGGGGCTTCCTCTGGTCGCACCGTGAAGATCGGCTAGTTCATTTTGCGTATATATCGCGGGTTGATACCGTTGTATCGTGGGCCACAGGGAACGCCCCGCTTTCGGGGCCGCGGAAAGGAGATTGGTCGTGGGGAAGAGGTTATCGGTCGCCGTGGCGGCGGCTGTGGTGGCGGCGATGATGCTGGCCGGTCCGGTACTCGCGGCGCCGGTCGTGACGCTCGAGGCAACCCTGACGGGGGAGCAGGAGGTGCCGGGGCCGGGCGACCGGAACGGTAGGGGGGACGCGAAGCTCATAGTGAACCGGGCCAGGGTCTGCTACGTGCTCCGTTCGGACAACATCAAGCGTCCCCAGGCGGCCCACATACACGAGGGGCGTCGCGGGGTGGCAGGCGACATAGTCGTCGAGCTCAGGCCGCCGAGGAACGGCTTCTCAAGCGGGTGCGAGAAGATCAGCCGCGCCCTGAGCCGCGACCTCAGGAACAACCCGACGCATTACTACGTCAACGTCCACAACAAGCGTTTCCCGGACGGCGCGATCAGGGGACAATTGCACCAGTAGCTGTTAGCTTTCAGCGGTCAGCTTTCAGCTTTTTAGCCCTGGAGCCGAGCATTGGTGCGTGAAAGATTTTCGGGGCCTGGAAGTCTGGCGGAAAGGTCACGTGTTGACCCTCGAGGTCTATGCGGCCGCGGCCGGGTTTCCGCGGGATGAGCTATACGGATTGACGAGTCAGATTCGGCGCTCTTGCTCTTCCATAGCGGCAAATATTGCCGAGGGTTGTGGAAGAAATGGAGACGCCGAACTGGCCCGCTTCCTGAAAATGGCCGCAGGCTCCGCCGGCGAGCTCGAATACCACCTGCTGTTGGCCCGCGACCTCCACCTGCTCGGACCACAGCAACACGAACGTCTGGCGGACGCTACGGTGGAAATAAAGCGCATGCTCACAACCTTCGTAAAGCGCCTCAAAGCCCCGCCGCAGAAAAGCTGAAAGCTCTCTACTCCATCGATTCCGAATAGCTGCCGCTCCTCGCCGCACCGTTCATCTTCAAACGGTGGTAGAACGCTTTTTGTGCCTCTTCGACGTTGCCGGTCTGGCCTTTCCAGATCTCCATGGGCGGTTCTTGCAGCGCCCGCGCGTAGGAGAAGGAGAGCTCCCAGGGCAGACCGTCGTACATGGAGTTCATGGCGTTGAGGTGGGCCGTGGCCTGGGTGGTGCTCTGGCCGCCTGAGAGGAAGACGATGCCGGGCACGGCGGCGGGCACGCACCGGCGCAGGCACTCGACGGTGGCCCTGGCGACCTCCTCCACGCCGGCCTGGCGTTCGGCCTCCTTGCCCGAGATGACCATGTTCGGCTTCAGGAGCATCCCGGAGAACTCGACGTTCTGCTCGTAGAGGGCCTGGAAGGTGGCGTGGAGGGTCCACTCGGTCGCCTCGTAGCACTGCTCGATGGAGTGGTCGCCGTCTATGAGGACCTCCGGCTCGACTATCGGGACGAGGTCGTGGTCCTGGCAGAAGGCCGCGTACAGGGCGAGCGAGCGGGCGTTGGCCTCGATGCAGCCCCGCGACGGGATCCCGTCCCCGATGGTGATGACGGCCCGCCACTTGGTGAAGCGCGCCCCCATCTCCCTGTACTCGGGGAGCCTCTCGCCCAGGCCGTCGAGGCCCTGGGTGAACTTCTCGTCTGGGGAGAGGGGCATCGAGACGGTGCTCTTGTCCACCTTTATGCCGGGGATGATGCCGTGGTCCAGAAGCACCTGCGGCAGCGGCCTGCCGTCGGACGCCTCCTGGTTCAGGGTCTCCTCGAAAAGGATCACGCCCGAGAGAAACTCCCCGATCCCCTCCGTCGTAAACAACATCTCCCTGTAGGCCCGCCGGCTCTCCTCGCCCGTCTCTATCCCGACGGCCTCGAACCGCTTGCCTATGGTCCCCATGCTCTCGTCCGCGGCGAGTATGCCCTGCCCCGGCGCCACGAGCTCCCTGGCGGTCCCTTCGAGCGTCTGAACGTTCATCCGGCTCCTCTCCCCGTCTTGAATCCCACGTATAGAACGGGGCCCCGGGCCGCGGCCCGGGGCCCCATCGCTATGGCGTTCTGGCGAGGTCCCTTGCTAGGTCCTTACCAGCTCGCGTTCTTTCTCCGGCACGCGCCTGACGGCCTCCCTCGCCTCTCCTTTTCGGCGCCTGCGCTCCTCTCGCTCCCGCTTCGCCCGCCTGCGGGCCTCTTCCTGGGCTTCCCGGGCTTCGTGGTCCCTGTGGGAGTAGCACACGGCTGCCACCTCCTCGCTAGCTTTCCCTACCGAAACTACTACCCGCCCCCGCGCCCGCTAAACCCTTTGACACCCTTTTCACGCGCGCCACCTCGGGAGGGTTCCGCGCGGGCTCCGATAGGCGGCTCGTGGCGGCCGTTAGGAACGCGGGCAACGATAGGAGAGGAGGCGCCGTGTCCGCAGAGGAGAGCAAAAGCGTGTCCGCCGGTTCGTCGATGAGGTGATGAACGGGGGCGCGACGCCGCAGTCCGAAGACGGCGCCTGAGGCCCGATACCTGAAGCCAGATACCTCCCGACGGTTACGCGACGCCCCGCGTGTGGTACGAATGCGGGCAGTAGACCCTTAGGAGAGCAGACACATGCCGAACCGACTGGCCGGGGAGACGAGCCCCTACCTCCTGCAGCACAAGGACAACCCCGTGGACTGGTATCCGTGGGGCGAGGAGGCCCTGGCGCGGGCGCGCGAGGAGGACAGGCCGATCCTGCTCTCCGTGGGCTACTCGGCCTGCCACTGGTGCCACGTCATGGAGCGCGAGTCGTTCGAGGACGAGCAGACGGCGCGCATGATGAACGAGCACTTCGTGAACATAAAGGTCGACCGCGAGGAGCGGCCCGACATCGACTCGATCTACATGTCCGCCGTCCAGGCCCTGACCCGCAGCGGCGGCTGGCCGATGACGGTCTTCATGACGCCCGACGGTGCCCCGTTCTACGGCGGCACGTACTTCCCGCCCGTCCCGCGGGGCGGCCTCCCGTCCTTCCAGCAACTCCTCCTGACCCTCGCCGACGCCTACGAGAACCGCCGCGAGGAAGTCCTTCAGAGCGCGGGCTCCGTCCGCGACTACCTCCAGGCCTCGACGGGCGCCGCCATGCCGAAGGCGGAGGCGGCGGGGGCCGAGGTGCTGGCGGGCGCGGGCGCCGCCCTGCTCGACCAGCACGACGACCGATTCGGCGGGTTCGGCGGGGCGCCCAAGTTCCCCCAGCCGATGAACCTGGAGGTGCTGCTGCGCCACCACCACAGGACAGGAGACCGGGGCGCTTTGGCGGCCGTGGAGACGACCCTGCGCCGGATGGCCGACGGCGGGATCTACGACCACCTCGGCGGGGGCTTCGCCCGCTACTCCGTCGACGCGTACTGGCTCGTCCCGCACTTCGAGAAGATGCTCTACGACAACGCGCTCTTGTCCAGGATCTACCTCGAAGCCCACCAGGCCACGGGCGACCCCTTCTACCGCCGCGTCGCCGAGGAGACCCTCGACTACGTCCTGCGCGACATGACGAGCCCGGAGGGCGGCTTCTACTCCGCCGAGGACGCGGACTCCGAGGGCGAGGAGGGCAAGTTCTACGTCTGGACGCCGCGGGAGATAGAGGAAGTTCTCGGCCCGGAGGACGCGAGGCTCGCGATCCGGTACTGGGACGTGACCGAGCGGGGCAACTTCGAGGGCAAGAACATCCTCAACGTGCCGCGTCCTTTGGAGGCCGTGGCCGACGAGTTCGGTCTGGCGCCGGGGGCGTTGTGGGACCGTATAGTCGGGATCCGGTCGAGGCTCCTGGCGGCCCGCGACGAAAGGGTGAGGCCGGGCCGGGACGAGAAGGTGCTCGCGGCGTGGAACGGGCTCATGCTCCGCTCCTTCGCCCTGGCGGCCCGCGTTACGGGCCGGGACGACTACCTCGAAGCCGCAAGGAAGAACGCGGCGTTCCTGATCGGGAACATGAAAACTGACGGTCGCATCCACCGCTCCTACAAGGACGGGCGGGCGCGGTTCAACGGCTACCTGGAGGACTACGCGATGGTCGCGGACGGGCTCGTGGCGCTGTACGAGGCGACCTTCGAGACGCGCTGGCTCGTCGAGGCCGACGTGCTCTGCGGCGCGATGAACGAGCTCTTCTGGGACGAGGAGAGGCGGTCCTTCTACGACACCCCCGCCGACCACGAGGAGCTCGTAACCCGCCCGCGCGACGTCTACGACAACGCCACACCGTCGGGAAACTCCGTGGCCGTCGAGGTCTTGCTGAGGCTCGCGCTCCTGCTCGACCGGAACGACTACAGGCAGCGGGCCGAGGAGGTGCTCGACGAGATGGGAGGGGGGATGGAGAAGATCCCGTCGGCCTTCGGGCGCCTGCTCGCCGCCCTCGACTTCTCCGCCTCGGGGACCCGCGAGGTCGCGATCATAGGCGACCCCGACGCCGCCGACACGAGGGCGCTGCTCGACGTCGTCTACTCCCGCTACCTGCCGAACAAGGTTGTGGCCGGCCGGGCGGAGGAGGACGCGGAGTCGGCCGGCCTGATCCCACTGTTGGCCCAGCGCCCAACCCGCGACGGCAAGGCGACGGCCTACGTCTGCGAGGGCTACGCCTGCCAGGCCCCCACCACGGACCCGGAAGAGCTAAGAAAACAACTCGAGACCCATTAGCCGCGCGATATCTTGGCTGGTAGTACCATACATATGGTATGCGCAAGACGACAGTATATTTGGAGGATGAAGAGGCGGAAGGGCTTCGTCGGCTCGCGGCCGAGAGCGGTGAGTCACAGGCGGAGTTGATCCGTGAGGGTGTCCGCCGGCTTTTGCGGGAAGGTACGGAGCGGACTTTTCACAGCATGGGCAAGGGCGCGGGGAGCGGTGAGACTAGGCCCCGCTGGGGCGCGGATGCCGTGCGTGAGAAGACGCGCGGGCGCCGGTAGAAGGAGTTGTGGCCCTCATAGTGGATGCCGGCGGGCTCTACGCGCAGGCAGACCGGGCCGATCCGGCGCACGAGGCTGTGGCCGAGGTTCTCAAAGAAGAGCGTGGGCCGCTGGTGACTTCGGGAATCGCCGTCGCAGAAGCCGATTACCTGATCTTGAACCGTTTAGGTTTCGATGTCGAGCTTGCCTCTCTGGACGATCTGGCCGAGGGAACATTCATCCTCGAAGCTCTGACGCGCGGTGATCTCGATGTGGCACGCGGTCTGGCGCGTCGTTATAGGGACCTGGAGTTGGGACTGGCCGACGTGTCGCTGGTGGTCCTGGCGAAACGTTACGACACCAGGCGAATCGTCACGTTTGACGAACGCGCATTCCGGGCCGTGACGCCCCTGCAGGGCGGGAGCTTCACTATCCTCCCGGCTGACGGATGAAAGGGGCTCGACCGTGCGTCGGGTGCGGGGCGCTCGTGCCGGATATCGGCGGGCCGACGCACCGCTACATCGGCGCCTCGCCCGGATGCTGGGAGATATACGGGGAGGTGCTGGGGAGGGAATACGAGGACTACTCGCGATTCGCGCCCGTCCACCGGCTGACCGTGGATGCCTACGCGGCGCAGCACCCCGGGACGCCCTCTCCGCAGGCGGTAGGGTCCGTGGGGGTGCACCTGATCCGGCTGCACCTCCAACTCGAACGCGGCCTGCCCCACGACCACGCGAACGCCGCCATGTTGCACATATCATCCCGCCTCAAAAAGGACTTCGTCTGGCTCGACCCGCCTGACCACCTCGGGGATCTCACGGTGCTCCACGTTAGCGAGGCCGGGAATCCTGACGACCACGCGGAGCGGGTGCGCGCGTGGGCCCGGTCCGTGTGGGAGGCCTGGTCCCCGCACCACGAGACGGTACGCCGGTGGGCGGGTGGATAATACTGCCGATTCGGTTGCCACTTTACGGGCCGGGTCGTATTCTTACCCGGCGCCTGTCGCCGGGAGACCGGCTATCAGAAGAAAAAGCTGACCGCTGAAAGCTGCGGCGAAGCCGTAGCGGGCTGAAAGCTGACAGCGCGCTTTGCTTACAGCAAATCGCCAGAGCGGAGGCAGAGATGGAAGATTTCACGCCCGTAAGCGGGCTTTTGGGTGGTTTGCTCATAGGGCTCGCCGTGGCGCTCTTGCTGTGGCTCAACGGCAGGCTGGCCGGGATCAGCGGCATCGTGGGCGGCCTGGTGCCGGGCGGGGCGCGCGACGGGTGGTGGCGCTGGGCCTTCGTCGCCGGCCTGGTGCTCGGCGCCCTCGCCTACGTGCTGGTGGCCGGCGGCGCCGACGCCGTCGAGGTCACGGCCTCCCTGCCCGTGCTCGTGGTCGGGGGTCTTCTGGTCGGCTTCGGCACCAGGCTCGGCTCGGGCTGCACCAGCGGCCACGGCCTCTGCGGGCTCGCCAGGTCCTCCAGACGCTCCGTGGTCGCCACGGCCGTCTTCTTCGGCGTCGCGATGCTCACCGTCTTCGTCGGAAGCCACGTCCTGTGAGCCGCTCAGGCGTTCTGCGGTCGTTCGGCGCGCTGGTCTCGGGGGCGATCTTCGGCCTCGGGCTCGCCGTCTCCGGCATGATGAACCCCGCGAAAGTCATAGGCTTCCTCGACGTCGCGGGAGACTGGGATCCCACGCTCGCCTTCGTCATGGGCGGGGCGCTCCTCGTGACCGTTCCGGCTTTTCGCCTGATCCTCGGCCGCGGGCGCCCCGTGTTCGACCGCAGCTTCGCGCTACCCGACCGGACGGCCGTGGACGGGCGCCTGATCTCCGGCGCGGCCCTCTTCGGCGTGGGCTGGGGCATGGTCGGCTTCTGCCCCGGCCCCGCCGTCGCCGCCCTCGCCACGGGCCTGACCCCCGTGCTCGTCTTCGTAGCAGCCATGGTCGCGGGCATGGCTTTGCAGAGCTGTCAGCAATCAGCCCTTAGCTATCAGCGAAGGAAAAAAGCCGAAGGCTGAGAGCGGAGGCCGAAGGCCGCAGCGGGCTGAAAGCTGAACAACGCGGTTTTCGGACGCATCTAGCTTCCGAAAACCGCCAGCGGTAGATACGAGGAGACGATCCAGTTCGGGGCGTCGACGACCTCGGAGATCTTGAGGTCCACCACCAGGCTCGCCAGCGCGTAGGCCTCGACCGGCTCCAGCCCGTACGTGGTGCTTATGTGCTCGACCATCGCCCGGACGGAGTCTTTCGTGGCCTGCATGAGGTCCGGGTTTACGCCCATCGTCGCGTACCAGCCGCCGTCGTCGACGAGCGGCGTCAGCGGGCCGGGCGTCTGGAACTGGGGGGCCGGGATGCTCTTGCCCTTCACCAGGTCGAAGCGAAGCGCCGCGTACATCGGGCACTCGATGCCCGTGACGCAGACCTCGCCGTCGCCCTGGGCGGCGTGGGCGTCGCCGCAGGAGAACAAGGCGCCCGCGTGCTGCACCGGCAGGTAGAGGACAGAGCCCTTCGTGATGTGCCTGGTGTCCATGTTGCCGCCGAACGGTCCAGGCGGCATGATGACAGGCTTTTCGGGGCCGGTGGGGGAGACGCCCATCGTGCCGAAGAAGGGCTCTATCGGGATCACAACGTCGTCCTTGAAGAACGTGTAGTCGCCGTTGGTCAGGTCGAAGATCTTCAAGTAGGCGTCCGGGAAGTCCTCCGGCAGGAGGCCGAAGCCGGGCAGGATCGCCGTCCAGCCCCACCCCACGGTGTGGATGTCCAGAACCTCGACGGCCAGCACGTCGCCCGGCTCGGCGCCCCGCATCGCGACGGGACCGGCCAGCGGATAGAGCTTCTCCCAGTCCAGGTTCGCGAGGTCCTCGGCCGTCGAGTCGGGCGTTACCTGCCCGTCGGAGACCTCCCGCGTCCGGTAGACGACCGTGTCCCCGGGCTCGACGGTCAGCACCGGCTCCTGCTCGTTGTCCCAGACGTAATGGACCCTGTCCTCCGGAAAGTAGTGCGTCCTCGCCACGGGCGTCCTCCTCGTCTCGCTTGGCCTGGGACGTACTTTCTCATAATTCGGCTTTCAGCTTTCAGCTATCAGCCCTCAGCTATCAGCGAGCGAAAAAAGCTGACCGCTGAAAGCGGAGGCGAAGCCGGAGCGGGCTGAAAGCTGACGGCGCGGCCTGTGAAGAGGCTAGATGCCTCTTCACAGGCCGCTCAAAACCTGTCCAACGCCTGTTCGAGGTCGTCCATTACGTCGTCCGGGTGCTCGATGCCGACGGAGAGGCGGATGAGGTTCTCCCCGACGCCCAGCCTCTCGCGCCGGGAGGGGGAGAGCTCGCGGTGGGATGAGGTGGCGGGGTGGATCGCCAGCGTGTAGACGTCGCCGAGGCTCGGGGCTTTTACGCAGAGGTCGAGCGCGTTGAGGAAACCGAAGGCCGCCTCCCGGCCTCTCCCGGGTTCGACGGCCAGCTCGAAGGAGACGAGGCCGCCTGTGTCGGAGAGGACCCGGCCGGCGGTCTTGCGGTCGGGGTGGTCCTCCAGGGAGGGGTGGTTGACCTTCGAGACCCTCGGATGCCCCGACAGACGCGCGGCTATCTCCCGCGCGTTCTTGCACTGGCGTTCCATTCTCAAAGGCAGGGTCTTGAGGCCGCGGTGGGCGAGCCAGGCCTCGAAGGGGCCGAGGACGCCGCCGACGAGCTTGCGGATGCTCTCCACGGCCGCGTCGTAGGGCGGCTTCGCCACGACCACGCCCGCGGTGATGTCGCCGTGTCCCGAGAGGTACTTGGTCGCGCTGTGGACCACGATGTCCGCGCCGAGGTCGAGCGGGCGCTGCAGGTAAGGGGTTCCGAAGGTGTTGTCCACTATAAGGGCCGCCCCAAAAGCGCGCGTTATCTCCGCAAGCCCCGCGACGTCCGCGACCCGCAAGAGCGGGTTCGAGATGGTCTCTACCATAACCGCCCTGGGCTTCGACTCCGCGACTTTCTTCTCGACTTCTCCGAGGTCGTAGGCGTCGAAGAAGCGGGTCTCCACGCCGTTTGCCCCGAAGACCTGAACCAGCAAGGTCGCGGTCGAGCCGTAGAGTTGCTCGGCGGCGAGCGCCGTCGCCCCGTCCGCCAACTCCGCGGCCGCGAGCGCCGCGTGCGTGGCCGCCATCCCGGAGCCGAAGGCGAAGGCGCGGGCCTCTCCCCGCAGGCCCTCCAGCGCCCCGACCGCGCTCTCGAAGGCGCGCACGGTCGGGTTGTCGTAGCGGGCGTAGCTGTAGCCGGGCTCCTCGCCGCCGAGCACCCTGTCCGTGGTCTGGACGTCGGGGTGGGAGAAGGTGGTCGAGGCGTAGATGGGCGTCGAGATCGGGTAGAAGTCCCCACCGCCGTCCGGGGTTCTGTCGGGACGGCCGTGTCGCTCGCCGGCGTGCACGGCCCTGGTGTCGAAGCGTCTGTTCTCGTTCATGGTCGCCTATCCTAACCTATCCTGGTCAGCACGCTGGCTTCGCGAGCTTGTCGGCCCGCTCCGGCTCCGCCTCCGCTCTCGGCCCGCTTCGCAGCCCTCGCTCTCGGCCGTCAGCTTCTTGCCGTGGAGAGTCAGGCCCGGCCGCGTCTGGCGAGACGGTTCGGGGGCCGGGTGCCGTAGGTGTACAGACAACTCGCTGAAATGCTGACCGGCTGAAGTGCTGACAGGCTGAAACGCTTCACATTGCGGAGCCGAGCATTTTAAGGCACCTGTTTCGGGCTTCGGTGTCTTGCTCGTCTCGGGCCTGGATCTTCCCGTACTTCAGTGCTTCCTCGGGTGTCAGCCTCCCGGCCGCGAGGTCCAAGAAGGTGCGGGCCTCGCCGGAGACCGCGACGTCCGGTGCTTCGGCCGGTCCCTGCCTGGCCTCGACCACGCCGTCGTCTATGCGCAGGTGGAACGCCTCCCCGTCGATGCGGAACTCGTAGGTCTCCCGCAGGCCCACCGCCGCGCCGGGCTCGAACAGGGACCTCAACGCCATCGCCGCCCACGCCGGGCGCCGCTCGTCCCCGTCCCGCGGCTCCCCCGCGAGCCTGGAGCCCCACCGCGACAGCGCCACGATGACCGGCTCAAGCGCCCGGCCGAGCTCCGTCAACTCGTAGACGCCCGACCCCGCGGGCGGCGGCAGCGTACCGCGCCGCAAGACCCCGTGCTCCTCGAGCGCCTTCAGCCGCGCGGCCAGAAGGTTCGTCCCGATCCCGGGTAGCCCCCCCAGAAGATCCTTGAACCGCTTCGGCCCCGTCAGGAGCTCGCGCACCAAGAGCAACGTCCAACGCTCCCCCACGACGTCCAAAGCCCGCGCCACCGTGCAGTGCTGGTCGTAACTCCTCTTGCCCATAACCGCAGCTCCCAGTACTGTTTAAAATAACATAGTTGTAGCTTGAAAATTATATAGTAATGGTGTATATTTACAACCGATGGAGAACGAATATTTTGGGGGATCTAATATGGCCGAAGAGGTTCAGAGAACGGTTGCGCCGGGGCGGACTTCGGAGACGCCGGAGTTGTTACCGGGTTATTTCGCGCGAATCGACAAGGGCAGGTTGCTCTCACGGGAGGAGGAGATGGATCTCGCGCGGAGGGCGCAGGCCGGTGATCTTCGGGCGAGGCAGCGGCTCATCGAGAAGAACCTGAGGCTCGTGGTGAGCGTCGCAAAGAAGTACAGGGGGCAGGGCTTGCCCTTCGAGGACCTCATCCAGGAGGGCAACCTCGGTTTGATGAAGGCCGTCGAGAAGTTCGATCCCGAAAAGGGTTGGAGGCTCTCGACGTACGCGACGTGGTGGATCCGCCAGGGCGTGCAGCGCGCCGTCGCCGACAAGGGAAGGACGATCAGGGTGCCGGTGCACAGGGGCGACAAGGTCCGCAAGATGGCCCGCACCTACAACGAGCTCTCCGCCGAACTGGAGCGGGAGCCCACCGACGAGGAGGTTGCCGGGCGGCTTGAGTGGCCCGTGGAGCAGGTGCGAGATCTGAAGAGCTCCCTGTGGGACGCGACGAGCCTCAACCAGTCGCTCTCCTCAGATGGCGACGGTTCGGAGCTCGGCGAGCTCATCACCGACGAGCGGTCCTCGGATACCGCCGGGGAGGTCATCAGCGAGATCGAGACCGCGGGCCTCGAAGAGGCCATCGGGCGGCTCCCGGAGCGTCACAGGACCGTCCTGATCCGTCGCTACGGCCTCGGCGACGAGGGCGTCTCCACCCTGGCCGAGCTCAGCGACGAACTCGGCATCTCCCGCGAGCGCGTCCGCCAGGTCCAGCGGGAGGCCGAGCGGATGCTCGCCACGAGCGAGTACGGCCGGGCGGCGGCCTAGCGCCCAACGATCTACGACACCGACACGAAGCCGCCACGCGAACAGCGCGTGGCGGCTTCAAGGTTTTCAGGTTCCAAGGCTTTCAGGGGTGCCCGGTGGAGCGGGGTGCTGGCTTCCAACCCCTCAAAACCTCAAAGCCTCGAGACCTTCTGCACGACGTAGCGAGGTCTCCACGCCAGCCGCTTCTATACTAGGAAGCCGCAAAGACTTCGACGAAAGGTTTTCCGTGGAGAACGCGCAGAACAGGATCGACTACTTCGAGCGGATGCTGGCGGACAACCCGGAGAACCCGACGGGGCTGCTCGCGCTCGCCAACGAGTACAAGAAGGCCGGGCGCGACGAGGACGAGGCGGCCGTTCTCAAGAGGTACGTCGAGGCCAACGAGGACGAGGGCAACGCGTACCTGCGCCTGGGCGAGGTGTTGACGAAGTTGGGCCGGGAGGACGAGGCCAGGGAGGCCTACGGGACGGGCATTCGGCAGGCCGAGAAGTTCGGGCACAGCGGGATGGCCGAGGACCTCAGGCTCGCGCAGGTCCAGCTCGGGAGGTAGGCTTGAGGTTGCAGGTCGCCTGCTCCGCAGGCTCTCAGGCTTCAGGGTTGCGAGGTCGGGACCTGGACCCGCCGACCGAACCTGTAACCTGAAGCCTGTAGCCTGAAACCCGGCGTCGCGGCCTCCGTTGGTGGCGGTGTAAGAGAGAGCCCCTCTGGGGTAAAACCATACCTGCCATGTGGGGTATCATAAAGAGGATCAAGTTGTCTTCTAGCCTTGCCAAAAGTGCTAAGCGGGGGGAGGCGGGGTTGGTGCCCCGTCTCCCCTCATGGACGCCTGGACTTCTCTGAAAAAGCAACGTGAGGGTGTGATCCTGTGGAGAGACAATCGGAGTACCAGTTTTACGGGCCCAACCTGGGCTACGTGCTCGAGTTGTACGAGAGGTATCGCGAAGACCCGAACTCCGTGGACGAGGGGGCTCGGGAGTTCTTCGAGTCCTGGAGCCCGCCGCGGTCCAACGGGGCGAACGGGAGTGCCGCGACGGCGTCGCGGGATCTCGAGCTCGACGTCGAGAAGGCCGTCGGGGCCTCCAAGCACGTCAGGCACATCAGGGACTTCGGGCACAGGGCGGCCAAGCTCGACCCGCTGGGCAGCGAGCCGCCCGGCGACCCGACGCTCGACCCCGAGTTCTACAGGATCACGGACGAAGACCTGGAGCACCTGCCGCCCCTCATCATCGGCGGCCCCATAGCCGAGAAGAGCGCGACGGCCAGGGAGGCGGTGGAGAAGCTCAGGAACCTCTACTGCAACACGACGGGCTACGACTTCGGCCACGTCCACGACCCGGACGAGCGGTTCTGGCTCAGGGAGGCCGTCGAATCCGGGCGCTTCTACAAGCGCATGGAGGGCGACGCCGCCAAACGCCTGCTCATGCGCCTGACGCGCATAGACACCTTCGAGAAGTTCCTGCACAAGTCGTTTCTCGGCCAGAAGCGTTTCTCCGTCGAGGGCAACGACATGGTCGTGCCGATGCTCAACCTGCTCGCCCGCCGGGCCACCGAGGGCGGCACGCCCGAGATGGTGCTCGGCATGGCCCACCGCGGGCGCCTGAACGTGCTCGCCCACGTGCTGGACAAGTCCTACTCCAGGATCTTCGGCGAGTTCCAGCAGCCGGATAAGGGCGAGTCCTCCTCCGCCGCGAGCCGTCCGGGCGACGCCTGGGTGGGCGACGTGAAATACCACCTCGGCATCCGGGGCTACCACCTGAGCGACGCCGAGGCCGACGAGCAGGTCCTCGTCAACCTCGCGCCGAACCCGAGCCACCTCGAACACGTGAACCCCGTGGTAGAGGGCATGGCCCGCGCGGCGCAGGAGAAGCGCGACAACCCCGGCCCCCCGGTCAGGGACGAGGAGGCGTCGCTGCCGGTGCTCCTGCACGGCGACGCGGCGTTCCCGGGCGAGGGCGTCTCGGCCGAGACGCTCAACCTCAGCCGGCTGCCCGGTTACAGGACCGGCGGGACCATCCACATCATCACCAACAACCAGCTCGGGTTCACGACCGAGCGCCAGGACGCGCGCTCGACCACCTACGCGAGCGATCTCGCCAAGGGGTTCGAGATCCCGGTCGTCCACGTCAACGCCGACGACCCGGAGGCATGCCTGGCGGCGACCCGGCTGGCCTACGCTTACAGGGAGAGGTTCCACAAGGACTTCCTCATAGACCTGATCGGCTACAGAAGGTTCGGCCACAACGAGGGCGACGAGCCCGCCTACACGCAGCCGGTGATGTACCAGAAGATCAAAGACCATCCGACGGTGCGCGAGTTGTGGGCCGAAGAGATCGAGGCCAGGGGCGTCATCACGGCCGAGGAGGCCGAGCAGATGGTCGAGGAGGTCTTCTCCCGCATGGAGGAGGTCCGCCGGAAGCCCAAGGACGAGGTGGGCGACGACGACCTCGAGACCGAGCAGCCCCGCACCCCCGTCGTGGAGGTCCCCGAGACGGCCGTCCCGGCCGAGAAGCTCGTCGAGCTGAACGCCGCCCTCCTGGAGCGCCCCGAGGGCTTCACGCCGAACTCCAAGCTCGAGCGGCTCTTCCAGAAGACGCGGGCCAACCTAGGCAACGAGGGGGAGGACAGGATCGACTGGGCCCACGCCGAGGCGCTCGCCTTCGCCTCGCTGCTCTCCGACGGCGTCCCGATCCGGCTCACGGGCCAGGACTCCGAGCGCGGCACCTTCTCCCAGCGCCACCTCGTCCTGCATGACGAGAAGGTGGGCGAGGACTACGTCCCGATGCAGAACATCCCGCAGGCCAGGGCCTCCTTCGCCGTCCACAACAGCCCGCTCTCCGAGATAGCCGTGATGGGCTTCGAGTACGGCTACACGATGAACGCCGACGACGCGCTCGTTTTGTGGGAGGCCCAGTACGGGGACTTCGCGAACGTCGGACAGCCCATGATCGACCAGTTCATAGTCTCCGGCCAGGCCAAGTGGGGCCAGACCTCGGGCCTGGTAATGCTCCTGCCCCACGGCTACGAGGGGCAGGGCCCGGAGCACTCCAGCGCCAGGCTGGAGCGTTTCCTGCAGCTCGCGGCGATGGAGAACGTGCGGATCGCGAACCTTACGACCGCCGCCCAGTACTTCCACCTGCTCAGGGCGCACGCGCAGCTCAAGGAGAACAAGCGCCCGCTCATCATCATGGCGCCCAAGAGCCTGCTCCGGCACCCGATGGCGGGCTCCGGCCTCAAGGATCTCTCCGAGGGGCGTTTCCGGACAGTGCTCGACGACGAGGAGGCCAGGGGGCGTGCGGAGAACGTCGAGCGCCTGATCCTGTGCTCCGGCAAGTTCTACACGGAGCTCGTGGGGAGCGATTCCAGGGAGGAGGACGACTCGACCGCGGTGGTCAGGATCGAGCTCCTCTACCCCTGGCCCGAGGAGAGCGTTCGGGAGGTTATCGACGGCTATCCCAACCTGCGGGAGGTCGCCTGGGCGCAGGAGGAGCCCGCCAACATGGGCGCCTGGAGCTTCGTCCGGCCGCGCCTGGAGGAGCTTCTCGACGGGGAGGCGCCGCTCCGCTACGTCGGCAAGCCCGCCCGCCCGAGCCCGGCCCAGGGGTCGGCCAGGTACCACAAAGAAGAGCACGCGGCCATCGTGCGCGAGGCCTTCGAGGAGAACGGGGACGCGGGAAAAGACAAAGAGACCGTGGAGGCCACGCAGGACAGGGCCTCCGCCCCGAGCGCGTAGGTGGATGAGATCAGAGAGGTAAGGTGAACCGCCTTGGCGGATGAGATACACGTTCCGGAGCTCGGGGAGTCCGTCGCCGACGCGACCGTCGGGCGCTGGTTGAAGCAGGAGGGCGACGCCGTCTCGGCCGGAGACGCGCTCGTCGAGCTCGAAACGGACAAGATCAACTTCGAGGTGGAGGCCGAACACGACGGCGTCCTCGAGTCCATAGCGAAGGCCGAAGGCGACACGGTAACGGTCGGCGAGGTCATCGGAACTTTAGGCGAGGGCAACGGCTCGGCGCCGCAGCAGGAGGCCGAGGAAGAAGCCTCCGGCGAAGAAGAGGCGGCCGGGGAGCAGCCTGAGCCAGAGGCGGAAGCGGAGCAGGAGTCGCAGTCCGCAGCCGAGGAGACGAACGGACACAGGGAGGATGGGGGCGGGCGGGCCTCGCCCTCCGTGCGGAAGCTGGCCGAGGAGTACGGGGTCCAGCTGGCCGAGGTCTCGGGGTCCGGATCCGGCGGGCGCATAACGCGCGAGGACGTGGAGCGCCTGATCCGACAGCAGGGCGCGACCTCGGCCCCCGAGAAGCCCGCCGAGCCCGAGCAAGACGGCAAGGCGCAGCAGCCCGCCCCTCAGCCCGCGGCCCAGAACGGCCGGGCCGACCTCGAAGAGAGGGTCCGCGTCTCGCGCCGCCGCCAGACCATCGCCCAGCGGCTGGTCGAGTCCCAGCAGACCGCCGCGATGCTCACCACCTTCAACGAGGTGGACATGTCGGCGGTCATGGCCCTGCGCAAGCGGCGCAAGGAGTCCTTCCAGGAGCGTACCGGCGCCCGCCTCGGTTTCATGAGCTTCTTCGCCAAGGCCGCCATCGGCGCCCTGAAGGCCTATCCCAAGGTCAACGCCGAGCTTCAGGGCAACGAGCTCGTCCTCAAGCACTACTACGACCTCGGGGTCGCCGTCTCGACCGACGAGGGGCTCGTCGTCCCCGTCGTGCGCGACGCCGACCGCAAGAGCTTCGCCGAGATAGAAGGCGGAATAGCAGATTTGGCTGTCAAGGCCCGCGAGGGCAAGCTCAAGCTGGAGGACCTCACCGGGGGGACGTTCACCATCACCAACGGCGGCATCTTCGGGAGCCTGCTCTCTACCCCGATCCTCACCATGCCGCAAGTCGCGATACTCGGGATGCACAAGATCCAGGAGCGCCCGATGGTCGTCGACGGCGAGGTCCAGGTCCGCCCGATGATGTACCTCGCCCTCTCCTACGACCACCGCGTCATAGACGGCGCGGAAGCGGTTGGCTTCCTGGTGCGCATCAAGGAACTCATAGAAGACCCGGAGTCGCTGCTGCTGGAGGGGTAGTAAGGACTAGGTTTAACCTCTGGGGGCTCCTTCCGGGGCCCCCTTTGCTTACCCGAAGACTTCCACCTCGGCCCGTATTCCGGGAGCGCGGGCGAGCTTGGCATCGCGGGTGACGAGGGGAGCTTCGAGCGTCTCGGCGAGCGCGATGTAGGCGGCGTCGTAGGCCGAGATGTTGTCCCGAAGCTCCCAGACGCGGGGCAGCAGGGCGGTGTGGGGGTAGAGCGAAATGCTCAAGGTTGCGAGCCGACCCAGGGCCAGGCGCGCCCGACCAGGAGAGAGCGAGCCGTTCAGGGCGTAGCGTCTCAAAACGCTCGCGACTTCGACCTCGAAAAGGTGCGGGGCGTGCAGGTCGTCGCCTGCCCGGCCCATCCTCTCACGGATACGCGACGCGTCTGCGCCGCGGTTCAGCAGTACGGTCGCCGCCGCCGAAGCATCGAGCACTATCAAGGCTCGTTAGCCGAGATCTCGCGGGTCGTCCGCGTCACGCATCCGGCGGATCGTCACCTCAGGCGGCTCGTCCACCTCGACCGGCTCGTCACGACTCACCTTCTCAAGCCACTCTCTTATCGTGGGCTTTGCCGCTACCTTCTCCACCTCCGAGAGGAGGTAGTCCGAGAGCGTCATGCCTTCTTGCGCCGCCCGGACCTTTAGCTTGCGGTGGAGGTCATCGGGGACGTTCCTGATCTGGATCATCTTCGTCATGTGGAAAATAGTAACACATGTGCTGCACATGCAAAAAGTTGGGCCGGGCCTGTGCTTCTCTTGTCGCGGCTGATGTCGTAGCGTACATTGGGTTTTCGGACGGGGATACGTTAGGAGGAGCATGGATCTCAGGGCCGTACAGAAGCCGTTGAAGGACAGGTACAGGAGCGAGCCTGGTTCGTCCAGGATCACGCTGGAGGCGAAGGCGAGCCAGGAGGACACCCCGATCTCCTGTTCCGTGGACATCGGTCGCGCCGTCTACGAGGCCCAGGCCCACGCGGGCGTCGGCGGCGCGGGCACGGCCGCCTGTTCGGGGGATCTTCTGCTCGGGGCGCTGGCCGCCTGCGCCCAGGTAACCTGCCAGATGGTCGCCGAAGCGATGGGCGTTGAGACGGAGCGGATAGAGGTGACGGTGACGGGCGAGATGGACCTCGCCGGAACCTTGGGCATCTCTAGAGACGTGCCGGTGGGTTTCGAGAGCATCCGTACCCGTTTCGAGGTGGAGGCGCCCGGGGCGACGGCGGAAGAGTTGGAGGGGCTCAAGAAGAGGACGGAGCAGTACTGCGTCGTGTTCCAGACCCTCACGCGGCCGCCGCGGCTCGACACGGAGTGGGCCTAGCGGGGTGGCGGAGGGCGATCTTGTCGAGAGGTTGCTCTCCGGCGACCGGCGGGCGCTTGCGCGGGTCATCTCCAAGATAGAGCGAGAAGACCCCGAGACGCCGGGGATTATCGAGGAGATCTACCCGAGGACCGGCAAAGCCCTGACCGTCGGCTTCACGGGGCCGCCGGGCGTCGGCAAGAGCAGCATAATCGCCAAGCTGATCGAGCTCTACCGCAAGGAAGACAAACGCGTCGGGGTGGTCTCCGTGGACCCTTCGAGCCCTTTCTCGAAGGGCGCCATCCTCGGGGACCGCATCCGGCTGTCGGACCATTTCCTGGACCCCGGTGTGTTTATCCGGTCCATGGGGAGCCGGGGCATCTCGGGGGCCTTGCCGGCGGCTCGAGGCTGGCGGCGATGGCGATGGAGGCCGCGGGGATGGACGTGGTGCTCTACGAGACCGTGGGCGTCGGTCAGGGCGAGGTCGAGGTGGCCTCGGCGGCTGACACGGTCGTGCTGGCGTTGCAGCCCGGGGCCGGGGACGCGGTCCAGGCATTGAAGGCCGGGGTCATGGAGATCGCGGACGTCTTTTGCATCAACAAGGCGGACCACCCGAGGGCCAAGGGGGCCGCCTCCGAGGTAAGGTCCATACTGGAGATCGGGCAAGAGCTCGACCCCGACCCCTGGTTCCCGCCCATCGTCATGACCCGCGGCGACACCGGGGAGGGCGTCGAGGAGTTGAAGGAGGCGATCCACAAACACCGCTCCTACCTGGAGGAGAGCGGGAAGCTCGAAGACCGCCGCAGGGCCGCGCTCAAGAAGTTCGTGGTCGAGTGGGCGACGGACAGGCTGGAGAAGGAGATGCGCGGGCGCCTCGAACGCGAGGACACCGAGACCATGGAGAAGGTCTACGGCCGCGAGCTGGACCCGATTGCCGCCTCGGAGAGGATCTTCCGCAAGACGTAGCTCGCTCGCTTCGCGGGCTTGTCAGCGCGGCGCTCCGCGCCTCGTCAGCATTTCAGCCTGTCAGCAAGTCGTCGGTACACGTTACGCCCCGCGACAACGAAATCGATCCGCAATGCGCTGCCCTGTCGAGATTTGCGGGGCAAGAAGCTGAAATGCTGAAAGCGAGGACTGCGGAGGCGAAGCCGGGGCAGTCCGAAGCGTGCTGAAAGTGGAGCCCACAGGGCGGAACGTGCTGACCAGCGGAGGCGTCAGCCGGAGCGTGCTTCCTTCCGGCAGCGGGCGCTGCAGTAGACGACCGACTCCCAGTCGCGCTCCCACTTCTTGCGCCACCGGAACGACCGCCCGCACACCGGGCAAATCTTCTCGGGAAGGTTCCCTTTCTTTACGCCACGCACGGCAGAAGTCTAGACGCCGCGGACGCGCACCAGAGTAGTCTCTCTAACGATTCGGAACCACGCCACCAAAAAGCTGAAATGCTGACAGGCTGAAAGCGAAGCGTGCTGAAAGCGCAGGCGAAGCCGGAGCGTGCTGACAGACACGATCCCACCAAAAGTCCCTGACGGTTCGGGATGGGTCGGGACAAAACTTCCCGGCAAAGTCGGGACAGCGCTCCCATGACGGCGGGATAGAGCGGGCTCTAGAGTACCTTTCAGGTTCCCAGGGCCGCGCGGCCGGCGAGAGGAGATCAGGGTGAACGACGAGACCATACTTCTGGTGGAGGACAACCCCGACGACGAGCTGCTCACCCGACGCGCCTTGAAGAAGAGCGGCATCCCGAACCGGGTGGCCGTCGTTCGCGACGGGGCAGAGGCCCTCGACCTGCTGCTCGGGGCCGATGAACTGCCGCGCATGGTGCTGCTCGACCTGAACCTCCCGAAGGTCGACGGGCTCGAGGTGCTGCGCCGGCTGCGGGCCGACGCGCGCACGAGGAGCCTCCCCGTCGTGGTCCTCATCTCCCGGGAAGGGGAAGGACCACCCGGTGGGGGCGACCACGTCTGGCGGGCCGACGTCTGCATAGACAAGGGCGTGGACTACGACGCCTTCCAGCGCGCCGTGCGGCGTCTAAGGGCGCTGCTGTCGGAGGCGAGGCCCCTTGCGTCGGGCCGGACATCGTTCTGGAACGCCGCGCGCGGCGGGACCGGAGTTCGGACCGCCTGAACGACCGTCGCGCCCATCGAGGGCTCAGACCAGGGCTCGGGTTTCGCCCTCCGGGCGCGAGCCCGACCGAAAACGCGAACCAGACAGCTTGCGACGGGGCCTGATCCCCGAATGCGCCCGCGGTTTGCGGCAAATGTTCCTCGGGGTATGCTGCCGCCCTGGAGGACGGCGAGGGGCGAGCCGCCGCAAACGGCACCCGTGGCGAACAGATGGTCGGTTGCCGCGAACCCGACAAAGAATCCGAACAGAAAGGAAGCTAGTGGAACGACAGGAAGGAACCGGGGGATACCGGCGGGACGAGGCGCTCATGGCGGTGGCCCGCTTGTCGATAAGCGACGCCGATTTCCTGAGGGGCATGAAACGGGACCCGGCGTCCACGCTCTGGCAGTACGGGTTCGCCCTGAGCCCGCAGGAGATGCGAGAAGCGGAGGATTTCCTCGGCAACAGGAGAGACGCCGGAGACGACGACATCCGTGAGGACCTGGAGAGGGAGATCCGGGCTTCCGCCGAACGCCGTATCTGGAACAACTAGGTATCCCGCCGCGTGGACGCGCGCGGCGACGCGCCGGGGGTCGGTGGGGAGCCGGGCGAAGACCTGGAGCCGATGCGCCGTCGGGTCGAGAGGGTCTTCGCGTTCCTGGAGGAGCTCGTCTGTGCGCTCCCCGTACCCGTGGTTCACAAGGGGTTGCTCCAGGCGCACGTGATAACGGTCGGCGAGGGGGCGATGGCCTACCCCAGGATGGCGGCCGTCCAGGTGCCGCTTCTGGTCCACGCGGCCGTCACGGGGGACGAGGAGCCGGCCATCCCGGTGGCCGCGGCCTGCACCGCCCTGCACCTGGGAGGGCAGTTGCAGGACGGCATCCTGGACGATGAGCTGTCGCCCTTCTGGTATGCACGGGGCACGGGGATCACCACCCTGGCGGCGACCACCCTGTTGGGTTCGCTCCCCCAGCGCTCCATCGACCGTCTGCGGCTCCAGGGGGCGCCGCCGGACAGGCTCTGGGCGCTTGCCCGCCGGTTCGCGGACGCCCTGCTGGCGGCGATGGCCGGCCAGCACGAGGACCTGATCTTCCCCGACCTGAAGGACGTGTCCCTGGAGGAGTGCCTGGCCATGGTGGGGCGCAAGAGCGGCGCCCCGACCGCCCTGCTTGCGAGTTCGGGCGCGACCCTGGCGACCGGGGACTCTTCCAGGATCGAGGCGTTCGCGGCCTTCGGCCTTTGCTACGGCGTCGCCAAGCAGCTCATAAACGACGTGCACGGCATCTGGGGCGAAGCCGCAAGCCAGGACCTCCTGAACGGCAGGCGCCCGTTCCCGGTGGTCCACGCCCTGACCGTCCTGGACGGAGACCGCCGGGAAGAGCTGCGGGGCCTGCTCGCCCTCTCCCGCGAAACCAAGCGGCGTCACGACGGGGTGAGGGCCATGCTCGAGGCGGCGGGATCCGTCCGGTATACGGCCTCGATGGTGTGGCTTCACAGGGAACGGGCCAAAAGACACCTGGCCGTCGCATCACCCCAAGAACCCGCCGGCCGGGAGCTCCGGTCGCTGCTGGATGGCCTGACTATCCTGCCCAAAGCCGAGGGTGCCCTGAGGTAAACACGGCCCCAGACCGGACCCCGCGGCCCCTAGCCGGGACGAGGACCTCGGACGACGGGCGCGCAATGTCCCGGGCAGATCGGGACACGAGACCCATGACGGCGGGACAGCCGGGAAAGTAGGCTTATCCCGATGGTCGTACCAGGTCTCGTGGTTTGGGAGATACGGCATTGAGACGCGGGAGAAAGAACGAACATACGCCCAGGGGCCACCGCGCCCGGTACGCCGGGGTGCAACGCCGTGGGGGGACTAGAATGCCAGGACGGATACGGCGTGTGGGACCTGGCGGTCGGGGCGGCGCGGCTTCGTTGTGGGCGAAGCTGCCTGGAAGCGAGGGGTGCGGCGGGTATATGCTGTGGTCGTGAGCCCCAGGTTCGACAGCCGCGGGGAGCCCGCGGGTAAGCCCGACGCCGTGGCGTCCCGTTCGCCGAACCAGCGCAGGTCCCACCTGACGCTGGTGGGGTGGATGGTGTTCGTGGCGTTGAGCGTGGGGCTGCTCCTCGCCAGCATCCCGGCGCACTACGAGGCCCTCACCAACTTTGCCGGCGCCGATGCGGGCCCCGACGTCTTGCGCGCCAACCTGGAGAAGGCCGGCGTCTCCGTGGAGTTCTACGCCACGTACCTCATCTCCACCGGCGCGGCCGTGGCGGCGGTGTGGGTGGCGGTGGGCGTCGTTATCCTGCTGCGCAGGCCCGACGACAGGATGGCAATCTTTACCGCCGTGACCCTCGCGACCTGCGCCGTGTTCTTCCTGAACAACGGGCCCCTGGTGCTGGCGGAAGAGTACCCGGTCGCGTGGCTGCCGGTTCGTCTGATGGCGGTCTTCGGCTCGGTCTCGTTCATGGCGTTCTTGTACCTGTTCCCCAACGGCCGGTTCGCGCCGCGCTGGACGCGGTGGCTGGTCCTCTTCTGGCTCGCGCACGAGGCCGGCTACTACCTGTTCCCCGGCACCGTGTTGGACGTCGAGAGCGCGTCTCCGCTGATCGACTTCGTGCTCGTCTGCACGGTCCTGTTGGTCGGCCTGGGCTCGCAACTCTACCGCTACCGTCGCGTGTCGGGCCCGATCGGGCGCCAGCAGACCAAGTGGGTGGTCTTCGGGACGGCGTCGAGCCTGCTCGGGGTCATAGCGCTCCAACTGCTCTTCTTTACCTCTCCCACGCTTCTCAACTATGGCTCGCCGTACAGCTTCGTGGTGGCGGCGGGCAGCGACGGTTTCACGCTCCTGATCCCGCTGTCGATAGGCGCCGCGATCCTGCGCCGGCGGTTGTGGGATATCGACATCGTCATCAACCGGGCGCTGGTCTACGGTATCCTCACCGCCGTCGTGGTCGGCGTCTACGTGCTGGTCGTGGGCGGCCTCGGGTCGCTTCTGCAGGCGCGCGGGAACCTCGCGCTGTCGCTGACGGCCACGGGCCTCGTCGCCGTCCTCTTCGCGCCGCTGCGCGAGCGCCTCCAGCGCGGCGTGAACCGCCTGATGTACGGGGAGCGGGACGACCCCTACAGGGTCCTATCGCGCCTCGGGCGGCGCCTGGGGGCCGCGATCGAGCCGGGGACCGTCCTGCCCACCATCGTCGAGACGGTGGCCGGGGCGCTCAAGCTGCCCTACGCGGCCATCTCGATCCGGCGCGGCGAACGAGGCTTCGAGGTGGCCGCGGCCCACGGAACCCCGACGGGCGAGGAGACGGTGTTGCCGCTCACCTACGGCGGCGAGACCCTGGGCCAGCTCCTGCTGGCCCCACGGACCCCGGGGGAGCCCTTCAGCCCGGCGGACAGGAGCCTGCTCGAGGACCTCGCGAGGAACGCCGAGGTGGCCGTCTACGCCGTGCGACTGACGGACGACCTGCAACGCTCGCGCGAGCGGCTCGTCACGGCGGGCGAGGAGGAGCGCCGGCGCCTGCGCCGCGACCTGCACGACGGCCTCGGCCCCACGCTCGCTAGCCTCACTTTAGGCCTCGACGTCTCGCTCAAGCTGCTCAAGAAGAACCCGGACGAGGCCGAGGAGATGCTCTCGCGCCTGAAGGCCCAGACAAAGGAGGCCGTCGTGGATATCAGGCGGCTGGTCTACGGGCTCAGGCCCCCCGCCCTCGACGACCTCGGGCTCGTCGCGGCCATCAGGGAGCAGGCGGCGGCCCACGGGCGCCTGCGCGGGGAAGGCGAAGGGGGGAGTGGGCTCGGCTTCCGGATCGAGGCTCCTGATGAGTTGCCGCCGCTGCCCGCCGCGGTCGAGGTCGCCTGCTACCGCATCGCCCAGGAGGCGATCACGAACGTCGCCCGCCACGCCCGCGCCTCGCTCTGCCGCGTGCGCCTCTCAGTAGATCCCAACGGCAGGACACTGGGACTTGAGGTCACCGACGACGGGGTCGGCCTGCCGGACGCCGCCTCGCGCCGGCCCGGCGTCGGCCTCTCGTCCATGCGCGAACGGGCCGAGGAACTCGGCGGGAAGCTCTCCGTCGCCCCCGCGCCGGAGGGCGGCACCCGCGTCTCCGTGGTCTTCCCGCTCCCCGCCACCGCGGCACAGAAAGATTCGGAGACCGAAGGGCCGCAGGAAGAGGGCGCCCCGGCGCCGGTTCGCGTCCCCGGCCGGACCCTCGGGGCCTGATGGTCGAAGTACCCACGATAAAGGTCCTTATAGCCGACGACCACGCGCTCTTCCGGTACGGGGTCAGGGCCATGCTCGCCTCCGAGGACGACTTCGAGGTGGTGGGCGAGGCCGCGACCGGGGAGGAGGCCGTCGCGCTCTCCGCGGAGCTCGGGCCCGACGTGGTGCTCATGGACGTGCAGATGCCGGGCATAAACGGCATAGAGGCGACGCGGCGCGTCGTCGAGAAGGATCCCGGGATCGGCGTCGTCGTCGTCACCATGTTCGAGGAGGACGACTCCGTCTTCGCGGCCATGCGGGCCGGCGCCAGGGGCTACGTGCTAAAAGGGGCCGACGCCGACGAGGTGATAAAGGTGGTGAGGGCCGTCGCCGGCGGGGAGGCCCACTTCGGGCCCGAGATAGCCAGGCGGCTGATGGGCTTCTTCTCGGCCCCCAAGCCGGAGGCCAGGGAGGTCTTCCCCGAGCTCACCGAGCGCGAGCGCGAGGTACTCGATCTCGTGGCGCGGGGCCTCGGGAACCCCGAGATCGCCCGCAGGCTCTACCTGAGCGAGAAGACCGTCCGCAACCACGTCTCCCACGTCTTCCTGAAACTGCAGGTAGCCGACCGCTCCCAGGCAATCGTCCGCGCCCGCGAAGCCGGATTGGGCGGCGCGTGAGAGCTAGTCAGCCCGCTCCGGCCTGAGGCCTCCGCTCTCGGCACGCGTCGGGCCTGCTTCGCAGCCCCTCGCTTTCAGCAATCAGCTTTCAGCCGTGCAGGGCCCGGCCGGGCCGCGCACGGCGTGGCGGTTCGGGTACCGGGAGGCGTAGCGTGTACAGACGACCGGCTGACAGGCTGAAAGCGGAGGCGAAGCCGGAGCGGGCTGATGAGGCGCGAAGCGCCGGGCCGACAGCTACTCCAGATCCACCGCTACAGGCAGGGCCCTTTCCCGCCAGCTCGACAGGCTGCCCGGATTTCTTTCGTACTTCTCGACCAGCAGGTTACGAGCAAGCTCGTCCTCGTCCGCGTCTTCGACGACGCGGGCCCGACCGTCGATGACCTCTCCGGAGATCCGCAGTGTTACGTCCTGCCTCTTGCGTAGGTTCTTCACCCAGTCGGATCGGCCACCGCCGCCCGCGAGCATGAAGAGGGTGCGCGTCTTCGGGACGATAGCAAACCAGATCTCGATCTCGTGCGGGTCGCCCGTTACCCGCCCGACGGTGGTCAGGTAGCAAAAGTCCTCGTTCGCGAGGACGCGGAGATCAGGCATCAGGCCTCAGGTCGCAGGCTTCAGGGAGGCTGGGACGAGCCAAAGCGCGCACGACGGAAGCGTTCCGTGATTTCTTACCTGGAACCTGAAGCCTGATGCCCGAAACCTCACCCTCTCAGCTCCACGCGCCGGATCTTGCCGCTCGTCGTCTTCGGGAGGTCGTCTATGAACTCGATCTGTCGCGGGTACTTGTACGGGGCCGTGTTCGCCTTGCAATAGTCCTGGATCTCCTTCTTGAGTTCTTCCGACGGCTCGTGGTCGGCCCCGAGCACCACGAAGGCCTTGACGACGCTGCCGCGGTCTTCGTCGGGGGCGGGCACGACGGCGCTCTCTACGACGGCGGGGTGCTCGATGAGCACGCTCTCCACCTCGAAGGGACCGATGCGATAGCCGGCCGAGAGTATGACGTCGTCTGAACGCCCGACGAACCACAGGTAGCCGTCGGCGTCCCGGTAGGCCCTGTCGCCGGTCAAGTAGTTGCCGTCGAGGAAGACGCCTTCCGTCTCATCGGGCTGTTTCCAGTACTCTCTGAAGAGGACGGGCGGGCGTCCCGCGAGGGCGATGTCGCCCGGCTCGTCGGGCGGGCACTCGTTGCCTTCCATGTCGACGACCTTCACGTCGCAGCCGGGGGAGGGTTTGCCCATCGAGCCGGGGCGCACTTCGAGGCCGGGGAAATTGCCGACGAGGAGGGTGTTCTCCGTCTGGCCGTAGCCGTCGTAGATCGTGAGGCCGTGCAACTCCTTCCACCGCTCGATGACGGCCGGGTTCAGCGGTTCGCCGGCCGAGACGGCGTGCCTGATGGTCGAGAGGTCCGCCCTTTCTAGCTCGGGGGTCTTGGTGAGGAGGCGGTATTCGGTTGGGGCCTGGCAGAGAACGGTTATGCCGTACTGTTTGATGAGGTCCAGGCGTTCTGCGGGGTCGAAGCCGCCCTCGTGGAAGAAGATCTCGGTCCCGAGGCTCCACGGGCCGAGAAAGACGTTCCAGATGCTCTTGGCCCACCCCGTCCCTGATGTACACCACAGCCTGTCGCCTTCTTGCAAATCGAGCCAGTATTCCGCCTGCATCCTCTTTGCGTGGGTGTAGCCGTGGGTGTGGAGCACGCCCTTGGGGTGCTTGGTGGTCCCCGAGGTGTAAAGCATGAAGGCCCCATCTTCGGCGGCCGTGTCCTCGGCGGCGAACTCTTCGGGGGCTGCTTCCATGAGCCCCTCGAACGGCTCCCAGCCGTCCCTGCGCTCCCCCAGGGAGACGAAGTGCTTCAAGCCCGGCGCTTCGCCGCGCATCTTCTCGACCTCGTCTATCCCTTCCGGACCGGAGACGATGGCCACGGAACCGGAGTGCTCCGCCCGGAACTTCAGGTCGCCCGACCGGAGCTGGGGGGCGCAGGGGATCGCGATGGCGCCGAGCTTGAGGAGGCCGATGAGTATAGCGTGCCACTCGGGGACCTTGCCGAGAAGGACCATCACCCGGTCGCCGCGGGCCACGCCGAGGGAACGCATGGCGCCCGCGAACCGGTTGGAGAGCCGGGAGAAATCCGCGAAGCTCAGGCGGCTCTCGCTGCCGTCGTTGCCGAGCCAGATCATGGCCGGGCGATCCTGCCCGGCCCACCCGTCCACGACGTCGCGGCCGAAGTTGAACCTCTCGGGCGTCCCCCAGTCGTAGCTGGCGCGGGTCTTCTCGTAATCGCCGATGTTCGACACGACTCCTCCCTTTCCCCAAAGGCGGCTTCTCGCGACGCATTTTACTAGAGCGCCGCGAGACGGGCTCCGGTCAGCGGACCTCGTCCAGCTCGTAGAAGTCGAAGCCTGCGGACGAACTCCGATCCCCGCCGCTGAGGACGCGCCGGACCCGTTCTGCGGTCAGGTCGTTGGCGAAGCCAGCCATCTCGACGAGGACGAAGCGGCGGTCCCCGCCGTCCCACGCGTTCTGTTCCAGTACCGCCTGGGCCGTGGTCCCTGAGCCGGCGAAGCAGTCGAGGACGACGTCGCCGCCGCGCGGGTCCGTCGCCGCTTCGACGATGCGCCTGACGAGGCGGGTCGGCTTCGGGATGGCGAATAAGTCTTCTCTTTCCGGGAAGAGCGCCTCTAGCTCCCGGCGGGCCTCCTCGCTGTCGCCGAACTCCCCGGCGGTCCACCAGGTCGTCGGGAGGTTCGCTTCCGGCTTCGGGGCCGCGTTCTTGGCGTGAACCACCACGTAGTTGTGGGTTTTGGACAGGAAGCCGGCATTCTGGCCCGGCGAGGGACCTTTGTGCCAGGCGGCGCAGCCGAGAAAGGTCCCGGGTCCGAAGACCTCGTTCATCAGGAGCCTGAGGCGGGGCGCCTCGTTCTCGCCCATGGTGACGAAGATCCTGCCCTCCGGTGAAAGCAGGTCCCGCAGCAACTCGAGGCGCGGGTACATCATGCAGAGCCATTTGTCGTGGCGGAGCGGGTCCTCGTCCTCGGCGCCGACCTCGCCGAACCAGCCCTCCGCCGGCGGCTCGTAGAGGCGGTCTTCGTAGGGCCAGCGTTCGCCGGGGGCGTTGTACGGCGGGTCTATGAAGACGAGCTTCACCTTCTCCCTGTAGGCGGGAAGGAGGGCGGCGAGAGCGAGAAGGTTGTCGCCGTGGACGATGGTGTTGGCTGGACCGGTGCCTGTCAGGGAGAGTTCGGGGGCGCGGCGCAGTGCGCGCGGGGGTATCCCGGTTGCAAGGTCGACCACCTGCTCTTTTCCGATCCAAACGAGTTCCGGCAAGCCCTTCCTCTCCGGTCGCGCGGGTAGGGAGTATAGCCGGGCCGGTCGTCCGAAGGGGCGCTCCCAAGCTGCTAGAGTTGCCGCATGGAGACCAACTTCGGGGCCTCTGCGCCCTACACGGTAGGGGTCGAGGAAGAGCTGCAGCTCGTCGACCCGGCCTCGCTCGCGCTGACGCCGGGTATCGGGGGCGTGCTCGCCGCCCGAGACGCCGCCGAGCTCCCGAAGGAGTCGGTCTCGGCAGAGCTCTCGGCTTCCTGCGTGGAGTTACGATCCCCGGCCAGGAATACGGTCGGGGAGTTGGGGAAGGAGGTCTTTGCTCTGCGGAAGACCGTCAGGAGTCTCGCCGAGGAAGGCGGGATCTGGCTCGCGGCGGCGGGGGCGCATCCGTTCAGCGACCCGGTCCTGCAGGAGATCACGGCGGACGACCGCTACAGGCAGGTGGAGGAGCGGATGGGCTGGCCGGCCCGGATGCAGGCGATCTACGGCCTCCACGTCCACGTGGCCGTCCCGGACGGTGAGACGGCCATAAAGGCGGTCAACGCCCTCTCACGCCACGTCCCGCTCTTTCTGGCCCTCTCGGCCAACTCCCCCTTCTGGAACGGCGTCGACACGCGCCTCGCCTCGACGCGCGCCAAGGTCTTCGCCCTCGTCCCCCGCTCCGGCCTGCCCCCGGCTTTTCGCGCCTGGGAAGAATTCGAGGTCTACGTGGGCAAGCTGGTGGACGCCGGCCTGATCCCGGACTACTCCTGGTGCTGGTGGGACGTCAGGCCGCACCCCAGGCTCGGCACGGTCGAGCTGCGCGCCCCGGACGTCCAGACGGACCCTGCCCGGACATCGGCCCTCACCGCGCTCGCCCAGTGCCTGGTCGCGAGCGCCGACGAACACCAGCCCGAGGCCCCGCTCTTCACCGAAGAGAATAAGTGGAGCGCCACCCGCCACGGCCTCGACGCAACCCTCCACGACTTCTCGACGGGCCACGCCACACCGGCCCGCAAGCTGGCCCGGACCCTCGTGCGGAGCCTGGCCCCCGTCTCCCAGGACCTCGGGTGCGAAGCGGAGCTCGAAGGAATCCTGCAGATAGTAGAAGCCGGAAACGGCGCCCAAAAGCAGCGCCGCGTCCACAACAGGCGCGGCTCTCTGGAGGACGTGGTGAGATACCTGGTTGAAGCGACTTGCGGAGGTTGATACCTCCGCAAGTCGCGCTATCAGCGGTCAGCTATCAGCGGTCAGCTATCAGCGGTCAGCTATCAGCGGTCAGCTATCAGCGGTCAGCTATCAGCGGTCAGCTATCAGCGGTCAGCTATCAGCGGTCAGCTATCAGCGGTCAGCTATCAGCGGTCAGCTATCAGCGGTCAGCTATCAGCGGTCAGCTATCAGCGGTCAGCTATCAGCGGTCAGCTATCAGCGGTCAGCCAAGAGCAAAAAGCTGAAAGCTGACCGCGCGGGTCGAAGAGGCGTCGCCTCTTCGACCCGCCCTAATGCCCGAGACTTGATTCTGCGGCGATTCTTCCGAAGACCACGGCCGCGGCGAGGCCGCTCGTGTACCCGCCGGTCGAGACCCCGCCGACCTCGACCCCGGCCGCGTAGAGGCCTGGAATGGGTCCGCCGTCTTCCAGGCGCAGTACCCCGCAGCGCTCGTCTACCGCGAGCCCGCCCACCGTGTGCGTTATCGTCGGCGCGACCTCCACGGCCACAAACGGCGGCACGCGGGCGGGCGCGGCCGGCCCGGTCCTCGGCGGGGAGAGTTCGTCGCCCCTTCCGTCCGCGACGGCCTGGTTGTATTCGCGCAGCGTGCGGAGGGTAATATCGCGGGGGAGCCCGTGTTTCGCGAGGGCTTCCGCCAGTTCTTCGAGGGTCGGGGTTTCGAGGACGGTGCCGCCGGCGCGTTTGGCGGCCTCGACCATCTCGCCCGCGGTTCGTTCGCGTACCCGGCCTTCGAGGCCGGCCGCGTCGAGGACGTACCAGGCGCGGAGGCCGGGTTGGCGGGCCGTGGTGCGGGTCAGGGCCGTCTCCGACCAGTCGGCGCCCTCGTCGGCGTAGCGTTCGCCCCTGGTGTTGATCGCGACGGCGTGGCGGCCGTAGAGTTGGGAGACCTCCACGAACTCCGCGGGGGAGAACTCCGCCGGGGGGGCCGGCAGGTTGCGGCCGTAGAATTCGTCCATACCCGCGCTAGTCCGCGCCCCGACGGCCTGCGCGGCGAGGAAACCGTCCCCCGTGCTCCTGGGATGCGACCGCAGCCGCATCCTGCCGGGCCCCCCGATTATGTGGCGGCTGACCAGCTCCGGGTTGCCCGCGAAGCCACCGGAGGACAGGATCGCGGCGTCCGCCGCAAGCTCGTCTCCGTGGTTCGTTCGCGTGCCGGTCACGCGGCCTGAGGTATCGTTCAGGAGCCCGTCGAGCGCGGTATTCGGTAGGATCTCGCCGCCGAGGTCCGCGATGCGCCTCGCGAGCGCGCCGACCGTCCCCTCCGGGTCGAGGCGGGCGCCGAACGTGAGCGGGTTGCCCGTCTCGCGCGAGAGGACGGGGCAGCCCTGCCTCTCAAGCCAGCCTATGTAGGGTTCCAGGCGTTCGAGGATTAGGTTCTGGAGGCCGGGATCTCCGCCCGGCGCCTCCCGGCGGAAGGTCGGCAGGTCCCTGTAGGACCAGGCGTAGCCGCTGGAAAGGAGGAAGGACCCGCCGGGCAGGCCGCCCTTCTCGAGCAGCGTCGTCCGCGCGCCGAGCTCTACGGCTCTCAGGGCTGCGGTGAAGCCGGCGAGCCCGCCGCCGGCGACGATGACGCGCATCGGGCGGTTCTAAGTCAGGGAGAAGGTGGGCTTGTGCTCGACGTACTCGACGCTCACGCCCTCCGGGCCGCGGACGAAGACCGCGAGGGTGTTCGGACCCTCGACGAAGTCCTGGACCTCCAGCCCCCGCTCCTCGGCCTCCCTGCGATGGTCCTCGGCGGAATCCACGAGGCAACCTACGTGAAACAGCATGCCCCCGCTCCCGGGAGCACGTTCGGCCAGGCGCAGCCGGTACTCTCCGGCCCCGAGCGTCCTCGAGTCCTCACCGGGGGCGAAGCCCATCTCGAGGAAACCGCGCGCGGAGGCTTCCGGGTCCGCCGAGCGCAGCACGAAACCTTCGAGGTCGTAGTCCGTGAAATCTCCCTCGCCGGGGACCAGGGCCAGCGGGAGGTTTTCGGGGCCGGTGAAGACGAAGCCGGGGCCCTGGCGTTCGGGGTTGGTTTCGGATGGGAGCTTCGCTGCGGCGGATTCCGGGTCGGCCACGCGGAGGTTTATGCGTTCTATGGGGTCGGGGGAGGGGGCGCCTGTCGGGGCGTCGAAGAGGGTGAGCTTGCCGACCCTGCCCCCCGCGCCGACGAGGGTGTAGCGGTCGGTGTGGTCAACGACGTGGAAGCCGAGGTTGGAGGTCAGGAAATCGGCGGCGGAGGCGCGGTCGTCCATGTAGAGGGCGATGTGATCCAGCTTCTTCACTTTCATGGGTTTCTCCCCTGTACTGGAAGCGGTAGTCCGCCGAAAAGATAGCATGTAGAAGCGCCCCCGGCGCGCGCGTTCGGCCGCACGCGAAGCTCTCGGAGGGCTTAAACTGTGGTCGTTGGTTTCTACGTCGGAGGAAGTCCTTTGGAGAGGGTTGTGGTTCTCGGGGCGTCGCGGACGCCGTTCGGGAGGTTCGGCGGGGCGTTGGCCTCTTTAGGCGCGCCGGAGCTTGGCGGGGTGGCGATCCGGGAGGCCGTGGACCGCTCCGGCGTGGAGAGTGCGGAGTTGCAGCACTCCCTGTTCGGGATCGTGGTGCAGGCCGGGGTCGGCCAGATCCCGAGCCGGCAGGCGAACCACCACGCAGGCCTTCCCTTCACGCTCACGACCGAGACGCTCAACCAGGTCTGCGCCTCGGGCCTCAGGAGCGCGACCCTGGCGGAGACCATGATCCGGGCCGGCGATTACGACGTCGTCCTCGCCGGCGGCATGGAGAGCATGTCCAACGCCCCTTATCTCTTGCCCAAAGCCCGCTGGGGCGCGCGCATGGGGGATACGCCGGCCTACGACTCGATGATGCACGACGGCTTGCTCGACGCCTTCGAGCACGTGAACATGGTCCGCTTCGGCACCGACGGGGCGAAGAAGTTCGGCATCTCCCGCGAGGACCAGGACGAATGGGCGCTCCGCAGTCATCAGCGCGCCGCCGCGGCCACGGACGAGGGACGGTTGGCCGACGAGATCGTCGGCGTCAAGGTGTCGGGCAAGAAGGGACAGACGTCCTACGTAGAGCACGACGAGCCGATCCGGCGCGACACCACCATCGAGAAGCTTTCTTCCCTGAAACCGATCGACGAGGGGGGCACCGTGACCGCCGGCAACGCGCCCGGCGTCACCGACGGCGCGGGCGCGCTGGTCCTGGCCGGTGAGTCCTTTGCAAAGAGGCGCGGTCTCGAACCGCTCGGGACCATAGTCGCCCACGCCAAGATCGCCGAGCAGCCGCCGAACCTGCTTACGGTCCCCGGCAACGCGGGCAAGCTCGCGCTCGAGAAGGCCGGCTGGAAGTCTGAGGACCTAGACCTGGTCGAGATCAACGAGGCGTTCGCGGGCGTGGCTATCCACTCGACACGAATCCTGGACGTTGACCCCGATAGGGTCAACGTCAACGGCGGGGCGCTGGCGCTCGGGCATCCCGTCGGGGCAAGCGGCGCCCGTATCCTGGCGACGCTGCTGTACGAGTTGCGGCGCAGGGGAGGCGGCAGGGGACTCGCGGCGATCTGCTCGGGCGGAGGGCAGGGCGACGCTGTGCTGGTGGAGGCGTGAGGCGGTCGGCAGGGCGGCGGGTTTGTTCGGTATAGGGGCGCTTCGCGAAGCGCCTTTACGGTGTCGGGAAAGGACGAGGAGGTTCAGGGATGGGCGATGGCAACGGAGAGAGGGCTGACAACCCGGGCGTGGTCGCGCCGCCGCCCCTGATCTTCGCGGGCGGCCTGGCCGCCGGACTGCTCACGAACCGGCTCCGCCCGACGCCGTTCCTGCCCCGGGGTCTTTCGCGCGCCCTGGGCTGGCCGCTCGTGGTCGCCGGTCTCGCGCTGGGGCTCTGGGGCTTTCGCGAGATGCGCCGGGCCGGGACGAACGTCGACCCTTATCACCCCACGACGGCCATCGTGGACAGGGGGCCTTACGGGTTCACGCGCAACCCGCTCTACGTCGGGATGACCCTCATATACTCGGGCCTCAGCGCCAGGGCCAACGCTCTTCCGGCCGCGCTGTTGCTCCCGGCCGTACTTCACGTCGTGGACCGCGGCGTCGTAAAACGGGAGGAGCGGTACCTGGAGGGCAAGTTCGGGGACGAGTACCTCCGCTACAAGGGGCGGGTGCGGCGTTGGATCTGAACCAGAAAAACGGCCCCTTGCTTCCGCACGGGGACGTCCTGCCGCAGCTGGCTTCCTCCGCCTGGGTTGCGCCGGGGGCCTTCGTTATCGGGGACGTGAAGCTTGGCGACGAATCGAGCGTCTGGTACGGGGCCGTGCTGCGCGGCGACACGGAGCCGATCCGGATCGGGGCCCGGACCAACGTCCAGGACGGTTGCGTCCTGCACGCCGACCCCGGTTTTCCCGCGGTCGTCGGCGAGGGGTGCGTGATCGGGCACAACGCCGTGGTCCACGGGTGCGAGGTGGGTGACGGGTGCCTGGTGGGAATGGGCGCCACGATCCTGAACGGCGCGAAGATCGGCGCCGGCTCCATTGTGGCCGCCGGCGCGATGGTCCCGGAGAACCGGGAATTCCCTCCCCGAAGCCTGATCGTCGGCCTCCCGGCCAAACGCGCCGGAGAAGTCACCGGGGAACAAGCCACAGATATAGAACGCGGCGCCCGCGAGTACGTCGAACGGGCCGCCGCGCATCGGCGCTCCTTGCACGATAGGGACGTATAGAGCTTTCAGCTTTCAGCCATCAGCTATCAGCAAGAACAAGAAGCTGAAAGCTGAAAGCGTAGGCGAAGCCGGAGCGGGCTGACGGCTGACAGCTCGGATCGCGGGGGCTTTGGCCCCCGCAACCCGCCCTAGCTCTCCCTCCTGCCCTGGACGGAGAAGAGTCCCGTCTGTTTCTTGTTGACGCCGCGTCCCCCGACGTTCGGGCCTTGTATGCGGAAGAAGTTGGTGCCCCTCGGGCTGCCGACGACCTTGTGGGGGATCGTGGGGTTGCCGAGGAAGTTGGGCGGCGCTTTCGGCCCCACCCTCGGGTCCCACCTCAGGAAGCCCCGGAAGACCCGGCTCCGAAGGGCCAGGCCGAACCTGCAGGGCGTGGCGGCGCAGCCGACGTCGCTCGAGATCCGCAGCTCTCCTTTCGCGTCCGTTCTGGCCCTTAGCCGGCCGTAGGGGTGGGTGACCGTGTACACGGTCCCCGGCCTCAGGTTGTTCGCCCGGACGCGTATCCGCCCGAAGCTTATCTGGGAGTTCGCCCCCGCGTTGGCGTAGGCGGCCTCGACCGCCAGGACCAGCCTGGCCTGGCCCGCGCGGTTGAAGCCCACCCGGGCCATCTGGGCTTCGGCGTTCCACCAGAACGCCTCACCGTTCGGGGGCCTCATGCCTTCCCGCGTCGCCAGGCAGAGCGGGGGGCCGGCGAGGCACAGGCCCAGGCGCGTGCCCCTGGCGTCCTGGTACCAGATCGGGAACCCCTTGTCGCCGCGCTGGATCGACATCGCCCGCCTGTCCACGGCCGCCCCCGCGTCTGGAACCTGCGCCACAGACATGGTCAGCAGGGCGAGCAGGAGCCCGGCGAGCAACGCGGCGACGGGCGCCGCCGACGCGTACTCCTTCTCTGCATGCCCTCCGTGCTGGCGCTTCATCGTCTCTCCTCTCCTCGTCGAGTACGGCTTCGCACCGTGGCCGGTATTCCCGCGCGTCTTCGCCGTGAAAGGGCGGCCGGACCCTCGGATACCCGGTTGCGCCGATGCGTCCTGCGGTTTCTCTGGAGCCGACGCAGCCGAAAGTTACTTCGGACGATCAGAGCCACCCGGAAGCCACTTCCCCTCTGCGCCCCCCGTTTACCGTGAAGGTACGTCGCCCACCCGCCCCCTTTCCTGCCGGTGATGAGACAAATGAATCTTGGCCCTAAGAGAGGCCAACGCCATCGTACCGATGCACCGTTTATTACTAGCCCAATTTGGCTAGATCCTCGATACGGATCGCCCTGGACCCGGCTGGGCGACGAAGACGACCGGGCGCTCGGGGTTGGGTCGACGACTAGCTTGCGGGGAGAGCACCGCGGGCGGCTACCTGGTGTTGCGGGTGCCACGCTCCCTGACGTAGCCGAGGTGGACATGTTTATCGTGGAGGTCCAGCTGGTCTTTGTCCAGGATCCAACCCTCCTCGTAGCCGAAGCCAAGCTCTTCGGTCCACTCTTCGGGGCCGATGATCTGGTCCGGCCTTTGATCGGCGGGAAGGTCCGCGAGGATTCCGCCGACGTCGAGGACTTCCGGGCTCGACCCGTTGCCCTCGACGGGCTCGCCGTCGACGTACCGGATGTCCGCGGCCCGGCCGAAGTAATGCGTGTTGGGCAGGCCGCCGGCCTCGCCGTAGCCGTCGGGGATGCGCGGGCCGTCTTCCACGCCCTGGATAAAAAAGTGGCCCTCCTTGAAGACGTCCACGCAGATGGCGTGCTCCTGCGAGATCCTTTGCAGGGTCGTCACGAGGCGGGGGTCCACCACGCCGCGCCTGAGATCCTCCGCCGCATCGCCCGAAGCCCCGAAGTCCGGGTTACGCAGGAGCTTGCGGACGGCCGGACCACCGCGCCCGTCGTCGGGACCGAGAAAACTCGGGTCCAGAAGACCCCGACCGAGGCCGGGAGGACAGGCGGGATTCCACGTAGCCCGGTCCAGGCCGTCCGGCGGACTGCAGGATGCGGCAAGAAACACCGCCGCCAGTATCACGACGGCCGTCAGAGTGCGTACTACCTTCACCCGATCATTCTACGTCGCGACTCCTGATGCGGCGGATTGCGGGTGGGGGCGTTTCGCGATGCCCCGTTCAGCCGGCCGGTGACCCGGCCTTCTCGATTGGGGAGGACGGCACGAGGTTTCGGACCTCCCTGAGCGCCACCGACAGCGTCGCGAGGTCGAAGGCGCCGCTGGCGTTTATGTCCGAGAGGACGTGGAGGTTACGGTCCACCGCGCCGTCGTTGGCCGAGATCCAGGCCTCGATGCGGTCTTGCACCGGTGCCTCCTCCGGGGTGTCCCTGAGGACGGCGGCGGTGAGGGCCGCCTGGAGGCCGTAGACGTCGTCGCGGAGGGCGGCGCGGGCGAGGGCGCGCCAGCGGTTGTCGCGGGGGAGGGCCTCGATGTGGTGGCGGAGCCAGTGGATCCTGAGCCGGTCCCCGAGCGCGAAGTACACCTCCGCGGCCGTCCCCGGCCGCTCCCCGGCCGCGACGGCGACGTCCACCACGTCGAGCGCGCTGAACATGGCCCCGAAGGTCGCCACCCTATGGGCCAGGTCCGCCGGCGTGCCGGCCTCGACTAGCCGTTCGGTCTCCTCCTCGACGCCCCGCTTCTCGCCGTCGATCATGTAACCGTGGATGTTGCTCGCCAGGCCCGGTGCCTCCTCCCGGAAGTACGAGACCGTCCCCGAGACGTCCAGCGGCGGGCGGCGGTTGCGCAGGAGCCAGCGGGTCGAGCGCTCGACGAGCCTGCGCCACTCCAGGAGCATCCCCGTCTGGGTGGCGGCCTCGACCTCGTCGTCCAATCCCTCTATCTCCCCCCAGGTTTTGCGCAGGTCGAAGACCTCCATGGCGGCGGTGAAGGCGCGCGAGATCTCCGCCGGGGTGGCCCCCGTCTCCTCGCCGAGCCTGAAGACGAAGGAGGGGCCCGCCTTGTTAACGAGCTCGTTGGCCACGCGGGTCGCAACGATCTCGCGCCGCAGCCGGTGCTCTTCCAGGCGGCCGCCGAACCGTTCGCGCAAGGGCTCCGGAAAGTACCGCGCGAGCTCCGCGGAGATGTACGGGTCCTCGGGGAGGTCCGAGCCCAGGAGTTGCTTGTAGAGCGTGATCTTGGCGTAAGAGACCAGGATCGCGAACTCCGGCGCCGTGAGCCCCCCGCCCTCCGAACGCCGCTCCGCGAGCGTCTCGTCCGAAGGCAGGAACTCGAGCTCGCGGTTGAGCGCGCCCGACTGCTCCAGGTGCCTGATGTACCTGACGTGGACGTCCACCATCGGATGGGCGAGGGCCAGGGCGTTGCTTATCGCGAGGGTCTGATCGTAGTTGTCCCTGAGGACCAGGCGGCCCACCTCTTCGGTCATGCTGGCCAGAAGTTCGTTGCGCTGCTTCTGGGTCATGTCGCCGCTCTTTACGATGGTGTCCAGCAGGATCTTGATGTTCACCTCGTGGTCCGAGCAGTCCACCCCGGCCGAGTTGTCTATGGCGTCCATGTAGATCCTGCCGCCCGAAAGCGCGTACTCGATGCGCCCCCTCTGCGTGAACCCCAGGTTCCCGCCCTCGCCGACCACCCGGCACCGCAAATCTTTTCCATCCACCCGCAAGGAATCGTTGGTCCTGTCGCCGACCTCGGCGTTGCCCTCGGTGCTGGCCTTGACGTAGGTCCCTATTCCACCGTTCCAGAGCAGGTCGACCTCCGCCCCGAGCAGGCCGCGTATGAGCTCGTTGGGGGTCAACGATTCGGCCTCCGTGCCGAGCAGCTCCTTGACCTGCGGGGAGAGCGGTATGGACTTGGCGGTTCTCGGGAAGACGCCGCCGCCCTCGGAGATGAGTTCGGCGTCGTAGTCGGCCCACGTCGAGCGCTGCAGCCCGAAGAGGCGCCCGCGTTCCGCGAAGCTCGCCCCGGGGTCGGGGTCGGGGTCGAGAAAGACGTGGAGGTGGTTGAAGGCCGCGACGAGCTTCGTGTGCCGGCTCAAGATCATACCGTTGCCGAAGACGTCGCCCGACATGTCGCCGATGCCGACTACCGTGAAGTCCTCTTCCTGGACGTTCTTGCCGAGCTCGCGGAAGTGGCGCTTGACCGACTCCCAGGCGCCCCTGGCCGTGATGCCCATCTCCTTGTGGTCGTAGCCTACGGAGCCGCCGGAGGCGAAGGCGTCGCCGAGCCAGAACCCGTACTCGGCCGAGATGCCGTTGGCGATGTCCGAGAAGGTCGCGGTGCCCTTGTCCGCCGCCACGACGAGGTAGGGGTCGTCATCGTCGTAGCGGGTTACGTCCGGGGGCGGAACCACTTCGCCGTCAGCCAGGTTGTCCGTGAGATCCAACATGCCGCAGATGAGCGTGCGGTAGCAGGCTATTACCTCCTTCTGGAGGGCTTCGCGGCCCCCTCCCGCCGGCGGGCGTTTGACGACGAAGCCGCCCTTGGCGCCGACCGGGACTATGACGGCGTTCTTGACCATCTGGGCCTTCATGAGGCCGAGGACTTCCGTGCGGAAATCCTCGCGGCGGTCGGACCAGCGGATGCCGCCGCGGGCCACTTCGCCGCCGCGCAGGTGGACGCCCTCGGCGCGGGGGGAGTAGACGAAGATCTCGAACCTCGGACGCGGCAGCGGCAGGATCGGTATCCCCCGCGGGTCGAACTTGAACGAGAGGTGTACCTTGGGCTCCCCGCCGTCGTCCGTCTGGTAGTAGTTGGTCCGAACCGTAGCGAGCGTCACGTCGAGGAAGTTGCGCAGGATGCGGTCCTCGTCCAGGCTCACAACCTCGTCCAGCGCCTCTTCCAACTCCCCTTTCAGGCGCTCCGTTTCGCGTTGCGCCCCACCCGCGTTCCTCGGGTCGAAGCGGGTCTGGAAGAGGTCCACGAGGAGTCTTGCTACGTGGGGGTTGGCGAAGAGCGTGTCCTCCATGTAGGCCTGGGAGAAGGTCGTGCCGGCCTGGCGGAGGTACTTGCAGTAGGCGCGGAGGATAGTTACCTGGCGCCAGGTGAGGCGGGCGCGGAGGACGAGGCGGTTGAAGCCGTCGTTCTCGACCAGGCCGCGGTAGGCGCGGGCGAAGGCGTCTTGGAAGATCTCACGCACCTCGCCCGTCTGGAACTCGCCGCGGGACTCGTCGACGAGGCCGAAGTCGTAGATCCAGACCGGCGGAGAACCGAGGGGCTCGACCTTGTGCGGCCTCTCGTCCACGACCTCGACCCCCATGTCTTCCAGAAGGGGGAGGACTGTGGAGAGGGAGATCTGATCCCCCGAGCGGAAGAGCTTGAACCCGAGGAACTCGTCCGGTTCCTCTATCGGGTGATACAGGCTCATCTCCAGGTCTTCCTCGGAGGCGAGCTCCTCGATCCTCCTGATGTCCGTGACGGCCGTCCTGGCGAGAAAACCCGCCCGGTAACCCGCCGGAAAAGCCTCGCGGTACTTCTGGAAGAGCTCGTTGCCGCGCTCTTCTCCGACGCCTTCTATGAGGGCGTCGTACAGGTTGTCAGACCACGAGCGGGTGGTCTCGGCGAGCCGCTCCTCGATGTCCTCGGCGTCGTAGTCCGGCACGTTCCCGGGGTCCACGTAGACTATGAAGTGCAGCCGCGCCAGCACCGACTCCGAGAGCCTGACGTCGAAGGCCGAGCCCACGCCGCCCAGAGAGTCTTTGAGGATCTTCTGCATCCTGCGCCTGACTTCGGTGTCGTAGTGGTCCCGGGGGACGTAGACGAGGCAGGAGAAGAAGCGCCCGTAGGTGTCGCGGCGGACGAAGAGGCGGGTCCGCTGGCGCTCCTGCAGGTGGAGGATGCCCATGGCGATATCGAAGAGCTCTTCTTTGGAGATCTGGAACAGCTCGTCTCTGGGGTAGGTCTCGAGGATCTCGACGAGGTCCTTCTCGTTGTGGCTCCCCTTCGGGAACCCGGACCTCTCCATTACGTGCCGCACCTTGCGCCTGACGATGGGCATCTCGAAGACGCTCATGCTGTAGGCCGAGAACGTGTAGAGACCCAAGAACCGCCGCTCGCCCGTGACGTTGCCTTTATCGTCGAACTTCTTTATGCCGACGTAGTCCATGTAGGAGGGGCGGTGGACGGTGGAGCGGGAGTTCGCCTTGGTGAGGTTGAGGAGGTTTGGCCTGCGGGCTAGCCGGCGCACCTCGGGGGGCAGTTTGGCGAAGCTGTGGGAGTGGGGTTTGCGGCCGGTCTCGCGCAGGATGCCGAGTCCCGTGTTCTCCACGCTCATCAGGGCGTCTTCGCCGTTCTCTGTGATCAGGTCGTACTCCCGGTAGCCGAGGAAGGTGAAGTTGTCGTCCGAGATCCAGGCCAGGAAAGCCCGAACCTCGGCGAGGTCGTCCTCGTCCAGCGGTGGGGGATTCTCCTCGAACCCCGAGATGACATCCCCGACCCGCTCCGTCATCGACGGCCAGTCCTCGACGGCGGCCCGCACCTGCGAGAGCACGCGCCCCGTGCAGGCGCGAAGCTCTTCGAGGACCTCGGGCTCCGTCTGCCGGTCCACTTCGACGTGGATCACGGACTCCGAAACCGCGTCCTCGTCCTCCGCCCCCGACGGCAGCACTTCCAAAAGCCTGCCCTCGTCGTCGCGGCGGACCTTCATTATTGGGTGGAGCATCAGGTGGATGCCGTAGCCGCGGGCGTTGACCTCCATTCGGGTCGAGTCGACGAGGAACGGCATGTCGTCGGTGACGATCTCGAGCGCCGTGTGGGTGGACTGCCACCCGTGCTCCTCGAAGTGCGGGTTGTACACCCTGACCTTAGCCTCGCCCGGCGTTCTCTGGTACGCGAACCCGAAGTGGGCCATCGCGGCTCCGTAGAGGTCGATGGGGGAGCGGCCGTCGAGGTCCTCGCGCGGGATCCAGGCAAAGAACTGCCGCGCGAACTCCTCGGCCTGCGCCCCCCGGTCCTCGGGCATGTGCTCCCGAACCCTGTCCACGACCCTGTCGAGAAGTTCGTCCTTGGCAAGCATCGCCACGCTCCCCGTCGCGTTTCCTTTCCACCGGGACCATTCTAGCCCAACCCCGAATCCGGGGGCTCGCGACCGCCGCGGAAGGTCGGGTTGACCGAGGCGGGAAGATTCGTCGGCCGCCTCGCGACGGCCGCGATTCCGAGCGGGCGTCTACGAGCGAGCCCCGGAACCTCGCGTCGCCCCGTGGAGGATCTCCCGCAGCCCCCTTCCGTGATCCTCCAACCATCGTACGCGAGAGACCTCTTGGGCGGTCTTCCTTGTATGGCCGGGCGACAGCGCCCGGTCTTCGATCATCGAGCGGTACTTGCCGAGCGCCCTCTTCAGCGGCCTCGCCTGCAACACGGCGGGCAGCGCCTCGATCTCGGCAGGCTCTAGCGGGTTGACCTCCTGGTAGGCATCGAGAAAGCGCGAAACGACTTCGAGGTCCAGGGGCACCTTGAAGCTAGGAGAACCGGGATCGCCCCACACCTTGCCGAAATCGTGTAGCGCGATGGCGAGATCCACGACTCTGGCCTCGCGGCGTGCGCTGTCGAAGTCCAACATGGCGACGAGACGATCACCCCTATACAAGGTGCTCCCGCGTCGACAACCGCCGTGGATGATGAGTTTCGGCAGGTCCGGGTAGAGCAGGTCGAGGAGGCTAAGGACCGCCTCGCCCCTTCTCAGGACATGGGGTAACGAAGCCAGTAGATCCGGGACCCGGGAGTGGTGGTCGCCGTATCGGGCCATGAAGTCGCCTATCACCTCGGGAGAGAACGTCCCAGTAAGCCGCTCGCGCAAGGTCTCGCTCAGAAACGGTTCCCGGGACCGTGGGGGAGACGACTCGAAAGAGACGACAATCTGATGGTACCTGGCCAGCGTGCGGGCCGCTTCCCGAAGGTGTTCGACGTTACCGGCCCGATACTGGGACCCCTTCACGAAGACGGAGGCGCTGTAAAGACCCCCGTTCACGGCGACGGACGTACCCCCGCCTACGCAGGGGACGAACCTGGGGGCCGGGAAACCGTTGCGGCGCAGATAATCCACCAGCGCGTGCTCGAAGCGCACTTCGTCTGACGTTCTCGAGGGGTGAGAGCGCCTGAAGATGTACTCGCCGCCGTCGGTGACGACACGATAGTGCCGGCTCTTGCCCGCCGGAAGCAACTCGACCGACCGCCACGGCCTAAGGTCGTAAGCCTCCGTGAGGGCGTCCACGGGTAGATCTTCTCTCGCAAACAAGACGCGCCTCCTAGATGACGAACCGGCCTCCGAGCACGTCCTCGAACTCCGAGTGGTAGAACGCCACGATACGGTCGAACTCGGGTTCGCCGGTCTGGTCGTCCTTCATCTCGCCGTTCAGGCCGTGCAGGATAAAACGCGCCCAGTGAAAGGACAGGTTGGCCAGGTACGAGCGATCCGGCACCGCCGAGACGTAGGTCTCCAGGAACGCCCGGGTCGGAGCATCTGCGGGCTCCACGGAGCCCGCGTACTTGAGCACCGACTTCCTCAGGCGAACGAGAAACTCGACCACGTCGTAGGAGGGATCGTAGGGTCGGCTCCTGTCCATGTCGATCACCGTCACCGACGGGCCGCCGACGAAGACGTGGATCGGCCGGTACTGGCCGTGGCCCTGCACCAGAAGCCCGTCCACGGTGTCTTCGGCCATCCTCTCCATCCTCCGGATCATCCCGTCGGCGGTCTCGAGGTGTCCGGGGCTCCTGGTCATAACCTTGGCCAGGCGCCGGGCCACGGAGAGCAACTCGCTGGACGCCGCCAGCGAGCGGGGTTTGCCGATCCGCACGGGCGAGGAGTGCAGCCTGGCCAGCCAGCGGGCCGACTCCACCGCGCCGGAGAACAGGGCATCCCGATCGCCCCCGATGAAATCCGATACCGCCGGGCCCTCGGCCCCCTTCGTCAGAAGCATCCCGTACTCCGGGACGACGTCGAGCGGCTCGGCCACCTGGTAGCGTTCGCCTGGACCGAAGCCGGCGGCGCGAAGGGTCTTCAGCTTCTCGTAGATAAGCGGGGCGCCCTCGTCGTCCGGGCGGTAGAACTTGGCGAACACCTTCTGGCCGCCGAGGCCGATCTCGAGCGTCGCGGCGCCCGTGCCGTCGAGTTGGAGCACCCGCGTCTCCCAGCCACCACCGTTCACCCCGTCGTCCGGGAAGTGCGGCCGGATCCGAGAGTTTAGAAACCCCGGCTGCTTCACCATCTCGATACGCCGGCTCAGATCCTGCTTGATCTCTTTGGAAGACATTTCAAGGGTCATTCGGCCTCCCATCAGGCTTCGCTTTCGCGCCTCGACAACCGGGACTCGCCGCGCTCCGCTTCCGGGGAGTCGTGCGCTTTGCCCAGCCATCTTTCGCATTCGTCGAGCCAGGCGGGCAGCAGGCGCGCGTTCTTGGCGGGGTCCAGAAAGATCTTGTGCTTCAGTACCTCCATAAACGTCCGGGCCACGAAGACGGGCATCGCCGCGAGCGCCCCCGGGGGGGCGAGGCGGGCGTACTCCTCCAAAAAAGCGGCGTTCCAAGGTCCTATCGCCTCGAACGAACCCGCGCGCGCGCAGGACATGGTCATGCTCTGCCCGACGAAGTGGCCCAGATCGCGCGCGGGGTGCGCCAGGGCGAAGCGGTCGAAATCTATGACGGTCACCCGGTCGCGCAGCACGTACACGTTCTTGGGTTGGAAGTCGCCGTGGGTGGGGACCACCCGGCGCGGGTCGAGCGCCTTCAACGAGGAGATTATGTGCTCGGTGAAGTCCTCCACCCGCCGCGCGTGCGGTGGGCAGATCTGCATGAGCATCTCCTTGTAGGCGCGGAGTTTGGACTCCTCGAAGTCGGGCGGTAGGACGGGAGCGTCCGTTACGCCGGTAGCGTGCAACTTCGCCAGCCAGCGCGCCGTCAGCCTCACCGCCCCCCGGGCCTCGCCGGGGTTGTCTATGTAGTCGTAGAGGGCCTTCCCCTCCGCCTGGCTCTGGAGCAAGAGCCTCATCTCTGGTAGGTAGGCTATGGGTTCGGGGATGGTCAGCCGATCGGGCTCGGCGAAGCCCTCCGACCAGAGCCGGTTCATGAAACCGAAGGTCTCGGCCCCGTCGTAGCGGTAGTATCCCTTGCCGATGATCACCGCCCGGAACGGGGCGCCCCTCTCCCGGTCGAAGCCGGTTACGGTGTAGCGCAGGATGGGGCGCGACATGGAGGTCTTGATCACCCCCGCCCGGTAGCTCCGTACGGTCTTGCCGTCCCGAGAGAGGGCCGAGACCGGCGGGTTCATCAGCTTCTCGGCCAGCGAACGTTCCGCCATCGTCTTGGCTTCATCCACCGAACCGCCCGTCCTGCCTGCCACCAAAATCTCCTCGCAAGCGATTCCCGGCGGGTGCGCGACACGAGAGCGGGTCGCGCACCCGCCTCAAGGCCTACCTGACGTCTCTCGTTCGCACGGCCCACAATGCCTCGCCGGCGGAGGGGTTGGAAGCCGCGAAGTACAGCAACCTGCGGGCATCGATCAACTCGCTCGGATCCGAGCCGGCCGGTCCGGGTTCTATGTCCAGAAGCAGCCTCGTGCCGGCCTCCGTGCCGTTGCTCCCCCACACCTCGATGCCGTGCTGGCCGTCGTCGGCCGTGAAGAGCAGCCTTCCATCGAACTCCGTCAACTGGTCCGGGCCCGAATCGGCCGGGCCGGGGTTGACGTCTTTGACCATGACGGTGCCGCCGGCCGTGCCGTCGCTCTTCCACAGCTCTAGACCGTTGGTCCCGTCGTTGGCGCTCAGGAAGAGCGTTCTGCCCACCGCTACCAGGTTGGCCGTGTCCGAAGCCCTGATTTCGGAGCTGGGGTTGATGTCCTTTACCAGGGTAGTGCTACCCGCCGTGCCGCCCGTCTTCCACAGCTCGACGCCGTTGGTCCCGTCGTTGGCCGTCAAGAAGATTTGCCCGTTCACGACCGTGAAGTCGTCGACGAACGAGCTCCCGGCGCAGCTCTTCGCCCTCTTGCAGGCGGTGGTGGTGGGGCCTGGGGGGGTGGTGGGGTTGATGTCCTTTACCAGGGTGGTGCCGCCGGCCGTGCCGTCGGTCTTCCACAGCTCTAGACCGTTGGTCCCGTCGTTGGCCCTGAAGTAGAGCGTGTCGCCCACGGCGAACAGCTTCTCGACCTCCGCGCTGCGGGTGTCGGCGCCGGTGGTGTCGTTGGGGTTGGAGTTGCCGGGGATGGTGTTGATGTCCTTGACCATGACGGTGCCCCCGGCCGTGCCGTTGCTCTTCCACAGTTCGACGCCGTGTACGCCGTCGTCGGCCGCGAAGAACACCGTCTTGCCCATGGCCGTCAGCGTATCGGGATGGCTCCAGCCCATGGGGATGCCGCACTGGTTCTGCGGGCAGCGGGCCCCGGGGGGGGCGTCGGGGTTTATGTCCTTCACGAGGGTGGTGCCCCTCTGCGTGCCGTCGGTCTTCCACAGCTCCTCGCCGTGGTCCGCGTCCCAGGCCCTGAAGAACGTAGTTTTTGCGCTTACCGGCTCGAAGTCTTCGGCCCCCGAAGAGCCCGAGCCGGGAACAATGTCCTTGACGAGGACGGTGCCCCTATTTGAGCCGTCGCTCTTCCAGAGCTCCTCGCCGTTGCTGGCGGTGGTGGCCGCAAAGTAGATCCACCTCTTCGTGAGCATCACCTTGTCGGGGGCCGACGAGTTGGGCACCTCCACGTCGTTGATCACCAGGCGGCCGGGATCTATGTCCCTGACCAGCTCGGTGGTCTGCGCCGTGCCGTTGCTCCTCCACAGCTCCTCGCCGAAGTCCGGGTGGTTGGCCGAGAACAGCAGCCTTCCCCTGAGGTTCATGAGGTGATTGGGTTCCGAACCGGTCGCGCCGGGGTAGATGTCCTCTACGAGAAACGGTCTTGGGGAGGGAGGACCGGGCTGGGCGGTCTGCGCGGAGGCCAGGTTGGTTAGGACCAGCAGCATGGCCGCCAGCACGACGCTGCCGGCCAGCGCGACGCCGATACGCCGGCCGCCGGGCCGGGAGGGGGATGGCTTGTCCGGGGTCTCCGGCGCGCCGCTGCCACGCGGGCCGCGGCGCACGAAGGTGGCGATGTAGCTCATTTAGACGCTCCTTTGTGCCGGTTTGGTGGGACGCACTTCATTGCCGTGAGATCGCGGGGGTACCTCCTGTTTGCCGAGTAGCCCGACGGGATGACCTTCCATTCCTCCGGGCGCGGGGACGCCCATCAACTCCAGGACGGTCGGGGCAACGTCCAGGATGCTCGCGCCCTCCACCCTCCGGGCGTACCTACGCGTTGGGTCGTAGAGGACGAAGATGCCGTCCATCGAGTGCACCGAGTCGTCGGGGCCGGTGTCGTTCTCGGAGAGGTAGAGCCCGCCGTGGCCGACGGTCCCCGCCGAGCGCCAGTCGAGGTCGTCGAAGTAGACCATGAGGTCCGGCGGGTTGCCGAGGGCGGCGGGGTAGAGCTCCTCCGGGCGGAACACAGCCACCCGCATCCGCTCCCCGTCCGGGCGCTTTATCGTCCGAAGCTCCTCCGCCAGCTCCTCGCGCGCCTCTTCGTAGCGGCCACCGGGGATGACACCCCGCGGCTCGCGCCCCTCCAGGTTGAGGAAGATGCGGGCGTAGTAGCCGCCCCAGCCCCAGGCCCTGGTGTTGTCCCAGTCCACGGAGGCACCGTCCAGCGCGACGGCGCCCTCTGGCGCCTGATCCAACTTCAAGTAGCCCCGCTCGATGAGCCACTCGTTTATGCAGAAGGCGCCGCGCATGGCCTTGGAGCCGTGGTCGGAGACGACGAGGAAGACCGCGTCGTCCAGGAGTTCGAGCAGCTCTCCGAGGCGACGGTCGATCAGGCGGTAGTACTCGTCGGCGACGCGCTCGTAGGGGTTGTTCGGGACGTACCTGGGGTGCCCGGGGTCGAAGAACTTCCAGAAGGCATGGCCCAGGCGGTCCACCCCTATCTCCACCAACATGAAGAAGTCCCACGGCTTCGTGGTCGCCAGGTGGCGCACCACGTCGAAGCGCTTCTCGGTCATTTCAAAGAGCTTCTCGCGCAGGGTCTCGCGGTCCTCCACGCGGAACTTCACGTCGAAGAGGTACTCCCCGACCAGGCCCTCTATCTCCCGGCGGAGATCCGCGGGGTGGGTGTACCGCTCGGCGTTCGGCGGGGTGAGGAAGCACGAGACGCTCCAGCCCTTGAGCGGTTTTGGCGGGTAGGCGGGGGGCACCCCGATCAGGCACGACCGCTTCCCGTGGCGCGCCAGAACGTCCCAGATCCGGGGCAGGCGAACGGAGTAGGAGTTCGGGGTCCAGGCTTCGGCGTAGGAGTGGCCCTTGCGGTGCCGGAAGCCGTAGAGGCCCAGCCGTCCCGGGCTCGCGCTCGTGGACATCACCTGCCAGGCCGGGACGGTGATCGGGGGGTCGCAGCTGCGCAGCGGGCCGTGGAGGCCGGCCTCCACCATCGCCCTGAGGTTCGGCATGTGCTCCAGCATCCGTCCGAAGAGCAGCTCCGGCGGGGCGGAGTCGAGCCCTACGACGATCACGCGTCGGGACACGGTACCTCCTTTAGATCCGGCTCGTCATTCGACGTAGCCCATCAGCCGGAGCTGCTCCATGGTCTCCGGGTCCACGTCCACGTCGCCCGTGGTCGTGCGGCTCCGTCCTTCGAGGGACTCCGTCCAGAGGGCGAGCGTCTCTTCGAGCTGCTGGGCCACGTCCGGGCGCTCGTCGACGATGTTTCGGGCCTCGAGCGGGTCGTTCTCGATATCGTAGAGCTCCCGGCCTACCTCGATGAAGTCGCCGGCTAGCACCCGCTCAACCGGGCTCTCCCGCCTCTCCTCGCGGTTCCCGTTTTTCAACGCCCGCACCTTCACGTTGCCGTCGATCAGGACGTCCATGCCCAACACGGTTACGGAGCGCAGCCCGGCGCCCAGGTCCCGGGCCTCCTCTATGGGCCCCCATATCTTCGACTTCCCCCCGGCGGCCTTGCGCCGTATCTTCGTGGCCGTGCGAAGGCCGTCGGGGCCCGTGGCGAAGTCGACGGTGACGTGGTCTCCCGCCTCGAGCGCTCCGAGGGAGAGCGCGCTGCCGTCGTTCGTGACGAACCGGGTGGCCCCGTCGACCTCGAACGCGATGCCCATAACCGTCACCGACCCGTCGGCCTCTTCGACGCCGTCCACCACCCCGCTCAGCGTCGGCTCGTCCTCCGGGTCTTCTATCAGTACCTTGGTCGCCATGAACCGCCCGCCCCGGATCGGCTGCCCCTTGACCGCGACACAGACGCCAGGGCGCAGGTCGTCCGGGGAGCCGGTGCGCGTCTCTTCCAGGAGGTAGTCCTGCACGTACTGGTGCCTCCGGGTGGTCACCGACTGCCCGTACCGGTGCGGCTTGAGGTACTCGGAGAAGGCCGCGCCGCCGTCGGCCTCTTCGCCCCGGATAAGGGGCAGTATGCTCCTGCCTGGCACGTCGGCCGGCGGGCACCCCAACTGTTCCAGGACGGTGGGGAAGAAGTCTATGCACTGGACCGGCTCGTAGACTTCTTCGCCGGCGAACGCGCCCCCCGGCAGGCGTACGATGAGCGGGACGTTGAGCGTCTCCCGGTAGAGGGTGCGGCCGTGGGAGAGCATGCCGCCGTGCTCCCCGAGCTCCTCGCCGTGGTCGGCGCTGACGATGATCAGGGTCTCCTCCAGCGTCCGCGCCCTCTTCAGGGCGCGGACGACCCGCCCGATGTGCTCGTCGGCGCGCCGTACGGCGGCGGCGTAGTAGTTCATAAGCTCCTGGCTGCTCTCCTCGACCAGCGAGAGGTCCAACCCCGTGTCGAGCCGGGCTGGTATCGTCCCCGCCGGCATTGGGTTGTGGACGTCCATGAAGTGCGCGTAGCAGAAGGAACTCTCCGGCCGTTCGGCCAGCAGCCACCGCTCGAAGTCTTCGGCGGCGACGGCCCCGTCGCTGGTGGAGCGCCACATGTTGTGGGTGAAACCCCGGGTGATGCCGAACAGGGGCTTGAGGTTGGCGTTGCCACCGACGAAGGCGGTGGCGTGCCCGGCGGCGGTGACGAGCTCGGCCAGCGTGGGGATCGAGGGGTCGAGGGTTCGGGTACGGAGCCTGCCCTCCCTCGTCCTGTTCCACTTGCCGCCGAGGCCGGTCTGGCTGGGGTAGAGGCCCGTCATGATGGAGGCGGTAGACGGCCGCGTCCAGGACGCCTGGCTTACGGCGTTCCTGAACAGGACGCCCTCCCCGGCAAGGGCGTCCGCGTTGGGCGTGCCCCTGTCTTCGCCCGCGTAGCAGCCGAGGTGGTCGGCCCTCAACGCGTCGACGAGAATCAGCAGTGCGTGTGTCATCCGTCGCATCCTCCTCCTTATCGGCCAGCGTCCCCGCCCGCCACGGTCTGCAGCTGGAACGCCCGCGCGTACGCTCCGTCTCTGGCCATCAGTTCCTCGTGCGTGCCCTCCTCGACGATGACGCCGCCGTCTAGGACGCAGATCCTGTCGGCCCTGCTCACGGTCGAGAGCTTGTGCGCGATCATGAGCGTCGTGCGCCCGCCCATCAGCCGCTCCAACGCGCGCACCACTATCCCCTCCGACGCAGCGTCGAGCCCGGCGGTGGGTTCGTCCAGGATGAGAACGGGGGCGTCGCGGATAACCGCGCGCGCGATGGCTATGCGCTGTCGCTGGCCCCCCGAGAGGGTCCCTCCCCGCTCCCCGACCACCGTGTCGTAGCCTTTCGGCAGTTTCTCGATGAACTCGTCGCAGTAGGCGACGCGGGCGGCCTCCCGGATCTCCTCGAAGGTCGCGCCGGGTCTGCCGTAGGCGATGTTCTCCCTGATGGTGGTCTGGAAGAGCAACGACTCCTGGAGGACGACGCTGATCTGGTCCAGCAGGGACTCAGGCTTGTACTCGCGGATGTCGCGGCCGTCGACGAGCACGGCGCCCGCCTGGGGGTCGTAGAGGCGCAGGATCAGGCTCGCCAGCGTGCTCTTGCCGGCGCCGGTGGCCCCGACTATCGCCATCGCCTCCCCCGGCTCGATCTTCAGGTTTATGTCTCGCAGCACCGGCCGTTCCGGTTCGTAGCCGAAGGAGACGCCTTCGAACCGGATCCCCCCCCGAAGACGCGGCGCGGTCTTGGCCCCCGGGCGTTCCTCTACGGCGGGCCGCTCGTCGAAGACTTCCACTATCCTCTCTACCCTCACCATGACCCTCGCGAGCTTCGCCCACAACCTCGAGAGGGTGTTCAGCGGGCTCTGCAGGTCGCGCATGTACTGGATAAAGACGACGAGCGTACCGGCGGTGAGGGCGCCGGCGAGCACCTGGTAGGAGCCGAAGACCACGAGTGCGGCCAGGCCGGTCGCCGACAGGATGGTGGTCGCCCACGAGAAGCGGGCCTCCAGCCGCGCCACGTTCACGTTGCCCTCGGCCATCTCGCCGGTCTGCTCCTCGAACCTGCGGTTCGCGAACCTCTCCCGGCCGAATGCCTTCACCACCCGGATCGAGGAGATCGTCTCCTGCGCCAGGGAGGTGACGTCGCCCTCCCTCTGGCGGACCCGGACCTCCTCGTCCCTGATGCGTCGTCTGAAGTACGCGGAGGCGAGCACTACGAGGGGGGCCCACGCCGCGGCGATGAGGCCGAGCCTCCAGTCTATGACGAGCATCACGGTGAGCATGCCGGCGAACTGCAGCACGCTGCTTATCCCGTCCACCAGCAGCTTGTCCGTCACCAGCTCCTGCACCTTGGTGACGTCCGTGGTGACGCGCGTGATCATGTCCCCGGTCCGCTGCCGGTCGTGGAACGCGAGCGAGAGCCGCTGCATGTGGTCGAAGAGGGCGCGCCGCAGGCTGAACGCCACCCTCTGGCTGGTGGCCGAGAGGAAGAACTCCTTGAGGTAGGTGAACAGGCCTTGCAGCACGGCGATGCCCACTATGGCGCCCCCGATGGCGAGGATGATCGTGGTGGGCGAGGTGGTCCGCGGGCCGGCCTGACCGACCTGCAGGACGTTGTCTATGAGGAACTTGAGCGGCCAGGGCTTGAGCAGCGCGACGAGGCTGGTCGCCACGACACCGACGAACGCCGGGACGAACCCGCGCCAGTGGGGCCGGATGAACGGGAGAAAGGTCCGAAGGGCCTTGAGCGTGACCGCCTCCTCACCCGTCCCGGTCTGCCCGAAGCGGCCGAACTTGCCCCTAAACATCACCTTTCCCCTCCGCCACCCGGCGCGGCCGGTTCCCTCCGGCTCGGGCGGACGGGTCCGACCGGCCTGGAGACGGCGCGGCCTCGCCGCGCGCCGGTATGCTCCGCCTCCTCGCCGACCTCGTGGAGGACGTCCATGCCCTCCCTGAGGAGCGCGCGGCAGCCCTCGTCGTCGATCTCCCCGCAGCCCAGGAGCAGGTGGAAGTGCTCGGAGTTCGCCCGCGCGCGGACGTTGAGGCCGTGGCCGACCTCGGGGGAGGCGGGCTCTCCCCAGCGGGTGTCCTCGTCGTGGGCGAGGGCGAGCCACACGGCCACGTCGCCGTTGCGGGCGCCCTGCCGGCGCTCCCCGCCGGACGTGGCGCTCAGGCCGCTGCGCCCCCACCTCAGAAGCCGGTAGTAGTCCGGGGAGAGGCACGCCTCCGTCTCGATGGCGCCGAAACCCTCGGGCAGGCGGTAGCAGACGAGCAGGGCGGGGCCGTCCGGGGAGAGGAGCACGGTCTTCCTGGCGCCGCGCATGCGGCTGCCGGCCTGCACGTTGGTCATCTCCACGAAGGCGTGCGAGTCCACGTCCACCAGGGAGGTTTGGTAGCGGTCGTGCTCGAAGCCGACGTCCGCCAGGGCGCCGGGGTGGTTCGCCGGTCGGTCCATGTAGCGGTTGATCTCTTCCTGGAAGTTCCAGTCGTCCGTGGGGTTGCCCACCACCAGGGCGCCCCCCCGCGGGCCGCGGGTAAACAGGTAGATCAGGCGCCCACCCTGCCGGGGGGAAAGGACGGCGTAGAGGCCGTCGTTGCGCAGGATCAACTCCCTGCCGCCGTCGCGGTCGAGGTCGGTCATCTTCAGCGATGCCCGCGGCCCCCTCATCTGGCGAACCACCTCGCGGCGTCGCTTATCACCTGGCAGGTCCGGGAGTGGCTCGCCACCGCCTTCGCCCAGGGCGCCGGACCGAAGCCCTCGTCGGTGTCCTCGTGCCAGGCGGTCTCGTAGGTGGAGGCCATGAGGTGTTTCCAGGCCAGATCGAGGAGCCGCCCGTCCGCGCCCGTCTGTTGCGCGGAGCGCACGGCACTCCGGGCGTCGGTCAGGTGTCCCTTGTAGGAGGACCACGCGGGGTCCTCCCACCAGCCAAGATAATCCTCCCTGGCCCGCCAGTCCCTGGCCAGCTCGAAGAAGGAGCCGCCCTCCAGCTCTCTCTCTTCTTCGGCGGGGTGGTCGGAGAGCCAGCCGCCGAGGCGCACGGGGACGACGTCCTCCCTGGAGGAGATCCAGCGCAGGAAGGCCTCGTACCGTCCCAGGGCGCTCGAGTCCCACCCGCCGATGCCGGCGGTGTTCTCCAAATCGTCGGCGTAGACGAGCAGCGTGTGGTCGTCGCCTCTCTGGGCGAGCGACTCGACCGTCTTCTCCAGGTAGCGCCAGTGCTCGGGGAACAGGGGCGGTACCCAGTAGCGCAGGTTGGCCGACATGGGCACCATCGTCAGGCCGTTGGCGCCGGAGATCCTGTAGGCTCTGTGGGTCTCGACGGGGCCGAGCACGTCCTTCGACCGCCTCTTGCGGCCGTTGCGCGAGGCGGATACCGAGGCGTATGGTCCCGCGGAGTCGAAGCGCGCCCTCGGGCTCTCCTCGTAGGAGCCGTTGGTGGGGTACAGCAGCCGGTCGTCGAGCAGGACGTAACGGTAGCCGCCGTTCTCCAGCCGGCCGCTCGTCAGGACGGGGGCCAGGCTGGAGGTGTCCCACACCCGCTCCGGGACCCAGCAGACCTTTACCTCCCCCGGCGGGCAGCCCAGGTGGTGCTCGTAGAGCCACAGGAACTCGTCGAGCTGGCGCAGGTTGAAGGAGGGCGGGAACACGGGCATCACGTTCTCCGCGTAGGTGCCGCCTATCAGGTAGACGAGGTCCTTCTCCCGCAGGTCCCTGACCATCCTTAGGAGCCACGGGGAGTACCAGGCGAGCGTCTCGACGAGGGTGCCGCTGATGTGGAGGTTGGCCGGTATGCCGTACTTCTCGTGCAGCCGCAGGGCCGCGGCGTAGCCCTCCGCCAGCTCGCCGATCCCCTCCCGGTTGTCGTAGCCGTCGGTGAGCAGGTACTGGTTGGCGTGGTGCACGAGCGCCAGGGGCACGGGCCTGACGGTCCGCGACTCTTCCGCGCTCAGGGTCCGCGTCCCGGCGGGCGCCGCTTCGGCTGCCGGGACGCTCGCCCGGCTCCCCGAGAGGGCTCGCGCGTACAGCCTCTCGTACTCACCGACGGCCCTCTCCCACGAGAAGTTCGCGGTCATGCACCGCTTCTGCAGGTCCAGCCACTCCACCCGGCGTCCGTACGCCTGCAGGGCTCTGCCCACCGTCTTTACCAGGTAGCGGGGGGAGCGGCGGGCGAAGTTGAACCCCAGTCCGTCCGACGGCCGCCGGTCGTAGTCCGGGATGGTCTCGGCCAGGCCGCCGGTACGTCTGACGACGGGCACGGTGCCGTAGCGAAGGGCGATCAGCGGCCCGAGGCCGCAGGGCTCGAAGGCGGAGGGCGCGAGGAAGAGGTCCGACCCGGCGTACACCTGCCTCGCCAGTGCTTCGTCGGGGGTGGCGTGGTACGCGACCGCGCCGGGGAGGCGCGTGGCAGCCTCCTCCAGCGCCCGCTCGTAGTGCTCGTCGCCCCTGCCCATCACCACGAGCTGGGCCCCCAGGGCCGCCACCTCGTCCACGGCCGCGCAGAGGAGGTCCAAGCCTTTCTGGTCCACCAGCCGGGCCACCATCCCCAGGAGCGGGAGGTCCGTGGCGACCCTTAGCCCGCTCTTGCGTTGAAGCTCCGCCTTGCAGATCCGCTTGCGCTCCAGGGAGGACTCGTCGTAGCGCGCGGCGATGCGCGGGTCGGTGCGGGGGTCGAAGTCCTCGTAGTCCACGCCGTTCAGGATGCCGTGGACGTCCCCGCTTCGGGCGCGGAGCAGGCCGTCCATCCCCATCCCGTGCCTGACGGTGAGTATTTCTTCCAGGTAGCGCCGGCTGACGGTGTTTACTACGTCCGCGTAGGCGATGCCCCGGGCCAGCATGCTCCCCTCGCCGTCCATGCCGACGAGCGCCTGGGTCTCCGGACCGAAGTGACCCTGGTAGGCGAGGTTGTGGATCGTGAACACGGTCCTCGTCCGGCCGAACGCGGCCCCGTGGCGCCCGTGACGGAGGTACTGGGGTACCAGCCCGGCGTGCCAGTCGTTGCAGTGCAGGACGTCGGGCCTCCACCCCGACCGCGCGACGAACTCCACCACGGCCCTGGAGAAGAAGATGAAGGGGGCCACGTCGTCGTCTTCGTAGCCGCCATAGACCGCCTCCCGGTCGAAGTATCCTTCACCACCCACCGAGTAGACGTCGACGCCCCGATGCCTGCCGTGATGCGCGAAGGTCGCCCTCTCCGTCCCCGTCCCCATGGGAACCCCGAACGAGAGCAGGGGCACCCCGGCCCCCACGCAAGAGTATCCCGGCAACACAAGCTTTACGTCGTGACCGGAGCGGGCGAGGGCCTTGGGCAGCGAAGCCCCCACGTCGGCGAGGCCGCCTACTTTGATGAAGGGATAGGCTTCGGCGATGGCGAACACGATCCTCAAGCGCTCGCTGATCACCCTATTCACTCCCCTTCCTCGGGAAGGGTTCCGAGCCCGGACGGCCCGTGCCTACCGCACGGATCGCGGGGCCGCTACGATACCTCCCTCTCCCGGCAAGGCCCCCGTATGCGCCGACCGCCCCGCGTGTCCCCCGGGTGCCGAGATCGGCACGTACAGCGCCCCAGTCCCGAGCCGGTCCGCCCGGGATCGTGCCTGCCGAAGGATTCCAGGTCGATAAAGCAGCCTGTGAGCACATGGCGTACCCCTACGTAAGCCTTCCCTTATCCCACCTTACGGGAGTTAACCCGCATTTAACTTTGCGTGGACGGGACGCTAACAAAATCCATTACGGCGGTAAATCGGTAATATTACATAGCCCATTTGGGGGGTACACTTCTGCGGAGAGTTGGTCCTGTTGGCGCACGCTGGGGGGTACTTGCGAGGCCCCCGGCGCTCACCCCTCGTCGATGGAGAAAGGGCGTATACGCACGATCCCGAAGCGCACGGCGTGGACGACGGCTTGAAGTTGCGAGGTCACGCCGAGCTTGCGGAGGATGCTCGCCACGTGGGTGTGCACGGTTCGCTCGCTCATTCCGAGGCGGGCCGCGATATCCCGGGTCTCGAAGCCGTCGGCCAGCGCCTGCAGTATTTCGCGCTCGCGCGGGGTCAGGCGTTCGACCCCCGAGCGCCTGACCAACTCTCGGAACCTCTCGCTCAAACGGAGGAGCCTGGCGGTCTCCGGCAACGAGTTCAGCGCCTGACTTTTCAGGAGGCGCCGCACCGCTTCGACTATCTCTTGCGCCCTCGAAGACTTGTGCATGACGCCGTCCGCACCGCCTGCGACAGCCGCGCCGTGTCGCACGGGATCGGTCTCCGCCGTGAGCACCAGGATCGCCGCCGAAGGGTTGGCCTTTCGCAACTCGTGCACGAGGCCTGTTGCGCTCCCGTCAGGCAGCGTAAGCTCCACCACGGCCGCGTCGAAACCGTCGCCAAGCATCTCGCATGCCTCGGCGAGAGACCCCGCCTGGCCCGTGACCTCCAGGTCCGGCTCTTGATTCAAGAACAGAGCCAGCGCCTCCCGAAGGACCGCGTGGTCGTCAACTATTAGTACCCGCGCCACGACCGTGCTCTTCGTCTTTGGCAAGGGCCGAAAGCCTTGCTTCCTCCGGACGCGCGTGGATCGGTCGGCGAAACAGCGGAGGAGGAGCCGCAACGCACGGCCGCGAGCCCGCACTCGAATGGGGGACCTTCTCGATGATGCTCGTGGTCGGCAAGGGCTTAGACTCCCTCGTACCACGGCCAGGCGGTCATCCGCATGACAACAGAGACCGCCAAACCGCCCCGGCTTCCGTATCGTGCTCCGCCGGTTGTCCCGCCGGCGGACGTCAAACCGTATCGTGTCCGAACCTTAACACAAATGCGACAAGGTTTGTCGGATTTCGTTCTGGCGTCGACCGTAGGCGGAGCACGGTTTGTACGGGCGGGGTGCACATTGCCAAAGAGTCAGAGGAAGGTTCGAGGTGCAGGTCGTTCGGGGCAACCTCCTCGTGGTGGCGAAGCCGGTTCCCCTCGGACGCGTCGCGGGTCGATCTGCGCGCAGCCGGGCATGATGGTGCGGAGCATCCACCGGGCTTACTATACGTTCGGGAGACGGGCACGAGGTATTGGAGCGTATGGACTTCGGATTGGGCAGGGAGCAACGGGAGTTAAAGGATCGGGCGACGGAGTTCGCCGACCGGGAGGTAGCTCCGCGGGCCGCGGGGTTGGACTTGGAAGACAGGGTCCCGTTCGAAACGCTGGAAAAGCTCTCGGAGATGGGCTTCATGGGTCTCTGCGTGCCAGTGGAGTACGGCGGGGCAGGCCTGGACTTCCTCTCTTACTGCCTCCTGATCGAGGAACTCAGCCGGGCCGACGCCGGCGTCGGGGTAACGCTCGCGGTCCATACGAGCGCGGGAACTTTGCCGATCCTGCTCTTCGGCACGGAGGAACAGAAGGCGAAGTGGGTGCCGCCGCTCGCACGCGGCGAGAGGATCGGCTCCTTCGCCTTGACCGAGCCTTCGACGGGCTCCGACGCCGCCGCGATCGAGACGAAGTCAGAGAAGGTCGAGGGCGGGTACAGGATCAGCGGCCACAAACAGTGGATCACGAACGGCCGCATAGCCGGCACCACGATCCTCTTCGCCCGCGCCCCCAAAGGCGTTACCGCGTTCATAGTCCCGATGGACGCCGAAGGTATCTCTTTCGGCAAGCACGCGAAGAAGATGGGCGTCATCTCCGCTACCACAGACGACCTGCTGCTCGACAATGTCTTCGTGCCCGAGGAAGACCGGTTGGGAGAAGAAGGTAAGGGGCTGGGGGTGGCGCTTGGGACGCTGGACCCTGGCAGGATCGGGATAGCGGCCCAGGCGGTCGGTATCGCCGAGGCCGCCTTCAGGTACGCGGCGGGCTACGCCGCGAGGCGCACGACTTTCGGCAAGCCCATAGGGGAGCACCAGGCGATAGCTTTCAAGCTCGCGGACATGCAGACGAAGATCCGGGCCGCCAGGCTGCTGGTCCACGAGGCCGCGTGGATGAAGGACCAGGGGATGCGCGTAACCGAAGCGGGCGCCAGGGCGAAACTCTACGCTTCGCAGGTCGCGAACGAGGTGACGAACGACGCGTTGCAGGTACTTGGGGGGTACGGGTACATGAAGGACGAGAGCCCTGTCGAGAGGTATTACCGGGACGCCAGGGTTACGGAGATCTACGAGGGTACAAGTGAGATCCAACGCCTCGTCATCTCCCGCGCCATCCTGCGCGAGCAGAACGAGCCTCTGGAGGAACCGGGCGGGGTCGAAGGCTCGCGGACCGTCGTCGGGTGAGGGCCGGCCGCATCCGGGGTGGTGGGAGGGCGCTCGGAGGTCTCGGGACATTGCTTCTGGTCCTCGGTTCGGCGGGTTGGCTCGCGGCGTGCGGCGGGTGGTTTCGCGGCGTGCGGCGGGTGCCCGTGCTCAGCGATGTCGGGGGACAACAGGACTCTCTTGATGAATACCCGTCGGTCTCGGTGGTCCTGGCGGCGCGGGACGAGGGGGCGGAGGTGGGGGAGGCCGTGCGCTCTGTCCTGGAGCAGGACTACCCGGGACGGCTGGAGGTAGTGGCCGTTGACGACCGCTCGACCGACCGCACGGGCGAGATCTTCACCGAGCTCGCGGCCGAATATCCTGAAAGTCTCAAGCCGCTGCGGGTGGACTGTCTACCCGAAGGTTGGCTCGGAAAGAACCACGCGCTCTACCTCGGGGCAAAGCAGGCCGAAGGCGAGTGGCTGCTCTTCACGGACGCGGACGTCCGCTTCGCGCCAGGGTGCGTGGGCGACGCGGTCCGGTACGCCCTGCGGGAGAGACTCGACCACCTTACCCTCTCGCCGGAGCTGATCTCGCGCGGCGTGGCCTTGAAGAGCTTCGTGGCGGCCTTCGTGCTCGTCTTCGAGGTCACCCAAAGGCCGTGGCGGGCCGCGGACCCCGGGGCGAAGGAGGCCGTCGGCGTGGGGTCTTTCAACCTGCTGAAGCGCGAAGCCTACCTTGCGTCCGGGACCCACCGGGCCATCCGTCTGCGCCCCGACGACGACATGAGGCTGGCCCGGATGCTCAAGGAGGCAGGGTTCTCCCAGGGCGTCGCCTACGGCACCGGGTCCATCAGCGTCGAGTGGCACCGGAGCCTCGCCGGCGCCGTCCGGGGACTAGAGAAGAGCATCTTTCCCGGACTGGACTACAGGCTATCGACGGCCCTGGTGGCATCCTTTGTGCTCTTCCTGATCAACGTGGCGCCTTTCTTCGGGACGCTCTTCGCGCGCCGCCCGGCCGTGAGGGCGATCTGCTTTGCCGACGTGCTGGCCGTGGTTGCCATGTACGTTTACGGGCCGAGGATCTCAGGCTCGAAGCTCTCGCCCCTCTACGCGGCGCTCCATCCCTTCGGGGCCGGCGCCCTTATCTACGCCACGCTCAGGTCTGCCGCCGTGACGCTGGCGAGGGGCGGCGTCGAGTGGCGGGACACCTTCTATCCCCTGGACCTCCTGAAGAACGCCCCGTAAGGCCCCGCGCCACGGACCCCGCCGGACGCTATGCTACAGTTCGAGCATAGGGACGAGAGGACGGAGGAGCACGTCTTGGATACCAGGAAGAGCGCCAAAGACCGCTGGGAAGAGGCCTACTCGAAAGCGCCGGAACGCGACGCCGAGTTCTCGACCATGTCGGGCGTCCCGATCAAACCGCTCTACACCCCGGAAGACGTGGAGGGCGACTACGACGAGAAGATCGGCTACCCCGGAGAGTATCCTTACACCCGCGGTGTCTACCCGAACATGTACCGGGGACGCCTGTGGACCGTGCGCCAGTTCGCCGGCTACGGGGACCCGGAAGAGACCAACAAGCGCTTCAAGTACCTGCTCGAACACGGCCAGAACGGCCTCTCCGTCGCCTTCGACATGCCCACCCTGATGGGGCTGGATTCGGATTCGCCCCTATCTCTGGGTGAAGTTGGAACAGAAGGCGTTGCCGTGGACTCTCTGGAGGACATGGAGAGGCTCTTCGACGGGATACCGATGGGCGAGATCTCGACCTCCATGACCATCAACGCCCCCGCCATGGTCCTGCTCGCGATGTACGTAGTCGCCGCCGAGAAGCAGGGCGTCTCGCCCGACCAACTCGCCGGCACCAACCAGAACGACATCCTCAAGGAGTACATAGCCCAGAAGGAGTGGCTCTTCCCGCCCCACCCTTCCATGCGCGTCTTCAAGGACATGCTCGTCTACGCCACGGAACACATGCCCAAGTGGAACACCGTGAGCATAAGCGGCTACCACATCCGCGAGGCCGGGAGCACGGCGGCGCAGGAGCTCGCCTTCACCCTCGCGGATGGGTTCGCCTACATAGACGCCGGGATAGAGGCCGGCCTCCACGTCGACGACTTCGCGCCGCGCTTCAGCTTCTTCTTCAACTCGCACGTGGACTTCTTCGAGGAGATCTGCAAGTTCCGGGCCGCGAGACGCATCTGGGCGACGGTGCTCCGGGAGAAGTACGGCGCCGAGGACGAGAAGAGCCTGCTGATGCGCTTCCACACCCAGACCGCGGGCGTCTCCCTCACGGCCCAGGAGCCGTACAACAACGTTGCCCGTACCGCCTTCGAGGCCCTCGCCGCCATCCTCGGCGGCACCCAGAGCCTCCACACCAACTCCCTGGACGAGGCGCTCGCGCTGCCGACGGAAGAGGCCGTGCGGATAGCGGTAAGGACCCAGCAGATAGCGGCCCTGGAGACCGGGGTGACGAACACCATAGACCCGTTGGGCGGCTCGTATTTCGTCGAGGCCTTGACCGACGAGTTGGAGCGGCAGGCCTACGAGTATTTTCGTCAGATAGACGAGATGGGGGGCATGATCGAGGCCATAGAGGCGGGCTTCCCTATGCGCGAGATAGCCGAGGCCTCCGCCCGCTACCAGCGCGAGCTAGAAGAGAAGAAGCGCCACATGGTAAACGTCACCATCTACGAGCCTGAAGTAGAGCAGGACGTAGAGACCCACCGCATAGACCCCGAGATCTCCCAGAGACAGTTGGACCGTCTCAAAGAACTCAAGGGGAAGCGGGACAACGACCTCGTAGAGAAGTGTCTGGAAGAGCTCAAAGAAACGTGCCGGGGCGAAGGGAACACGATGTACCCGATCATCGAGGCCGTGCGGGCCTACGCGACGGTCGGGGAGATAAGCCACGCGATGCAGGAGGTCTTCGGCCCCTACCGCGAGACGCCGGTGATTTGAGAGCATTTCAGCTTGTCAGCCGGTCAGCTTTGTGAGCAGCAAGGAAGGGTTTTCCGGGGATGATTCGCGTGGTCGAAGAGTCGGCCGCCCGCCTGGCCGAGTACGGCACGGTGCCTATAGCTTTCTGGGTCCGGTCTCGCTTCCGCGTGGAACCTGTCCGCGGCGGCCTGGCTCTCGTCGAGGAGCGAGTAGCACCTTACCTCAAAGATTACGACAGCATTCGGGGCGAGGGACCGTCGTGCTGGTCGGATACCTTCGATCTCTCGCGTTGGGCCGTCCTATCTGCCTTCGAGGGGTCGCGCCGGGTCGGTGGCGCGGTCGTCGCGTGGAATACGCCCGCTGTTCACATGCTCGAAGGACGTAATGACCTGGCCGTTCTCTGGGACCTGCGGGTCCACCCGGAGCATCGAGGTCTTGGTATCGGCCACCGGCTGTTCGATAGCGCCGTCGCCTGGGCCCGCGGGCGACGGTGTCGTTCGTTCAAAGTCGAAACACAGAACGTCAACGTACCGGCGTGCCGGTTCTACGCGCGGCGCGGCTGCGAACTCGGGGTCATAGACTTCCACGCGTACGGCGACGTTTCCGACGAGGTCCAACTCTTGTGGCACATGGACTTGTGAAGGATCGAGGCGGCAAGTACGGCATGGACGAGGGCGTAGGACAGCCGGAGGGATCGTCTGAGAGACGCGATCCGCTCGAACGGGTGCGCACAAGCTTCGAGAGGCAAGGGCTCATGCGACTGCTCGGTGCCAGGGTCCTGGAGGTGGGGGAGGGATCTTGCACCATCGAAGTTCCTTTTAGCGACGAGGTTACGCAGCAGGAGCGGTACTTTCACGGGGCCGTGATCGGCGCGGTCGGGGACAACGCGGGCGGGTATGCCGCCCTTACCCTGGCCCCGCCGGACCGGGAGGTCTTGACCGTCGAGTACAAGGTGAATTTTCTCGCGCCGGCTTTCGGCGAGAAGCTCGTCGCCCGCGGGGAGGTCGTGACGGCGGGCCGCAGGCTCTTCGTCTGCAAGGCCGACGTCTCGGCGGTGGGCGGGAACGGGGAGCGAATCTGCGCGACCGTGCTCCAGACCGTCTCCCTCTCGCCAATAACCGCCCGAACATCACGCTAAAGACACCGGCATCCCGCCGGTGTACACTTCATTTGTTACTTATATATCAAAAAATTCCGGAAGGAGGCCTGGCGTGCACGCGAGGGTTGTTGACCTCAGGATGAGGCCTGTGGAGACGAGGGATATGGTGCGTGTGTACCGGGAAGAGGTGGTGCCCGCGGCCAGGAAGCAGGGAGGGTTCAAGGGGGCGATACTTCTGACGGACCCGGAGACGGGGATCGGCATCTCCATCACCCTCTGGGAGACGGCGGCCGAGCGGGAGGCGGCGGTTGACGGCGGCTTCTACGACGAGAAGATAGAAAAGTTCGCGGCCCTGCTGACCGAGACGCCCGTCCGCAGGCACTACGACGTAAGCATGGTGGTCTGAAGCGAGGCTTGCGGACGGAGTTGGGGCGGGAGCCCGTCGAGCCGCTCCTTCATCCTGTAGGGTCGCCCGACGTTCACCATCACGAGGTGATCCGACCTCGCCGGCATCGCCGGCTCCTCCACGTCCCGCGCTATCCGGGCGGCGACGTTGTCCCACGAACGCCAGGTGCCGGACGGCGTTCCCGGTAGCCCCCGCGCCGCGAGGCTCTCCACTGCCTCTTCCATGCGCCAGTGCGCCAGATTGTGTCGGAAAGGACGGCCGGGCGCATCCCTCAAACGGGTGATGTTCCGGCCGAAGACGCCCCGGGTTCGCGGCCCGGAGCATGTTCGTCTGGTAGCATTAACGTTCGAGGAGCTCTCCGCTCCGGTGCTGGGGAAAGCGCGATGAGGAGGTCTCTACTGTGGCTATTGGGGAGACCCGGACCGAACACGAGGTGCTTGGCCTGGGCGAGGAAGATCTACGAAAGATGTACCGTTACATGTTGCTCGCCCGGAGGACCGACGAGCGGTCCTGGATCCTGAACCGTCAGGGCAAGGCCGCGTTCGTCATCTCCTGCCAGGGCCAGGAGGCGGCCCAGGTAGGCGCCGCCTACAACCTCCGCCCCGGCCACGACTACGTCTACCCGTACTACAGGGATCACGGCATAGTGATGACCCTCGGCATGACCCCCCGCGACGAGCTTCTCGCACTCCTGGGCAGGAGAGAAGACCCCAACAGCGGCGGACGCCAGATGCCCGGACACTTTAGCAGTCGCGAGCTGAACATAGTCACGGCTTCGGCGCCCATCGGCGTCCAGTACCCGCAGGCGGCCGGCACGGCGCTCGCCTTCAAGATGCGCGGCGAGGACGGGGTCGTGCTGGCGTGCGGCGGCGAGGCGTCCACGAGCGGCGGCGACTGGCACGAGGCCATGAACCTCGCAGGCATCCACGACCTGCCCGTGGTCTTCATGATCGAGAACAACGTCTACGCCATCTCCGTCCCCGAGAAATTTCAGGTGGCGGGCTCCATCGCGGGCCGCGCCGAAGGCTACGGTTTTCCCGGCGTTGCCGTCGACGGCAACGACGTCCTCGCAGTCTACGAGGCCGCCAGGGAGGCGGTGGCGCGGGCGCGCCGGGGGGAAGGCCCGACGCTCATCGAGGCGAGGACGTACCGGATGACGGCCCACTCCTCCGACGACGACGACCGGCGTTACAGGGAGCGGGAGGAGATCGAAGCCTGGAGGCTGAAAGACCCCATCACCCGCTTCGAGAAGTATTTGCTGGAGCACGGCGTCCTCGACGAATTCCAGAGGGACGAGCTTGACGAGGAGGTGAAGGCTGAGGTCAAAGAGGCTTCTGCCTACGCGGAGAACGCGCCCTTCGCCGACCCCGACGAGGGGTTCGCCGGCGTCTACGCGGAGGTGTAGGAGATGGCCACGAAGAGCCTGCTCCAGGCCATCCACGACGGCCTCGCCGAGGAGATGCGGGCGGACGAAACGGTGATGGTGATGGGCGAGGACGTTGGGCGGGCCGGGGGCGTCTTCAGGGTAACGCAGGGGTTGCAGGAGGAGTTCGGGGAGGCGCGGGTCTTCGACACGCCGCTCGCGGAGAGCCTGATCGTGGGCTCCGCGATAGGCCTCTCGGTCAACGGGATGCGGCCCGTCGCGGAGATCCAGTTCGCGGACTTCATACCGCCGGCCTTCGACCAGATCGTCAACGAGGCGGCCCTGTTCTACTACCGCTCCAACGGCGCCTACAACGCCCCCATAACCATCCGCGCCCCCTACGGCGTCGTCCCCGGCGGCGCGTTGTTCCACTCCCAGTCCGTTGAGGCGTACTTCTGCAACACCCCCGGTCTGAAAGTGGTGGCCCCGACCTTCCCGGCCGACGCCAAGGGCGCGTTGAAAAGCGCCATCCGGGACCCGAACCCCGTCCTCTTTCTGGAGCACAAGAAATCCTACCGGCTACTCAAGGGCGAGGTGCCGGACGAGGACTACGCCGTTCCGCTGGACCGGGCGAGGGTGCATAGGGAGGGAACGGATCTCACCGTTATCTCCTACGGGTTGATGCTCAACGACGTCTCGCGGGCGGCGGAGAAGATCTCCGTCGAGCACGGCATCGAGACGGAGGTGGTCGAGCCGATCTCGCTCTACCCGTTGGACAAAGAAACGATCCTGCGTTCCGCGAAGAAGACCGGCAAGACCCTCGTCGTCTCCGAGGCGAACCTCGAAGGCTCGGTGTCGGGCGAGATCTCGGCGCTCGTCGCCGAGCACGCCTTCGAGTGGCTCGACGGCCCGGTAAGAAGGATCGGCGGCCCAAACAGCCCGGCGGCGCCTTTCGCCAAGCCCTTGACCGACGCCTTCGTCCCCTCGGCGGAGAAGGTCGAGGCCGCCATGCTTGACCTGGCGCGCTACTAGGTAGGGGGAAGAGATGGCCGAACCGATAACGATGCCCCAACTGGGGGAGAGCGTCACCGAGGGCACCATAACGCGCTGGCTCAAGGCCGAGGGGGAAGAGGTCGAGCAGGACGAGCCGATCGCGGAGGTGGAGACTGACAAGGTCAACACCGAGCTGCCGTCGCCGCTGGCCGGAAAGCTTCAGAGACTGCTCGTCTCCGAGGGGACCACGGTTGACGTGGGGACCGAGATCGCGCTGGTCGCCACCGGCGGCGAGGAACCTATCGAAACTCCCCCACGCGAGAACGCAGTGGCCGAATCTCCCACGGAAGAGTTCCCGGCCGCCGGGACAGAGGCCCAGCCCGTCGCGTCGGCGGCCAGGCCCGCCGCGGAGGCCCGGACGGCGGCTGGAGGAGACGGCAACGGTCGGGCTTCCGCGAGTGCCGAGGAACTCAGGCTGCGGCGGTCTTCTCCCGTCGTGCGCAGGCTCGCGGCCGAGCACGGGGTCGAGATCTCCTCCATCTCAGGCACCGGCACCGGCGGCCGGGTGACGAAGAAGGATATTGAGGTCTTCCTGGAAGAGCACGAGGCGGCGCCCGAGATGGCTGCGCAACCGGCGCCCACCACGCCGGAAGCCGCGCCGCGGCGCGCGACCGTCCACGATGGGGATAGGGTGGAAGATGTGACGGGCATCCGGCGGGCCATCGCCAACCGGATGGCGTTGAGCAAGCGGGAGATCCCGCACGCCTGGACCCTCGTCGAAGTGGACGTGACGGGCCTGGCCGCGTTGCGCGAGAAGGAGAAGGCCGCCTTCCTGGAGCGGGAGGGCGTGAAGCTCACGTACCTGCCGTTCATCGTGAAAGCGGCAGTCGAGGCGCTCGGGGAGAACCCCGTTCTGAACTCCGTCTGGGACGGGGACAGGATAGTACTACGGAAAAAGATAAACGTGGGGATCGCGGTAGATCTGGACGGCGCCCTCATCGTCCCCGTCGTCCCCGACGCCGACGAGCTCAACATTACCGGCCTCGCCCGCCGCGTAGACGCCGCGGTCAAACGTGCGAGAGCGGGCAAACTCGGCACGGAGGACGTCTCCGGCGGGACCTTCACCGTCAACAACCCTGGCTCTCTGGGCAGCGTAGCGTCCACACCAATCATCAATCATCCGCAGGCCGCCATCCTGCAGGCCGAGGCGATAGTCAAGCGCCCGGTCGTCTTAGACGACGCCATCGCCATCCGCAGCATGATGAACCTCGAGGTCTCTTTCGACCATCGCATCCTCGACGGCGGCGCGGCGCTCAAGTTCTTGAATGCGGTGAAGCGGCGGTTGGAGGGCTATGGGCCGGAGGATGGCGTCGGCTAACGGGCAAGGCGCGCCGGCGGAGGGGGAAACGATACAAGGGGATCGGAAGACCGCCGACTAGCGAGGGCCCGTGCGAGACGCGCCGCCAGACTTTTCCGGGGATCTGTCGAGGGACCTGTGGCCGGGTTGTCCGGGTGATTAGATCGGCTCGATCCCTACGCCTGGCACGTAAAATCCTTGACGGGCTTTCCCCGAACGGCTAGCCTCCGGGGCATGTCCGTCGAGTTCTTGTTGACGTCGCTCGTCGTGGTCCTCATCCCGGGCACCGGGGTTGTCTACACGATCTCGAGCTCGATCGGCGGTGGCCGGCGGCGCGGGTTGTTCGCGGCCGTCGGCTGTACGTTGGGCATCGTCCCCCACATGCTGGCGGCCATGCTCGGCCTGTCCGGGATCATGCAGGCCGGGTCGGTCGTGTTCGAGGTGGTCCGATACGCGGGGGTCGCCTACCTCCTCTTCATGGGCTTCTCGATGATCCGCGACGCCGGTGACCTACGTTTGGACGGCGAGGCCGCCCCGGTCGAACCCATGAACCTGGTCGTGCGGCGCGCGATCCTTTTGAACGTCTTGAACCCGAAGCTCACCCTGTTCTTCTTCGCCTTTCTGCCGCAGTTCCTCGACGCTTCGCCGGGCCTGCTCGACGCGAGGCTGATCTGGCTCGGAGGGGTCTTCATGCTCATGACCCTCGCCGTGTTCGCCGTCTACGCGCTCGCGAGCGCCGCCCTTCGTGACCTCGTGCTCTCGGCGCCCGTTGCCCGCCGGTGGGTCGAGCGCGCGCTCGGCGCGTTCCTGATAGGGTTCGCCGCCAAACTCGCCCTCACAAACCGGTGAGCCCCAAAACCCGGGGTTGCCCGCCGACTAGAGGTTCGGTCGGCAGGCGCGGACAAACCATGCACGAAAGCGCGCCACGCCATCAAGCCGATCGAGCGGGACGGTTGGCGATTGGTCAGAACGCGGGGCAGTCACCGACAACACAAGAACCCTGACAGCTCTGCAAATTGCTGTGAGTAGCCGGTCCGCACAAGCGGCATGAGAAGGTCCCAGGCTGCCCGGTCCGGCCTCCGCTTGTGGCCCGCGTGGGCCGTTGCTAATCTGCACCGGGGAACAGGCTGATGGGAGCAGGCGGTTTTGGAGGAGGTTGTCTCGAACGCTACTGATGCGCGCGCGACGATAACGGTTGGTCGGAGGTCCACCTGCCTGGACCGGATCGGCGTTTAGTCCTTTGCGCGAGCCCGGAGATCTGCTAGAGAAGGTCTGGGAGCTTATCGACCGTGAGGAGCCGGTCCGTCTGGCCCGGGAGCTGGTCCGCATCCCGAGCGTCTACCGGCCCGAAGACCCGGCCGGCAACGAGGAGGCCGCCGCCCGGTTCGTTGCCGAGTACCTGGAAGGGGCCGGCTTCGAGGTGCGGACAGAGGAGGTCGCGCCGGGGCGGCCGAACGTGTGGGCCGTGTGGGAGGGGGATCTCCCGGGCAAGACCCTTCTCTTCGAGGCTCACACGGACGTGGTGACGGAGGGGGTGGCGGAGGATTGGGAACATCCGCCTTTCGCGGCGGAGCGGGAAGGGGGGCGCCTCTACGGCCGGGGGTCTTGCGACACGAAGGGGAATTTGGCGGCGGCTGTGGTCGCCGTACGCGCGATCAAGGACTCGGGCGTCTCTTTTCCGGGCAGGTTGGTACTCTGCCACCCCGTCGACGAAGAGGGAATGATGGCGGGGATCAAGGCGTTCGTCGAGGGCGGGCACGCTTCCGGGGTGGATGCGGCCGTGATCTGCGAGCCCGAGGAAAACCAGCTCTGCGTCAGGCAGAAGGGCGCTCTGCGCGTAGAGGTCACGGTGCGGGGGAGGATGGCCCACGGGGCGATGCCCCTCAGCGGCGTGAACCCGGTGACGCGGGCCGCCCGGTTCGTGGTGGCGGTCGAGGAGTTGGAGCGGGAGGAGATCGGGCGCTGCGGCGAAGATCCGTTCGTCGGCTACCCTAGCCTGACGCCGACGATCCTGATGGGCCCCGAGTTCGGGGAGCCCCAGATCAACGTGGTCCCCGCTAGCGCCTACGTCGCCCTCGACATCCGCACCACCCCCGCCCAGTCGCACGGGGAGTTGGTCGGCAAGCTCGAAGGGATCTTGAAGCGCCTCGCCGACGAGGACCCGGACTTCGACGCGACGCTTGAGGTGATCGAGGAGCGCCCGCCCACCGAAACCCCAAAGGACGAGCCCCTCGTCCGGGCCACGGCCGCCGCCTACCGGAGGCTGACCGGCGCGGAACCCCGCTACAACGGCGTGCCGGGCGCGACAGACGGCACGTTTCTGCACGCGTGGGCCGGCATTCCCATAATCACGACGGGGGCCGGAGACCGCGAGATCCCGCACCACAAGGACGAATGGGTGGACGAGGAGGAGCTCTTCACGGCCTGCAAGCTCTACGCCGCCACCGCCATGTACTACGCCTACGGAGAGGACTGAAGATGTTCGACTACCGCTCGATGTTCGATTTGACGGGAAAGACGGCGCTCGTCGTCGGGGCCGGCAGCGGCATAGGGGAGGCGAGCGCCCAGGGGCTCGCCGCCTTCGGGGCCGAGGTGTACGCGGCCGACGTGAATGCCGAGGCGGCCGAGGCTACTGCCGACGGCATCATGGAAAACGGTGGGAAGGCCATAGCCATCGGGCTGGACATGCTCGATTCCAAGAGCGTCGCGGCGGTGGCGGAAGGTATAGGGACGCCCGACGTGCTCGTCAGCACGCCGAGCGTCAACGTCAGGAAGCCGGTGTTGGAGATCACGGACGAAGAGTTCGACAGGATAGTGGACCTGAACCTCAAGGGCACTTTCCGGCTCGTACGGCAGTTCGGGCGGGGCATGGCGGAGCGCGGCTCGGGCAGCATCATCGCGTTCTCGAGCATCCGGGCGCAGGTCGTCGAGCCGGGGCAGGGCGTCTACGCGGCCACGAAGTCGGGGACGGTCCAGATGCTGCGGGCCCTGGCAGCCGAGCTCGGGCCCAGCGGGGTGCGGGTCAACGCGATAGCCCCCGGTGTGGTCGAGACGCCGCTCACGGCCCAGATCAAGGACAGCCCCGACTGGTACGGCTCGTACGCCGAAAAGAGCATCCTCGGCCGGTGGGCCCAGCCGCACGAGATGGTCGGCATGGTCGTCTACCTGGCCTCCGAGGCCGCCTCCTACGTCACCGGCGGCTTCATGCTCGTCGACGGCGGCTGGACCGCCGCAGACGGGCGCTTCACGCCACCGCTGTAGCGGTTCGCTTCGCGAACCGCGCTTTCAGCTTTTGGCTATCAGCGGTCAGCTTCTTTGTTGCTGGAGAGGCTTGGTTTCGTCAGAGAACCGGACAAACGTGGTGGCTCCGCGGGGCGACGTGGGCGTTTGTCCAGTCTCTCCACCTCAGGAGGAAGCCGAAAGCCGACCGCTGATAGCTGACGGCGCGCCGAAGGCGCCACCCGTTTGACAGCGAAAGCACGGGTGCGGATACTTCGGCCGATGATGACATCCGGCCGAAGCCCGGAGAAGGAGAAGGTGATCGGTGGCGAGCCCCGGCAGAGATAGAGGCAGTTCCATATTCGACTTCAGCACGCGGGAGATCGTGATATCCGGGATCATCGGCGGCGTCGCCCTCTTCCTGGGCGCGACCCGGCTTGGCCTGATACCCGTTCCTATACCCTTCGTCGGGAACGCCACCCTGCTTCACATACCGGCCGTCCTCGGGGGGGCGCTGGAAGGCCCCGTAGTCGGCCTGCTCGCCGGCGCGATATTCGGCGCTTTCTCCTTCTTGTACGCCGAAGTGCCCCTGTTCAGGGACCCCATCGTCGCCTTCGTGCCCCGGCTGCTTATCGGCGTCGTGGCCTGGATGGTCTTCGCCAGCCTGAGGCGGTGGAACATAGACTTCGCCTCCGTCGCCGCCGGGCTCGCCGGATCGCTGACCAATTCCATAGGCGTATTGGGATTGGGGCTCATACTGCCAATAGGCCCCGAGGCCTACCTGCCGGTAGAGGCGGTGGTTGCGAGCCTGCCGCAGGTGATCATCGAGGCGATCCTCGCGGCCATCGTCACGGTCGTGGTCGTACGCGGCGTCCTGCTCGTCCGCAGCGGCCGGACGACGGCGTCTGAGACGGGTTCCGACGAAGAGCGGCGCTATTAGAGGGACGTTCGCGACGCCGTGATCGAGATCGAGGGCGTCTCCTTCTCCTACCGCACGGGCGAGGAAGACGCGGTCAGGGCCCTGCGGGATCTGGACCTGCGAATCGAGCCGGGGCAGTTCGTCACCATCATCGGGCACAACGGCTCCGGGAAGAGCACGCTCGTCAAGCTTCTGACCGCGATCCAGTACCCGACCGAGGGCGAGATCCGGATAGACGGCGTCCCCGTGGACGAGGCGAACCGGTGGGAGATCCGCCGCAAGGTCTCCGTGGTCTTCCAGGACCCCGACGACCAGCTCGTGATGAACCGCGTCGAGGACGACGTGGCGTTCGGGCCAGAGAACCTGGGGCTGCCCAGGGGGGAGATTGCGGAGAGGGTCGAGGCCTCGCTCGGGGCTCTCGGGTTGGAGGAGATCCGGGGGCGCCTGATCGAGGACCTCTCCTCGGGACAGAAGCAGCGGGTCGCGATAGCGGGGGCGCTTGCGATGAGGCCGCGCTTTTTGATCCTGGACGAGCCGACCTCGCTCCTCCCCGTCCCCGTCGCGATGCGCCTGGTCGCCACGATCCGGGACCTGAACCGCCGCGAGAACATGGGCGTCTTGCACGTCACCCACTCGATGTACGAGGCCGCCCTCTTCGACCGGGTCGTGGTGATGGACTCGGGGCGCATGGTCCTGGACGGACCCCCGAAGGAGGTCTTCCGCCACGTCGAGCGCCTGCGCGAAGTAGGCCTCGACGTCCCCCTCGCCGCCAGCCTCGCCCACCGCCTCCGCGCCCGCGGCATCCCCCTGAACGGCGACGTCCTGAACGAAGAGGACCTTCGCACCGCCATAGCGGGACTCGGGGATGCGAGCCGTCGCGCCGCCGGATCGTCGGGATGACGCGCTCTGACGGAGACCGCCCGATCCTGGAGTTGCGGAACTTCGGCCACACGTACCTGGAGGGGACGCCGCGGGCGAGCGAGGCCGTCAGGGACGTGTCGTTCGAGGTCGGGCGCGGCGAGCGGGTCGGGATCGTGGGCGCAACCCAGTCGGGCAAGTCGACGATCGTCGACTCCTTCGCCCACCTCTTGCGCGTGAAGCCCGGGCAGGTCTTCTACGAGGGGGAGGACGTCGCGGCCCCCGGCTACGACCGGGCGCGGCTCAGGCGGGAGGTCGGCATCGTCTTCCAGCGGCCCGACTCCCAGATCATAGAAGACGTGGTCGGCGCCGACGTGGCCTTCGGACCGACCGCGGCCGGGCTCCCGGCCGCCGAGACCCGCGGGCGCGTCGAGGAGAGCCTGAACACTTTAGGGCTCCCGTACCCGGAGTACCGGCTGCGCTACGTCCACGCCCTCTCGGGCGGCCAGCGCCGGCGGGTCGCCATAGCGGGCGTCCTCGCCATGCGCACCCCGGTTTTGGTCCTCGACGAGCCGATGGCCGGCCTCGACCCGCGCGGCAGGCGCGAGCTGCTGGAGCTCCTGGTCCGGCTGCAGGAGGACAGGGACCTGACCCTCATCGTCTGCTCCGCCAGCCTCACGGACGCGAGCCTCCTCTGCGACCGCCTCGTCGTCCTGGACGCTGGCACGGTCGCCATGGACGGTCCGGTGCGCGAGGTCTTGCGCGAGGCCGACCGCCTGGCTGAACTCGACGTAACGCTGCCCGAGCCCGTCGTCGGGGCGCGGGAGATGAAGAAACTGTTCCCGGATTTCCCCACGGACGTCCTGACGGAGGACGAGCTTGAGGCGGAGCTCGTGAAGAGGCTCGGTGTGGCGTAGTGCTGGAGTTGCAGCGCAACGTCATCTTCGGCCAGTACGTGGACACGGGCTCGTTCGTCCACCGGATGGACGCGCGGGTAAAGCTCGTCATCACGTTCATCTTTATAGTGGCGTCGTTCTTTGTCGACGACTTTCTCGGTTTCGGGTTGGCGTTCTTGCTTCTCGGCGTGTTCCAGGTATCTTCGCGCATCCCCGCTGGTTACCTGTTGCGCGGGTCCGCGTTCTTCTTCGGCTTCCTGCTCTTTATCCTCGTCTTCCAGGTCCTCTTCTACCCCGGTGAGTCGTCGGGATATCTGTGGCGGTGGGGCATACTCTCCGTCTCGACCGAGGGGCTCTACGCCGCCGGCATCCTGGGCCTGCGCGTGGTCTTCCTGTACTACGTCACCACGATGCTGATGCTGACGACCTCCCTCGTCGACCTCACCAACGGCCTGGAGCTTCTCTTCCGTCCCCTGCAACGGCTCCGCTTGCCCGTCAACGAGCTGGTGCTGGTTTTCGTGATCGCCATAAAGTTCGTCCCGATCTTCATAGAAGAGGTCGAACGCCTCGCCAGGGCCCAGACCGCCCGCGGCGTCCCCTTCGACGAGGGCGGCGCCGTAACCCGCGCCCGCCGCATCGGACGCCTCCTCGTCCCCATCTTTATCAGCGGCTTCGCCCGCGCCGACACGCTAACCACGGCCATGAATACGCGCTCCTACCGCGGCGGCCAGAACCGCACCAAGTTCCGCGTGATGAAGGCCACCGCGGGCGACTGGGCGATTCTGGTTCTCGTCACCGCCTGGATGGTCGCCGCATGGACTTTGTAGCTGTCAGCTTTCGGCCATCAGCTTTCAGCAATAACATTGTCGGTGTGCCACCCTGGTGCGGGAGGGCAGTCTCTCAATACCGAGCAAAGCATCCGCGGTGAACCCTGGTGTCATACCGAGAAGCTGAAAGCTGACCGCTGATGGCCGAAAGCTCTAGATCGTCTCCCGCCGGCGCTGTAGTTGGCCGTACGGGTGGCCCGTGTGCAACCGCTCCATCGAGCTTATGGCCGCTATGCGTTCGAGGGCTAAGGTGTCGGCGGCGACGTTGGTCGGGACGCCGTCGCGTTTGGAGATGGCGATGATCTTGCGGATGCGGTCCTCTATGCGCATAACCCTCTTGGTGGCTCGGCGTTCGTTGTAGCCTTCTAACTCGTCGGCGACGTTTATGAGGCCGCCGGCGTTTATTACGTAGTCGGGTGCGTAGAGGATGCCGCGCTCTGCCAAAGCTTCGCCGTGACGCGCCTCGTGCAAGACGTTGTTGGCGCTGCCGGCGACGATCCGGCACCCGAGTCTCGGAATAGTATCGTCGTTCACCGTGGCGCCGAGGGCGCAGGGTGCGTAGACGTCGCAGGCCAAGGCCAGGATCTCATCCGGCTCCACGGCCTTCGCGCCGAACATCCGCACCACCCGCTCGACGGCCGAGGCGTTCACGTCTGTGACGATCAGGCGCGCACCGGCCTCGTGGAGCAGCCGGCAAAGGTGATACCCCACGTGCCCCACGCCCTGCACGGCCACCGTCCGGCCGGCGAGCGAGTCGTCGCCGAAGACCTCCTCCACGCACGCCCGCATCCCCTGCAAAACGCCGAGCGCCGTGAAGGGCGATGGGTCCCCCGATCCCCCGCGCGTAACGTCCACCCCGACGACGTGCCCGGTCTCGACCCGGATAAAGTTGGCGTCCTCCGTCGAAGTGCCGACGTCCTCGGCGACGATGTAGCGGCCGCCGAGCGTCTCGATGTACCGGCCGAAGGAGCGGAAGAGCGCCTCGGTCTTGTCCGTGCGCGGGTCGCCGATTATTACCGACTTGCCGCCCCCGAGGTTGAGCCCGCTGGCCGCGGCCTTGTAGGTCATCCCCCTCGCCAGGCGCAGCACGTCTACTATGGCCTCATCCTCCGAAGCATAGGGGTACATGCGGCAGCCGCCCAGCGCCGGACCAAGCGTGGTGTCGTGGACGGCTATGATGGCGCGCAGCCCCGTCGCCTTGTCGTGGCAGAAGACCAGCTGCTCGTAACGGTACTCCGCTAGCTTCTCGAAAATTTGCATGTCCTCTCCCTCTCAAGCCGGTGCGATGAGCCGGAACCACATATTACTATGCAGTGCGTCTACCTCTAATACCGAAATCCTTCAGCTTGCTGCAGGAAAAGGCAGAGATTATGATACGGAAACTCGGATAACCGTTTTCCTTGAATCCATGTACGTGCGAGGTGTAGGTGCGGCTTCGAAAAGGAAAAACTAAGACTACTCTTCAATCAGCAATCGACGCAGCGCTATTAGCTGTAGAGATCTACAACAAGCCAAGGACAACATTCAGGAGCGAAGCCTATATTGCAATGATGGTCATCGCATGGACAAGGCTCTTTCACGCACACTTCAACGTCACCATCGGGGACCGTTACTACTATAAAGATAAGAATGGCGCCAGGTATCAAAAAATTGACGGAGAAAAGAAAGCTTGGGAGCTCGCGACGTGTATGTCCGAGTATGGCAGTCTAAGTGAGCCAGTCACGAAGAACTTGCAATTCTTTATCAAGTTGCGCAATAAGATTGAACATCGCCACATCGATAAGAGAGAAGTTGACACCTTGATCTTCGGAGAGTGCCAAGCACTACTCTACAATTTCGAGACTACGTTAATACAACTGTTTGGTAAGGAGTATGCACTCAACGAGGCCTTAGTCTATAGCCTTCAACTATCGCATCTGCGCACTTCCGAGCAAGAGGCAGCCAGCAAAGCGGCTTTATCTAAAGATCTGAAGAACATCGTTAACTATGTGAATCAATATCGTTCGACTCTTTCTGATGAAATATTTCAGTCACAAGAGTACAGTATTAGGCTGTTGCAGATCCCGAAAATTTCGAACACTAATCGGTCTGACCTAGCTGTAGAGTTCGTCCGTTGGGATAAGTTATCTGAGGGAGATAGAGAGGCCTTCGAGAAGATCACCGCAATAATCAAAGACAAGAGCCTAAGATTAGAAGGCATCAATGTAGGCAAGCTCAAACCGAGCGAGGTAGTTGGTCGCGTTAAGAACGCGCTTCCAGCAACCAGTTTTACGATGCACACTCATACTTGTTTGCACCAATTGCTGGGTATAAGACCTGCACCCGATGCCGATGACCCCTTCGACACTAACACAGCCTACTGTCATTATGACGAAGCACACGGTGACTATTTGTACCAAGACGAGTGGCCTGACCTGATTGTCGACTTACTGCAGTCAGGAAGGCTAGTAGTTGAAGATGTACATAACGCTAAACGAAATGGCGAACAGTGGGATATCAACGCGTACGTTGGTTGAGGGCGTCTTCGTATCAAAAAATCTAGCCGTTCCACATAGATCAGAGCCTGGCGCTGTGCGACGGAATTCGCAACTTTCTGCGTGCTAGAATGCCGAACCATGCAGGGTGAGAGGCTTGGCGAGGACACGACCGCCGGAAAACTGGAGGGGCTCGAGAAGCTGCGCGAGCGTGCGGCCCATCCCGCCCCCGAGCAGGCCGTCGAGCGGCAGCGCGAGAAGGGCAAGCTCACGGCGCGCGAGCGGATCGATATCCTGCTCGACGAGGGGACCTTCGTCGAGCTGGACCGCTACAGGGTGCACCGCTCGAACAATTTTGGGCTGGAGCAGAACAAGCCTTTAGGCGACGGGGTGGTTACCGGCTACGGTGAGGTGATGGGGCGGAAGGTCTGCGTCTTCTCGCAGGACTTCACGGTCTTCGGCGGTTCTCTGGGCGAGGTGTACGCCCAGAAGATCTGCAAGGTCATGGACCTGGCGCTCAGCACGGGATGCCCCATCGTCGGGATCAACGACTCGGGCGGGGCGAGGATTCAGGAGGGCGTCGTCTCTTTAGCCGGGTACGCCGACATCTTCCACAGGAACGTTCTGGCCTCCGGTGTTGTGCCCCAGATCTCGGTGGTCATGGGCCCTTGCGCCGGGGGGGCCGTCTACTCGCCGGCGATCACGGACTTCGTCTTCATGGTCGAGGGGACGAGCCACATGTTCATCACGGGCCCCGACGTCATAAAGAGCGTGACGGGCGAGGAGGTCACCCAGGAGGACCTCGGGGGGGCCGCCACCCACAACACCAAGAGCGGCGTCGCCCACTTCTCCTCCCCCGACGAGGAGACTTGCCTCGAAGACGTGCGGTTCCTCCTCTCGTTTCTACCGGAGAACAACCTCGAAACCGCCCCGTACTATCCGCCCGACGACGACCCGGGACGGATGGAGGAGGAGCTCGCCTCGCTCGTGCCGGACTCGCCGCGCCAGCCCTACGACATAAGGGAGGCCGTCTCCCTGGTCGTCGACGACGGGGAGTTCTTCGAGGTGCAGGAGGGGTGGGCCCAGAACCTCGTGGTCGGGTTCGCCAGGATGGACGGCCACGCCATCGGCGTGGTCGGGAACCAGCCGATGGTGCTCGCGGGTACTTTAGATATAGACGCGAGCGTCAAGGGGGCGCGGTTCGTGAGGTTCTGCGACGCCTTCAACATCCCTCTGCTCACGTTCGTGGACGTGCCGGGGTTCATGCCCGGGACGGGGCAGGAGTGGGGTGGGATCATCCGCCACGGCGCCAAGCTTCTCTACGCCTTCTCCGAGGCCACGGTCCCCAAGATGACCGTTATAACCAGAAAAGCCTACGGCGGCGCCTACGACGTCATGAACTCCAAGCACATAGGCGCCGATGTGAACGTCGCCTGGCCGACGGGCGAGGTCGCGGTGATGGGGGCCTCGGCGGCCGTCGGCATCATCCACCGCAGGCGCATCGCGGAGGCGGAGGACCCGGAGGCCGAGCGGGAGTCGCTCATCGCGGACTACGAGGAGAAGTTCAACAACCCGATGGTGGCCGCCGAGATGGGTTTCATAGACGACATCATCGACCCGCGGGAGACGAGGCCCTACCTCGTAAAGGCCCTCTCGATGGTAAGGACCAGGCGCCCCGAGCGCCCGCCGCGCAAGCACGGGAACATCCCCCTCTGAGCACCATGGTCGCAAGGGGCGCCACCGCTCTACGCAGGCTCTGGCCGAGGACGCGCCGGGGCCGGGTTCTCGCGGCGGTCTGCGTGCTGGTCTTCTTCGTCCTCAACGTGCTCGTGCTGCGGGGATCGGAGCTCGCGCTGGACCTCTTGATCTTCCTCTCGGGCATGGTCGTTGGCTTCATCGCGGCCCGCCTAGCGACGTACCCTTTCAGGAAGATCGGCGGCCCCGGCATCGAGAGGACCGTCGGGCTCTTCGTGGGGTTGGCCCTGGTATTCGTGATCATCTTCGGCGGCACGGCGCTCGCCGGCATCCCGCCGTATCCGACCGCCGAAGGCGGCAACGTTGGCAACATGATCTACGGTCTCGCCCTCGGGTTTCTCGTCGGCCTGCCCGGCGGCCTGGTCTCGGACGAGGCCGGATCCCACCTGCCCCTGCCGGGCTCGAACCTCAAGGTGGTAGCCGTGATCCTGGGAACCGTCGCCGCGTTGTTCGGGCTTCTCTTCGTGCTCTTCCTGCTGCTCGAGTACGCGCTCGTGCCCCTGATCCGGGCGTTCGCGGGATGACCGGCGCGCGGCGGACCAGGATAGACCCCCCGCCGTCGCCGGAGGAGGCCGCGGCGATCGTGGCCGCGCTGGGGGTGCTGCGGGAGGAGAGCCCCGAGGCCGGGGTTCCGGCCAGGAGCCGGTGGAGGTTGGCGGGGTTGCTCGGGCACCCCGTGCCGCCCGGGATGGGGCTCGACGGGTCGTTGTGGTCTTACTCCAGTTGGGAGGGTGGTTTCTAGGTGTTCGGGAAGATCCTTATCGCGAACAGGGGTGAGATCTCCGTCCGCATAGCCCGCGCCTGCCGGGAGTTGGGCATCGCGAGCGTCGCCGTCTACTCGGACATAGACAGGGGCGCCCTCCACACGGTCGTCGCAGACGAGGCCTACCATATAGGTCCAACACCTGCCACCGAGAGCTACCTGAACATCGAGAAGTTGATCGAGGTGGCGAAAGAGAGCGGCGCCGAGGCCGTCCACCCGGGGTATGGCTTTCTGGCCGAGAGCGCGCCTTTCGCGAGGGCCGTGACGGAAGCCGGGCTCGTCTGGATCGGGCCCCACCCCGAAGCAATAGTGGCGATGGGCTCGAAGGTCGAGTCGAGGCGCATCATGGCGGCTGCGGGCGTCCCGATCACACCGGGCACCGAAGGCCCCGTCGATTCACCCGACGCCGTCCTGGAGTTCGCCGCTGAGCACGGCTTTCCGGTCGCCGTGAAGGCGTCGGCCGGCGGGGGCGGCAAGGGCTTCGCGGTCGCCAACGACAAGACCGAGGCCGAGGCGGCCTACTCGCGGGCTTCCCGGGAGGGCGAGGCTTACTTCGGGGACGGGTCGGTGTACCTGGAGAAGTACTTGCCGGCGCCCAGGCACGTCGAGATCCAGGTCTTCCGAGACAAGCACGGCAACGCCGTCCACCTCGGCGAACGCGACTGCTCTATCCAGCGCCGCCACCAGAAGCTCGTCGAGGAATGCCCGAGCCCGGCCCTCGACCCCGAAACCCGCGACGCGATGGGCCGCGCGGCCGTCGCCGCCGCCGACGCCGTGGGCTACGACTCGGCCGGCACCGTCGAGTTCCTGCTTCAGGACGACGATTTCTTTTTCCTCGAGATGAACACGAGGGTCCAGGTCGAGCACCCCGTAACGGAGGAGGTCACGGGCGTGGACGTCGTCCAGACCGGCATCCGCCTCGCCGCCGGGGAGCCGATGCCGATAAGCCAGGAGGAGGTCTCCTGGCGGGGCCACGCCATCGAGGTCCGCGTCAACGCCGAGGACGCCGCGCGCGACTTCGTCCCGAGCCCCGGCGCCGTTACCGCCTACGGGGAGCCCGGTGGGCCCGGGGTGCGGGTAGACTCGTCGCTGCGGGGGCCGGGGTCCGTGCCCGAGTCCTACGATCCGCTCTTCGCCAAGCTGATCGTGCGCGCTTCGGACCGCGGGGCGGCCCTCGCCCGGCTGCGGCGCGCGCTCTCCGAGTTCCGCGTCGAAGGTATTGCGACGACGCTGCCGTTCTTCCGCGCTATCCTGGACGACGAGGTCTTCGTCTCCGGCGACTACACGACGGGCTTCGTGGCGGAGAGAATGGAGGGCCTCGTCATAGAAGCCACCCAGCCGGCCGGCGGGGCGGCGGAGGACGAGAAGGCGCCGCGCGAGGTGGAGGTCGAGGTAAACGGCAGGCTTTTCAGGGTTCGGGTCTTCGGCGACGAGGCCGGGGCGGGCGGCCGGGCAACCCCGCCGCGGCGCAGCGGGAGGACGACGCGGCGGGCGGCGGGCGGCGAGGGGGCCGTCGCCTCCCCGATGCAGGGGACCATAGTGAAGGTGCTCGTCGAGGAGGGCCAGGAGGTCGCCGCGGACGAGGCCGTCTGCGTGCTCGAGGCCATGAAGATGGAGAGCGAGGTCAGGGCGCAGAAGGCCGGCCGCGTCTCCGAGGTACTCGTCGAGGCCGGCAAGACCGTCCGCTCCGGCGAGCCTTTGGTCGTCCTGGAATAGGACCGGGACGCCGTGGTGGAGCAGGCAGAGGAGTACGGGTGGAGCGGCGAGGGCGAGGGGGCCGAGATCCTCGTCTACGCCCCCGACGAAGAGACGGCCGAGAGGGCATTCCAACGAGCCCTACCTGCCGCCCTCCTCCCCAACGTCCAGAGCCCCGTCTTCGCCGCGGCCTCCGGGAACGATGTCGGTTACGTCGCCGCCTCGACGACGCATGTGGCCCCTGACCTGATCTCACCCCCATCCCGCAACCTCTTCCTGGTCGCCGACGCGACCGCCGAAAACCTCGGGATGCCCCCCCGAGACGTGCGCGACTTCGTCCTGCGCGGCCTCGCGGAAGCGGGGCCATCGCTGCCATCGCCGAACGAGGCCGGGATACGGAGGTTCTGCGAAGCGGGGGCGGCCGCGGCGGCCGAAGACGGCCTTATCGAGGAAGAAGATTTGGCATACCTCGCCCCCGTCGAGGGCGACCCGGACGCGCTCGGGCGGCGGGCGCTATCCGCCGGCGCGCGGGACTGGGAAGGCCGGTTCGGGCTCGACGTGGCCGTGGTCGGAGAGGTGCTAGACACGGACGGGGCCGAGACACTCGATCTCCGAGCAGGGATGCTCGCGCTCGTGGTCCGGGTTGGCGGCGGGGACCTCGGGCGGCTCGCGGTGTCCCTTCACCGGGACCGGATCTTCACCCGCATAAGGGCCGGCACGGACCTCGGCGCCGGAGACGACCTTCCCGCCGCGCCCGAGGGTTCCGAGGAGGCCTCCGACCTCCAGGCCGCCGTCCGGGCCGCCTCGAACCTCGCCGACGCCAGGGCCGCCGGGGCCGTGTACGCCCTGCGGCGGGTTCTACGGGATCTTGCCGGCGGCCTGGACCCGCGCGCCTCGTGGAAGGTCGGCGGCGTGGAGGCGCGCGACGGGTTCCTGGCCCACCGCAAGGACCTCGCCTCGGCGGGGGAGGGGGAGGCGCTGATCTCGGGTGGTATCGTGGTGGCCGGGACGGGTAATATGTGGCGGAGCGCGCCCCCGTTCGGCGCGCCCGGGGACGAAGGCCGCTGGCCCTGGGAAGAGGCGGGCCTGCTGGGCCGGTGGGCGGTCCTCGATCCAACCGGAGGAGAGAGCTAGCGTTGGACTTGCTGATGGTCAGGGACCGGGCGACGGGCCGGTTCCTGTACGCCGAGCGCCTGGAGCGCCGCCAGGGGGAAACCTCCTGGGAGTACGTCCGCCGCAGCGTCCGCCGGGAAGCCCACATCCGGGACCGCTTCTCGTCCGAGACCCAGCAGGTAATAATGGGCTGGGGAGCAGGCTCCGTCGAAGACTTCCTGAAGTCCTACCCCGAATACGGCCCGACCGACGGCGAGGCCGATGGCAGATCCGAACCCGAAGGAGAGACTATTGACCGCTGAAGTCCTCGACAAGTTCTCGACCCTCATAACCACGGCCTTAGGCCTCGTGGCCGCCCTCGCCTGGAACACGGCCATACAAACGTTGTTCACGGAGATATTCGGGGAAGCAGGCAGCAAACTGGCGGGCCAGTTCTTCTACGCCATCCTCGTAACCCTGGTCGTCATCTTCGCCACCATCTACGTCGGCCGCGCCGCCGAACGCGCCAAAAAAGCCGAAGAAGAGAAAGGCGGCCTTTTTAGCAGGTCAAAGGAATAGAGCCGTCAGCTGTCAGCCAAAACACCGAAGGACCGCCCCCGCACGCTGGTATCACCCGAAGGAAGGTCGGATCAACCGGGACCAACCTGCTCGGACCAAAAGCTGAAAGCTGACAGCTAAAAGCGCGGCCCAAAGGGCCGCCTACTTAAAATCTTCCGGCGAGACGCGGTTCATCCAGTCCTTGAACTTGTCGACGACCTCGTCTTCTGGGGCGTCCTCCATCGCTTCTGCCTCTTCGAACTCGACGCCGGCCTCCTGGATGACCTCGTCGGAGGCGAAGATCTCGGCTCCGGAGCGGATGGCTAGCGCTATGGCGTCTGACGGGCGGGAGTCTACTTCCACGGTCTTGCCGTCTATGTCCAGGCGGATGGTGGCGAAGAAGGTCTGGTCCCTGAGGGCGGTGACCGTGATCCTCTCCATAGAGGCGCCGAGCTCGTTGACGAGGTTCAGGGCCAGATCGTGGGTAAGGGGGCGGACGAATTCCTGGTTCTGGAGCTTCATGAGGATCGAACGGGCCTCGGGCTGGCCGATCCAGATGGGCAAATAGCGGTTCTCGTCCTCCACCTTGAGGATGACGATCGGGCTAGAGGAAAAGAGGTCCATGTTCATGCCGTAGATGGACATCTTGGTGAAGCCGTCGGCGCTCACTGGCTGTACGCTCCTCTCACTCCGCGAATCACTCGCGGCTGATATTCAGAGTTTGGCCGATTTTACTTCCCGCCCACCTGACCTGCAATCGGGTTGTCAGGGACGTGGGCGTGTTGTACATTATTCCGGCGGCGCGCGTCTGTCGCGTCGATTACTCCGGGCCTGTAGCTCAGGTGGTTAGAGCGCTTCTCTGATAAGGAAGAGGTCCCTGGTTCGAGTCCAGGCAGGCCCACCACGAAGACCGCCCGTTTGCAGACAAGCTGCAGAATCGCAAGAGGTTCTTGGGGTTGTTCCTGAGGGACCTTCGAGACTAACGCGGCGGAACCATACATCTTGTCGGCACCCGCATCCGGCGCGTGGCGCCCGCAGTGCCCAACCGGGGCTCGCTCCTCGTACGGGATCGGGTCGCGCCCCTCGTGAACGCCCGGCATCACTGACCGACGGAGTTCCTGTTCCTCCCGGAAGCCTGTTCGGAGGGCGTGGGAGTGGCTCTCGGAGAAGGCGCGCGAACCCGGGCTCTCCGTTACGCCCCGTGGCACGGGGACGGCTTCGACGGGGGAGCGACCCCTATCGTATCACCCCGGATAACCATCAATGACATTATTGAAGCAAGTTGCGCTATGCGCTACAGTGCCCGCAACGTTCTCGGGGGGGCAGGAGAAAGCGGCGTCCGAAAACCGAAGATAGGGAAGGGGTAGATAGGTATGCAAAGACCGGCGAATCCGAGGATCGACCCCGCGGTGTTTTGGATCGCGGCGTTCGCATCGGCTGCGTTCGTGGCGTGGGGGATCCTGGGTACGGAGAGCTTGGCCGCCGTCTTCGAGGCGGTCCTGTGGAGCTTCCTGGTGCCCAACTTCGGCTGGGTGTTCATCTTGTCGTCGTTCGGGTTCCTGGCCTTCTCGGTCTATCTGGCTTTCAGCCGGTACGGGAAGGTAAGGCTTGGTGGGCAGGACGAGCAGCCGGAGTTCAGCACCGTCTCGTGGGTGGCGATGATGTTCAGCGCGGGGATGGGCATAGGGCTGATGTTCTTCGGCGTCGCCGAGCCCCTCTCCCACATGGGCGCTCCGCCGTTTGGGCTGGCGGAGCCCAACACCAGGGGCGCCGCCCAGGTGGCCATGCAGTACACCTACTTCCACTGGGCGTTTCACCCCTGGGCCATCTACGCCATCATGGGGTTGGCTTTGGCCTACTTCACCTTCCGAAAAGGAATGCCCAACCTCATCAGCTCGGCGTTCTACCCCCTCCTGGGTGACAGGGTCTACGGGCCGATCGGCAAGACCATCGACACTTTAGCGATCTTCGCCACCCTGTTCGGCTCGGCCACCTCCCTGGGTCTCGGCGCCCTGCAGATCAACCAGGGTTTGAACGCGGTGTTCGGGATCGGCGGACGGGAGGCGGTCGGGCTGGCGATCGTGGTCATCGCCGTCCTGACGCTGGCGTTCGTCGTGTCGGCGACGAGCGGGGTGCACCGCGGTATCCAGTGGATCGCCAACACCAACATGGTGCTGGCCGTGTTCCTGCTCGCCTTCGTGTTCCTGTTGGGGCCGACGGTGTTCATACTCAACACCTTCACCGAGTCGCTCGGGGCTTACCTGGCGAACATCATCCCGATGAGCTTCAGGACGGCCTCCTACGGCGACTCGGACTTCGTCTCCGGCTGGACCATCTTCTACTGGGCGTGGTGGATAAGCTGGGCGCCGTTCGTCGGGGTGTTTATAGCCAGGATCTCCCGCGGGCGCACCATCCGGGAGTTCGTATTCGGCGTCGTTTTGGCGCCTAGCGTCGTCAGCTTCGTGTGGTTCGCCATCCTCGGCGGGTCGGCCATAGACCTGCAGCTCACGGGGACGGCGAACATCGCCGAGATCGCCGCGAACAACCAGCCGGCGGCGCTGTTCTCCACCCTGCAGCAGTTCCCGCTGTTTCTGCCGATGGCCCTGATCACGATCATCCTGGTCGCGCTGTTCTTTGTCAGCGGGGCCGACGCGGCCTCGGTGGTGATGGGGATGCTCTCCTCGAAAGGCAACCTGCATCCCGCAAGGTGGAACATCATCGTGTGGGGCACGTTCACCGGGGCGGCGGCGGCGATCTGCCTGCTGTCCGGGGCGATCCAGGGTTCGGTCGACGCGGCCCTCCTTGCCCTGCAATCCGTGGCGATCGCCTCTGCGGCGCCGTTCGTGCTGATCCTGATCGGGCTGTGCTTCTCTATCTTGAAGGCGCTGCGCGCGGAACGGCTGCCGGACGGGCGGCCCGCGGCTCCGGAGCCGGGCAGGGCGATGTCCCGTCCGAGCGGGGCCCCCGCCCCGCAGCGGATGTCCGGGCAGAACCCCCGAAGGGACGATCAAAGCCGCGCCTAGCGGGATCCCGACGCCCGTCCGTCACGCCAGCGGTCGAGGGCGGAGGTGCGGGCTGGAGCAGACCGGCCGTAACCCGGAGAAGAAGGAGGGAGAATGGGAAAAGCGCGCAACCCGTTCCGCGGGCTTATCGACCACATGAGCGAGATGGCCCGGATGCGGGAGTACGCCGAGGGTGGCGGCCAGGCGCAGGAAGACCAGCGCAGGACCCACGCCACCGCGTGGGTCCCGACCACCGACATATTCGCCAGGGGCGACGACCTCGTGATCCGCTGCGAGCTCGCCGGCGTGCGCCAGGAAGACATAGACATCTCGCTCGTCAACGGCGTGCTGAGCATATCCGGCGAGCGCCGGAGTGGGCTGGACGACGAGGAACTGGAGTTCTTCACGCGGGAACGCTACTTCGGTCACTTCCGGCGCACGATCGCGCTGCCCGATGGCGTGGACGCGAGCAGGCTCGACGCCGGGTTCGAGGACGGCCTGCTGGAGATCAACGTCAAAGGCGGGGCCAACCTGCCCGAGCCCCAACGCGTCCGTATCCGAAGCCAGGTCGGCTGATTTAGGTAGGGGGTCTCGCACGTCGAGGTTCCCCTTCCTCCCGAGATAACCCCGACCACTGGACGACGGCTGGCTCAAGACGCTCGGGCTGGAGGTCCACGCCTGCCAACGAGTGCACAAGGCCCTCTTCGCCCACACGGACGCCGTCCAGGAACCGCCCGCGGGAAAGCCCGGCGGGTCCCGGCGGATCTACTTCGGCGTGCGCTCGGCTCGCTCTCGGCCCAGGCCCCAACCGCCGAAGGCGACCGCCAGGACGGCCAGCGCCGTCCTCAGCCACTGCCAGCCCTGCCAGGACGCGAGCTCGGCGCCCACCTCCCGCGCCCCCATGTTCCCCTCGATCATCCGCGCGTTGGCCCCGGCGAAGTAGAGGGGAAGCAGGACCAGCGTCGCCACGATGCACAGGCTCGACAGCCCCCAGGGCAACCGGCCGTTCGACCCCCTCCTCACGGCGCCGAAGAACGCCAGGACCGCGAATAACGCCCCGGCGACCTCCAGCGGGAACAGCGTCAGGCCGAGCCGGGGGCCGTTCTCCTGAAACCAAGCCAGGAACGCCTCCGGGTCCATCTCCCGCCATGTCGGCACCAGGACTACGGACACCACCAGGCAGCCGCCGGCGAAGGCGCCCGCGCACGCGACCGAAACGGTCCGGCTGAAACTCGACACGGTCGCGGACCTCCTAACTTCTCGCCGCGGGCGCGCGGGCCGCCCCGGCTTCTTTCGCGCTCGCTTTCGCGCTCGCCCTATCCCGCAGCCGCTTGCGGAGGCGCGGCAGTTGCCACATCAGGAGGCCCGTCGCCGTGACCAGGGGGAAGACCACCGCCTGCATGAGCGACTCGGCCACCTGTGGGGCGGGACCGCCGATCAGGGGCAAGTAGATGTAGAAGCCCAGCATCAGGCCGCCCAGGAGGTGGGCGGCCCGTTGGGCGTCCCGCAGCCTCCTATTCGACACCTTAGATCCGTTCACGATCGCTTTCTCCTTTCCCGCGCGCGGAAGGCGCGGCGTCGAGCGCCGAGATCATCCGGCGCATGAGGTCCTTCGCCTGCTCCAGCTCGGGCCCGGTGAGCGCCCGCGTCGCCGCCTCGTTCGCGGCGACGGCGCACGGCACCAGCGGATCCCTGAGATGCCGCCCCTCCTCGGTGAGGAACACGTTGACCCGCCGGCGGTCTTGCGCGTCCCGCTCGCGCCGGACGAGGCCGTCGCGCTCCATGCGGTCTATGGTGCGCACCATCGTCGCGTCCTCGATGGCGACCAGACGGGCGAGCTCCCCTGGGACCGGCCGTCCCGCGCCCACAGGAACAGGAGCACCCCCACTGGCCCAGGGAAGCCCCGCGCGCCGCGAGCCGCCCCGCCAGCTCCCGGGCCATCGCCTTCGCCAGGAAGTTCACGAGGTAGCCCACGCTTTCCTCGATGACGAACGGCTCCCCTCCGGAGACCCCCGCCCGCGAGAACGGGCCCGTCAGGCCCCTCCACCACCCTGTACCCTGATGTCGAATTTTCTTGCATAGCTAAAGATTAGCATAGCAAATATTGGTCGTCAACCCGCCCGGGGCGTAACGGGTGTCTCCCCCAGAACCGCCTCCGGTGCTGATATTCCTGCCAAGCCCGGCCGCGACCCCGCGCTGCGTCCTTGGAGGCTCGATTCATGCCGCGGACCCGGGAGTGGCCGTCGACCGAAGGATCCGGGCGGAAGTGAGAGGACGTGTACGGTGGTAAACGCCGAGGAGATCCTTCTCAGCGTGGCGACAGCCATGCTTCGCACGGTTTGCGAGCGGGTCTGACCGGCCGGCGAATCCCCTGCATCCGTGAGAAGGATTGCGGGGACGCGCACCCCTGCTCCCGGTGGGATCGGCGCCCGCAACCCCCACACTGTTCCTCGAAACGGCCCGGGGCGCCGAGCGCCCTCGGCCCCCGCTTCCCGTGCCGCCAGGGGCCGCCGAGAGGTGGCGCGCCATCGGAAGGCTCGACCACCCTTGACTCACTTGCGGACATATGTTACTAGTGCCGTATATAGGAAAACGGTGCGCAATACGCAACAGGAACCGGCGACGGGCCCCGATCGGCGGGGGCGCGGTCTATTCTCTCTCGATCACGCGGGGCGACGGCGGAGCGGACGGAGGATCGGCCGTGGAACACAGTGCGAGCGTGGTGGTCATCGGGGCCGGCATCGTTGGCTGCAGCGCCGCCGAGCACCTGACGGGGCTGGGGTGGCGGGACGTCGTGGTCTTGGACCAGGGCCCGCTTTTCGAGGCGGGCGGTTCGACCTCGCACGCCCCCGGGCTCGTCTTCCAGACCAACCCGTCCAAGACCATGACGGAGCTCGCGGCCTACGGCGTAAAGCGGTACTCGGGGCTGGATGTGGACGGCGAGCCTTGCTTCTATCCCGTCGGAAGCATCGAGGTCGCGGCGACACCGGAGCGCCTGAAAGACCTCAAGAGGAAGCACGGCATCGCGACCTCCTGGGGGGTGGAGTCGGGGTTGCTCTCGCCCACGGAGTGCGCCGAGAAGAGCCCGCTGCTGGACAAGGATAGGATCTACGGCGGCCTCTACGTCCCCTCCGACGGGCTTGCGAAGGGCGTGCGGGTCAGCGAGGCGATGGCCCGCGAGGCCCGGGGCCGGGGCGCGAAGTTCTACGGCGAGACCGAGGTTACTGGGGTAGAGGTTCGCAACGGGCGCGTCAGGGCGGTCGAGACATCGCGCGGTCGCATCGAGACCGAGAACATCTTGAGTTGCGCCGGGATGTGGGGGCCCAGGGTCGGGCGGATGGCGGGGGCCTTCGTGCCGCTCCTGACGCCGATGCAGCACCAGTACGCGTGGACCACGCCCGTGCCTGGGCTGGAGGCGGACTCCGAGGAGTCGGATCACGTCATCCTCAGGCACCAGGACCACTCCATGTACTTCCGGCAGGAGGGGGAGCGGTACGGGATCGGCTCCTACAGGCACCGCTCGATGCCCGTCTCGCCGGAAAAGATCGGGGGGTACGAAGCCGGAGAGACCATGCCCTCGCTCATGCCTTTCACGCCCGAGGACTTCGAGGGGCCGTGGGAGGAGTCGCGGAGGCTGATGCCGGCCCTGCGGGAGACGCAGATAGAGCGGGGCATAAACGGGCTCTTCTCCTTCACGCCCGACGGCGGGTCCCTGCTCGGCGAGTCCAGGGAGGCGCGCGGCTTCTGGATGGCCGAGGCAGTGTGGGTCACCCACGCGGCGGGCGCGGCAAGGATGATCGCGGAGTGGATGACCGACGGCGCCCCGAGCATCGACCCGAGCGCGGTGGACGTCCACCGCTTCGACGAGTTCCAGAGGAGCCCGTCCTACGTGCTCGCGCGCAGCTCGCAGTCCTTCCAGGAGGTCTACGACATCATCCACCCCCAGCAGCCGATGGAGGAGCCGCGTCCCCTCAGGACGAGCCCCTTCTACATCCGCCAGAAGGAGCTCGGCGCGTACTTCCTAGAGGCCTCCGGCTGGGAGCGCCCGCAGTGGTACGGGGCCAACGATTCGCTGCTCGCCGAGTACGAAGTTCCCGAGATGGAGGAGTGGGCCGGGCGCTACTGGTCGCCCATCGTGGGGGCCGAGCACCTCGCCGCCCGCGAGAGGGTCGCCCTCTTCGACATGGCCTCGCTCAAGAAGGCCGAGGTCACGGGACCGGGGGCGCTTCGGTTCCTGCAAAAGCTCAACACAAACCAGCTCGACAGGCCCGTGGGCAGCGTCACCTACACCCTGATGCTCGACGGGAAGGCCGGCGTGAGGAGCGACATCACCGTCGCGCGGCTCGCGGAGGACCACTTCCAGCTAGGCCTCAACGGACCGCGGGACATCGAGTGGATGGGGCGGCACCTGCCGGACGACGGCTCCGTGCGGGTGCGGGACATCTCGGGCGGGACCTGCTGCGTCGGGGTCTGGGGTCCCTACGCCAGAGAGCTCGTGCAGGAGCTCAGCCCCGACGACCTCTCCAACGAGGCGTTCGGGTTCTTCAAGGCCAGGAGGATCCACGTCGGCGAGGTGCCGGTCGTGGCCCTGCGGGTCTCCTACGTCGGCGAGCTCGGGTGGGAGCTCTACGCCTCCGCAGACCTGGGGTTGAGGCTCTGGGATCTCCTCTACCGGGCGGGAAGGCCGCTCGGCCTGATCCCCGCCGGCCGCGGGGCCTTCAACGGCCTGAGGCTCGAGAAAGGCTACCGGTCGTGGGGCGCTGACATGACCACCGAGCACGACCCCTACGAGGCCGGCCTCGGCTTCGCGGTGAAGCCCGACAAGGGCGACTTCGTCGGCAGGGAGGCGCTGCTACGCCGCAGGCAGGAAGGGCCGCGGCGCAGGCTCTCGTGCCTGCTACTCGACGACCCGAACGTCGTGGTCATGGGCGGCGAGCCCGTCTACGCGGACGGGGCGCCGGTCGGTTACGTCACCAGCGCGGCCTACGGGTACTCCATCGGGCAGAGCATCGCCTACGCCTGGCTGCCGCCCGCACTCTCGGAGGAGGGCCAGAAGGTCGAGGTCGAGTACTTCGGCGAACGCCACGGCGCGACGGTGGCCGGGGAGCCGCTCTTCGACCCGGCGATGAAGCGGATGCGCGGCTGAGGAGCCTGGCCGGTGACGAGCACGCAACACGCGAGCGCCTCGGGTTCGCCGGACGGCATCCCGTCGAGGACGAGAAGTACACGAGGGAGGGATGGATGCGGCGAAGTAGTTGAGACCCTGATAGGTGAAGCGCACGGGCGGCCCTGTCGGAGGGCCGCAGAGAACCAGGAGAGGAGTCGTCCGCTATGGCGGTAAACGAGAACCCGGGCATCCTGCAGTACACGAGGATCTTCAAGTCCCCTTACTTCTACGGCTCGCGCCGGCACGGGGTCCAGAAGTACAGCGTCTACAACCACCACTACCACCCGCGCCACTACAGGGACCCGGTGGAGGAGTACTGGCAGCTCCTCGAAGGCGTCACGTTGTGGGACGTGGGGGGGGCGGAGCGGCAGGTCGAGATCACCGGCCCCGACGCCTTCGAATTCACGAACATGCTCACCCCGCGCGACCTCAACAAGTGCGCCGTTGGGCAGTGCAAGTACGCCTTTATCACGAACGCCGAGGGCGGCATCATCAACGACCCGGTCCTCCTGCGACTGGACGAGAACCACTTCTGGCTCTCGCTGGCCGACAGCGACGTGCTCTTGTGGGCCCAGGGCCTCGCCTACAACTCCGGGATGAACGTCCAGATCCGGGAGCCCGACGTCGGCCCGATGCAGGTCCAGGGGCCCAAATCCAAGGAGGTCATGACAGACCTTTTCGGCGAGGGAATCCTCGACGTGCCCTACTACTACATGGAGCACCACGAGCTCGACGGGATGGAGCTCGTCATCTCCCGCACCGGTTACTCCGGGGAGCTCGGTTACGAGCTCTACCTCAAGAACGCCGGCCGCGACGGGCTCAAGCTCTGGGACCGCGTGATGCAGGCCGGCGAGCCGTACGGGCTTTCCCCCATCGGGCCTTGCCACATCCGCAGGATCGAGGGCGGCATCCTCGCCCTCGGTTGCGACATGTGGTACGACACCAACCCCTACGAGGTCGGCTACGGCTACAAGTGGATGGTCGAACTGGAGCAGGAGCAGAACTTCGTGGGCAGGGAGGCGCTCAAGAAGGTCAGCGAGGAGGGCGTCAGCCGCAAGCTTGTGGGTGTGGAGATCGGGGGCGCGAACCTCGGCTCGTACAACGACGGCTCCATGATCGACTACTTCCCCGTGCTTGCGGACGGCGAGAGGATAGGCAAGGTGACCTCCGGTTGCTACTCCCCGCGCCTGCGGAAGAACATCGGTTTCGCCATGGTGCCCGTCGAGTACGGCGAGATCGGCACCGAGCTTACGGTGGAGCGCCCGGAGGAGACGGTCCCGGCCGTCGTGGCCGACCGGGTCTTCTTCAAGCCCGAGCACGCCGAGCAGACGTTGAGCGCCACGAGCTCCAGCAAGGGGGCATAGCCGGACAGCGACGAGAAGCGATGGCGGGATCGCCTGGGCGACAGGTAGAGGTTCGTGTGATGCAGGACAGGAGAGGCGCGCTGGTCGGGGCGCTGCGGAGGCCGAGGTACGAGGTGATCCCGCTCCCCGGTATCGAGGACGGGGTCGTCGAGCACGTCCCGAAGCACATCAAGATCACGGTGACGGCCTCGCCCAGGAAGGGCCTCGAACCCACCCTGGACCTTGCCGGGCGACTCTCTGCGGAGGGTTTCGCGGTCGCCCCTCACCTCTCGGCGCGGCTCATCCGGGACGGGGCGGAGCTGGGCGAGATCCTCGCCCGGCTGCGCGAGGTGGGCGTTCGGGACGTCTTCGTGGTGGCCGGCGACGCGCCCGAGCCCGCCGGCGAGTTCGAGGGATCCGGCGCGCTGCTCCGGGCGATGGACGAGATCGGGCACGGTCTCGATGAGGTGGGCATCACCGGATACCCGGAGAGCCATCCGCTTATCAGCGACGAGGTCACCATACAGGCCATGTTCCAGAAGGAGCCCCACGCGACCTACATCGCCAGCCAGATCTGCTTCGATACGAGGATCATCAACGAATGGGTCTTGCGGGTGCGCCGGCGGGGTGTCGGGCTCCCGATCTACGTCGGGATGCCAGGCGCCGTGAGCATGACGAAGCTCGTGCGGATCTCGTCGAAGATAGGCCTCGGCGAGTCGGCCCGCTTCCTGCAGAAGTACGGCAACTGGTTCTGGCGGATGTTTATGCCGGGCGGCTACAGCCCGGACGCCCTGGTCGAGGGCGTCTCTCTGGACCACCCGGAACTCAAGGTGCGCGGTTTCCACGTCTACACGTTCAACGAGGTGGAACAGACCGAGGCGTGGCGACGCGGGGCGCTGGAACGATTCGGGGCGACGCCCCGCGAGGAGAGACACGAGGAGTCCACCGTATGACCTTCCCGACAAAAGAGTTTCCGAACGACCTCGAGATCGCCCGCCGGTCGAAGCTGAGGCCGCTGCCCGAGGTAGCCGGGACCATGGGCATAGGCCCGCACTTGCTGGAGCCCTACGGCGACGCCGTGGCGAAGGTGAAGCTCGAAGCCATCGAGGAACTCTCGGACCGGCCGAGGGCGAAATACGTGGTGGTCTCCGCCATAACGCCGACGCCGCTCGGGGAGGGAAAGACGACGACGACGGTGGGCCTGGGGCAGGCTTTCTCCCACCTCGGGAAGACGGCGACGGTCGCGGTGCGCCAGCCGGCGATGGGGCCGACGTTCGGCATAAAGGGGGGCGCCGCGGGCGGCGGCTACAGTCAGGTCGTGCCGATGGAGATGCTCAACCTCCACCTGACCGGGGACACGCACGCGGTCACGTCGGCCCACAACCTGCTCTCGGCCATGATAGACAACCACGTCCACCAGAACGACGACTTTTTCCACGTGGACCGGCACAGCATCACCTGGCGGCGGGTCCTCGACGTCAACGACCGCGCCCTGCGCAACATCATCGTCGGCCTCGGACCGCGAACGGACGGTATCCCGCGCGAGACCGGCTTCGACATCACGGCCGCCTCGGAGGTCATGGCGATCCTCGCGCTCTCCACCTCCTTGCGGGATCTGAGGGAGAGGCTCGGCCGCATCGTGATCGGGAACACCGTGGACGGCGAGCCGATAACGGCAGAAGACCTGAAGGCCGCCGGCGCCATGGCGGTGATGCTGAAGGAGGCGATAAAGCCGAACCTGATGCAGACGCTGGAGAACACGCCGGTGCTGGTCCACGCCGGCCCCTTCGGCAACATCGCCACGGGCAACTCCTCCATCGTGGCGGACAGGATCGGCATAAGGGGTGGGGATTACCTGATCACCGAAGCGGGCTTTGGCGCGGACATGGGCGCCGAGCGTTTCTTCAACATCAAGTGCCGCTACTCGGGGCTCAAGGCCGACGCGGCGGTGCTGGTGGCCACCGTGCGCGCCCTCAAGGCCCACTCCGGCAGGTTCGAGGTCGTCGCCGGACGTCCGCTGCCCCCCGAGCTGCTGGAGGAGAACCCCGACGACGTGTTCGCCGGGGCTGACAACCTGAGAAAGCAGATCGAGAACATAAGGCTGCACGGCGTCTCGCCCGTCGTGGCGATCAACGCCTTCCCGACCGACCACGACTCCGAGCACGCCGCCATTCGCGAGATCGCCGAGGAGACCGGGGCGCGCGTCGCCGTCGCCAACCATTTCTCCGAGGGCGGTGCCGGCGCGACCGACCTGGCCGAAGCCGTCGCCGAAGCCTCCGAAGAGCCCACCGAGTTCGGCTTCCTCTACCCCGAGGAGGCGAGCCTCAGGGAGAAGATAGAGACCATAGCCACGAAGGTCTACGGGGCCGACGGCGTGGCCTACGACATGAAGGCCTCCCAGCAGCTCGACTCCTACGAGAAGAACGGTTTCGGGAACCTGCCCGTGTGCATGGCGAAGACGCACCTCTCCATCTCCTCGGACCCGACGCTCCTCGGGGCGCCGAAAGGTTGGACGCTCCCGGTGCGGGAGGTGCGCGCCTCCGTGGGCGCCGGCTTTATCTACCCGCTGTGCGGAGAGATGAGGACCATGCCGGGCCTGAGCGCAACGCCGGCCGCCACGCGCATAGACATAGACGAGAACGGCGAGATCGTGGGCCTCTCGTGATGGAAGACGGCAAGGCAAGTTTTGTTGTGAAAGACGGTACTATCTCTGTCGATGCTTCCGCGGGGAGCGAAAGGACCTTCCGATGACCGAGAGAAGAACGCCGCTGTACGACTTCCACCTCCGTTCGGCGAGGAACGTGGTCAGGGGGGGCGGGGGCTTTATGTTCCCGGCCTCGTACACCTCGCCCGTCGAGGAGCACCTCAACGTGCGCCGCAACGTCGGGATGCAGGACCTCTCGACGATGGGGGAGGTGGACATAAAGGGGCCAGGGGCCGAGAGGCTCGTCAGGCGCCTGCTCGTCAACGAGGTCCAGGACATGGAGCCGGGGCAGTTGCGCTACTCGACGATGTGCAACGAGCGGGGCGGCATCGTCGACGACGTGACCGTATACAAGTTCGACGACGAGCACTTCATGATCGTCGCCAGCTCGGGGCCGCGCCTCAAGACCTTTCGTTGGATCTCCGACCACGCCAGGGGCGCGAGCGCCTACGCGACCGACGTGACCGCGGCGGTGGCCCTCCCGGTCGTCCAGGGTCCGCGCTCCCGGGGTTTCCTCAAGAGCCTCGTGGACGACGTGGACCTCGACGGGCTCCGCTTCTTCCGCTTCGCCCCGTGCCGCATCGGGGAGGTCGAGCTCCTGGTCTCCCGCTCCGGATACACGGGGGAGCTCGGCTACGAGCTATATACCCCGGCTGACCAGGCCGGGGTCCTGTGGGAATTCCTCCTGGAGAAAGGCCGCGAGTTCGACCTCAGGCCCTACGGCGTCGAGGCGATGCAGTCCTTGCGCATCGAGAAGAGCCTGCCGCTCTACGGCCCCGACATAAGCGAGGACGACACCCCGTTCCACGTGGGTCTCTCGCGCTGGATCCGCTTCGGCAAGCGCGACTTCGTCGGACGCGAGGCCCTGCTGCGCCTCCAGGAGAGGGGCCTTGAGAGGCGCTGGGTCGGCCTGACCCTGGAGAGCGCGGTGCCGGCCGCGTCGGGCGCGAAAGTCCACGGCGTCGGCGACGTGGCGACGTTTCGCGAGATGATAGAGACGGGAGCCGAGGCCGGCGAGTACGAGGATGCCGTCATGCCCGGGGAGAGGCAGGTCGGGCGCGTGACCTCCAGCGCCATGGGCCACACCGTCGGCCGGATGCTCGCGATGGCCTACGTGGACACGGCCCACTCCTGGCCCGGCAACAACCTCATCGTCGAGGTAAACGGCCGCCCCGTACCCGCCAAAGTCTCCCCGACGCCCTTCTTCGACCCGGAGAACGCCCGCGTCCGCTCGGGGCCCACGGAAGACGGGCACCGGCCCGGGCCAGCGTCGCGCGCGGTGGCGGGCACCCGTCCGGGCGCGCCCGGGCGGTCGACCAACGGGGGCCCCGGCTCGTGAGCGTCACCTACTCCGGCCGCTACGACGCCATCGTCGTCGGCGTGGGGGGGATGGGGAGCGCCGCGTGCTACTACCTCGCCCGGCGCGGCAGGCGGGTGCTGGGTCTCGAGCGTTTCGGCATCCCGCACTCGATGGGGTCCTCGCACGGCCACACCCGCATAATCCGGCTGGCCTACTACGAGCACCCTTCCTACGTGTTGCTCCTCAAGCGGGCCTACGAGCTGTGGCGCGAGATCCAACTAACGTCCGGCGAGCGTCTCCTGCACATCACGGGGTCCGTTGACGCGGGCCCCGAGGACTCCTGGGTCTTCAAGGGCTCGTGGGAGTCCTGCAAGCTGCACGACCTTCCCCACGAGGTCGTCACCGGCGCCGAGCTGCACCGCCGCCACCCCGGATACCGCCTGCCCCCGACCCACCTCGCGCTCGTTCAACCCGAGGGCGGCTTCCTCACGCCCGAGAAGTGCATAGTCTCCTACGTGACGGGCGCGCAGGCGCACGGGGCCGAGATCCACGCCCGCGAGAGGGTCCTCGAGTGGGAGCCGCTGGAGGGCGGGGTGCGGGTTCGCACGGACCGCGGCGCCTACGAGGCGGAGAAGCTCATCGTCACCGCCGGCGCCTGGGACGGCGAGCTTCTCGACGTGCTCGACGGCCTCGCCGTCCCCGAGAGGCAGGTCCTGGCCTGGCTCCAGCCCACCCGCCCCGAACGCTTCCGGCCCGGCGACTTCCCCGTCTTCAACCTGCTCGTTGACGAGGGACGCTTCTACGGCTTCCCGGTCTTCGGCGTCCCCGGCTTCAAGTTCGGGAAGTACCACCACCTCGAAGAGGTCGTAGATCCCGAGACACTCGACCGCGAGACCCACGACTACGACGAACGGTTGCTGCGGGATTTCGCCGAGCGCTACTTTCCCGACGGCTGCGGGCCGACGATGGACCTGCAAACCTGCATGTTCACCAACACGCCCGACAACCACTTCGTCATCGACCTGCACCCGGACTACGAGCAGGTCTCGTTCGCCTCGCCCTGCTCGGGGCACGGCTACAAGTTCGCCAGCGTGATAGGCGAGATCATGGCCGACCTGGCCGAGACCGGTATGACGCGCCACGACATAAGCCTCTTCGGCCTGGATCGCCTGCGACGCCCCTCCCGGAGGCGTCCCTCACCGGCCGGAGGCGTCGACGGGCGGGCCCGGGAGCAGAACGGTCGTTCCCAATATTTTTCGCGGGTGCCCGACGTGAGGCCGTTCTGGTAGACCAGCTTGCGGAGGGTCGAGGAAGCGGACCTATGAGCTTGAGAGAGGGGACCTTGTGTCGATCCTGAGGGTAGTCTCGGGCGCGCTCGAGGACGGTGCGCGGCGCGAGTCGGTCTACGGTGGTGACCTGCTCGTCTTCAAGAAGGTGCCCCCGATGGAAGAGTTCTGCGCGTTGACGGATGCCCTGATCCGGGAAGTCTTCCAGACCGGGGACCCGGTGAGGGCGCAGTCGGAGTTCGACCGGGACGAGTACCTTTCCAGGGTAGAGACGCTCCAGAAGCGGTTCCGGAAGGACGGCGCGGCCAGGGAACTCTTCCTCGCGGCGCTCGGGCACGTCGGGGTGGAACTGGGGCGAACCTTCGGGGACTGGTTGCACCTGCGCGTTTCGCCCCACGGCGAGGAGCACGCCGGCCGCCGAACCGCCAAGTTGGGCTTCCACCGCGACACCTGGTCTTCCAACGTATACGCGCAGACCAACTGGTGGGCCCCGATCTACCCGATTACCGCGGGACGCACCATAGCTTTCTACGGGGAGTACTGGGACAGGCCCCTCGAGAACACCAGCGGAGGGTGGGATCTTGAGGAGATCAGGGCCGGCAGGTCGGGCGCCCCCGTGGTGCCCGGGCCTACCGAAACCGTGGACACCGCCTCAGAGCTGCGGCCGGTGATCGAGCCCGGGGACCTCCTGTGCTTCTCGGGGGCGCACTTGCACGCCAGCGTCCCGAACTCTACGGGCGTCGCCCGGTTCAGCGTCGAGTTGCGCACGGTCGATGCCGGGGACGCGGCGGCCGGTCGCGGCGCGCCCAACGTGGACGGCGAGGCCCCCCGCGTGGCCTGGGACTGGTTTCGCCACGTGGACGACGGCACGCTCCTACCCGCGGCGGCCGGGAGATGAGGCCCTCTCTCGGACTCGTCTCCCTGGTGGGGCGGGTTCGGCCGCGCGGCGGGGTGTAGAATACGCCGTCATGGAGACAGTGAAGCGCAGAAACGCTTTCGTCCAGTCTGTCGACCGGGCGATTACCGTTCTGGAGCTCCTGTCGCGGCGGGGGTGGTCCGGCGTGACGGAGGTGGCCAACGAGCTAAAGATCCACAAGTCGACCGCCTACCGGTTGCTCACCACGCTGAGAGACCGGGGTCTGGTGGAGCAGGACGCCGCGACCGAGAAGTACAGGCTCGGTTTCGGTCTCGTCGCGCTCGCCAGCTCGGTTACGGCGGACCTGGACGTCGCGCGCTGTTCCCGACCGGTTTGCGACCGCCTGGCCGAACAGACGCGGGAGACGGTCACCGTCGCCGTCCTGGAGGGCGACGACGGCATCATCCTCCACCAGAGCAACTCGGGTTCTTCCGCCTTGAGCGTGAGCTGGGAGGGCCAGCACACGCCGCTGCACGCCACGGCGGCGGGCAAAATCTTCCTGCACTACATGCCCGAAGACCAGCGGCGTCGCCTGTCCAGAAAGCCGCTGCAGCGCTACACCGGGAGCACCATCGTGGAACCAGCCGCCCTCAAGGAAGAGCTACGCGCCAGCAGGGACAGGGGCTACTGGCACACCGTCGAGGAACTGGAGGACGGTCTCAACGCGGTTGCCGCGCCGATCCGTTGCGCCCAGGGTGCGGTCGTGGCCGCGGTGAGCGTGTCGGGGCCTGCGTTCCGGCTACCGGAGGAGTCGTTCGACGAGGTTGGCGGGCTCACCGTCGAGGCCGCGGCGGAGATCTCGCGCTGTCTCGGATTCCGCGTTTAGAGCTTTCAGCCGTCAGCGATCAGCATTCAGCAAAATAGCTGACAGCTGACAGCGGAGGCCTGCGGAGCAGGCCGCAGCGGGCCGAAGGCTGACGGCTACCCCACGTTCATTATGACGGTCTTGAACTCGGTGAAGGTCTCCATCGGGTAGCGGCCACCTACGCGTCCCACGCCGGATTTCGAGCCTGCTCGCCCGCCGAAGGGGAGGTGGCTCTCCCAGTGGTTGGAGGAGGCGTTGATGTTGACCCAGCCGGTCCGCACCGCCTCGGCGAAGCGCAGGCCCCTCGCCAGGTCCCGGGTAAAGACCGCTGAGAGCAGGCCGTAAGGCGAGGAGTTGACGGATCTGATCGCCTCCTGCTCGTCGTGGATAACGGTCGCGGGGATTATGGGGCCGAAGGTCTCTTCCCTGGAGACCCGCATCTCGCCGGTGACCTTGCCGAGCACGGTCGGACGGTAGTAGAGGTCCGTTGGGTAGCCCTCGGCGCGGGAGCCGCCGGAGATCAACTCCGCGCCGCGCTCGAGCGCGTCGGAGATATGCCGGTCCATCTTCTCGGCCGTCGGCTCGTTGTTGAGGGGCCCGAGCGTCGTGTCCGGGGCGAAGGGGTCGCCCAGACGGACCCCGCGCTCGATGGCGAGGCCGAGCCTCTCGATAAAGTCGTCGAAGATCCCCTCGTGAACCAGGAAGCGCTCCCCGGCGGTGCAGCTCTGCCCCGCCCCGAGGAAGGCCGATGTGAGGCTCTCCTCCGCGGCGACCGCAAGGTCGGCGTCGTCCAGGATCACCATCGGCCCGTTGCCCCCCATCTCCAGGAGAAGCGCCTTCCCGGCGGCCCTCGCGGCCACCTTCTGCCCGGTCTCGATAGACCCGATAAAGGCGACGGCCTGGGTGCCGGGGTTGGCGGCCACCTCGTCGCCGACGACGGTTCCGTGGCCGGTGACCAGGTTGAAGACGCCGGGCGGGAGTTCGGCGTCCACTATGCACTCGGCGAGCTTGACCGCGCAGACCGAGGTCGTCGAGGCGGGGTTCCAGACGACGGCGTTGCCGGAGGCGAGGGCCGGGGCCAGCGCCTCGGCCGGCATGGTGTAGGGCCAGTTCCAGGGCGAGATCACGCCTACAACCCCGCGCGGGACGCGGTAGAGGAAGACCCGCTTTCCGGCATCGATCGAGGGCGGCATCGAGCCTTCGAGCCGCGTGGCGTCGGCGCTCGCCATTCGGAAGTACTCGATCAGCTCGTCCACCTCGTCGTAGGATTCGGCCGCCAGCGGCTTGCCCTGATCCAGGGTCAACGTCTCCGCCAGGTCGTCGCGGCGCTCCTCGATGGTCCGCGCGATCCGGGCCATCGCCGCGGCGCGCTCGAACGCGGAGAGGGCGGCCCATTCCGGCCAGGCCCGGTTCGCCGCGGCTATCGCCCGGCGGACGTCCCCGCGGGTCCCTTCTGGTACGCTCCCGATCCGCTCGCCGGTCGCCGGGCTCGTGGCCTCTATGCGGGCTTCGGACTCGCCGCCGGCCCACCCGCCGGCGACGTACATCGCGTAGTCTTTGGTCTGCGTGTACATCACTTCCCCCTCGCGAAGGCGTTGCGGTAGATCTCCTCGTAGTCGGCGACCGTGACCTCGCGGGGGTTGCCGATCGTCTGCGGGTCCTCGTGGGCGATCCGGGCGAGCATGGGGATCTCGTCTTCCGAGAAGCCCAGCTCTTCCATCGTCGGGATGCCCACGTCCTCGGTCAGGCGGTAGAGCTCCTCGATACCCGCCCGCGCGGCCTCCAGCGGGTCGAGTCTCCTGGTGTCCGCGCCCATGGCGAGCGCGATGCGCGCGTAGCGCCCGGGGTCGGCCGGGGCGTTGTACTCGCACACCGGGCCGAGGACGCGGGCCGTCAGGGCGCCGTGGGGGCAGTCGTGGACGCCCCCCGCCGACTGGCTCATGGCGTGGGCGGCCCCCGCGCTCTCCGTGCCGTAGGCCATCCCTCCGAACGTGGCCGCGTGCGCCATGAACGTGCGGGCCTCCATGTTCGAGCCGTCCTCGCAGGCTGCCCGCAGCCACCGCGCCACGTACTCGATGGCGGTCAGGGCGAAGGAGTCGGTGAAGGGCTGGTGGTAGTCGCAGGTGTAGCACTCGATCCCGTGCGAGAGCGCGTCCATCCCCGTAGCCGCCGTGATGGCGGTCGGCAGGCCCGCCATCAGGGCCGGGTCCACGAGCGCCACGTGGGCGCCGATCAGGGCCGTGCCGCCGACGTTGAACTTGATCTTGCGTTCGTGGTCGGTAATGACGGCCCACAGCGTGACCTCGCTGCCGGTCCCGGCGGTCGTCGGCACGGTCACGAGCGGCGGCACGCGCCGCGTGATGGGCTTCCCGCCGTCCTCGTAATCCAGGATCGACCCGCCGCCCGTGACCTCGATCCCGACCCCCTTGGCCGTGTCCATCGAGCTGCCGCCGCCTAAGGCCACGAGCCCGTCGCAGCCCTCGTTCCGGTAGACCTCGCGCGCCCGTCCGATCAGTTCCACGTCGGGGTTCGGCCTGACCCCGTCGAAGACTACGGCGTCCGTGAGGCGCCCGACGGCCTTCTCCGCAAGACCGGCGGCGGCCACGCCCGCGTCGGTTACGAGCAACGGGCGCCTCACGCCCAACTCCTCCACGATCCCGCCCAGCCTGCCGATGGCCCCCTGTCCGTGCACGATGCGGGTCGGGACCTCGACGGTGCGTATGGTCTCTACTTGGACGCTCATACGGCCTCCTCGCTTGCGTTGTGCATCCGGCGCTGTTCGTTGTCGGCCAACTTCGGGCCGGAACCCCGCGTGAAGTCCGGCGCGAACCTCTTTAGGGCGAGGCGGCGGGGGGCCAGGTAAAGCTCCGGCGTTCCCTGCCGCTCCAGGAACGAGAGCGCCCGCTCTCCCAGCCCGGCGCCCTCCTCGATGCCGGACTCCCACACGTTCGACTGCTCTCCGGGGTCGCTAACGAGGTCGTAGAGCTCGGGCATGTAGGCGGGGCCGCCGAGGATGAGGGACCGCTCGCGGGTGGTCACGGTCATGGGCATGTAGCTCGCGATGCGCCGGGGCCGGGAATCTACCGCGGTGGTGAACTCGCCCGCCGCCATGTAAAGCGGCCACGAGCTGACGACGAAAGGCCGGTGCTCGTCCCTATCTCCGACCAGAACGTCCCCGAACGACTCTCCCTGCATGGAAGGGGGACGCCTGACGCCCGCGAGGTCGAGGACCGTGGGCGCGAGGTCGGGCGCGGTCGTCAACGCCGACCGGCGGCCGGGCTCCAGTCCGGGAGCGCGGACCATCAGGGGTACGTTCGTCAGCTCCTTGTAGAGGGGCGACCATCCTACGGTGAGCAGCCACGACTCGGGTAACCAGTCAGGGACTACCGAGTCCTCGGCCAGGACGGCGTTCTGGTCGTTGATCCACTCTGCCTTGCCGAAGTAGCCGTGCTCGCCGAAGTAGAAGCCGTGGTCTGAGGTGAAGACGACTATGGTGTCGTCCGTGAGGTTCAGGGCGTCGAGCTTGCCCAGGAACCTCCCGATCCAGAAGTCCACCATCGTCACCTCCCCGCAGTACGTCGCGTGCGCCAGCCCCACGTCGTCCTCGGTGAGGCCGGCCTCCCGCCAGTCGCCGTAGGCCGGGTAGATCTGGGTCCCGTCGTAACCCTTCCTATACTGCTCGGTGTAGTAGTCGGGGGCGTCCCAGGGCTCGTGCGGGTCCCAGGTGTCGACGTACAGAAAGAAGGGCCCGTCGTCGCGGTGGCGCTCCAGCCACCTCTCGGCCTCGGTCATGGTGCGGGCCACGAGCCTGTCCTCTTCCCTGGTCCACGTCGAGCGGGCGTCGGAGCGCTCCTGGGGCCTGGTGTCGTCGCCCTGGCCCCTGACCCAGATGAAGTCGTCGAAGCCCCTGTCGTAGCCGAAGCCGTTCCTTATGTAGAAGGGCGTGTCGACGACCCCCATCGTCGCGTAGCCGGCCCTCGACATGACCTCGGGCAGGGTCGTCAGGTGCCCGGGCAAGGGCTCCCAGCCCATGTGGGTGTACGAAAAAGTCCCGGTAAGGATGTCGGCCCGCGCCGGCATGGTCGGGAAAGACGACACCACGTGGTGGTCGAAGACCGCCGACTGGCGGGCGAACGCGTCGAGGTTGGGCGTATGAATAGCGGTGTTTCCGTATGCTCCTAGATGGTCTCGACGGAAGGTGTCCGAGACGATGACCACGACGTTGGGCCGGGTCGACATTTAATACCTCCTGCGTAAGGCGCGGCTCTAGCGGTTACCGGTGCAGGAGGGGCGGCGCGCGTCGGCCGGCCAGGTACTGGTTGCCTTCCAGCTGGCCTTTCCTGGCAAAAGCTCCGTAAGACCACCAGTTCAACCGATTCCGGGACTCAAAATCGTCCGATTCACCGATCAAATAGGGTGTGAGCCGCGAAGATCCAGGAAGGCCGCGAAGCTTCACCTTCCGGCCGCCGAAAAAGTCGAGGAGGCCGCGACGCCGACGATGAAATACGCCCGAAAGTCCCGAAGGCCGTAAGGCCGCGCCTCCGATCCTCGTGTTGCGTATAGCGCTCGCGGTTGTCATACAAGGAACGATTACCACTTTGTGGTAATCGTGTCAAGGACGGCGTAGAGATTGATTCTATTCGGAGGTGCTCTTGCTGTCGGGGTGGGCCCTGGCCGGTACTTGATGAACTCTATTGGCCGTCGTTTCGTGTCAAATTTCCAAAGCCCGCGGCCCCGGCACGCGGTTCCGCTCGGTCGACGTCCCGGTCCTTGCCCCTGGCCTTGATCGGGGCCCCGGTCGTCCTGTATGTCGGCTGGAACCGGAAGGCTGATAGAACTTGCCGGCCGTTGCCTTGGGATCGGGATGGGGACCTTCGGGGCTCCGGTCCTCTCTGTTCCGGTAGTATTCGGACAGCGAGTCTCGTGAGGAGACGTTCCAGAGCGGGGAGGCGGCCGTGCGAAGCAACAAGGTTACGATCATCTGGGGGATCCTGACCCTGGTCTCGCTGGTGGTCGTCCTGGTCCTGATGCTTCTGGGCGTCGTTAGCCTGTAGATCCAGGGATCTCACCGCCGCGATGGCTGACGGGGCCGGACCACCCGAAGCGGACCTACGCCAGGGACCTGCCGCCCCGAAGACGGGCGGCGTGAGTCCCCGGGTCCGGCGGCCCCTTGCGGCCTTACCTGGCCTTACCGCTCCCATCCTCGCCCGTAGGATCGGCCGGCGCGTAGGACGCGTTCTCCAAGCCGAAACTGAAGATGTGGGCGCGAGCCGGGCCCCCGAGTTCGCCGGCTTCCCGCCCGTCGGTACCGGCTGTCGCGACGACTTCGGCCCAGGGCTCCGCGAAGACCGCGCCGATGCCGGCCATGGCGAAGACCGCGACGAGCGAGACGCAGCCGGCCATGCACAGCAACCCCGCGCTCGTGGACGTGCCCCTGCGCCTGTGACGGTCGATGTCCAGTATCCCAAAGGTCCACAAGGCCAATATCGCGAAGGTGAGCGAGGGCCACAAGGCGTAATGCAGAACCGAAGTCGCCAGGGCGCCTATCCTAACTCACCTCCTCGACGGGCTGCTTTCAGGACGCCCCGGGCCGGAAACCGTCTGGGGGAACGTCTGTAGAGGCGTACCCGGCTCTCTGGGCGGGAAGGTCTTCCGCGCTCCTGGGCACCGCGTGCCGGTAGACCTCGTACGCCATCCGTAGGTGTTCCTCCATCCGGGCCCTCGCCAACTTCTCGTCGCGGTCGAGTATGGCCTCGTAGACCAGGCGGTGCTGATCCTGGGATACCTGCTTGGATTTGGACGGCAGGACGTAGCGTTCGGCGAGCGTCCTGAGCGTCAGGTGGATGGAGAGCATGAACAGGCTGAGCAGCCTGTTCCCTGAGGCGTCAGCGATGGCCCTGTGGAACGTTATGTCGGGGAAGTAATCGTCGAACTCTCTGTACTCGTCGCTCTCGATGGTCCCCCACATCGTCGCGAGGTCCCCCTCCGTTCGCCGGACGGCGGCCAGCCCGACCGCCCGCGTCTCTATGGCCTCCCGCGCCGCCCACAACTCTTCGAGGCTCAACTCGTCCACGTCGAGCAGCAGCGTTATGGAGTCCTTGAGGCTGTCCGCCACCCCCACCCCGCTGAACGCCCTGACGAACGTGCCGCCCGTCGGTCCCGTCGAGCTCTCCAGCAGGTTGAGCGCCTCCAGCACCTTGAGGGCCTCCCGGACCGTCGGCCGGCTGACCCCGAGGCTCCGGGCCAACTCGGTCTCCGGTGGCAGCCTGTCTCCGGGACGCAGCTCGCCGGACGAGATGGCGCCCCTGATGTGCATGATTATCTGCTGGTAAGTCTTGGGACTCTTGCGCGTCTCCTCCGAACCAGCCGCTGTGCCCATGTCACCGCTCCTTCGAGATAGCCTTGAAAAGGAATTCTAAGGCCATTTTCCATCTCGTGTCGGAACTTCCGTTTCATTGTCCGCGGATCTTCCGTCCCCATCTCTCCCCTCGCGCGGACCACACACCGCATCAGGCGACGACGAGCTCCCGATCAACGCCGATCCCAGAGGCCCGAAAAAGATCCGCGAAGGACGTTCGCGCGTCCCGACGAAGCCCGGGTGATCGGGGCCAAGGGCTTTTGTTTGACAAATTAGCGTGGTTTGGCTATCTTGCCGTTTGGGTGTCTGGTGCGGTGGCGTGAATAGCGCGTAGCGTCGGGCCACCGGATGGTGAGGGACTAGAAAAGGAGGACCGCGAGTATGGTTGACCGACCAGGCCGTGGGGGTGGGGACACTGCCGGAAACTCAGGTAGGGTGCCCGCCGACGCCCCGGCGATCGACACCAACATCACCAACAAGACCCTGATCTACTCTTCGGTCGTCTGCTTTCTGGCGTGGGTCTTCTCCGTCTACGACTACACGTTGTTCGGGGCGTTGCTTCCGGTCATCTCCGAGGAGTTCGGGTGGTCGACCTCGTTCGGCACCTTTATTGTTACTCTTGTAGCTATAGGGACCATCCTTGTGGCGTTGGCGGTTGGGCCGATGCTCGACTACCTGGGCAGGAAGCCGTCTCTAGTAATCGCCACCGTCGGCGCGGCCATAAGCTCCGGCCTCACGGCCCTGGCGCCCGCGAGCATCGCGGGGGCCTACATGACCGTAGTGAGGACCTTCTCCGGCCTCGGGTATTCCGAGCAGGCCGTAAACGCGACGTACCTAAACGAGATGTACGGCAACCACCCTCGGCGGGGGTTCATCTACAGCCTGGTGCAGGGTGGGTGGCCGATCGGGGTTTTGCTTGGGGCCGCGCTGTCCGCCGTGTTGTTGCCCGCCATCGGGTGGCGCAACACCTTTCTCGTGGCCACCTTCCCGGCGATCGTGATCGCCGTCCTCGCCATCAAGCTTCGGGAATCCCCGAAGTTCCAGGCCATGAAGTACGTCAAGAAGTTGGAAAGGGAGGGGCGTCACGAGGAGGCCGTCGAGTTCGGGCGGGGCTTCGACATAGACGTCCACCACTCCGAAGAGTCGACCTTCAAGCAGCTCTTCGAGCCCGACCTCAGGAAGCACACCATCTTTATAAGCCTGGCCATGCTCTGCAACTGGGTCGGCATCCAGGTCTTCGCCGTGCTCGGCACCACCGTGCTCACGGAGGGCAAGGGCGTTGAGTTCTCTAGCTCCCTGATCATACTCGTCATCTCCAACGCGGCGGCGTACATCGGCTACCTCTGCCACGGGTTCGTCGGGGACCGCCTCGGGCGGCGCCTGACCATCGCGGGCGGCTGGCTGATCTCGTCCCTGGCCTACACCCTCATGCTGTTCGGGCCGGATTCGACAGCCTTCGTGCTCACGATGTACACCGTCGGCCTCTTCTTCATAATCGGCCCCTACGCGGCGCTCCTGTTCTTCATGGGCGAGTCGTTCCCGACCCGGGTGCGCGGCACGGGTTCCTCGTTCGTCAACGCCATGGGCCCGGCCGGCGCGATCGTCGGGTCTGCCCTGTTCAGCCTGTTCACCGGCCTGGGCCTGAGCGTGGTGCTCACGGCTTTTCTTGCCGGCGCCGTCGCGACGTTCCTCTCTGCCTTCCTCATGCTTGGCACCCGCGACGTGAAGGGCCCGCATCAGTCCGAGGTGACGGATGCGGATTCCACGGTGGCCCGGGTGACGTGATCGGCGCCACCGGCACCAGATAGGGGAGCGGGGTGGGCCAAAGTCGGCCCACCCCGCCGTAGTTGAGGACCCAGCAAAGGAGGTGGGTAATGGCGCTCGAACGCTCCCGGGTCGCCCTGATCACGGGCGCGGGCAGCGGTATAGGCCGCGCCATCGCCGAGAAGCTGGCGAAGGACGGGGAGCGCGTCGTCGTCAACGACCTTAAGGACGCCAGCGCAGAGGAGGTCGTGGCCGGGATAGAGGAAGCCGGGGGGGAGGCCACGAGCGCCCCCGGTGACGTCTCGGACTCGGAGGCCGTGGGCAGGATCGTGGAGAGGGCGCGGGAGGCGTTCGGGCCGGTCGAGATCCTGGTCAACAACGCCGGCTACGGCCAGCAGAAGCTGTTCGTTGACCTGACCGTAGAAGACTTCGACCGCATGATCGGCGTCCATTTGCGCGGGACGTTCTTGTGCACCAGCGCCGTGCTGCCCGAGATGCTCTCGGGGGGCGGGGGCGTGATCGTCAACGTCGCCTCGCAGCTCGGCCAGATCGGGGGTGTGGAGCTCTGCCACTATAGTGCTGCGAAGGCCGGCATCATCGGCCTGACGAAGTCGCTGGCGCGCGAGGTCTCGGCGCGGGGTGTCAGGGTAAACGCGGTGGCGCCGGGCCCGATCAACACGGACCTCGTCCTCGGCCTCTCCGAGGAGTGGCGCCACAACAAGGCGGCGGAGCTCCCCCTGGGGCGCTTCGGAGAGCCCTGGGAGGTCGCCGAGACCGTCTCCTTCCTCGCCTCCGACGGGGCCGCGCTCTACGTGGGGCAGACGCTCGGCCCCAACTCCGGGGACGTGATGCTGTGAGGGCCAGAGGAAGATCCGTTTAGAGGAGCGAGGTTCGTGTGGAGAACTCGGGGAGAGAGACGGTCCTGATCACAGGCTCCGGCATCGGTATCGGCGCGGCCACGGCCCGCGCCTTCGCCGGCGCGGGCTACCGGGTGATCGTTACCGACGTGCTCGACGGCGAGGGACAGAGGTTGGCCCAGGAGATCGCGGAAGGGGGCGGCGAGGCCGAGTACCACCACCTCGACGTGACGAGCACCGGGGAGGTCGAGCGCGTCGTCTCCGGGGCCGAGGAGCGCTACGGGCCGCTCGGTTGCGTGGTGGCGAACGCCGGTATCGCCCACAAGGTGCCCCTCGCCGAGCTCACCGACGAGAAGTGGGACCACACCCACGAGATCGACCTCAAGGGCGTCATGCGGGTCTGCCGGGCGGCGGCCCCGGCCATGCGGGAGGCGGGCAGGGGGAGCATGATCGCGGTCTCCTCCATCATGGGCGTCGCCTACGGGTGGGACGAGCACGTCCAGTACTCGGCCGCCAAGGCCGGCATCGTCGGCCTGGTTCGTGGCCTCGCCGTGGAACTCGCCCGCGACGGGATAAAGGTCAACGGCATAGCCCCGGGCTACATTCGTACCGCCCAGGCCCTCTCCGAAAAGCACTCGCTAGGTCCCGAGGGACTGGAGAAGGCCGCCGAGTTCATACCGATGGGCAGGGTCGGAGAGCCGGAGGACGTCGCCGACGTGATCCTCTTTCTAGCCTCCGACGCCGCCCGCTACCTCACCGGCCAGGTCCTCGTGGTGGACGGCGGCCTGCTCGTGGGCAGGTACTAAAGCGGAATGCAGTGGCTACATGCCACTGCATTCCGCGCTGTCAGCTATCAGCCGTCAGCTTTCAGCCCTCTATGTGGACTTCAGGTTTTGGGTCTCAGAACGTGGGCGCGCATGGGCTGCTCGAGGGTCGTGCGGCCGTCGGCGACGCGCGCGTGGAGCCTGAAGGCGGCTTCGATCTCGGGGCGGTTCTCTGCCACCACCGGCGCGCGGGCCGGATCCACGGCGACGACGCGGGCCAGGAACTGCTCCAGGCCCTCGAACAGTTCGCGCCGCAGATAGTCCACGCGTCTTTGCTGCTCGAACGCTCCGCTCTCGACGGCCTGACGGAGAGCGTACTGCGCGGCGGTGCGAACCTCCGTCTCGTCTTCCACCGGACGCAACGCGAAGAAGAACGAGCCCTCGGCGAGGGGCTCGACGACGACTATGGGCCCCGCCGGCTCTACGACGCGGGCCGCCTCGTGGAGAGCCTGGCGCATGGCGGGCTTTGGGACGTGGTGGAAGGAGTTGAGGAAGACCGCGCCGTCAAAAGAGTCGTCCGCGAAAGGGAGCGACTCCGCGCCGGCCACGTGAAACGTCCCCCCGGGTACCGCCTCACGCGCGAGCGCCAGCGCTTGTGCGTTGGGGTCTACCCCGCCAACGTGCGCCCCCCGGTCCGACAACAAACGCGCCAGGGCGCCGGAGCCGCAGCCGATGTCCAGGAGCCGCTTACCCGCCAGCGGCTCGAACGCCTCCACGATAATGGACGTAGCATCGGTCTCCGGCGGCAATCCATCCTCCCTAATAGTCGTCCCGGTCACGAGGCCCGACGGACACGTGACGCGGGGGCTCCACGCCCGACGGAGGTGTCACCGACAGTCAGATCAAACCTGATACCTGAAGCCTCCTTTCAGTTCGAGATCATCTTCTTCTCGATGCCGACCCCGGCGGCGAGGGCCCGCTCGTACTCCAGCGGGACGGTCGCCGAGTCCTGGAGGGCGAAGCCGGTAGAGTCGAAGACGGTTATCTCGCCCTCCGAGGTGCGGCCTCGGAGCTTGCCGGCGACGACCTGACCGATCTCGCCTGCGACGTCTTCCTCCGAGATGATGCCCTCGCTCAAGGGGACGTTGATCTCCCCGTCCGTCCGGCACTGGCGGATGTCGTCGACGAAGATGCGGGCCCGTGTGAGAATCCGGGGGTCGAGTTCCTGGTCGCCTTCCTTATCCGCGCCCACGGCCGCGATGTGGGTGCCCTCGGAGATCCAGGCGCTCTCGACTATCGGGCCGCGCGCGGGCGTGACGGTGACGACGACGTCGGCGCCACGTACGACCTCTTCGAGGTTCGTCGAGGCCCGGATCTCGAACCGCTGGTACTTGGGCTGTTGTGTGGCCACGAATTCATTCAGAGTGTCTTGCGAGCGGCTCCAGACGCGGACGTCTTCCCAGGCGAAGACCTCGTCGCAGGTCGCAAGGACCCCTTCGGCCATGTTCCCGGCCCCTACGATGGCGAGCGTCTTGCTGTCCGGGCGGGCGAGGTGTTTGGCTGAGACTGCCGCCGCGGAGCCCGTGCGCATGACGGTGTGGTAGCTCCCGTCGCAGATGGCGAGCGGGAAGCCGGTCTCCGGGTGGGTGTAGATCAGGATCGAGAACACGGTAGGTAGGTCGAATTTCGCGCGGTTCTCCTCGCGGATGGAGACCCACTTGCAGGCGGCGGCCTCGGGCTCCTCGATGTAGGAGGGCATCACCTCCCACTCGCCGGGGTACTTGTCGAGGACGATGTGGCCCTTGGGCTCCATGTAGTAGCGGCCCTCGCCGTGCATCCGGTAGGCGTGCTCGACGCGGTCGTTGTACTCTCCTGGCTCCAGCAGGCCCATCATGTCGGTGCGGCTCAGGATCAGGGTCTTGCGGTTCCTCCAGCTCTCCATTGCCCTCCGTTCGATCTTGTTCCTTCTACTTCCTGGCTTCGACCTTCTCTGCGACGCCCTCCAGATACGAGAGGGCGTCCTCGACGGAGACCACGTCGGCGTACTTGGCCTGTATGTCGACCAGGTTGGCCTCGTGCGGCGCCTGGGCCCGGTCCCCGACGCACTCGCGCGGGACCAGCGTAGGGTAGCCGTACTGCAGGAGGTCGACGGCCGTCGCCCGGATGCAGCCGCTCGTCGTCGCGCCGCAGAGGACGATGGTGTCAACGTTCTGGGAGACCAGGATGGAGGGGAGGTTCGTGCCGAAGAAGGCCGAAGCTCCTTTCTTCAAGATCACGGTCTCCCCTTCCCTGCGTTCGAGGCGCGGGTCTATCTCGACCCATTTCCCGCCGACTTGGAGCTCCGCCAGGCCGGGCGCCTTCTGGAGCCAGAGGGAGCCGTCCTTCAGGTTCGATTCGAAACCGATGGTTGTGAAGATGACGGGTATGTCCTTCTCGCGCGCGGCGGCGAGGAGGCGGTTCGTCGCCCCGACTTCTTCGGTGAGGTCCGAGCCCATGGTGGACTCGGGGTCGGTGAAGCCGCGGCTGAAGTCGACGACCAGCACGGCCGGGTGCGAGCCCGGGGTAACGCTCTGCCCGAGTCGGGCGCGCTCGTAGATCTCCCTGGTATCGTCGCTCACCGAAGACCCTCCCTGACGCAATTGCCGGCGGCGATGGCGATGCGGCCACCCTTTATCAGCACTGACATCTGCTTCACGCTCCTATCCGAAAAGAAGGACTTCGACGCTAGACCTCGTTCTCCACGAACTTTTTTATGGCGCCCAGCATGACCTCGGCCCCCAGAGCCGCGTCGGCCGGATCGGCGTCCTCCTCCGGCGAGTGGCTTATGCCGTCCCGGCACGGGACGAAGACCATCGCGCTCGGGACCCTGTCGGCGATGCTCATGGTGTCGTGGGCGGCACCCGAGTGCATCACCATGTACGGCTCTCCGCCCGCCTCGGCGGCTTCTTCTAGAAGGCCCGCCACGCGGTCGTCGAGCGGCGTCGCCGGCAGGGTCTGGCGCCGGGCGTAGTCGGCGGTCATGCCGCGCCTTTCGGCCGCCTCTTTCGCGAACGCCGCGATGTCGCGGGCGACGCCGCGGAAGCCCTCCTCGTCCACGCCCCGGATGTCGAGCGAGAACCTGGCCTCTCCGGGGACGGCGTTGATGAGATTCGGCCGGAGCTCCACCTCACCGACCGTCCCGACGGTGCCTTTGCCGGCCTCGCGCGCGAGGCGTTCGAGCTCGAGCATGCACTCGGCCGCGACGAGGCCGGCGTCCTGGCGGAAGTCCATCGGCGTCGCCCCGGCGTGGTCGCCCCGGCCGTGGATGGTTACGTCGGCGTGGACGTATCCCGCAACCGCGTTGACCACGCCGATGCGGTTTCCCGTGTCCTGCAGGACGCGGGCCTGCTCGATGTGAAGCTCGATCCAGCCGATCAGGTCGTCGAGAACGTGAACCGCCTCCCGCCAACGCCCCGGCTCGTAGCCCGCCTCTTCGGCGTGCTCCCAGAAACTCCGTCCGTCGTCCACCGCGCGGAACCCCCCGCGCAACTCTTCCTCGGTCACCCTCTGCGCGATAATGCGGCTGCCGAGAAGCATCTGCCCGAAGCCCGAGCCCTCCTCCTCCAGAAACGAGATGAGCTGGAGCGGGAGGCCGAGCCCCAGCTCCTCGTTCAGGCGGCAGACCTCGAGCGCGGTGACGACGCCCATCGTGCCGTCGTACCGGCCGCCGTTGCGGTTCGAGTCGCAGTGAGAGCCGACGCCGAAGACCTTCTCTCCCCCGGGGCGGTTCCGGGCGACGAGCGTGCCGACCGGGTCCTCGTAGTGCTCGAAGCCTAAAGCCTCCAGCTCCCGGATAAAGTAGTCCAGGGTGTTACGGTACTCGGGCGTGTAGGCGTAGCGCCGGATCGCCTCCTCGGAGCGCGTGTAGTCCGGCCCGGCGAGTATCTCTATGTCGCGCCCGATCCGCCCGGCGCTCCTGACCCGGTCTATGGCCAACGGCTGGGTGCCCATCCTGATCCTTCCTCCTAGCCTCGACTTCCTGCCCGGCGGCGGCCTACAGGTTCTTACCCCTCAAGCCAGGTGTCGAACGTCGCCGCGATCTCCTCCCTGCCCGCCCCGGACTGCAGCAGCAGGGTCAGGAGGAGGCGCGCCTTGCGGCCGTCGAGGGGGCCGGTGTGGATCAGGCCGCGCTCGATCAAATCCGTCTCCGAGCCGATGAACCCGTAGGTGGAGCGGAGGACCTCTCCGCCCCCGGTGCGGGACGCGAGCATGACGGGCATCTTCGACGCGAGTTCCTCCAACGTTTCGACCATAACAGACGGCACGTGCCCGCCGCCCATCGCCTCCACCACGAGGCCGGCGTACCCTTTCTCTTCTATCTCGGGGAGGAGCCTCCCATCGTCGCCGAGTGCTATGTGGTAGAGAGCCACGGGTCTGTCTTGCGCGTTTTCGGGGAGGGTTACCTTGTGCTTTCCGGCCGGGCGCACGACTACCCTCGGGACGTCTTCGGAGATCCAACCCACCGGGCCGACGGGGTCGGAGCGGAAGGTCGCGGGGTTGGAGGTGTGGGTCTTGCGGACGAAGCGCGCGGCGTGGATCTCGTCGTTCAAGACGACCACCGTACCGAGCCCCCGGGCCGCGTCGCTGACCGCGACCCGGATCGCCGCCAGCAGGTTCGCCGGCCCGTCTGCCCCCGGGAGCGTCGGGTTGCGCATCGCGCCCGTCACCACTACCGGCGCCCCGCGGTCAACCAGAAGGTCCAGGACAAAAGAGGTCTCCTCTATGGTGTCGGTCCCCTGCGTGACGACCGCCCCCGCGGCACCACCGTCGATCCGGCCCTCGATCTCCGCCGCCAACTCGACGAGATCCCCCACCCCGAGCTCGCCCGATGCCGCCTGGCGGAACGAGACGGCCGATACGTCCGCGACCCCGGCTATCTCGGGCACGTCCGAAACCAGCGCCTCACCGGTCAACGTCGGCTCGACGCCTTTGCCCCCGGAATCGACCGAAGAGATGGTCCCACCCATCGAGAAAACTGCCACCCGCGGAAGCCCCACCGCTCCTCCTTACGCGTCCGTTTCAATCACCCCTTATTTGTCTGACAATTATAGAGCAACCTGACGGGGGGCGCCCGCCGGGAGGGCAGAAGCCGCCGGCGCGGGTTGAGCGGGGGGCGCGGGTTCTTGTACAATCACTTTGGTCAGACAAAAGGGGAAAGAAGAAAGGGAGGGAAGGCTGTATGGCCGAGAAAGAGATCTTTTGTTCTATAGGCATAGACATAGACGCGGTGGCCGGTTGGCTCGGGTCCTACGGGGGGGAGGACTCGCCCGACGACATCTCGCGCGGCATGTTCTCCGGTGAGGTCGGGACGCCGCGGCTTTTGAAGCTCTTCGAGAAGTACGACCTCCAGACGACGTGGTTCATCCCGGGGCACTCTATTGAGACGTTCCCGGACCAGGTCAAGATGGTGGTCGACGCGGGGCACGAGGTCGGGAGCCACGGCTACTCGCACGAGAACCCGGTCGCGATGACGCCGCAGCAGGAGCGGGACGTGCTGGAGAAAAGCATCGAGCTTATCGACGGCCTCACCGGCAGGGCGCCCGTGGGCAACGTCGCCCCCTGGTGGGAGGTTTCAAGCGTCTCCAACGACCTCTTGCTCGAGTACGGCTACAAGTACGACCACTCCTTGCAGCACCGGGACTTCACGCCCTACTACGCGCGCAAGGGCGACACGTGGACCAAGATCGACTACTCCAAGACCGCCCAGGAGTGGATGAAGCCCTTGGTGCGCGGCGAGGAGATAGACCTCGTCAAGATCGGGGGCAACTGGTACCTCGACGACCTGCCGCCGATGATGTTCATAAAGACCTCGCCCGCCACCCACGGCTTCGTCAACCCGCGCGACATCGAGGAATTGTGGCGCGACGAGTTCGACTGGGTCTACCGCGAGATGGACTACGCGACGTACTGTTTGACCATCCACCCGGACGTCTCTGGCAGGCCGCAGGTGCTGCTGATGCTGGAGCGTCTGATCGAGTACATAAACGGCCACAGCGGAATAAAATGGGCGACGATGGAGCAGATAGCCGACGACTTCGTCCAGCGCCACCCGAGAAGCCAGCCGAACCACGACCCCGGGATCAACATGTACGGCATCGACACCCCGGCCGCCGAAGGGGCCTCCTCCTAGGAGAATTCTCTATGTGCGTTCTCTGCGGACAGGATTTCGTCGCCCAGGTCCACTGGACCGACCGGCACCTCGAAGACCGGGCGCGGGCCGCCGCGCCCGGCTCCGACCCGGTCGCCTTTCAGGGCGACCGGAGGCGCGACCGGGCCCACAGGGTCGCCTTGACCAACGAGATCCTGCGCCACTACGGCCTCAAGCTCGCCGACTGGGGCGGGAGCAAGTACGTGCTCCGCGACCGCAAGGGGCGCTCCGAGATCGTCCAGGACCTCGGCTCCCTCTGGCCCGCGGCCGAAAGGCTCGCCGGCCGGGTCCTCGACCCCCTGGAACCCGCCCTCGGGGAGACGCTGGCCGGGGAGCCGGTGGTCGGCGCGGCGGGCAGGGGGTAGCCTCGTGGCCGACGGACGCGCCACGCGGCCCGTGACGATCGTGACCGGCTTTCTCGGCAGCGGCAAGACGACGCTGCTCGGCCGGGTGTTGTCGGAACCTTCCATGCGAAACACGGCCGTCCTCGTCAACGAGTTCGGGGAGGTGGGATTGGACCACCACCTGCTGCGCCGGGTCGACGAGCGCGCGGTGCTGCTCGGGAACGGGTGCGTCTGCTGCACGACCCGCGAGGACCTCGTCGAGGCGCTATTGGAGTTGTTGGATCTCGACCAGCGGGGCGAGATACCGCGCCTCGACCGCGTCGTCGTCGAGACGACCGGCCTCGCCGACCCGGCCCCGATCCTGCACACCATCTTCGTCGACCCCGTCTTGCAGCACCACTTCTCGGTCGACCTGGTCCTCACGACGGTCGACGCGGTCAACGGCGACCTCCACCTGAATCGCAACCCGGAGTCGGTCAAGCAGATCGCCGCGGCCGACAAGATAGTCGTGACGAAGACGGACGCGGCCGACCCGGGCTCCGCGAAGAACCTCCGCTCCCGCCTCGGCGCGATCAACCCGTCCGCCCGCGTCATCGAGGCGTCCTTCGGGGAGACGGACGTCGACGAGCTGTTCCGCCCCAACGGCGCGGGATCCCACGCCGTGCCGGAAGTCCCCGCCGGGGAGGCCCACGACGTGGGCGAGACCCACTCCGTCTCGTTGACCTTCGACGGGTCTGTTGATTGGACGGCGTTCGGGATCTGGCTCAGCATGCTGCTCCACGCCCGCGGGGAGGACGTGTTGCGCGTCAAGGGGCTTTTGGACGTCGGGGAGGCGGGGCCCGTCGTCGTCAACGGCGTCCAGCACACCATCCATCCCCCCGAACACCTCGACCGCTGGCCCGACGAGGATCACGGCTCGCGGATCGTCTTTATCACTAAGGGGATCGGCCCCGAAGAACTGGTGGGCTCCCTCGACGCGTTCCGCGGGCTGCTCGGGGCGCGACCGTTGCCGCTCGGGGCCGGGCAGGCCGTACCATCCTCGTAGCCATCCGACGAGTTTCGAGGACTCGACGCAGCGGAACTCTCTCATGTTACAGGCGGGAAAAAGATCGAAGGGAGTCTCATGGCGGTAAAGGAAGGCTGGAGGGGGCGGTTCTTCGAGGACTTCGAGGTGGGGGACGTCTACGAGCATCCCCTGGGACGGACGGTGACGGAGACGGACAACGCCTGGTTCACGCTGCTCACCCAGAACACCGCGCCCATACACTTCGACCGGCACTACGCCGCCCAGACGGAGTTCGGCAGACCGCTCGTCGACTCGACCTTCACGGTGGCGCTGGTCACCGGCCAGAGCGTGACGGACGTCTCCCAGAACGTCATGGCCAACCTCGGCTGGGACGAGGTGAGGTTGCCGGCGCCGGTCTTCGAGGGGGACACCATCTACTCCCGCTCGGAGGTGCTAGAGAAGCGCGAGTCGAGGTCCCGGCCGAACGTCGGGATCGTCACCGTGAGGACGGTCGGGTACAACCAGGACGGGGTGGTCGTGATCACCTTCAGGCGCACCGTCATGGTCTACAGGCGGGGACATTCCCCCGGGGCCTCTAGGCCAGAGCCCCAGGGCCTGGCGGAGGAAAGTTCGTGAGGACGGGGTGTGGGAAAATCGTACGCACCGGAGACGCCGGCAGAGGCGGTTTTCACGAGGGCGGTCTGTCGGCTCCTCTGCCACGGAAGACTATAGGTTCGTTTGGGATGCTGGAGGACCATTTCTAGCCTCTACTAACGAGGCATACTCTTCGTTTTTGGAGGCGGGATCGCCCTACGTCGCTCTGCGGCGCATCTGGAGTCGGTAAGCGTAGCGATCCGGGTTGTAGAAGCTTACCGCCAGTTCGACCGGCGTGCCGTGAGCATCGAAGTAGGTACGCTCCGCGCGGAGGCACGGTTGACCGGCACCGTACTCGATCTGCGGAGCGACATCCGGGGGCACCGGCACGGCGGTGATAACCTGATTCGCCCCAGCGATAGAACCCGGCATGAAGCTTTCGAGGGCGCCTATGACCGTCCCTGGGCCTTTGGTCGGCAACGCTTCGGATTCCGCCAGCCGTTGTCCCAACTCAGGGGGAAGAAAGACGCGGGTCAAGCCGAAAGGTGCGTCTTCGTACAGACGTCTCAGTACAAGGGCCGCCACCACCTTGGATGGTAGTTCGAGGCGCCGCGCGATCTCCTCTTCGGACCGCAACTCGATCCGCTGGAGCAGCTCCATCTCCGTGCCGGCGAAAGCCTGGAGATCCTCGATGGCGCCGATCGACCGCACGTAATGACCGTGCCTCAGAAAGTTGCTGGCAAAAGTGCCTTTACCCGGCACCCGGTACACCAGGCCCTCGGCCACGAGATCCTGAAACGCCCGCCGGACCGTCTGCCGGCTCATGCCGTACCGTTCCGAGAGCTCGGCTTCGGTCGGCATACGAGCACCGTCGGCGAAGCGCCCCTCTTCGAGCTCCGAGCGCAGGTCCGCGTAGAGCCTCTGGTATGCGGGCTTCTCCCGTACGTTCCGAGGAACGCGTCTGCTTGCCGAATCGGTCATTACATGAAGTCTACCAAGTACGGCCAAATCGAGGCGCTTGCCAGAAGCGACTATCGCGTTCTTGGCGCGTCTAGCCGAGCGTGAACGGGTCGCGCGTTTTGCCCGAGAGCTCGACCCAGACGGTCTTGGTCTGGGTGTATTCGCCCACGGACTCCAGCCCGTTCTCCCTGCCGATGCCGCTCGACTTGTAACCGCCGAACGGCGCGGTGAAAGAGACGGTTCGGTAGGCGTTGATCCAGACCGTTCCGGCCCGCAGGGCGTGGGCCACCCTGTGGGCCCGCTGGACGTCCTTTGTCCAGACGGCCCCGGCCAGCCCGTAGGGCGTGTCGTTGGCCTGCCGGACGACCTCCTCTTCGCTCCCGGCGCGGATAACGGAGAGGACGGGGCCGAAGATCTCCTCCCTCGCCACCTTCATCCCGTTGTCCACGCCCGTGAGTATGGTCGGCTCGATAAAGTAACCGTCCTTCAGCTCCTCCGTGTCGGGCCTCTTGCCGCCGAATGCGAGGTCGGCCCCCTCTTCCTGACCCTCCCTGATGTAGCCTTGGATCTTCTCCAACTGCTCCTGGAAGGCGACCGGCCCCATCTCGGACTCCGCCTCCAAGGGGTTGCCGAGCTTTATGGTCTTCGCCTTCTCGGAGAGGGCCCCGACCAGCTCGTCGTGGACCTTCTCGTGCACTATGAGCCTGGAGCCCGCCATGCACGTCTGGCCCGTGGCGGCGAAGATGCCGGACACGACGCCATTGACGGCGGCCTCGATGTCCGCGTCCTCGAACACGATGTTGGGGGACTTGCCGCCGAGCTCGAGCGTCACCTTGGCTAGGTGGTCAGCCGCGTCTTTCATTACCAGTTTGCCCGTCTCCGTAGAACCGGTGAAGGCGACCTTGTCCACCATGGGGTGCCGGGCCAGGGGCGACCCTGTCGCCGGGCCGTACCCGGTCACGACGTTGAAGACACCGGGCGGGAAGCCCGCCTCCTCGAAGAGCTTCGCGAACTCCAAGGTGGACGCCGGGGTCTGCTCGGCGGGCTTGGCGACGAAGGTGCAGCCGGCCGCCAGGGCCGGGGCGAGCTTCCAGGTGAGCAGCAGTAGGGGGGAGTTCCACGGCACGATGGCGCCGACCACCCCCACGGGTTCCCTCCTCGTGTACACGAAAAAGTTGGGGTTGTGGGAAGGGATGGTGTCGCCCTGGATCTTGTCGGCTGCGCCCGCGAAGTAGTAGTACCACTCGGGCAAGGCCCTCATCTGGCCTTCCATTTCCCTGAGTAGCTTGCCGTTGTCGGTGCTCTCGATGATGGCAAGCTCCTCCGCGTTCTCCGCGATAAGCTCCGCCAAACGCCGCATCAAACGCGCTCTCTCGGTTCCGGTCATCCTGGACCACGGCCCTCCGTCGAAGGCCGCCCTGGCCGCCCGTACCGCCCGATCCACGTCCTCCTCCCCGGCCTCGGGCGCCGTGGCCCATGCCCTGCCCGTGTAGGGGTTTACGCTCCTGAACGCCTTGCCCGAACGGGCTCCGACCCATTCGCCCCCGACGAGCATGCGGTACTCCCTGGTCTCCTCTGCCAGAGGGGCCTCTATCGGTCGCATATCCCTCTCCTCTCGCTGCACCGCGCCGCGACGGTTACACCCCTCCCCAAACTAACAGAGGCCCCCGCTCCGGGCCAGGACGAGGCGGGCCGGCGGGTACAACCTCCTCGCCGGCCCGCCGCCTTCTCCGGGATTCTTCTCAGGCCCTTGCGGTCTCGCGCTCCGTTGCTTTCACCTTATCCAGCACGGGCATGAGGTACTTCTTGAACGTCTCTGGGTTCTCGCACATGGGGAAGTGCCCTATCTCCTCCATGATGATGCACTCGGACCCCTTGACCTTCTCTGCCGTCTTCTCGGTCATCTCCGGCGTGCAAGCAAAATCGTAGACGCCCGTCATGAAGTAGATGGGAACGTTGCCCGTGATCTTATCGTTCAGCTCCCGGAAGTCGTGGTCGACGCTGTAGAAGTGGAGGTCGCCTCTGAAGATCCCGGGCCCACCCTGGCTGTAGTACCACCAGGTCTCCCACCTGTAGTCCTCCGGGCTCTGCGGTGCCATCAGGCCGAAGATGGACGTGGCGCAAGCCTCCCCTCCGTGCACGTGCGGGTGCTCGAGCCAGGAGATGTACCAGCCGGGAGAATGGTCGCACGCCTCGATCGCGATAAGCGCCCGCACCCGCTCCTCGAAGTTGAGCGCCAGGTGCAGGCAGATGTTGCCGCCCATGGAACTGCCCATGATGACGGGCTTCTCCAGCTCGAGGGCCTCGCAGAAGGCCATCACGAACTCCGAGTAGAACTTCGCCGTGAGACGATACTCTTCCCTCTCGAAACCCACAGGCGGTATGGACTTCCCGTGGCGCGGGAGGTCGAGCGCGATGACGCGGAAATCGCCGTTGATGTCGGGGTCGCAGAGCTGGTGCCTGTACTCGCGGGAGTCCGTGCCAGCCGTGTGCAAACAAACCAGGGGGATCCCCTCGCCGGCCTCCTCGTAGAACACCCGGTATTCGTACCCGCCGTAGGGCACGTGGACGTACCTGCCCGTGATCGGCTCGTGGGTTGCGCTCATCTCGTTGCCTCCTTCCTACACCCTCGTGGCACGCTCTTCGACCACCGCGTGATCCGGGACCTCCCGCATCCGGGCGAGCATCCACGTCAGGGCGCGTATGTTCTGCCACATGATCTTGACGTTGCCGTCCATCTGCAGACGTCCGTGCAGGGGATGCGCCATGGCCCAGATGTCGTTGTACATTGGCGGCGGCACCTTCTGCGTGAACCTCTCCCACGACTCGACCGGGGCACGCAACGCGAAGGTCCACGGCGTCTCTATGCTCAGGTTGTCGGTGATGCGCTCGATGCGTCCCTCACGAACGGAGACGCGGTACTCCTTGTCGCCAAAACCAAGCAAGAAATCTGTCGTGAAGTACCTGCCGATCATCGGCAACGTCGAATCCTCGTTGACGTCGTCTTGCCAGGCATTCATCCACTGCGAATCGAACTGCGCCACGGGCTCCTCCTTCCAGCCATGGCCTTACATTCCCACCGAAAGCCCCACGCGTCGATCACATGGCGTCCTCCTTGTTACCCTTCTTCCTTGCAGGGTAATGTACGTATAAATAATTGTCAAGTTGGTAATGTACATATTTTTGTATTGAACATGATCATTAAAATGTACATAATGGCGATCGATTGATGGGCGTCTTCATGAGCTCGTGTGCCATGAGGTAAACGTTGTTCGGTGTAAGACAGGCAAGGAGAGTCGGATGGAAGTTATGGAGAACCGGAGAGTCCTATCATACGAGCGTTTTGGGGGTGAAAGCGCCGGTGGTCATCGCCCAGGGTGCTTTGCTGCCCGATCAAACGTGGCTCGGCGCACGGTCGCACGACCTGCCAGGAGACGGGGGATTTGATGAAACGAGCTTTTTATTCTCGTGGGAACGCCGGGGTGCCACGATGAATACTGGCACGTCTCGCCCGTACACCGATATCGCGGAGGGAAAGAGATCATGAGCGAAACCGTTACCGTTCGTCATTCGACCCGGGAGCTTGCCTCTTTCCTGGCGCGGCTTCGCTTCGACGACATCCCGGACGAGGCCGTGGAGCGCACCAAAGACCTCTTCCTGGACTGGGTCGGCTCCGCCCTCGCGGGCAGCAACGAGCGCCCGGTACGCACCCTCGAACGTTTCGCCAGGGAGATGGGGCCGGCCGGGGGACCCAGCGAAGACCTGACCTCGCGCCGGCGCACATCGCCGCTCTTCGCCGCGCTCGTCAACGGCGCCGCCTCGCACGTCGTCGAGCAGGATGACCTGCACAACGCCTCCGTCTTCCACCCGGCGACCGTCGTCTTTCCGGCCGCGCTCGCAGCGGCCCAGCAGACCGGGGCATCAGGAAGGGAGTTCCTGGCCGCCTCCGTCGCCGGCTACGAGGCGGGGGTGAGGGTCGGTAGATTTCTCGGCCGCTCCCACTACAGGGTCTTCCACACGACCGGAACGGCGGGCACGCTCGCGGCCGCTGCTGCCGTCTCGCACCTGCTCGGCGCCGGCGAAGAGACGACGCTTCACGCTTTGGGCTCGGCCGGGACCCAGGCGGCCGGGCTCTGGGAGTTTTTGCGCGACGCCGCCGACTCCAAGCAGCTCCACACCGCCAAGGCCGCCTCGGACGGGCTCCTCGCGGCCTACCTCGCCCGCGACGGCTTCACCGGCGCCGGGCGTATCCTGGAGGGGGAGAGGGGGATGGCCGCCGGCATGTCCTCCGACGCAGATCCGAACAAGCTGGTCGAGGGGCTCGGGGCGAGCTGGGCCGTGCTCGAGACCTCCTTCAAGTACCACGCCTCCTGCCGCCACACCCACCCCGCCGCCGACGCGCTGCTAAAAGGGATGCGGGAGCACCGGCTCGCGGCCGACGACATCACCCGTGTCCGGGCCTGCGTCCACCAGGCGGCCATAGACGTGCTCGGGCCGGTCACGGACCCGCGTACGATCCACCAGTCCAAGTTCTCCATGGGTTTCGTGCTAGCCGTGATCGCGCGAAACGGCAGCGCCGGGATAAACGACTTCACCGAGGAGGCGCTCGGGGACGCGGCGTTGCGTCGATTCAGCGACAAGGTCGAGATGGTCCTCGACTCCGAAGTGGACGCGGCCTATCCGCGGCGTTGGATCGGTCTCGTGGAGATAGAGACGAAGGGCGGCGGGCGATTCACCTCGCGCGTCGATGTGCCGAAGGGCGACCCGGGGAACACGCTGGGCTGCGAAGAGTTGGAGGAGAAGGCGCGGAACCTGGCCGCGTACGGGGGCGGGGCATCGGAGGGGGAGATGGATCGGATAGTGGCCCGCATCTGGGGCCTGGAAGAGGAGACGGACGTGCGAGATCTTCTACCGGAGGGTTCGGAGTGAGCCGTCCCGACCAGCACGAGCAGTTGCGCCGGTCGGTCCGCGAGGTGTGCGCGGCGTTCCCGGACTCCTACTGGCGCGGGCTCGACGCGAAGAGGGAGTACCCGGAGGAGTTCGTCCGGGCCATGTCGGAGAAGAGGTACCTCGCCGCCCTGATCCCCGAGGAGTACGGCGGTCTGGGGATGAACCTCACCCAGGCCTCGGTCATCCTCGAAGAGATCAACCGCTCCGGCGGCAACGCCCAGCCGGCCCACGCCCAGGTCTACACGATGGGGACCCTGCTCAGGCACGGTTCGGAGGAGCAGAAGAAGGAGTACCTGCCGAAGATAGCGAGCGGCGAGCTCAGGCTGCAGGCCTTCGGCGTAACGGAGCCCGAGGCCGGTACCGACACCACCCAGTTGACGACGACCGCCCGGCGAAGCCCCGACGGCGACCACTACGTCATAAACGGGCGCAAGATCTACATCTCTCGCGTCCGGCACTCGGACTACATGATCCTGCTGGCCCGCACCACCCCGCTCGACGAGGTGAGACGGAAGTCCGAGGGACTCTCCGTCTTTATCTTCGATTTGCGCGAGGCCGTCGGCAACGGCCTCACGGTCAAGCCCAGGCGGGTGATGATCAACAACGAGACCAACGAGCTCCTCTTCGAGGACCTGCGCATCCCGGCGGGCGGCCTGATCGGCGAGGAGGGCAAAGGCTTCCGCTACATACTCGACGGTATGAACGCCGAGCGCATCCTGATCGCCGCCGAGTGCGTCGGCAACGGCCGGTGGTTCGTGGACCGCGCCACCGAGCGGGCCAATGAACGCGCGGTCTTCGGCCGCCCGATAGGACAGAACCAGGGCATCCAGTTCCCCCTCGCCCGGGCGCACGTAAGCGTCGAGGCCGCCGACCTAATGCGCTTTCGGGCCGCGGAGTTGTTCGAGGCGGGCGAGCCGTGCGGCGCCGAGGCGAACATGGCCCTGTACCTGGCCGCCGACGCCTCCTGGGAGGCCGCGAACGCGGCGATGCAGACCTTCGGCGGCTACTCCTACGACGCCGAGTACGACGTGGAGCGCAAGTTCAGGGAGACCCGGCTCTTCCAGGTGGCCCCGATCTCGACGAACCTGATCCTCTCCTACGTCGGCGAGCACGTCCTGGGCCTGCCGAGGTCTTTCTAAAGTGTTGCCCCTGGACGGCATGACCGTCGTCGCTTTAGAGCAGGCCGTCGCCGCCCCCTTCGCCACCCGCCAGCTCGCCGACCTCGGCGCCCGCGTGATAAAGGTCGAGCGCCCGGGGGTCGGGGACTTCGCCCGCGGCTACGACGAGACGGTAAACGGCCTCGCAAGCCACTTTGTCTGGCTCAACCGCTCGAAGGAATCCCTGACGCTCAACCTCAAGGAGGACGGCGCGAAAGGGGTGCTGCACCGCCTCATCGAAAGGGCCGACGTCTTCGTCCAGAATCTGGCCCCCGGGGCGGCCGAACGCCTGGGTCTCGGGGCCGATGAGCTTAGGAGGGAGCATCCGCGCCTGATCCACTGCTCCATCTCCGGCTACGGTGGGGGCGGCCCCTACGCCCAGAAGAAGGCCTACGACCTCCTCGTCCAGTGCGAGGCGGGACTCGTCTCGATCACCGGGACGCCCGAGACCCCATCGAAGGTCGGTATCTCGATAGCGGACATCGCGGCGGGGATGTACGCCTACTCCGGCATCCTCTCCGCGCTGCTGCGCCGGGAACGCGCCGGCGAGGGTGCTGTGCTGGAGGTCTCGATGCTGGAAGCCCTCGGCGAGTGGATGGGCTTCCCGGCCTACTTCGCCGGCTACGGCGACAAAGAGCCGCAGAGGAGCGGGGCGAGCCACGCCGCCATCGCGCCTTACGGGCCATTCGAGTGCGGCGACGGGGGGGTGATCTTCCTCGGCATCCAGAACGAGCGGGAGTGGGAGAGCTTCTGCGAAGTCGTGCTCGGCCAGCCCGCCCTCGCCCGGGACGAGCGCTTCGCGACCAACTCCGAGAGGGTCGCCAACAGGGACGTCCTGCACCGGGAGATCGAAGCCATCTTCGAAGGGCTCTCCTCCGAGGAGGCGATCGAACGCCTGGAAACAGCGAAGATTGCAAACGCCCGGATGAGGACCGTCCGGGACTTCCTCGACCATCCCCAGCTGGAGGCCCGCAATCGCTGGCGCGAGGTGGGCTCGCCGGCGGGCCCGCTTCGGGCCCTCATCCCCCCGGTCAGTATGCGGGGCGTGGAGAGCGCCATGAAACCCATCCCGGATGTAGGGGAGCACACAGACGCCATCCTCGAAGAACTCGGCCTCGACGCCGGGACGGTCGCCGATCTGCGGGATAGGGGCGCAGTCTAGGTCAGCTGGAAGTGGGCGTCTCCGGTACATCGTCTTGACGTCGGTTCTGCAGGAAGCGTCCGGAAAGCGTTCAGAAGGAGCAACACGGATGGAACCGAATCTCGAAGGGGTAAAGGCGCTCGCGTTCGACGTGTTCGGGACCGTGGTCGATTACCGGACCACGATCGTCGCTGAGGGCCAGCGCCTCGGTGAGGCCGGGGGAATAGAGATCGACTGGGCCGCCTTCGCCGACGCCTGGCGCGGGCGCTACCGCCCTTCGATGGACCGCGTCATGCGCGGCGAGCTTCCCTGGACGAACCTGGACGCCCTGCACCGGGCGGCCCTCGAAGAGTTGCTCGCGGAGTTCGGCGTTTCGGGGCTCTCGGAGGAGGAGAAACAGCGCCTCAACGGCGTGTGGCATCGCCTGCGGCCCTGGGGGGACTCCGTTCCCGGGCTGCTCCGGCTCAAGACGCGCTTCGTGCTCGCCACCCTCTCCAACGGCAACGTCCGGCTCCTGGTCGACATGGCCAAAAACGCAGGGCTGCCGTGGGACCTGATCTTCTCCGCCGAGCTCGCGCGGGCCTACAAGCCCGACCCGAGGGCCTACCGGATGCTCCAGGAACTCCTCATGCTGAATCCGAACGAGATAATGATGGTGGCCGCCCACCAGGACGACCTTCGCGCGGCGCAGGATCTGGGCTTCAAGGCGGCGTTCGTCATGCGCCCGCTGGAGCACGGCCCGCAGGCCGTCCCGGACCTGACCGCCGACCCCTCCTTCGACGTGGTCGCCACCGACCTCGTCGACCTTGCCCGCCAGCTCGGGTTGTAGCGAGAAGAAAGAGACCGGGAGGTTCCGGTCAGTACAGCCTTCAGCTTTCAGCCATCAGCTTTCAGCAAGAACGAAAAGCTGATGGCTGAGAGCGAAGGCCGCAAGGCCGGAGCGGGCTGATGGCTGACCGCGCGGATTGTGGAGGCGGCGCCTCCACAATCCGCTCTAGGGCGGAGGATGCCCGGATCTCGTATCCTGTCACGCGTGACGGGATCGAAGAAACCGCTGCCGCCCGGGTCTTTGGCGGAGCTCGCCCCGCCGAACGAAGACCGGACTTACTTCGAGAACGGCGGGGACCACCCTTTCCTGCAAGACGCCGGCGGCTTCGAGCTGGTGAACGCCTGGTGGATGGCGGAGGCGTCGCTGCTCGCTTACGCGGACGAGGACTTTGTCGGCGCGCGTCTCCGGGAGGCCGGCCTCCCGGAGGTGGCGCACTTTCATGGCGAGAGCACCCAGTGCTACGCCGCCCACGACGACGACTTCGTGATCGTGGCCTTCAGCGGCTCGGATATGCGCGAGCGCAAGGGCAACAACGTCTTCGACGCCCTCGCCGACTGGATGGTCAACCTGAGCTTCGACACCGTTCCCTCCGAACGCGGCGGACGGGTACACAGGGGCTTCAGCGAGGCCCTGGACGAGGTCTGGGGCGACGAAGCCGGGGGACTCGAGGGCCACCTCGACGGGCTTTGCGGGGAGGGATCGAAGGAGGTCTGGTTCACGGGCCACAGCCTGGGAGGGGCGCTCGCCACGCTCGCCGCCGGCCGTTACGAGCGGGCGCCCGAGGTGTACACGTTCGGCGCGCCGCGCGTGGGGGACGAAGAGTACGTAGAAAGCCTTGACGTCCCCGTGTACCGTTTCGTCAACGGGAGGGATGCCGTCTCCAAGCTCCCGCTGCGGGGACCATACCGGCACGCCGGCGTCGAGAAGTACATAGACGACGAGGGGCGCATCCACGACGGGAAACCGGGTGGGGAAGGGCTGCGCGCCAAGGGCGGCAGGGCCGTCGGCAGGCTACTCACCACGAAGCCTTCGGGGGGAGCTTTGCGGGATCACGCCCCCATCCTCTACGCGATCCATATCTGGAACGCCTACGTCGAGGGATAGCTATCAGCTTTCAGCGGTCAGCTTTCAGCTACCGATACGGATTATCTGAATGGCTCGACTCTGGGTATCCTCGTGGTGTCGAACTCCCGCACCCGCCCGCGGCCGAGACGCTCCAGCTCTTCCAGGCAACTCTCCGATTCGCGGACGAGTTTCGCGACGTCGAGGCCCAAAGTGTCGGGTTCGAACTCGCGGAGGCGTTCGATGCCGCTTCGCAGGACTCCGGTGGCGCCTCGCCAGTTGCCGTTCTGCTGGTGGTAGAAGCCGACGCCCACCTGGAGGATGCCCTGGTACAGGAAACGGACGCGCCCGGACTCCGCCATCCAGGCGTCTTCGAGGTACTCGTGGCACTCGAAGAACTCACCCTCGTTGAACTCCTCTATGCCCCTCCGAACGAGGTCCGGGAGGCCTTCGGGGAGGTTGTTCTCCGACTCCTTATCCGCAGCCGCAGCCTCCGCCGCAGCAGCCGCCCCCGCCGCCCGAGCTGGCGATGCGGGCGTCCATCATCGGGTTCGTGGACATGGCGGAGGCGCCCGGGGTAATGGAGGCGAAGTTGGAGATCACACGCCTGGACTCTACGGAGCCGCATTCGGGGCACTCGGCCGGGTCGTCCGAGGCGCTCATCGAGCGCATGAGGTCGAAGCGCTCTTCGCAGTCGGCGCACTTGTACTCGTAGAGGGCCATCCGTCCCACCTCTCGTTCCGCGAACATACAGCAAACCGTATTGTACCCGCAGGGGGAAACCCGTGCGCGTTGAATAACGCGCCCACCGCACGTAAACTCACCTCCCATCCCGGGGCCGTAGCTCAGTTGGGAGAGCGCCGCCTTTGCACGGCGGAGGTCAGGGGTTCGAATCCCCTCGGCTCCACTCTGAGAATCTGTCGTTTTGCAGGTAAAACGGAAGTGGGTTAGAGAGGACGAGAGTCTTAGTTGTCAGTATTGACAGTGACGTGAGTTCGCCGGCGCGACGGGACGACCGCCTTTGACCAAGGGGTAGGAGTGAAGGATTACCGCGGGTGCAACGCTGCCAAGAGGCTGATGTTCCACAGGCGAGTCGAGTGCTGCCCTACGTGTCACAACTGGGACGAGGTGGCCGATTGGCCGGGATACGGTTTTAAGTCGCCTGACGGCACGGTGGTCAGGGTCTGCTGCGAGGTGGCGGATAGGCTCGAAGGAAGGGGCGCAAGTTACGTCGGCGAGGCCGTGTGGAAGGCGACTCCTGACGAGGAAGACAGCGCTGTCTGAGGCGGAGATCGTCGGACCCGTTTGGCCCGACGATCTCCGCAAGCCGAGCGCATGGCGCCCGGTTCGGCCCGGGGGAACGATGCGCTAGAGAAGGGCGCTTTCTATCGCCGCCGCTGCCTGATCCCCCATACCCGGTAAGACGTGGCTGTAGGTGTCGAGGGTGATGGCTACGGTCGCGTGCCCCAGCATCTCCTGGACTATCTTGGGATTGACGTTCCCGGCCAGGAGTAGGGTCGCACACGTGTGTCTGAGGTCGTGGAGCCGGATGACTGGAAGCCCGGCATTCGCCAGGAGCGGGGCGAATGAACGCTTCCTCAGGTTGGTGGGGTTCAAGAGCGTTCCCCTCTACAAAGCGAAAACGAGTCCGCCGTCCTCGTAGAGGGAGCCCAGCCGGTCGATCTCCTGCAGCTGGCCAGAGAGGTGCGCGCGCAAAGCCTCAATCGCTAAGTTCGTCAACCTGACGCTCCGGCGGCTCTTGGCGGTTTTGGGCTGGCCCAGCGAGAACTTACCCTTGACGCGGGTGAGCGTGCGCCTGACGCGCAGCATCCCGCCTTCCAGGTCCGCGTCTTCCAGGAGACCTCTATTTCTCCTCGGTTTCGGCAACATCCTGCCTTCACAGTCCGACAGGTAGCGTCATCCTGTCTCTAGCTGTCGAGCAGTTCCTTTAGGCCGTTGTCTATAAACTCTGTATCCTCCGGATTCAACCCGCCGCCGGCGAAGTGGCCCCACACCCCTGGGATCACCCGGAGCTCGGCTTCCGCGTTGGTCATGTGACCCACTGCGTACTCTTCGTCTTCGGGAGGGAAATAGAGGTCCTTCTCGGCGGGCATGACGATGGCTTTGGCCTTTATAGCGCCGAGAGCCCTTACGTGATCCCCGTCGAAGCCTGGCGTCTTTCCGACGTCCCCATTCTGCCAGGTCCATAGCATCGCCAACAGGTTGTTGGCGTCCCGGCCGTCGAGGAAGAAGCCTTCCCAGAAGCCGACCAGGAAGTCCTCTAGCGAAGAGAAGCCGAGTTTTTCTTTGTAGACTTCGTCCCAGTAAAATGCCTGTGAGAAGCCCCATCCGGCGTACACCCGCGCCATGGATCTGAGGCCCTTGATGGGTTGCTCGTCGTACCAGCCGTTCTTGAAGGCGTCGTCGGCGGTGAGCGCGGCCTTCACTCCTTCGAGAAAGACGAAATTATGCCGGCTGGTCTTTGAGGAGCCGCAGAAAGGCAGCATCCGCTCGACCATATCCGGGTAGCTCACCGCCCACTGGTAGGTCTGCTGGGCGCCCATCGACCAGCCGGTGACCAGGGCGAGCTTCTCGATACCAAAGTGTTCGGTTACAAGCCGGTGCTGAACCCCTACGTTGTCATAGAGCGTAACGTGCGGGAAGCGGGCGTTATCGTAGGGTGGGGGTGTGTTGGAGGGTGAAGAGGAGACGCCGTTGCCGAGCATGTTCGGGATAATGATGAAGTACTCGTTTGGGTCGAGTGCCATGCCCTCCCCGATCAGCCACTCGTTCTCCCAGTGGCGGCCCGAGTACCAGGTCGGGTAGACGATCGCGTTGCTCTTGTCTTCATTGAGCGTGCCGAAGGTCTTGTAGGCAAGCCTCGCGTGTCGCAGGGTCGCACCCTCCTGCAGAACGACATCTTCCAACTCAAAGATTTCGTGATCGTTCACGAACGCTACCTTTCCTTGATCCCCGTCTACAGGGCCGCCGGCCGGGAAAAAATAACCCGTACCGGTTCGGTGGTTACCACTCCCTTGTCTACCATCTCATCGAGCTTGGGTAGGACGTTCTCGATCTTCTCCGTCCGGTCGATAGCTACTATCACCACGGGGAGGTCCGCCGAGAGGTCCAGGATCCGGGCCGTGTGTATCCGCTTGTCTGCGCCGTACCCTTCTATGCCGTGCAACACCGTGGCGCCGGCTATTCCCTCATCGTGCAACATTTCGACGATAGCCCGGAAGAGCGCCTTGCGCCTGTACCGGAAAGAATCCCCCGTGTAAACGGTCAACTTCGTGGCGTCAACCGGCTCCACTACGCTCCTCCTATGAGACGTCCGACGATGACGCCGAGATACACGAAGACGAGCCCAAGCACGAGTTGCCCGAGAGTATTGAGAAGCGTCAAGAGCAAGCCGCTGTCCGTTAGCAGGCCCAGCGACTCGTAGCTAAACGACGAGAAGGTCGTATATCCTCCCAGTATGCCCACGGCCACAAACGTCCGGGCTCCTGCCGGGAGCGATCCACCGTCCACGAGAACGAGCACGATACCGATAAGAAAAGACCCTGAGATGTTCACGAAAAACGTACCCCAAGGGAAGCCGGAGCCGAGCCAGGCTCCCATCCAGCCGCCAACCAGATATCTGGCGGAAGCCCCGATAGCTCCCCCGAGTGCGACGTAGAGTAGCCCCACTCTCTAACCTTCAACCAAGTATGACAAACACGCACCTTTCCCTAGCAACAGCGACCGGCATCAAGATAGCCTATACGCTGAGGGTTCCTGTGAGAAGCAGGTAGCCGGGGACCCAGGCTGTGATGATGCCCGTAGCTATGGTAAGCCAGCCGCTGAAACGGGTGAGTTGTCCCATCCCCAAGGCAAGCAGAAGCCAGTAGACGAACCACAGGACGGCCCAGGCCGACCAGTTCAACGCCAGCCAGATCGGCCCCCCGGCGGCGAAGAGCGAGATCGCGGTGGGTACGGCAGTTACCGCGACGAAAAGACAAAACCAACCAAGGCCCCGCCCATCTACGTCTATCAGGCGGTTTATCCCTACCCAGATATAGGTAAAGGCGAATAGCAAGAACTGCGCCGCCGCCAGCACCGATGCCTGGTTCGCCTCCAACCCAAAGGCCGAATACAGCGCCACAAGCACCACCAGCCCCCCAGTAAAGAAGTTCATCACCCAGATCTCACGGTCCTGGATGTGACCGAGAAGCCATATGCCGTTGAGGACGAGGACCGCTCCTACGTAGAGTAAGCCCAGACCAAGATACATAACCTAGCGCCTTTCCGTGGACCGCGGGAGATAAGGTTCTCCCGCGGTCCACGTATCACCTCACAGCAGCCCGTAGCTCATGCAAGCCACGCTACCAGGACGCGCTGCTCCGCCCTAAGACTGCGGAGCCTGCACATGAGTCTCGCGGATCTCCGAATCGCCTGGAGCATGGGGAAGCTGGGCCTCGCGGGCAACCCGGCTGGGCACGTCCTGCGGTACGATGGGGCGCTTGAAGATCTCGGTCGGGATATAGATCGAGACGCACGCGTTGGGTATGTCCACGATGCCACTGACCCGGCCTTCTATCGGGGCCGTCCCGATTATGATGTACGCCTGCTCGTCGGTGTAGCCGCACGTCTTGAGGTACTCGATGGCGTTCAGGCACGCCTGCCGGTAGGCGACGGTAAGGTCCAGGTAGTGCTGGGTGTTGTCCTCGCTGACCCCGACGCCCTCGAAGACCAGGAAGCTCGCATACCGAGGCTGGAGGTGTCCCAACTCGAACATCGGCATGTGCGTGGGACGGTTCATGGCGTACTTCTCCATGCCCCCCTTGATCAGCTCCACCCCGAGGTCTATGTGCCCGGCCATCTCGATGGCCCCGCAGAAGGTGATCTCACCGTCCCCCTGCGAGAAGTGCAGGTCGCCCATCGAGAGCTTGGCCCCCTCAACGTATACGGGGAAGTAGATGCGTGAACCTACCGTCAGGTCTTTGATGTCGACGTTGCCCCCGTGCTCGCGCGGGGGGATCGTCCGTACGGCCTCTCCAGCCACCCGCTCGAACTCACTACCGCTCAACGTCCCCAGCAACGCATTCTGTTGCAGCGGAGGAAGCGCCAGCGGCGGCACCCGATCCGGGTCCGTGTCGATGAGGGCTTGCTCCCGCTGGTTCCACCTCGCCAGCAGGTCATGAGAAGGTGCGCACCCGATGAGACCGGGATGCCTTATCCCCACGAACTCCACATCCGGCACGTGCCGCGAGGTGGCGTACAGGCCGCGCAGGTCCCAGATCGCCTTGTGCGCGTCGGGATAGACATCGGTCAGAAACCCACCACCATTTTGCTGGGAGAAGATGCCGGTGTAGCCCCACTGCTCTCCCGATCCGGAAGGAGGCTCGACGGCTAGGATGTCGACGACGAGCAGGTCCCCAGGCTCCGCGCCGTTGATGTGGATCGGTCCGGAGAGCACGTGGCAAGGCGTAAGGTCTATATCGCGGATGTCATCCGCGGAATCGTCGTTCCTGACCTGTCCGTTGGTCCAATCCAGACACTCGATTCGGAAGTCCGTGCCAGGGTCCGTTGAAGCTGCCGCCGGGATGTCTGGATGCCAGCGGTTGTGACCGGGCACCTCCTGATCCTGCATAGGCTTGTTTACGTCCGCCTTGAATAAGGTTTCGGCCACTGCCTTCTCCTCTCTTCCCCGGTGAGCTTCCTTTACGGAAGTTTACAAAGGCTTCTTTTCTGTCCTTGCTACTCTGGTTACCTTCCTCTCCGTTGTGGTGCTTTCCCCAAAACACCTTAATGTCTTTTAGTATACAAATGCTTAAATTTCGTGTCAAGTACCCGGGTGCAAGGAATCGCAATTGGTGCGAAAATCGTATACGGATGCACTATGCGGCACTCGGGGAAACACGGTGAGGCGCGAGGAGAGGAGACGAAGTGCCGATCTACGACTTTGTCTGCGAGGATTGCGGGCCGTTCGAGCAGCGGCGTTCGTTTACCGAGGCGGGTGAGCCGATGGCCTGTCCCTCTTGCGAGAAGGAAGCGAGACGGATCTTTTCGATGCCCAGCACCAGGAGCATGCCCATCGCCCTCTCCGGTGCCATGAGCCGCGCCGAAAAGAGCGCCTACGAACCCACGGTCGTGCGTCAGCCCGCGGGCGGTACGTTGCCCGGCACAAAGTACAGCCCGGGGCACGGGGGACACTGCCACCACTAGCGCCAACCCCCGCATCAAGCCGCAGCTGGCATAGGCCGTTCTTCGCGCACGGCGCATTATCCCTTTACGAATGGCTCCGGTGGTGGAGCGAGGGGCCGAATACAGTGGCTGCTGGTAGTCGCGCGGAGCAACTCGCCACGAAGGCGGGGGCGGCCATCAGGCCACCCCGCTCTCTCCCCTGGACCGAGTCGTGACTACGCCGGGAGCTCTGAAGGGCCTCTCGCGATTGCCAGGCGAGACCCATGCGAGCTCCTGGAGCGTCACCAGGTTGGGGGTTGGGGCGAGGTGCCTGCGGAAGACGCCAAGGAGAACGGCCTCTTCGTCCGCGAGGGCTTGCGGATCGTTTCAGCCTACCCGGTCGGTGACGGGCAAGTCTGGCTCATCACCGAGGCCGACCCCTTCTCGACCTGCTTCCTGCCCCCGATGAGTACCGATAACCCTCATCAGAGGTCGCCGTGTCTCAGACCCACGGCGACCTCTAGGGGCGAACGCGTACTGCAACCGGGCCGGTACGGACCGGGACGCGCCGGACCAAGTAAATGCAAGAATCGCTCAAATTGCCTGCAAATAAGCGTAATCACCGGACGCATCGGGACGGGCTAGAACGTGCCTCCTGGCTCTTGCACGGCGGAGGTCAGGGGTTCGATCTCCCTCTGCTCCACTCCTGGAATGCGGTGCTTTGCAGGCAAAAGACAGCCTGATAGTCTTTTCAGGCTCTTTGCCGTGGCCGTACTGCAACGCGGAGACGGTGCCGGTCCATGAGAAAGGTTCCGGAGCAGGGCCCCCGGTCTCGTTGACTTCGTTGCTGCCGCCCTGTTCCCCCGCATCAGCGAGAGGTCTCTACCTCCACGAATTGCCGGCCCAGCAGGTGCCGCTCGAACCACTGTACCGCCGGTATGGCAGTCTCGGAGAGACCGGGCTCGGTATAGGCGTCGAAATGCGCTCCGCGTGTGATCACCAGGGATTTCGGTTCGAGCGCCCGATCGTAGGCCGCCACCGCGAGGTCCGTCGGCGTGAGCGTATCGTTCCCCGCGACGATCATCAGTAGCGGCGTGGGCGAGATGCGGTGTATGTTCGCCGCCGGGTTGTACTCGAGGAACTTCTCCATCGATTCTAAAGAGACCTCGTTGCGCCAATTTGGGGCGATGCTCCGGCCCGTCTCGGTGAACCATTCGTAGGACTCGGGCGTCGGGAGGGCGGAGGGCTCTCCCTCCGGTGCCACCACCGGTATGTGGGTGCTCCCTTCTCCTTCATAGCGCCTGAGACGGTCTTCGGCCAGCATATCGTGGAAGCCGGCGAAGATGTCCGGGCGCATGAGGCGCTGGGCGTTCTCCCACCCGTCGGCAAGCGGCACCTGTGCGACGACGGCTTTGATCCTCTTGTCGAAAGCGGCCAGGTGCAAGACGTGCCCACCGCTGTAGGATGAACCCCACACCCCGATGCGATCCGGGTCCACCTCCGGACGCCGTGAGACCCACGTTATGGCGTTCCTGTAATCCTCGTGCTGCTCGGTCGGGAAGAGCCTGACGCGCGGCTCGCCTTCGGAGTCGCCGAAGTACCGGTAGTCGAAGACGAGCACCACGAGCCCGGCCTCCTCGAACTTCTCGGCGAAGTTCGCGAGGTGCATCTCTTTTACCGCGCTGAAGCCGTGGGCCATGACGATGGCAGGACGTCGCTCTCCATCTTCCAGACCGTCGGGGACGTAGAGCCAGCCCGCGCAGCTCAGACCGCCGCTGGCAAAGGTTACGTCGCTCTTCATGCCCTCTACCTTTCTACGAATAATCTTTACGCTTCGCCCGCCACCGTACCTGCCTATATTGTGCGAATATACACAAGCACATCTTCTGGCGCAACGGACTGCCGCAAGAGCGTCCCCCGCTGCACAAAGCGCCTTCGAGCGTGGGCGAGTGGCCCGCGGTCGAACCTTCTCGGCTCGACTCCTGAGACCTCTGGGGTAAGCCGGATACGGACGCAAAGCAAGGGGACGGGGCGCCTCTTAGTCCTTTACGGATCTCCTGCGGACCCGCCTTCCTGCTTAGACGACGCGGGTTCTCGTCGCGGATGTTTAGAGGATAGTGCTCTACCGCGAAGCTGCCGTTCGTGGGCCGGGCGGGGTGTAACGTTTTTGTCCTTTCTTCGCGTCCAACTTCACGACGAGGCAAGCCGGATCGAGAGGAGGCCGAGCGTGTCGGAGAAAGCGAAGGGTAAGGCCAAGGAGGCCTACGGAGCCGTGACCGGCGACGAGGGCAAGAAGGCCGAGGGACAGGCGCAGCAGAGGAAGGCGTCGGCGAGGGAGGAGAGGGAGCAGCAGAAGCGCACCAGGGCCGAGCAGGACAAGGCCGACCGGGCCGAGAAGTCGCGCGACAAGCAAAGACGCAAGGACAAAGGCGGCCTTTTGGGCAACCTGTAGAAGCCCCCCACGAATCGCAATCCGGGCCGGGGTACCCTTTCCGGAGTGTCCCGGTTCGCATCGTGGTAGAGTACAGGCGTAGTCAGATACGTGGGTTTTATGGTGACCGAAGCGCCGCCCTCCACAAGAGGAGCGGTTTTTTATTGCGGTGGAGCCCCCCAAAAGAAAGGCGGGCTCCTATATGGCCCAAGGAACGGTCAAGTGGTTCAGCGACGAGAAGGGCTTCGGCTTCATCACCCCGGACGAGGGTGGCGAAGACCTATTCGTCCACCACACCGGCATAGCGGGTGGCGGCTTCAAGTCTCTAGACGAAGGCGCGAAGGTCTCCTACGAGGCGTCCCAGGGCCGCAAGGGGATGCAGGCTGACAACGTCGCCACGGTCTAACCGGCCCGGTCGACTCTCAAGGAAGGGTGGCCAGCATGGCCGGCATAGGTAAGAAGATCAAAGAGGCGGCGATGAACGCCGCTAAAGACAGGGTATCCGGTGGTAAGAAAGGCAAGCACTCCAGAGGCTCGGAAAGCGGCGTGGACAAGGCAATGAGGGCCGTCAAGAGCCGCCTGAAGTAGAAGAAGCCACTATCCGGCCGGGGTCCTTCGGGACCCCGGCCTTTTTCGTGGTGATGATCCGACAATTCTCGCCCCTCGCGAACGCGTCCAAGCAAGGGGAAATCGAGCGCCCGGTAGGGGCGAAAGAATGCCGCTCCGCGGAAGTTGGGGAGATAAATTCCGTGGCGCCGGCGTGCCGCGAGAATGGAGAAAGGCGACACGGAGCGGGCGGAGGTCTCCCGACCAGGCCTAGAGAGGTTCCCCCTGATACCGCGCGGTCCGCTCCACCAGCGCCGCGCCTACGCAGTTGGGCCTCTTTGGAAGGCTGTCAGCTTTCAGCCATCAGCTTTCAGCAAGGACAAAAAAGCTGACCGCTGAAAGCGTAGGCGAAGCCGGAGCGGGCCGATAGCTGACCGCGCGGATTGCGGTGGCATTGAGCCACCGCAATCCACTTTAGCGCACAGGCATCCTCTTCGCCCCGCGGTAACCATTTTGGAAGCGCATCTGCGTCTCGACCACCCTGCCGAAGTAGCCCGAGGCATGCACGAAGTACCCGCTACCGGAGTAGACGCCGACGGTGTCGAGGTAGCCGTTCTTGTCGGCGTCGAAGAAGACCGCGTCGCCGGGCCGTAGGTCGGCACTCGCGATGCGCTTGCCGTACTTCCATTGCCGGCGCACGTCGTCCGGCAGGACGACGCCGAAGCGCGCGTAGACCACGCGCGTCAGGCAGGGGGTGTCTATGGTCGCCGCCGACGCCCGGCAGCGGCGGTTCCGGTAGTCGTGCGGCCTGCCCAGGTATTCGCGGGCCTCCCGCACCACGTCGCCGCCCGACGCCCTCGCGGCCGTTGTCGCCGCGTCGGGGCTCTCCTCCCCCCTGGCCGCGCCCGCCGCCAGGGCAAGCCCGACCAGGATCGCCGCCACCATTGCTGCCAGGCCCCTGGGCACCGCTGATCCCATCCTTCCGCCCTCCCCGCTTCGTGGCCACCAAACCGAACAACGCGTCGGGAACCGACACGCGAGGATTCTGACAGCCCTGGTACGCCACTGCAACAGCCAAACGGCCAAACCTTCTGGCCGTTCGGCCAGGAATTCCACCTTCACACCCTTACTGCCAGCCACGCGGCACGCAGGTATCACGGGGTTCGTGTTGTGACGGCGGTATGCAGAAATATCGAGCCCATGGCGAACGGGCCACGAGTTGCAGAGGTTTTGAGGCATAGAGGTTTCGAGGGGTGCGTCACGAAACAAGAGCCCCGACCCTCCGCCCCTAAAAGCCTTCAGAGCCTCAAGACCTTAAAGCCTAACGAACCTCCGGGTTCGGTCCTTATGCAACCCACTATGAGAATAAGACCATGGCATCCGCGGCGGTTTTCGCTGGTCGATCCGACCCGGTTTTCCGATGCCTTCGTGCCTTGACTGGGATCAGTCGGTCGGCCCGGGCGACGGGTGATCTGTAGCCGGAACCCTGGCCGGACCCGAGGGCCGGCGTACATCCGCCTGCTCTCCGGCAGGACCTTGAGCCTGCAACGGGCGCAAGATACACGTCGGGAAGCGACGAACCCCGTCCACGTTACTCGTCCTTTAGCCGCAAGTAATCGTCTACCCTGAACTTGAAGGATTTCTCGCGACGGTTCCCGCGCGCGTCTTCGACCACGAGGAATATCCGGGGACGGCCCTCGTATCCAGCCTCTTTGAGGTCCTTCGCGAGCGCCTTGGCGCGCGTGTGGAACCGGGAAGACTCCCCGGGCGTCAGGATGAAGGGCAGGGCGTGATCCCCGCCGAAAGGTCCCTCGTAGACTGGTCCCGGCTCTCCTTTCGCAGACACGTAGACACTGACGATCTCGACCTCTTCTTTACCGGCGTTGGTCACCCCAAAGAAGACGTGCAGGGGGGAGATGTCGCCTCCCGGGCCGGCGAAGGCACCGAGGGACTGCGAGAGCCGCAGGTTTGGGCCGTCCCTTCTCCCGATCACGCGTCTAGCCCAACCAGCCACGGGAACAGCATATGACAGCGGGGCGAGAGACGCGAGCCCGCGCGACGCTGTCCTACGCTATTCCGTTCCCTGATCCGGCCCCTCATGGTAGGCCCAGAGGTCGGTGTTTACCCGGAAAGAACGCCGGTAGGCGTTGCCCAGCCTGTCGGTCGCCTCCAGCGAGAGCCTGACGTTGCCCGCGTGGCCTTCTTTCTCCAGCGTGTTCGCCAGGCGGGTCAGGGAGAACCTGTACCCGACGCCGTTGCCCGGGACGAGCTCCACGGGAAAGCCCTCGGCCGCGTCGGAACCAGCCACGTTGGCGGCGTCCCTGGCGAGGTTTTGGGGCAGCGTCCTCTTCTGGACGGGATCGAGCACCATACGCCGCCCGAACGGCTCCCTCTCGCGGAACACGAGCCTGACGGCGCTGATCCAGGCCACCCTCTCGCCCTCGTTGGTTATGGAGAACCGCACCACCGCGGAGCCCCGCGGGTACTCCACGCCGTGCTCCCTGAGAAAGTCCCCGAGCCGCATGTAAAGCCCCTCCTGGGTCTCGTCGTGCATCTGCGGGGCGGGGGGGCCCCCGGAGGGACTCCCACCCGGCACGCCGACCCGGTACTCGTAGCGAACCCTGACCTTGAGCCTCGGCCTCCGGTCTCGCCTCTGCAGGTAGAGGTTGAGCAACGAGAGCACGAACGCCAGCACCGAGACCACGACGGGCCCCACCTCTGCCAGATCCCCACCCCTCAAACTTCCAACCCTCCCGCGTCGTCCCTCTCGCCTTCGTCATCGCACGCACTACCGGCTTCTGTCGCACTCTACTACAAACATTAGTTTGTAGTCTACGTCGAGACCGGGCTGTGGGGGATGGGAAGCGGGTACCGGGGGCTACCGGGCCGTCCGGGCCAGGACCTCGTTCATGCGGTCGAGGGCGCGGGAGATGTTCTCGCGGGAGTTGGCATAGGAGAGGCGGAGGTGGCCCTCGCCGTGGCGGCCGAAGGCGGTGCCCGAGAGGCAGGCGACCCCGGCCTCGTTCAGGAGCAGGTCGGCGAGGTCCGCGGCGGGGTGGCCCGTGGCAGAGATCTTCGGGAACGCGTAGAAGGCGCCCTGGGGGGAGATGCACTCGACGCCCGGCAGGTCGTTGAGGCCGGCCACGATCAGGTCTCTGCGCCCGCGGAATTCTTCTAGCATCCTGTCTACGCCGTCCTGGGGGCCGTGGAGGGCGGCGAGGCCCGCGTGCTGGGTGGCGGCGGCCGTGCAGGAGTTGGAGTTGACCTGGAGCTTCGTCACCTGTTCTGCGAGGGGTTCCGGCATCACGCCGTAGCCGAGGCGCCAGCCGGTCATCGCGTAGGTCTTGGAGAAGCCGTCGAGGACGATGGTCCGTTGGTCGGGGCCGAAGCCGGGTTCCGAGGCGATGCTGGCGAAGGAGCCGGAGTAGAGGAGGCGGGCGTAGATCTCATCGCTCAAAACGGTGACTTCCGGGTATTCTCGCAGTATCTCCGCGATGCCCGCGATATCTTCGGCGGTGAAGACGCCGCCGGTCGGGTTGGCGGGGGAGTTGAGGATCACGAGCCTCGTCTTCCCGCTCAAGCCCGCCCCGAACTCGTCGAGGTCGAACCTGAACCCGTTCTCCTGGCGCAGGGGGACGAAGACGGGGGTACCGCCGACGAAGTCCACCATGCTCTCGTAGATGGGGAAGGCGGGGTTGGGCATCAGGACCTCGTCGCCCCTCTCGACGAGCGCCAGGATCGCGAAGAACATGATCGGCTTTCCGCCTGGCGTGACGACGACCTGGGCCGGATCCACGCTTATGCCCCTGCTCCTCGCGACGTCGGCGGCGATCGCCTCGCGCAGCTCGGGGATGCCGGCGGTCGGGGTGTAGTGGGTCTCGCCCGAGCGGAGCGCCCGGCAGCCGGCCTCGACGATGTGCCCGGCCGTGTCGAAGTCCGGCTCCCCGATCTCGAGGTGGATTATGTCGCGACCCTGCGCCTCGAGCGCCTTCGCCTTAGCCAGGACGGAGAACGCCGTCTCCGTCCCGAGGCGCCCCATACGACCCGCCAGCTTCACAAGACCCTCCCTTTTTCGGACCGGACCTCCCGCATTACACCACGGGTCGGACGCGGTATCATCGGGACGCTCTTGGTGGCCGGGGAAACGCCCCGGGGTCACGGTTTTCGAGGGGAGATCTTTGGTCGCGGAAAGGAACGACGGGCTGCGCTTCGACCTCGCGGCCTTCGACCTGGACGGCACGTTACTGCGCAGGGACCTCGAGATAACGGACCGCGCCGTTGCGGCCCTGAACGGCCTGCGGGAACGGGGGGTGCGCCTGGTCATCGCGACGGGCCGGCGCTACGAGTCCGCTGTCGAGCACGCGAGGAGGCTTGGTTTCGGCGGGGAAGATCCCGTCGTCTGCTACGGCGGCTCCATGGTCAGGCGGATGGGCGGGGAGACGCTCCTGCACCGGACGCTACCCAAGCCTCTGGGCCTTGAGGCCCTGGAATGGGCCGCGGAGCGCGGACTGCACGCCCGCGTCCTCGTGGACGGACGCGTCATTACCTCCCGGGACAGCCCGGCCGCCGTGCGGTTCATGCGGCGTTTCGAGGAGCCCGGCGGCGTCGTGGTCGATTCCCCGTCCGAATGGCTCGCCAACGGCGGAGAAGAGCCGACGAAGCTCGTGATCGTGGACCATCCCGACGACGTCGAGGGTTGGCTGAAAGAGGCCCAGGACGCGTTCCGGGGCAGGCTCTTCGTGACCCGCAGCCTGCCGCACTACGTCGAGGTCGGGGGTATCGAAGGAACGAAGTCGAGGGCGCTCGGGTTCCTCTGCGAGCGGTGGGGGATAGACCGGGAGCGCGTGCTCGCCTTCGGGGACGCGGACAACGACGTGGACATGCTCCGCTTCGCCGGCTGCGGCGTCGCCGTCGGCCCGATGACAGACGGGGTGCGCGAGGCCGCCGACGAGGTGGTCCCGAACGTGGACGAGGACGGGGTTGCCCGCTTCGTCGAAAGACTCTTGAGGAGCGCCTGAATGCCCGAGCTACCCGAGACCACCGTGATCTCCCAGGACGTCGCCGCGCTCGCCGCCGGGCGCGAGGTGCTGCGGGCCGCGGTCTTCCGGCCCGACGTGACCAACGTGGAGATGGAGGAGTTCCCGCGCAGGCTCGTCGGGCGCCAGCTGTTCGGGACCGGCAGGCGGGGCAAGATCATAGTCCTCGACTTCGGCGACGTCGTCGGCATAATCCACCTCGTCATCTCGGGCCGCGTCCTCCGCCTCCCCGAGTGGCGGGAACCCGATAGGATGAACACGGCCGTCCTCGAATTCGAGGGAGGCCCGGTCCTCGCCTTCACCCGCCTCTGGCTCGGCTACTTCGACCTCTACGAGCCGGGCGAAGAAGAGAACCACCCCCTGATCTCGCGCCTCGGCCCCGACCCGTTCTCAGAAGACTTCACCGTCGAATACCTGACGAAGGCCTTCGAGAGAAAAGCGAACATAAAAGGTCTCCTCCTCGACCAGTCCGTGATCGCCGGCCTGGGCAACATCTACGTGGACGAGGTTCTCTTCGCCGCCGGCGTCCACCCGACCCGGAGGGCAAACACCCTGACTGCCGAAGAGACCCAAAAAGTCCACGCCGCCACCCGCGACATCCTCCGCCGCGCCATAGACCTCCGCGGCACCACCTTCGACTCCTACCACGACGCCTTCGGCGAGACGGGCAAATACCAGCACCAACTCCAGGTCTTTACACGGGCCGGCGAGCCTTGTCCGCGGTGCGGCACCACCGTCGGCAAGAGCCGCGTCGCGGGTAGAGGGACGTATGCGTGCCCGACCTGCCAGCCCGTGTAGCACGCTCCGGCTTCGCCTCCGCTTTCAGCCCGGCGCCTGCAGCGCCTTTCAGCACGCTCCGGCTTCGCCTCCGGTCGCTCTCAGCACGCCGCCTGACGGCGGCTTTCGGCTTCTTTAGTGGGGGGCGTGGTCCGCAGCGTCGGACGTAACCCCTCGAAACGGCGCGGCTGGAACTAGCCATTGCGGGCGGGCGCCGGTTCGCCCCAAGAGGTACCTGCTGAAAGCCACCGAAGGAGGCGTGCTGAAAGCTTAGGCGAAGCCGGAGCGTGCTGAAAGGCGCGAAGCCCGAGCGCGCTAGCTGGTCGCTTCTATGAGATCCGGGTTCTCGTCGGCGAGGGTTCTGGCTTCTTCGTATGCCTGCTCGGCCCTCTCGTAATCGTTGCCCACCTGTTCTAGGAGGTCGAGGGCTTCCTGGCGGTTGTTTTCGAGGGCCGGGTCTTCCTGGAGCAGGGTGTAGAACTCTATCTCGCGGTCTTCGGCGGAGATCTGGGCCTCCATGGCGTCCGAGAGGGTGCTCGCGTAGCGCTTTACGGCCGGGTCGACGTCGAGGTCGTTCACTTCGCTTAGGGAGGCGTTCGCCTCTTGAAGCCTTGAGCGGGCCTCTTCCATGGCGTCCCTGGCTTCCGTTATGCGGTCTTGCTGGGCTGAGGGGTCGTTGCCGGCTTCGATCTCGCTCTTCACGTCCGCGTAGGTGTCGCGGGCCTCGCCGAAGGACCTGTTGTGCTCGGAGATCGCCGCGTTCGCTTCGACGATGGCCTGGTCGGCCTGCTCGCCGGGGCTCTCGCCGAAGAGGCCGGAGCAGCCGGCGAAAAGGAAAGCGGAGAGCAAGATCACAACGAACAGCGCCTGACGGTTTATCATGTAGGGCATGAGCGAGGGAAGTCTACCGCCTTTCGGTATATCAAGGCCAGGGTCTTTTCCGGGTCTGGTCAAGCGCGCGCTCGGCCGCTTCTTCGGGAAGCCCCGCCACGCGGAGATCCCGGCGTCCGACCCGGCGCTGGGCACGCGGGCGGCTTCCGTCGTGCGCCGTCACGCCGACGAACGCGCCACGCTTCTGGAGCGGGCGGAGAGGCTCCTTGGGAAAGCTCTCCGGCTCGAGGAGGCCGGGACGCCCAGCGAGAGCGCCGGCAACCGCGCCGAGCGGGCGTGGAGAGAGGTCGAGGAAGGCCTCGCCGCGTTGCGCGCCTCTTTTGTCGCGTCCGAGGGCGCCGAGGGCGCCGAGGCCTTCGACCGGGAGCTTGGCAGGAGGTACCCGGCGCTCGGGCTCAAGATGCACGGCCTGAACGCCTGACGGTTACCGCTCTCTTTAGTCCCCCGTGATGGACCCGTAGGCCTGCTTGGCGAAGTTGCGGGCCGAGGGGCCCGTCTTCGGGTTCAGGAACAGGAAGGCCACGCCCGCGACGAGTAGGAGAAAGAGGAAGCCGCGCCCGCCGCCGCCCTGCTTGACCCTTTGTCCGCGCACCCGCTTGGTCCCTTCCTGGGCGGCGCCCGCGGCGGCCTCGACCTGCTTGCGCAGCTTGTCGTCGTCCCAGAGCCTGCCGACGATCTCCGTCGGGTCCTCGCCCGAGAGCTCGTCGAGGATAGTCCGCGCCGACTCTATGAAGACGCGGATGTTGTCCCTGAGGTCGTCGTCGTAGAGCAACCTCTCGGCCACCGGCCTCGCCCCGGCGTAGGCCGCCGACAACGCGGCCGCCGGGATGAACGAGTTGCCCTGGGCCTGCTCTTTTAGCTTCTCTGCCCGGCTCTTCCTGCCAAACACGCGATACCTCCTGCGCCTGATCCTGACCTCTACGAAGACTACATCATACCCGTTTGCCCTGACCTCTACCCCGCGGGCTCCAGCCTGACCATCAACGCCTCCCCGTCGACGCTCACCTCCTCGTAACCTTCTGCGTCCCCGGCGTCGAGGTCGAGCTCCCGGGCGAGCACCTCGGTCTTGAAGTACTCCCCCCAGCGCCCGCCGAGCAGGTCCGCCACCCGCTCGTTGCCCCGCAACCCGACCGAGATGCCCTCCTCTATCTCGAACCCGCCGTCCCGCCTCAGGTTCTGCACCTTGTGGACCAGCTCCCTCACGAGCCCCTCGTCCTCCAACTCTTTATCGAGCCTGACGTCCAGCGCGACCGAGAGGCCGCCCTCGCGGGCGAGCGCGTAACCGTCTCTTTCGGTCGGCTCGACGAGCAACTCCTCCGCGGCGAGCGTGACGGTCTCTCCGTCCACATCCACCGCGACGGCCTCCCCGGCCGCGGCCCTGGCGCCGACGGCCGGTGGGACCTCCGCCAGCGCCCGCCTGATGCCCGGTACGAGCCTCCCGTACTTCGGCCCTACCACCCCGAGGTTCGGCTTGAGGTCGTAGGACGTTACGTCCTCGGCCGCCCCGAAACGAAGGTCCTTTACGTTCAACTCCTCTAGGACTATGTCCTTCAGGCTCTCGACGCCCTCCGCCAGGTCCTCGTTCTCCGGGGACTCGTCCACGACCACTACCTCCCTCAGGGGCTGGCGGTTCTTGACGGCGGCCGCGTTGCGGGCCGCCCGCCCGAGCCCGACGACCCGCCTCGCCCCGGCCATCCGGCCGGAGAGTCCTTCGTCCACCAGAGTCTCGTCGAAGGCGGGCCAGGCCGCGAGGTGGACGCTGTCGGGGGCGTCCGGGTCGGCGCTTGCCAGGTTCTGGTAGAGCTCCTCGGCGACGAACGGGGTGAAGGGGGCAGTCAGCTTCGTGACCGTCGTCAGGCACTCGTAGAGGGTCGAGTGGGCCGCCTTCTTGTCCCTGTCGTCCTCGCCTTTCCAGAAGCGCCTGCGGCTGCGGCGCACGTACCAGTTGGAGAGCTCGTCCACGAACTCCCCGATGGCCCTTCCCGCGGCCGTTACGTCGTAGGCGTCCAGGCGCTCCGTCACGGTCTTTACCGTGAGTTGGAGTTCGGAGAGCGCCCAGCGGTCCATGAGGGTCCGGTCCCGGGGCTCGACGAAGTCCTCCTGCGGGTCGAAGCCGTCTATGCGGGCGTAGGTCACGAAGAACGAATACGTGTTCCAGAGGGTCAGCAGGTACTTGCGGACCGCCTCGTCGACCTGGTCCTCGCTGAACCGCCGCGTGTTGCCCGGGTTGGTCGCCGTATACAGCGCCCACCGCAACGCGTCGGCACCCTGCTTTTCGAAGACCTCCCACGGGTCTATGACGTTGCCAAGGGACTTGCTCATCTTCTTGCCCTGGGAGTCCAGGATGTGCCCGAGCACCAGGCAGGTCCTGTACGAGGACTCCCCGAAGAGCATGGTCGAGACGGCGAGCAACGAATAGAACCAGCCCCGCGTCTGGTCCACGGCCTCGCAGATAAAGTCGGCCGGGAACTGGCGCCCGAAGTGCTCGGCGCCCTCCGCGCCCGAGTGGGGGTAGGCGTACTGGGCGAACGGCATCGAGCCGGAGTCGAACCAGACGTCGAGCACCTCGGGCACGCGGCGGGCCTCTTCGCCCGTCTCGGGGTGCCTGACGCGCACGTCGTCTATGTACGGGCGGTGGAGGTCGTCGGGGACCCGCGCGGGGTCGAGGGCTATCTCCTTCAGCTCCTCGACGCTGCCGACGACGACCGTTGCGCCCGATTCCGTGCGCCAGATCGGCAACGGCGTGCCCCAGTAGCGCTCGCGGCTCAAGGCCCAGTCTATGTTGTTCCTGAGCCAGTCCCCGAAGCGCCCCCATTTCACGTGCTCGGGGACCCAGTTGATCCCCTCGTTCTCCGACAAGAGGTCGTCGAGCACGGCCGTCGTCCTCGCGTACCAGGCCCTTTTTGCGTAGTACAACAGCGGCGTCCCGCACCGCCAGCAGTGCGGGTAGGCGTGCTCCAACTCCTCGGCCCGGAACAGGGCGCCACCCTCGCGCAACTCGTCCACGAGCCCCGGGTCGGCCTCCTTGACGAACACGCCGGCGAACCGCCCGACCCTCTCGTCGAAGGTGCCGTCGGGCTTTACCGGGTGGATCGTCGGCAGCCCGTACCTCTGCCCGAGGCGGGCGTCGTCTTCGCCGTAGGCCGGCGCCGTGTGAACGAGCCCCGTCCCTTCCGTGGTCGTCACGTAGTCGCCGAGCACGACCGTCCACAGGTTCTCCGACGGCTCGACGCCTATGTAGTCGAACGGGCGCCTGTACTTCAGGCCCTCGAGGTCCGAGCCTTTGCGCGTCTCGACCACCTCGTAGCCGTCACCGCCGAAGACCTTTTCGAGGAGTTCGGAGGCCACGATCAGCCTCTCACCATTCGCCTCGACGGTCGCGTAGTCCACCTTCGGGTTCGCGGCGACGGCGGCGTTCGAGACCAGGGTCCATGGGGTCGTGGTCCAGATCAGGAGGCTCGTGTTCCCGTCGTCTTCCAGCGGCAGCCTGACGTAGACGCTGGGGTCTATGACGTCCTCCGGGTACTGCTGGTAGCCGAGGGCTACTTCGGCGGAGGAGAGGGAGGTCTGGTCGCGGGGGCAGTGGGCGCTTACCTTGTAGCCTTCGTAGAGGAGGTCCTTGCCGTGGAGGGTCTTGAGGGCCCACCAGACGCTCTCTATGTACGAGTTGTCCAGGGTGCGGTACGGGTCGTCCATGTCCACCCAGAAGCCGAGGCGCTCGCTCATCGCCTTCCAGTCGTCGACGTGGCGGAAGACCGACTCGCGGCAGAGGCGGTTGAAGTCCTCGACGCCGTGTCGCTCTATGTCGTCCTTGCCCGAGAGGCCGAGCTCCTTCTCGACCCCGATCTCGACGGGCAGGCCGTGGGTGTCCCAGCCGCCCTTGCGCTCGACCCGAAAGCCCTGCATGGTCTTGTAGCGCGGGATCAAGTCCTTGAAAGACCTAGCCAGAGCGTGGTGGAAGCCGGGTTTCCCGTTTGCCGTCGGCGGCCCTTCATAGAACACGAACGGCCTGTCCTCCGGCCGCTCATCCACGGACCGGCGAAAGGTCTCCCGATCCCGCCAGAGACCCAGGACCTTCTCTTCCAGATCTGGAAACCGTACCCGCGGGTCTACTCTCTCGAACGTCATGGCCCACTACCTCTCAAGCTAAAACCCCCGCCCCAGGCGGACGGAGTCTCCGACTCCAACCGCAGGGACGGGGGCCTCGTGAGAACCCTCGCGGTACCACCCCGCTTGCCAGGAGCTGACCCCCTGACCTCTTTGCGGCGTCGCGCTCTCGCGGAACGCCCCCGCTCTAACGGGCGGACCCGGCCGGCCTTACTAACGTCTAGACCACGCGTTCTTGATCTTCCGCTTTGGGCCGGCGGCTCGGGGAGGATCTTCGGGCCGCTTCCCGCGCCGGGCTCACACCGTCCCCGGCTCGCTCTGACGGGGGTGGCGGCCTTACTCGTTCCCGTCGTCGCCTGTAAGGGGCTTTGTAGCGCCAAAGAGCGGGTGTGTCAAGGAGCGGGCGGTGATCCGGTCCGAGCGGCCGGATCGTAATCTATTTGTAAGGACTTGTAAGCCCGAGTCAACGGTTCGGGAGTAGACTCTTTTTGGAGAGCACGGTCGTGCAGGAAGCGTATTGGAGAGCGGTAGCATGAGGATTAGAGCGGGAATAGCGGGGATCGTCGGTTTGGTAGTGGCGCTGGGCGTCACGGAGCTGGTTCACGGCCTCTACGATCTGGTGCCTTCGGTGCTCGGGTCCATAGCGCAGGTAGTGGTCGAGTGGACGCCGGGCGGGATCGTGACGCAGGGCATCGAGCTTCTTGGCACGGCTGACGTACCAGTCCTGATCGGGTCCGTCGTCATAGGGACGCTCGCGGTCTCGGCCCTCCTCGGCATCCTGGCCGTGCGGCGACCGGCCCTGGCCCTGCTCGGCGTGGCCCTCCTGACGGCGCTCGGCATCGCCGTCTCGTTCGTGGAACCGTTCATCAACCCGGTCGCCACCGTGGCGAACGTCGTCGTAGGCCTCCTCGCCGGCACCATCGTGGCCGAGCTGATGCTCCGGGCCGCGGGGCTCAGGGAGGTGAAGAAGGCTGCGCTCGAAGCCGCACCCGCCGGGACACCCGGCAGCCCGGAGTCACCCGCCGTCCGGTGGCGTGAAACCGGCGCCGGGAGCATGTCCGTCGGCCGCGGGGGCTTTCTGGCGCTCGGCGGCGGCGCGGTGGTCGCGGGCCTCGCCGCCCTCGGCCTCGGACGCTTGCTCTCCGGCGGCTCCCAGACCGCGTCCGCCCCGAAGAGGCTCGACCTGTCCAACGAACCCGCGGGCAAGCCCTCCGGGAACGAGGGCGAGAGTGACGGGGGCGGGAAGGAGGCCGTAACGCACGAGACCCTGCCGAAACCGCCAGCCGACGCCTCCATAGACTTGCCCGGGATGCCCAAGCTCATCACCCCGGCCGCCAACTTCTACCTGATAGACGCGGCACTAACCTCCCCGAGGGTGAACGCGGACGACTGGAAGCTCTCCGTAAAGGGGGCCGTGCAGAACCCCGTCGAGTTCTCCTACAAGGACCTGCAGGAGATGTCCACCCTGGAGTCCGACGTGACGCTCTCTTGCGTCTCGAACACGGTCGGCGGCGGGCTCGTCTCCAACGGGCGTTGGACCGGGGTCCTGCTCTCGGACGTGTTGAAGGAGGCCGGCGTCAGCCGGGAGAACATCTCGAGCGCCAGCCGGCAGCTCGTCGGGCGCAGCGTGGACGGCTGGACGGCCGGTTTCGAGACGGATATTGCCCTCGACGGCCGGGAGGCGCTCGTCGCCTTCGGTCTAAACGGCAGCGAGTTGCCCGTCAAGCACGGGTATCCGGTGAGGCTCGTGGTTCCGGGGCTCTACGGATACGTCTCGGCGACGAAGTGGCTCTCCGAGATCGAGCTGACGAGCTGGGACTTCGACGCGTACTGGATCCAACGCACCTGGACCAAGGAGGGCCCGGTCAAGACCCAGTCCCGCATCGACACGGTAAAGGGCGGCGATAACCTCCAGGCGGGCCGGGTCCCCGTAGGCGGCGTCGCCTGGGCCCCCCACCGCGGCATCGATAAGGTCGAGGTCTCCACGGATAACGGCAACACCTGGAACGAGGCCCGCCTGGCATCCCAGCTCCACCCCGACACCTGGCGCCAGTACGTCTACGACTGGGACGCGAAGCCGGGCTCCTACACCCTCAAGGTCCGCGCCACGGACGGCGAGGGCGTCCTCCAGACCGCCGAAGACCGCCCGCCCCACGGCGGAGGCGGCACCGACGGCGCCCAGGGCTACCACACGATGGAGGTCACCGTAGCCTGACCGAGCCCGAAAACCGCCTATCGAAAGTGCTAAACTGCAGGTTGAGGTTGAGGGTGTTGCCCGTCCCCGGCGGCCGGAAACCCCGTTGTAACCAAAGTGTTTCCGGCGCGTAACACTTTCGTAACTCGGCGGCAAGGGCATCGTAACGGGTTAAGGGTAAGATTCAGATTAAACCGAGCCCTGGCCGATGGGACCATTCCCCCCTCCAGATCCCATCGGTCGGGACGGTTTTCTTTTTTGGTCTTTTTTCTGCGGCACCGGCGTTTCCGGGCGGCATCGCGGGGTAATCTGGTGGCATGAAGGTACGGAAACTGCACGACCTCGACCTGTCGCCCTCCGGGGCAAGCCGCCTCCAGAAAGAGCTGGCGCCAAAGGTGGTCACCGGGCCGCCCCTGGACCCCACGAGCATAAACCACGTCGCCGGCGCCGACGTCTCCACGGAGGGCGACAGGGCCTACGCGACGGTCGTAGTCTTGGATTTTCCCGGCCTCGCGCCGGTCGAGGTGCGGGGTTTCGAGACGGAGCTCACGTTTCCATACGTGCCGGGTTTGCTCGCCTTCAGGGAGATACCGGCGGTGGCGGGCGCGCTCGAGAAGGTCGAGACGCCGGTGGATGCCGTCATCTTCGACGCCCAGGGCCTCGCCCACCCGCGCCGCATGGGCCTCGCCTCGCACCTCGGGCTCTTCCTCGACGTACCATCCATCGGCTGCGCCAAGACCCGCCTCGTCGGCACGCACGACGAGCCGGGCCGGGAGAAAGGCAACGCCACCGACCTCGTCCACAAGGGCGAGATCATCGGAAAGGTGCTAAGAACGCGCAGCAACGTCTCACCGGTCTACGTCTCCATCGGGAACCACACGGACCTGCAAAGCGCCGTCGAGCTCGTCCTGGCCTGCTCCCCAAAGTACCGCCTGCCCGAGACGACCCGCCAGGCCCACGACGCTGCGAACCACCTGCGGCGCGGAGAGACATTGTTTTAGCCTGTCAGCCGGTCAGCGCGCTTTGGGCCTGCGGCCCTCGCTTTCAGCTTGTCAGCTTTCTTCCGCTCGCGGCCAAATCTGGCAGCGCTGTCCGAGACGATCCATGTAAAGTTGGGCGTCACGGGTTCAGAAAACCGGCTGACGAGCTGAGAGCCGCGAAGCGGCGTGCTGACGGGCTGAAATGTTGCCGCCGCTGGGGGAGAAGTACCCGGCCGGCAGGTATGAAGTAGGGGGGATTGTGCAGTACACGAATGGGGGGCTCGGGGTGATAAGGCCTCGGCTCAGGTTCGGTCGCCGGCCCGAGATCACGACGTTCGTCTTGCGGGCCGAAGCTCGCTAGAGAAGCGGTTTATCTGCCTTATGGCCGGGTAGCGCCGGTATTGAATGGGTGCTAAGTTACTCCGAGAGGGCATCCGGGATCTTGGATGCCGCGTAGATTCAGGTTAAGAGAGCTTTTCGGGAAGGGGAAGATCTTGCCAAGAGTCAGAGGTATCGGGCCTATGAACCGCCGCGATTTCTTGAAGCTGGGCGGCGCCGGTCTCGCCGGCGCCACGTTGCTCGGCGTGGCCGGCTGCGGCGGGGAGCAGGTCGGGGGCGGCGGGGGCGGGGGTGGCGGTGGGGGCGGCACCTTCACCTACGGCCGCGGGGCGGATTCAGTTACGCTCGACCCCGTCAACGCCACGGACGGCGAGTCGTTCGCCGTCACGCGCCAGATCTTCGACGGCATCCTGGAGTTCGAGCCTGGAACCACCAACCCGGTGGCGTCACTGGCGGCCGAGATACCCAAGCCCGAGCAGGGCGGGCGCCGCTACACCATCGACCTGCGCGAGGGCGTCAAGTTTCACGACGGGTCGGAGTTCAACGCGGAGGCGGTTGTCTTCAACTTCGACCGTTGGCGCCTCGCGGACAACGAGTACCACAAGGGCGGCGGCAACCAGACGTCGAACTTCTCCTACTACGTCTCGCAGTTCGGCGGCTTCGACGGCGACTCGATAATCGAGAGCGTCGAGGCGGTGGACGAGTACACGGTGCGTTTCGGACTCAGGGAGCCGCTCGGGCCGTTCCTGCGGAACCTTGCCATGAGCGCTTTCGCCATCGCCTCGCCGACGGCCATCGAAAAGGACGTCGAGGCGTTCTGGGAGAAGCCGGTCGGGACCGGGCCTTTCGAGTTCGACGCCTGGGACAAGGGCTCGGAGGTGAGCCTGAAGGCCAACAAGGACTGGTGGGCCTCCGACCTGCCGGCCGAGCAGGGCGGCGGGGGTCCGAACGTGGACAGGATCGTGTTCCGGTCCATCGAGGACAACTCGTCCCGGGTGGCGTCGCTCTCGGGCGGCCAGCTCTCGGGCGCCGACGGCCTGACCCCTGACGACGTGCCCACCGTCGAGGAGAACGAGGACCTGAAGGTCCTTACCAGGCCGCCCCTGAACATCGGCTACCTGGCGCTAAACACGCAGAAGGCGCCCTTCGACGACCTCAACGTCCGTCGGGCTATGGCGGCGGCCATAAACATGGAGGAGATCGTCCAGGCCTTCTTCGGCGACACGGCCCAGGTCGCGACCAACGCCTATCCTCCGACCGTGCCGTTCTGGCGCGAGGCGACCGAGCCCTACGCCTACGACCCGGACGAGGCGAGGAGGCTTCTAGAGGAGGCCGGCATGGCCGACGGGTTCGACATGGAGCTGTGGTTCATGCCGATCCCGAGGCCCTACATGCCCGACGGTCGGGGCGTGGCCCAGGCCATGCAGCGGGACCTCGAGGAGGTCGGCATCAACGCGAAGCTCGTCACCCGCGAGTGGGGCACCTACCTCGAAGAGACGAGCCGCGGGGCCCACGACGCCTGCATCCTCGGGTGGACCGGGGACAACGGCGACCCGGACAACTTCCTGAACGTGCTGCTCTCCTCGAAGAGCGCCACGCCGGAGGACGCCCTGAACGTGGCGTACTACAAGAACCCCGAGCTCGACGAGGTACTCGACCAGGGGGCCACCACCATCGACGAGAACGAGCGCCGGAGGCTCTACGAAGAGGCTCAGGTCATAGTCTACGAGGACGTACCGTGGGTTCCCATCGAGTACGCCGAGCCCCCTCTGGGTTACCAGAAGAGCGTCAAGGGCGTCACGCCCAACCCGACCGGCAGCGAGGCCTTCAACACCGTCGAGCTCACGGGCGGCGGCGCGTAGGACGTAGGAGAAGGCCGACGGGGGAGGAGACCTGGCTACTTTCATAGGGCGCAGGATCCTGCAGCTCATACCGGTCCTGCTCGGGGTCTCGCTCGTCGTGTTCTTCATGGTGCGGGCGATACCGGGCGACCCGGCCCAGATCCTGCTCGGCCAGACGGCCACGCCGGAGGCGGTGCGCGAGGTCAGGGCGCGGCTCGGTCTGGACGAGCCGATCATCGTTCAGTACCTGCTCTTTCTGCGGGACGCGGCGACGGGGGACCTCGGCGACTCGCTCGTAGAGGGCAAGCCTGTCACGGCGGCGCTGCTCGACAAGTTCCCCGCGACGCTGGAGCTGGCGCTCGCGGCGCTCCTGTTCGCCGTCGTTATCGGAGTGCCGATAGGGGTTATAGCCGCGGTCAGGCAGTACTCCCTGCTCGACAGGATAACCTCGGTCATAGCGCTGACCGGGGTCTCGATGCCGATCTTCTGGCTCGCCATGGTCTTCGTCGTGATCTTCACGGTGAACCTCGAGCTGCTGCCGTTCCCGGGCCGGGTCGGCAACGACGTGTCGTTTACGAGCTACACGGGCGTCTACACGGTCGACACCCTCATAACCCTGAACTTTCCCGCGTTCTGGGACGTGCTGAAGCACCTGATATTGCCCGCCGTCGCCCTCGGCACGATCCCGATGGCCGTCGTGACGCGCATGACCCGCAGCAGCATGCTCGAGGTGATGAACGAGGACTACGTAAGGACCGCCAGGGCGAAGGGCGTGGTGCCGTGGCGGGTAGTCTTCAGGCACGCTCTCCGGAACGCGATGCTGCCGACGGTGACCGTTATAGGCCTCCAGTTCGGCCTGTTGATGGGCGGGGCCATCCTGACGGAGACCATCTTTACGTGGAACGGGATCGGGCAGTTCGCCATCCAGTCGATCGACGGCCGGGACTATGCTGGCATCCAGGGCGTGGTCCTCTACGGCGCGGTCTTCTTCGTGCTGATCAACCTCCTGGTGGACGTTCTCTACGCCGTTCTCGACCCGCGCGTGAGGCTGTAAGGGTGGCCGAGGCCCAGGTAAGGGAGACGCCGGTCGCGGCCGGGGTGCGGACGCGCACCCGCTGGGGCGACTTCCGCCAGGCTTTCCTCGACAACAAGCTGGCCGTCCTCGGGCTCGTCATCATTGCCCTCTTCATCATTATGGCGGTCTTCGCGCCGCTGCTGGCGCCCTACGACCCGGTAAGGGACCAGAGCCTCAGCGAGCGGTTCGCCGGGCCGAGCGCGTCCCACCCCCTCGGCCAGGACGAGCTCGGGCGGGACATCCTCTCGCGCATAATCTTTGGGGCGAGGGTCTCGCTCACCGCCGGCCTCGCCGCCGTCGCTTTCGCCACCGTCTTCGGGACGCTCGTCGGGGTGGTCTCGGGGTACGCCGGGGGGCTTATCGACTCCGTCCTGATGAGGCTCATGGACATCATCCTCGCCTTCCCGAGCATCCTGCTCGCCATCGTGATAGTGAGCATTCTCGGACAGGGGCTCACGAACGCCCTGCTCGCCGTTGGGGTGGTCTTGTTGCCCCAGATAGCCCGCGTCGTGCGGTCTTCCGTAATAAGCATCCGGGAGCGGGACTTCGTCGAGGCCGAGCGGGCGATAGGGGCCTCGAACGTGCAGATAGTCTCGTCCGCGATCCTGCCGAATAGCCTGGCGCCCCTGATCGTGCAGTCCACCCTCGCCCTCGCAACGGCGATCCTGGACGTCGCCGCCCTCTCTTTTCTGGGCCTCGGGGCCCAGCCGCCCCAGCCGGAGTGGGGCGCGATGCTCACCGACGCGTTCCGAAGCGGCTTCGGGGTCTTCACCGAGGGACAGCACGCGATCATATTCCCCGGCATCGCCATAGCCCTCTCCGTCCTCGCCGTAAACTTCATAGGCGACGGCCTGCGCGACGCCCTCGACCCACGCCGTAGAAGGTAGCCGAAGGCTACCTTCAGCTCGCCCGCAGCGCGGGCTCTCAGCACGCTTAGGCTTCGCCTCCGCTTTCAGCACGCTTAGGGTCTGCTTCGCAGCCCCTCGCTCTCAGCCTGTCAGCCAAGAAAGGTAGGCGACAGCCGGAGCGTGCTGACGGCTAATTGGTATCATACCCGTTCGTGAAGAGTAGACCTTACGGATCCTGGACCCGCCAGGACAAGACATCGACCCTCTCCCGGGGCAGGCGCGCGTCTTCGCGGGCGCCTGGCCGCGAGGCGGCGCGCGCCCGCGACCGTCGCAGGCCCCGCGGTTCGTCGCGCGGACCGCGCTACGACCGGATCCTGCTCGTGACGGCGGGGGTGGTGCTCGTGTTGTTCTCTGTGGGGATGGTGTTCGTCGACGTGCAGGGGGCCGGCGAGGCGGTCTCCACGGCGCCCAAGAGCGAGGCCATGACGCTCACCGTCCCGAGCATGAAGAGGGTGGAGGAGGTGCCCGTCTACGGAGACCCCGTAAAGGAAGAGACCGCCCTCCACAACGGGACGTTCCACGTAAAGGACACGGGCTTCCCGTGGCAGGAGGAGGCGAACGTCTACATCGCCGGCCACCGCCTCGGCTACCCTCGCACGGACAGCTTCTTCGTCTTCTGGGACCTCAACAGGCTCAAGACGGGGGCCAGGGTCCTGCTGACCGACTCCGAGGACACGAAGTACGTCTACAAGGTCTTCGACCGCCGCGTCGTCGGGCCGAACGAGGTCTCCGTCAAGAAGCCGATCGAAGGCAAGAACATAGTAAGCCTCCAGACCTGCACCCTGCCGAACTACTCGGAACGCCTGGTGGTCCGGGCGGAACTCGTGAGGACCGTAAAGGCGCCGGTGGAGCAGGCCAGCTCCGCTGGCAGCTAGTCAGCACGCTCCCTGCAGTCTCTTTCAGCACGCATCGGACCTTCGGTCCTCGCTCTCAGCCCGTCAGCTTTTTGCCACGCGGGGCGCTACCGGGCTGCGCCATGCGCGGCGGTTCGGGTGTCGAGATACGCGGCGAGTCCGGACGACTTGGCTGAAAGCTTCCGAAGGAGGCGTGATGAGAGCGAGGCCCGCGGAGCGGGCCGACGCGTGCTGACGAGGCGCGAAGCGCCGGGCTGACAAGCTGGCGAAGCCAGCGTGCTGCTAGCGCGGTTTCCGCGCTAGCAGAGAGTACATGAGTGGGATGCGGGGCGAGTTCTCGGGCAGTTTGAAGGTGTCGAAGCCCGTCTTCTCGAGGATCGGCCACCGGGGGAAGAGCGTGTAGTCGTGCTCGTGCAGGAACTCCAGGGTAAGGCCGGATTGTATTAGGGCCGTGACCACGTCGGAGAGGGTGTGCTTCCATTCGTAGGTGATGTTGTTGGCGGTCTCGGCGCCCAGGTCGGCGTAGGTGCCGGGCTCGTCCCAGACGTCGGGCTCTTCTTTGTGGAAGTAGTCGTGCTCGACGGTGAGGTCGTCGTCGCCGAAGACGTTGGTGAAGGGGTGGAACTCCGGGAGGTACAGGAAGCCGCCGGGCCGGACGAGGCCGGCCGCCACCCCGGCCCACCGTTCGATGTCCGGCAGCCAGTTGAGGGCGCCGAGGCCGGTGTAGACGACGTCGAAGGTGCGCCCCCCAAGTGCTTCCCTCGCCTCGTAGACGTCCGAGCGGACGAACTCGGCGTCCACGCCGAGCTCCGAGGCGAGGTTGCGGGCGGCCTCGATGGCGGGCGCAGAGAAGTCGAGGCCGGTGACGCGGGCGCCGCGGCGGGCCCAGCTTAGGGTGTCCTTGCCGAAGTGGCACTGGAGATGGAGGAGGTCCTTTCCGGAGACGTCGCCCATCTCTTCCAGTTCGAAGGGGCGGAGGTGTTCTTCCCCGGCTTTGAAGCCCTCGACGCCGTAGAAGTCTCCGCCGACGTGGATCGGGACGCGCTCGTCCCAGCTGGCCTTGTTCGCCTCGCGCCACCGGCCTCGCCAATCGTCCTTGTTCACGGGGGTCTCCTTTTGGTGGGTAGAGGTGGCGTTTCGCCTGGCCCGCCGCGGCGTATCTGCGGTCCTTCGTTCATTTCGTGTCCAGGTTCTCTATGCGTACGGGTTCCACGTCGTCGGCGAGGTCGAAGCCGAAGACGCGGGAGTAGAAGTAGAGCTCGGCGTCCAGGGCGCGTTTTATGTTCTCCGCCCGGCGGAAGCCGTGCTGCTCGCCTTCGAAGGGGAGGTAGGCGACGGGGAGGCCCTTCGCTTTGAGGGCTTCGAACATCGTGATGGCCTGGTTCGGGGGGACCACCTCGTCTTCGAGGCCCTGGAAGAAGATGACGGGGCAGGAGAGGCCGTCCGTGTGGTGGATGGGGGAGCGTTCGCGGTAGAGGTCGGCGCGTTCGGGGTAGGGCCCGATCAGGCCGTCCAGGTACCGCGACTCGAACTTGTGGGTCTCCTCGGCCAGCGCCGCCGCGTCGCTGACGCCGTAGTGGCTCGCCCCCGCCGCGAAAGCGTCCCTGAAAGCCAGGGCGCACAGCGTCGTGTAACCGCCCGCGCTGCCGCCCGCTATCAGTAACCGGTCTCCATCCACCAGGCCCTTCTCTGCGAGATACTTCGCCCCGCCTGCGCAGTCGTCGACGTCGACCACGCCCCACATCCCGTCCAGGCGCCTCCTGTACTCGCGCCCGTAGCCCGTCGAGCCGCCGTAGTTGACGTCGAGCACGGCGAAGCCCCGGCTGGTCCTGTGCTGTATCTCCAAATCCAGGCTCGGCAGGGTCATCCCGGTCGGGCCGCCGTGGCTCAACACGAGCAGCGGCGGAAGTTCGCCCTCCGGCGCCGCGAAATCCCTGTTCTTCGGCGGGTAGAAGAAGCCGTGGGCCGTCAGGCCGTTCTCCGTCGGAAACTCCACGGTCTCGGGGGCCGAGAGGTAGCCGGAGTCTATACCGAGGTCGCCCGCCCGGTGCAAGACCTCGCTGTCGCCCGTTCTCGCGTCCAGGCGCACGATGGCGGGGGGCTCGGTTGGGGAGCCGGCCACGAACAGGATCTCGCCCGAGCCGCCGTTCGTCCGGAGGTGGCCGATGACGGAGTACGGCGTCTCTATCTGCGCCAGTTCTCCGGTCTGCGTGTTCAGGAGGCCGAGGCGGAAGACGCCGCGTTCGATCGGGGCGCAGGCGATTCGGGTCGGCGAGAGGAACCCGTAGGTGGACATCCCGAACTGCCACTGCGGGAGCCCGAACTCGGCCTCCATCGGGCAGAGCGGCTCGACGAAGCCTCTCTCCGAGCGGTACAGGTTCCACCAGCCGGTCCGGTCGGAGACGAAGTGGAGCGTGCCGTCCGGGGACCACTCGGGCTGGAAGACGGACTCGTCCGGGCCCCCGGCCACCCTCTCGGGCGCCGCGGGCCTCCCGCTCTCGTCAAGACCCGCCACCCAGAGCTCCGTGCCGTCCCAGGGCATGTTCGGGTGGTTCCACGTGAGCCACGCGAGGCTTCGGCCGTCGGGGCTCAGGCGGGGAGAGGAGCAGAAGTCCTGGCCGGTGGCGAGCACGGTCTCGGCCCCGTCTTCCAGGCTTATGCCGACTAGCTCGTTTACGGGCTCGCCCGGGTCCGTGTGGTCCTCGCGGACGGCGATCAGGCGGTTCCTGGCGGCGTCCACCGTCATGTCCGCGTAACGGTGGTCTATCTCGGCCGTTAGTGGTTCCGGTACGCCGCCCGGGTGCGCGGAGTAAAGCCGCTGGTCGGCGAAGTTCGAGAAGTAGACCGTGCCGTTGTGGACGACGAAATCTCCCCCGCCGTACTCGTGGACGCGGGTGCGGGCGTTGAAGGGTTGGGGGTTGACGTCCCTGGTTTGGCCTTCGGGGGAGCGGTGGACTATTACGGTTCGGCCGCCTTCTCCGGGGCGGCCTTCGAGCCAGTAGACGTCTTCGCCTTCGAGGGCCGCGTCTTTAAGGCCGACCATGCCCCGGACGATCAGGTCCGATGAGATCGGCGACCTCCAGGAACCGTAACGCCCGGTCTCTGCTGTTGTCACGCCCCTGTACCTCCCGGTTCTCGCCCCACCGTGCCGCGGATGATAGCAAGGACCGGGTTCCCGGGGCCGCCCCGCCGGGGAGGCCTACCCTTTCCGGCTCTCTCTCCGGCTTCTTGAGGCCCCGAAGCTGAGGGTCGGGTAGAGGAGGACGGCGAGGGGGATGGGGAGCCAGAAGTTGAAGAGCCTGTAGCCGAGGACGGGTATGGCGGCCTCGGGTCCGTAGCCGAGGAGGGCCAGGGTGCCCAGCATGGCGGCCTCGAAGGTGCCCAGCCCGCCCGGCGTGATGGGCAGGTTGCCGAAGGCGGTCGCCAGGCCGTAGGCGACGAGGATCTCGACGGGCGAGAAGCCCACCCCGAGGGCGAGGAAGACGACGATCAGGCACAGGGCGTCGAAGGCCCAGTAGCCAAGCGCCAGGCCGCCGAGCTGCAGCGCCCGCCTGGGGTTGCCGAGGAGCTGGTCCCGCAGCACCCTAACCTCGTCCCTGAGCCACGACACGACCCTGTGGGACCAGGCCTCCGTCTTGCGGCGGGACCAGCGCCGGTGCAGGAAGGGGCGCACGATCCCGTACAGTATGCCTGACAGGACCCTGCGGACGGCCTTTGGCCGGCGCTGGGCGACGAAGGCCGCCACGAAGGCCGCCAGGGTCAGGGCGAACAAGAGCAGCGCGCCGGCAGTGGCGAGGCGGTTCAGCTCCCGATCCAGGACGAGGTAGAGCAAAGAGAGCAGGAGCCAGACGCCCAACGCGAGGTAGATGAGGGCGCCCATCGTGGCGACCGCGAGGCCGACCTTCGCGGGCTGGAGACCGCGGTTGCGCAGGACGCCGTAGGTGACGGCGGCCGACGCCCCGCCGCCGCCCGGCAGCACCCTGTAGGCGCCGTGGATGACGACCGTCAGGCGCAGGGTGAAGAAGCGTCCCAGCCCCCGGCGCCTGCGCCGCCCGATAGAGGCCCCGAAGCCCGCCGCAGCCCCCGCCGAGCGTCCCAGAAGTTCCCCGTAGCAGAGAAAGCTCGCAAGGATCGCCCCGAAGGCCGCCACGAGCAGCGGTCCCGACGAGCCCGCGACGAGGGCCAGCGAACGCCTGATGCCGGGTAGCTGCGGCAGCAACAGGTACAACGCCAGCCCGGCCGAGGCAAGGTAGAGGACCGTCTTGAGCAGCGTCCTACGCGACAAACTTGAAGAACCTTCCGGCCACCACGACACTCCCCGTTCGAGACGATTCTGGAGCATTGTAGATGCTGGAGCGCTTCGAGGGGGCTTCAGGCTACAGGCGTCAGGCCGCCTCCTTCGGAGGCTCTCAGGGATACGAAGTCGGGACCCGGCCGCGTACCCGCACCCCTAAAACCTGAAATCTGACGCCTAAGTTTTCAGTCGGTAGCCCGTTTTGAAGATCCACCAGATCGCCGTCAGGCAAAGGACGAGGAAGAGGACCGTCATCGAGGCGCTCAACGCCACGCTCACGTCCGCGACCCCGTAGAAGCTCCAGCGGAAGGCGCTGATAAGGTAGACGACCGGGTTGAAGAGGGAGACCGTCTGCCAGAAGGGGGGGAGCATGTCTATGGAGTAGAAGCTGCCGCCGAGGAAGATCAGGGGCGTCACTATCAGGAACGGCACCAGCTGCAGCTTCTCGAACCCGTCGGCCCAGATCCCGAGCACGAACCCGAAGAGGCAGAAGGTGATGGCGGTGAGCACGAGGAACAGGAGCATCCAGAACGGGTGCATGATCTGAAGCGGCACGAACAGGGTCGAGGTGGCGAGGATGAGCAGGCCGAGCACCAGAGACTTGGTCGCCGCGGCCCCGACGTAGCCTATGACGATCTCCAGGTAGGAGACGGGGGCCGAGAGTATCTCGTAGATGGTGCCGGTGAACTTCGGGAAGAAGATGCCGAAAGAGGCGTTGGAGATGCTCTGCGTCAACAGGGAGAGCATGATGAGCCCGGGCACGATAAACGCGCCGTACCCGACCCCGTCGACGTCCGTGATGCGCGAGCCTATCGCCGCCCCGAACACGACGAAGTAGAGGGAAGTCGAGATGACCGGCGAGACGATGCTCTGGAGGACCGTCCGAAAGGTCCTCGCCATCTCGAACTTGTAGATCGCGCGTATCGCGTGGAAGTTCATCGTTCCTCTCTCACCAGGTTGACGAAGATCTCCTCCAGCGAGCTCTGTTTGGTCTGGAGGTCCTTGAACCGGATGCCCGTTCCGTTCAGGTCGGCGAGCAGGGCGGCGATGTCGGCGCGCCCGTTTTGCGCGTCGTACGTGTAGACGAGCTCCGTGCCTTCCGCCGCCAGTTCCAGGTGGTAATCCGCGAGTTCGCCCGGAACGCCTTCGATCCGGTCGCGCAACTGGAGCGTCAACTGCTTCTTGCCGAGCTTGCGCATCAGTTCGGCCTTCTCCTCTATCAGGACGATCTCGCCGTTGTTGATCACCCCGATGCGGTCCGCCATCTCTTCCGCCTCGTCGATGTAGTGGGTGGTCAGGATGATGGTGACGCCGCCCTCGCGCAGCCCCCGCACCATCTCCCACATGTCCCGCCGCAGCTCGACGTCGACGCCCGCCGTGGGCTCGTCCAGAAACAGGATGCGCGGTTCGTGGGAGAGGGCCTTGGCGATCATGACCCGGCGCTTCATGCCGCCCGAGAGCGTCATGATCTTGCTGTCTTTCTTGTCCCAGAGCGAGAGGTCCCTGAGGACCTTCTCCAGGTAACCGGGGTTGGGTTTCTTCCCGAAGAGGCCCCTGCTGAAGTTGACGGTGGCCCAGACGGTCTCGAAAGAGTCGGTGGTGAGTTCCTGCGGGACGAGCCCTATCATGGACCGGGCGGCGCGGTACTCGGTGATGATGTCGTACCCGCCGGCCAGGATCTCGCCCTTGGTCGGGTTGACGATACCGCAGATGACGCCGATGAGGGTGGTCTTACCGGCCCCGTTCGGGCCGAGCAGGGCGAAGATCTCGCCCGGCCGGATCTCCAAATCTATGTCCTTGAGCGCCCGGAAGCCGGAGGCGTAGGTCTTTGATAGGTGGGAGACGGAGATGATGGGCTGCAAGGTCAGGCCGCCCGTCCGCGAGCGCGGTCCGACCGAAAGACGCCGCCGGTTACCTCTATGATCCGTGCCATGATCTTCGTCTCCTCTCGCGTGCCCCGGGGCGCCGGTACGCCTCGGCTCTCCTTAGTGTATGCGGAAGCCCCCCCGGTCCCAAGCACCTCTTCCCCGGTATGGTCGCCCGCGCGCGTAACCGCCGCGCCGGACGCAAGTACGGTTTCCGGGCTCGTACCTTCGTACAGGTTAGGCCTTGCGCGCCGGGGAGGTCCCTCAGAAAGGAACCCCCTGAGCCTGGCGCAGACTCCTGGCCTGACGGTTCCTGATGGCTTCGAGAGCCTCGAGACGATCCTCGAGGCCGCCGGCTCCGGCCCGGGGAACGCGGTCGAGGTCAACGCGTACCTCTCGGACCGCACCCCCTTCGCGCAGTTCGACGCCGTCTTCAGGGAGTTCTTCGGCGACGGGCCGCCGGCCCGGACCATCGTGGGCTTCGGCCTGCCCGGTTTACTCGCCGGGATCGACCGCGTCGCCGTGCTCGAAGAGTCCCCGCAGGTAGGAGTCCGGGGCCACCCTCACCGCGCTTCAGGGTTTGCGATGGCGCGCCTCGACCTCGACGGAGTTTTGCAGGGACGACACCTGCCTTCGGGTCTCGTGCCGGGCTCACTAATGATGGGGGCATAGAAGTAGAATCAAGTAGGGCTTAGAGAAAGGAGGTGCGGTGCGGGCTCTCGGTTGCGTCAGGTCGGCTCGCGCGACCCCGATGCGTCCGGAGACCCGGCGGCGATCGTCCGCGGGCGCGGCGCTACTCGCGTTGGCCGCGGTTTGCCTGCTCGCCGTCGGATGCGGCTTCCAGATCCGGTCCGTCCAACCCCCGGATCGCCCGAACGTGGTACTGATCCTGTCCGACGACCTCGACGTCGGCCTCTTGCAGAGGTACGGGGCGCGCTACCCCAACCTCGGGAAGCTGGCGGCAGGGGGTACGACCTTCGAGAACGCCTTCGTGACCGATCCTTTGTGCTGCCCCTCCCGGGCGACCACGTTGCGCGGCCAGTACGCCCACAACCATCGCATAGTCGGCAACTGGGCGCCGCAGGGCGGCGCGCGAAAGTTCCGGGATCTGGGGCATGAGCGCTCCACGGTCGCCTCCTGGCTGCGGGAGGAGGGCTACCGGACGGCCCTGGTCGGCAAGTACATGAACGATTACCACGGGAACCGCGTGCCGGCGGGCTGGGACGATTGGTACGGGATAACCGGCGGCCACCTAAGCAACGACCTCAACCAGAACGGCAGGATCAGGCACCACGACCCCGGGCGCCACCTCGACGACCTGCTCGCCGAAAAGGCGACCGCCTACGTGCGCAGCCCGCCAGACGACCCGGCGCCCTTCTTCATGTGGGTGGGCACCCGGGCGCCCCACGCCCCCGCAAACCCGGCCACCCGCCACGAGGGGACTTTCCCCGACGCCCGGCTGCCGCGGGCGCCCGCCTTCGACGAGGGGGACGTCTCCGACAAGCCCGGCTGGGTGCGGGACAATCCGCCCCTGGGCCCCGACCAGGTCGCGTACATGGAAGAGCTTCACCGCAAACGACTCCAGTCCATGCTGGCCGTGGACGACATGATAGGCGACCTCTTCGACTCGCTGCGCGAGACGGGCGAGCTGGACAACACCTACGTCTTCTTCACCTCCGACAACGGCTGGCACGCGGGGGAGCACCGGCTGACGACCGGCAAGTGGGCGGCCTACGAGGAGGACATCCGGGTGCCCCTGATGGTGCGCGGGCCCGGCGTGCCGGAGGGGGAGAAGCTCCCGCACATGGTCCTCAACAACGACCTCGCCCCGACCTTCGCCGACCTCGCGGGGGTCGACCCCCCGGGCTTCGTCGACGGCCGCTCGCTCGCGCCGCTTCTCGCGGACGACCCGCCTCCCGAAGAAGACTGGCGCCAGAGGTTCCTGGTCGAGGCCGCCCCCGAGCAAGAGAGCGGCGCGGTCCAGCCGCTCAGCGGCGACCCGGCGCCGGACGGCGGTCGACGCGCGCCTCCCAGCGGGGACTGGGGACGCCCCGGCTTCGAGGCCGTGAGGACCGGGGATCGCCTCTACGTCGAGTACGCGACCGGGGAGCGGGAGCTCTACGACCTGAAGGAGGACCCCCACCAGCTGAACAACCGCTACGGGAGGACTGACCCCGGGGCCCTCCGCCGGCTGGAAGGACGACTCGCGGCGTTACGGGATTGTTCGGGGGCGGGCTGCCGGGCGGCCGAGTAAAGGTCCGGCCTCGGCCCGGTGTTCGCGGTCGGCGAACCCGGGAACGCTCCGGGGTTTCGCGGTTGCAGGATCGAGGAGGGCACGCCGCCCTTAGCCCGATACGGTCACCTCGATGACTCCGTCGGGAAACTCGGAGCGCAGCCAGTTCGAGTAGCCCCGGCCTTTCGTTTCCCCACAGCCCTTGAGATCCGCCGCCGTCTTCCCGGTCATCAGGGTGGGCACGGGCTTGGAAGCCCTTCCGGTGCCCTTAAGCAGCACGACGCCTTCGGCGTCCCGGGTTCCTTCGGCCCGGACGACCTCGAAGGCGCCGCTCTTTTGAAGGAGCGAGGGCAGGCCGAGGATACCGGGGAATTTGGAGCTGCCGGTGATCATCACGTAGTCGGAACCGGTCCGCTTTAGCTGATCCAGCAGGTTCGGCACGGACAGGGAGATGACCTCGCACCCGCCTTTCGTCTGGACCCAGACCGGCTCTGGCGGTATCCTGGAGATGGCGCCCTCGTCGGGGTCGCATTCCATCTGGATGTTGGGCTTCGACACGCACGTCTCCTGGTCCAGCTTCAGGAACGTCCACTCGTGCCGCCCCCCATCCAGGTACGCCAGGTAGTTGCCCTGCGCCGGGTTGACGAGGATGAGCTCCCCTTCCGGCACGTGCCTGCTCGTCCAGTCGATCATCCCGGACGCCCGGGGCGCCACCGTATGTTGCCTGGACAACGTACCCGCGGGGTCCTCGGGCATCATCGCCTGCACCGTCCGCACGGAGGCCACCACCACGAGGATCGCCAACGATACCGCAACCACCGCGCCGGCCACCCGCGCGGGGTGGCCGCGCCCGCGCCACGCCGCCACGCCCGCGTCCGCGACGAGGGAGGCCAGGGCGCAGAAAAGCAACGCCTGGGCGACGAGAAATTGGCGCGGGTCCCATCCCATCACCACCACGAAGAGACAGACCGGCACCTGAAAGAGCAGCGCGAGCGCCAGCAGCCTCCACGGCCCATCCCGCTGGCACGACTTCCACACCGCGTACCCGGCGGTCGCCAGCAGCACGGGCACGACGAAGGCGGTGGGCGCCAGGGTACCGGCGAGGTAAAGCCCCATGGCCTCAAGGGAGGCTTCGGCCAACGCGGGTCCCGTGGTGGCGAGCATGAGGAAGGAGAGCGAGATGGTCCAGGCCACCATCAAGAACCACCCGGCCCACCGGCGCCGGCGCCCTCCGGCCAGGAAGAGGGTCATCCTCCCGGAGGCGTACGCCACGATGGCGAGCGCCAGGAGAGTCACGGCCGCCACCGAGACCGGGAGCTCCAGCGAGGGCGGCAGGCGGTCGAGAAGGTACACCTCCCCGGTGGCCGACCACCTCCAGAGCCACCACGGCAGGCACGCCAGGATCACGCCCAGGTAGTGCCAGAGCGCCGCTCGCAAGGGCCAGTCGAGCAGCAGAAGGGCGAGCAGGGCGAGTGGGATGTTGGCGAGCGCCGTCTCCTTGGTCAGTAAGGAGGCACCCAGAAGCAGCCCAGAGAGAAACGCGAGCGCGGGAGTGCCCCCTTTTATGGCCGCGAGCAGGGCCAGAAGCGTCAACAAGGTGAACGTCAGCAGCAAAGCGTCTATGTTGATCACGAACGCGGACTTCACGTTGAAACCGAAGAGGGCGAGCAGGGCGGCGGCGAGCAGGCCCGCGGGCGGACCAGAGAGGCGCTTCGCCAGAAAGTACGCCAGCAGCGGGTTGAGGAGCGCCGTCAGGCGCATCGCCCACACCAGGATCTCCGTGTCGCGCCCGAAGACGAGTATCAGGGAGCCGATCAGGGCCGGCAAAACGGGACCGTGGCCGCCGTTGTAGTTCGAGAGCCCGGCGAGGCTGTCGATTCCCCCACCGGAGGCGAGTTCGGAGCCGGCGAAGAGGTAGCGGGGGGCGTCCTTGCCCAGGACCGCCCAGGGCTGGTTTCCGAACCACAAGAGCGCGGGCACGGAGAGCACGGCGACGAGCGGGATGACCGCCAGATCCACCCAGCCGATAGTGGACGACTCGGTCTTACGCAACCAGAACCCCGAAGCTCTCTCCTCCCCTGGCCCAGACGGGCCCGGAAACCGAACGCCCGACCACCCTCTCGTCGCGCCGCCCTGCCCGCGTTCGGGGCATTTTGCGGCCGTCGGAGGGTGCTTTCAACCGGCGGGTAGACCGCACCGTGTTGGGGGCACGCCTATCAACACGGTGCTACGCGGGAGTGTGACAACCGTACGCAACTGTAGCGGTATGCGCGCGGTGGGAAGACGTTTGGCCTTGGTGCTCCGCTCCCGCGGGGCGCCCATCGCGACTGCGCGCTCATCGTGGAGCGGGTTTGTGGTGGCGCGCCTCGACCTCCTGGTAGTTCCCGCATTCCGGGCAGGTAAAGGCGCGGACCTTTCTGGAACCGTATGCGGGGACTATGGTCGTCTTGTTGAAGTCGTAGACGAAGCCGCAGCTCTCGCACTTCTGGCGGAAGGTAACCACCGTGCCGCGCTCGTTTACTATCTTGCCGCCCGTCATCTCTATCGCCAAGTCGTGCCTCCGGGAAGGATCTTCTACCCAACCCTCCTATTCTAAGCCCATGCGCCCGAATATCCCGGAGAGGAGCGGGCTTTCGGCGTCGAGAAAGCCGTCTATGACGTCGTAGTGGTTCTTGCCGGACAAGACGAGGCGGTCGCCCGGCAGCCCCTTCGATTTCCAGGCCGCAAGATAATCCTCCGACTGGCGTTTGAACTCGTCGGTCTCGTCCCCGCCGTGGGCGACGAGCAGGGGAGGGGCGCTGTCCGGGAGGTGGAGGATCGGGCTGTTCCTCCTGACCTGATCCCACGTCAACTGCAGCTTCGGCTGGAGGAACGAGTAAGGAAACGGCGCGAGGTCGAAGAGCCCGCTGATGACGGTCGCGCTCTTGATGATGTCCGCGCGGAGCCCGTACTCGCCCTCCCAGTCCGTCGCGAGCAGCATGGCGACGAGATGCCCGCCGGCCGAGTGGCCCGCGACGTGGATGCGGTCGGGATCTCCGCCGAAGGTTTCGGCGTTTTCGAAGGTCCGGGCGAGGGCGGCGCGGGCCTGGCGTACGATCTCGTCTATCGTCACGTCGGGGCAAAGCGCGTAGTTCGGGACGACGGTCGCGACGCCCCGGGAGCCCGGACCGCGCGCGACGAAGCCGAACTCCCTGCTCGTCCGCGCCCGCCAGTACCCGCCGTGGACGTAGACGAGGACGGGGGCGTTCTCTCCCGCGGGATAAATGTCCACGTGCTCCGCGAGCGTGGGGCCGAAGGGGACGCGGAGGTCGTGGTCCCTCTCCGAGCGGAGCAGGTCGCTCTCCCGCTCGTAGAGGTCCGCGTAGAAGCCCGCGTTCGGGACCGTGCGCTCGGGGTCGTACTGCTCGTCCAACTCCTCCTGCGTGGCGAAGTTTCGGTACAGCACCGCTACCTCCCGAGCACCCTGCGCCACAACGGAGGCCGGGCGGCGGGTTCGGGCCCGGGACGGCCCTCCCTCTCACCAAGATGGGGAAGCCCGTGCTCGCGTCGGGTCGCGTTGCGGCCCTTGAGGACCTCCGGGTCCGTCTCCCAGTTCTCGCCCACCTCGCTACGCAACTGGTCCTCGATCCTTCCCAGGGGCTCGCCTTCGACGCCGCCGATCTTCGCGGCCTCGTACTTTATGCCGAGCAGGAGGGAGTTCTTGTCTTCGATGACGTTCCCCCTACGCGCCGTAGGACTGTTCGATGCCGGCGCGGCGTTCCTTTCTCAGCTCCAGCTTGGCGACGGAGGCGCGGTGGACCTCGTCCGGGCCGTCGGCGAGGCGGAGGATGCGCGACTCGGCCCAGAAGGCGGCCAGCGGGGTGTCGCCCGAGACGCCGGCCCCGCCGAAGGCCTGGATGGCGCGGTCGAGCACCCTCAGGGTTGCGTTGGGGGCCACCACCTTTATCTGGGCGATCTCCGAGCGGGCCTCCTTGTTGCCGACCGTGTCCATCATGTGGGCGGCCTTGAGGGTGAGGAGCCTGGCCTGTTCGATCTCCATCCTGGAGTCGGCGATCCACTCCATGATCACGCCCTGCTCGGCGAGCGGTTTGCCGAACGCCTCGCGGCCCTTGACCCGCTCGCACATCAGCTCGATGGCCCTCTCTGCGACCCCGATCTGGCGCATGCAGTGGTGGATGCGCCCCGGACCGAGGCGCCCTTGCGCGATGGCGAAGCCCTTGCCCTCGTCCCAGATGATGTTCTCGGCCGGTACCCTCACGTCTTCGAAGAGGATCTCCCCGTGCCCGTGCGGGGCCTCGTCGTAGCCGAAGACCGAGAGGGTGCGCTCTATCGTTACCCCTTCGGCATCCAGGGGGACCAGGATCATGGACTGCTGCTCGTAGCGCGGGGCCCCGGGGTCGGTCTTTCCCATGAGGATCGAGATCTTGCACCGCCGGTTTCCGGCCCCAGTCGACCACCACTTGCGGCCGTTCACCACGTACTCGTCGCCACCGGAGGTGCGCTCTATCCTGGCCTGGATGTTCGTCGCGTCCGAGGAGGCGACGTCGGGCTCGGTCATGCAGAAGGCCGACCGGATCTCACCATCGAGCAGCGGCTTGAGCCACCGCTCCTGCTGTTCGGGGCTTCCGTAGCGGGCGAGGACTTCCATGTTCCCGGTGTCGGGGGCGTTGCAGTTGAAGACCTCGGGGGCGATGAGGCTGCGGCCCATCACCTCGCACAGCGGCGCGTACTCGAGGTTCGAGAGCCCGGCGCCGTGCTCGGAGTCGGGCAAGAAGAGGTTCCAGAGGCCGGCCGACCTCGCCTTCTCCTTGAGCTCTTCCATGATAGGGGGCGTGCTCCAGCGGTCCCCGGAAGCTTCTAGCTGCTCGTGGTAAGTCTTCTCGTTCGGGTAGACGTGCTCCTCCATGAACGCCTCGAGAAGCTCCCGAAGCTCCAGAACCTTCTCGCTGTGATCGAAGTTCATCCGGTGTCTCCTTCTGTCAGGCCGAGATACTCCACCAGGTCTTCCAGCTCGCGCAGGGTCTCGGCGTCCAGGGGCGGGGCGGGGGAACGGACGTGCGAAGAGGCGATAACGCGGCGCATCTTGAAGACCTCCTTGCGGATGCCCACGCCGCCGACGCCGAGCTGGGCCTCGAACCGGATCAGGGGCAGGTACCGGAAGAAGTGTTCCCGCGCCTCCATCTCCCTGCCCTTCGAGTAGAGGTAGTAGACCCGCACCAATATTTCGGGATAAGCAAACCCGGTCATTATGCCGATGGCTCCGCGGCCCAGTTCTTCGTAGAAGTACATCCCGCCGAGCCCGCCGAAGATACCGGCGCGTTTGTCCGCGCTCTCTATCCCGTTTGTGAGGGCCGAGATCTTGATCGTAGTCGGCGCCTCCTCCAGTTTGACGTACCGGCAGTTCTGGACCTCGTTCATCACCCGCGAGATAAAGGCCGCGGGCATAACGACGCCCGTGTTGACCGGCTCGTCCTGAACCACGACCGGCACGGAGACGGACTCCGCCACCTCCCGGTAATGCTCGAAGACGAGCCCCAGGTTCTTGAGGTTGTTCGGCGGCGCTACCATGACCGCCGCCGCCCCGAGCCCCTCGGCCTCCCGCGCCCTCTCTACCGCGACCCGGGTCGCAGGAGCCGAGCAGCCAACGACGACCGGGGCCTTCCCGTCCGTGGCGGCGACGTAGCGCCCGGCGACGGCGGAGCGTTCGGCGTCGGTGAGCTTGTGGGCCTCGCCCATGATGCCGAGCGCCACGAGGCCGTCCACCCCGGAGTCCAGGTAGCGTTCGGTGAGGGCCTCAATACCTCCAGAGTCAACGTCCCCGGAGTCCGTGAACGGGGTAAGGGTGATGGGTAGGACGCCTTGGAGTGACATGGTGGGCAGTATACAGGCGCCTTTTTCCTCCCGCGGCCCCGATGGGCTACCATGACGGGCTTATGAGGCTGGCTTCGGCTGAGATCGGCGGCAACGAGGTGGCGTTCGCGGTGTGGGACGGCCGCGCCCTTCCGGTCGCCGAGGTCCCGGACCCGGACGGATGGCCCGCGGACCTTTTCTCCCTGATAGAGAGCGGCAGGCTGGGCGGGTTGCGTCGCAGGTGGGACGGGCTCTCGGAGAGAGAGCTCGAAGACCTCGCCGGACGGACCATACCGGCCGGGGACCTGTCCTACGCTCCCCCGTATCGTCGTCCGCGCAAGATCTGGGGCATAGGCCTCAACTACGCCGAGCACGCCGGCGACCTCGACGAGGTATCGCCTTCGGAAGAACCGGCCAGCTTCATGCGCCCGGACACGACGATCATCGGGCCGGGGGACGCGATACTCCTCCCGGAGCAATCCCAAAGGGTGACGGCAGAGGCGGAGCTCGCGGTCGTCATAGGGCGGGAGGCGAGGAACATCACCGAAGGGGAGGCCCCGGCGTTCGTCGCGGGCTTCACGACCGTGCTGGACATGACGGCGGAGGACATCCTGCGAAAGAACCCCCGCTACCTGACGCGGGCCAAGAGCTTCGACACTTTCTTCTCCTTCGGCCCCGAACTCGTGACGCCCGACGAGATAGACGACATAGGGGCCTTGGAGGTTGCCACGGTCCTGAACGGCGAGGTACTTCGCCGGAACACCGTCTCGAATATGACCTTCTCTCCGTGGTGGCTCGTCTCGTTCCACTCCCGGATCATGCGCCTCCTGCCGGGCGACGTGATCTCGACCGGAACGCCGGGGGCCGTGGTCGTACGGGAGGGTGACGTGGCCGAGTGCCGAATAACCGGATTCAAGCCGCTTGCCAATCCCGTCGCCCGGTAGCCGAGCCGAGGCGTCAATCTTGCGTAGGGTTCTATCTCAAACAAGATCAACGTCGACCTTCGGCTCTTCTCCTACCATCCTTGCCACCTACTCATGACGCGTCCGTATGTTGCCCCTGCGAGTGGGGGAAGGACCGCTCGTTGCGCAACCCGGGCGCCGCCCAAGAAAGCGCCACCAGGACCGCGATGAGGACCACGCATACCCGAAGCGGGACGTTCGCCGCGCCGACCACGCGCCTCGGGACGGATGTTCCTTCGTCTTCGGGGGCTCACCCGCCCCTCCACCGCACGGTGTCAATCACCTTCTGCGCCTCGGGCGCGTGTTCGTCGACCTCGTCGGCCGGGCCGCCGAAGCCAATAATCACCGTATCGCCCCCCACGTCCTCCAGGACGATCCCACGCACCTTTTCCTCCTTCGTGACGCCCAGGGCGGTTCCGTCGCTGAGCCTGAACTGGTCCACGCAGTCCGGGCCGCACGCGCCGACGCGGCGGCCCTCCGGCAGGGAGCCGACGACGATGTCGATCCGCCGGCCCTCGATCCCTCCCACCGTGACGGTCTCCGGGGCGGAGGTTCGCAGGTACGGGTGCCTTCGGAGCCAGCCGACCAGGTCATCGGGGGCCTCGACCACGTCGTAGCGCTCGTTGGGCTTGTAGACTTCCCGGGCCTTGAAGAACCGCAACCCAGTCTGTTCTCGGGCGAGGGCCAGGTCGTCCGGCTTCTCCGGTGGCAGGTGCGTCCAGCCCTCGCCGACCTCGAAGGAGAAGGCGGGCTCGAACTCCTCCGTTCGGTAGGCGCCGGGGTCGAGCTTTCGGGTTACGTCCGGCAGTGGTCGGGGCTTGGCTTTCTCGGGCGCCCCGCAGGCGCCAACCGCGAGGACACAGAAGGCCAACACCACCCCCAGCCTGAGGGCGTGCCGCGTTGCCGACCGGAGCATCCCGCGCGACCCTCTACCTCGCCGCCTATCCCGGTATGCCTTACGAAGGAGGCGCGTTCGAATCACGCCAGGCGATCCCCTCGGCTTCGGCCGCTGCGGCTTCCTCGACGTCGAGGACTGGTTCGACGCGGAACTGGAAGGCCGCGTAGATCGTGGTCGCCTTCTCGATTTCGGCCAAATCGTCGGTTTCCAGGACGGCGTATCCGCCGAACTCGCCGACGCGGACGAGGAACTGATGGAAGGTGATGGTCTCGGGTATCTCCCATCTCTGGAAGATGTCCAGGATCCGCTTCTGGGCGGCTTCGTGGTCGGCGGCCGATCCCCCGGGGCGCTCCCACCAAGTCATCACGTACTTCATATCGCGAGCCCCTTTCCCGCGCTCCTTGCCGGAGCGATTGCTTCCAGAGTAGCAAGGCCAGAAGGAGCCGGGCATCCACCAAATGAATGATGTTTGGTACTCTAGTAGCGAACTTTGAAGAACCCCCTCAGCGCGAAGTTCCGACAACGTTGATCTTGCACGCGGTCATACGAGCGAGGCACGCGGAGCGCGTGGTAGCTAGACTGTCACCATCTCGTCCATAGGCTCTACGTCCACAGTAGCGGTGAAGCGGATCCGTTGCTTGGGGGGGACGTCATATACACGGGGACCCCGGGGGCTGTCGAGATAAGGCCCGGTGATGTGGCCCAGTGCAGGATCGGCGGTTTCGAGTCGCTTGTAAACCCGGTAAGGAGGTAAGGGTGGATCTCGGCCTGGCAGGAAAGACGGCCCTTGTAACGGCTGCGAGCAAAGGGCTCGGGAGGGCGATAGCGACCGAGCTCGCCCGGGAAGGCGCCCGCGTCGTGATCTCCAGCCGCGACGAGGCGACGCTCGCCCGGACGGCGGAGGAGATCGGGGGCGAGACCGGGGCCGAGGTCGGATACCGGGCCGCGGATCTCACGAAGGGCTCGGACATCGAGGCCCTGGTGGCGCACGCCGTGGACCGCTTCGGCGGCATCGACATCCTCGTCAACAACACGGGCGGCCCGCCGACGGGCTTCTTCGCGGACCTGGACGACGAGGCGTGGGATTTGGCGTTCCGTCAGATCATACTGAGCCTCGTACGCTGCGTGCGGGGTGTGCTCCCCTCCATGCGCGAACGCGGCGGGGGCCGCATCGTCAACGTCGCCTCCTCCTCCGTAAAACAGCCCATAGACAACCTCCTCCTCTCCAACACGTTCCGCGCCGGCTTGAACGGTCTCGCCAAGAGCCTCTCCCTGGAGCTCGCCCCGGACGGCATCCTGGTCAACACTTTGGGCCCCGGCCGCATCCTCACCGGACGGACCGAATCCGTGGACGCCGGGCAGGCCGAGGCGCAGGGCGTCTCCGTCGGGGAGGTCCGCGAGCAGTTCGCCGCCCGGATACCGCTCGGGCGCTACGGGACGCCGGAGGAGTTCGCCCGCGTCGCCGCCTTTTTGGCGTCGCCGGCCAACGGCTACGTGACGGGGCAGGCCATCCTGGTCGACGGCGGGATGGTCAGGGCGCTCTAGAGCGGTTTGCAAAGAGGTCGACCTCTTTGCGAAGCTGTCAGCCTTTAGCCATCGGCTTTCAGCCAAGAACAAAAAAGCTGAAAGCCGACAGCGGAGGCGAAGCCGGAGCGGGCCGATAGCCGACGGCGCGGGTCGCCGGCCCGACTTCTGTGTCCCCGAAGCATTGTGGATAGAATGCGGCGATGCGGGCATCGCGGGGCTGACGCACCACTTTGGTAGACCGACGTCAGGAGGAGAGATGAGCGAGCAGCGCAGGAACCCGTTTCGGGGTTTTCTCGACATGGCGAGCGAGATGAACCGGATGCGCTACATCGGCTCCTACGGCCAGGATTCCGGCCAGGAGGACCGCGAGAGGACCCACGCCACGGCCTGGGTCCCGACGGCCGACGTGTTCGCGCGGGGAAGGGACCTCGTGATCCGGATGGAGCTCGCGGGCGTCGCCCCGCAGGACATCGACGTCTCGTTTCACGAGAATACCCTGACGGTGTCCGGAGAGCGGGGCAGGGACGTCGACGAGGTGAGCTTCTACGTCCACGAGCGCTTCTACGGCGTCTTCCGCCGAAGCATGACCCTGCCTGCCGGCGTAGACGAGGACGACATAACCGCCGAGTTCGACAACGGCCTCGTCGAGATCACCGTTAAAGGCGGCGCCGTCTCGTCGGAACCCCGTCGAATAGAGGTACGCAACAGGGCAGGCTAGTCAGCCCGGCGCTTCGCGCCTTTCAGCACGCTGCAGCCTTCGGCTTCCGCTCTCAGCACGCCTCCCTGCGGGAGGCTTTCAGCCTGTCAGCCAGTCGTCTGGGGACGTTACGCTTCGCGACGTCCGAACGGCAGCGCAAAGCGCGGCCCGGTCACGCCTCTGACGGCAAAAGCTGACGGGCTGAAAGCGAGGCCCGCGGAGGCGAAGCCGGAGCAGTCCGAAGCGTGCTGAAAGTGGAGCCCGTAGGGCGGAACGTGCTGAGAGCGGAGCCCGACAGGGCGTAGCGGGCTGATGAGCGTTCGGGTAACATATCCGGGACGTTCCTGAGCCGCTTCGCTCACGGAGGGCCTTCGGCCCGGGCGTGGCTCGCAGCGTTTCTGCCGCGGCGCTCTGTCGCACCCCCGGTCCGGTCGGGCCCGTTCTTACGTTTTTTATTTGGGAGCAATGCATATTTTGGTGCAGGAGCGAAGCCGGTAAACCGGAAGATGGGTCGCCGGGGGTTTGATAAGAGAGGGGTTCGTATGCAACAGGCACGGGAAGAGAGATCCCAGGTCGGCGCAGTATTCTGGGTTTCGGCCGCGTTCGCGCTCGGCTTTATCTTGTGGGGGGCGTTGGCGCCGGCCAACTTTGGCGCGGTGACGCAGGCCATCTTCGACTGGGTCGTCTCGAACCTCGGGTGGTTCTACCTGCTGGCGGGTAACTTCTTTTTGATCTTCGTCGTCTTTCTCGCCCTCAGCCGCTACGGGAAATTGCGGATCGGTAAAGAAGGCGAAAGGCCCGAGTTCAGCACCTTCGCGTGGTTCGCGATGCTCTTCCAGGCGGGGATGGGGCCGGCCCTGATCTTCTGGGGCGTGGCCGAACCCCTGGCCCACTACAACGACCCGCCGTTCGGGCTCGCCAAGGCCGGCTCGACGGACGCCGCCCAGCTGGGCATCCAGTACTCCTACTTCCACTGGGCGCTTCATCCGTGGGCCATGTACGCCGTCGTCGGGCTCGTCGTCGGGTACTTCAGCTTCCGCAGGGACGAGCCCGGCCTCATAAGCCCCGTCTTCAGGCCGCTCTTCGGGGATAGGGTGGACGGGCCGCTCGGCAAGACCATAGACGTGATGAGCGTCATAGCCGTGCTCTTCGGGGTCGCCGTGGCGCTCGGGCAGGCGGGGCTTCAGCTCACCGCGGGGCTCGGCCAGACCTTCGGGACCCCCGTCGGGGTGGTCGCGCAGCTCGTCGTTATCGGCGTCACCACCGTGGCGTTCATGATCTCGGCCTCGACCGCCGTCGAGAAAGGCGTGAACTACCTGAGCCAGATCAGCATGTACATAGCCGGCGTGCTTCTCGTGATCTTCCTCGTCATAGGACCTACGGCCGTCCAGCTCGGCGCCCTGACGCAAGGGCTCGGCGACTACTTCGGCGGCCTGATCCCGATGAGCATGAGGATGAACTCTTTTGATCAGGACAACGCCTGGCTCGGCTCCTGGACGGTCTTCTACTGGTCGTGGTGGATCGCCTGGTGCCCCTACGTCGGCCTGTTCATAGCGAGGATCTCCCGCGGGCGCACCATCCGCCAGTTCGTCCTCGGCACCGTCATAGGCCCGAGCGTCGTCACTTTTGTCTGGATAGCGGTCTTCGGCGGCTCCGCCCTCTACCTCGACAGGACGCAGGGCGGCGGCATCGCCGACCGGGTGGTCAGCGACCCGGCGAGCGGGATGTTCGTCTTTCTGGAGCAGTTCCCGCTCGCCCTGCCGCTCTCGATCCTGACGCTCGCGGTGCTCTGGATCTTCTTTGTCGCCGGCGCCGACGCGGGGACCATCGTCCTCGGCAGCCTCTCCACCGGCGGGCCCCGGGAACCGAAGCGGTGGATCAAGCTCTCCTGGGGCGTGGCAATGGCCGCCATCGCCGGCATCCTGCTCGTCGCCGGCGGCCTGGGCGCCCTGCAATCCGCCTCGGTCCTCACCGGCGTTCCCTTCGCCGTGATAATGGTCCTGATGTGCGTGGCGTTCTTCAAGCACCTCCGCTCGGAGGCCCGAGAGGCCGACCGCGAGGAACGGGAAGACCGGGGCATCACGATCCGGCGCCGTCCTGGAACGTCCCCCCCGGGCGGACCGGTGACGGGCCAGGCTTTCACCGCCGAGAACCCGCTGCGGGGACAAGAAGGGCGGCCGAACACGGGCGGTCTGGGACCGGAGGACCGTTGATGCCGCGCCCGAAGTTACTGCTTCCGGCGCTCTTTGTCGCGTCCGTCCTCGTCGCTCTGGCCGCGGGCTGCGGGGCTGGCGGGGGAGATGGAGAATCAAAGAACAAAATTACCCCTGACCAGTTCCGGTTGAGCGGCACGCAGCGTGACGCCCAGTTCGCCGTCGGCTCCGAGGCCTTCACCGAGCAGGAGGTCCTCGGCAGCATCACCATCCAGGCCCTCGAAGCCGCCGACGCCACGGTCGTCGACAGGACCGGCCTCGGCGGCAACGAGGCCGTCCGCCAGGCGCTGGAGAGCGGCGAGATCGACCTCTACTGGGAGTACACGGCTACCGGCTGGCTCGTCCACCTCTCCGAGACCCGCTCCATACCCGATCCGCAAGAACAGTACGAGGCCGTCGCCAAACGGGACCTCGAAGAGAACGGCATCCGGTGGCTCGAACCCGCGCCGGGCAACGACACCTACGCCGTAGCCGCGAGCGAGAAGACCCGTAAAGATCTCGACGTACAGAACATCTCCGACCTGGCGCGGCTGGTCGAGGAGCGTCCGCAAGACGCGACGCTCTGCTTCAACAACGACGACGGCTTCCGCACCCGCTTCGACGGGCTGCCCGGCATGGAGAGGGCCTACGGCTTCCAGTTCCCCGAGGAGAACCTGGTCGAGGTATCCCTGGACGCGGTCTACGGGGCCACGGACGAGGCCGAGATCTGCAACTTCGGCGTCGTCTTTACGACCAGCGGCTTTCTCCGCGAATCCGGCCTGAAGCCCCTGGAAGACGACGAGGACTTCTTCGCCGTCTACAACCCAGCCCTGACCATCCGCGGCGAGATGTTCGACCAGTACCCCCAACTTCGCGAGCTCTTCGCCCCCATCTCCGAAAAACTCGACACACAGACCCTCCTCGACCTGAACTACGCCGTCGAAGTAGAGGGCAAGTCCCCCGAAGAAGTAGCCCGCCGGTGGCTCAGGGAGAACGGCTTCGTGGAGTAAAGGCCAAGCAACGGCACCAACTTTTCGTGCCCGCCGGAACGTGTGGGACGCGTGGCGGGACCGGGCCGCAGGGAGGTCAGGGGGCGGCCGTCGATTTTCGAAGCCTAAAGCGATTTGCAGAGAGAGTGAGACTGTTTGCAAGGCTATCAGCGATCAGCTTTCAGCCAGGGACAAAAAGGCTGATAGCTGAGAGCGCAGGCCTGTGAAGCAGGCCGGAGCGGGCTGATGGCTGACGGCGCGGTTTTCGGGAGCGACGAGCTTCCGAAAACCGCTCTAGGGTATCTCGGCGGTGCTCCACTCGGCGTGCTTCAGGCCGGCCTCGACGGGGACGCCCGGCTTGGCCCACACGATCTCGTGCTCGCCCCCGTCGGGGTCGGTGAAGCCGAAGTTCAGTAGCGAGCCCATGTCCGTAACCGCCCCGTCGCCCACCCCTTCGGCGACGACGCGTCGGCGAAGTTCCCAAAACGCCTCCTCGCTGGCCGCGCTGAGCGCGAAGTGGTCCAGGCGGCCGCGCCGAAACATCGGCAGGGGACCCGGCGGTTCGACGTCGGGCACCTGGAAGGGGTGCAAGACCGTGTGCGGTCCCACCTCGATAAAGGCGTGCCGGAGGCCCTCTTCTTCCAGGTCGACCGTCGCCCGCGCCCCGAAGACGCGCCCGTAAAAGGCGATCAGCCGCTCCATGTCGGACGTGACGAACGTCAGGTGGTGGATGTCGTTTAGCAGTCGCAATTTCGCCTCCTTTTGCCGGGGCCGCGTTTGCCCCCTCGGGGCATGCTAGCCCGAGCGCGGGGCGCGGCCACCGGCAGATCTGCGTATTTTGGGCGCGTCGGCCCCGGAGGGCGGCCGGGCAAGACCGCCTAACGCGAAAGGACCACAAGATGCAACAAGCCGGTCTTTGCGGCCGGCCTAAGCCCCGCCACGCGCCCCGGACCCAAAGGCGGGGTTTCACGCGCTCCACCCCAAATGACCGCGAGAGAGGGGGGCACAAGAAGGCGGGGGTACTCGACAGAACGGTGTCGCCAAGCGCCGCGGTCGTGAGACGGTCGCCGAAGAGCTGCCGAGGGGTGGTCCCCGGATTTTTCCGCCCTCGCAGGTCCGCCAGGATCTCTCCTTTTCCGCTATCCTCGGCGGCTTGTCTCGCCACGGAAGGTGCCACAAAGCTACGAATGCGGCTTCTTCCCGAAGATATCTTCGCGGCTTCCCACGCGCTGACCATCCGAGCCTCAGTTTCGGGCCTCGACCTCCTGCCAGAAGGCGTCGACGCGGGCGTTCCACTTGTCGGGGATCTCCTGGAAGGGCTGGTGGGCCTCGCCGGGCAGCACCTCGAAGCGGGCGCCGGGTATCGCATCGGCGACGGCGTGGCCGAACCGGGGCGGCAGTATGACGTCGAATTCCCCCGCCAGCACCAGCGTGGGCGCGGCGATCTGCGGGAGGCGGTCGGTCGTGTCGTGCTCGCGGCAGACGTCGACCTGAGCCTGAAAGGCCCCGGTCGACTGCCCATGCGCGAAATTCAGCGCCTCCTCGACGATCCCGGCTACCGAGCCGTCCGCGTGCGCGCGCGGCGTGTAGACCCACGTGAAGAAGGCCTCGAAGAAGGCGCGCCCGCTCGGCGCGGCCTCCGGCAGCCAGCGCCAGAAGTCGAGCTGCGAGCGAAACAGCGCGTCGGGGCGGGCATAGGTGCTGTTGAGGACGAGGCTGCGGACGAGCTCGGGGTGGCGGACCGCCAGCTCCTGCGCGATCGCGCTCCCCATCGAGAAGCCGGCGACGTGGGCGGAGGGCACATCGAGCGCCCGCAGAACCGCGGCCGCGTCGTCCGCCATCACCGCCGCCGAGGCGGGCCCTTCGGGCATCGCAGTTCGGCCCGCTCCGCGGTTATCGAACGCGGTCATGCGGTAGCGGTCGGCGAGCCCGTCGAGCTGAAACTGCCACGACTCGACGGTGTCGCCGAGACCGCCGATAAGCAGGACGTCCGGCCCCTCTCCCACCTGCTCGGTCCAGATGTCGAGGTCGCCTGCACGCACGTGCTCTCCCACCTTCAGCCTCCTCCTTTGGTCGCGTACACAAAGGTCAGCACCTCGGACGTGAACAGCCCGGTGCCGGTGTCCATCGCCGAGTGTCCCTGTCCGGGCATGACGACGACGCGGGAGTCCGGCAGCGACCCGTCCACCTCCTCCGCGGCCTTTCTCATGGCGGCCGGGCTCTCGCCCCCGCTCAACAGCAGCGTCGGAGCTTCGAGATCCCCGAACCGCTCCGGCTCGAACCCGTAGCCTTTGACCGCTCGCAGCTCCCGCGGGATAGTGTGCGCGGCATCCACTCGTGCCTGCCACACGGGCAGCGACCGCATGTACTCCACCGTCTCGGGCGGCAGCCCGGCGACCTCGCGCATCGTGGTGACGATGACCCCATCCCGGTCGCCGGCCGCGAGCATCGCCTCCATCCGCTCGATGACCTCGGACGGGTAGATCTCCTCGCCGGCCACCTCGATCCCCGGATCGTAGAGCACCAACTTCCGAACGTTCCGGGTGAGCAGCGCGGCCTCGAGCGCGCACAACCCCCCGTAAGAGTGGCCCAGCACGTGCACCGGCTCTCCGATGGAGTCCACCATCGCCGCTACATCCTCGTACTCCCGCTCGATGGCGTAGCCGTCGGCGTCGCCGCTGCTCCCGCGCCCCCGGCGGTCGAGCGCGTAGACGGTGAAGTGTTCCTCGAGCGCCGGGAGAACCGGATTCCAGCGGCTGTGATCGGCGGCAGTCCCGTGGACCAACACCAGCGGGGGGCCTTCTCCGCCGCGCCAGTGAGCGATCGGCGTGCCGTCTCTGGAGGTGATCGTCTCCATTTGCCGTTCTCTCCTTCCCACGCTTCCCGCAGGTCGTCGGGCCGATCCTGCCGTGAACCGGCTGGTGGTCAACGGTTCGCTGTTCCGTGGGTGCCGCTCACCGCCTCCCCAAATCGCCACACGCGAGGCTGACCGCCGGCCCTTGGGAACCGTACGATTCCGCGTGGACATTCACGTAGGACTCCCCGCCGGAGAAGAGTTGGGCAACCGTGAATCCCTCTATGACGGTGTCGCTCGACCCATCGCCGCTGGTACCCGACACGACCGGCGTCAGGGGATGTTCGATCTCCCCGGCGTCACTATGATGGCCGTGGTCTTGGTGGCGTCCGTGGTTTTCGTCGTTTCCCGCCGGCTCTCCGGCGCAAGAGCCAGGATGAATGTGGGCCAAATACATCGCTCCGGGGTCGGGCAAGCCCTCGACATCGAGCCGGATCTCGATTCCGCCAGACGTATCGGTGAAGTTGGCGGTCCCGCTCACGGCGGAGTCGTTTGCGGGAGCCAGCGGGATCCTGGCGGAAGATTGCAGCGCCGGCGCTATCCCGAGCGTCAAGCCAAAACCCAGCAACACTACGCCGAGCGGAGCACCGATCCTCCGTCCCCAGGAGACGTTCTTCTCGACGGCCATCACCGCCCCCAGCACCAGCATCCAGCCGAGACTCCCGGCCCCGACCACGAACATCAAGAGCATCAAAGACCAGCAGCACCCGACGCAAAACAGCCCGTGATGCACCCCTAGTCGGAACGCTTGAGATCTCTCGCGGTTTCCCCGCCAGTGCTCCGTGACGAAGCTCAAGGGGGAGCGGCATTTCTCCAGGCACTTGTACTTCAGCGGCGTGAACTGGTAGAGGCCGGCCAGCATTATGATCCCCGCCCCCAAAACCCATGTGTTGGCCTCAAGCAGCCCGCTCTGCCCGATTAGCCGGTGCAAAGCCCAACCGCCGAGGTAGACGACACCGCCGAACAGCGTCCAGGTTCCTATGTAGCCGGCGATGAGTAGCGCGACCAGCAGCGCGCGATCCCGCCGCTGGCGGGCGATGGTGCGGAACAGCGTGATCAGGGGCAGGCTGGTCGGTAGCATCATGGCGACCACCATTACGGTCCAACCGATTACGAACACGAGCACGAAGGAGCCGCCACGCGCGAACGCGGTGGAGTCGTGGTGCCCGTAGAACAGCCCACCGGGGGACCGTCCCCACGCCCACAGCGCCAGCCAGGCGAGGGCGATCAGCGTCGCCATCAGGACGAAAAAGAGCCTGTTATGGTCGTCGCGCGGCGCGGCCCACACGGAGTTTCAACTTTCTCTCAGAAGATCAAAGCCGGGGCGGGAGCCGAAGATGCTCCCGCCCTTCACCTTCAGGCCGCCTCGAAGCTGAAGTGACCCTGAATCGCGTTGTTGTTCGAGATGTCCATGTCCTTCAGCCCATAGCTGGAGGAATTCCTCTGGTACTTCGCGGCCTTGCTCACGTACGCGGGCGAGCCGGGGATGGTCGAAAACACGGTCTCCTGCAACGTGGTCGGTTTCTCGGTAGCACCCACGTAAGAGTCCATGTCCGCCTCGACGACCGGGGCCGGGCCGGAGCCGACCCTCAGCGAGCCCTTGCCCTTCTCGACCGTGAAGGTGATCGGCGCCCGCTCGACCGAGACGACCTCGCCGATCAACCGCGCGAAGTCTTCTAGCGGGCCCCCGAGCTTGCCGGTGAAGACGTTCAGCATCGCTTCCTGCTGCTCGGGCGTCGCCCCGTCGTCCACGAAGGCGGCAACCTTCCAGTCGCCCTGGAAGATGTTGCCGGGTATGTGGGTTACGCTCGCGAAGGTGCGCCCCGAGACGTCCACCCCGTCGACCGTCCCCGCATCGATGTGGTACGCCACCACCGCGTCGCAGGTGCCGTTATCGGGGTCCTCGCCGATCCAGCACGGACACAGTACGTTGCAGTCGCAGACCTCCAGTATGCGTCCTTCGAGCCGGTAAGCCACTCTCTCCTCCTTTCCGACTCGTCGTTGATCTTCCCCCGTCTGATGCGATCTCGCTACTCGATAAACCTCCTCCCGCGCTCGTTGTCCGGGTACTCTGGTCCGCTTTGATCCTTGCCCACTCACCCCCGGAGGATGTTGCGGTCGTGACGAGGCGCTAGAAGCGCCAGGGGTCTTTTCCTGTTGGCAGAACCTCCACGTCCGCGTAGCCGGCTTCGAGCATCGGCCCGATCCCGAATGCCCCGTTACCCGCTCACGCCGTCGGCTTGATGTTCTGGTTGAGGCGGAAGAGGTTGGTCGGGTCGTAGCGGTTCTTCAGGGCGACAAGCCGTTCGTAGTTCTCGCCGAAGGCGCCGCGCAGCAACCCGTCCCCTTCTTCCAGGAAGCCGGGGAAGTTCAGGTACATCCCGCCGCTGGAGAAGCGCCGCATGTCGGAGAAACAATCTCTGACCCAGACGATGTTCGCCCCATCTTCTTTCGGTTCTGCTTCCCAGTTCGCCTCGATGCCGAGCAGGATGGGCGCGCTGCGGTCGCCGAAAGCGCTCTCGTCCGCACCGACGCGCCCCATCGCCCCGCCCTGGTACCACACGTCTATCGTGGAGTAATCGGAAGGCGCGTTCTCCGCATGTTGCACGAGGCGTTCGATCACCTCGTCCTCCAACCCGTCCACGTTCACCGACTTCCAGTAGTAGTGCCACCCGTCCGGGTAGTCCTCGTCCAGAACCTTCTGGGCCTCGGTGTAGGGCATCCGCGCGCTCAGGTCCGCGATGGGCGCGCCGAGATCGCGCAGCGGCCTCAAGGCCCGCTCGCCCTCCTCGGCCCCACCGGGGTGCATCGCCAGGAGCGCGACGAACTGCTCGCCGTGCCAATTCTCCGGGAAGAGGTCCACCCGCGGAACCCGCCCCAGCACCCCGAGAGGACTCACTTCATCGGGAGCCTGGGCCGCGTACTCGTCGCAGAAACGCAGCACCTCCTTCGCCCTGTCACCGGGATAAAGCACGAAGCAGAACGTGACCTCCGGGCCTACGGGATGCAGGCGGTACTCGAACGAAGTAACGACGCCGAAGTTCCCGCCGCCGCCCCGGATTCCCCAGAAGAGATCGGCGTTCTCGGTCTCGCTCGCCGTGAGCAAGCGCCCATCCGCCGTGACCACGTCCACGGAGAGGAGGTTGTCCGAGGAGAGGCCGTGTTTGCGCCTGAGCCAGCCGATGCCGCCGCCCAGAGTGAGACCCGCTATCCCCGTCTCCGAGACCACGCCGAGGGGCGTCGCCAGCCCGAAGACCTGCGTCTCGCGGTCGAGGTCGCCGAGGGTCGCCCCGGCTTCGGCGCGAACCGCGCGCCGCTCGGCGTCGACCCGTATCCCTTTCATGGGCGAGAGGTCTATGACCAACCCGCCGTCGCAGACAGCGTTGCCAGCGACGTTGTGCCCCCCGCCGCGCACCGCCACGAGGAGATCATGCTCCCGTGCGAAGTCGACCGAGTCAACGACGTCGCCCACGCCTGCGCACCGGACTATGAGCGCGGGCCGCCTGTCTATCAGACCGCTCCAGATCCGCCGCGCCTCCTCGTAGGCGGCGTCTGTGGGTTGGATCGCCTCTCCCCGCAACCCGGCCCCGAACCGCTCGACCAGCGAATCCTCGATCGACGCATCCGCCCCCGTCAGCGTAACGACGCGCATCTCCGCCATGCCCGCTCACCTCCTCGCAAATTCCCCACATCACCCCGCCATCTCGACGGAGATAGCCACAACCGTATCAGGGCCGCGACGCGGGCACATCGCCCGAAAGTGCTAGTCCCCGAACTTACTAACCGAGCCGCGAGAATTAGGGTTCTTCGGGCGCAAGATTCGTGACCGTTCAGTACGCGCCTCGAAGAGGACGGCCCACGGGAGACACCCGCCGGCGCCGCTTGCCGCTGGACGCGCTCCTGCAGCAGGACGTTGACCGCACGCGGTCGAACGCCTCCGGATCGAAGCCTCTGCCGAGGATCTCTTGGGTCCGGCGACGTTCGCAGTCTCTGAACGGGCTGGCGGCGAGGTTCAGTAGCTCTTGGTAAGCCCAGGATCCTCCGCGGTCTTCCGGTGGACATGCCCTCTTACCGCCGATACGGATCGGAGAGTCCTTCTTGGGGTCCACCTTCGAGACCTTCGATTGGTAGATCTATGTCGAGGAAGCCGCTTCCAATCCGGCCGTGCGGACGTTCTAAGCTCCGCAAAGCCCCGAGCTCTTTATGCTCCCAAAGACCCCGCCACCTCTTGACGCCGGCCGTCCTGTATGCAATATACTACATCCAAATTAGCTGGAACCGGTGTCGGGTTCGACGTGGGGCGGGAGGCGATGGATGAGGGATGGCGGGGTACGGGCTGAGCTTGGGGACGAGAAGCTGGTCGAGATGTTGCGGCTGATGTTCAGGATCCGGCGCTTCGAGGAGAAGCTGGCCCGGCTCTTCAAGCGGGGGAAGCTGCCCGGGTTCGTGCACCTTTATATCGGGGAGGAGGCCGTGGCGGTCGGGGCTTGTTCGGCGCTAAAGAGGGAGGACCGAATAACGTCGACCCACCGGGGTCACGGGCACGTCATAGCCAAGGGGGCCGAGGTCAGGCGCATGATGGCGGAGCTCTTGGGCAAGGTCGACGGCTACTGCCGGGGCAAGGGTGGGTCGATGCACACCGTGGACTTCGGGCTCGGGGTGATGGGGACAAACGGGATCGTTGGCGGCGGGATTCCTATAGCGGTCGGTTCGGCGTGGGGGGACAAGCAACTCGGGCGGGACTACGTTACGGTCAGCTTCTTCGGGGATGGGGCCTCCAACCAGGGCGTCTTCTTCGAGAGCATGAACCTGGCGGCGATCTGGAAGCTGCCGGTCATCTTTATGTGCGAGAACAACGGCTACACCGAGTGGACCGCGACGGAGAAGCTGACCGCGGGGGACATCTCGGACAGGGGCAGGGCTTTCGGCATCCCTTCGGCGCGGGTGGACGGGAACGACGTGCTCGCGGTCAACGAGGCGGTCGCTGAGGCCGTCAGGCTCGCGAGGGCGGGTGGCGGGCCCAGCCTGATCGAGGCGAAGACCTACCGCTGGCACGGCCACAACGAGGGCGAGGAGGTCTTCTCCGGCAAGTACCGTCCCGAGGAGGAGATGGCCGAGTGGCGGGAGAAGGACCCAATAGCCGCCCTGGGGGCCCGCCTGACGGAGTGGGGCGTGATGGGCGCCGACGACGTGGCCCGGGTCGACGCCGAGGAGACGCGGAGGGTCGAGGAGGCCCTGGAGTTCGCCCAACAGAGCCCTTTCCCCGACCCCGAAGAGGCGCTCGCGCATCTGTTCTACGGGGAGAGGCCCGGGTTGCAGAAGGAGGTTCTCGGTGGCTGAGGAGCGTTCGATCTACTTCATAAAAGCGATGTACGAGGGCCTGCGCGACGCGATGCGCGAAGACGAAACGGTGGTCGTGATCGGGGAAGACGTCGACCGCTCCATCATCGGGGCCACCCGCGGCCTCATAGAAGAGTTCGGGGACGAGAGGGTAAAGAACACGCCCATCTCCGAGGCCACCTTCGTAGGCGCCTGTATAGGGGCGGCGGCGGCCGGGATGCGGCCCGTCGTGGACCTCATGGTCGGTTCGTTCTTCTACGTCAGCATGGACCAGGTCGCCAACCAGGCCGCCAAGCTGCCGTACATGAGCGGCGGTCAGGTCTCGCTGCCCATCGTCTACTTCACGGCTTCGGGACCGTCGGGCTCCGCTGCGGCCCAGCACTCCGAAAACCCGCACCCGATGCTCATGAACGTCGCGGGGTTGAAAGTGGTCATGCCGGGTAGCCCGCGTGACGCGAAGGGGCTCATGCACGCGGCCATAAAGGACCCGAACCCCGTGGTCTTCTTTCAAGATGCCGTGCTCGGGGGGACCAGGGGGCCGGTGCCGGACGGGCCGTACCAGATCCCGCTAGGAGAGGCCGAGGTCAAGCGCGAGGGCGAGGACGTGACGGTGGTCGCCATAGGCGCTCTTGTGAACCGGGCGCTGAGGGTGGCCGACAAGCTAAAGAACGAGGGCGTCTCCGTGGAGGTGGTCGACCCGCGGACGCTGGTGCCGCTCGACAAGAAGACCATACTGGATTCCGTACGGAAGACCGGTCGGCTGGTGGTCTGCGACAACGCGCGCATCACGTGCAGCGCGGCTTCGGAGGTCGCGGCGATCGTCTCCGAAGAAGCCTTCGATTCCTTGAAGGCGGCGCCGCGGCGGGTGGCGTGGGAGGACGTGCCCGTGCCGTTCTCGCCGGTCTTGGAGAAGCGGGTGCTGGTCGACGACGAGAAGATATCGGCGGCCATCCGGTCCACGCTGGCGACCGCCACGGTCTAGAGAGGAGCGCTCTTGCACGACGTGGAGTTGCCCAAATGGGGCATGACCATGCAGGACGGCACGATCTCCGAGTGGGTCAAAAAGCCCGGGGACAGCGTCGAGGAGGGGGACGTCATAGCCATCATAGAGACGGAGAAGGTGGACGCCGACCTCGAAGCCCCCGAGTCCGGCGTCCTGAAGGAGATCCTGGTGGAGGCGGGCCGGACGGTCGACGTCGGCACCGTGCTCGCCCGAATCGAATAGGCTTGAATACGGACCATGTTGCTCGAAGGTAAGACGGCCTTCGTCTCGGGCGGCGCGAGGGGCATCGGGCTCGCGGTCGCGCGGCGCTTTTGCGAGGAGGGCGCGCGCGTCGTGATCGGGGACGTAAGGGCCGAGGACGCGGAGGCGGCGGCCGACGGCCTGCGCGAGGCGGGCCACGAGGCCGCGGCCGTCGCCGTCGACGTCACGGACGAGGCCTCGGTCGAGGAGGCGGCCCGGGCGTGCGATGAGCTTCTTGGCGGCACCGACGTCCTGGTGGCGAACGCCGGTATCATCCGCCCGACGCCGGTCCTCGAGACGGACCGCGAAGATTGGGAGCGCGTCCTCTCCGTGAACCTGACCGGCGCTTTTCTGTGTTGCAAGGCGTTCGGGCGAAGGATGGTGGAGAGGGGGGGAGGGGGGCGGATCGTCGTCACCTCCTCCCTCTTCGGGCGGCGTGGGGGGCGGGAGAACGGCTCGTACTCGGCTTCCAAGTTCGGGGCGATAGGCCTCGTCGAGTCGCTCGCCGCCGAGCTCGCCCCGCACGGCATACTCGTCAACGCCGTGTGCCCGGGCCAGGTCGACACCGAGTTGTTCCGGCGCTTCGTCGAGGAGCGGGCCGAGGCCAGGGGCGTGACGGCCGGGGAAGTAGAGGCCGAGGTCGTCGGGCGCATTCCAGTTGGCCGAATGGGGAGCCCCGAGGAGATCTCCTCCGCCTTCGTCTTCTTCGCCTCCGACCTCTCCCGCTACGTAACGGGCCAGAGCCTCGTCGTGGACGGCGGCTGGACGGTCGGACCGTGAGCGGCCTCGAAGGAAAAGTAGCCCTTATCACGGGGGGGGCCACCGGCATAGGCCGCGCCGCAGCGATCCTGCTGGCGAAGGAGGGCGCGAGCATCGTCATAGGCGACGTGAACGAAGAGGGCGCGGCCGAGGTGGTTCGGAAGATCGAGTCCGGCGGAGGCTCCGCCCTCGCCCGCCGCTGCGACGTTGGCGCGGAGCAGGACATCCGGGCGCTGATCGAGACCGCCGAAGGGGAATACGGCGGCCTCGACGTCGTCTTCGGAAACGCGGGCCTCCTGCGGACGAGCGCCCTGCAAGACCTCTCGGTGGACCTCTTCGAGCGGCACCTGCGGCTGAACCTGACGGCCAACTTTCTGCTCGCCAAGCACGCAGCCCCCGCCATGCGCCGCCGCGGCGGTGGCTCCATAATCTTCATGGCCTCGGCCGGAGGACTTCGCGGCACCCGCGGCTCCGTAGCCTACAACGCCTCCAAGGGCGGCCTCGTAAACATGACCCGCGGCCTCGCGGACGAGCTGGCCGGCGAAAACATCAGGGTCAACTGCGTCTGCCCCGGCTGGGTCGACACCCCGTTCAACAGGCCGTTCTGGGAACACGCCGGCGAAGGGGCCGAAGAAGAAGTCCTCAGAGGCGTCCCCCTCGGCCGCCAGAGCAAGCCCGAAGAAGTGGCGCCCGCCATCGCGTTCCTGGCCGGAAGCGGCTCCAGCTACATAACGGGCCAGGCGCTAGTCGTAGACGGGGGGATGATGGCAACTTGAAGGCATCGGGTTTCGGGTTACAGGCTTCAGGGGTGCGAGCATGCAACAGAAGCGCGCAAGACAGACGCCTCCCGCAAGTTCTCTTGCCTGATACCTGTAGCCTGATGCCTGAAACCTCCAAAGGGAGCTCTCTTTGCGGACTTTGATCATCGGCGCGACGCTTGTCGACGGGACGGGGGCGCCGCCCCGGGAAGACGTTACCGTGGTGGTCGAGGACCACCTGGTTACGGATGTGGTCCCCCGGCGCGCGCCCTACTATGACCGGGGTGCGCCGGTCATCGACGCGCGGGGCGGGTTTGTATTGCCCGGTGTGATCAACCACCACGTCCACGGTCTCACGCGCGGGCCGCTCATGATCGTGGGCGAGCCGCCCCTCGACGACGCCCGCGTTCGGGCGAACCTGGACAGGCTGCTGACCCAGGGGGTCACCACCGCGCTCAACGTGGACGGGTTCGCCACGGTGGAAGAAGCCGTCGCCTCGTCCCGCTTCCATCCTCTGACCGTAAAGGTCGCGACCCTGCATACCCCCACGCACCTTCAATGGGCCACGGAGGGACCGTTCTCGTTCGGGGGGGTGAAGGGGCGGCACCGCTGGACGGTCGAGAAGATGCTGGGGCGCGGGGCGCCGGCCATCGGGGAGGCCGGGCCCGGGGTCGACGCCCACTGGTCGGACTACACCCTGATCCCGGAGACCTTCCGGTCCCGGTACGGCGTACGCGTCACGATGGAGGAGGCCCGCGAACTGCGCCTCGCCGCGGAGGGAGGGGACCGCGCGCGGGTTGGGGATCTTCTTTCCGGGTACGGCGTAGACCCGGGCGAGACGGAAGCCTTCTTCGGACTCCACGAGGCGACCCTGGAGTGGCGCAAGCTCGCCCGGAAGTCGCTCGAAGAGGCCATCGCCGCGGCGAAGGACTTCGACGACCCGCTGGTCTTGCACCACACTCCGGGGACGTTCGAGGTGGTGGCCGGTGCGGCCGAGGAGCTCGGTGGGCGCGTGATCGCGGGCCATTCGAACTTCCAGATCCACGACCCCGACGACGCCGCCCGCCGCGCGAAGGAGTTGCGAAACAAGGGCGCCTGGATCGACATCATGTCCGGCGACGCTTTCTCCGCCCGTGAGTTCCACCCGACCCCGGACGTGACCTTCCGCCTCCTGTCGGATGGCCTGGTCGACCTGATCTCCACGGACTACGCCGGCGGCTTCTGGGACCCCATGCTTCTTGTTGCCGAGAAGGCCGCCGAAGCCGGGGCCATCTCTATACAAGAGGGCGTCCGCCTGATGACCTCGGCCCCCGCGGACGCCGTCCCAAAGCTCGCCCCCGACCGCGGACGCGTCGCGCCGGGCGCCGTCGCCGACCTGGTGGTCACACATCCGGGACGCCTCTCGGACGTGCGGGCGGTCTTCGTCTCCGGGCGGCGCGTCGAGCTTCCCCACAGGGACTGGTAACCCCGTGACCTCCAAGAAGACCGCCACCCGGATGTTCATGCTCCACTACGGGGCGGAGCCGTCGCCCAAGTCCATCTCCGTGCGGGGTGCTGCGGACGGGATCATCTGGTGCCCCATTATCGGGATCGCCGTCGAGACGGAAATCGGCCGGGTCCTCCTGGATACCGGCATCGGCCGGGCCTTGCTGGAAGACGAGGCCTCCAGAACGGGGATCTACGCCTCCAAAGAACAGCCCTGGGGCGTCGGCGAAGACCCGTTCCTGACCGCCCTGGAAAGGGTAGGCCTGCGACCCCGGGACTTCGCCCTCGCCGCCGTCAGCCACCTGCACGTCGACCACACCGGCGGCCTGCGCCACCTCGCGCAGGCGGGCGTCCCGATCTCCGTCCAGCGCGAAGAACTCCTCTTCGCCCGGGAGAGGGCCGGTCTCGGCGAAGCCTATTACCGCCCCGACTACGTCGACGCCGGCATAGGCTGGCGCGAGCTCGACGGTGACGCGGAACTCGCGCCCGGCGTCCACGCCCTCTCCACACCGGGCCACACGCCGGGACACATGTCCTACCGGGTCGACCTTCCCGAGACGGGCACCTGGCTTCTGGCCATGGACGCCGCCGACCTCGCCGAGAACCTGAACGACCGCGTGCCGCCGGGCCCGACCGCGGACCCCTCGGACGCCGGACGCGCGGAGGCGTCGCTACGCAGGCTGCTGGGGGAGCGGGACCGCCTGGACGCCAGGCTCGTCCCGGGCCACGACACCGTGTTCTGGCGGGCCGTCGAGCATCCCGCCGGGGGACACCGTTGAGCGTCCTTACGGGGCCGGGCTCTTTGTGGGGACACCGGACAGCTGCTCCAGCAGCCTCTCCAGGCTGCCGCGCCAGTTGTCCTCCACCGCGCGCGCGGCGCGCTCCGTATCGCCCCTCTTCAGGGCGTCCAGGATGTCGGTGTGCTCCATCGCCGAGCGCTCGGCGATCATGCCCTCCTCGAAGTACGCCACCTCGACGCGGCGGAGCTTGTCTTTCGCGCCGTCCAGGATCTTGACGAGCTCAGGGTTGTCGGATCTCTGCACGAAGACCCGGTGAAAGGCCCGGTCGGCCTCTGAGGCCGCCACGGGGCTGGCCGCCTTTAGGGCCTCCTTGAGCCGCTCGTTGGTCTCGGTCATCATCCTCAGTTCTTCTTCGCCCATGCGAGGCGCCGCGAGCCGTATCGCGAGGCTCTCCAACGTCAAGATCACGGGGTAGAGCCTCTTGGCCTGCTCCACGTCCACGTGGGCCACCCGCGTCCAGCGATTGGCCGAAGTCTCCACCAACCCCTCGTCCTCCAGCCGCAAGAACGCCTCCCGGATCGGCATCCGGCTCACGCCGAGCGCCTCGGCGAGCTCGGCGTCGCGCAACCTCTCCCCGGGCTCCAACGTGCCGTCGATGATCCAACCCCGCAGGTCCGCGTAGACCTCCTCCCGCATGAGGACCTTGCTCAAACGCTTTTTGTCTCCCGGTACCGGCATCCAACCCCCACCTCTCCACAACTCGCCCGGAATTGTACCCCCTTGACCATGACCTCATCTAAGATGTAATATGTTACATCCAAAATAAAACAAAGGGAGGGTTCTTTGGGAACGGTCACGTCCGCGACGTTGACGGGGGTAGACGGGTCGGTAGAGCAGATCGACGGCTGGTCCTGGGGGACGCTGACGGGGGGGCGGGGCAGGTCGAGTTGGGCTACGACTACGAGCGTGGGTTGTTGCCCGGGGGCGTGTTCGGGGGGAGGGATGTGGCGGTACCGGCGGTTGTTGCCGGTTGGGGAGGGGGAGGTACGGTATCCGCTTCAGATCGGCGGCACCCCCCTCGTGGCGTCGCCGCGGCTGAGGGAAGTGACGGGGATGGGGCGGCTGTGGTTCAAGGACGAGACGCGGACGCCCACGGGGTCGAACAAGGACCGGGCGACCGCGCTGGTGCTCGAGCAGGCCTTGCGGAACGGGGTCGGGACCGTCAGTTGCGCGTCGACCGGGAACGTTGCCGTCTCGCTCTCGGTGGGGGCGGCGGCGTGCGGGGTACGGGCCGTCATCTTCGTGCCGGCCGAGGTCTCCGAGACGAAGCTCAGGCTCATGCTGCTCGCGGGGGCGGCCGTGATAAAGGTCGAGGACGGCTACGAGGCGGCTTTCCGGCTCTCGCGGGAGGCGGCAAAGGCCTTCGGCTGGTACGACCGGAACACTGGGGTTAACCCGCTTACCATCGAGGCCAAAAAGACTGTGGCGTTCGAGATCTGGGAGCAACTGGGGCGCAGGGTGCCCGACGCCATCATCCTCTCCGTGGGGGATGGGCCGACCTACTCGGCGATGGTCAAGGGTTTCAGGGAGCTCGTGGCCTGCGGCGCGACGGAGAAGCTGCCCCGGGTGGTCGGGGTCCAGGCCGAGGGTTGCCAGCCGCTGGCGCGGGCTTGGAGGACGGGCTCCCCCGTCCGGTCGGTCAGGCCCCGGACCGTCGCCGACGGCATAGCCGTGGGGGCGCCGGTCAGCGCGGCGCTCGTGTTGCGCGACGCTCGGGAGACGGGCGGGGGGTTCGTGACGGTCTCCGACGGGGAGATGCTGGAAGCCATCGGGACCCTCGCTTCGGGGGGCGGCATCGTGGCAGAGCCCGCGGGGGCGGCGGCGTTCGCGGGGCTCTCGAAGGCCGTATCGGGGGGTTTGATCTCCGAGGACGAAGAGACGGTGGTGCACGTAACCGGGACCGGGCTCAAGAACCCGCAGTATCTCCGGCCGACGACCGAAGCGGCGATCGTGCGCGCAGGTCTCGAAGAGGTGGAGGCCGTGCTGGAGATGAACTCAACCGAGAGAGGGCTCGTGTAGGGGTTGGGGGCGTGAAGGTCGGGGACGAGGACGGGCGCAGGGAGTCCGGCGGACAGGAGGAGAAGATGAACAGGAACATAACGCGGCGGGATTTTTTGAGGGTCTCCGGCGCCGGGTTGGCCGGCGCGGCCGTGCTGGGCGCGGCCGGTTGCGGCGGCGGGAGCGGCGGTGGCGGCGGGGGCGCGACGCTCAAGTGGTGGGACTACTACAGCGATCTGCCCGAGACCAGCAATGCCATCGACGCGGCCATAAAGAAGTACATGAACCAGAACCCGGGCGTAAAGATAGAGCGCACCGTCGTCGGCTTCGCCGATTTGAAGCCGAAGCTGATCCAGGCCACCGCAACGGGCAAGGTGCCCGACATAGTCATAATAGACAACCCCGACCACCAGAGCTTCGCCGACCAGGGCGCCCTCGCGGACCTGACGGACTTCATGGCCGACTGGCCCGGCGCAGACCAGTACTTCGAGGGGCCGATGGCCTCGACCATGTACGAGGGCAAGAACTACGGCGTTCCCTTCGAGAGCAACGCGACGGCGCTCTTCTACAACGAGGACCTGCTCGAGCAGGCCGGAATAAGCGGCCCTCCCAAAACCTGGGAAGAGCTGCGGTCGGCGGGAGAGAAGCTCTCGCGGGGCGACACCCTGGGCTTCCTCTTCTCCGCCGCGGCCTCCGAGGAGGGCACGTTCACCTTCCTGCCGTTCCTGTGGCAGGCCGGCGGGGACGTCCAGACCATCGGGGACGAGGCGAGCGTCAGGGCGCTGACGTTCTGGAAGGATCTGGTGGACAGCGGCGTCGCGTCCAAGGCCATAACGAGCTACGGGCAGGCAGACGTGTACAACCAGTTCGTCGCCGGGAAGGCGGCGATGATGATCAACGGCCCCTGGCAACTCCCCACGCTCGACGCGGACAAGCCGAAGTTCGCGTGGGACGTGGCACCCTGGCCCAGTGACGTAGAGGAGGCCTCGATCCTGGGCGGCGAGAACTTCGCCGCGGGCAACGGGCAGAACGCAGAGGCGGCGTGGGAGGTCATCAAGTGGATGGCCGAGCCGAAGAACGTCAAAGAGCCGCTCCTGACCATCGGCCTGCCCAACCGCGAGGACATGGCCGACGACGAGGCCTGGACCAGCGACCCCCAGAAAGAGACCTTCATAGGTCAGGTAGAGGTCGCGAGGCCCAGGTCATACGGGCCAAACTACCCGAAGATCTCCGAGCAGATCTGGACGATGTTCCAGAAGGTGCTCACCGGCGAGGCCTCGCCAGAACAGGCCGCCCAGGACGCCGGCGAGCAGATCAAACCCCTCCTCGAAGGCTAGGCGAGGACCGGGAGGGCGCGGAATGACCACCACAGATGCGGGTCCCAAGCGCCGGCTCCGCCCGCGCGGGTTCGGGAACTACATGTTCGTCCTGCCTGCCGCCGTGTTCCTCGTGGCGTTCATGGTGTACCCGATCCTTTTCAACATCCAGATGAGCTTCAGGGACATGAAGGCGATAAACCTTCTCGGGCCTGGCGCCCCATGGGTCGGTTTCGAGAACTACGCGGCCATGCTCCAGAACCCGCTCTTTCTGGGCGCGCTCTGGAACTCCGTGCTCTTCACGGTCTTCTCGCTCGTCTTTCAGGTTGGGATAGGGTTCGCGCTCGCGCTCTTCTACAACCGGCCCTTCCCCGGCAACAAGGCCATGCGGGGCCTCTACCTGGTCGCGTGGACCATACCTGTGGTGGTGAGCGGCGCCATCTTCCGCTGGCTCCTGGACGGCCGGGCCGGCGTAATAAACTGGGTGCTCGACTCTTTAGGCGTCATAGGAGAACCCGTCTTCTGGCTGACCGAGCCGGACAGGGCGCTTGCCGCCGTGATCTTCATAAACATCTGGCTCGGCATCCCCTTCAACCTGGTGCTGCTTCTCGCCGGGCTCCAGGGCATCCCCGAAGAACTCTACGAGGCCGCCGCCGTGGACGGGGCGACCGGGCTCACCAAGTTCAGGTACGTCACGCTGCCGCTGCTGCGGCCGGCGCTGCTCGCCACCCTCGTCCTCGGGCTCATCTACACGTTCAAGGTCTTCGACGTGATCTGGGCGACCACCCGGGGCGGCCCCGTCAGCTCGACCGAGGTCCTGCCGACCCTGGCTTACAAGCTGGTCTTCGAGCAGTTCACCTTCGGCGAGGGCGCGGCCATACTCAACCTGATGTTCGTGGCCCTGTTCCTGTTCTCGCTCGTCTACCTGTGGCTCGTGCGACGGGAGGAGGCCGGCTGATGACCACGCGGACCGTCTCGAAGGCGTCCTGGATCTACACGGTCGTCAGCCTGCTGATGGTGTGCGTGTTCCTGTTCCCGATCTACTGGATGGTCGCGACGGCCGTGAAGCCCGCGACGGAGATCTTCGCCAACCCGCCGAAGCTGATCCCGACGAACGTGGATTTCACGGTCTGGCAGACGCGCATCTTCGAGAACCCGCGCGTGCTGCGCTACTTCGTGAACAGCCTGATCCTCGGTTTCGGGACCACCTTCCTGACGCTCGCCCTCGCGGCCCCGGCCTCCTACGGAATCGCCAAGCTGCCGATCAGGGGCAAGTCGTTTCTTCTCTCCATAAGCCTCGTCTCGTTGATGTTCCCCGCGATCATGCTCGCCCTTCCTTTTTTCGTGATGTTCAGCCGCATCGGCCTTACCGACAGTTACGCGGGCCTGATCCTCGCGAACACCGCCCTCGCCCTGCCGTTCGCGATCATAGTCCTCCGTCCGTTCTTTCTCGCCATCCCGAACGAGCTGACCGCGGCCGCCCAGATCGACGGCTGCACCCCTTTCGGCGCCTTCGTGCGCGTGGTGCTGCCCCTCGCCACCCCGGGCCTCTTCACGGCGGCCGTCTTCACGTTCCTCTTCGGGTGGAGCGACCTGGTCTTCGCCCTCTCCCTGACGACGGAGGAGTCGATGCGTCCGGTCACGGCCGGCCTGTGGAACTTTATAGGGTCGAACGTGACCCAGTGGAACGCGGTCATGGCGTTCTCGACCCTCGCCATGCTCCCGCCGCTGGCCGTCTTCCTCGTCGCCCAGCGCTACGTCGTCGCCGGCCTTACCGCCGGCGCGGTGAAGGAGTAGTGGTGAACGAAGAGGCCCGCGCCCTGGTCGAGCGGCAGGCGCGGGCCTGGGAGGCCGGCGACCTCGACGCCATCGTCGCGGATTTCGCCCCCGACGGCGTGCTCACCTCGCCCGGTGGGACGTGGCGGGGGCCGGGGGAGATCCGGGCCGCTGCCGAGGGGTTCTTCGACGCCGCCGAAAGCGTGACGGTCGAAGTAACCCGCGTGCTCCTGGACAACGACGCCGGCGCCGTGGAATGGACATGGACGGAGAAGCGCGCCGGCGGGACGTACGTTGCCGAGGACGCCATAATCTTCGAGCTTCGGGACGGCAGGATCGTCTACTGGCGCGAGTACTTCGACCCGTCCGAGCTGGAGAGGCCGGCCCCTTGATCCCGGACTTCCAGAGGTTTTTGAGGGGCGAAGTCGAGCCGCTCTGGTTTGTCGGGGATCAGGTCATCGACCTGAAGCTCGACGGGGTCCGCACCGGCGGCGCGTTCTTGCTGCTCGAGGTGATCACGGGCCCAGGCGGCGGCGCCCCGCAGCCCCACGTCCACACGCGCGAGGACGAGACCCTGATCCTGCTCGAAGGCGAAGTCACGGTAACGATCGGCGACGAGAGACGCGCGGTCTTCCCCGGCGACGTCGTCTTCTTCCCGCGCGGCGTGCCGCACAGCTTCACGAACACGGGGACGACCACTTCGCGGGGCATAGGCGTCGTCTCGCCCGCCGGTCTCGAAGCGTTTTTCAGGGAACTGGGCGCCCCCAAGACGGGACCGGAGCGGCCCGACCGCCACGAAGGACCGGACGAGGCCGCGTTTCGAAGGGCGGCGGACCGGGCCGGGATGCGCCTCCTGCCGGGCTGACGAATTTCAACGACCTTTACGGAAGGGACCAGATGGAGATAACCCGCGAGTTGCCAGCTTTCCTGGGCGAGAGCGTGCCGGTCGAGTTCGCCGCCAGGCTTGAGTCGTTCGAGGTGGAAGAGGGCGCCGTTCTGCTCCGGTGCGCCACCAACCGCTACGAACCGTACCTCCACGACTACTACGGTACCGTCTGCGAGACCACCTTCAGGGAGCCAACCGCCGGCGAGCCGTCCACCTTGCGCCTCGACTTCTGCACCCCCGAGATAGTCCGCCTGCGCTACGCGCCGGGTCCCGAAGTGCCGGAGAACCGGACCCCCATGGTCGTCGGGCGGTTCGATGAGAAAGTGGACCTCACGGTCGAGGAGACCTCGTCCTCCCTGGACATCGAGACCGGCGCCTTGCGGGTGGTCGTCGCCCGCGAGCCCTTCCAGGTGACGATCCTGGGCCCCGAAGGCGATGTGGTCTGGTCGACCCGCGCCGTGGACATCGAGCCGTTCCGCCGTCCGGAGGACCAGTGGAACCCGACGGAGCAGCGTTGGATCTTCTACCACCGCTACGCCTACCCGCTCGGCGTGGCCCGCGAGGGCGAACGTAAGCGCGCTTTTTTCTCCACGGACCTTCGCCACGACGAGCGCGTCTACGGCTTCGGCGAGGGCTACGGCCCGCTGGACAAGCGCGGCACCCGCCAGCGCCTGTGGCTGCAGGAGGTCTTCTCGAACGCCGCTCCCGCCTCCTACAAGCAGGCGCCGTTCTTCCTGAGCAGCCGCGGCTACGGCCTCTACCTCAACACCTCCAACGCCCTGGACCTCCGGGTGGGCGAGCTGGACCATACAGCCCTCTCGGCCACCGTCGAGGACGCGAGGTTCCTCGACTTCTACTTTGTCTACGGCCCCACCGCGAAGGAGATACTGCCCCGTTACCACGCGATCACCGGCCGCCCCGCCGTGCCGCCGAAGTGGACGTTCGGCCTGTGGATGGGCCGTATCTCGTACAACCGCCAGGAGCAGGTCGAGAACGTGGCCGAAGAGCTAAGGGAGCACCGCATCCCCTGCGACCTGATCCACATAGACACCGACTGGTTCGAACACGACTGGGAGTGCGACCTGCGCTTCGGCAAGGAGAAGTTCCCCGACCCGAAGGGGATGCTGGACGGGCTCCGCGAGAAGGGCTTCCGCGTCTGCCTCTGGCAGTGGCCCAACATGGTGGTCGGATCGGACATGTTTCACGAAGGAAAAGAGAAGGGCTTCCTCGCCAAACGTGAAAACGGACATCCGTACGTTTTTTCTGGTTTCATGGAAGACGCGGGTTTCATAGACTACTCGAGCCCGGGGGCCGTCGAGTGGGTGAAGGGCAAGTTCGGGGACCTCTTCGGGATGGGGGTCGCGTGCATAAAGGCGGACTTCGGGGAGGGTGCGCCGCCGGACGCGGTGTACGCCGGCGCCGCGGGCGAGTCGATGCACAACCTCTTCCCGCTCTTGTACAACAGGGCCGTCTTCGAGGCGACCGAGGATGCGTGGGGCGAGGGGCGGGGTGTGATCTGGGGCCGCTCCGCGTGGGCCGGGTCCCAGCGTTACCCCCTCCACTGGTCCGGCGACGGCATAGCCCGTTTCGAGGACCTGGCCTGCGTCCTGCGCTCGGCCCTCTCCTTCGGCCTGACGGGCTTCCCGTTCTACAGCCACGACGTCGGCGGTTTCTCGGGGCTGCCTAGCCCTGAGCTCTACGTCCGGTGGGCCCAACTCGGGTTCTTCTCCTCGCACGTCCGCTGCCACGGCGCCCCGCCGCGCGAACCGTGGGCCTACGGCGAGAAGGCCGAGCGTATCTTCCGCTTCTACGACGAGCTTCGCTACCGCCTGATGCCCTACGTCTGGAGCGAGGCCGTCGAGTGCGGGCATAGCGGAATGCCGATGCTCCGCCCGCTCTTCCTCGACTTCGGAGACGACCCGACCACGCACGGCATAGAAGACCAGTACATGTTCGGACGCGGCCTCCTGGTCGCGCCGATTCTGGACGAGAGGGACCGTCGTCTCGTCTACCTGCCCCACGGCCGCTGGGTTGACTACTGGACCAAAGAGGTACTAGAAGGCGGACGGTGGATGGAGGTCGATGCCCCGCTCGACACGCTCCCGCTCTACGCCCGCGCCGGCGCCGTCGTCCCGCACGGCCCGGCGATGCAGTACGTGGACGAGCGTCCCTGCGATCCGTTGACCGTCGAGATCTACGCCCCCGAATGGGAAGGCTCTTACGGGATCCACGACGAGCAGGAGCCAACCCTCGCCGTCTCCTACCGGCGCGAGGGGGACCTCCTCACCGTCGAGACCGGGGCGGCGCCGGGGGAGATCGAGCTGCTCGTCTACGGGGAGGCCGTCGCCGGGGCCCGGGTGGACGAGGAAACCCTGGACGTCAGGCCCGTTGCGGGAGGTGCCGGGATGCGTTTCGACGGGACGAGGGCGCGGAAGCTTCACCTGCGGCTGGGAGACGCCGGTTAGGGTGGTCTGCAAAGAGGTCGAAACCTCTTTGCAAAGCTATCAGCTATCAGCCGTCAGCTTTCAGCCAGGGACAAAAAAGCTGAAGGCTGAGAGCGAAGCCGAAGCGGGCTGATCGCTGACGGCGCGGTTTTCGGGAGCAATTGCTCCCGAAAACCGCTCCAGGTCGGCCCGGGGCGTCGGACCCGGCTATGATTCGTCAGCGGTGGAACGCAGACAGAGGAGGAGAGGCATGATCGAGAACTCCGTGGGCGTCTGGGCCTTCGGGCCGGCCGTGACGCGGTTCGTCCCGCCCGGCTACCACAACGAGGTCGCCGACGAGCCGATGACGGACAAGACCCGGAGGGTATGCGAGGGCCTCTCCGACCTGCTCGAAGGCCTCGAATACCATTACCCGGGCGAGGTCAACGAGGAGAACCTCGCGGAGATACAGGGAATCCTCAAGGAGCATGGGATGGGCCTGCCCGTGGTCGCCGCCGGCCTCCATCCCGACCCCACCTACGGCAAGGGCGCCTTCGTGAACCCGGACGACAAGGTGCGAAGGCAGGGTATAGACGCCCTGAAGCGGGGTGTCGACCTGTGCGGCGAGGCGGGGGCGAACTTCATTATCTGGCCCGGCGCCGAAGGGTACAACTACACGTTCCAGAGGCCGTATGCGGAGACCTGGCGGCGGTTCGTCGAGGGCGTGGCCGAGGTAGTCGACCACGCCAACGAGAGGGACGTGAAGGTCTTTTTGGAGCACAAGAACTCAGAGCCCGCCATGAAGATCCTGATGCAGAACATCGGGATGACGCTCTTCACGATCCAGAAGGTGAACGCCCTCGGCGTCGACACCCGTAACCTTTTGGTCAACATGGACTGGCAGCACCTCATAATGAACGGCGAGAACCTTGCCGAGTACGCGGACCTTCTCGCGTCCGAGCACAAGCTCGGCCACCAGCACGGCAACGACGGCTGGGGCACCTTCGACGACGACAACGTGGTCGGCACCAACTTCTTCATGCAGACCCTGGAGCTCGCCCAGACCCTTCAGGACGTGGGCTACGGGACCGAGGGCGAGATCCTCGGCTTCGACCTCTACCCCTACACCGAAGACCAGGTGGCCGCTGTGAGGCGGGCGATACTTCAGTGGGAATTCATCTGGGATCTGGCGCAGAAGATCGACCGCGCCGCCTTGCGCGAAGCCCGCGCCGGTGCCGACGCCCTGGCCGGGCAGAGGGCCGTCTACGCGGCGCTCGGGATGGACGACGGCTACGAGGCCGAGGTCGTGCGGCGCCGCAAGGAGGCCCGCGAGGGCCGAGGCGGGACGCGGACGTGAGCGTCCACGTGGGGCTCGACGTCGGGACCGGCGGGGCGCGGGCCGTCGCCGTGGACGAGGCGGGGAACGTGGTCGCCGAAGCCTCTTCCGAGTACCCGCTGCACAGCCCCAGGCCCGGCTGGACGGAGCAGAACCCCGCGGACTGGTGGGAGGGGGCGAAGACGGCGCTCGGGCGGGTGGCAGGCGAGGTCGGGGGGGACGTCTCCGGCATCGGTCTTACCGGACAGATGCACGGTTCGGTCTTTCTCGACTCCGCCGACGCGGTCATTCGTCCGGCCTTGCTGTGGAACGACCAGCGGACCGGGAGGCAGTGCGCGGAGATAACACAGGCGGTTGGGGCGGAGCGCCTGATCCAGATCGCGGGCAACCCCGCCCTCACCGGCTTCCAGGCCCCGAAGGTGCTCTGGCTCGGGGAGGAGGAGCCCGAGAACTACGCCCGCGTGGCCCGCGTCCTCTTGCCGAAGGACTACGTGAGGCTGCGGCTCACCGGGGAGTACGCCACCGACGTCTCCGACGCCTCCGGGACGCTCTTTCTCGACGTGAAAGAACGCCGCTGGTCAGAGGAGATCCTGGACGCCCTCGAAATTCCACACGGCTGGATGCCGGGTGCCTACGAAGGTCCCGAGGGCACGGGAGCGTTGCGCGCGGAGGCGGCGGAAGAGCTCGGTCTGCCCGCCGGCGTCCCGGTCGCCGCGGGCGGTGGCGACAACGCGGCGGCCGCCGTCGGCACCGGGATCGTGGCCCCCGGCCTGGTCAGCTCCTCGGTCGGGACTAGCGGTGTGCTCTTCGCCCACTCGGAGGAGTTCAACCCGGACCCGTCGGGCCGGCTGCACGCCTTCTGCCACGCCGTCCCGGGGGCCTACCACCTCATGGCCGTAACGCTCTCGGCCGGCGGATCGCTCTCCTGGTGGCGCGACGTCGTGGGCGGCGACTTCGAAGACCTCGTCGGGGCTGCCTCCGAGGTGCCGCCGGGCTCGGAGGGGCTCGTCTTTTTGCCCTACCTCTCGGGAGAGCGGACGCCGCACCTGGACCCGGGGGCGAGGGGGTCCTTCTTCGGCCTCACGGCGAGGCACGGGATCCCGCACATGACGCGGGCCGTGATGGAGGGCGTCGCCTTCTCGTTGCGGGAGGGGTTGGAGATCATGCGCGGGCTCGGCGTCCCCGTCGAGGACGTGCGGGCGACGGGCGGCGGGGCGAGAAGCGCGTTGTGGCGCGAACTCCAGGCCGACGTCTACGGTGAGCCCATTCGGCGCACCGCCGCCGACGAGGGACCCGCATACGGCGCGGCGCTGTTGGCCGGGGTGGCGGCCGGGACGTACGGGGACGTCGGGGAGGCCGCGGGCGTCGTCAGCCTGCGCGAGGAGGTCACCGAGCCCGACCCCGGGCGGGCCGAGGTCTACGGCGAGCACTACGAGGTATACCGCTCGCTGTATCCCGCGACGAGGGAGGCCATGTCCCGGCTGACGGGGCTGGCGTCGGGCGCGGGCGGGGTGCCGGGATAGGCACCGCGGCGTCCGCAGGTCCGCTGCTCACGCGGTCCCTGACGCTCGTTCTCATCGCCGCTTTCGTGGCGTTCTTGAACGTCAACCTGCTGCTTCCTGTCCTCCCGGTCTTCGCGGCGAAGTTGGGAGGCGGGGACTTTCTGGCTGGGCTCTCGACGACCGTCTTTATGCTCGCGACGGTCCTGGCCCAACTCCGCACCCCGCGGCTGCTCGCCCGGATCGGCTACGGGCCCGCGCTGGTGGCCGGGCTCCTGTTGCTCGGCGCGCCGGGAGTTGTTTACCTCTGGATCTCCTCCCCATCGGCCGCGCTTCTGGTCACGCTGCCGCGCGGGGTGGGCTTCGGGATCGTTACGGTGGCGTTCGCGGCGCTGGTGGCCGAGGTCGTGCCGGCCGGGAGGAGGGGGGAGGGGATCGGGCTCTACGGCCTCGCCTCGACGCTGCCGGCCGTCTTCGGGCTGCCCCTCGGCGTCTGGACGGCAGAGAACGTCTCTTTCGGGGCGGTCTTTTTGGTGGGCGCCCTCGCGGCGCCGGTCGGCGCCGGCTGCGTCCTGGCGGCCAGGGTAAGGACGGCCCGGCCGCCGGGGGACGCGGCCGGTTTTCTGGCCGGTCTGGCCCGCGGGGAGCTCCTGCGGCCTTTCCTCGCGTTCCTCTCGACGACGCTCGCGACCGGGGTGCTCGTGACGTTTCTCCCGCTCGTCGCGCCGGGGTCGGGCGTCGGGTCGGCGGCCGCGGCCCTGCTCGCCTGGGGTGTGACCCAGTCCGTGGCCAGGCTCTGGGCCGGACGGTTCAGCGACCGGTTCGGGGCGCAACGGCTGCTGGTCCCGAGCCTCGCGCTGAACGGCGTCGGCATGGTCTTTATCGGCTTCAGCGGAAACGCGACCCTCCTGCTGCTCGGGGCGACCATCAACGGCTTCGGGTTCGGGGTGTTTCAGAACGCCGTGATGTCCGTGCTCGTCGGGCGCGTGGAGCGGGAGGAGTACGGGATGGTAAGCACCCTCTGGAACGTGGGCTTCGACGCCGGCGCCGGCCTGGGGCCGCTCCTGCTCGGCGCCCTGGTCTCGGGGGCCGGTTTCGCCCCGACCGCCGCCGCCTCGGCGGTTCTCATCTTCGCCTCGGTCGGCCTCATCATTCCAAGCGGTAAGCACAAGCCGGGGCGTCCACCGCGCGGGTAGTGCGACGCTGGGGCATGTCGGGACGCGTGCTATGATCGTCCGATGCATCGCGACGCGACGGGTTCGGGTATCGCTCCTCCTGCGGGCCCTCCGGAAGAAAAGCCTCTGGATTACAGGCCCGTCTTGCTCGCCGTGGCCGTCGCGACCGCGGGGGTGTTGCCGGCATTTCTGACGGGCGGGCTCGCGGTCCAGGTGCGGGGCGAGATGGGCTTCGGGTCGGCCGCCCTGGGACTCGCGGTGGCCCTGTTCTTCGTCACGTCGTCCACGGCTTCGGTAGTGATGGGCCGGGTGGTCGAGAGGATCGGGGCGCACCGCGGGATGCGGCTGGCCGTCGTAGGGAGCGCGGCCTCCCTGTCGTGCGTGGCCCTGTTCGCCGGGTCCTGGACCGGGCTGGTGGTTTGCCTGATGTTCGGCGGGCTCTCGAACGCCATGACGCACCCTGCGACGCACCTTTCGCTCGCCAGGCAGGTGCCGGAGGGAAGGCAGGGGTACTCGTTCGGCATCAAGCAGGCCGCCATCCCGGCTGCGACCCTGCTCGCCGGCCTCGCGGTCCCCGGTATAGCCCTGACCTTCGGCTGGCGCTGGGCCTTCGCCGGCGGCGCCCTGCTCGCGGTTGGCGTCGCGCTTCTCGTCCCGAAGGAACGTATCGGCGGCGTCCGGAAAGTAGCAGAGGCCCGCACTTCGGACGCGCCGATGGGGCCGCTGGTCTTGCTGGCCGTCGGAATAGGGCTCGGCTCGGCCGCCGCGACCCCTTTGGGGGCCTTCGTCGTCGAGTCGTCGGTCGAAACAGGACTTCGGGTTGGCACCGCGGGCCTCCTGCTGGCGCTCGGGAGCGCGGCCAGCATCGTCGTTCGGGTGCTCTTCGGGCGTCTCGCGGATGGGATGGGCGGGGGGAGGCTGCTGCTCGTGGCGGGGATGCTCGGGGCTGGCGTGGCCGGGTTCGTGATGCTCTCGACGGGGTCGGCGGCGCTCGTGGTGCCCGGCGTCCTGCTCGCGTTCGCCGCCGGGTGGGGTTGGCCGGGGCTCTTCAACTTCGCCGTCGTGAAGAGCAACCCGGGCGCGCCGGCCGCGGCGACGGGCGTTACGCAAACCGGGGCCTCGGGCGGGGCGGCGGTCGGACCGATACTTTTCGGCCTCGTGGTCGAGGCGGCGGGGTACGGGACGGCCTGGCTCTTCTCCGGAGTTCTCGCGCTCGTGGCGCTCGTCGCCATTCTGGCCGGGCGGCGGATGGTCTTGCGGGGCCGGGCCGGCTTCGGGGCCGGGCCCTTTACAAACGTTCGCGAAAAAGGGTAACGTGGCCTTCATGAAGTCCATGTTGCGCAGCGAGAATCCGTGGGCGTTCGGGGCCGTTCTCGCGACGGCCGTCGTGGCGCTGGCGGTCGGGGTGTGGGGGAGGGTGTGGAACCTGAGCTTCCCGCCGCAGAAGATGTGGGACGAGATCTACTTCCCCGTCATGGCCGACAAGTACCTGCGCGGCGTCGAGTTCTTCGACCTCCACCCGCCCCTGGGCAAGTTCATCATCGCCGCGAGCATAGCCCCCTTCGGAAACACCCCCTTCGCGTGGCGCCTGATGCCGGCGATCTTCGGCATCGTCCTGATAGCCCTCGCCGGCGCCGTCGGCTGGTACCTCTTCAGGGAGCGGGTGGCCGCGCTGCTGCTGGTCGTCCTCTTCGCCGGGGAGACCATCCTTATAGTCCACTCCCGGACCGGGGTCATGGACATCTTTCTGGTCTTTTTCGTGGTGGCCACGTTTCTCGCGGCGCTTTGGGCCCGGAGGCCGGGGCAGGCGATCTGGCCGGCCGTCCTGCTCGGGCTCGCCGTTAGCACCAAATGGGCCGCCTTTCCGGTCGCGATCCCGGCCGGCTACGTGCTCTGGCGCAAGGGGCTCCTCAAATACTTCGTGGCGAATCTGTGGGTCTCGGTGGCCATGTACTTCGTCTTCGTTTACGTGGAGAGGCTGATCATCGTCACGCCGAACCCCATCCAGGCGTGGGTCGAGGTCTGGGCGTGGCATCTGGAGGCGTTCGATAAGGTGACGGCCGCGATCCCCCACCTGTGGGGATCCCCGTGGTGGAGCTGGCCCATAATGCTGCGCCCGATCCGGTACGAGTACCTGGTCGACGCCGACGCGCAACTCCGGGTCATGCTCGCCATAGGCAACCCCTTCGTGTGGTGGAGCAGCACGCTCGCCGTCGCGGCCGGCCTCTTCGAGCTCGCGCGACAGGCGATCACCAGAAAGCTCTCCCTCGACGAGCCCCTGATCCCGATCCTTCTCGGTTACGTTCTTCTGTTGCTGCCGTGGATACCGGGCACCCGCATCCCGTACATCTACAACTACCTGCCGATGTACGCCTTCGCCCTGCTGGCGCTGACGTACTGGCTCGTGAGGATCTGGCACGGCGGGCGCTTCGGGCCATGGGTCGTGGTCCTCTTCGCGGTCTGCGCCCTCGCCTTCACCATCTTCTTCCTGCCGCTGGCGACCACCTATCCCATAGACCAGGACGACCTGATGCGGCGCATCTGGTTCGACTCGTGGTTCTACCAGGAGAACCCCGTGCCGGGCAGCGGCTGCACGCCGCCAGACCCGGCCCCCCGCTGTTCCTGAAGCGGGTTGCGGGGCATCGCCCCGCAACCCGCGCCGTCGGCTATCAGCCCGCTCCGGCTCCGCCTCCGCTCTCAGTCTTCAACTTTTTTGATCTAGCTGACAGCTGAGAGCTTTCTCCCTCCTACGCTTCTTCTATGTTGTCCCCGGGCCGGATGGGACCGGCCTCTATTACCCTGGCGCAGATGCCGCCGCGGTTCTTCAGGGCCCGGGTCATGCCCCGCTCGCTCAGGTCCTGGACGTGTTTGCAGGGGGGTCTTGATCTGTCGTACTCGAGGACGACTTCGCCGACGCGGAACCTCTTGCCCCGCAGGTTCAGAAGCGCGACGCCGCGGGTTACTATGTTGCGGCGGTGTTGGCCCGACTTTATGGCGATGCCCCGGGCCTCGATCTCGTCGAGGTGCTCGCCCTCGATGAGGGTGACCTGGCACACGTCCCCGTACTGCGTCCAGAACCCCGTCCCCTCGCAGTAGCGGTCGCCCTTGATGCCGCACCCTTTGACGGTCTCTATTTCCGCCACGCTCTCCATCGCCGCGCTGCCCTCGCCGGTGACGAAGATTTCCTCTACTACGCCGCCCATTTTGTGCTCCTCGTCGTTCTCGGGTTGTTGACTTGCCACCGGCAGAGGTTAGCAGTTAACGCGTGCTGGCCGCACTCCCGTACCCGCCGCCGCCCGGCGTCTCCACGGTTACGACGTCTCCCTCTTCGAGCTCCCGGCTCGTCTTCGGCGGCAGCTCCTCGCCGTTCAGGAGGTTCCGGCCGACGTTGCCGGGTCCGCCGCCTTCGGTGCCCCTCGGGGCGTGGCGGCGGCGGTCCGTCAAAAGGGAGAGGCTGGCCGGTTCGAGGACTTTTATGGAGCGGACGACGCCGTCGCCGCCGCGGTGTCGGCCCGCGCCGCCTGAGTCGTGGAGGATCTCGTAGCGTGTCACGCGCATCGGATACTCGAGCTCGAAGGCCTCGATGGGGGTGTTGAGGGTGTTGGACATGCCGACGTGGACGCCGGATGGTCCGGGCCCGCGGGAGGAGGCGCCCTGGCCGCCGCCTATCGTCTCGTAGTAGGTCCAGTTGCCGCGGACGCCGCCGATGATCGTGTTGTTCATGGTGCCCTGGCCCTGGGCCGGTATCCTACCGGGCGCGAAACCGGAGAGGGCTGCGAGCACGGTGTCCGCGATCCGGTTGGAGGTCTCGACGTTGCCGGCGACCACGGCCGCCGGGTACGCGGCGTTCACGAGGCTGCCTTCGGGGGCCTTTATAGAGAGCGGGACGTAGGTGCCGGCGTTGGCGGGGATGTCCTTCGGCAGCAGGACGCGCAGGGCGAAAAAGCAGGCCGAGCGGGTCACCGGCAGCGGGCAGTTGATGTTGCCCCTGACCTGATCCGCGGTCCCCGAAAAATCCACGGTCATCGTGTCGCCTTCTATCCTGACGGATGCCTTTATTGGGATGTCCTCATCTGTCGAGCCGTCGCCTTCCATGAAGTCTTCGGCGGCGTGTACGCCGTCGGGAAGCCCGCGGATGGCTTCCCGGGAGCGTTTCTCGGCGTACAGGACCACCTCCTCGAAGGCGGCGAGGACGACGTCCTTGCCGCGGCGTTCTATAAGCTCGTTGACCCGTTCGTCCGCCACGTTGTTCGCGGCGATCTGGGCCCGCAGGTCCCCGCGTCTCAGGCCCGGGGTGCGTACGTTGGCGAGGAGGAGGTCGAGGACGTCGGGGACGTACTCCCCGTCCTCTACCAGGCGGACGGGGGGGATGATGATGCCCTCTTGAAAGATCTCCCGCGAGTCGCTCGGCATCGAGCCGGGCCGCATCCCGCCGACGTCCGAGTGGTGCGCCCTGGTCACGGCGTAGCCGACGATGCCGCCGTCGAAAGAGACGGGGGAGACGAGGGTTATGTCGGGCAGGTGCGTCCCGCCCGAGTAGGGGTCGTTTATGGCGAAGACGTCGCCCGGCTTCGGGTCGCGGGCCATGACGGCTCTGACCGCCTCCGGCATGGCGCCGAGGTGGACGGGGATGTGCTCGGCCTGGGCCACCATGTTTCCGTGCGCGTCGAAGAGGGCCGTGGAGCAGTCCCTTCTCTCCTTTATGTTCGAGGAGTAGGCGCCCCGGATCAGGACCGCCCCCATCTCCTCGGCCACCCCCGAGAGCGCGCTCGCGAGCACCGAGAGCGTTACCGGGTCCAACTTCTCCCTACCCATCTTCCCTCTCCAGGACCAGGTTGCCCACGCCGTCCACGGTACCCCCCCAGCCCGGCCGCACGACGCACGTCGACTCCCTGAACTCGACTATGGCCGGGCCTTCTACTTCGGAACCCTTGCCCATCCGTTCGCGCTTCAGGACCGGAACCTCAAGCCACTCCCCGTCGAAGTTCGCCTCCCGGCGTAAGGCCGTTGCCTCGCCCGAGGGTTCCGGTTCCTCCATCGGGGGCTTCTCGACCGGGACGGTCGCCACCAGGCGCAGGTTGACGAGCTCGACCGCCTCGTCCTCCATCCTGTAGCCGTAGCGTCCCTCGTGCGCCGCGTGGAACCCGCCCTCCAACTCCTCCAAAGAATCCGCCTCCACGGTCAGCTCGAAAGACTGGCCCCTGTAGCGCAGGTCGGCGCGGCGTTGGAGGCTCGGGGTGCCGAGATCCCCCGCGGCGAACTTCTCCATCTCCCCGTACCTGCCCTCGAACTCCTTCCGGTCTACTTCGTCCAGCGGAACCAGGTAGGGGCGCACGTAGTCGCGGCGAAGGTCGCTTATGGCGAGGCCTAAAGCGCTGAGGACGCCGCCGGCGCGGGGGACGACGACGGTCTTTATGCCCAGCTCCTCGGCGAGCGCGCAGGCGTGCATCCCGCCGGCCCCGCCGAAGGCGAGCAGGGCGAACTCCCTGGGGTCGAGGCCCCGCTCGACGCTTATGACGCGCAGGGCTCGCACCATCTCCGCGTTGGCAACCCGCACGATGCCGAGCGCCGTCTCCTCGGCGTCCAGGCCGAGGTTTCCGCCGAGCGAGCCCAGGGCCCCCTCCGAGAGCCCGCGGTCCAGCACCACCTCGCCCCCAAGCTCAGCCCCATCCTTGAGGTACCCCAAGAACAGGTTCGCGTCCGTGACGGCCGGCTCCTCGCCGCCCTTGCCGTAACCCGCGGGGCCGGGCTCGGCGCCCGCCGAGTGGGGGCCGACGCGCAAGGCGCCGCCCGCGTCGGCCCAGGCGACGGAGCCCCCACCGGCGCTGACCGTGTGGACGTCCACCATGGGCAGTTTTATCGGAACGCCCGCGACCACCGTCTCGGTCGTGGTCTGCGCCTCGCCGGCGATGATCGGCGCGACGTCGGTCGAAGTGCCGCCCATGTCGAACGTGAGCAGATCCTCGTACCCGCCCAGAGCCCCGACGTGGGCCGCCCCGACCACGCCCCCGGCAGGCCCGGAGAGCACGCACCCCGCCGCGTCCGCGGCCGCGTCCTCGACCGGCACGACCCCGCCCGAGGATTGCATGATGAGCGGCGCAGGAACGCCCGCCCCGCCGGCCTTGTCCGCCAGGTTGTTCAGGTACGCCGCGAGCCTGGGACCCAGGTACGCGTCGGCGGCGGTCGTCGAGAACCGCTCGTACTCCCTGAACTCGGGCAGCACCTCGCACGAGAGCGAGACGTGCACGCCCGGCAGGGCCTCCCGCAGGGCTTCTCCCACCCCGCGCTCGTGTTCGGGGTGGGAGAAGCCGAAGAGCAGGCAGACGGCGACGGCCTCGACATCGGAGGCCTTGAGGGCCGCGACCGCGGCCTTCAGGCTCTCTTCGTCGAGCGGTTCGATCTCGCCCTCCGGCCCCATCCGTTCCTTCACGGTAAAGCGGAGGTCGCGCGGCACCAGCGGCGGCGGGCGGTCCCGGGCTAGGTCGTAGAGGGACGCGCGGTTCTGGCGCGCGATCTCCAGCACGTCCCTGAAGCCCTCGGTGGTGACGAGGGCCGTGCGGGCCCCCCGGCGTTCGAGCAGGGCGTTCGTCGCCACGGTCATGCCGTGGGCTAAAGCGCCGACGGAGTTCGCCCCTATCCCGGCGGCGTTTATGGCGTTCATCACGCCCTCCGACTGGTCGGCGGGCGTGGATGGGACTTTCGCCGTTACCAGCCTTCCTTCCGAGAGGGCGACCAGGTCGGTGAAGGTGCCTCCCACGTCGACGCCGAGGCGGGTCTCGCTCAAAACATCATCCTCGTTGTTCGGAGACGAGCTCGCGCTCTTCGGGTTCGTCGGCGTAGATGTCCTTTTGGGACGTCTCCTCGGCGAGGAAGTAGCAGAGGACGCTCAAAGCGCAGAGGGCCGCGATGTAGGTGGAGATCAAGGTCGTGCCGCCTATGGGGAAGAGCGTGGCGGCGATTATCGGGGCGAGGGCGCCGCCGAAGATGCCGGAGATCTGGTAGCTAAAAGAAGCCCCGGAGTAGCGCACGCGCGTCCCGAAGAGCTCCGCGTAGAAGCTGGCCTGGGTGCCGTAGACAGCCGCGTGCCCGACGGCGAGGCCGACGACCACCGCCACGACTATCAGGACCGTGGAGCGGGTGTTGAGGAGGGCGAAGAGCGCGAAGGTCCACACGCCCATGAACGCCGCGCCGCCGATGAGGAGCGGCCTGCGGCCGACGCGGTCGGAGAGCGAGGCGAACGCCGGGATGGTGAAAATTTCGAGCAGCGCCGCGATGGTGATGGCTGCGAGGCCTATGCCCTGGGCGAGCCCGAGGTTCGCGGTGACGTGGGTCAGGGTGTAGACGGCGAGGATGTAGAAGGCCGCGTCGATGCCGATGCGGGAGCCCACGCCGAGGAGCACGTTCTTCGGGTAGGTGCGCAGCACGTCCACGATCGGCATCCTCGCCTCCGTGCCTGACTCGCGCACCCTGGAGAACGCGGGGCTCTCGTAGATCGAGAGACGGATAAAGAGCCCCACGACTATAAGGATGGCGCTCAGGAGGAAGGGCACGCGCCAGGCCCACGCCGCGTCGCCCGAGACCGCGTTGACTGCGGCGAAGACGCCCGTGCCGAGCACGAGGCCGGCCGGAACGCCCATCTGCGGCCAGCTCCCGTTCAGGCCGCGCTGGTCGTCCGGGGAGTGCTCCACGGCCATCAGGACCGCCCCGCCCCACTCGCCGCCGAGACCGATGCCCTGGAGGACGCGCAGCAGGACCAGCAGGATGGGTGCCGCGATGCCTATCGCGTCGTAGCCGGGAAGCACGCCGACCAGGAAGGTTGCTATACCCATGATCATGAGGGTGGTGACAAGCATGGTCTTGCGCCCGATCTTGTCCCCGTAGTGGCCGAAGACGACACCCCCCAGAGGCCGCGCCACGAAGCCTACGGCGAAGGTCGTGTAGGAGAGTATGGTCCCCGTCGTGTCGCCGAAGCCGGGGAAGAAGACCTGCGGAAAGAACAGCGCCGCGGCCGTGGCGAAGATGAAGTAGTCGTACCACTCGATGGTCGTCCCGATAAAGCTGGCAACGACCACCCTCCGGATCGGGGTGGACATCCCCTCGCCGCCGGCTCTCTCCACGTCAGCCCCTCTCCCGAAAAGACCACCGTCCTCCCCCGAAAATTATATAGACCGCGCCCGCCTCGCGCTTGCCGACGGTTGACGCTGTGCCCGCCCCCGGCCACACTGATACGCCAACCGGAAAAGGAGAAGCGCACGTGCCGGAGGCAAACGCGGCCGAACGAATCTTCGATTTGGAGCAGCCGCGCACCGAAGGGATGCCCATACACCCGGCCCATCGTCAGGCCGGCTACTCTTACCTGCTCCACCGCCGCCACGAGGACGAGTACAGCCCGGATGATTCGGGCCCGCGCACCGGCGCCGCCGGCGTCCTGGTCTGCGGCGAGCACACCGGCACCCACATCGACGCCCTCTCCCACCAGGCCGACGCCCTGACCCTCTGCGGCGGTATCCCGGTCGGCGACGTCCAGACCCCCCGCGGGTTCACCGAGCACGGCGTCGAGAAGATACAGCCCATCGCGGCCCCGGGCGTGCTCCTGGACGTGGCCGCCCTGAAAGACGTCGAGGCCCTAGAGCCGGGCCACGTCGTCACCGACGCGGACCTCGCGGCGTGCTGCGAACGGCAAGGGATAGAAGCCTCGCCCGGAGGCGTGGCGCTCGTGCGGACCGGCAACGGGCGTTTTTGGGGGGACGAGGAAAAGTACCTTGCAGGGCCCGGGATGGACGCGGCGGCCTCGCGCTGGCTCGCGGACAGGGGCGTTATCGCCGTGGGGGCCGACAACATGGCCTGGGACGTTCCGGGGAGGCGCGACCCCGACCTCGGGTGCCTGATGCCGGGGCACCTGATCCTGCTGGCCCGTCGGGGCGTCTACATTATCGAGAACCTGGCCCTCGAAAGGATCGCCGCCGCCGGACACCACGAGTTCGAGTTCGTCTGCCTGCCCCTCAAGCTCGTCGGCGCCACCGGCTCCCCGGTGCGGCCCGTGGCGCTGGTCTCTGCTAGTGTCTGATCAGGACAGAGGAGAGGAGAGACGATGGAGGTACCGAAGGCCATGATCGTCGAGAAGATCCGGGGCAAGAGCGGCGCCGAGAAGGCGAACGAGGCCGACAAGGAACTCCCCGATAAAGTGGATACCGAAACCGACGCGGCCCTGCTCGAGAAGTACGGCCTCAGCCACGAAGACCTGAGCGAAGACTTCGGGGGCCAGGCGCCGAGCGCCGGGTAGCAGGCCGGCGCCTGACGGGCCTCAAGCCCGCGAGGCGGCCTCCAGCAGCCGCACCAACAGCTCTATCCGCTCGACCTCAAGCCGCGCCTCGTAGTGCGCAAGCTCCGCCCGGCGCTTCGCGGAGAGAAGCTCCGCGTGCTCCGGCGTGTCCAGGATGCCCTCCAGGTAGAGCGCGGCGGTGCGCTCGTTCTTGGCCTCGAGCAGGGTGTCGGCGTTCTCGACCTTCGCACGCCGCTCGTGGTCCGAGAGCGCGTCCGTGGCCGCAACGAGCTCTCGGCGGGTAGCGACCAACCGCCCGTAGGCGGCCGGGATTTCCCGTGCCAGATCCCCGGCTTCCGACCTCGTCTCGCCCACGCGACGTACCCCCTCCGAAGTATCAACCCGGCCGGGACGCATCTTACCCCGTTACGGGCACCTCATCTTCGCGTTTCGAAGGCGTCTGAAAGCGGTTTGCAATGAGAGTGAACCTCTTTGCAAGGCTGTCAGCTCTCGGCCATCAGCTTTCAGCAAGAGCAAGAAGCTGATGGCCGAGAGCGTAGGCCTGCGGAGCAGCCCGAAGCGGGCTGATCGCTGACGGCGCGGTTTTCGGAAGCTCATTGCTTCCGAAAACCGCTCTAGGCGAGCTCTTCGGGCAGGAGGGCACCCGGGGCGTTCTCGAACCACCAGCGCCTCATGCGCCACTTCGTGCCCGTGCGGCAGCCCTGGCCGATGGGCGCCTGCGTCTCCGCGTCCAGGACCCGTCCCACGAAGAGGTATCCGTCGGGCCTGGCGGCGTCCTCGATCCGGACGACCTCGACGACCGTGCCGGGCACCACGACCTCGTCGCCGTCGCGCTCGAACCTCCACCCGTCGGAGAGCCAGAGCCCGACCAGCTCGGCGTGCAGGCCGATCACGCCGGTGTCCCCGCGAGTTCCGTCCGCCCGGGGTCGGCGAGTCTCTCGACGCCCTCGGGGATGTCCTCCGGCTGAAAGAAGGCCCCCGGGTCCACGGGGAAGACCAGGCGCGCCCCCTCCCCGGCGAGCTCCGCGGCCCGCTCGATTGAGGGCGCGGTCACCCTCGATCTGACGGTTGCCGTTCCGTAGCGTCTCTCAAAGGTGACGTGGATCATCGTCTCTCCCGCGTTCTTTGCTTTCTTTGCATACGAACTCCGAACCTCTCCGGATCTCCCTCGCCGCGCGGTCGTCCCTCCCCGGTTTGGCGCAGGGTACTCCCAGGCCGTCTACGATCGAGAGCAGATCCTCCAGGTCGGCGTCCTCGAGCGTCGAGCAGTGGCCGTCCGCGCGGATGCTGATCTTCGGCGCCTCGGCGTAGGGGTAGAACTCCACCCAGACGGGACCGCCGTCGCGGCCCGACCGCCGGTAGGGCTGGCTGCAGAGCACCAGGCGGGGGCCGAGGCGCCGCACCTCGGCGGCGAGGTCGTCCGGATCGACGACCCTCAGGTCCAACCGGGGCCTCAACCGCCCGATCGCCGTGCCGATGGCGCTGGCGTAGAGGCGCGGCTCGACCGCCACCAGGACGACGGGGCGATCCCCCTCCGAGACGCCCGTCATCCGCCCTCCGCCCGCGCAGGACCTGCCAGGGCCAGGAAGGTGGGCTCGGGGGCGGCTGGGGTGATGGGTGGGGAAGAAAGGAGGTGCCGCCCGGGTCCGAGCCCGTCGATGGCGCACCGCCGGCGACGAAAGCGCGGCGTGTGCCGCTCCTTGTGTGTGCCGACGTCCATCTTGCCAACGAGTATGACCCGCCACGACCGTCCTGCCATCGGGCTTTCTCACTACCGGCGGGCGGGGAATAACGGCTAGGGATAACGCCGCACGCGAGGTCGCCGGCGGCGCGCTTTTTGGGGCTCTGATCGGCCCCGACCCCGGGGTAGTAGAATGTACGGACGCTGCGGGGCAGCGGAAAACCGTCTACCGGACCAACGAAGTCTTGGAGGGTCGTGGTCGGCGTTGGAAGAGGGAATTTACCGCGCGGTGGTGGAGCGTAACCCCGTCGGGGTTCTGGTCTACGACCCGGATACCAGGGGCATCCTGTACGCCAACCCGGCGCTGGAGGGCATGCTTCTGTACGGGGCGGGGGAACTACGGGAGACGCAGCTGTACGACCTCTTCGCCCTCGACCGCCGGGACACGGACGCCCGGACGGGCCGGGCCCTCGAGGCGGGGCAGTGCCCGCCGGACGAGGTAAGGCTGCGACGCAAGAACGGCTCCCTCGTCCGCGCCGAGGTCCGTCTGGTCGCGATACCCCACGTCGGCCGCGGGGCCGTCTGCGCGCTGGTTCGGGATGTCGAAGACGAGGTCCGGGGCAAGCCGCGCGGCACCGCGGCCTTCGCCCGATCCGCCATCGACAGCCTCTCCGCGCACGTGGCGATCCTCGACGGGACCGGAACCATCGTCGCCACCAACAGGCCCTGGCGCCGGTTCGCCGAGGCAAACGGGGCCGTCCCGGCGGAGGTCTCGGAGGGCGTCAACTACCTGGAGGTCTGCGACGCGGCCGCGGGCCGGAACTGCGCCGACGCCGCCGCTTTCGCCCGGGGGATGAGGTCCGTGCTCTCCGGGCGGGAGGAGGCCTTCGAGCGCGAGTACCCCTGCCACTCGCCCACCGAGCGCCGGTGGTTTGTCGGGCGGGTTACGCGGTTCGCCGACACCGAACCGCCGTGGGCGGTCGTCGCCCACGAGAACGTTACCGGGCGAAAGAAGGCAGAGAACGCCCTGCAGGACCAGAACGTATTGCTGAAGACCACCCTCAGCCAGGCGGCCGAAGCCATCGTGGTCTGCGACCTGCAAGGGAGGTTCACGTTCGCCAACGACGCGGCGAGACGCATGGCGATGACGGAACCCGAAGGCTCCACCCTGGACGCCGTATCGGAGGTGGCGGGGGTGCCCCACTACCCCGATGGCACCCGCATGCCCGTGGAACAGAGCGCGATGCGAAGGGCCCTGCGGGGGGAGACCACCGTCGGCATGGAGGTACGAATGGTCAGGCCCGACGGCAGCCACTACGATCTCCTCGCCAGCGCCGGTCCTCTGGAGAATTCGGACGGCACGATCGTCGGCGCGGTCGCGAGCTTCCGGGACATCACGGAGCAAAAGGCGATGGAGGAGGAGAGGGAGCGTTCGCGCGGACGGGAGATCGCGACCCGCACCCAGAGAGAGGAGCGGCGCAGGATCTCCCGGGACCTGCACGACATGGTGCTCCAGGATCTCTCAGGGGCGCTGCAGTCGCTGCGCCTCGCCCACCTGCACGCCAGAGGCGCGGGGTCGCCCCTCGACCTGGAGGAGGAGCTCGGGGCCCTGCGGCGGGCGACCGCGGGCCTGCGGGGCGCCATCTACGACCTGAGGCACGAGGAAGAACGGACGTTCGTGAGGTCCGTCGAGTCGCTCGTCGAGCTCAACCGCCAGGCGACGCCGGGGCGCCGGATCTCGCTCGGCGTGGAGGAAGGGTTCCCGGAGGAACTGCCTGGCGAGGTGGGCGTGGAACTGCTTCGCATCCTGCAGGAGGCGCTCGCCAACGCCAGGCGCCACTCCGGGGCGGAGAACGTGCGGGTGAGGCTTCTCGCGGAGGGCGGCGAGGCGCTGGCGGAGCTGACCGACGACGGTCGAGGGTTCGAGCCGGGGGAGGTCAGGGAGGGCGTCGGGCTCTCGGCCATGCGAGAGCGGGTCGAGCGCCTGGGCGGCGGGATCGAGGTGGTCAGCCGGCCCGGCGAAGGGACGCGGGTTACGGTCAGGGTGCCTCTGGGGGGCGGTACTCCAGATCCTCGACCTCTATGACCCCCTCCTTTATGGCGTAGACGACCGCCTGGGTCCTATCGAAGATGTGCAGCTTGCGGTAGATGTTCGAGGTGTGGTTGCCCACGGTCTTCTCCGAGATGCCCAGAGCCTGGGCTATCTGCCGGTCGCTCATCCCCCGCGCCAGGCTCCTTATTACTTCCAGCTCCCTCCCCGTAAGGGGCGGCGGGGCGGCGAGGCGCGAGACCGCGGAGCCGCCCTCTTCGAAGGTCTGCAGCATCTTCTGTGCCAGGCCGGGCGCGATGATGGTGTGCCCGGCGTGTACCGTGCGGATGGCGCGCGAGAGGTCGTCGGGGTCCGCGTCCTTCAGCAGGTATCCCCGGGCGCCGGCCTTGATGCCCTCGAATACGTGCTCGTCCTCCTCGTGCCCGGTGAGGATGACGACGGCGGTCTGGGGCAGGAGGTCGGTGACCTCACGCGTCGCGGCGATGCCGTCGAGCTTGGGCATGGAGATGTCCATGAGCACGACGTCCGGCTCCTTCTCCCTGCACAGCCTGACGGCCTCCTCGCCGTCGTAGGCCTCGCCGACGACCTCCACGTCGGGCAGCATGCCCACGAGGCCCGAGAGGCCCCTCGCGAAGAGCTTGTGGTCGTCCACCACCACGACCTTTATGGCGCCCTCACCGACCAAGACCCCTACGCTCCTTTCTCGTTCGGCCGCCATCGCCCCCGGCGGTCGGGCCGGCAGGAACCCGCCACCTCTGCCCCAAGCATGGCCCGCTGGGACCCCGTCTCCATCGGGAAATTCGTCCGCCCACGCCTGGGTAATTCTAGCCAGGCAACCCTCCCCAGTCTCCGCGACCCGTTGACGAAGACCTTCGGGCCGCGCCGTTCAACAGCCCGCGCCGGGCCGCTTCCCGCATCGCCGCGCCGACGTCCACGGTGAGTGGGCCGTTGGTATCGAGCTCCACCTCCACCCGGTCCCGCGGCCCCAACTCCATCTCCCGCTCGCCGTCCAGCGCCACGCTACCGGCGCCGGGCGCGAGCGCGACCGCCTCCCCCGGCTCGACGCGCGAGATCCCCTCCACCCCGACAGGGACGACGAGCCCGGGGGCCAGCGGAACGTGGAGGACGGTCTCGGCGCGTTCGGGCGGGGCGAGGCGGACGTGGAGGCCGTGCGGGGCGTCGCGGCCCGTGGGATCCAGGAGGCCCGCGACGGAGGAGAGGCCGACCGCGTCGGGGCGGGCGGAGGTGACCACGATCTCGGAGATGTCCCCGGCGCGCCAGAGCGCGCGGGCGCCCACGAAGCGCTCGGCGTTCACGGCCACGTCCACCAGGGCGCAGTCGCGGTCGGGCTCGTCGTTCAGTTTCACGCGCAAGACCTTCTCCCGGCGCAACGCCTCCCCGCCGACCCGCCCCGACGCCACCAGCCCCGTCGCGATGCCCGCCACCGTCGCCTCGCGCATCTCGGGGAAGGCGTTGTTGGTCCCCGTCGAGAGGGGGCAGAGGGGAAGGTCCACCGGGCAGTGGCGCGCGACGATGCGGCTCGTGCCGTCTCCGCCGAGCACGACGATGGCGGCCACCCCGCGGCGTTCCATCTCCCCGACGGCGAAGACGGTGTCGGAAGCGTTGTGGCGGACCTTCATCTCTACGAGTTCCAGATCCGTCACCCGGCTGCGCGAGGCGCCCGAGGCGGCGGCCCTGAGGGTCCGTTCCAGGCTGTCGTAGAGGCCCGAGGCGGCCGGCATCATCAGGACGCGCTCGACGCCGACGGCGGCGAGGCCGACCATCAGGCGGTAGACCATGTTGCCCTTCTCGCCGTTGTCGAAGACGGAGGCGCCCGAGACGAGCCTGCGTATGTCCCGGCCCGAGGCCGGGTTCGCGACGACGCCGACCGTTACGGGCAAGGTCCGCGCCTCAGGCGGAACCAGCCAGGAAACCCTGGATCAGGCGGTTCGTCGGCCCCGCCGCCTCCATCTGAACCATGTGTCCCTTGCCTTCGAGGATCTCCACCTTTGCGTGCTCCGGCAGGTTCTCCGAATGTTTCGCGGGCACGATCGCGTCCTCCCGCCCCCAGACGGCCAGTATCGGGACTTCCGTCCCGGAAAGGTCGGAGACGCCCGCCTGTTTGCCGTCGGGGAACATCTTGTCGGCGACCGCCCGTAGGGCTTCGTCGACCCCGTCCTTGCGCTTGTACTGGAGCTGGTCGTTCACGAGCTGGCGCGTGACGAGGTCGGGGTCGGCGAAGAGGAGTTGCAGAACGTTCTTCATCTCCTTGCGCCGGTTCGCCGCTATAAAGCCCTCGATGTAGTCGGCGTTGATCTCCTCCCCAAGCCCCGCGCTCGCTAGCAGCACCAGCGAGGTGACCCGCTCCGGATGCGCCAGCGCGAAAGCCCCGGCTATGGCCCCGCCCATCGAGTGCCCGGCGAGGTGCGCCTTCTCCACGCCCATCTCGTCCAGAAAACCCTCCACCACCCCGACGAAGAAGTCCAGATCGCCTTCGCCGACGTCCTTCTCCGAACCCCCGTGGCCAGGCATGTCCAGGGCGTAGACGGCCCTGTCTTCGGAGAGCGCTTCCTGGTTGAAGACGAAGATGTTGATGTCGCCGCCGAAGCCTGGGATCAGGACGAGCGGCACGCCGCCTTCGCCCATCCGGAGGTACTGGATGCGCCTCCCGCCGACCTCGACCGTCTCGGGTTCGGGACCGCCCGCCTCGGCCGCCTCCGCGGGATCGAAGGTCTCCTGAAACTCCTCGACGAAGGCGTCCACCTCCGAGTCGGGGACGTCGGCCGGGGCTATCACGCCCAGGAGGCCGCCGACCGGGAGCACCTCGCCCTCCTTGGCGACCCGGCGGCGGAGGACGCCGGAGGCCGGGGTCTCCACCGCGTTGTTGATCTTCTCGCTCTCCACCTCGACCACTTCGTCGCCGCTGCTGAGATCCGCGCCCTCCTCGACGAGCCACTGCACGACCGTCCCCTCGGTCATGGAGAGCCCCCACTTGGGCATCCCGAGCTTGGCTATCTGCTGCGTCTCGCTCATGCCGCCTCTAGGCCCTCGCGCCCGCGCCGGCCACCTCGCGCACGGCCGCGGCGACCTTCTCCGGGTCGGGCACGTAGAGGTCTTCGAGGGTCGGGGAGAACGGCGGCGGGGTGTGGGGGGCGGTCACCATCTTCGGGGCGGCCTTCAGGTCGTCGAAGCACTTCTCCGCGACGCGGGACACGATGTCAGACGCCATGCTGCAGCGGGGGTTGGACTCGTCGACGACGACCAGGCGGCCCGTGTTCTCGACGCTCTCGAAGATCGTCTCCTCGTCGAGCGGCGAGGTGGTCCTCGGGTCCACGATCTCGCACTCGATCCCCTCGTCGGCCAACGCCGCCGCGGCCTGTTCGGCCATCGAGACCATCCGGCCGATGGCGACTATGGTCACGTCGTCGCCCTCGCGCACGTACTCCGCCTCGCCCAGCGGAATCTCGTAAGACTCCTCCGGCACCTCGCCCTCCACCGCGTACAGGACCTTGTTCTCGAAGAAGATGACCGGGTCGTCGTCCCGGATGGCCGCGATCATGAGCCCCTTCGCGTCGTAAGGGCTCGAAGGCACCACGACCTTCAGCCCCGGAATGTGCGTGAAGATGGGGTACAGGCTCTGGGAGTGCTGGCTCGCGGCCCGGATGCCGGCCCCGTACATCGTCCTTATCACCATCGGCGTCCTGGCCTTGCCGCCGAACATGTAGCGGAACTTGGCGGCCTGGTTGTAGATCTGGTCGAAGCAGACCCCATGAAGTCCACGAACATCAGCTCAGCCACGGGACGAAGCCCGGAGCAGGCCGCACCCGCCGCCGCCCCTATAAACGCCGATTCGCTGATGGGGGTGTCCAGGATCTGGTTCGGGAACTTCCCGTAAAGCCCCTTCGTAACCCCCATGACCCCGCCCCAGGCGTCCATCTCACCGGGCGACCCGGTTCCCCCGACGTTGTCCTCCCCGAACACCACGACCGTCTCGTCGCGCTCCATCTCCTGCTCGAGCGCCTCGTTTATCGCCTGCATGTAGGTGATGCTGCGGGCCATTGGGCCTCCCTTCGGTCGGCCGCTGTCGGCTGTCAGCTTTCAGCGGTCAGCTTCTTTCAGGTGGCGGGTCGGTATGTGCCGAAGCTCCATTCGTAGCCTTCTGGGTCGAGGACGCGGTAGCGGCGCGTGCCGAACTCGGTGTCCTGGGGCGGGTAGACGATCTTCGCCCCGGCCTCTCTCGCCCTCTCGTAGTGGGCGTCCACGTCGTCGACCGTGACGTAGATGCCGTGCGCGTTGGGCGACACGGCGTCGGGATCCAGCACCGGCGGCGGCTCCGCCGTCCCCATCATCAACGCGCCGTTTCCAAACCTCATCTCGGCGTGGACGACGGTCCCGTCTTCGTCGGGGTACGCCACGACCTTCTCGAACCCGAACGCGGACTCCAGCCATCCAAGGGCCGCGTTCGCGTCCCGGTAGCTGAAGTAAGGGAACATTGGCCTCCCTTCGATCGGCGCTATCAGCTTTCAGCTAGCAGCTTCGTTATTCGCGGAGCGGCGATCCTCGCCCGGCCTACCTCCTGCGAGGCCAGGGATCTGATACGCACTGCACGTCCGGTTATGCCATCGACGGGAGAAGCTGACGGCTGAAAGCTGATAGCTAATAGCTAACGTACACGTCGGTCAACAGGTTCTCGGCTTTCGGGTCGTCCGCGGCCTTCGCCTCCCTGACTGACTCGTCGATCAGGCTCTTCACCTCTTCGTCTATCTTGTCTAGATCCGCTTCTTCGACGAGGTCGGCGCCCGTCACGCGGCGGCGGAATAGCATGAGGCAGTCTTTCTCCCGGCGGACTTCTTCGACCTCGTTCTCCGCGCGGTAGGTCTGGGCGTCGCCCTCGAAGTGGCCGAAGTAGCGGTTTACCTTCGCCTCTATGAGAGACGGGCCGCCGCCGCCCCTGGCGCGCTCTATGGCCTCGCCCGCCGCCTCGTGGACGGCGAAGAAGTCGTGGCCGTCCACGACGATGCCCGGCATGGAGAAGCCGTCGGCCCGTTTGGCGATGTCTATGCCCTTGGACGAGAAGGCCTGGGCGGTCGCCTCGGCGTAGCCGTTGTTCTCTACTACGAAGACTACGGGGAGGTCCCAGGCGCTCGCGAGGTTCAGGCTTTCGAGGAACGTGCCCTGGTTGGCGCCGCCGTCGCCGGTGAACGAGACGGCCACCTGTTTCGTGCCGCGGGTCTTGGCCGAGAGGCCGACGCCGCAGACGAGGGGCGGGCCGCCGCCGACTATGCCGTTGGCGCCGAGCATCCCTTTATCCAGGTCCGCTATGTGCATGGAACCGCCCTTGCCGTGGCAGAGGCCCTCTTGCTTGCCGTAGATCTCGAACATCATGGCCTTCGGGTCGCAGCCCTTGGCGATGGCGTGGCCGTGCCCCCTGTGGGTCGAGGCTATGTAGTCTTCCCCATCCAGGTGCGCCATGACGCCCGCGGCGATGGCCTCTTCTCCGGCGTACAGGTGAACGAAGCCCGGGATCTCTCCGGTCGCGAACTCCGTGTGTAGCCGCTCCTCGAACTCCCGGATCGTGCGCATCACCCTGTACGCGTCCAGCAACTGCTCCTTGCCGAGCTCCCTGGCTCCGGCGACCTCCGTCATGCGGGCTCCCTTCCTTGCCCATTGTAAGTAAAAGCACGATAAATCCGCCGCAACCCAGCGTCAAGGGAGGGTCTCGGGTCTACCGAACTTTGGATCATCGCTTTCAGTCCTGACTGGATCGAAATGATCTTCGGAGGCAAGCAGCAAGGGCACACCGATCGTTCGCGCTTGCCCGGATGGGCGACGTAGAGCGCGATCCAACCCGTAGAAGGTTCGAACACCCACAAGGAGTTCCCGAACGAACGCGGCGAGGGCCTCTATCGTCCCGGTCACGTTGTGGAAGATATCGACGAGGCCATAAGACGGATGGAGGAGAAGCGTTTCTCCCTCCTCCGGAGCGGACCTGCCCGGGTCAGGCGTCGCGTCGGTGAAGACCACCCTCGCAGACGGCGGCGATTCCGGCGGGACGGATCTCGAGGACCCGCAACCGCTCGACCTCGGCCCACTCCAGATCGTAGCGGTTCTCGGGCGACATCCGCTCCCGCTCAGGACCTCCCACCCGCTGCGTCCCCTCGAACTTCGTGACCAGAAAGTAGTGCCCCCGGCGACCGTTGTCGTCGAAGACGCCGAGCTTACGGTCCAGCCTGACGTAGAGGCCCGTCTCCTCCCTGGCTTCGCGTACGGCCGCTTCGTCGGGCGTCTCGCCAGGTTCTATGCCGCCTCCGGGCAACACGTAGTAGTCTTCGGTCTCCTTTCTGCGGCGCATCAGCAAGACACGGTCGCCGTCCAGGATCACTACGGCGGCCCGCTCGCCTACTCCCAACCTTCCAGCCCACTGTGTTGACCCAGGGTCGGAGGGGGATATCGCACGGGCAGCCGCCTTCCATCCACGAGCACCGGCGAGGCGAGCATCTTGAGCGTCCCGGCGGCCGGGTGCTCAACCACCTGCAACATGCCAGAGCCGAGTACGTGCTCGTCTTCGAAGACGTCGGACAGGGCGTTGACCGGCCCGCACGGTACGCCCGCGCCTCGAACCTTCTCGGTCCACTCATCCGCCGTCCGATCGGAGAACCGCTCTTGCAGGACCGCGACCAGCTCTCTTCTGTTCGCGACCCTGTCGGGGTTGGCGGCGTAGCGTTCGTCGTCGGCGAGGTCGGGCAGGCCGACGGCCTGGCACAACCTCCCGAACTGGGCGTCGTTGCCCACGGCGATCACGATGGGCCTGTCCGAGGCGTCGAACGTCTGGTAGGGGACGATGGAGGGGTGGGCGTTTCCGATGAGGCCCGTGTCGTTGCCGCTGATCAGGTACTCCTGCCCGCGGTTGGCGAGCCACGAGAGCGTTGACTCGAACAGGGGCACCTCGACGCGCGCCCCCTCTCCCGTCACGGAGCGGCGGTGCAGGGCGGCCAGGATCGCGTTGGCCGCCATCAACCCGCAGAAGATGTCGGCCGCGGCGACGCCGACCTTTGTCGGTTCGCCCCCAGGCTGGCCGGTTATGCCCATGATCCCGGCCCTCGCCTGCACCAGAAAATCGTAGCCGGGACGGTCCTCGTCGGGCCCCGGACCAAACCCGGTTATGGAGCAGTAGATAAGGTCGGGGTTTTCTTCCTTTAGGGCTTCGTAGCCGAGGCCCATGCCTTCCAGGGCGCCGCGCTTCCAGTTCTCGATGACGACGTCGGCTTCCGAGGCGAGGCGCCTTACGCGCTCCAGCCCTTCTTCGGTCTTCAGATCCACCCCGATAGACCTCTTGTTCCGGTTCACGGAGAGGAAGTACGCGGATTCTCCGCCGGCGAAGGGCGGCCCCCAGTGGCGGGTGTCGTCGCCGCGTTCGGGGTGCTCTACTTTGAGGACGTCCGCGCCGAGGTCCGCGAGCGCCATCGTAGCGTAGGGACCGGCCAGCACCCGCGACAGATCTAGGACCCTCGACCCTTCGAGCGGGAGCATCAGCCCTCGCGGGCGTCGTCTATGAGGAAGAGCAGGGTCGGGCCTTCGGAGGGGTTGTGCCCCCTGTGGGCCCCCGCGCCGAGGGGGGCGGGGGGAAGGAAGAACGCCTCGCCTTCAGAAGCCCATAGAGGTTCGCTGCCGTCGTCGAACTCGTACTCGATCTCGCCCGAGATCACGAACCCCCTGTGACCTTCTTCGCACCACTCCTCCCTCGCGGCCCCCGCCTCGTACTCGACCGTGGCCCACCGCGCCCCCCTCACGTCCACCTCGCGCGCCCGGATGCCCGGCGCGTCTTCGGCCCAGGGAAGCTCCCCGAAAGGCACCCTGCGCGCCCTCTCGATGTCTTTCATGCGTGTTCCGCTCCGTTCTCCCAGTGGGACGTGGATCTCCGCGCGAGCATCGCCCGGAAGCCTTCCGTCGTGTTGGGCAGTAGCTCGCCCGTGCCCCAGTCCAGGATCACGCCGTGCCGCCGGATGACGTCGAGCGTCCCAAGCTTCCCATCTCTGTACCCCTGCGCGACTTTCTCCGGATCTTCTCGTAACCAGCCCAACCTTCCTTCGCGAATAGTCGCCCGCTCTTTCTGCGTGGCCTCCTGGTCCACCTCCCACTCGGCGAGCTCGGCGTCGACCTCGCGCACGACGACGCCGTAGTCGCGCTTCGCCCCAGCAGGGGTGACGTAGCCGTCTTCCACGTCTTCCTTGACGGAATCGGGTTCGCGCAGGAGCGGGTCGCCGTAGCCGCCTCCGCCCGCCGAGGGCCGGGTGAAGGCGTCGCCTTCCTTGACGGCCACGTTGGAGAAAACCGCCCCCAGGAACCTCTCGTCCGGCCCGTCCTTGTTCAGCCATACGCCGTGGGGGCAGGAGGGGAGGCCGCCTTGCATGCCCCAGGTTATGGAGCGGGCGCGGTCGCAGCAGTAGGACATCACGGTGTCGTCTATCTCGGTGAGGGCGCCGCCCTTCTCGACGCCGCAGCCGCCCCGGAACCGGCCCGGACCGCCCGAGTCCGCGACTATGCGGTGGGAGGAGGTGACGACGGGTGTGAGGCGCTCCTGGCCCTCGAAGGGCTGGACGGCGAGGCCGACGCCGAAAACCGGGGAGGTGGCGTTCGAGCCGTCCCTGCCGTTCCGGCCGCCCCAGCCGCCGACCATCCAGTCGTACCACATGAAAAACGGGGAGGGGTCGGAGCGTTTGTCCTGGCCCCCGATCAGGAGGTATTCCAGATTGAAGCAGCAGGCGAGCGCCCGCTCGGGCATCACCTCGGACCAGAGCTCGAAGAGGGAGTTCATGATCTTCTCGTAGGCCCCCGAGCAGAAGCCCGTCACGGCCGTCGGCCACGGCGCGTTGACGACCGTGTTCTCCGGCAGGAGCACGTCGAGGACCCGGTAGAACCCGGAGTTCAGGGGCACCTCGGGGAAGAACGTCTTCGTGCCGGCGACGATCCCGGAGAAGCCGGTGCCCATGCCGGCGTTCAAGAACGAGCCGATCACCGGGTGGCTCCCCGTCAGGTCGTAGGAGATGTTGTCCCCTTCTATGGTCATCTTGACCTTTATTGGGATGAGCCCCTCCTCGGCGCTCGGGTCGCCGTCTATGTAGTCCTCCGTCTCCCAGGTGCCGTCCGGCAGCTCGAGGACCCGTTTGCGGGTGAGGCGCTCCACGTAATCCTGGACCTCGGAGAACGCGGTAGTGACGGTGTCCTTGCCGTACTTCTCGACGAAGCGCAGGATCTCGCGCTCGGCCACCCGCGTCGCCTCGGCCTGGGCGCGCAGGTCCCCCTCGACGTCGCCCGGAGCCCTGGTGTTGGAGGTGATGAGGTTCACCACGTCCTGGCGGTACTCGCCCCTGGACCAGATCCTGACCGCCGGAATTCGCAACCCCTCCCCGAAGTGTGTCTTCGCGCTGATGTCGAAGGAGCCGGGGACCGTCCCGCCAACGTCCGCCCAGTGGCCGTTACTCTGGGCGAAGGCTATAAGCTCGTCTTCGGCGAAGATGGGCCGGATGATGCGCACGTCGTTGAAGTGCGTCCCGCCGACGTAGGGGTCGTTTATGGCGAACACGTCGCCGGGGTGTATGTCGCCCTCGAAGGCTTCGATGACCGCCTTGGCGGTGAAGTGGAGGGTGCCGACGTGGACGGCGATGTCCTGGCTGCCCTGCATGATGGTGTTGCCCTCGGCGTCGCAGAGGGCGTTCGAGAAGTCCCTGGCCCAGATCACGAACGAGTGGCAGGTGCGCAGGATCTGCTCTGCCATCTCGTCGACGACCGTGACGAACGCGTTTTTCAGGACCTCGAAGGTAACAGGGTCGAGGGTCTGGGGCCCGGCCTCCGTCCGCCGCTCGGTCATTCGCCACCACCAACCTTTATGATCACGTTAAAGTACCCGTCAACCTCGGCCGTATCGCCGGGCGGCACTACCACCGTCGAGTCGAGCTGGTCTACTATCGCCGGACCCGAGATCCGAGCCCCCGGCCGCAACCCGTCCCGCCGGTAGACCGCCGCCCCGACCGCCTCATCGTCGCCGAAGAACACCTCCCTGTGCTCGTCCGGTTCGGGCTCGTGGTCCTCCGGCTCTTGATGGGGAAGGTCCGGTTTCGGGGTCTCGCCGACGGCGGCCACCCTGAGCTGGTAGATCTCGACCGGGGAACCTTCCCGCTTGTAGGTGTGCTGGCGCTCGTGTTCCTCGTGGAAGCGGCCTAGCAAACCCTCCAGGGATTCGACCTTCCCGTCGACCGGGATCTCCAACGACCTCCACTGCCCGACGTAGCGCATGTCGACCGTCCGCAGCAGGCGCATGTCCTCCTCGGCGATGCCCTCCGCCCCGAGCCGCTCGCGGGCTCCTTCCTCGAGGGCGGCGAAGCGGCGTTCGATCTCTTGCGGGTCGGTCTCGCCCGCGGGGACCAGGTACATCTGGGAGAAGTCGTGGCGGATGTCCACGAGCAGGCACCCGAGGGCGCTCGTGATGCCGGGGTTCGGCGGAACGAGCACCGTCGGGATCGAGAGTTCGCGCGCGAGCTCCGCCCCGTGCAGGGGCCCCGCGCCGCCGAAGGCTACCAGCGCGAAGTCGCGGGGGTCGTGGCCGCGCTGTATGAGGGCGAGCCTTATGGCGTCGGCCAGGTTCGCGTTCGCCACCTCGACGACCGCCCGCGCCGCCTCCGTAACGCCCAGGCCGAGCGGTTCGCCCACCTTCGAGACCGCCGCCTCCGCCCTGCCGCGGTCCAGTCGCATGGCGCCGCCTATGAGTTCATCGCCGAGACGCCCGAGAAGGAGGTTTGCGTCGGTGTTCGTAGGCTCCTCGCCGCCCCGGCCGTAGCAGGCGGGGCCGGGGTCGGACCCCGCCGACTGGGGGCCGTTGCGCAAAGAACCGGCGGCGTCGATCCAGGCGATGGAGCCACCGCCGGCGCCTATGGTGGAGACCTCGACGCTCGGGAACCGGATCGGGTACCCGTACTCGACGGACCAGTCGTTCGTCGTGCGCGTCTCCCCGTCGACCATGACGGATATATCAGCGCTCGTGCCCCCCATGTCTAGGCCGACGGCGTTCCGGTATCCGGCGAGCTTGGCGAGGTGGCCGCAGGCGATGGCGCCAGCGGCGAGCCCGGAGGAGGCGAGCCGTCCCCCGAGCCGCTCGACCACGTCCACGGTCATGACGCCGCCGCCGGAGTGCAAAAGCAGCACGTCCCCCTCGTACCCGCCCTCCTTCATGCGCCCGGCCAGCCGGCGGGCATAGTCGCCAACGAGGGGGGAGAGAACGGCGTTCGCCACCGTCGTGGAGAAGCGCTCGTGCTCGAAGATTTCTGGCAGCACCTCGCTCGAGGTCGAGACGAAGGCGCCGGGCAACTCTTCTTCCAAGATCTCCTTTACTCGCTCCTCGTGGGCCGGGTTGGCGTGGGAATTGACCAGGCAGACGGCCACCGTCTCGATGCCGCGGCGGCGGATCAGGTACGCAGCCCGCCGCACACCGTCCTCGTCCAGCTCCCGGAGCACCTTGCCGGAGTAGTCGAGCCTCTCACCGACCTCGAAGCGGTCGCGCCTGCGGATGTAGGGCGGGGCCACGTCCTTGTAGGCGTCCCAGAGGTCCTGCTTGGTGCCGCGCCGGATCTCGATGACGTCCCGGAAGCCTTCCGTCGTGACCATCGCCGCCCGCGCGAACCGCCGCGTGATGAGCGCGTTCGTCGCCACGGTCGTGCCGTGGGAGAAGAGCCCCACCTCGGCCGGGGAGACCCCCACCGCCTCTATCCCCTCGAAGACGGCGTCTATGGGATCCCGCGTCGAAGAGACCTTCCCGACGCGCGTCGTGCCGTCCCCTTCGTCGAAGACGCAGATGTCCGTGAAAGTGCCCCCTATATCCACAGCCAGATGCAGCAATGTTGTCTCCTTAACCCCCGTACGCCACGCCGCCACAGCGTACACGAACCGCCAACCCCGGGCCCGCCCGGTGCCGGGCCGCCGGTGGCGGATCTCTGTAAAGGCGAACGCGCCCGGTCTTCGCCTTTTGTGGGACAATCGTGATCCGAAGGCCGGAGACCGGGAGGACTGGACGATGACCACACCACGCACGGAGGCCGGACGGAACGGGCGAGAGGCCCCGGCCCCGCCAGGGCAAGACTTCCTGAACATGCAAGCCCACCTCTCCGAAGAAGAGCTCGCGGTGCGAGACAAGGTCCGCTCCTTCGTGCGCGAGAGGATCAAGCCCAACATAAACGGGTGGTTCGACAAAGCGATCTTCCCGAAAGAGATAGTCCCCGAGTTCGCGGACCTCGGCCTCCTCGGCATGCACCTGACCGGGTACGGCTGCGCCGGCAGAAGCGCCGTCGAGTACGGCCTGGCCTGCATGGAGCTAGAAGCGGGCGACTCCGGCCTTCGCACCTTCGTCTCCGTCCAGGGCTCCCTCGCCATGAGCGCCATCCACAAGTTCGGCTCCGAGGAGCAGAAACAAGAATGGCTCCCCCGGATGGCAAAAGGCGAGGCGATAGGCTGCTTCGGCCTTACGGAGCCTACGGCCGGCTCCGACCCCGCGAGTATGAAGACCTTCGCCCGCAGGGAGGGCTCTGATTGGGTCCTAAACGGGCAGAAGCGCTGGATCGGCCTGGCCACCATCGCCGACATCGCCGTCGTGTGGGCCCGCACCGACGAGGAGAACAACCCGGTCAGGGGATTCCTCGTCCCGACGGACGCAGAAGGTTTCTCGGCCAGGGACATCACCCCCAAGCTCTCGATGCGTGCGAGCATACAGTGCGACGTAACGTTCGACGACGTCCGCCTGCCCGAGAGCGCCATGCTCCCGCAAGCGCGGGGCCTCGGCGGTCCCTTCGCCTGCCTCAACGAGGCCCGCTACGGCATCATCTGGGGGGCGATGGGGGCGGCGAGGGACTGCTTCGAGTCTGCGAGGGACTACGCGCTCTCCAGGGAGCAGTTCGGCAAGCCGATAGGGTCCTTCCAGCTCGTGCAGCAGAAGCTGGTGAATATGCTCATCGAGATAGAGAAGGGGACGCTGCTGGCGCTCCACATCGGCAGGATGAAAGACGAAGGCACCCTCAGGCCCGAGCAGATCTCTTTAGGCAAGCTAAACAACGTGCGCGAGGCGATAGAGATAGCCCGCGAGGCGAGGACGGTCTTCGGCGGCAACGGGGTGACCTTGGAGTACCCGCCGATGAGGCACATGGCGAACCTCGAAAGCGTGCGCACCTACGAGGGCACAGACGAGGTCCACACCCTCATCCTCGGCAACGCCATAACCGGCATCCAGAGCTTTCGATAGCATTTCGGCTTGTCAGCATTTCAGCACTTCAGCTTTTTTGGCTGACTGGCTGAAAGCGAGGGCCGAAGGCCCGATGCGTGCCGAGAGCGGAGGCGCAGCCGGAGCGTGCTGACCCGCTCTGATACAGTCCGCGGCCCAAACACGATAGGAGACGATGTGGCGCAGATGAAGGCGATAGTGGCCGATAAGCTCGGGGAGCCTGAGGTTCTCCGCTACGTGGACGCCGAGCGTCCATCGCCGGGCGAGGGGGAGGTCTTGATCGGGGTCGAGGCCGCCGGCATCAACTACGCGGATACCATGCGCCGTCGGGACCAGTATCTAACCCGCCAGAAGTTCCCCTTCACCCCGGGCTCCGAGGTGGCGGGCACCGTCGTCGAGGTGGGGGAGGGCGTCGACAACGCCTCCGAGGGAGATCGGGTCGTAACGCTGCTCGACACGGGCGGCTACGCGGACTTCGCCGTGGCGCCCGCCGCGTCCCTCATCCCCATGCCTGACGACCTTGACTTCGACGAGGCCGCCGCCGTCCCCCTGCAGGGCCTGACCGCCTACCACGTCATCAAGACCTCGGGCGCGCTGAAAGAGGGCGAGAGCGTGCTCGTCCACGCCGCCGCGGGCGGCGTAGGCACCCTGGCGGTCCAGATGGCGAAGCTGCTCGGCGCCGGCAAGGTTGTTGCCACGGCCGGCAGCGACGAGAAGCTAGATCTCGCCTGCTCCCTCGGCGCCGACGTCCTGATCGACTACACGCAGGAAGACTGGCCCGAGAAGGTCCGCGGGGCCACCGAGGGCAAAGGCGCCGACGTGATCCTGGAGATGGTGGGCGCCGACTTCCCCGAGAAGAACCTCGAATGCCTCTCCATCTTCGGCCGCATGGTCGTTTACGGGGCGGCCAGCGGGGACCGGGGCAACATTGTCCCCGCCGCCCTCATGACGGGCTGCCACTCCGTCGTCGGCTTCTGGCTCGTGCGCATCATGCAACGCCCCGATCTCTTCGTCCCTAGCCTGGAAGAGACCCTCGGCTGGATAGCGTCCGGAGACCTCAAGCTGACCATAGGAGCCAGGTACCCGCTCGAAAAAGCGGCCGAAGCCCACGCCGACCTCGAAGGCCGCAAGACCACCGGAAAGCTGGTACTCAAGCCGTAAGCGGTTCGCGCAGCGAACCGCGCCGTCAGCCATCAGCTAAACCTTCTCTGGCGGGACCGCCCCCGACCACGCGGCCGAGTGAATCTCGTGCGCCCCACGGTGGGTCCACCGTCCGACCCTAAAAAGCTGAAAGCTGACCGCTGATAGCGCGCAGCAGGCGCCAGCCCGCTGGGCTACTCGTCCGTCTCGCCCTCGAACACGGCGAAAACGGCACCCTGCGGGTCGTTGAGGACGGCGATCCTGCCCATCCCCGGCTCCATCGGCCCGGCGAGCAGCCCGCCGCCCGACTCCTCCGCGCGCTCGACCGCCCGGTCGCAGGAAGGGACCGTGAAGTAGGTGAGCCAGAAGGACGGCGCATCGCCCTGCCGCCCGGACAAAGGCATGATCCCACCGTTCATCCAGCCGGCGGAGTTTCTTATGGTGAGGTAGACGGTCGACCCGTCCTGATCTATTGGTTCCATCTGCCAACCGAAGAGGTCTCTGTAGAAAGAAGAGGCCTTCTCCGGCGCGCGGCTCTGGAGCTCGTTCCAGGCCATGCACCCCGCGTCGTTGACCCTGCCGGCGCCGATGTGGTCCCGCGGCTCCCACGCGCAGAGCACCGCGCCATCCGGGTCGGCCAAGACCGCCATGCGCCCGGACTCCATGACGTCGAAAGGCTTCTCGATCACGCGGGTGCCCAACCGCCCGGCCTTCTCCGCGGTCTCGTCGACGCTCGTGACGGTGACGTAATTGTTCCAGTGCCCGGGATGTTGGTCCTGCTCGACCATCGCGGCAACCGCGTCGCCCCGTAAATAGCACATCGTGTAGATCCCACCGCCCGGGATCTCGTCGTCCTCGAACTCCCAACCGAAGAGCCCGCCGTAGAAATCCTTCGCCCCGCCAACGTCGCCCGTCGACAGATCTACCCAGGAAAAAGTCCCGGGATCGTAGCCCTCTCTTTTGCCCACCAACGCCTCCTGGATAGCATTCTCTTCCCCACCAGGAGTCTACGAGCCTCGTCTTGATCCCCAAGTACCAATGCGCGACCGGCAAAGAAAAAGGCGGGGAGAAGATCCCCGCCCGAAAAGCTGAAAGCTGATTGCTGAAAGCTGACCGCTCTAAATCACCGAGCTAGAAGGCCCGCCCGAGACGTAGATGGTCTCGCCGCTGATGTACGAGGCCTCGTCGGAGACGAGGAAGGCGACGACGTTGGCGATGTCCTCGACGCGGCCGAAGCGCTTGAGGGGGATGTTCTTGGCGAACCGCTCCTTCATGTCCTCCATGGTCATCCCGACCCGCTCGGCTGCCTCCTTGGTCATCTCGGTCTCGATCCAACCCGGCGCGACCGCGTTGACGTTTATGTTGAACCGGCCGACCTCGAGCGCCAACGTCCGCGCCAGAGCCTGCAAACCGGCCTTGGCCGCCGAGTAGTTGGCCTGACCTTTGTTGCCCAAAGCAACTATGGAGCTGGTCATCACGATCTTGCCGTACTCCTGCTCGACCATGTACTTCTGCGCCGCCTTGGAGCAGAGGAAGCTGCCCTTGAGGTGCACGTCGAGAACCTTGTCCCAGTCGTCCTCGCTCATCTTGAACGAGAGGTTGTCCCTGAGGAGCCCCGCATTGTTGACCAGGATGTCCACCCGACCGAATCGGTTGTGGATCTCCTCGAAAGCCTTCTCGACCTGCTGCGCGCTCGACACGTCGCACGCGATCGCAATGGCCTCGGCCCCGGCCGCCTCGACGGCCTCGACCGTCTCCTGACAGGCCTCCGCCGAAAGGTCCAACACCGCGACGTTGGCACCCTCCTGCGCCATCCGAATCGCCTCGGCCGCCCCGATGCCCCGCGCGGCACCCGTGACAACCGCCGTGCGTCCGCTAAGCCTCAAAGTCCACCTCTCTCACTAGCCAAACACCAACAGCCACACCCGAAGGTGTGGACTTTGTTACATAAGCCTTAATTGTATACGAAGTGTATTTATGTGTCCAGTGGAGATAGATGCGGTTCACATCGTACGCGGTGGATGACGGCCGGCAGGGATTATATACGTGTTTCTATCCGAACGGCTAAAAAACATTAGCCGTTTCAGTATATCGCGCTGCCTCCTGGCGGATCATAATAGTGCGAACCTTCGGGAAAGTCCTTGGAAGAGGAGGAGAGATGGGTCGCTCTGTTGGACGCGCCAGGTTCGTGTGGCTGGCATTGTTAGTAGTCGCGGCGGCCTTGCCTGGGGCTGCCATGGCCCAGGAAGCGGCGCCTTCGGGCGAAGACCGCTCCTCCTTCGGGTCCCAGATCCGGGACCTCAAAAAGGAGACGATTCCCGGCAGGATCATCGTTCGTTACGACGAGCAGAGCGGGCAGGCCGCGCAGGCCGCCGCGCGGCGCGAAGTGGGCGCCGTAAAGAAAGGCGACCTCGACCTCATAAACGCCGACGTGGTCAAGGTCGAAAGTGGAACCGTCGCGTCCGCCGTTGAGGACCTCGAGGCGAACCCGGTCGTGGAGTACGCCGTACCGGACCGCGTCGTGTACCCCATGGACTACCGCGACGAGCCCCGCTTCTCCGAGCTCTGGGGCCTCCACAACACGGGGCAGGAAGTCCTAGGCCGCGCGGGCAAACCCGACGTGGACGTGGACGCTCCCGAAGCCGCTGCCACCTCCTCCGGCGGGCAGGACGTGGTGGTCGCCGTGATAGACGACGGTGTGGACTTCGGGCACCCCGACCTCGCGGGCCACGAATGGGTCAACGAAGACGAGGTTCCGAACAACAACATCGACGACGACGCCAACGGCTACGTCGACGACGTAAACGGCTTCGACTTCGCCAACGACGACAACACCGTCCACGACACCCTGGAGGACTTCCACGGCACCCACGTGGCCGGGACCATAGCGGCCTCCGTCAACGGGCAGGACGTCGTTGGCGTGGCGCCCAACGTCAAGATCATGTCCCTCAAGTTCCTGGGCGGGCCCTTCGGTTCCCTCTCGACCGCCATAGAGGCCATCCAGTACGCGGGAGACAACGGGGCCAGGATCTCCAACAACTCCTGGGGCTACGTCGGGCCGCCCGACCCCGCGCTCAAGGACGCCATAGAAGCCTCCGGGATGCTCTTCGTAGCCTCCGCCGGCAACGAGGCCCTCAACAACGACACGGGGTTCCCGATCCCCGAGCTCGGGTTCACGGTCCGGGCCTACCCCGCCTCCTACGACCTGCCCAACGTCCTATCGGTGGCCGCCGTCAACAACACGGGCCGCCTCGCCTCTTTCAGCAACTTCGGCGCGAAGACCGTGGACGTCTCCGCCCCCGGCGTGGACGTGCTCTCGACCGTCCCGTCCGTCCCGCAGAAGTCCGGCCTCACGCTCTCGGCCGTCGGGTCCGGCGAGGCGCTCGTCGCGGGCTTCGGGCTGGAGGAGATCTCCGGTGCCGACGCCAGGGCCGACTTCGCGGAGAAGGCACTCGATACGCTCGGCTACTGCACCGGCCTGGGCGGCGTGGCCTGCCCGACCTCGATGAACAAGGTCCTCCTCGTCGACGACGACCTGAGCTCGACGTTCCCGCCGGCCCTGGCCGAGTTCGGGCCGCCCGACGTGCGGCCGGTGGTGGCCGCGGCCCTGAACTCCGTGCAGAACGTGGACCTTGACGTGGTGAACGTCGGCGTGGGGGACGGTCCCTCGTTCGAGAAGCTCAGCCAGTACGATCACGTGGTCTGGGCCACGGGCCAGGCGCCGGTCTCGACCGACCCGTTCGACGAGACTGCCCCCGTCAGGAACACCCTGACCTTTAACGACCATAACGCCCTGACCCGCTATCTGAACGGCGGCGGGGGACTCTTCCTGACCGGCCTCGATACTTTCTACCTGGACGAGAAAGCCGCCTTCGTGACTGAGACTTTGGGCCTCGAGGTTCAGGGTGACTACTACACCGGCGTCTTCGAGGGGGCTGCCGGCACGCCCTTCGGCGGGAACACCCACGACCTGAACAACGCCCCGTTCTCCGTTCCCTTCTTCCACGACGGCCTCACGCCAGCGAAGCCAAACGCCTCCTCCCTGGGCACCATCGGCACGCCGCAGGGCTACGAGGAGTACTTCTCGGGAACCTCGATGGCGTCCCCGCACGCGACCGGTACGGCCGCCCTCGCCGCCGGCGAGTTCTCCGGCCTCCTGAACAGGCCAGCCGCCCTGAAGCGTCTCGTCATGGGAACTGGACAACCGGCGCCCCTCACGCAAGGCAAGACCGTCACCGGCGACATCGTGAACGCCCGGAACGCCGTAACCGACACCCGGCCGCGCATACCGGCGGTCTTCCCCAAAGGCGCCATCTCCGACACCACGCCAACGATACGGGCAAGAGTCGTCGACCTGCAGCAGATGCTTCCAAAGTCCAACGTCGAGCTCTACGTGGACGGCAACCGCAAGATGACCTTCTCCTACAACCGCTTCTCCGGCGTCCTCTCCCACGCGGCCGGCCCCCTGAAGGAGGGCCGCCACTTCGTGCGGATAAAGGCCACCGACCCGCAAGGCGCTACGACGTCGAGGAGCTGGTCGTTCACCGTGAGGTGAGTCAGCGAATCAGCCGGTCAGCACTTCGGCTTGTCAGCACTTCGACGCCGCAACAAAGAGGAGGGGCCCGGTTCACCGGGCCCCTCCTCAAACTTTGCTGACCGGCTGACCAGCTAGGTCCTTATGTAGACGCCGCCGTTGATGTCGAGTGACTGTCCCGTGATGTAGTCGCCGTCCTCGACCAGGTACCGGACGGCGCGCGCGATCTCCTCGGGCTCGCCGAAGCGCCTCAGCGGCACCGATTTCAGGAGCTTCTCCTTTGCCTCCTCCGGGATGGCCGCAACCATGTCCGTGTTTATGAAGCCGGGGCAGATGGCGTTGACGGTTATTCCGTAGCGGGCCAGCTCGAGGGCCGCGGTCTTGGTGAAGCCGAGCAAGCCGCCCTTGGCCGCGGAGTAGTTCGCCTGGCCGATATTGCCGGCCTCCCCGACGAAGGAGCTCATGTTGATGATCTTGCCCCCGCCTGCCTCGGTCATGTGCGGCAACACCGCGTGCACGGTGTAGAAGGCGCTGTTCAGGTCGACCTGGATCACTTTGTCCCAATCATCCACCGTGAGCTTCTTGAGCGTCTTGTCTATGTTGATCCCGGCGTTGTTGACCAACACGTCGATCCTGTTGAACCGCTCTATCGCCTTGTCTATGAGTGCCTGCGCCTGCTCCGGGTCCGAGACGTCACCCTGGACCGCTATCGCCTCACCGCCCGCCTCTTCTATCTTTGAGACCAACTCTTCGGCGGGCTCCTTGCTTCGCGAGTAGTTGACGACGACCTTCGCCCCACCCGCCGCGAGCTCCTCGGAGATCGCCGCGCCAAGCCCCCGGCTCGCCCCCGTCACTACCGCAACCGCTTCTTTCAGAGTTCCCACGTATCCTCCCTTTTACCGTAGTTTCCCTCGAAACAGTTTATTGACCGGGTAGACCAGCCGCAAACTAGATACCCCAAGCACATAAGACCGCGAGATCCCACCCCCGAAACGTTACAATGCTACAGAAATGTCGCGAAAAACCTTGACGAGTACATATATATGTGTAGACTGCATATAGAGTATGGAAGAGAGAGCTATGAACAACGAAGAAAAAGGGCGTGCTGTCGGGGACCGGGAGGCTGGTTTCCGGGGGGTAGAGGCGCGGCCCAGGAACTGGCTGGTGCCGGTGATCCTGTTGTCGTTGCGCGAATGGAACTCCTACGGCTACGAGCTTATGGAGCGGGCTTCGAACTTCGGGTTCGAGGCGATGAACCCGGGGACGTTGTACAGGACGCTCAGGCAGATGGAGAAGGACGGGATCGTGGAGTCCAGTTGGGAGACCTCCAGGGGAGGACCGGCCCGCCGGATGTACACGATCACGGACGCGGGGAAGGCTTACCTGGACTTCTGGGCCAGGTCCCTCGAGCAGTACCAGCAGACCATGGACACCTTCTTCCGGCTCTACACGGGAAGGCCGTTGAAAGACGAGCCGGACGAGAAGAAGTAGCAAGAGTTCGCGTCGCACGCGAGAAAGGGGTTAGCCCGAATGGCTACCAACGTCGAGAAGGCCAACAAGGCCGCCGAGAAGCTGGCCGAGACCACGCGCGATTCCTACCAGACCGTCGTGGACCACGCGGTCGGGCTGCAGGAGCGGAACGTCAGGTTCGCGCAGGGTGTGGTCGATGGTTCCATCAAGGAGCTGCGCCACCAGGCCGAGAGCAACCGGGCGATGACCCAGGAGCTCGTGGAGCGGGCCGAGAAGCAGCGCGAAGCCTACCAGACGCTCGTCGAGCAGTCCCTCGACGCGTACCTGGACCTCGCCTACGCGCCCCTCTCCTACTACAAGGAGGGCCTGCAGGTCGCCAAGAAGGCCACCAGGTAAACAGACCGGCACGCGTCAACGTTTCGTGGGGGGTGGGCTTCCGGGCCCGCCCCCCTTTATGTTTCGCGGGTCGTGTCCGGGGGTATGAAAGCGGGTTGTTCGGATAAGTCCCGAATAGAAAGGAAAGGATCGAAAACATGGATCAGAAACAGCAGAAGCAGGTAAACGAGGCGGCCGAGAAGTTCGCCGGGGCGATCAAAGAGTCTTACCAGGCGATCGCCGATAGGTCGGTCTCCGCGCAGGAGCTAAACGCGCAGCTCACGCAGGAGTTCTTCAACGGGGTCATCAACAACCTGAGGACCCAGGCCTCCAACAACCGGGCGCTGGCCGACGACCTGATCGAGCAGCAGCGCAAGCAGCAGGAGGCCTCCCAGGCGCTCGCCCAGGAGGGCGCGAACGCCTACATGGACTTCCTGAACTCCATGTTCTCCTACTACAGGGGGGACCTGGAAGAGGCCCAGAAGCGGGCCAAGAGGTAGAGGAAGCTTACAGAAGGTTTAGAAAGGCCCGGACCATTCGGTTCGGGCCTTTCTTTTTGATGTATGCTTCGGTCAGGATAAGAGGAAGGAGAAAAGGTGAGCTTCGGCAACGGAAACGGCACCGAGATCGTGATCTCGACGCCCCTCAGGACCGCCATAGGCACGTTCGGGGGCGCGCTCAAGGACACGCCGGCCACGGACCTCGGGGCGACGGTGGGCAAGGAAGTCCTCAGCCGCTCCGGCATAGAGGGCGAGCAGGTCGACCAGATCATAGTCGGCAACATCCTCTCGGCCGGGCAGGGCATGAACCCGGGCCGCCAGGTCGGCATGAAGACCGGTCTCCCGGTAACGACCCCGGGCATGACCCTCAACAGGATGTGCGGCTCGGGCCTTCAGGCCATCATCTCGGCCGCCCAGGAAGTGGCCTTGGGTGATGCGGACGTCGTGATGGCGGGCGGCATCGAGAACATGGACCGGGCGCCCTTCCTTCTAGACAAGGGGCGTTACGGCTACAGGATGGGGATGCCTTCTGCCGAGATCCAGGACCACATGGTCTTCGACGGCCTGTGGGACGTCTTCAACAACTACCATATGGGCGTTACGGCGGAGAACGTCGCGGAAGAGTACGGCATCACCCGCGAAGACTCCGACGCCTACGCGGTGCGCAGCCACCAGCGGGCGGCGAAGGCCCACGAAGACGAGCTCTTCGACGGCCAGATCGTGCCGGTCGAGGTCAGGCAGAAGAAAGAGAAGGTCCAGTTCACCACCGACGAGCATATCCGGGCCAACGCTAGCGTCGAGGGCCTCCAGAAGCTAAAGACGGTCTTCAAGAAAGAGGGCGGCACGGTGACCGCGGCCAACGCATCGGGCATCAACGACGGGGCCGCGATGATGCTCGTATCGAGCGAGAAGAAGGCCGAGGAACTCGGCATGCCCGTAGCCGGCAGGCTCGTCTCGGCCGCCGTATCGGGCGTCGACCCGTCGGTGATGGGGACCGGCATGATCCCAGCCTCCAGGATGGCGCTGAAGAAGGCCGGCCTCTCGGTCGACGACCTCGACGCCGTCGAGGCGAACGAGGCCTTCTCGTCCATCGCGATAGCCGTCGGGCGCGAGCTCGAGGTGCCCGAGGAGAAGCTCAACCCGGTCGGCGGCGCCGTCGCCCTCGGCCACCCCATCGGGGCCACGGGAGCCGTACTAACCGTCAAGATTCTGCACCACCTCGCCCGCACGAACGGCCGCTACGGCCTGGTAACCCTCTGCATCGGTGGCGGGATGGGCATAGCCGCGATCTTCGAGAGGGTGTAAGAATAGCTGTCAGCTTTTAGCTTTCAGCTATCAGCCAAGAGAAGGGACCGGGGTGAGAAACCCCGGTCCCTTCTCTTTTGCTTCGGCAAGACCGGCGAGGTCTGAAGCCCGAGAGTCCCGTCCCCAAACGGACAAGCTGAAAGCTGACGGCTGATAGCTGAAAGCCCTTACGCCGCCGTGCTCGGCCTCAGGTCGATCTCGACGTGCTCGGCCCCGTCTTCCCACCGTTTGCGCTCCGGGAGGTCGAGGCTGCGCAGCAGGTGGAGCATCCCGGCGTTCTCGCGCATGACGAGGGCGTACAGCCGTTCGAGACCGTTCGCGCGGGCGGCCTCTATGAGGTGGCGGGTGAGCCCGATGCCGAGCCCCCGGTCCTGGAACCTGTCCTCCACGAGCGCCGCGTACTCGGCCGCGTCGGTGCCGGGCTCGCGCTCGTAGCGGACCACGCCCACGACCTCCCCGGGGTCCTCGGGATCGAGCGCCACCAGCGCGAACCGGTCCCGGCCGTCGACCTCCGCGAACCGCCGGGCCTGCTTGTCAGAGAGCCTCTTGAGGGGGCCGAAGAACCTCAACTCTACCGACCTGTCGCTCGACCGCGCCACGAGACGCTGCAGCGCCGCCGCGTCCCCGGCGCGTATCTCGCGCACCGGCACGCAAACGCCGTCTCGCAACGCCAGAACCCGCGTGTCGTCCATCATATCGACGCCCCCGTAGAGGGCCATGAATTGTATCTATGTGCGTATTGCATATAAAGAGCTTACCGCATAAGTCGGGGGTCTGGTTGTCAAAAGGTTAACTTTGCGGGTCTGTGGTCTCCTGTTGGGGGAAGTCTGGGCGGACGAGCTCGAGGAACTGGTCCTGGGTGACTTCCAGGTACTCTTTGAGTTGTTCCGGTGTCAGGCGGCCCGACATGGCTTGAACGAGGGTGTCGCGTTGGGCCTGGAGGAGCTTCAGGGCGCGGCGGTGGTCTTCTTCGAGGGAGCCTGTCCAGGTCTTTGCGGCCTCCTGGGCGGCCTGCTCGAATGGTTTGCCTTCCAGGATCAGGGCCGCGAGTTCCGCGGCCCTGTACGTGGTCGTCGCGAGGCGGCGCTGGGCCCGGACGAGGCCCACAGTCGTGTTCAGGCTTATGGCGTAGCGGAGGAGGTTGGCGACGTGGCGGGCCTCTTCCGGCGAGACCCCGAGTTCCGCGCGGTCCGCTCCGCCGCGGGGCTGCGTCTCTTCCACGCTCAGCGGGGTTTCTCTTCCGCCCGGCCGTCGCGGGTGGAGTCCTTCGGGGGGCGGGCCGAGAAGGCGCGGTGGCCCGTGATGGCCTGGCCCACGATCAGGGCGTTCACGTCGTTCGTGCCCTCGTAGGTGTAGACCCCCTCGATGTCCGCCATGTGCTCCATGACGCGGTAGTCGAGCAGGACGCCGTTGCCGCCGAGGACCTCGCGGGCAAGCGCCGCCGTGCGGCGGGCCTTGGCCACGTTGTTCATCTTGAACATGGAGACCGTAGGCGGGTCGAGGAGTCCCTCGTCTTTAAGGCGACCCACGTGGATGGAGAGGAGTTGGGAGAGGGAGATCTCGTTGACCATCTCGACCAGCTTCTGCTGCACGAGCTGGAAGGAGGCTATCGGCTGCCCGAACTGCTCCCGCTCCTTTGTGTAGGCCAGCGCTACTTCGTAGCAGTCCGCCGCCTGGCCCAGGCCGTCCCACCCGACCCCGTAGCGCGAGTGCGTGAGCACGGACAGGGTGGACCCGAGGCCGGTCGCCCCCGGTAACCGGGCATCGGCCGGGACGTGGCAGTCTTCTAGCTTGATGTGGGCCTGCCAGACGGCCCGCTGGGAGCCCTTACGGGGAAGGACCTCGGCCCGGAAGCCGGGGTTATCTCCTTCTACGAGGAAGCCGGAGATCTTGTTGTCCTCGGTCCTGGCCCAGATCACGGCCACGTCGGCGAACGTGGCGTTGCCGATCCACTTCTTCTCCCCGTCGAGCACGTAGCCGCCGTCTTTCTCCGTTGCAGTAGTCGCGAGCGAGCCCGGGTCGCTTCCCGCCCCCGGCTCGGTGAGGCCGAAGCACCCTACCTTCTCGCACCGCGCCATCTCCGGCAGCCACTTCCGCTTCTGATCCTCGGAACCCAACTCGTGGATGGCCGCCATCGCGAGCCCGCTCTGCACGTGCAGGAACGTGGCCAGGGACCCCGACCCGCGCGCCAGCTCCGCGATGGCGAGCCCGTAGGCCACGTTGTTCCACCCCGCGCAACCGTACTCCGGGGAGAAGGTGCCGCCCATGAGCCCGAGCTCCCCGAGGCCGGGGAGCGCCTCGAAGGGGAACTCAGCCCGGTCCCAGTGGTCCGCGGCGGACGGGATCACATCCCGCTCCACGAACTCGCGTACCCTGTCCCTGACCTCCTTCTCTTCCCCCGAAAGAAGGCGGTCAGACCGAATGAAATCGTTCTTTTGAGTCTCTTGCTTTACGCCATCGGGCGTGACGGTCATCTCTGCCCCTCGTGGTCTGTCGGCGTGACGGTCCCCACGCCAATATATGCGCGGCGGCGACCACGGTCAATCTCGAACCCCCGGAAGGAACCGGTACCCGCCCGTGGGGTGAAAGGGAAAGGAGAAGACGCGAGCACCGGCTAAGCCTATAGATACCGTATCCACTCCATCCTTTAACTCCAAAATGCCCCCACGCACCAAGAATGTGCCGAAGTGTGTAGCGCGACCTCCTCAAAGCCCAGGCTTCCTTACGCTACCCTCCGAACGCTCATACTTCGGCCCGAAAGACGCGGCGCGGCACAACCTCGCGGCCCGGCTCTCCACCGAGAACGAACCCGACGACGACGCTTGTAACTAAGTGCAAATTGACAGTATATGCGTAGTGAATACAATGATTTGGAGGTCCGGGCTTCGGGCCGTAAGAGATCGGGGACGACGGGCGATCGTAAGTGTTCGGTCCCTGAGTCTACAAGAGGTAGGAGTTTATGAAGAAGGCGTTGTACGAGGCGGTTTTGCAGGACGTTGGCAGGTACGAGGATCTGGCCCTCAGGGCAGAGGGTTCCGCGGACGATGAGCTCGCGGGGTTCTTCCGCGAGGTGCGCGACGAGAACCGGCTCAGGGCCGAGAAGGCCAGGCGGTTGCTTGCTCAGCGGGTTGCCGAGTAGCGGCGTTCAAGAGGAGGAACAGCATGAGGGTAGCTTTCATAGGTCCGGTGGGATCGGGCAAGAGCAGTCAGGCGCAGAGGCTTTCGTGGTCGCTGCCGTTCTACAACCGGTCGCCGAGGCTCTCCACGGGTGATCTTGTGCGGGCCCAGATCGAGGCTCGCACGCCGCTCGGGGCGCGGATCGGGGCCCTCCACGATGCCGGCGAGCCGGTCCCCGACGGGGTCGTATTCGACCTGCTGCTGCCGCACGTGCGGACGGCGGGGGGCTTCGTCCTCGACGACTTCCCGGCCAACGCGGGGCAGGCCGAGATCCTGGACGCGGAGCTCGAGGAACGCGGCGCCGGGCCGTTGCGCCACGTGATCTCGCTAGAAGGACCGTCGGACGACGAGCTCGTCGGGCGGGTCCTCGGCGGCCGGGTCCACAGCCGGGCGACCGACGCCGCGTACCACCTGAAGAACGACCCGCCGCCGGGGCCCGAGAAGAGGCTCGACCCGGGCCCGTTCGAGCGGCGCAGCGACGACACCGAGGAGTCGCTCAGGCGGCGTCTGGGCGCGTACCGCCGGGAGCACGCGCTCCTCAAAGAGCACTACGAGGCGCGGGGCGTGCTGACGGTCATCGACGCCGGGCGGCCGCTCGACAAGGTGGCCGAAGGCGTGCTCGACGCGCTCGGGCATCCCGAGAACCCGCAGTACTACGCGGTCTAGGCAGTCTTTGGAGATACGAAGGGCGGCCACGTGCCAGTAACGATCACCGAGAACACCAGCATAGACTACGACGTCCAGGGCGAGGGGCCGCCGCTGCTCCTCGTCAACGGGCTCGGCTTCGGCCGGTGGGGCTGGTTCAGGCAGGTCCCCGCCTTCTCGCGCCACTTCCGCACCATCACCTTCGACATCCGGGGCGAGCGAAGCCTCGGCAACGGCGTCGCCGACCTCGTCGACGAGGTCGTCGCCCTGTTGGACCACCTCGGGGTGAAAAAGACGCACGTGCTCGGCACCTCGTTGGGCGGCTTCGTGGCGCAGGAGCTCGCGCTCGCGCGGCCCGACCTCGTGGACAGGCTCGTGCTCGTGTGTACGAGCTACGGGGGCAGGGGGCCCGAGGCGATGTCGCCGGGGGCGCTGGCGGACATGATGGGCCTGGGGACTTTCAGCGCCGAGGCCGCGGCCCGCAAGGCGCTGGAGGCGGCGACGGGCGAGGTCTACCGGGCCGAGAAGCCCGAAGAGTTCGAGAAGATAGTGCACTGGCGGCTCGCCGATTCGTCCTCCGCCGTCTCGTACTACGAGCAGGCGAAGGCGGGGGCCAGGTTCGACCTCTCCGGGGACGTCGGGCACATCACCTCGCCGACGCTCGTGATCCACGGCTCGGAGGACCGTTACGTGCCGCCCGCCAACGCCCGCGCCCTGGCGGACGCCATACCGGGCGCGAAGCTCCGGGTCCTCGAAGACGCCGGGCATCTCGTCTTTATCGAGAGGTTCGCGGACGTCAACAGGGAGGTCGTGCGCTTCCTGAAGTCCCGCGACGGGCGGCAATCTCGCGGAGTTGGCGGGAAGACCGGGGAGAAAGTGGCGCGGGAGCCCGGAGGGTGGCTCCGGGGCGCCGTGAACGCCCTCCGGGGGTGGGCCGCGCGGATGAGGGCCTGGATGGGCCTCTCGTAGCCTCCCGCGTCTGGCAACCAGCCAAAACGGGTAGACTGTGTTCCGCAACACAAGAAGAAGAACGGTTCGTCTGGAGGACTGCATGAGCGAAGAAAAAACTGGCGGCAGCGGGACGATGGGTACCGCGTCGGCGCCCTTCGACCTGTGGGCGCAGTGGATGCGGGCCAACATGGGCGCGATGACGGCCACGCCGGGCGCGAGCGTCCCCTGGCTCGCCGCGCCGGGCGTCTCGACCGGGGACGAGGTCAAGGACCTTCCATCCGGTGCGATCCGTAACGATCCCCTGCTCTCGACCCTCGAGAAGTTGTGGGACGCCAACCCCATGCAGAACGTGCTCCCCATAAACTGGGTCGAGATCTCCAAATCCCTCCAGACCCTCTGGCAGCGCGAGCTCTCCGACCCCGCCGCCGCCATGCAACGGGCCACGGACTTCAACACGAAGCTCTGGGGCGCGACGCTCGAAAGCTGGCAGGACGCCGCCAACCGCTTCTGGGGCATCGAGGGCAAGAAAGAAGATGAGGGCCGCCCCGACAGGCGATTCTCCGCGCCCGACTGGACCGAGAACCCCTACTACGAGACGCTAAAAGAGTCGTACCTGCTCGCGTCCGAGTACCTGCTCAACGAGGTCGAGGAGACCGACGGCCAGGACAACGAAGAGCAGCGGCGCATGAGGTTCCACCTGCAGCAGTTCGTGGACGCGCTGGCCCCGGTCAACTTCCTTCTCACCAACCCGGCGGCCCTCAAGAGGGCATTCGAGACGGGCGGGGTGAGCCTCGCGGAGGGCACCCGCAACCTCCTCTCGGACCTCGAAGAGGGCCGGATGAGCATGACCGACGCAAACGCCTTCCAGCCCGGCGAGAACCTCGCCATCACGCCCGGCAAGGTCGTATACAGGAACGATCTCATAGAGCTCATCCAGTACGAGCCGACGACCGAGAAGGTCCACGAGACCCCGATAGTCTTCTTCCCGCCCTGGATCAACAAGTACTATATCCTCGATCTGCAGCCGAAGAACAGCATGGTCAAGTACCTCGTCGACGAGGGCTTCACCGTCTTCATGGTCTCCTGGAAGAACCCGGACGCCTCGATGGAAGAGACCAAGTTCGAGGACTACATGACGATGGGCCCGCTCGCGGCCGTCGAGGCCGTCAAGGACATCACCGGCTCCGAGAAGGTGAACCCGGTCGGCTACTGCGTCGGCGGGACGCTGCTCGCCGTTACGCTCGCCTGGCTCGCCGCCGGCGGGGACGAGAACCCCTTTGGCGCCTGCACGTTCATGGTCTCCTTGCAGGACTTCGCCGAGGTCGGGGATACGGCGGTGTTCATGGACGAGCCGCAGGTCGAGTTCATGGAGCAGCAGATGATGGAGCGCGGTTACCTGGACAACCGCAAGATGGCGAACATGTTCAACCTGCTGCGTTCCAACGACCTGATCTGGTCCAACGTCGTCAACAACTACCTGCTCGGCCAGAAGCCGCCCGCCTTCGACCTCTTGTACTGGAACGCCGACGGCACGCGGATGGCCCGCGACGCCCACAGCTTCTACATCCGCAACACCTACCTCGAGAACAACCTCATAAAGCCCGGCAAGGTCGAGGTGCTCGGGCGCAAGATAGACCTCGGGACCATAGAGGGCGAGGCCTACGCCGTCGGCGCCGAGAAGGACCACATAGTGCCGTGGCACTCGGCGTGGAAGATAAGCCAGGTCACCAACCTCAACACCCGCTTCGCGCTCGCAAACTCGGGCCACATAGCCGGCATGATCAACCCCCCGAGCAAGGGCAAGGGTAAGCACTGGGTAAACGAGTCCGGCGACGCAGGCTCCGCCGCCACGGCCGAAGAGTGGCGCGCCAACGCCACGGAGCAAGAGGGCTCCTGGTGGGAGGACTGGACGAACTGGCTCGAACCCTTCTCGGGCGAAGAGGTCGACCCGCCGAAGATGGGCAGCGAGAAGTATCCCCCGGTAGAGGACGCCCCCGGCTCTTACGTGAAGGAGAAGTAGCTTCAGGCTTCAGGCTTCAGGTGGTGCGGTGCTGATGCCTGTGAAACCGTGGTTCGCGTTCCGCGAATCGCTAGCAAGGGATCTCGGCGTTTCGGCGGAAGTAGAACCACCAGGTAACGGCCATGCAGGTGAGGTAGAAGGCTATAAAGGACGTGAGCGCCACCTGCGGGCCTCCGAAGGCTTCGGCGGAACCGGCGAAGGCGCGGGGGATTATGAAGCCGCCGTAGGCGCCGATGGCGCCGGCGAAGCCGAGCACGAACGAGCCCTCTTTTAGCCCGATCCTGCGCGCTTCGGCCCGCGCGCCCTCGTCGTTCGCAGCCAGGCGTTCGCGCTCGGTGCGGAAGATGGTCGGGATCATGCGGTACGTCGAGCCGTTGCCGATGCCGGTGGTGGCGAAGAGGACCATGAAGGAGATCAAAAACCCGGCGAACGACTGCTGGGCCAGGAAGAAGAGCACGGAGACGACGCCGAGCGCCATCGCGGCGAAGTTCCAGAACGTGACCGCAGCACCCCCGAACCTGTCGGCCATCCAGCCCCGAGCGGTCGCACCAGGGAGCCGACGACGGGGCCGAGGGCGGCTAGCCAGGTAACGGCGTACTCGGGGAATACCGTCCCGATCAAAACGGGAAAGCTGGCCGAGTAGCCTATGAACGAGCCGAAGGTGCCGATGTAGAGGTAGCTCATGACCCAGGCGTGCTTGCGCCTCATCACGGGCGCCTGCTCCCGCGGCGAGGCCTGCGAGACGTTGAGGTTGTTCATGAAGAAGAACGCGCACACCGCCGCCAGCACTATGAACGGCACCCAGAAGTAAGCCGCGTTCTGGGCGAAGACCTGCGTGTCCGTGTCGCTCTTGGTCTGAGAGCCGCCTATAAAGGCCAGGGCTCCGGCGCCGATCAGGATAGGCACCAGAAGCTGCACGATGCCGACCCCGAGGTTGCCGCCGGCCGCGTTGACCCCGAGCGCCGTCCCCTTGCGGTGGTTCGGGAAGAAGTACGTTATGTTCGCCATGCTGGACGCGAAGTTGCCGCCCCCCAGGCCGCCCAGGGCCGCCGCGACGGCGAAGAGCCAGTACGGGGTCTCCGGGTTCTGGATGATGGTGCCGAGCATCACCGTGGGTATCAGGAGTAGCAGCGCGCTGATGATGGTCCAGTTCCTGCCCCCGAAGATGCCGACGGCGAACGTGTAAGGGAACCGCAGCGTCGCCCCGACGAGCGGCGGCAGCGCCACGAGCCCGAAGAGCTGGGCGGGGGTGAAGTCGTAGCCGATGAGCGGCAACAGCGCCGCGACTATGCTGAAGAGCTGCCAGGTGGCGAACCCGAGGAACTCCGCGAAGATGGAGAAGACGAGGTTTCGCCTGGCAACGGCCCTCCCCTCGCGCTCCCAGAACTCCGCGTCTTCGGGGTTCCACTTCTCGATCCAACCGCCAGTCCTGCTCCTCGGAAACGTCGCCTCCGCCAAGATCCACCCTCCGTCTCGTCCATCCGGCACGCCGGACCCCGGGCCCGACTCGTGACACCGTTCATGCTATGTGCCGGCGGGAGGCAAAGTCTTTATCAAGTCGTAGCAATATGCGTGCTCACTGCCCGCGGCATATATGTACATCGGGCCGATGAAGCGTCCCTGTCCCCTCGACTACCCTTTGCAGGGTAGGTTCGTTGGGTGCGAGAGGAACGTGTTTGGCATCAGATGTAGATAAGAGGCAGCCGGAGCGGTGGACGCGCTCGACGTGCCCGTACTGTGGGGTCGGGTGCGGCGTCGAGGCCGGGACCTCGGGCGGGAGACTCGTCGCGATCCGGGGCGACAAGAAGCACCCGGCGAACTTCGGGAAGCTCTGCCCCAAACCGGCCGGGCTGCCCGAGGCCGTCCACCACCCCGACCGCCTGACCCACCCCCTGCGCCGCCACGGGGACGACTTCGCGCGCGTCTCCTGGGACGAGGCGTTCGAGGAGATAGCGGTCCATCTCGGTGGCGTGTTGGAGGAAGGTGGTCCGGAGGCCGCCGCGTTCTACATCTCCGGCCAGCTTCTGACGGAGGACTACTACGCGGTCAACAAGCTGGCCCGCGGCTTCGTCGGGACCAACAACGTGGACTCGAACTCGAGATTGTGCATGTCGAGCGCCGTGGCCGGGTACGCTGGGGCGTTCGGGGCGGACGGGCCGCCGGCCGCCTACTCGGACATAAGCCATTCGGAGTGCATAGTGCTTTGGGGGTCGAACACGGCGGATTGCCACCCCGTCACCTTCGACCGCGTCAAGCGGCGCAAGAAGGATCCCAAGGTCTCCGTGGTCGTCGTGGACCCGAGGCGGACGCCGACGGCCGCGGTGGCCGATCTTTTCCTGCCGGTCAGGCCCGGGACTGACCTCGCGCTAGCCAACGCGATGCTGCGCGTGATCCTTGACGAGGGACTGCTGGACCGGCGGTTCGTCGAGCGCCACACGTCGGGATTCGAGGCCGCGGCCGAGGTGGCGGCTGAGTGGACGCCGCGGCGGGCGGCGAGGGTCTGCGGGATAGAGGCCGAAGACGTCGTGGAGGCCGCCAGGAGGTTCGGGGAGGCGAAGGCGGCCCTGATCCTCTGGACGATGGGGGTCAACCAGAGCACGGTCGGAACGCTCAAGAACCGCGCGATCATCAACCTCTGCCTCGCGACCGGCAACGTCGGCAAGGTCGGCGGCGGGCCCTTCTCCCTCACGGGCCAGCCGAACGCGATGGGCGGCAGGGAGACCGGAGGGTTGGCCCACCTGCTTCCCGGCTACCGCAAGATCGAAGACCCGAACCACCGCCTGGAGGTCGAGGAGGCGTGGGGAGTCGAGCCTGGCACCATCCCTGCGAAACCGGGCCTGCCCGCGACCGAGCTCTTCCGGGCCGTGGACAACGGGGGGGTGGAGTTCCTGTGGGTCGCCGCCACCAACCCGGCTGTCTCGATGCCGGATCTCGCGCGAACCAGGCGGGGCCTCCGGAACGCCTTCGTCGTGGTCCAGGACGCCTACCCGACGGAGACGACGCGGCTGGCCGACCTCGTGTTGCCCGTGGCCGGGTGGGGCGAGAAGTCAGGGACAATGACCAACTCCGAGCGGCGGGTGAGCCTGGTCGAGAAGGTGGTCGAGGCGCCCGGCGAGGCGCTCGCGGACTGGGAGATCTTCGCCGGCGTCGCCCGCAAGATGGGATTTGGGGGGGACTTTGCCTGGAAGGACCCGTCGGAGGTCTACGAGGAGTACAGGGAGCTCACGCGCGGCAGGCCGATGGACGTAACGGGCCTCTCGCACGAACGGTTGAGACGCGGCCCGGTGCAGTGGCCCGTGCCCGAGCGCATCGAGCACGCGGAGCGTCCGTTCGGCGGGATCGTGCGCATGTGGGATCGCACGGAGGACGAGCACCCCGGCACCCCGCGCCTCTACGTGGACAGCAAGTTCGACACCCCGGACCGGCGCGCCCGCTTCGAGCCGACCCCGCACGAAGGCCTGCACGAGCCGCCCGGCGGGGAGTATCCATTGGTTCTCTCGACCGGCCGCGTCAAGAACCAGTGGCACACGATGACCCGCACGGGGCGCTCGGAGAAGTTGATGAAGGGGCTTGACGGCCCGTTCGTCGAGGTCCACCCCGAGGCGGCGGGCGAGGCCGGCGTGGAGAACGGCCGTTTGGTGCGCGTCGTTTCGGCGCGGGGAGAGTTCCTGGCCCGGGCCCTCGTCACGGAGAGTGTGGAACCCGGCACCATCTTCGCGCCGTTTCACTGGGGGGATCTGTGGACGGGGGGCGGCAGCGTAAACGAGGCCACCCACGACGCGGCCGACCCCGTCTCCCACCAGCCCGAGCTCAAGGGGGCAGCGGTGCGGGTCGAGGCAATCGGGGAACAGCAAAAAAGACGAGCACGCGCGGATCTTGCGGAGACGATCTCGGCGTGGGACGGGGGTTAGAGGTTTGACGCAGAAGCTCAAAGTAGTCGTGGTTGGCAACGGCAACGCGGGGGCCGCGCTGGTGGACAGCCTGCTCGCGAAGGACGCCGGGGGAGTGGAGATTACGCTCTACGGCGACGAGGAGGTCGGCACTTACGACAGGGTGAGGCTCTCCGAGTTCATGGCGGGCACGGTGAACCTGGACGACCTGGGGATGCGCCCGGACGACTGGTACGAGGAGCAGAACGTCAGCTTCCGCCGCGGCGTCCGCGTCGAGGAACTGAACACGAAAGAGCGAAAGGTCCGCGGCACCGACGGCGAGTGGGTGGACTACGACCGCCTGGTCTTCGCCACCGGCTCCTCCTCCGCCGTGCCCGAGATCCCCGGCAACGACAAGAAGGGCGTCTTCGTCTTTCGGACCGTGCGCGACGTCGAGGAGATGCTAGAAGCCGCGCCCGAGAAGGCGGTGGTCATCGGGGGAGGGTTGCTCGGTCTCGAGGCGGCCTACGGGCTGACGACGCACGGTTCCGAGGTAACAGTCCTTCACCGTTCGCCGCACCTTATGAACCAGCAGTTAGATCCCGCCGCCGGGAGGATGCTCGGGCGCGAGATCGGCAAGATCGGGATCAAATTCCGCACCAACGCCCAGACCGAGGAGATCCGGGGCAACGGCCGCGTCCAGGGCGTGAAACTGGGGAGCGGAGAGTACCTGCCGACCGAGATGGTCGTCCTCTGCACCGGCATCCGCCCGAACACGCAACCGGCCGGACGCGCCGGAATCCGCGTGAACAGCGGCATCCTCGTCAACGAACACATGGAGACGAGCGCCGAGAACGTCTACGCCGTGGGCGAGTGCACCGAGTTCCGCGGCCAGCTCGTTGGCCTCGTCGCCCCTGCGCTGGAGCAGGTAAGGGTCGTCGTGGACACGATCCTCGGGGAAAGGAAGCGGGTTTACGCCGGTTCGGGCGCCGCGGCGACGCTCAAGGTGGCCGGCGTCGACCTCGTTTCGGCGGGCGACGCCTACGGCCACGACGAGGAGTGCGAGGCGCTCGTCTCCTCCAACCCGCTCGACGGCGTGTACCGCAAGGCCGTCGTAAGGGACGGGAGGGTGGTCGGCGCGATCCTGCTCGGCGACGCCAGCGTGGGGCCGCAGCTAACCGAGGCGGTCAAGCGCGCGATGCCGGCCGAGGAGATCGCGGGCCTCGTAACCGGCACCGTCGACGCCGCCGCAGCACCCCTGGAACTCTCCGACGGGGCGCAGGTCTGCGACTGCAACGGCGTGAGCAAGGGCCAGATAGTGGCGACCATAGAAGACCTGAAGCTCAAGAAGGTCTCCGAAGTCGTCGCCCAGACGAAGGCGGGCAACTCGTGCGGGGGCTGCAAGCCGCTCGTGAAGCAGATCCTTGAGCAGTCGGCCGGCGAGGTCGAGGAGGACAAGAACTTCCTCTGCAAGTGCATGCAGCTCATGGCCGACGACGTGCGGGGCATCGTGGCGGAGCGTGGCCTCAAGAGCGTCTCGGAGGTGGGGGAGGCGTGTGGCGCGGGCAAGGTCTGCCCCGACTGCAAGCCGGCGCTTACGTACCTGGTCGCCACCGCCAACTTCAGCGGCCACGAGGAGGAGCGGCACGCCAGGACCATCAACGACCGGGTACACGCCAACATCCAGAACGACGGCTCTTTCTCCATAGTGCCGAGGAGCTACGGCGGGGTTACGAGCCCCGAGCAGCTCCGCAAGGTCGCCGACGTCGCGGAGAAGTACAACGCCCGCATGGTCAAGATCACGGGTTCCCAAAGGTTGGACATCCTTGGCGTGAAGAAAGAGGACCTGCCTAAAGCCTGGGCCGACCTGGACATGCCTTCGGGGTTCGCATACACGAAGGCTTTTCGTCAGGTCAAGAGCTGCGTCGGGACGGAGTTCTGCCGCTACGGGGTGGGGGACTCGACGAAGCTCGCGATAGACATGGAGAAGGAGTTCGAGAACCTCTACACCCCGGCGAAGGTCAAGATGGGCTGCTCGGGCTGCCCGCGCAACTGCGCCGAGGCGAGCGTCAAGGACATCGGGGCCATCGCTATAGAGGGAGGGTGGCAGATCTACGTCGGCGGAGCCGCCGGTATGGAGGTGAGGAAGGGGGACGTCATAGCGACGGTCGAGACGGAACAGCGGGCAAAGGACGTGATGATGGCTTTCATGCAGTTTTATAGAGAGAACGGCAACCCCAAGGAGCGCACCTACGACTTCGTCCCGAGGATCGGCCTCGAAGAGATACAGAAGCGCGTCCTGGACGAGGACTCGGGCGAACCCGGGCGGTTGCGGGGGCGGTTGCGGAAGGAGAAGGCGGCGACGAGCGACCCGTGGCTGGAGCGTCAGGCGCCGATGACGAAGACGCAGTTCGTCGGGGAGATCGGGCGCGTATGAGCCGCTGGGTAGAGGTCTGCGCCGCCGACGACGTCCCCCGTTTGGAAGGTCGCCGCGTGGTCGTGGCCGGCTTCCACATAGCCGTCTTCCACACCGAGCAGGGCTTCTTCGCCGTGGGCGACGTCTGCCCGCACATGGGCGGCCCCCTATCCGACGGCGACGTGGCCGCGACCACCGTCTCGTGCCCCTTGCACGCCCGAAAGATCGAGCTGAAGAGTGGATGCGTCGGGAACGACGACCTCTCCCGCGTGCTCACGTTGCCGGCGACGGTCAGGGACGGCAAGGTCATCCTGGACGTCGAATCCCTGCCTCCCCTCGAAGAGCCGGCCGAGGACGACGAGGCCGTCGCGTGACGCCCGGCGAAGGGTTCCGCGAGATCCTGAAGGCCCGCGCCCGCGGTCCCGAGCGCCTGGGGCCGCTCGACCCGGAACTCTGCGGGCGGGCGATGGAGCTCATCCTCTCCGGCGGCGCCACGCCGGCACAGGTCGGGGGCTTCCTCCTCGTCGGCCGGGCCGCCGGCGACGGGCCGGCGGAGATGGCAGGCTACGCTAGGGCAGTGCGGTCTTTCGTCAGGGAGATCGAGGCGCCGGATGACCGGCCTGTCGTTACCGTAACCGGCGGCTTCGACGGCAAGCTGCGCACCCTGAACGTCGGGGCCGCCGCCTCGCTGGTCGCCGCTGCCGCAGGAGCGCGTGTCGTGATGACCGGCTGCGAAGGCACGCCCCCGAAGGAAGGCCGCACGGTCTTCGATGCGCTCCGGGGCCTCGGTGTTTGTCCGTCCCTCTCGCTCCGCGAGGCCGAGGACTCGCTGCTGGAGCACGGTTTCGCGGCGGTCGGCACGGAGCACTACCTGCCCGAGCTACACGCCTTGCTGGGGCTCAGGTGGGAGATGGCGCGCCGGACGGTCCTGAACGTTGTCGAGAAGCTCGTCTCGCCCGTTCCCGGTTCGCGCATGATGGTTGGTATGACGCACAGGCCGTTCCTGAGGTCCGTGCCGGAGGCCCTGATCCGTCTCGGCGTGGAGCGGGCCCTCGTCTTCCAGGCCATCGAAGGCTCCGACGAGGCACCGCTCGACGGCGACTCCTCGATGGTCCGCGTGTCGAACGGAGAGACGGAAGAGTTACGCGTAGCACCCGAATCTGTCGGGCTGCCCAGGACGACGCGGGCGCGGATCCCCTGGACAGACCCTGAAGACGAAAAGCGAGGGGTGCTCGCCGCGCTGGAGTGTGAAGATGGCCCGGTGAGGAGCCTGATCCTCTACAACGCCGCCCTGCGGCTCTGGATGGCCGACGAGGCCGGATCCGTCGCGGCGGGCGTGGAGTCGGCCGAAGAAGCCGTCCGCTCCGGCGCCGCCCTCGGGCTGCTGGACGCTCTTCGCCAGCCCGCGGTCGTCCCAGCGCTCGACTCCTGACGTCCAGGGCCGCAGCCCTCCGAATTTACTGGTCCTTCGGGCGCTGGACCTCTTCGCAGACCACGTAGTGGACGCGGTCGGCTGGGATGAGCCACACGCGGCTGGCCTGGGAAGAGATCCGCAACGGGCGGTTCTGTTGCAGGCTCTCGCCTATCTCCGAGAGGGCGCCTTCGGCCTCTTCCTGGCTCTCGTAGACGCCGTAGCGCATCCTGGGCAGGGTGTAGCCGACGTTGGCGCCCGTGGCGGCGCCTGGGGCCTCGTCGCGGCCGGCGGCGGCCCACTCCTCTTCCCTGTCCTGCTGCGGATGCTTGCCCGGGTCCACCAACCAGACCATCACGCTGTACGTCACGCCGTGCTCCCTTCTGCGTCGTTCTATCGAGGGAAATGTATACTCACGACGTCCCGGATCATGTGTGCGGGCAGACAGAAGCGCCCGCAACCTATGTCAGGTCGAAGCACGAGCGGCTACCATGACGCGCATGGACGCGGACGACGAGATTCCTCTGACGGGCGGACGTCAGACCTCCGGTATCGTCCGTGTGGGTGATACCGTGCGGCGTCCGATGGGACCGCGCTCGCCTTTCGTTCACGAGCTGCTGCGTTACCTGGAGACCGTCGGGTTCGGCGCCGCGCCGCGGGTGCTCGGCGTGGACGGGAGGGGGCGCGAGATCCTGACGTTCGTCGAGGGCCGGGTGTTCCACGAGTACGGCGAATACCGGCTCTCGGATGCGCAGTTGGCGAACGCCGCCGCGTTGATCCGGCGCTTCCACGACGCGACCGAAGGATCCAGACTGGCCGCCGGCGCCGAGATCGTGGCGCACAACGAACTCGGTCCCCACAACGCGGTCTTTATCGGCGATGAGCCCGTCTCCTTCATCGACTGGGACGACGCGGCCCCCGGTACGCGCCTCTTCGACTTCGCCAACGCCGTCTGGAGCTTCGCCGACGTGGGCGAGGGCGGCGGCCCCGTCGAGGAGCAGGCGCGGCGCGTCCGGCTGATGTGCGACGCCTACGGCTGGGACGATCCGCGCGAGGTCGTGGACGAGATACATGCCGACCTGCGCAGGGCCCTCGTCAACCACGAACAGGCCGGGCGTCGGGGACCGGCGCGCGTCTTCCGGGAGATGGTGCGTTGGATTTCCGCCCACGCCGAAGAACTCAAAGCTAACGCAAACATCTGACCATCAGTAGCTCGGTTAATCGCGCAAGGCGCATTCGAGGCAGCAAGAGGCAACAGTCTTCGACCTCCAAAGTCATCGATTAGTCCCAACGCGACGAAGCCCTACCAGCGGATGGGGAACACCAGGATCGCTATACTTCCGGGCGCCCGCTGAAGTTCCAGGAGCGGCGCTACGGAAGGGGATGCGATGGGCAGAACGGTCCTGGTAACTATAGTGTTGGTACTCACATTAGTTGATCCGGCGCCTGCAGATCCGGGGCACGACGTTCCCGATTTCGGCAGCGCTGTTCCCGTACCCTCCAACTCCGACTACCAGATCACCGCCGACGGCCACCTCATCTACGAGGGCGACACGGTGATCGGCTGCGAGGATGTACGGCCCGACTTCGTCGCTCCCCGGGAGCTCTACCAAGAGCAGGCCGAGATCTGCGCGCAGGCGGGGTTCCCGCCAGGAAAGGCGCTTCCAGACACGGGTGGTCCCCCGCTCCTCCTGGCGCCGCCCGCCCTGCTCCTTCTGGCCGCCGGGTTACTGGTCCGCGCGGCCGTCGCTCATTGAGCCTCTTCTCGACCTGAGCCCGCCACCGAAACGACTCTCGGGACGAAGGGAAGGGCGAGGCTGCGAAAGCCCCGCCCTTCTCCTACAAGCCGGTCAGCGACGCAAAGAAGCTGACCGCTGAAAGCTGAAAGCTCTAAGCGCCGGACCTTTCTCCGAGCCAGGAGCTAACCTTCGGCCAGAGGCCCCTCTTGGCGCCGCGGCCGGTCATGAGGCCGACGTGGCCGGCGTCCAGCGGGAAGAACTCCTTGTCCTCGCTGCCCACGAGGTTCATGGTCGCCTCGGCCTGCGGGAGGGCGCAGATGTGGTCCTTGGTGCCCGCGATGTTGAGGAGCGGGACCTTTATGTTGGAGAGGTCGACGCGGCGACCGCGGAGGACTATCTCGCCCTTGGAGAGCTTGTTCTGCTGGTAGAACTCGCTTATCCACTGCCTGAAGGTGGCGCCGGGGAACGGCGGGCCGTCGTTTACCCACTTGTTCATGGCGAGCCAGGTCTCCATCGGCTTGTCCTCGAAGAGGCGCTCCCACATGTTGACGTAGGTGCCGACGTAGTTTGTGACGGGCTTGAGCATCCTGTTGCCCGTGTCGATCAGGTCGCCGGGTATGTTCCCGAAGGCATCCGCCAGAAGCCCGGGGTTCATGTACTTCTCGCTCGTGAAGAGGCTGTAGAGCCCCATCTCGCCCTCCGGGAAGTCTATGGGGGCGGTGAGGAGCACGAGGTTCTTGAGGTGCTCCGGGTAGAGCGAGGCGTACATCGCGCTCATGGTGCCGCCCATGCAGTAGCCGAGCAGCGTGAACTCGTCGGAACCGGAGTGCTTGAGGACCTTCTTGACGGCCCTCGGCAGGTAGTCGAGGACGTAGTTCTCGAAGTCGAGGTCCTTGTCCTCGTCGCCGGGGACGCCCCAATCGAGCATGTAGACGTCGAAGCCCTCGTCGCACAGGAACTCTATGAAGCTGTTGCCCGGCATGAGGTCCAGGATGTAGGGGCGGTTGATGAGGGCGTAAACCATCAGGATCGGGACCGGGTGCTTCTTCTCCGCGGCCGGGGCGTAGTGGTAGAGCCTGGCCTTGTTCTTGGTCCAGATGGTCTCCTTGGGCGTCTGGCCGGTGTCGGCCTGGGCGCCCTCGACCACGATCCTCATCCCGCGGCTGTACTTGTCGAAAAAGTTCTCGACGTCGGCCGGGACCGTCGCGTCCTGCGACGTCGGCTGCGCGCCGTAGTTGGCGGTCTCCGTCATCTAGCTGTCTCCCTTCTTGCGCACGTCCTCGACGGTGACCTGGCCGTCGGTCCCCGTGCCTTCTACGCTGGCGAGGTCCACGCCCAACTCCCGCGCCTTGCGCCTGGCCGCGTCCGTCGCCTTGACCTCCGCGGTCGCGGAGCCGTTGGCCTGAACATTTTGCGCCTGGGCCTGCGCCGCGCCGTTCTGGTTCTCCAGCGCCGCGAGCAGCTTGTCGAGCTTGCCCTCTACCCGGTCTAGCCGCCCGCCCAGCGTCTGCACGGATTCGGCGGTCGCGGCCTGCTCCCCGGCCTGCGTGATCCGCTTCAGGGCGCTCTCCAGGCCGCCGATCCGACCCTCCAACGCTTCGATAGAATCAGCTGTGGCCGGCTTGGCGGGGGTATACTCGAAGTCTTCGAGGACCTCCTCGATCCTGTCGACCTTGTCCTCCAGGTTGATGACGAGCCCTGCCACCCGCGAGATGTCAGACCGGACCGGCAACTGCAGGCTCTTCAGGTACTCCTCTGAGTTGCGCTTGAAGACCTTGTAGAAGCCCGCGTAGCTCTGGAGGAACTGGCTGGAAGGCTCCAGAAACTCCTCGCGCTCGATGACGTCCCCGAGAAAGTCCGAGAAGGGACCGCTCGTGGCGTTGTACCACCGGGTCGCGAACTGGAGGGGGTCAGCCGGCAGGCTCCCGCCGGCGAGCAGGTTGTCCCGCGCCTCTTCGAGCATCTGCGTCCAGCGGGGCAAAAGGTCGAGGGCGTTCTGGCCGAGCTCGGCGCCCTTCTGCCAGGTCGCAGTCGAGGCTTCCTGCCACCGCTGCATCATGTCCTGCATTCCTGGGTTGCCCTCCACGGCCTGGGGCGCCGCCCCGATCATGCGCTCCTGCATCTCTCGCGCGCCGTCGAACCACCGCCGGTAGAACTCGGCCGGGTTGCCGTAGCCACCCTGGGCCCCACGCGCCGCGTCAGACCACAGCCTCGTGCTCGTCTCGTACCACTGCCGCCACAGATCCGTGGGGTCCATGACCGACCGGGATCCTCGCTCCTCCGTCAACCGAAAAACCTCCCTCGCATACGCTACTTAGTCTGCTTTCGGCCGGAATTATACTGCAAAAAGAAACTTATGTGTTAATGGCATATACCGTTGGGAGCAGTCAGCTATCAGCTGTCAGCTTTCAGCCGGTCGTTGGCAGACGGTACGTTTCTGGCGGTTCGTCTCTCTACTGCCGTACGCTACCGGGCAGCGGTTTACGCTCCGGTGGCGGTACTACCAACAAAAAGCTGACAGCTGATAGCTGACAGCTGAAAGCGCGGGTTTCTGAACGGCGCCCCGCCCCCGTTGCCGCTGGGGCGGGGCGCCGTTATATTGCCCGGACAGGGGAAGAGGCCACGGGGGAAGGGGATCGCGTGAGCGCTGGCGGAAACGAGACCATCTTTACCATGGAGGCGACGCCCATCAAGTACGGGCGGGGGGCCGCCGAGGAGGTCGGCTGGGAAGTCAGACGGCTCCGGATGAACCGCGTCATGCTCGTCTCCGACCCGGGGGTGATAGAGGCCGGGATCACCGGCCGCATCGTCGAGCTGATCGAGGCCGAAGGCGTCGAGGTCGAGGTCTGGGACCGCTCGCGCGTCGAGCCCACGGCCGACTCGTTGCAGGCCGCCGCCGACTTCGCCAGGGACGGCGAATTCGACGGGTTCGTCGCCGTCGGGGGTGGGACGAGCATAGACACCGCGAAGGTTTCGGACCTCATCGCGACGCACGGCGGTGAGATCATGGACTACGTAAACGCCCCGGTCGGCGACGGCAAGAAGCCCCCGTCCCCCCTGAAACCGCTCCTGGCCGTGCCCACGACGGCCGGCACCGGGGCCGAGGCGACGACGGTGGCCATCCTGGACATCCCGGAGCAGAAGGTAAAGACCGGAATCTCCCACCAGTACCTCCGCCCAGACCGCGGCCTCGTGGACCCGCTCCTGACGATGTCGATGCCCCCCGAGGTAACGTCCTCTTGCGGCCTCGACGTGGTCTGCCACGCGGCCGAGTCGTACCTCTCCAAGCCCTACGACGCCAGGCCCAAGCCCGACAGCCCCGACGACCGACCGCCCTACCAGGGGGCAAACCCCATTGCGGACATGTGGAGCGGCAAGGCCCTGGAGTTCGGCGGCAAGTACCTGAGGCGGGCCGTAAAGGACGGCGGGGATGTCGAGGCCCGGGGCGCGATGATGCTGGGGGCCTCACTGGCCGGCGTCGGCTTCGGGTCGGCGGGCGTCCACATCCCGCACGCCTGCGCCTACCCGATAGCGGGCCTCAAGCACGAGTGGCAGCCGCCCGGTTACCCCGACGACCACCCCTTCGTCCCGCACGGCTGGTCCGTCATAGTCACGGCGCCCGCCGCCTTCCGCTTCACCTACGACGCCATGCCCGAACGGCACGACGAGGTGGCGGAGCTGCTGGCGGGGGAGAAGATCGAGAAGCCCGACGAAAACACGCTACCCGAGATCCTGATAAGCCTCATGAAAGACATAGGCGCCCCGAGCGGCGTCCGAGAGCTCGGCTACACCGAAGACGACATAGACGCCCTCGTTGAAGGCGCCATGAAGCAGCAACGCCTCCTCGTCGGCTCCCCGAAAGACGTGACGGAAGAAGACCTCGCGAACATCCTGCGCGAGTCGATGGAGAATTGGCGATAGAGCTGTCAGCCATTAGCTGTCAGCTTTCAGCCAGTCGACGGAAGGCGGGGCGTTGTTCAGCCCACGAGACGCTAGCAGCCTGCGGGGAGTCAGGGCGACGCGAAGGAGTGACGCCGGAGGGAAAAGCTGACCGCTGAAAGCTGACAGCTGATAGCGTTCGACCGAAGGGAGAACCAATGGACGACTTGCGACTTTACTTTTTCGAGTGCGGCAGCTTGAAGACTCAGGTCCAGTTCATCAAGATGAACCAGGGGCTCGGGGACCCGTATGAGATCCCGGTTCCTTTCTTCCTCATCACGCATCCGCGCGGGAACGTCCTCTACGACGGCGGAAACGCTCTCGAGGTGGCGCAGGATGCCAGGGGGCACTGGGACGCCGTCGTCGACGCGTACGACCCGGTGATGACCGAGGACGACTTCGTGGTCAACCAGCTTCAGCGGATGGACGTGGACCCGGCTTCGGTGCGGTACGTGATCCAATCTCACTTGCACCTCGACCACTCGGGCGCCATCGGGCACTTCCCGAACGCGGAGTACGTGGTGCAGCGGCGGGAGCTAGAGTACGCCTACACGCCCGACTGGTTTCAGAAACCCGCCTACATCCGCAAGGACTTCGACAGGGACGTGAGGTGGCTGTACCTGGACGGCGAGCACGACGATGGGTACGACCTCTTCGGGGACGGGACCATAAAGATGCTGTTTACACCGGGTCATGCGCCCGGACACCAGTCCGTTTTGGTGGATCTGCCGGGCGAGGGGCCGATGATGTTGACGGCGGACGCGTGTTACACGATGGACCACTACAAAGAGGCGGCGCTGCCCGGTCTGATCCACTCCGCCGCGGACGTCGCGAACTCTACCCGCAAAGTCCGCCGCATCGTCGAGGGCCACGGCGCGACCCTCGTCACGGGCCACGACCCGGAGGAGTGGCCGAAGTTCAAGAAGGCCCCGGACTTCTACGCCTGATGCACACCGAGGCCAGGCGTCGGGAGTGGCCTCAGACCGCCGCCATCCTTGGCGCCGGCACGATGGGCCTCGGCGTCGCCGAGTGCTTCGCCGCCGCCGGCATGACGGTCAAGCTCGCGGACGCGACCCCCGAGCTCGCCCGCGAGGCGAGGGAGCGCCTGATCGCGCGGGCGCGGGGCCACTCGGAGGCCGGGCTTCTGCCCGAGGAGGCGGTCGGGCGCGTGAGGGGCGTCGCGGCGGCGGACGGCGTGGCTGAGGCCGTTGCCGGCGTCGACCTCGTCTTCGAGGCCGTGCCGGAGAGCGTCGGGCTGAAGGAGGAGGTGCTCGGCGTCTGCTCGGCCGGGGCCTCTACCGGGGCCGTCATCGTCTCGAACACTTCGTCGTTGCCGATGGACGAGCTGGCGCGGTTCGTTGAGGGGGCCGGGCGGTTCTGCGGGATGCACTGGTTCAACCCGCCCGAGTGGACGCCCGGCGTGGAGGTGATCCCGGCCGGGGAGACCGGGGCCGGGACCGTCGAAAGTCTCGTTGGTTTCCTCCGTTCCATCGGCAAGCGTCCCGCGGTCGTTGGAAGCGGGCCCGGTTTCGTCGCCAACCGCATCCAGAACGCCATGTTCCTGGAGGCCGTGCGCTGCGTGGAAGACGGCCTCGCCTCGCCCGAGGAGGTGGACGAGGTGGTGCGCAGTTGCTTCGGGTTCAGGTTGCCGTTCTTCGGGCCGTTTCAGATCGCGGACATGGCGGGCCTGGACGTCTACGCGAGCGTGCTCGGGGTGCTGCGGGACGGTTTGGGAGACAGGTTCGAGCCGCCGAAGATGTTGTTGGATCTGGTCGAGGAGGGGCGGACCGGCACCAAGGCCGGCGCAGGCTTTCTGGATTACACGGACGAGGAGCGGGGGCGGTTGCTCCTGGAGCGGGACCGCCGGTACGCGGCGCTGCTCGAGTTGCTTGGGCGGATGCCGCCCGTGGGGGCGGGGAAGGGGGAGGGATGATCGACGCGAGCGTCCTGGTCGTGGGCGCGGGGGCCATAGGCGGCGTCACCGCGGCGAAGCTCGTGGGGAAGATCGGGCGGGTCGCCGTGCTCGACGCGAACGCGGAGCACGTCGAAAAGATGCGGGACCCCGGCCTCGTCGTCGACGTGCTCGGCGAGGAGCGCCGGGTGGAGCTGGAGGCCCACGCCGACCCGGCCGATCTGGACGGCCCGTTCGACTTCGCCCTGGTGACGCTCAAGGCCCCGCACCTGGAGGAGGCGCTTACGCCGCTCGTGGAGCGACGCCTGGCCGGGACCTACGTCTCCCTGTGCAACGGGCTCGTGCAGGAGCGCATGGCCGGCATCGTCGGGCCGGACAACCTGATCTGGGGCACCGTCGAGTGGGGCTCCACGAACCTCGGGCCGGGCCGGCTGGCGCAGACCACCAGCGCCCCCTTCGTCGTCGGCGAGCCGGACGGCGAGACGCGGGACCGGACCCGCATGCTCGCGGAGGTCCTCGGCGCCGTCGAAAGCGTGCGCGTTACGGAGAACATCCGGGGCCAGGTCTGGACGAAGCTGCTCGTCAACAGCTCCTTCTCCGGCCTCGGCGCCGTCTCGGGCCTGCTGTACCGCGAAGTGGTAGGGGACCCCGACGGACGCGAGGTAGCGCTCGCCCTCTGGCGCGAGGGCTACGACGTCGGAACGGCGCAGGGCATCGCGCTCGATGAGGTCCTCGGTGTGGAAGCAGGGGCGCTGGTCCTACGCGGTCCCGGGGACAGGAAAAAAGTGGACGAGGCCCTCGAGGTCGCGATGGGATACGCCGGGGCCACGAAAGCTTCCATGCTCCAGGACCTCGAAAGAGGACTCAAAACGGAGGTCGACGTCATAAACGGCGCGGTCGTGGAGAAGGGCCGCGAGTACGGGGTGGAGACGCCCACCAACGCCCGCGTCGTAAGGTTGATGCACGCGATGGAGCGCGGGGATCGGCGTCCCGGACGCGAGGTGTTCGCCGAGTTGCTGCGCCCCGCCTGAAACGGACCGTCAAAGCCGACCTCGAAGGGCCGTGCCCGGGCCGGGTTGCGCGGCGGGCGGAGGTGTGAACGTATCACGCCGCCAGCGTGTACCGGAGAGGCAGCGCGTTTAGACTCTCTAACGTAGATGGTCCGGGTTTCACCCGAGAGGCGGCGTGCCGGACGGGTGCGGATTTCGAGGAGGGTACGTGAGACTTCGGTGGTTGCTGTCTGGAATCGGCGGTGTGGTTGCCCTTCTCGTGGCCTCGGCGGGAAGTGCCCAAGCGCACGAGAAGTGGTTCGTGGGCGAGCCGGGCGCGGGTTTGCGGTGGGACCTGTTCTTCCGGCCGCTCCCGCTGGCGCTCGTCGGGGCGGTCCTGCTGGCGACCCTCGCCGGCGGGCTTTTGTGGAGGGCGAGGGGCCGTCGCGGCTTCGTGCCGGGGCCCGCGGCCTTCGGGGCGACCGACGGGCGGCGGAGCCTCCTCTACGGGTTGGTGCCCCTGATCCTTGGCATCCACGTCGCGGTGCCGCTGCTGGTCAACGGGGTGCAGGGGACGCTCTTCTCCCCCGACAACGAGATGCCGGGCGTGTGGGCCAACTTTCTCGGCCTCGCCCAGACGGGCATCGCGCTCGCCCTGTTCTACGGCGGCCTGACGCGCATCGCGGCGGCGGCGCTCGGCCTCCTGTGGACCTGCGGCGTCTTTCTCGTAGGCCCGGAGGCGATGCTCGAGAACGTCATGTACCTCGGCTTCGCCGCCTTCTTCCTGCTGGCCGGGCGCGGTCCCCTGTCGGTCGACCGCCTGCTGTTCCCCCGCCTGGAGCCCGGGGCGGGCCTCTCGCGCCACGCCGTGCCCGTCGCGCGCGTCGGGGTGGGTTTGAGCCTCGTCTTCGTCGCGTTCACCGAGAAGTTCGCCAACGTGCCCCTGGGCCTGTCGTTTTTGGAGGAGTACCCGCTCAACTTCACGGGTGCCCTGAGTATACCCCTTTCGGACGAGACGTTCGTGCTTTGCGCGGGGGCCGTTGAGCTGCTCGTGGGGCTCTGGATCGCCCTCGGCATCTTCGTGCGCGAGGTCGTGATCGTGGCCTGGTTCCCGATCAACCTGACCCTGACGCTCTTCGCGTGGGAGGAGCTGATCGGGCACCTGCCCATCTACGGCCTGATGGCCGTGCTCCTCGTGTGGGGGAGCGGCTCGAAGGAAGTCCCCCTGTGGCTCTCCGGCCTGCGGGAGCGCCTGCTCCCGCAGGCCCCCGCGGAGGAGGATGGCGGACGACGGCCGGCCGCCGCTTCAGAACGCGACGGCTGAGCGCCCCTTCAGGCCAAAGACCCCGCGCGCTTCGTCGGGGGTGGCCGGCTCGCGGTCGAACATGGCCGCGAGGGCTACGGCTTTCTCGACGAGCTCGGCGTTCGTTTCGGCGCGCTTCTTGCGGCTGACGCGGAGGTTGTCTTCTAGGCCGACCCGGACGTGGCCGCCGAGCATGAGGCACATGGCGGCCAGGTGGTACTCGGCCGGGTAGCCGACGCCCGCAGCCGACCAGGTGAAGCCGTCCCCGAAGAGGTCCATCGCCGTGCGGCGCATGTGCATGAGCTGCTCGATGGTGGCCGCGTTCGCGCCCATCACACCGAGCACGAACTGGACGTGGACCGGGGTGTCCAAGAGTCCCCTGTCGATAAGGTACTTGATGTTGTAGAGGTGGCCCACGTCGTAGGCTTCGAGTTCGGGTTTGGCGCCGGATTCGCGGAACATGGCGCAGACTTTTTCCATGTCGGCGAAGGTGTTGCGGAAGATGTAGTCGCGGGTCCCTTCCAGGTAGTCCACCTCCCAGTCCTCGAAGTCCCCGGGGTTGCCCCGTTCCGCGATCGGGAAGAGGCCGAAGTTGAAGGAGCCCGTGTTGAAGGTCGCCATCTCGGGTTCGAGCTCGGGCAGGACGGCGGCGCGTTCTTCCAGCGACATCCCCTTGCCGCCGCCGGTGGTTGGCTGGACTATGACGTCGCACCGTTCCTTGATGCCGGAGACCACCTCGCGGAACAGGCCTATGTCCGAGCTCGGCTTGCCCGTCTCGGGTTCGCGGACGTGGAGGTGGACGATGGTGGCGCCGGCCTCGTGGGCGCCGACGGCCGACTCGATTATTTCGTCCGGCGTGATCGGGATCGCCGCGCTCTGCCCCGGCACCGTCATGCCGCCCGTGATCGCCGCGCTGATGATTACCTCTTCCACGCCGTTCTCCCTTCCCGGTCGGTTCCCCGAACAATAGTAGGGGCGCCAACGGACCGCCGCAAACGGTCGCGTAGAATAGGGCTACATGTCCAAGGCCCGCCCGTCGGCCGTCCCAGAGGAGGAACGAGAAGGGTGTCTAACCCCTACGCCCGGCACAACGAGCAGAGCAAGGCGAACTTCGACCACGTCTACGACCTGCCTGACCCGAGGGGCTACTTCGAGGCTTTAGGCTCCCTGGACTACCTGGCGCCCGAGCACGGTCGCCGCCTCTTCCCGACCCTGCTGCGGGAGATCCGGGCGGAAGGCGGCCCGGCGGGCGTCCTCGACCTGTGCTGCTCCTACGGGGTGAACGCGGCCCTGCTCGGCCACGACCTGACCCTGGAAGACCTCTACTCCCGCTACGCCTCTCCGGAACTGGCCGACCTCCCGACGGAGGAGTTGGCCGGGATGGACCGCGCGTTCTACTCTGAACACAGGAACGGAGGGCGTACCGACACCGTCGGCGCGGACTCGGCCGCGAACGCCGTCCGCTACGCGCTGCGTGCCGGGCTGCTCGAGGCGGGCTTCGGGGAGGACCTCGAGACGGCTGAACCTTCGGGTGCCTTCGAGGGGTCCGTCGGGAACACGGGGCTCGTCACCGTCACGGGCGGCGTGGGCTACGTCTGGGAGCGGACCTTCGACCGCGTCCTGAACGCCGTTGCCAAAGCCCGTCCCGACGGACGCGTACCGTGGGTCGCGACCCTGCCGGCCCGCCTGGTGGACTACGGGCCGCTCTCGGTCCTGTTCTCCCGCCACGGCCTCGTCACGGAGAAGCTTTCCGCACGCACCTTCCCCCAACGCCGCTTCGCAGACGCCGCCGAGCGCGAACACGTCCTGCGGGAGTTGTCGAAGCTGGGCGTGGACCCGGCGGGTAAAGAAGAAGAGGGCTGGTACCACGCCGACCTCTACCTCTCCCGACCCGCCGAACAGGCGGCGAAGACGCCGGTGGACGAGCTGTTCGAGGCCTCCGGCGCCCTCGACTACTGACAACGGGCCTCCGGGCGTAAGCCCCGTCCCAGGGCGCCGCTCCGGGAAGCGGTCAGCGATCAGCTGTCAGCTTTCAGCAAGAGCAAATAGCTGACGGCTGAAAGCGCGGGTTGCGGGGGAATCGCCCCCGCAACCCGCTCTAGGCCGTGGCAAAGCGGCTTATGACGCGCTTCGGCCGGACGTCACCTAGCCCTTCGGCGAAGACGCGGTAGTAGGCGGCCTCCTCGCGGGTGCGCAGCGGCGGGTCGACGTCGTTCCGCTCGCGCTCGAATTCTTCTTCCGTGACGGATGCCTCCATGCGGTCCTTCAGGACGGAGGAGGCGCCGGAGCCGTCGCCGAACTGGGCCTTCTTGCGCCAGAGGAAGTCGTGGGGGAGCCAGCCGTCGAAGGCCTGGCGGAGGAGGCGTTTCTCGGGCTGGTCCTCGCCGGCGAGCTTCCAGCCGGCGGGGAGGGAGAGCCCGAGCGAGATCATGTCTAGCTCAAGAAACGGCACCCGCGCCTCCAGGCCGTGGGCCATCGTGACCCGGTCGGCCCGCTGCAGGTTCAGGTCGTGGAGCCCCTCGATGGTCCGGACGAGCTCCGCGTGCAGGTCCTCTTCGGTCCGGAAGTCCTCCAGGTACTCGTAGCCGGCGAAGATCTCATCGGCCCCCTCGCCCGTCAGCACGACTTTTACGTGTTTGGCCGTGAACTCAGAGAGTATGTAGTTGGGGACGGCGCTCCGCACGAGAGACGGGTCGAAGCTCTCGATGACCCGCACAACCTCGGGCAGGACGGCCAGGGCGTCCTCGGCGGTGTAGACGCTCTCGTGGTGCTCGGTGCCGAGGTGCTCGGCGACGGCCCGGGCCGCCAGCAGGTCGGGGGAGTCCTCAAGGCCCACGGCGAAGGTCTTGAGCCTCTCTCCCCGCCGCTCGTACCAACGCGCCGCGATGGCGGCGACGAGGCTCGAATCGAGGCCGCCCGAGAGAAAGACGCCGACGGGCACGTCGCCCATCATCTGCCGCTCCACGGTCCGTATGAGCCTGTCGCGGACCTTTTCGAGTATGCCGCCTGGGATGGGCGCCCCCGGCTCGCCGGGCCCGTCGAACGGCTCCAGATCCCCCTCCTCGGGCACGGCGCGGCCGAAGCGGACCAGGCCCTCCTCCGGCGTCCAGTAGTGGCCCGGGGGGAAGGACTCGACGGAAGGCTGCCAGTCCTCGTCGAAGGCCCGCATCTCCGAGGCGAAGCGGACGAGGCCATCGCGCTTAGCCCAGTAGAGGGGCTTTATGCCGACCGGATCGCGGGCCGCGATAAAGGTCCCGTCTTCGCCCGCGATGAGGAACGCGTACATCCCGAGCAGGCCGGAGAGGGCGTCAGGGCCGCGTTCGGCCACGAGCCTGAGGGCTACCTCGTTGTCCGAGCGGGTTGACATGCTCCGGTCTTCGAGGGTCTCAAGGATCTCCTCGTGGTTGTAGACCTCGCCGTTGCCGACGAGGTAGAGGCCCTCGTCCGGCTTGAGGAGCGGCTGCTTGCCGCCCTCGACGTCCACTATCGAGAGGCGCCTGTGGCCCAGAGTGTTGCCGGCCACCTCGACGAGGCCGTCATCGTCTGGGCCGCGGTGGGAGATCCGGCCCATCATCCGCGCAGCGGTCTCCGGTTCCATCGCGCCGTACCCGCCGACGATTCCGCACAAGGCCTTCTCCAGACTTCCGCTCTCCGGTCCGGGCTTATGTTACCCCCGGTCGCGAACGATTGTCATGCTACTTCTGGATAACCGGCGGCGCCTTCGGTCGCCCGATTCTTCGACGCGGGGCCGGTATCCCGGACGCAGCCCCAAGATTAAAATACGGGGGACGGTTGGCTGGTGGCGAGGGGGCACGGTTGGCGGAGGTGATCCGGGCAGACTTCACGGGTGGGTCTCCCATGCCCACCCAGGCCGTCGCGACGCTGAACCTCGGCCCGAAACCGGGCGATCTGGAGCACAACCTCTCCCTTGCCGAACGCGCCATCAGGGAGGCGAAGAGTCTGGAGCCCGACCTCCGGTGGGTGGTGCTTCCCGAGCTCTTTACCTGCGGCTACTCCGCCCTCGAGACGGTTCATCTGTCCGCCGAGGACGCGGAGCGCGGCGAGAGCGCCCGTTTCTTCGTCTCCCTGGCGCGGGAGCTCGGACTCTGCATCGCCTACGGGTTCGCCGAGACGGTACCCGGGTCTGTCACGGGCGTCTTCGACAGCGCCAACCTGGTGGGGGCCGGCGGCGTTATAGCCACCTACCGCAAGCGCAACCTGGTCGAGACTACGCCGGAATACCGCGTCTTTACGCCGGGGGTCGAGTTGCCGGTCGTGGAGGCGGGAGGGCTGCGGGTCGCGCTCGCGGTCTGCTGGGATCTTGGCTTCCCCGAGGTCGCGCGGGAGGCCGCGGCGCGCGGGGCCGACCTCGTCCTCGCCCCCGCCGCCTGGCGCGATCCCTGGGGAGCCCAGTACGGCCTCGCCTGCGCCGCCCGCGCCCTGGACTCAGGCATCCACCTCGCCAGCGCCAACCAGATAGGCGATTACCCCGAAGCCCGCTTCAGCGCTACGGGTCACGTCTACGGCCCCGACGGGGCCAGGATCTCCCACGGCTTCGGCGCCGCGAGCCTCGCCGACATGGACCCCGGCGCCCCCGAGCGCTGGCGCGGGTTCTACGGCGATACCCTTCCCGAACGCGAGAGGGTGTCGGTCGTAGGCGGAGAGCCGCTGGAGATAGAGCGGTCAGCGGTCAGCCCGCTCGGCCTTCGGCCTACGCTATCAGCTGTCAGCCGTTTATCTTTGGCTGATAGCTGATAGCTGAGAGCTGACAGCTGAGAGCTTCTCAGTCCCGGTCTCCGCCGGGCTTCTTTCTTCCCTCCCGCAGCTCGCGCCAGATGTTGCGCCCCACGAGAAAGAAACAGAGGCCTGCTACGGAGGCGATCACGAGCCCGAACACCGTCGTGGTGCCCGAGGGCTGCCCCAGCGCCGAGACCGCGAAGGAGCCGATCAGGACCAGGCTGACGGCGGCCAGCACCGCCGCAAACGAAACGACACCGATGCTGACCACCACACCCAGACAACCCGAACGCACCAGACTCCTCTCCGAGACGCCGCCAAACCGGCGATTCCGCGTAAATATACCCTCGCCGCCCCCCCTCGACCGTCGTCCGGCCGGCTCTTGACAATGCCCCCTATGTGTGTAAAATACCAGTTTGGCAAGTTCCTGAAAACAGCCTGTATCCCCGGATAACACGATTTCCGAGTGCTGAATAGTGGGGCCTCTGTGGCGAGGCGTGGTCCGCGTCGTCCTTGGGGTGTTCCGGCGGACGGGCAGCGTAATTTAACACGGGGCAGAGGAGGGTCGCAATGGCGGTAATACAGACAAGAGGGCGGCAGACAGAGCGGACGTCGGAGACGCCGGATCTCATACCGGGCTACTTCGCGCGTATCGACAAGGGCAACCTGTTGACGCACAAGCAGGAGATCAACCTCTCCAAGAGGGCGAAGGCCGGCGACGATGGCGCCCGCAAGAGGCTCGTCGAGAAGAACCTGAGGCTCGTGGTGAGCGTCGCCAAGAGGTACCGCGGGATGGGTCTGCCTTTCGAGGACCTGATCCAGGAGGGCAACGTCGGCCTCATGCGGGCCGTCGAGAAGTTCGACCCGGACCGCGGGTGGAGGTTCTCGACCTACGCGACGTGGTGGATCCGCCAGGCCGTGCAAAGGGCCGTCGCGGATAAGGGCCGCACGATAAGGGTCCCCGTCCACATGGGCGACAAGATCCGGAAGATGGCCCGCGCCTACAACGAGCTATCCGCGCAGTTCACCCGAGAGCCGACCGACGAAGAGGTCGCGCAGAAGCTGGAGTGGACCGTCGACGAGGTGCTCGACGTCAAGAGCGCCATGCCCGACGCCACCAGCCTCAACCAGCCGCTCTCCTCCGACGGCGACGGGTCCGAGCTCGGCGAGCTCATCGAGGACGAGCGCGCCTCCGAGGTTGCCGGCGTGGTTATAGGGGACATAGAGCTCGGTTCGCTCAAGGAGGCCGTCGAGCGGCTGCCCGAGCGTCACCAGCACGTCCTGATCCGTCGCTACGGCCTCGGCGACCGCGACACCGCGACGCTGGCCGAGCTCAGCGACGAGCTCGGCATCTCCCGCGAGCGCGTCCGCCAGCTCCAGCGCGAGGCCGAGCGGATGCTCGCCAGCGGCGAGTTCGGCGCCGTTCTACGCGGGGCCGCGTAGGAGGAGCTGTCAGCTCTCAGCTGTCAACTTTAAGCAAAAGCCTGTAACGCAAGGGGTCCCGTTCGATGCGGGGCCCCTTGCGTTGTCTGACGAGGCCTCGTTGGGACGGTTTGCGAAGCGTTCTTATGATTGGTCGATTTTTGCGAGGACCGGGTAGTGGTCGCTTGGGTAGGGCGGGCGATCTGCTCCGTCGCGCAGGATCTCGTGTGAGAGGACGCGTAGGCGGTGGGTCGGGTCTTTGAGTAGAACCCAGTCGATCCGGCGCGGGCCGCGCTTCGGGTGCGGGTCCCGGAAACCCGCTCCCTCGAACGCGTGGAAGGTGTTTGCGCCTTCGTCGTCGCTGTTGCCGGCGGCGAGGTAGGTGTCCACGAAACCCCCGCGGACGAAGTTCTCGTAGGTTGGCGTTCCGGGACGGCAGTTGAAATCGCCCGTGACGATGACCGGGGTCTCGGGTCCGAACCGCCGCAGCAGCCCGTCCAACTCTCTGACGATCAGGGCGCTTCCCTCCCTGCGGGCCGGGGCGCTCTTGTGGTCGAGGTGGGTGTTGAGGTGCAGGAGGGGGAGGCCGGTCTCTTCCAGGCCGAAGAGGGTCCAGTTCGCGGAGCGGGTAACCCTCGTCTCCCAGCTCCGGGAGGGTTTTTGCGGCGTCTCGCTCAACCAGAAGCCGCCCGATTCGACGGGTTCGAGACGATCCGGGTCGAAGAGGACGGCGTTGAAATCGTGGGGCCGAACGTTCCCGTACCTGGGTCCCTTGAGTTGTTCATAGCGGGGGAGGTTCTCGCGGTAGGCGGCGAGGTTGCCTCGCTGGCATTCCTGGAGGCCGATCAGGTGCGGCGCGTGGCGTTCTATGGTCGCGACGTTCGACGCGGCCCGGTTGGACCAGGAATGTTCGGTGCCGAGGTCGCGGAACGACCCCCTGACGTTGAAGCTCATCACCTTTAGCGTCTGCGCGTCCAGCCCGGAACCCCCTTCACATCCGCGACGCGGTCTTCCGTACTATATATACTGCCTGCCATGATCGGGGAGAGAGACGGGAAGGTCGCGGAAGGGCTGCACGCCGCCCTCGACGGGGAGCTCGAAGGTTACCTGCGCACAGACGATGCCTCGCGCGCGATGTGGAGCACGGACGCCTCCATCTACCTCCGCAAACCGGCGGGCGTCGTGGTCGCCCGCTCCGAGAACGACGTGAGACTCGCGCTCGCCGCAGCCCGCGACCTCGGCCTCTCCATCACCCCGCGCGGCACCGGGACGAGCCTCGCGGGCCAGGCCACGGCCCCCGGCCTGGCCCTGGACGTCTCCGAGATGAACCGTGTGATCGAGGTCGACCTTCAAGGACGGCGCTGCGTGGTCGAGCCTGGGCTGGTGCAGGGGGAGCTCAACGCCCTCGTGGAGCCGCACGGCCTCGTCTTCGGGGCGGATACCTCTACCTCGGACGTCGCGACATTAGGCGGGATGGTCGGGAACAACTCCGCCGGGATGCGTTCGCTCGTGTACGGGACGACGGCCGACCAGATCCTCTCTTTACGCTGCGTGCTCGCCGACGGCGAGGTCGTGGACCTCAGGCCCATGCCGCGACGCGAGGCGCAAGAACGGGCCCGTTCCGAGGGTGCGGAGGGGCGGTTGTTGCGCGGGGCGATGGAGATCGGGGCGAAGTACGAGGGGGAGATCCGGCGCCGCTTCCCGGACATGATCCGGCGCGTCTCGGGCTACGGCCTGGACGCCCTGGTAGACCCCGATACCCTGGACCTGACGGGCCTGGTCTGCGGCTCGGAAGGGACGCTCGCCGTCGTCACGCGCGCCGCGTTCAGGTTGCACCCGCTGCCGGAGGCCCGCGCCCTCGCCTCCTTCGAGTTCGACACTTTGGCCGCCGCGGCCCGGGCGACCATGAAGTTCCTGGAGATGAACCCTTCAGCGGTCGAACTTCTGGACGACGTCGCCATAGGGCGCGCCAGGCAGACGCCGGCCTACAGGGACTCGACCCGCTTCTTGCAGGGCGGTCCCGACGCGGAGCCGCCGAAGGCGATCCTGCTCGTCGAGTGGAGCGGTACGGAAGGGGATCTGGACGAGAGGTTCGCCGGAATAGAGGAAATCGCGGACGAGGTGGGCGCCCGGTCGGTAGCACCCCTGCGCACGAAGGCCGAGATGGCCCAGACGGTGAAGCTCCGCAAATCAACCCTGCCGCTCCTGCTCGGCACCACGGACGAGGAGAAGCCCGTGGCTTTCGTGGAGGACGCGGCCGTGCCGCCGCAGCGGCTGGAGGAGTTCGTCAACCGGTTCGAGGAGATCGTCCAGGAGAACGGCACCTGGGCCTGCTTCTACGGCCACGCGAGCGTCGGGTGCCTCCACGTCAGGCCAGCCCTCGACACCAGCGACCCCGAGGGTGTGGCCAGGATGCGGCGCATCGGCGAAGAGGTGGCGGATCTCGTCGTCGAGTGCGGCGGGTCCATCTCCGGCGAGCACGGCGACGGCCTGAGCCGCTCGGAGTTCCTGGGGAAGATGTACGGGCCTGAGGTCCTGAAAGCCTTCTCGGAGGTGAAGCGGCTCTTCGACCCGCAAGGCACCCTGAACCCCGGCATCATCGTCGACCCCCCGAAGATGGACGGCCAACTCCGGATAGGGCCGGGCCGCAGGCGGCTCCCGCTCGCCACGGGCCTCGACTTCTCCGAGCAGGGCGGGTTCGCGAAGGCGGTCGAGCTCTGCAACGGGTCGGGCTTCTGCCGCAAGAAGACCGGCGGCACGATGTGCCCGTCCTACATGGTCACCCTGGACGAGCAGGACACCACCCGCGCCAGGGCGAATATGCTCAGATCCGTGCTGGAGGGCACGCTTGCGCCCGAGGAGATGACCGGGGACAGGATGCGGGAGGTGATGGACCTCTGCGTGGGGTGCAAGGCGTGCAAGACGGAGTGCCCATCCCAGGTCGACGTGGCCAGCATGAAGACGGAGGTCCTCTACCAGTCGGGCAAGAAGCACGGCTTCTCCATCCGTCAGAAGGCGGCGGGACACATCCGGACCCAGCTCGCCCTCGCTTCCCGCGCGCCCGCGCTCTTCAACTTCGTGGGCAGGAGCGGCCTGGCGCGGCGCTTCGCCGCCCTCGCCGGCATAGACCCGCGCCGTTCCCTTCCAGGCGTGGCGTCGGAGACTTTCTCGAAACGGTTCCCTGGGTTGCCGCAAGGCGAAGGCCCGGTGGAGGTCGCGCTCTTCAACGATACGTGGAACGAGTTCCAGCGGCCCGGGATCGGGGAGGGCATGGTGCGCCTCTTCGCCGCCGCCGGCGTGAAAGTTTTGCTCCCCGAGGTCGTCTGCTGCGGCCGTCCGATGCTCTCGGAGGGGCTGATCGAACCCGCCCGAAAGAACGCCAAACGCAACCTCGACCTCCTGACGCCCCTGATCGAGCGCGGCGTCCCGCTCGTCGGCCTCGAACCCAGCTGCATCCTGACGATGCGCGACGACTACAAGAAGCTCCTGCCCGACGACCCGCGCGTCGAGGGCCTGGCGGAGGCCACGCGCCTCTTCGAGGAGGCGGTGCTGGATCTGGAGGTCGAGTTACCGCTGCAGGACGGCTCCCCCGTGCTCCTGCACGGCCACTGCCACCAGAAGGCGCTCGTCGGGACGGGGCCGACGGAGAGGGCGCTCGCGCTCGCACCGGGTACCGAGGTCGAGGTCGTCGACTCCGGGTGCTGCGGGATGGCGGGGCTCTTCGGCTACGAGAAGGGCCACTACGAGGTCTCGATGAAGATGGGGGACAGGAGGCTCTTTCCCGCGGTGCGCGAGGCCGAGGGTAAGGTCGTCGTGGCGCCCGGGACGAGTTGCCGCGAGCAGATCCGGGACGGCACGGGCCGCCAAGCCATGCATCCGGCCGAGTACCTGGCGGGCCTGCTTCCCGCCTGAGACGATCCGGTAGGGACGGGGCTCCACGGTCTCCGTCGCCGGGCGGGAGAGGTCTTGAGGTGTTCGCGATTTGGGATACTTTTCCAGGGTCGGGGGCCGTATCCCGGCTGGCCGCGGTGTTCGTATTCGCGACCATCGTCGCCCTGGCCGCTTTTCTCGGCCTCATTCGGGACCCCCGATCCGCTTCGGGGAACCTGGCGGGCGTGTCGCGGGAGGTCGTACCCGGAGAGCGCCGGGTGGGCAACTTTATAGTCGACCTGGAGGATGGGCGCGACGGCGCCGTCGTCAGCGTCGCCCACGCCTCCGAGCCCGGGCGTGATCTCTGGAGCAGCGTTCCGGGGGAGAGCTTCGTCTCGGCGGCCAGGGGTGAGGAGACTGTCGAGGAACGGAACGGACACTTCTCCGTCGAGGACGAGGTCGAGGGTTTGCTTCCGGATCAGACGATAGACGCCCTCCGAAGGAGAGACGGAAACCTCGTCCTCTCCGGCAGGCTGGTGGGAGGTTCGGGAAGCGTGGCCTACACGGTGGCGTTCTCGGCTGTTGACGGGAACAGGCTCCGGTTCGAGGTCGAGGTGGACGACCCCTCTTACGACCGGGTCTACCTGACCTACGCGACGCGGCCGGAAGAGCGTTTCTTCGGCTTCGGAGCCCAGTACACCTACTCCGACCTCAAGGGACACGAGGTGCCGGTCTTCATCCAGGAACAGGGGATAGGGCGGGGCCTGCAGCCGTTGACGTGGGGGGCAGACTGGCAGGCCGGCGCCGGCGGCGACCCGTACACGAGCTACGCCAGCGTGCCGCACTATCTCACGAGCGAGATGCGCTCCCTCTTTCTGGAGAACTACGAGTACTCCTCGTTCGACCTGCGCGACGAGGAGAGGGTCAGGGTCGAGGTCTTCTCCCCGCGGATGAAGGGGCAGATCCTAAGCGGCGACACGCCGGCGGAGCTGATCGGGGAGTACACGGAGTACGCAGGCAGGATGCGGCCCCTGCCTGACTGGATCCTCTCCGGCGCCGTCGTCGGTATGCAGGGCGGTTCGCGGAGGGTGCGCGAGGTCCGAGATAGGCTCGAAGCCCTCGACACGCCCGTAGCCGCCTTCTGGCTGCAGGATTGGGTTGGGCAGAGACGGACCAGCTTCGGGACGCAGCTCTGGTGGAACTGGGAACTGGACGATAAACGGTATCCGGGCTGGGACCGGCTCGTCGCAGACCTGCGGCGGGACGACGTGAGGGTGATGACGTACGTGAACCCCTTCCTCGCCGATCCTTCCCGAAAATCGAATCTCCGGCGCGACCTGTTCGCGGAGGCCAGGGCCCAGGGTTACCTGGTCGAAGATCGGGACGGCGGGCCTTACATGATCGAGGCCGGCGACTTCTCGGCCGCGATGGTGGACCTGACCAACCCCGAAGCGCGGGATTGGATCAAGGGGGTCATCAAGGAGAACCTCTTGCGGGAGGGGGCCTCCGGATGGATGGCGGACTTCGGGGAGGGGCTCCCCTACGACGCGGTGCTGCACTCGGGGGAGAGCGCGGCGGCCTACCACAACCGCTACGCCGAGGAGTGGGCCGAGGTGAACCGTGAGGCCATCCGGGAGGCGGGGCGCGAAGACGAGATCGTCTTCTTCAACCGTTCCGGTTTCACCAGGAGCCCCGGCGAGAGCACCCTGTTCTGGCTCGGGGACCAGCTCGTCAGTTGGGACGAACACGACGGTATAAAGAGCGCCGTTACCGGGATGCTCTCGAGCGGGTTCTCCGGCTTCAGCCTGCAACACTCGGACATCGGGGGTTACACCGCCATAGACAACCCCGTCCTGAGATACCACCGCTCGGGGGAGCTGCTGAAGCGCTGGACGGAGCTCGCCGCTTTCACCACGGTCTTCCGCACCCACGAGGGCAATCGTCCGGGGATGAACCACCAGTTCTATTCGAACGGCGAGAGCCTGGAGCACTTCTCGCGCTTCGCGAACGTGCACGCCGCATGGGAACCCTACCGGAAGGATTTGGTGCGAGAGGCCGCCGAGACCGGGCTACCCGTCGTCCGGCATCCCTTCATCAATTACCCGCGGGATGCGGAGGTCCTGGATCCGGAGCATCAGTTCATGGTCGGGCGGGAGTTCATGGTGGCGCCGGTCCTGGATCCCGGCGAAGAGACCGCCGAGCTTTATCTGCCCGCGGGGCGCTGGGTTCACCTCTGGTCCGGACGGGAATACGGTTCCCGCGAAAGAGGCGAACGCCTGACGGTCGAAGCCCCCATCGGAGAGCCGGCGGTTTTTTTCAGGAAAGGTTCCCGGGCGGGGGAGGCGTTCCGCCGGGAGCTGGGCGAACGGGGACTGCTCTGACGCGGTTATACTCGAACCGAGACCCTGTTTACAGGACGGCGCGATACGAACCGGAGGGGGGAAGATGCTGGCGATGGACCCGATGTGGTTCGCGTTCCGCGGAGATCGGCTGCTCGTGCTCGAAGGAGACGCGCCGCTCGTACCCAGGGCATCCACCCTCGAAGAATTCGGGATTGAGGCCTCCTACCGCCAGCCTCTGGGTTCCCTGAACGGAAGCCCGTGCTGGGCCGTGGAGGTGCCGGAAAGCCTAGACGCGCCGGACGGGATGACGTTCCGGGATCTGCGTGAGATCTTCGCCGCGGTGGACGAGGAGTTCTTCGCGGTCGCGGGGCGGGCCAAGCAGATCGTGGGCTGGCACGCGACGCACCGCTTCTGCGGCCGGTGCGGGGGAGAGACGGAGATCGCCTCCGGCGAGCTGGCGATGCGTTGTGCGCGGTGCGGGATGATGCACTATCCGAGGGTCAGCCCGGCCGTGATCGTTCGCGTCCGGCGCGGGGATGAGATCCTGCTCGCGCGCTCCCCCGGCTTCCCGAAGGGTATGCGCAGCGTGCTCGCCGGCTTCGTGGAGCCCGGAGAGTCGATAGAAGAGACGATCCATCGCGAGGTGCGCGAGGAGGTCGGCCTTGAGGTCGAGAACCTGCGGTACTTCGGAAGCCAACCGTGGCCCTTCCCCAACTCGCTCATGATCGGCTTCACGGCTGATTACGCGGGCGGCGAACTGACGCCCGAGCCGGGCGAGATCGAGGCCGCCGACTGGTACCGCGCCGGCGACCTACCCCAACTGCCCCCGAAGGTCAGCATCGCCAGGCGCATGATCGACGACTTCGTCGCCCGGAGCGGCGGCTCCTAAAGGGGCGTCCGCTGGTGGGATGGAGTAAATTGGACTTCATGGATCCCAGGTACAACATCTCCAGCGGGACGGAGTGGGAGCGGGTCGTCGGGTATTCGAGAGCCGTGCGACGGGGCCCCTTCGTCTACGTCTCCGGGACCACTGCCACCGACGGCAGCGGCGGCTTCGTCGGCGTGGGGGACGTCAGGGCGCAGACGGTGCAGGCCCTGAGCAACATAAAGGTCGCGCTGGAGGCGGCGGGCGCCGAGCTCTCGGACGTGGTGCGGACCAGGATCTTCGTAGTAAACATCGAAGACTGGGAGGTCGTCGGCAGGGCCCACGGCGAGTTCTTCGGGTTCATACGGCCGGCGACCAGCATGGTAGAAGTCCGGCGCCTGATAGCGCCCGAGATCCTGGTCGAGATAGAAGCCGACGCCCTGGTAGCTGTCAGCCCTTAGCTTTCAGCTTTCGGGTTGGTGGCCGAGCCCATGGCTTGATGTGTACTGAAATCCCCAAGACGTTCCGAAACGACGGCTCTCGGACCGGTAAAGGCTATCGGGAAGATGCCTACCTCTCGCTGCGGACCCCGAGCCTCGTCAGACCGGAAATAGCTGACGGCTGAGAGCTGATAGCTCTCTACCCTATCTCCGAGGCGCGGCCTGCTGCGTCTTCGAGGGCTTCCAGGGCCGAGGCCTGGTCCATACCCGTGCTGCGGAGGAGGTCCACGGCGGCGGAGCGGACCTGGCCCACGAGGACGCTGATGGCGAGCTCGTGCCGGTCTTCGAGGACCTCGGTCGCCCGGCGGGCCGCGTCGAGCGCGTGGCGGCGGGCATCGCCAGGACCGCCCGGTTCGTCCAGAAACGTGTTCAGGGCCTTGACCGACCGGGAGAGGTCGAGGACGGCCTCCGGCAACTTGTCCGGGATGTCGTCCCCGCGCCTGGTGGCGTTTGCCGCGCCGCGGGCGAGGACGCGGGTGTTTATGACGGCAAGCTCTATGCGGGAGCCCGCGCTCGCGTAGAACTCCAGGTGGCGCAGCGACCGGCGGCGGGTGGGGGAGAGCCTGGCCGTCTCGTGGCCGGCCTCGAGCGCCTCGTTGAGGTTCCTTACCCGATCGTCCATCTCGCGGGCGCGCAGGAGGGTCTTCTGGCCGCGGGCGGGATCTCCGCTCTTCAGGACCGCCGCTATCTCGACCAGCAGCGCGGAGAGCTCGTCGAAGACCGGGGCGGCTGCCCGCTCGACCAGGCGCTCCGGGTTGACGGGGAAGAGGTAGCTCACCAGCAGGGCGACGGCGCCGCCGACCAGGGCGTCCAGGAAACGATCCGGTGAGAAGACGGCGTCGGGGGGTTGCAGCACGACCACCAGGATCGCCGAGACGGCAGCCTGGTTTACCAGGACCGTACCCCTGCCGAAAAAGATCGCCGCCGCCATCGCAAGGGGGACGACCACCGCGATCTGCAGCGTCCCCGTCCCGATGACGAGCACGATCAAATCCGCCACCATGAGCCCCACCGCGACCCCGAACACGAGCTCGACGGCCCGCCGGGGCCTGCTGCCGAGCGTGATGCCGAGGCAGATCACGGCCGCTATGGGCGCGAAGAAGGGCCTCTCGTGCCCGAGCACTACCTGCGCCAGAAAGAACGCCAGGCTGGCCGCCGCAGCCGACTGCGCGACCGCCCAGACGTTTACCCTCAGCCGCGTAACGCCGTCGCCGAAACCAGCCCTGATCTTCGTGAGCAAACCCACCCCTTCCGCGGGCTTTTCCGCCCCGCAGGACCATGTTACTCCTCAGCCGAACCCAGGTACACGGGACCGTACTGCGTCGGCGAGAGATACCCTGGTCGTTTACCCAACCCGGAGCGTCAGACCGGGACACCCCTCACTGACCAGAGCTCACGACACGAACTCAGACTGGATGGCATCGAAGGTACGGAGCCAGACCTCGGCCGGCTGGCCGCCTGAGACGGCGTAGCGGCCCTCTACGACGTAGAAGGGGACGCCGGTGATGCCGAGCCGCGCCGCGGTCTGCTGGCTCTCCCACACGCCCTCGATACCGACACCCCCGGAGAGAAAAGCTCCGACCTCCCCGGGGTCGAGCCCGGTTTCGACGGCCATCGCCGCCAGGTCTTCGGCGTCGTTGAGGTCGCGGCCTCCGGCGAAGTAGCCGCGGAAGAGGGCGTCGGCCATCTCCCACTCCTTGCCGCGGTCTGCGGCGTAGAGGATGAGGCGGTGCGCGTCCACGGTGTTCGGGGCGCTGGCGACGCGGTCGAAGTCGAAGCGGGCGCCGTCGGGTTCTCCGGCCGCCGACACGTGGGAGAAGGCCCGCTTCATGTTCTCCTCGCCCCCGAACTTGCCCACCGCGAACTCGCGCCACGGCAGCCCGTTTTCGGGCATCTCGGGCCTCAACTGGAACGGCCGCCAGCGCCTCTCCACGTCGAGATCCGGGCGTTGGCGCAGCGCTTTTTCGAGCCTTTTCTCCCCGACGTAGCACCACGGGCAGACCACGTCGGCGTAGACGTCTATCTTCATTCGCTCTCCTCTATTGCGACCCTAATCGACGCGGAGCAACACTTTGCCGGTCGTGCGGCGCCCCTCGATGGCCCGATGCGCCTCGGACGCCGCTTCCAGCGGGAAAGCCGCGCCCCCGACGACCTTGAGGTCGCCGCTCCGGAGGTACCCGGAGATGGCCTCCCTGGCGTTCGCGGCCGCGCCGGGCCGGAGCCAGGGTCCCCCGTAACCGCTTACGGTCTGTCCCTTCATGTTCAATTGCCACATGTCAGGCGGCCGTAATCCTTCACCGCCCGCCGCCCCGAAGGTCACGAGCCGCCCCAGCGGCGCCAGGCAATCGTAGGCGCCCGCCCCCAGCTCGCCGCCCACGGACTCGAGGGCCACGTCCACTCCCCGCCCGCCCGTCGCGTCCATGACGTCCTTGATCCAACCTTCTCCGGTGTAGTCGAAGGCGTGATCCGCACCCAGAGACAGCGCCAGGTTCAGCTTCTCCCGGCCCCCCGCAACCGCGATGACGGGGGCCGCCCCGGCCAGCTTCGCGAGCTGCACCGCGAGCGTCCCGACCCCGCCTCCGGCCGCCATCACGAGCACGCCGTCTCCTTGCTGGACCCGCGCGGAGTCGTGCAGCACGCCGTAGGCGGTCAGCCCCTGCACTAGCAACGCGCTCGCGTCGGAGAAACCCACCCCCTCGGGCACCTTCACCACGGACTTCGCATCGGCGACCCCGTACTCCGCATACCCACCAGAGGGCAAGACGGCCGCTACCCTGTCCCCTTCGGTCACGCCTTCGACTCCCTCACCGACGGCCGCCACCGTGCCGGCCACCTCGAAGCCCGGCGTGTAGGGGAGGTCCATCGCGTGTGGCCCGCCCATCATGCCGGCCCGCATCCCCACGTCCGCGTAGTTCACGCCCGCCAGGGCCACCTTCACGAGAACCTCACCGGTTCCGGGCGCCGGCTTCTCCACCTCTTCGAGGCGCAAGACCTCCGGCGGGCCGGGTTCGTTGACTACTATGGCCTTCATGCCCCTCCGCTCCTAGTAGCTGACGACCGGCATCCGCCCCAGGTGGGCGTCGTCGGTGAGCTGATCCAGCATAAAGTCCGCCAGATCGGCCCGGGAGATGCTGGTCCCGCTGTTCTTGCCGACGAGGCCCACGCGATACTGCCCCTTTTTCTCGCCCTCGGTCAGCCTGGGACCGCGCACGACCACCCACTCGAGCCCGCTGGCCCGGATCACCGCGACGTGCCCCTCGGCGTCTTCGAGCACGTCCCTTTGCAGGGTCTTGAGCAGCAAACCGAAGACCTTGTCCACAAGCTTCGGCTCGTCCCCCTCGGTCCTTACCCCAGCCCCCGTCAAGCTGACGAGCCGGCGCGCCCCATGCTTCTCCATCGCCGCGACGATGTTGGCCGTCCCCCTCGTCTGAACGTCCTTCGGCGACCCCTTCGCGTGGCCGAGCGCGCTCACCACCGCGTCCTGCCCCGAGACCGCCCTCTCCACCGCCGATGCGTCAGTGACGTCACCCCGAACCACAACCAGCCTATCGCGGGAGACGCCGAGCCTCGACGGGTCCCTCGCGAACGCCGTTACCGCGTGTCCCCGCTCCAACGCCTCCTTCACCAGGGGACGGCCCGTTCTACCCGTCGCACCGAAGATGGCCACCTTCACAACCGCACCCGCCTCTCTTTACGCCGCACCGTTTCCCTGTTAGAGTGTCGGACAAATGTCCGCTTAAAGATGGTATAGGACAAATGTCCGTTTGGCAAGGGAGGCGGAAGGGATGTTGGGGAGCGAGACGGGTAGGGCCGTGAGGAGCGACGCGGTCGAGAACCGGCGGAAGATCCTGGACGCTGCGCGGGAGGCTTTTGCGCAGCGGGGTGTGGACGGCACGAGCATGCACCAGATCGGGCGTTTGGCCGGGGTCGGGCAGGGGACACTTTACAGGCACTTCGAGCACAAGGGTGCGCTGTGTTCGGCGTTGCTCTCGGAGGAGATCGAAGGTTTCGTGGGTGAGATGCGGCGGCGGACCGAGGGCCGGGGGTCGGCGCTGGGGCGGTTGAAGTGGTTCTTGGGTTGGGTGGCGAAGTTCAACGAGCAGAACGGGGAGCTGCTCGGGGCGATCCGGGACTCTGCCGCGGGCGGTCGCCGCGTCGAGCTCTACGGCAACCCGTTCTACGAGAGGCTCAAGAACACGGTCGTCGGGCTTCTCGACGAGGCCGGGGACCTCGGCGAGGTCTCCCCGGACCTCGACACCGAGTGCCTCGCCGACACCCTGCTCGCCGCGCTCAACGTCGACCTTTACCTCTACCAGCGCCACCAACTCGGGATGGAACGGGAGCGTATAGTCGGCGCCCTGCGCTCCGTGCTCGACGGCCTGCGGGCCAGCGCGTAGGGAGGCCCGCGCGGCGCCGTGAACGCGGGGGCTCTGCGAAGGGGGAGCCGGACATATAATCCGCGCCAGAGCGACCGTATGAGCGAGAGGGAGGTTCGGCGATGGGCCGTCAACGAGTAGAGCCGGGCCCCGGGCAGGAATCCGTCTGGGATTATCCCCGTCCGCCGCGGATGGAGGACGTCGAGGAGAAGGTGAAGGTGGTCTTCGGCGGGGTAACGCTGGCGTACACCAGGCGGGCGAAGCGGGTGCTGGAGACGAGCCATCCTCCCGTCTACTATATCCCGCCCGAGGACATCAGGATGGAGCACCTCAAGCCATCGGGCGCCACCTCCTACTGCGAGTGGAAGGGGCGGGCAAGCTACTACGATATCGTCACCGAGGAGCGAGCGGCGGAGCGGGCAGCGTGGTTTTATCCGGATCCCACGCGTTCTTTCAGGGACCTCGAAGGCTACGTGGCCTTCTACCCTTCAAAGATGGACGCCTGCTGGGTGGGCGGGGAGAAGGTCGAGGCGCAGGAGGGGGACTTCTACGGCGGCTGGGTCACGTCCAACATAGTCGGACCCTTCAAGGGTGCTCCGGGCACCTGGGGCTGGTAGCTTGCCCCGGAGACTCTCCGACCTCCGCAAGGAGTACACCCGCGCCGGGCTGACGGAATCCGACGTGGACCCAGATCCCGTCCGGCAGTTCGGGCGCTGGTTCGACGCCGCGCTCGCCGCCGGACTCCACGAGCCGAACGCCGTGACCGTCGCCACGTCCACGTTAGACGGCCGTCCCTCCGCCCGCGTCGTGCTCCTCAAGGGTTTCGACGAACGGGGCTTCGTCTTCTACACGAATTACGAAGGGCGCAAGGGGCGCGAGATCGAAGAGAACCCCCGCGCCGCGCTCCTCTTCTACTGGGGAGAGTTGGAGCGGCAGGTACGAATAGAAGGCTCAGTATCGCGAGTCTCCGAAGAAGAGTCCGATGCCTACTACGCGAGCCGTCCGCGCGGCAGCCGTCTCGGGGCGCTCGCCTCCGAGCAGAGCCGGGTGATCGGGGGCCGCGAAGTTCTGGAGAAGCGGGTCGAGGCTTTAGAAGCCGAGTACGAGGGCCGCGACGTGCCGCGTCCGGCGTTCTGGGGAGGGTACCGGGTCGAGCCCGAGGTTATCGAGTTCTGGCAGGGGCGGGAGAACCGGCTGCACGACCGGATCTTCTACCGCCGGGAAGACGGGGGGTGGAAGATAGGGCGTCTTCAGCCGTAGCGACGAGGTGGAGCGGGGCGCTCCGGCTTGCTGCTAAGATGGGTTTCGGTTGACCTTGTATCCGCGGTAGAGGAGGGTTTTCTTGAAGCTGGTCACGTATTCGGTTGGGGGCGGGGCGCCCGAGGTCGGGGTCGTCGAGGGGGACGAGATCCGGCCCCTCGGGCACGAGAGCATGATCGACTTCATAGGACACGGCGGGAGTCCCGAGCCCGGCGAAGACGTGGTGAAGCTGGCGGACGCGCGGTTGCACGCGCCGGTGCCCAGGCCGGGCAAGGTAATCTGCATAGGCCTCAACTACGAGGACCACGCGGAGGAGACGGGGGCGCCCATACCGGAGAAGCCCATCGTCTTCGCCAAGTTCGCAAACAGCGTCGTAGGACCGGGCGAGCCCATCGTCATACCCCCGATCACGAGCCAGGTCGACTACGAGGCCGAGCTCGCCGTGGTCATAGGCAAGACGGCCCGCAACGTCCCGGAGTCTGAGGCTATGGACCACGTCTACGGCTATACCAACGCGAATGATGTCTCCGCGAGGGACATACAGCTCGGCGAGGGCGGGCAGTGGACGCGCGGCAAGGCAATCGACACGTTCTGTCCGTTGGGTCCCTACCTCGTCACCCGCGACGAGGTGCCGGATCCCCAGAAGCTCTCGATCCGGTGTACCTTGAACGGCGAGACCGTCCAGGACGGGACGACGGACAAGATGATCTTCCCCGTCTCGGAACTCGTCTCCTTCCTCTCTACCGGCATGACCCTGGAACCCGGCGACGTCATCATCACGGGCACGCCCCCCGGCGTCGGCATGGCCCGCGACCCGCAGCTCTGGATGAAGCAGGGGGATGAAGTTACGATAGAGGTAGAGGGCCTCGGCGCCCTCACAAACCCCGTACAGGCGGAGTAGAGCCGGTCGGTCAGTCAGCCGGTCAGCTTGTCGGCGAGGAGCTGGAGACGCCCGTTGGATCTTTTGTCCGAGCTCAGGGATGTTGTTCCGGGGGACCGTATCGTCGCCGACCCGGAGGAGCTGGAGCGCCACGGGGGCGGCATCTTTACTTACCACGCCCCGCGCCAACCCGACGCCGTCGTCTGCCCCGAGAACCGCGACGAGGTCGCCGAGGTCCTGCGCTTCGCCAACGAGAACGGCGTACCCATCGTCCCGTTCGGTGAAGGCAGCAGCCTGGAGGCCCACACGATTCCGGTACACGGCGGCATCAGCCTGGACCTCGGCCGGATGGACGCCATCGTGGAGGTCAGGCCCGACGACTTCGTAGTGCGGGTGCAGCCTGGGGTCACGCACGAACGCCTGAACGCGAAAATAAAGGAGCACGGCCTCTTCTTCCCGGTGGACCCCGGGTGGGACGCTTCCCTCGGCGGGATGGCGGGGACGAACGCCAGCGGGACCAACGCGGTCAGGTACGGGGCCATGCGGGACCAGGTCTTAGACCTCGAGGTCGTGCTTGCCGACGGTACCGTAATGCGGACGGGTGGGATGTCCATGAAGTCCTCCGCCGGCTACCATCTGACCGGTCTCTTCGTCGGTTCCGAGGGGACTCTTGGCGTCTTCACGGAGTTGACGTTGCGGCTCTATCCCGTTCCCGAGAAGGTGCTTGCGGCGCGGGCGGTTTTTCCCGGGATAGAGGAGGCCGGAAGGGCGGCCGTCGCCATGATCCGGTCGGGGATGCAGATTGGACGCGTCGAGCTCGTGGACGCCCGCACCGTCGAGGCCGTAAACGCCTACAAGGGCACGGACTATGCCGTCGCCCCCACGCTGTTCCTTGAGTTCAGCGGTTCCGAGGCCGGCGTCGAGAGCGACGTGGACCAGGCCCGCGCAATCTCCTCGGCGGAAGGTTGCAAAGGCTTCGAGTTCGAGGCCGACGAGGCGGCTCGTGAGAGGTTGTGGGAGGCCCGCCACGAGGCCGGGCTCGCCATAACCAGGCTCAACCCGGACAAAAAGCCGATGACGACGGACGTTTGCGTCCCGATCTCTTATCTCCCGGATGCCCTGGCGCGCGCCCGCGAGACCATCGCGGGGCACGGGTTCGACGGCGCGATCCTCGGCCACGTCGGCGACGGCAACTACCACGCCGTCTTCCCCGTTGACGTCGGGGACCCCGAGGAGATGGGGCGTGCCGAGGAGGTCATGGGCCGGATCGTACGTTACGCGCTGGAGCGCGGCGGGACCTGCACCGGGGAGCACGGCATCGGCTCGGGCAAGACGGGGCACCTGCGGGAGGAGCACGGCGACTCGCTGCCTTTCATGCGCGGGATCAAGCGTCTCGCCGACCCGAACGGGGTCATGAACCCGGGCAAGGTCTTCGCGGAGGAACCGTGGCCGGCTCCGGGCTAGCCGGACGCCGCGGCGACCCGCTTCCGGAGCCCGACAGGCAGTCCTACCGGCCCGTCAGGGCCATCGGGCTGCTGCTCATCCTCGAGGTGGCCGTCATCGCCGCCCTCGCGGCCTACGAGTTCTCGCGGGTGGACTGGCGGCGGATCATCGCCGCGCAGGCGGCGCCGTCGCGGGACGTGGTCGAGGCGCTGGCGATGGTCCTGTTTGTGCCGGCGGTCGCGCTGACGCTGCTCTCGGCCATGGGCTTCCTGCTGCTCAGGCGGCGGGGGTGGCTGCTGGCGGCGATCTCGCAGGGCCTCGTGGTGGCGACCTGCCTGTGGCTCTACGCGGAGTACGAGCCGGTCTACGTTTACCCGATCATGGCTTATGCGGTGCTGATGATCCTGTACCTCAACGTCCACGACGTGCGCGCGGTCTTCTACCCCGGGGACCGGAAGAACCGCCCGCAAGCCCCTCAGAGGGTGTCGTGAGCGCCCCCCACCCCGACGAGGCCCTGCTCCGGCGCTTCGAGCCCGTGCTGCGCTGCACGAAGGGGGACAGGTTCTTCCCGATGGACGTGGACCCCTACGTCCGGGCCTGCAGCCTCTGGGTCCAGCGGCCCGGCGGGGAGCCCGTCAGGGTGGTGCCCGGCGGGGAGCTTACCCTGGAGACGTTGCCCCAGCAGCCCCTCGACGGGTCCGGCGCCGTGCATTTCCTGAAGTTCACGGACCCGCGGGACCTCCCCGCAGGCTCCTCGCTCGCCGCGTTGCGGGAGCGGGCGGCCAGGGGCCTCAGGGAGACGAGGGAGGCGTTCCGGGCCGGGAGGGGGAGGCTGGCGCGGGTCGGATACCTCTCGCGGTTCGTCGACGCGCTGTACTCCATCACGCTCCTGGCGAGGGGAAGGGTGCCCGGCGAGGCGGCCGGGGCCGCGGCGATGACCTACAGGCGGGTGATGGAGGAACGGGAAGGCTACTCCTACCACGGCCGCGTGGCCCGGCAGGAGGGCTGGACGGTCCTGCAGTACTGGCTCTTCTATCCCTTCAACGACTGGAGGAGCGGCTTCTTCGGGGCCAACGACCACGAGGCGGACTGGGAGAAGGTCCACGTCTACCTGGCCGAGACGGAAGGTGGGGAGCTTCGTCCCGAGTGGGTGGCCTACGCCTCGCACAACTACGCCGGGGACAACCTCAGGCGCCGGTGGGACGACCCTGAGGTCGAGAAAGTTGGGGATCATCCGGTGGTCTACGTGGCCGCAGGTTCGCACGCCAGCTACTACGCCCCGGGCGAGTACCTCACGGAGCTCAATTTGCCCCTGCCACGGCCCCTCGCCAGGGTCGTCCGCGGCGCGCGCGGCTTCTGGCGGGAGAGGCTGGGCCAGTACGTCGGCGGCGGCAACGAAAGCGGCGGCTACTTCCACGTCCCCTTCGTGGACTACGCCCGCGGCGATGGCCTCGTCATAGGCGAGGGGGGAGACCGGGCGTGGGACCCGCCGAGGGTCATCTCCGAACCCGCCCCACCCTGGGTCACGGGCTACCGCGGCCTGTGGGGCCTCTACGCCAGGGACCCGTTCGAGGGCGAGGACGCGCCCGCGGGACCCATCTACAACCGCGACAAGACCGTGGCCCGGGTCTGGTACGACCCCGTCGGGTGGGCCGGCCTGGACAAGGTGCCGACCCCCGCCGAGGCCGTCACGGCCGCACTCGAAAGGCGCGACGAACTCGAAACCCGCCGCGAGGAGCTCCGGGCCGAGATAGAGAAGAAGGCCCGCCGGCTCAGGAAGCTCGGGGCCGAGGCGGCGGCGGTGCGGGGGCGTTCGCACCTGGACGGGCGCGGCAGGGAGACCAGGCGGCGCATCGCGGAGCTCTCCAGGGAGGTAGACGGCCTGCGGGCCAGGCTCGCGGCGGACGAGGCCGTCTCCGGTTCGCTGGAGGAGTATGCCGGCAGGATCGAGGTCGGGGAGAGGGACCCCGTGAGGGGGCACATCACACGGGCGCACAGGCCCGCCTCGGAGACGGAGCTCAGGTTCAGCCGGGTGGCCGAGGCGTGGGCGGCCGTGAGCGTGAGCCTGATGCTCGTGATCTTCGTCGCCATAGCCATCTTCCAGCAGGAGCACCTGATCTCCATGCTCGTCGTCAGCATCGCCTTCTTCGCCTTCGCCGAGGCCGGCTTCCGCGGACGCCTCGCCAACCTCGTCGGCAGCGCCAACATAGGCCTCGCCGCCGTCGCATCCCTCATCCTCCTCTACGAGTTCTTCTGGCAACTCGTGGTGGCGGCGGTCCTGGTCGTCAGCCTCTACGTCCTCTGGGACAACCTCAGAGAACTCCGCAGGTAGCGCGGGGTGCAAAGACCGCTAGAATAGGAACCATGAATCGAACGATACGGGTGGTGGTCGCGAAGGTGGGGCTCGACGGTCACGACCGCGGCGCCAAGATAATCGCCCGCGCCCTGCGCGACGCGGGGATGGAGGTCATCTACACCGGCCTCCACCAGACCCCCGAGCAGGTGGTCGAGACCGCCATCCAGGAGGACGCCGACGCCATCGGCGTCTCCATCCTCTCCGGCGCCCACATGACCTTGATACCAAAAATAGTTGATCTCCTCGAACAGAACGAGGCGGAAGACATCCACGTCTTCGTAGGCGGCACCATCCCCAAGGGCGACATCCCGAAGCTAAAAGAGCTCGGCGTCGGCGAGATCTTCACGCCCGGCACCCCGACGAAGAAGGCCGTCGAGTACGTGAAGCTCGCAGTTCCTGCGAGCTAGCTGGTCAGCCTGTCAGCCCGCTTCGCCCTCCGGGCTTCGCTAGTCAGCATTTCAGCAGCCTCCAGCGCGAAGTGCGTCCGGCGCAGTAGGCGCATCCGAAAACAGATAAGCTGACAGGCTGAAATGCTGACTAGCTGAATTGCTAACAACGGAGGCGAACCTTGGATTTCGTACGTGTCGACCGCGAGAACGACATCGCAATTCTGACCATCGACAGGCAGAACAAGCTGAACGCGCTCGACCAGACGGTGGTCGAGGAGATCGGGCAGGCTTTGTTGGAGCTCGAGTCGGAGGGACCGCGGGCGATCATCGTAACCGGGGCCGGGGACCGGTCGTTTATAGCGGGGGCCGACATCTCGGCTATGAGCTCGATGGGACCTCTGGAGGCGAAGCGGTTCTCGGAGATCGGGCACGCCGCGATGGCTTTGCTCGACCGGAGCCCCGTGCCGACTATTGCGGCGGTGAACGGGTTTGCGCTCGGCGGTGGGTGCGAGGTAGCGATAGCGTGCGACATCAGGATCGCGGCGCAGAACGCCCTGTTCGGGTTCCCTGAGGTTGGGCTCGGTATCCTGCCCGGGATGGGCGGGACGCAGCGTCTCCCGCGCCTGATCGGCCCCGCGCTCGCCAAGGAGCTTATCTTTACCGGACGCCGCATCGACGCGGAAGAGGCGAGAGGAATGGGCCTTGTGAACCGGGTGGTCGGGCAGGGCGAGGCGCTCTCGGCGGCGAAGGAGCTGGCCGCTGAGATCTCGGCCAACGGCCCCGTCGCGGTCCGCCACGCCAAGGCCGCCGCCAACCGGGCCCAGGACGTCGACCTGATAAGCGGCCTGGAGTACGAGGCCGACCAGTTCGCCCTCCTCTTCGCGAGCGAGGACGCGAAGGAGGGCATGGGCGCCTTCGTCGAGAAGCGCAAGCCAGGCTTCGTGGGCCGGTAGTCCCATAGTCCGCGAGACGGTTCTCCGGGTCCGCTACTCGGAGATAGACGCCCAGGGGCACGTCAACAACGCCAACTACCTCTCGTACTTCGAGGTCGGCCGGGTCGAGTGGCTGCGCGACGCCGGCCACTCCTACCGGGAGATGGAGGAGCGGGGCTACGGCTTCGTTGTCGTAGAGGCGCTCGTCCGCTACCGCAGGGCCGCCTACTTCGACGACGAGCTGAAGATCCGGACGGAGATCTCCGACCTGAGCAGGGCCTCCGTCCAGTTCGCGTACGAAGTCTTGCGGGAGGACGGGCTCGTGGCGACGGGCCACACGCGCCACGCGTACGTTGACCTCGCGAGCGGCAAGCCGATCAGGATGCCGAAAGAGCTGGATCTTCTGGGAAGTGGCTAGTTTCGGAGGCTTCGGGCATCAGGTTTCAGGCTTCAGGTGGGCCGAGAGGCGCCAACGCCCGGTGGCGCGGCTTCCGCTTTCCTGAAACGTCTCCGAATCGAACAAGTTCGTTGCAGGGTCAAATCCTTAGACGAACACCGGATCCCGCATAAACCTTCCTGAAGCCTGAAACCTGATGCCTGCAACCTCACTTCGCGTACCTCCGGCGGGCGAGGGCGCCTGCCAGGCCCAGGGGCAGGGCCGTAGTGGCGGCGAGGCCGAAGAGGAGGGGGAAGGCCCCGTTTTCGGCGAGGGGGGCGGCGAGGACCGTGGAGATGCCGCTTCCCACGAACAGGGCGGCGGCGAAGAAGGAGATTACGGTCGCCCTGGCGTCAGGGGCGACCTCGGTCGCCCAGTTCTGCAGCGTGGGGTGCATGAACGAGAAGCCGCCGCCGACCAGGAAGGCCGAGACGGCGATGCCCGAGAAGCCCTGGCTCGCGGCGCCGACCGCGTAGCCCGCGGCCAGCAGCGCGCCGCCGAGCAGGATCGCGCCTCCCTTGCCGAACCTCTCCGTGACGCGGCCGGTCGCCCGCGTCCAGATGAGCGTGCCGACTCCGAAGAGGCCGACGGCGAGTCCAGCGACGGCGGCGCCGTAGCCCCCGGCTTCGAGGGCTGGGGCGAGGTAGGTGAGGAAACCGAGGATTACGCCGCCCTCGGCCAGCGCGAGCAGCACGACGAGCACGGCCCACGGGTTCTTCAGGAAGAGACCTATCCTCGCGAGCGCCCCGCGCTCTTCGTTCTCCCTCTCCGGCTCGGGCAGGCGGGCGAGCAGGAGCCCGAGGACGAAGGACGCGAGCACCGGAACCGCGAAGGCCAGCCGCCAGAGGCCCAGGTAAGCCGCGAGCCCGGCGCCCGCGGTCGCCAGGCCGGTCGCGACCCCCGAGGAGGCGAGCTGGTTGGCGAGCGCCCTCTGGCGGACCCCGAGTGGCACGGTGTCCCCGATGTAGACGAGCGAGGCCGGTATGACGGCCGCGAAGAGGCCGCCCGCCAGCGCCCTCGCCACCACTAGGACCGCGAGGTTCGGGGCGAACGCGGAGAGAAGCCCGGGCACGAGCGCGAGGACCAGGGCCAGCCGTATCACCCGCACCCGCCCGAGCCTGTCGGAAAGGATGCCCCACACGGGCTGCATAAGGCCGTAGAGCAGGAAGTAGAGGCTCGCGGCCACCGAGGCCCCGGCGAGGGAGACGCGCAGGTCCGCCGCTATGGTCACAAGCATCGGCGCGATGGTGAACCGGTCGAAGGTGCTCAGGAAAGCGGCCGTCATGAGCAGCCGCAGCCGGCCCTTCAGGCTTGCGGGGTCCTGCTCCACCGGCTAACCGTCCCGCGCGAGAGAGTAGAGGAGATCCACGGTGGCAACCCTACGCGAGTCGACCGTAGAGAACAAGCGTCGGGAGGCCCGCGGCCGGGCCCGGAAGCGGAGAGTCCTCCGTTTGCCAGGCGTGGGCTCTGCTAGACTCTGGCGGGTATGGGGCTCAGGATCGAAGACCACGCGCGGAAGCTTCTCGCTGCGGGCGTCGCCGGGGACGACACCTCGCACGGCGCGGAGAACAACCTGCGCAAGATCCGGCTCATGATCGAGGCGGATCGGAACAACTCTTACGGCATGGAGGCGCTGCTGCGCGGCGTCGGCTTCGACGAGGCCTACGGCGCCGTCTCCCGCCACCTGGGCAACCCCCCGGACGAAGAAGCGACGCCCGGGCGGGGCCGCATAGACCCGGCCCGCACCGCCGCGGCGCTGCTCGAAGCCGGAAGCCGTATCCGGCAGGTCGCCGAGGCCGGGGGACGCATGGTCTTCGCCACGGGCCACCCCGGCGCCCTGCTTCTCTACTACATGGGTCTCGCCGCCTGGGCCGAGGACCTCGGGGCGAAGGTCCTGACCGCCAGGACGGACGGGCTCTACGGCAGGCGGGGCGTGCCCCTCGACTGGGCGGGGCCGGTGGGCACCCTGGGCAACCGGGCGAGCCTCATGCACACCCACGATCCGGAACCGATGCAGGCCGTCTTGCACAAGTTGGGTTCGGTCGACCTGGTCGCCGCGGACCACGGCTTCGCGGGGGCAGCCGTTGCCGCAGGCGTGCCGACCGTGGCGGTCATGGACACCAACGACCCCGCCTTCGCGGTGGCCGCAGGCCGCGGGGCGGACCTGACGGTAGTGCCCATGGACGACAACCGCCCCCTCAACTCCTACGCCGCGGCCCTGGAGGTGCTCCGGGAAGGGCTTTGAGCCTCCGGGATCCGGGCGTCGGGTGTCACGAGAGCGTCAGGCGTTTCGTCTCGTCTTTAGAGGCCGAAGAAAGGCGGAACCGTGAGAGAGCGATCCGCAGACGAAGCGTACGAACAGCACCGCCCGCTGCTTTTCTCCATAGCGTACCGGATGCTGGGCAGCGTCATGGACGCGGAGGACGTGGTTCAGGAGGCCTTCGTGCGCTGGCGCCGGGCGCAGGAGGCCGAGGTCCGTTCCCCGAAGGCGTATCTCTCCGCGGTGGTCACCCGGCTCTGTATCGACCGGCTACGCTCCGCGCGGGAGCGGCGGGAGGAGTACGTGGGCCCCTGGCTTCCGGAGCCGCTCCCCGACGAGCGGGCGCCGGACGTCGCTGAGACCGTCGTCCTCGAAGAGTCGCTCTCCATGGCTTTCCTGGTCCTTTTGGAGAGCCTCACGCCGGTCGAGCGGGCGGTCTTCCTGTTGCGCGAGGTCTTCGGCTACGACTACGCAGAGGTCGCCCGAATCGTCGGCAGAGGGGAGGAGAACTGCCGTCAGATCTCCCACCGCGCCCGCGCGTCCGTCGCGGCCCGCCGGCCCCGATTCGAGCGTTCGCGGGAAGAGGAGGAACGCCTGACGGGCGAGTTCTTGCGGGCATGCTCCGTGGGCGACATGGATGGCCTGCTCGCTCTGCTCTCCGAAGACGTGACCCTCTGGTCCGACGGCGGCGGAAAGACCCGGGCCGCGCGCAACCCGATCCACGGCGCGGCCAACGTCGCCCGGTTCTTCTCCGGGATACTCGGCAAGGCCCCGCCCGGCCTCTCCGCCAGGCTGACCTCGATCAACGGCCGCCCCGGCCTCGTCGGGTACTTCGGCGACGGAAGCCCCCAGAGCGTCGCGACCTTCGAGTTCGAGAACGGCAGCATCCTGGCGATCCGGCTCGTCGTCAACCCCGACAAGCTCCGGACCGTGGCACCCCTGGAAAAGGAGGGCCCGCGATGAGCACGACGGAGATTCTCGTCACCGGGGGGACGGGGGTGCTCGGCCGGCGGGTGGCGGAACGCCTGCACGCGGCGGGCGTCGGGGCGCGCGTCCTCAGCCGGGGCGGACGGCCCGGCACGGTCCGGGGAGACCTGCTCACGGGCGAGGGGTTGGATGCGGCGGTCGACGGCGTGGACACGATAGTCCACTGCGCCTCCAGCCCCTACAGCAGGCCCCGGCAGGTGGACGTCGAGGGAACGAGGCGCCTCCTCCGAAGCGCCGCCGCGGCGGGCGTTTCGCACGTCGTCTACATCTCCATAGTAGGGATAGACCTCGTCCCCTCATACCCCTACTACCGGGTCAAGCTGGAGACGGAGCGGGTCATCGAGGGGGCGCCGATCCCGTACACCATCCTGCGGGCCACGCAGTTCTACGACCTCGTTTTGATGGCGCTGCGGTCTCTCGACCGTCTGCCCGTCATGCCCATCCCCGCGGGCTTTCTCGGCCAGCCCATAGACGCCGGGGAGGTCGCCGGCCGCCTGGCAGAGCTCGCGCTATCTCCCCCCGCAGGACGGGCGCCCGATATGGGCGGACCAGAGGTCAGGGCGTTGGCGAGCGCCGCGCGGGGTTACCTTGGCGTCCTGAAGAGCCGCAAGAGGGTCGTCGAGTTCCCGTTCCCCGGCAGGACGGCGCGGGCGATCCGCGCCGGCGCGCTGACGTGCCCCGACAACGCGGCCGGCAAGATCCGCTGGGAAGACTTCCTGCGGGAGAAGCTCCGAGCGGTAGAACCCGAAGGAGGAACGCCATGAACGCGATCCCGGGCAAGCGTAGTTCGGCCGGCCTGATGAGGGGCGGGCTCGGGTTGCTTTCCCTCTCGGCCCTGGCCGTCGGTTTTTGGGCGCTCCTCCTGCCGCGCTCTTTCTACGAAGACTTTCCTTTTCCGGGCAGGGCGTGGGTCTCGACCTCGGGTCCCTACAACGGGCACCTGATCGCCGACGTCGGCGCCATGTACCTCGCCCTCGGCGTCCTGTTGGCCGCCGCAGCGGTCTCTCTGGGAAGAGATCTCGTAAAGGTCTCTCTCGCCGTCTGGCTCGTCTTCGCCGTGCCGCACCTCGTCTACCACGTATCCACGCTCCACCACTTCCCGCTACTTCTCGACAGGGTGGGAAACGTGGTGAGCCTGGTGTTCGTCGTCCTACTCCCGCTGGCGCTGCTTTTCCTGGATGGATACGGCCGAACGACCGGGACACACACGGCCGGCGGTGCTCTAGGGAGGTAGGGAATGGCCGAAAACAGCATCGCCGGGGCACGGGAACAACCTAACGCTCCGGCCTTCGCGGCTCTCGCGCGCGAGAAGTACGTCCTGCTCACGACCTTCAGGCGCGACGGTGTTGGGGTCGGCACCCCGGTCCACGTGGCCGTCGAAGGGGATCTGGCCTACTTCCGCACCTGGGACACGACCTGGAAGCTGAAGCGCATCCGCAATAACCCTCAAGTTGAGGTAGCGCCTTCGACGTTCCGCGGTAGGCAGACCGGGCCCGGCATCCGCGCCAGGGCCAGGATACTCGCCGGCGCGGAATCGGCGCGGGCCGGGGCTTTGATCTCTCGCAAGCACCCGATCCTGCACGGGTTCCTGATCCCACTCGTCCACCGCATCAAAGGCAACGAAACCATGCACGTAGAACTGATGGCCGATAGCTGAGGCGAAGCCGGAGCGGGCTGATCGCCGACCGCGCGGATCGCAGTGGCATTGAGCCACTGCGATCCGCTTCAACGTGGTGCCATCCGGATGGCGCCGTCCAGACGGATTACCTCCCCGTTAAGCATGTCGTTCTCCACGATGTGCCTGACGAGCGCCGCGTACTCCTCGGGCCTGCCGAGCCGCGAGGGAAACGGAACCTGGTTGCCGAGGGATTCCCTCGCCTCTTCGGGCAACCCGGCCATCATTGGCGTGTCGAAGATGCCCGGGGCTATTGTGGCGACCCTGATGCCGGACCTGGCGAACTCGCGGGCGAGGGGCAGCGTCATCGAGACGACGCCGCCCTTGGAGGCGGCGTAGGCGACCTGCCCGATCTGCCCGTCGAAAGCCGCGACGCTGGCGGTGTTGACGATCACACCCCGCCCCCCGTCCTCGCCCGGTTCGTTCCCAACCATCGCCTCCGCCGCGAGCCGCACGACGTTGAACGTGCCAATCAGGTTCACCTGCACGACCTTCGAAAAGGACTCCAGGGAATGGGGACCGTTTCTGCCGAGGGTCTTCTCCGCGATGGCGACGCCCGCGCAATTGACCGCGCCGTGGACGGGACCGTTCTCCAAAGCCGCCTGCACGGCGGCCTTCACGCTGCCCTCGTCGGTGACGTCGGTCTCTACGAAGCGGGCCCGGCCTACGGCGTCGTCCAGTTTCAGGTCGGCGATGACTACGTTCGCGCCGGCGTTTTCGAGCATGAGGGCGGTGGCGGCGCCGAGGCCCGAGCCTCCGCCGGCCACGAGGAAGGTGCGGCCTTCGATCTGCACGTCTATCTCCCTGGTTGAGGGTACACGGTCCTTACCACGGCATCCCAGGCGCGGTCGGGCAGGAGGCGGCGGAGCCAGATGAAGAGGTGGGCCGAGGGCGTGACGGCGTAGCGGGTGCGGGGCTTGTCGGCGGTTATGGCGCGTTCAATAGTCGCCGCCACCGTTTCGGGGCCGCCGCCGAGCTTGAGGATAGGGCCCCGTTCGTAGTTGTCCTTCGTAGCCTTCGCCACGGCCGCGCTGAAGCCGGCGTAGGGACCCGAGCCTGTGGGCGCTTCCATCGAGCCCGTCGCGGCGTCGGCGAAGTTGGTGCGTATCAGGCCAGGCTCGACGACTACTACCTTTACGCCGAAGCCCGCGACCTCGAAGCGGAGGGCGTCGCTTATGGATTCGACGGCGTATTTGGTGGCGTGGTAGTAGCCGCCCCCGGGGAAGGTGAGCTTCCCGCCCATGGAGGAGATGTTGACGATCCTGCCCCGGCCCTGCCGCCGCATCCCGGGCAGCACGAGCTGGCACATCCTCACCAGCCCGAACACGTTCGTCTCGAACTGCCGGCGCACCTTCTCCATCGAGACCTCCTCGACGGCGCCGGACTGGCTGTAGCCCGCGTTGTTGACGAGGACGCCGACGGCCCCCTCGCGCCTCTCGACCTCTTCCACGGCGGCGCGCATGGAGGCCTCGTCCGTAACGTCTAGAGGTAGGATCTCACACCCGCGTTCGGCGAGAGCCCCTATCTTCTCGACGTCGCGGGCCGTGGCGTAGACCTTCCAGCCCGCGGCCGCCAGGTGTTCTGCCGTCGCGCGGCCGATGCCCGTGGAGCAGCCCGTGATCAGGACGGATCTCGATACCGCCACCACCCTACCCCCTAACCACCGTCAACGTGACCCTGCTCGGACGCCCGGAGTCGTGAAAGACGGCCTGGCGCGCGACCTCGGAGCGGTCCGAATGGACGGCGCTCTCGCCCGTGTTGAGGTTCCGCTCCCACCTGGGATGCGAGCTCGACGTGACCTCTACCCTCAACCTGTGGCCGACCTTGAAGGTGTTGCCGGTCGCCCAGAGGTCCACGCAGTACTCGTAGACCTCGCCCGGCTCGATGGGGGAGGGAGTGGTCGGGTTGATGACGCCGGGGGCGGGGTAGCTCTCCCTGGCGCTAGCCCGGACGATGCCGTCGCAGAGCCCGATGGCCCGGCCGTCGGGGTACACGTCCACGAGCCTTGCCACGAAGTCCGTATCCGGCGCCGAGGAGGACGCGAAGAGCGTCGCGTAGACGGGGCCGAGCACGGTGTAGTCTTCCGTGAGCGGCTCGCTCGTGTAGGTGAGGACGTCGGGGCGTCGTTCTATATCTCTCTGGTCTCGGGCGCCGGGGCGGTGGATGGGGGCCAGCAGGGTCGGGCCGCCGAGGGTGGGGACCGGGTCTTTCGGGTCGTAGTCGTAGGTGTCCGGCCCTTCGCCGCTACTGCCGGCTTCCCGCGAGAGTTCCCCGCCGCCCCGCAGGTGCCAGTCCTCGGTGTACGAGCCGGGCGGCGGCCACTCGTCGTAGCCGCGCCAGCGGTTCTCGCCCATCACGAAGATTTGGACGGGCGGCGCGGCTTCGAGGGCGGTTTCGTCGCCCTTGAGGGTCGCGTCTAACCAGCGGAGGTGCCTGTCGGTCAGGTCGCCGCGGTAGTCCACGAACGCGCCCATCGAGCCGAGGCCGAAGTCCAGGTCGCCGAAGGTGCTGCCGAAGTCCGCGTGGACCCAGGGCCCGACGAGCAGGCGCGGCGGGCGCATACCGGCCTCGCTCGAGCGGACCTTCATGGCCCCGTACTGGCGAAGCGTCTCCCCGATAAAGCAGTCGTACCAGCCGCCGATGTGGAAGGTCGGGGCGTCCACGCGGCCGTATTTGTCGTCCATCTTGAGGTAGTCCCAGCTCGGGTCGTCCACCCCCCGCTCCAGGCCGCCCCGGACGAACGGCACGAGGCCGTCCGGGTTGGGCAACCCGGAGAGCGGCAGCACGTCATGGCCGCCGCCGGCGAGAATGGCGTCTATGACGCCCACGAGCTCGGGCAGCTTCTCCCCGATCTTCTCCGGTTCCTTGCGGTACTTGCGGAAGAGCCTGTCCGGGGCGATCGCCGCCTGGGCCCAGTAATGGATGAGCCCGACCTCCTGTACCCCGCCCCTCATCTGCGCCCCGTTGAGGTGGTTCCCCCACGTCACCCCAGGCACCATGCTCTTCAATGAAGGCGGCTGCATGACGGCCGCCTGCCACTGGGTCTTCCCGAAGTACGAGAGGCCGAACATCCCAACGCTGCCGTCCGAGCCGGGTAGCCTTGCCGCCCATTCGACGGTGTCGTACCCGTCCTCGTACTCGTTGACGAAAGGCACGAACTCGCCCCCGGAGGCGTAGCGTCCCCTGACGTCCTGGACGACGACAATGTAACCGGCGCCAGCGGCCTTGATCGGGTCGAAATAAGTGGCATCCCGGGGAAGGTCCTTGCCGTAGGGCAACCGGGTCAGCAGGACCGGGTACTCGCCTTCCCCCGCCGGACGGTAGACGTCTGACATCAGGGTGGTGCCGTCGCGCATCCGCGCCGGCACGTTCTTCTGGACCAGGATCTCCCACGTCAGCCCCAAGGCGATCTCTCCCTCAATCGTCGATACCCCGCATGAGTCTACCCGAACACCAGCCCCCACTCCCCCGCCATATTTGACCAATCGTTCCAGTTTGCGTATAGTGGCGCGACGAGTCGTTCAAGGAGGGGAGGAGGGGTTTGGAGGCCAGGTTATCCGGGTGGTGGCGGGCGCCGGCGTTCGTGGTGTTGTGCGGGTGTTTGATCGCCCTGATCACCTACGGTTTGAGGACGAGCTTCGGTCTCTTTGCCACCCCCATCAGCGAGGGGCGCGGTTGGTCTCCGGAGGTCTTCGCGCTCGCCATCGCCATACAGAACATCGTCTGGGGCATAGGGCAGCCTTTCGCCGGGGCCATAGCCGACCGTTACGGCTCGGCGAGGATACTCGCCGCGGGAGGCACGCTCTACGCCGTCGGCGTAGCGCTCATGGCCGTCAGCCCGACGCCCGCCGCATTCCATCTGACGGCTGGCGTTCTCGTCGGGCTCGGGCTCTCCGGCGGTTCTTTCACCATCGTCATAGCAGCCCTTGGAAGGCTCGTGCCTGAGGAGAAGAGCTCGCAGGCGATGGGCCTCGCGACCGCCGCAGGGTCGCTGGGGCAGTTCGCTTTCGCCCCCCTGGGCCAGGTGTTCCTCGCCGACTACGGCTGGCAGACCGCCCTCCTGCTGCTCGCGTGCTTCATGGTCGTCGTGCCGGCGCTGGCGGTGGCGCTCCGGGGTAGGGGAGAGCGTGGGGCGCGGGCTTCCGACGGGCCAGAGTTACCGGCGCGGGACGCGGTGCGGCAGGCGTTCGGGCACGGCAGCTACCTGTTGCTGGTCGCCGGGTTCTTCGTTTGCGGGTTTCACGTGGCGTTCATCACCACGCACCTGCCCGCGCATATTTCGAACGTTGCCGGGCATTCGCACGGGGGGATGAACACGGCCGGGCCCGCGGTGGCGGCTTGGGCGCTGGCGCTGATAGGGCTGTTCAACGTGGTCGGGTCCTACACTTCCGGGGTGCTTGGGGGCCGGTACAGCAAGCGGGCTTTGTTGGCCGGGATCTACCTGGCGAGGGCAGGGGTGATCTGGCTCTTCATCACCCTCCCGCCGACGCCCACGGTCGTGCTCCTCTTCGCCGCCGCGATGGGCGTCTTGTGGCTCTCGACGGTGCCGCTTACCTCCGGGCTCGTGGCCGTGATGTTCGGGACGAGGCATCTTGGGGCGCTCTTTGGGATCGTCTTTTTGAGCCACCAGGTGGGGGCGTTTTTGGGCGTCTGGCTCGGCGGGGTCGCCTTCGAGAGGACTGGCTCTTTTGACTCGATCTGGTGGGCCGGCATAGCACTAGCCGTCGTCGCCGCCGCCATCCACTGGCCCATAGTCGAGCGCCGCGCGCCCCCCTTCGCCGTCTCCCCGCAACCGGAGGGCTGAGGCGTGCCGAGGACCAAGGAGTTCAGGCCGGATGAGGCCCTGGACGCCGCGATGCACCTGTTCTGGCGCAAGGGGTACGGGGCGACATCCATGCGCGACCTGCTCGAAAGCATGAGCATAGGACGCGGCAGCTTCTACGACACCTTCGGGGACAAGCACGCCCTGTTCCTCTCGGCCCTCGACCGCTTCGAGAACGCGAGGGCTTCGTGGGTGATCGAGACACTCGAGAGCTCCGGCCTGAACGGGATAGAAGAGGTCTTCAGGCGGACGGTAGAAGGTTTGGTCTCGTTCGAGCCGCGCAGGGGGTGTTTGTTGGCGAACACCGCCGTCGAACTCGCGCCGTACGATCCGGAGGTGGCGGGCAGGATCTCGGCCTACGTCCGGCGCACCGAAGGGGCGTTCGAAGGCGCCTTGATCCGCGCCAGAGAGGCGGGAGAGATTTCGAAAGAAGATCCGAAGCCCCTTGCCCGTTTCCTCGTAACCAACCTGCACGGCCTGCGCGTGTTGGCGAGGGCCGGGGTAGAGCGCCGGACGCTCGAAGACGCGGCCCGCGTCGCTTTGCAGGCATTGAGGTCTTGAGGGGAGGAAGTCCCGACCCTCCACCCCTGAAAACCTGAAAGCCCAAAAACCTTCCTCCACTAACCGCGCCCGTAGCGGGCTCGGCGCAGAAGGTAGGCCAGCGCCGCGACAACGCCGGCTACGACGACGACCGGAGTGGCGGCCGAGGCCGCGACGAGCCCGAGGAGCCTCAGGCGCATCTCCCGCGCGTCGTTGAGGTGCGGGAAGGGTTCGTCCGGTATGTCGAGACCAAAGAAATCGCACAGGGGCGCCCATCCCTCCTTCACGTCGTAGACGAGCAGGCGTTCGGGCGGGACGCTGCGGAGGACCCGTTCGTTGTGGCGTTGGAACGTTTCGATGGCGTAGGTCTCGTCCTCGAAACGGCCGTCGAAGGTGCCCTTCCAGACGATTTCGTCCGCCAGGCGGGCTATGCCCGTCACGCCGGGGGCGAAGAGGCCCGCGATGGCGAAGGCCGTCCTGATCGGGGCGGGGCCCGAGGAGATCCTGTGTATCCCGTAGATCGTGGAGAGGACGCTCTCGTACCAGCGTCCGGGGTCGCGGACCGTCAGGATCACGGCCGCCCCGGGGAACGCCTCCATTAGCTCCCCGTAGAAAGCGCAGGCGGGCCAATCCACCGCGACACCGTAGCCGGAGAAGAACTCCTCCCAGTCGACCGGCTCCCCGCGACCGGCGGCCTCCCAGAATCCGACGTGCTCGGGGTGCTCGAAGACCTCGGTCATGTGGTAGGCGGAACCGAAACCCAGCGTCTCCAGCGCGGCCTTGAGAGAAGTGGTGCCCGTGCGGCCGAAACCGGCGCCAACGACCTTCAAGCCCGAGGTTGCCGACTAAGCCGGGAGAAGGTCAGGTACAGGCCTCCGGCCAGCAGCGCCAATACGGCCGGCACCGCGAGGGAGACGGCGCGCACCGCCCGCACCCTGCTGCGCATCTCGGCCGTGTCGTTGAGGCGCGGGAAGGGCTTGCCGGGCACTTCGACGCCCAGAAAGTCGCAGAGAGGGTCCCAACCGTCCTTCACCTCGTAGACGAGGAGCTTTTCCGGGGACACCCTGCGCCGCACGTCGGCGTTGTGGCGCTCGAAGATAGCCTTGGCGTATTCCCTGTCTTCGAATTTGCCGTCGAAGGTGTCTTCCCAGATCAACCTGTTGTTCATGCGGCTGACCTTGCCGATGGCGGGCACGAAGAGGCCGACGAGGCGGAAGGTCGGCCGCGAGAGGGGCGAGATGACGGTGAGCCTGCTCAGCTCGTAGATGGTGTTGCACACGCTCTCGTACCACCGGTCGGGGTCGCGGACGCTGAGGAGCACCTTCGCGTCCGGGTACCTCTCCATCAACTCCTCGTAGAACGTGCAGGCCGGCCAGTCGACGGCGGCCTCGTAATCCCCCAGGAAACCGTCCCAGTCGACCGGCTCGCCCCGGCGGGCTGCCTCCCAGGTCTCGGCGTGCTCCGGGTGCTCGAAGAGCTCGGTCATGTGGTAGCAGGGGCCGAACCCGAGTTCCTCCAGGGCCGCCTGCAACGATTTCGTTCCCGTCCTGCCGAAGCCGGCCCCTACGACCTTCAAGAGCTCCCTTCAGCCCTTCGAGGGCGCGTAGCCCTCGAACTGCTCGCGCAGCTTGAGCTTCTGGAACTTGCCCGTGGCCGTCATGGGTATGGACTCGACGAACTCGTAGGCGTCCGGCAGCCAGAACTTCGCGAAGTCCTTTTCGAGGTGGCTCTGGAGGTCTTCCTCCGTGGCGCTCTCGCCCTCTTTCAGGACTATCGCGGCGAGCGGCCTCTCGTCCCATTTCTCGTGGGGGATCGCTATGACGGCGGCCTGGGAGACGGCCGGGTGGGCCATCAGGGCGTTCTCGAGCTCGACCGAGCTTATCCACTCGCCGCCGCTCTTTATGAGGTCCTTGGTCCTGTCCGTGATCTTGATAAACCCGTAACGGTCTATGGTCACGATGTCCCCGGTCGTGAACCAGCCGTCGTCGGTGAACTTGTCGTCGCCCTCGGGCGCGTTGTAGTACCGCTTCGCCACCCAGGGGCCCCGCACCTCGAGCTCGCCCATCGACTCCCCGTCCCACGGCACGAACCCCTCGTCGCCCCTTGCCCTTATCTCCACGAACGGCACGGGATTGCCCTGCTTGGCCCTGTACTCCAGCTTCTCGTCTTCCGGCAACTCCTCGACCACCGTCGGCAGGTTCGCGACCGTCCCTATGGGGCTCATCTCCGTCATGCCCCAGGCGTGGACGACGTTGACGCCGTGCCGCCTGTCGTAGGCGTCCACGACGCCCTTCGGCACCGCGGACCCCCCTATGACCATGCTCCTGAGCTTTGTGAGGTCGTACTTGTCCGGCTCCGCGTCGAGCGCCTGCAACACGGCCAGGAAGACGGTCGGGACGCCGGCCGTGAACGTGACCTCTTCCTGATCGAAGTCCTCCAGCAGGCTCGCGGGGTCGAGGTGGGGGCCGGGCATCATGAGCTTGGCGCCGACGAGCACGGAGGCGAACGGCAGGCCCCAGGCGTTGACGTGGAACATCGGGACGACGGGGAGCACGCAGTCCTTCTCGGAGAGGGCGAACGTGTTGCCCATCGCGGCCATCATGGAGTGGAGGACCGTCGAGCGGTGGGAGTAGAGGGCCCCCTTGGGGCGGCCCGTGGTGCCCGAGGTGTAGCACATCGCGGCGGCCTGCTTCTCGTCGAAGTCGCGGTACTCGAAGTCCGACTCGTCGGCGTCGGAGAGGAGGTCTTCGTAGGAGATCATGCCCTCAGGGACCTCCCCGCCCTCGGTGACGACGACGGCGTGCTCGACGTTGGTCTTCTCCCTGAACTTCTGGAAGACGGGCACGAGCGTCTCGTCGACGAGCATCACCCTATCCTCGGCGTGGTTCGCTATGAACGAGAGGTCGTCCTCGTGCAGCCTCGGGTTCAGCGTGTGGAGCACCGCCCCCGAGCACGGCACCCCGAAGTACGCCTCCAGATGCTGGTAGGTGTTCCATCCCAGGGTGCCCACCCGGTCGCCGTCCTCCAAACCGAGTTTCTTCAGGGCCACGGCGAGCTTTTTGGACCGGGAGACGAAGTCGGCGAAGGTGTGGCGGTGGAAGGACTTGTCCGGGCGGCGGGTGACTATCTCGCGGTAGCCGTAGAGTTGTTCCGCGCGGCGCAAGATCGCCGGCAGCGTCAACTGGTAGTCCTGGACGAGCCCCTCAAGCATGGTCTATCCTCCTCTGAAGCGGTGTCGGACGCCTCGCGCCCGTTGCTCCCTTTCCCATAAAGAGCGTTGTGCCAAACGATGTTAGCAGCCAGAATGAAAAAGGGTCAAGACGGGAGAAGGATGCCGGAAGGGACGGAGAGCGGCGGTTTCAAGGTGGTGGGGGTGACCCTCTTCGGACACATAGAGGTCGCCCGCTACCCGACCCTGGAGCAGGCCGAGTGGCGAGCCAAACAGCTAGCCGCCGAGGCCGAACGCAGCCCCCGTGGCTACGTCCAGTACCTGGTAAAGCCCGTCGAAGCCCGGAAGAGACGAGGTTAGAGGCTGCTCGCTACTTCAAGGGATCGTGGCCCCAGTTCATCAGGGTGAACTTGTCGGTTGCAACGCGACAGCGCCCAAATCGAGCTCCAGGCGCAGGGTGAGCTCGCCTTCAGCGTCCACCTCGAAGCGGGCGCCGAGCCGTCTGTACGCGTTCCTTATCTCCTCCGTCGTGGCGCCCTGGGTCAGGTACTCCCACGGCATGACGGCATCAGGGTCCTCGGCCCATGTGCTGCGCACCGGGTCGTGGGCCGCCAGCGAGTCGCGGGCCGCCCGCAGCCGCTCGGCCTCCGCTGCCCTGTCCTTGGAGGCCCCGAGTTCGGCTTCCACGGCCTCCCGCTGCTCGTCAACGTCGGCGAGCATGGCGTCCAGGTCCGCGTCGGGGAGAACGCCGCGGGCGTTCTGGCGCAGGTAGCCCCGCCGCTCGAGCTCCAGTTCGGACAACTTCTCCGAAAGCGCGGCGCGGCGTTCGAGGTCGCCGCGCGCCCCGGTCCGCTCCTCCCGCCGGGCCACGGCTTCGTCGTAGAGCCTCAGCAGGCCGTCCCGGCTGGCGTGCGCCTCGAAGGTCGAGGCCGCCAGGTACTCGAGTCCGTGCGCCTCGTGGGACCGGCGGTTCGGGCACGGGGGCGCCGTCCCTCGCGTCTTACGCTCCCCATCGCACCGGTAGTAGCGGTGCGTCCTCGTCGGGAAGCGGCGGGCGTAGCTCACCATCGCCCGGCCGCAGTCGGCGCAGAACAGGAAACCCCGCGACAGGTGGTACTCGTGGTCGCCGACCTTCGACGGCGCCCTGTTGTCCGCGATGAGGGCGCGCGCCCGCTCGATCTGCCCGCGGTCCAGGCCCGCGCCGACGAGGGGTACCGGAATCGCGGTCCACTCCGAGCGCGGCGCCTGCTCGACCTTGCGACGCTTCGAGCGCATCGACTCGTAGGCGCTGCGGGTCCTGCCGTAGTACGCAACCCCGTAGCTCTTCGCGGGGTCGAGGCCGGCCAGCACCTCCTCCGAAAGCACGCCCTCTGCCGCCAGCGCCTCGAGCTCGGCCGGGGAGTGGGGGACGTACGTGTCCTCGCGGACCGCGTTCCTGATCGTGTCGCGGGACCACAGCGGCCCGCCCCTCGGGGCCTTTATGCCGTCCCCCTCTAGGGACATCTGCACGGCCCGGATGGAAGCGCCCGCGTCCAGCATGGCGAAGATCCTGCGCACGACGGCCATCTCCGGCTCGCAGACCTCGTAGCCGACCGGTCGGCCTCTTTCGTCCCGGACGTAGGAAAAACCGTAGCGGGGGCGGGGCCGGGCTATGAGAGAATCCATGCAACACCATCCACTGGGGAGGAGCAGCGTGCGCGATATGGTCGAAGAAGGCATACGCGATTCCGGTCAGGACCTGGAGATCAGGGGCAGCGACGGAACGATCCGGGCACGTGGTCTCAGGAACAGCAGCGAACGAACGATGCTATTCCTCCCTGAAGTGCGGGTGCGCGTCGGATCCTGGATCGTGGACGAGTTCGGGTCCGAGTACCACATCGAGGACGTCAGTCCCCTCTCGGACGAGGGCCAGACCGTGGCCGTCAAGGCGCACTACAAAACCAAGGCGCAGCACGAAGCCGAGCAGCAGGCGTCCCGGCCGCCGGAGCCCAGCGGTGCTGACGGTCTGCGGCGTCGCTTCCTGGGGGCCATCTTCGCCATCGCCGGCGGCAATCCCACGCAGGCTGTCTCGTGGACGGAAGTCGCTCCCTGGATGGGTTGGGACCGGGACGATCAGGACCGCTTCGACGACGCGCTAGCCATAGCGAGTTACTTGGAGAACGCGGGATTGATCACCGTCGAGTCGAACGCGAGGTCTGCCTACTTGATTACCGAGGCTGGGTTGGACGCCGTAGCGGTCGACCCCCAAATGGCTATGCCCCCCGAGATACTCGCTACGCCGGACGAGTTCAGTTCCGCCGCTCCTATCGGAGAGGCGCCGATCGAGATACAGGAAAGCCTCGGCCGCTTCAAGGAAGATCATCCTGACCCCGCAGACGCTGCGTTCATCATGATGCGATTTGGTAACACGAGGGCGCACGCTGCCATAACGGATGCGGTCAGGAATGGCTTAGCCGCCCACGGCATAAGAGGGATTCGGGCAGACGACAAACGGTACCATGACCACATGTTCTTCAACATCCTGACCTACCTGCACGGGTGCGGGCTGGGCGTGGCGATTTACGATCGCATCGAGACGGAGACGTACAACCCCAACGTCGCCCTAGAGGTCGGCTACCTGTTCGCCATGCGCAAGCCGGTGTGCCTGCTGAAGGACCAGACGCTCACCACCCTCCCCACGGACCTGGTAGGGCAGCTATACGACCCGTTCGACCCCCAGGACGCAGGCGGGACAATCCCCTCCGTTCTCTCTAAGTGGCTGTCAGACAAAAGCCTAGTCTAGGTTAGCGCCACCTCGACCACCGGCTGATCGCCCAGCGTTGCGGTCGTCACGGCCTAGCGCGACGCAGCTTCGAGAGCCGTTCAGCGGCTTCGATGCGTACCCTGCTGCTCTGCTGCGTGGACGCTTCGCTTTCGGGCCGAGGCAGCGCGTTTTTGGCGTCGTGACCCGTCTTCGACACCCGGCGTTCCAAGTCCTCGGCATACTTTCGTAGGGCTTCCACCTCGGACACCAACTCCGATTGCAGCTGCTCCGTCATGTTCCTACGAACCCTCAGTTCCCAGTCGGTGTCGAAGTCTGCCGCTATACCTATCTGTCGTTCGTAATCGCGTTCCTCGTACATCTCGTTGAACGTATCCACGATGTCCTGCAACAGCCCTGTGTAAGCTCCCAGTCTCTGCTCGATGCGAGCTTTCGTCTCTTCCACTCGGAGCATCGGACGACGTACCTCCCTCGATTCGGTGTCACTCAAGTCGGTGAAGATTCGAGCTGCGCGTCCCGCGCGAGCTGCCTCCTCCACCATACCGCCCGGCAGTATAGGATGTTCCGTCGAGCTGACGTTAACCCAGGCTTCGGCTTGGCCGGCGCGAACATAGATCATCCCAGCAACACCCCCACCCCTCGGCTAGCCTCTGTGAGTGACTGCAGTCGGTGGGTGTGGGGAGGCGACCGACCTGCATGTAGACTTGGGGGAACACTCGTTCCGAGGATGGGAGCTTCGAGGTGTCCGAACCCGCCACGCCCCCCGAGCGTCCTGCGTACTGGTCAGACTGCGAGAGCATGAACCTTCCAGAGATGGGTCGGTTCATCCACGACGCCTTGCTAAGGCGCGTGCAGCCTTCGGTCCCGGACGACGGAAGCACCCCGCTCACGCCGCAGGAGTTCTCCGATCTCGTCGGCTTGATGCAGGCCAAGGCGGACGAACTGAAGGAGGACACGACTATGCCGGCCCGCCCGGTCTACGACGGCCCCCCGCCTCCGCCGCCCGTCCCCGATCCCGCCCGACTACTCGAGGCCGCGCGCAGGAGGCGGTACGAGGCCCAACAGCGGCTGACGTCCGCCTTCGAGTTCCGGGCCGACCGCAACCGCATCCTGCAGCTGCGCGAGGAGGTGCGGAAGGCGAAGCGGGCGATCGACCAGGTGGACGTCGAGGCGAAAGCCAGGGAGGAGGAATACGACCGACTTTTCAGCGAGTACCTAAAGGCCCGCGAGCCCCACAGACGCAGGATCGCCGATTGGGAGCGAGAAGAGGCCAGGGCACGGGGCAGGCAGCGGCGCAACGAGAACCGCCAGGTCCTCGTCGACCGTTCGCGTCGCAAGGTGAGGGAGGTCTTCAGGCCCAAGCGCGACACCGCCGCCGGAGCGCCCATCACCCGCGACTTCGAGTTCGTTCCCCCAGATCAGCAGACCGGCGGGCACGTACGCGCATACTACCGTGAGGTGATCGGCCGCGGCCGGCTGAGAGGCGTATTCTCGCAGGATCGCCTCGACAAGGTGCTCGCCCTTCCCTGGAAAAACTGGGAGAAGGGCAAGGCCGGTTTGTACGGCTACATTCTCCTCAGGTTCCACCACACGGAGAGGGTCCTCATGGAGTGCCCGATTGAGGACAACGCGATCTACATCCTGGATTCGGGCGAGGATCGCTTGGTCGGGTTGAACAAGCAACAGCTCCGCGCGTCGGGTGAGGCCAAGTGGATACCCCATACGGGCGACTGGTACCGGCGGCTCAAGGACGAACTCGGCATCGAGTGACCTCTCGTGTGGGTTCTCCCTCTGGCGGCCATTCACCCGAGGGCCACCTCCACCCCCGGCTTCTAGTCCAGCGCACCGTCGAAGCGAGCTCGTGAGCCGTTGACGCGGGTTTCGTAACGTGCCTAACATGTATTCCGCTGGGGAGGGGAAGGTGCTGGTTACTCCCCGGATCAGGCCAGGCTGATTTGAAGGAGGCACCGCGCGTTGGGGAACATGCTTGCCAGGATTGGCGCTCTTTCGACTGCCGCGAAGGTGTTGCTTGCTTTCTCGGCCCTCCTCATCCTCGTCCTCTGCGTCGTGGTGAGCCCCCTGATGGTAGTCGTGGCGTTCCTGGCGCTCCTCGTCGCCGTCTTTGCCCTGATCGTCCGCATCCTCAGGCGGAGACCGCTCAGGACGTGGGGGTTGGTGGCAGGGTCCTCGCTCGCGCTCCTCGTCGTGTTCTCCGGCATATCCGGGGCGCTCTACGGCGGTGGCGGCCAGGGGCAAAACGCCGACTCCTCGGGCGAAGGGCGGCGGGCGGCGGCGGCGCCAAAGCCGGAGCCGACGGAAGAGAGTAAGGAGGAGCCCAGGCCCGAGCCTGCGGAGGACGAGGAAGACACCGGACGGTACGACGCCGTGGCGACGGTCACGAGGGTGGTGGACGGGGACACCGTGGAGATAGAGCCCGCCGTGGAAGGCAACGACGAGGTGCGCCTGATCGGCGTGGACACCCCGGAGACCGTGGACCCGGGCGAGGACGTCGAGCCCTACGGCCCGGAGTCCTCCAACTACGCGACCTCCGTGCTCGAGGGCGAGCAGGTGGAGCTCGAGTTCGACGAGGAGAGGACCGACCGGTACGGCAGGCTCCTTGCCTACGTCTACCTCGCGGGCGACGAGATGTTCAACGGGGAGCTCGTGGAGGGCGGCTACGCCCAGGTCTACACGGTCGATCCGAATTCGCGATACGAGGAGCGCTTCCGTGCGTTCCAGGAGGATGCCAAACGCGCCGAGATCGGCATCTGGGGGCTCCCCAAGGACGAGCAGTGCGAGCTCGCCGATAGGGGCAACGGCATCGGCGAGGGCACGCCGGGCTGCGAGGACGGACAGAATCCCACGCCCGAACCCGCTCCGGAACCCGAACCCGAGCCACGACCCGCGCCGCGACCTGAACCTGAGTCGATCCCTTTGTCCCCGGACGCCTCGGCCTCGGCGAGCCCCGAGCCCGAGCCAGCCCCAGCGCCCTCCTCCGGCGACCTCGACTGCGAGAACTTCGACACCCACGCTGAAGCGCAGGCGGTCTACGAGCGGGACACGAGCGACCCGAACGGGCTGGACGGCCCAATCGGCGAGGGCTACACGGGCGAGCAGGGCATCGCCTGCGAGGAACTGCTCGGCGCGTCCGAAGCCTCCCCTCCGCCCTCGGCCAGCCCGGAGGCTTCCGCTTCGGCGAGCGCACCGTCTCCCGCTCCTAGCGGCGGCGGGGCACCGTCCGGCGGAGGCGACATAGACTGCGACGAGGTGGACGGCCCGATCCCGACCCCGCCCGGAGATCCCGACGGCCTCGACGGCGACGGGGACGGCCTCTCGTGCGAGTAGGCCGCGTCATCCGGTGGGTCGTCGGAGGAGCCGCCCATTGCGTTGGTGTTCGCGGACTCCGGGACGGGGGAGGTCTGCTATGAAACGATGGTTCCGCGTCGCGGTGATTGTACTGGCGCTAGCGGGCTGCAGTCAGGAGGACCCGCAGGCCGAACGCCAGGAACAGAATGCCGCGGCGGACGAGCGGCGCGGAGGTCCCACGACGACCCAGGCGCAGGAGCCCGCAGGCATGGGAGAGACCGCCGAGGTCGGCCCATTCGCCGTGACGCTCAACTCCGCCACGCGGAAGTCCGGCGACGACCGCCGCCACGCGGTGGTGGACCTCACCCTCGAGAACCGAACGCAGGAGCCCGCGAACGCCTCAGGCGCCGACTACCTGCTGCGGGACGGGGAGGGCTACTCCTTCGAGCCCGGCTCGGCGCCCGACCAGAGGCCGCGCCCCGAGGGCCAGGTCGAGCCCGGAGGCAAGGCGAGCGGCCAGGTCGGCTTCGAGCTCGGCGACGAGCCCGCCGACGGGCGGCTGGAGCTGTCCGTCTCCCTGCCCGAGCAACCCCAGGCGCGGGCGGCGCGCTTCGAGTTCGAGGCCGAAGAAGAGCGGCAGAACCCCGAACCAAAGCCCGAGCCCGAAGCCGCAGAGAAGGAAGAGCCGCCCCCGGCCACGTCGGTGAGGACCGGCTACAGCGTCGTCGAGGACCCGAGCGGGAGTCTGTCGGTCGAGGTTCCCTCTTCCTGGAGCTCCGAGACTGGCGCCGACTCCGAGAAGCAAGGCGGGGAGGGCAGCTATTCGTACCACGCCGGGGAGTACCTGACCTCCTCCATCACGACCGCGCGCAGCCTCGACGCGTGGTACGGAGACCTGCCCGGCAGCGGCCAAGGGTCGGGGGCGTACCTCGTGGCGTCCGAGGCACTCGCGCGGCAGTACACGGACGACGAGCTGATCTACTCGCTCCTCCACGATGACAAGGCCGCCGAGTGCGCCGAGGGACCGGCCCGCGACCTCGACCGCGCCCCGTACTCCGGCAAGGTCCAGGCCTGGTTCGACTGCAACGGCGCCGACAACGCCCATTACGTGTTCGCGGCCGCGCCCGCAGGCCGGGCGTGCGTGGTGGCGGGGGTGGCGAAGATCGCGCCCGGCGCCGCGGAGGCGGACCAGGAGGCGGTGGAGCACATAATCGACAGCTTCGAGGTCGACTGCGGGGTCCTGCCGCCTGCCGAGCCCCTCGAATCTCAGGCGACGGCCTCGCCCTCGGCTTCGGCCTCGGGTTCCGCGTCGGCATCCGCGACGCCGCCGGCGTCTCCCGAGCCGTCGGGGCGGAGCTGCGAGGAGACGCAGGCCATACTCAACGGCGAGGCCCCGGGCTTCGAGACCCTGACGTCGGAGGAGTTGTTGGCTTGCGGCCTCAGCCCCGAGGCGATCGACCCGTGCGAGGGAAACCCCGACCCCAACTGTGGCGAGAACCTCCCGGAGGGCGCCTACCCGAGCATCAACGGGCCCGACTCGCCCCCGCCGTCCTCGACCGATCCGGTATCGCCTCCCGCCGTCGAGGGGGTCCCGCAGGAATGCGAAGACTTCGCGAGCCAGGAAGCGGCGCAGGACTTCTTAGAAGAGGATCCGAGCGACCCCGCCAACCTCGACGGCGATGGGGACGGCGTGGCGTGCGAGTAGGTAGTGGAGTTGTTCATGCACGCCGCACGGGCGAGGTAGGGAGGTAGGCGGAGAGTGTTCGGGATCTGGCTTTTGCGAGGCGCGGTCGTGGTCCTGGTTTTGGGTGCGGGGGTTGGCGCCCGGGTGGCCTATGAGAAGGTCACTGTTGCCGGACCCCATTTCGCCACGGCGCAGGCGCAGGAGTCGAACGACCTCTACGACTTCGACACGCAGGAGGAAGCGCAGGCCGTCTACGACCAGGACACCAGTGACCCCTACGGACTCTGGACGAGGACGACCCGCGACCCGACGACGGCATAGCGTGCGAGGCCCTGCCATCGAGTGCAGACGACACCGGGGCGTCTGACGACCAGAACGGCAGCGACGGCGGTGACACTCAACCGGTCGACCGACGCAACCGCGACGACCGCCGCCCCGACCGCGACGGCCTCCTTGAGTCGGGAGGCACCTTCGCTGCGCCCGTCGAGCCGTCACCGGGGAGTGGTTGCCCGCCGCACCACCCCGTCGGGCGGCGCGGCTACTGCCACGCGCGCTGACCCCGAGGCGGGAGACACGTAGCGGCTTATGAGGAACAAGGGCCGCTTCCGTTGCGCTCTCAGCGGTATCGTACCTTGCTACATTGACCCTAAGCTCCGCGTGAGGCACAATGCTGGACAGTACGTGGGACACCTGACCGTATAAACAACTGGACAAGTGCATAGTTTTTGTTTTGTACGGGCATCTGTACCCCCACGGCGGCGGACACCCAGGAGGACACTGATGCAGACAGAACAGCGCACATATGGGGAAACCCACCCCTGGATCACGTTCCGATGCGACACCGACCGTTTCCCAACAAACCTCTGGATGAACCTTGGCGAGGCACGCTCGGAGTGTGAGAGCATAGCCAGAACGCCGCTGCTTCCCGAGGTGGCGAAGGAGCTGCACACCCTGTACGTGGCCAAGGGCGTGCTGGCGACGGCGGCCATAGAGGGCAACACCTTGACGGAGGAGCAAGTCCGCGACCATCTGGAGGGAAAGCTCGAGCTTCCACCCTCCCGGGAGTACCTGCGCAAGGAAGTCCAGAACATAGTCGACGCCATCAACTCCATGGCCGGTGACACCCTGAAGAGTTCGAGCGTGGCGATCTCGGTGGAGGAGATCAAGGACTACAACCTCCGGGTGCTCGACGGGCTCGAGCTCGACGAGGACGTCGTCCCTGGAGAATTCCGTACCGGCTCTTTTGGCGTCGGGCGCTACAGGGGCGCCCCCGCCGAGGATCTCGACTACCTTATGCAGCAGATGTGCGACTGGCTCAACCACGGGAGTTTCTGCATGCCAGAGGAGCAGCAAAACCGCGTGGTCTTTGGCCTTCTGAGGGCCATACTCGCGCACCTCTACATCGCATGGATACACCCCTTCGGGGACGGCAACGGGAGGACCGCCAGGCTCGTAGAGTTCAAGGTCCTTATCGCCGCCGGGGTGCCCTCGCCCGCCTGCCAGCTGTTGAGCAACCATTACAACCTGACGCGCAACGATTACTACCGTCAACTGGACAGGGCGAGCAGGTCCGGAGGAGACATCGTGCCGTTCATCGTCTACGCGATGCAAGGCTTCGTCGATGGCCTACACGAGCAGATGAACCGAATCTGGGACGAGCAGATGGAGGTGGTGTGGCGCAACTTCGTCCACGATGCCTTCTCGGACAAGGGGACGGATAAGGAGTCGACCACCGCCAAACGCCGTCGCCATCTGCTGCTGGATCTCTCAGAGGTGAGCGCCGAGCTCCTTGTAGACGAGGAGTGGGTGGACATCCGTCGCCTGGACGAGGTGAGTGTTCGGGTCGCGAAGGAGTACGCGAGCCTCACACACAAAACGCTCCGCAGGGATTTAACCGCGTTGCAGAAGATGGAGCTAGTCGAGGTGAAGGGTGGATCGGTACGCGCCCGCAGGGAACGCATAACCGCCTTCCTGCCGCTCCGAAGGGATCCAAACGTGCTACCGGAGCCTGCTCTCGATGGACTCGCCCAAGTCGATCTTTAGCATCGACGCCGGCGGCCGGGGTTTCGGCTTCCCGCAAAGGCCGCGCACACCCGGAGGCTCACACAAGCACCTCCACCTCCCCGCGCGGCGGAGGACTACTTCAGGGGATCATGTCCCCAGTTGAGCAGGCTGTAACGCCAGGTCGAATCCTCGACGTCGCCCGAGGGCTTCTGGGCCTGGTGGCGGTGCACGTAGGAGACCACGCGGCGCATGTGGTCCACGTCGTCGTCGGTGTAGTCCGACTTGTTCTTCCCAAGGATCTCCACGATCTTCCTGCCCGACTCGTGCCCCTTCGACTCGCCGCCGCCGTCGCTCTGGCCCACGCTCTGGGACTCGTCCGTCTGGAGCCAGTCCTCCAGCTCCTTGCGCGTCATGTTGACCGCCTCGCCGAACTCCTCGACGATCTGCTGCTCGTCCTTCGCCACTTCGTCTACCTCCCGGGTCCTCGGGTGTGTGCTGCTAGGTCAGCGCGAGCTCCACGGCCGGCTCCCGGCCCGGGCCGACGCTCAGGCTAAGCCGCCCGCGGCGTTGCGTTTGGAAAGTTGATGAGAGAGTAGCGCCACTTGGAGTCCTCAACGTCGTTCTTCGGACCCTGGCCGAGGTGGCGTTTGACGTAGCCGTTGACCTTCTTCATGTGGTCTATGTCATCGTCGGTGTAGTCGGACTTGTTCTTCGCCAGGAGCTTGACGATCCTGCGTCCCGACTCGTGGCCTTTTGACTCGCCCTCTCCTTGGCCGACGGACTTGGACTCGTCGGTCCCGAGCCAGTCTTGGAGCTCCTTGCGGGTCATGTTCACGGCTTCGTCGAACTCGTCTATAGCCTGCCGGCGGTCGTCGTTTGTCATTCTCTGATCCTCCTACGCCTTGCTCAGCGAGTCGGGCTTGTGGGCGGCTTCTTTGCCGCTCTTCTCGCTCTCCACCACGTAGCGCGGATCGTCGCTTGAGGCGTCGACCTTCTGGCCGCCGACCTCCGTGGGGGAGGTGAGCCTCTTCTTCACCTTGCCGTAGGTCTCACCTTGCGGAGTGTTCCACTTTACGCGGTCGCCCTGCTTGAACTCCTGGGCCATGACGCTCCTCTCTTCCATCTTTTTGCCACGACTACAAATACTCGAAAGGGCGACGCCCGAACATGATTTTGCTTACTTGTGCGCGGCCCGGCCTTCGGCCACGTCGGGCATCTCCTTGCCCATCTGCCCCACGCCGACCCGGGTCGCCGGCAGCCCTGGCGAGGGGTCGACCCCGGCGAGGGTTCGAAATCCACCCGCGAACGAGGCGTAGGGTGGCATCTCGAGCTCGACGATGGCGGGCGCAGGCCCGCAGGCTGTCGTAGAATTGAGGGTGGAGGCGTCGAAGCAACGCTAGGAGGCTGGATGGCGACGGAGTACCTGCAGTTCGTGGGAGCGTTGGTGCTCTTTCTCGGGATCCTGGTAGGGTCCTACTGGTTCGTCTACGCGCCGAACAGTAACGGGAAAGAAGAAAAAGACCAGCGGCAGGCCCGAAATTAGCGGACCGACGACCAGGAGCGTGGTGTAGCTTGCAGGTCTCGGCCAAGACGGACTACGCGCTCAGGGCCGCCGCCGAGTTGGCGAAGGCCGCCTCCGAAGGTTCGGGGCCTTTGAAGGGGGAGAGGATCTCCGACGCCCAGGGCATCCCGAAGAAGTTCATGGAGAACATCCTCCACGACCTGAAACGCGCCGGCCTCGTCCGCACCCAGCGCGGCGCCTCCGGCGGCTACTGGCTCGCGCTGCCGCCGGACGAGATCTGGCTCGCAGGCATCATCCGCGCCGTCGAGGGACCGCTGGCAAACGTCCGTGGCGAGTGGCCCGAGGCCGTCGAGTACACGGGTGCCGCCGAGCACCTCCAAGACATCTGGATCGCCGTCCGCGCCAGCATGAGGGCCGTGCTCGAGTCCGTCACCCTGGCCGACCTCGTAAACGGCGACCTCCCCGATCAGATCGTCCAACTAACCAGCGACCCCGAAGCGTGGGTGCACCACTAGCTGCGTGATCGACTCGCTCAATGGTGCTCGATCTGCCTACTCAGTGACCTTGTCGAGCGCCCCGAAGAAGTCGCGGCGCTTGGGGACAGGTATCTCCAACCCCTCTTTGGTCCTCTGGCTAGGCTCGTCCTTTCGGACGAGCGGCCTGTCGCGCTTGCCTGCCATAGTCCTCCCATTCTGCACCCCGTGATCTTCCACCACGAAAGGCGACTCCAGCGGGCGCTCCACCACCTGGAGAGCCTTAAAGCCGAAGTCGAAGCCTGGGCCGACGAATGCCCGTACCGAACCTGGGTGGATTTCGACGTTGACGCCCGCTACAAACTCACTTGGCTTGAGGCCATCGACCAGCCGCCCGCCCGCTTCGGCCTCATCGTCGGGGATTGCGTCCACAACCTCCGCTCGTCCCTGGACAACCTCATGCTCGAATTGGCGCTCATTCGCGGGCGGGGGCGGGTCTCCAAGTCCGTCGAGGGCGATTCCCAGTTTCCGATCTTCGCCGCCGACCCGTCGCTCAACCCGAAGCGCCTCGCGGAATTCAAGCGCATGACGCGGGGCATTAACCCAAGAGCCAAGGCAATCATCGAGGGCCTGCAACCGTACAACAGAGTCGACCGGTTCCACCACCCCTCAGCGTAGGCTTCGGCCACCGGGTCCCACCCATACTCCGTAGCATGGTCGTCCCCATGCGCCTGAGTTTCCTCCACCACCACATCGTCAACAAAGTGCTCCGCCCCTTGCGGCCGTTCCTTAAACGGCATCAGCTACCGCCCCCTTGACGTGCTGCCGTCAAGGGGATAAGTGCCTTGACTTTGACCGTAACCGTGGTTACTCTGCACGCGTTGTTCACTCGATTTATGGAGATTAAATTGACGGACGAGGGGAGGACCAAGCCGGTTGGGTTCTGGGAGGCCTTCCGGTTCTGGGTGAAGCTTGGGTTCATCAACTTCGGGGGGCCTGCGGGCCAGATCGCGATCATGCACCGCGAGCTGGTGGACGAGAAGCGGTGGGTCTCCGAGGGGCAGTACCTGAGGACGCTGAATTTCTGCATGCTCCTGCCCGGTCCTGAGGCGCAGCAGGTGGCGACCTACATCGGGTGGAGGCTGCACGGCACATTAGGTGGGATCGTGGCGGGGTCCTTCTTCGTGATCCCTTCCATCTTTGTCCTGTTGCTGCTCTCCTACCTGGCGGTCGCGCACTCGGACGTGCCGGCGGTCAGGGGTCTGCTATACGGCGTGCAGCCGGTCGTCATAGCCATAGTGGTAGAGGCCGTGATGCGCATAGGGAAGAGGGCGCTGGGGCACGCGGCGCTGTGGGCCTTCGCGGTGGCCGCCTTCGTCGCGCTGTATTTCTTGTCCGTCCCGTTCCCGCTGGTCGTAGTGGCCGCCGCCGTCGGCGGGGTGGTGCTGCAGCGCTTCGTGCCCGAGGCGTTCCGGGGCGGGGGTCACGGAGCGGCTGAGGAGGAGTCCGCGGTAGACCAGTCCGGCCAGGCCGCGCGGCCGTCGGTGTTGCGCAACCTGAGGTTAGTCGGCACGTTCGTCGTGCTGTGGGTCATACCGGTGGGAGCCATCTGGATCTGGCGCGGCGGGGAGGACGTGCTCGTGCGGGAGGCCCTGTTCTTCACGGGGGCCGCTTTCGTCACCTTCGGCGGGGCCTACGCGGTCCTGAGCTACATCTCGAACGTGGCGGTCAACGACTACGGGTGGCTGACGGCCGACCAGATGGTGCAGGGCCTCGGGCTCGCCGAGTCCACGCCGGGGCCCTTGATCATGGTCACCCAGTACGTCGGTTTCCTGGGGGCGTGGAACAAGGCGCCCGAAGGCTTCGACCCCCTGATCTACGGAACATTCGGCGCCCTGCTGACCACTTACGTTACGTTCCTTCCCTGTTTCATGTTCATCTTCCTGCTCGCGCCCTACATCGAGCTTCTGGCGGGCAACCAGAAGATCCGGGCCGCGCTGACGGGGGTTACGGCCGCGGTGGTCGGCGTGATCGCCAACCTGGCTGTCTTCTTCGCCGGACGGGTGCTGTTTCCCGACGGGGTTACCCTCGGCGGCTTCGACGTCTTCGCCCTGGCCGTTGCGGTGGTCTCGTTCGTGGTCTTGCAGAGGTTCAAGGTGCCGATCTACGTAATGGTGCCGGTCGGCGCCCTGCTGGGCATGATGTGGACGCTCTTGTAGGAGGGCATAGGCAGGACAGAGAGGGGTTTGACGTGGCGCAAGGGAGCATCGACGCCAGGACGTTGAGGGACATGCTGGGGCGCGGCGAGCGGGTAGTGGTGGTGGACGTGCGCAAGAGGGAGGAGCACGAGCGGGGGTCGGTGCCCGGCGCCGTGAGCTTCGACGCCTACGGCGCCCTGAACGACGGCGACGAGCGGGCCATGGAGGGACTAGAGCTGCCCGGAAGGACGCAGGTTGTAACCGTATGCAACCGTGGCCGTTCCGCCGCCGCGGCCGCCGAGCAGCTGCGAAGTCGGGGCTACGAGGCCGTCTATCTGGAGGGTGGGATGGAAGCCTGGAGGTCTTCCTGACGAGGACGCGCTGGGTTCTGCTCGTGTACCGGATCCCGAGGGAGCCCTCGCGCCACCGGGTGGCCGTGTGGCGCAAGCTCAGGGATCTTGGCGCCCTCTACCTGCAGGACGGGGTGGCCGCGCTGCCGGAGGACGCCGTCACCCGCGAGCAGATGGAGTGGCTTCAGCTCCGGGTCCGGGAGGCCGGCGGCGAGGCGACCCTGTGGGAGGCGCGGCCGGGGACGGTGGCCGAGGAGGGAGAGCTGGTGGGGACCTTCCGGGCCGCTCGCGAAGAGGCGTACAGGGCCCTCATCGCAGGCGCCGAGCGCGTCCGGCGCAAGGCGGAGATGGGTGGCGGCGCGGACCTCTCCGAGCCTTTAGGCAAGCTGGAGCGGGCGTTCAGGGTAGAGCGGAGGCGGGATTACTTCCGTTCGCCGCTCAGGGCGGAGGCCCAGGAAGCCCTCAGGGCCGCCCGCCGGGCGGTGAGGGAAGGGCCGAAGGACGAAGGGGCGCGCGTCGCGGAGGGCGGGCTGTAGTGCTCTGGGCCACCCGCAGGGGATGCCACGTCGACCGGACGGCCTGCGTGTGGTTGATCCGGCGCTACCTGGACGGCGGGGCCGCCTTCGTCTTCTTCGGGGACCCGGGGGAGGCGCCCGACGAGGCGGAGCTCTTCGACGTGGCCGGGGCCCGGCTGGGCCACCACGAGGAGGACTGTTCCTTCGAGACCTTCCTCAAGGAGTACGGGCTCGAAGACGCCGTGCTGCGCGAGATAGGCGAGATCGTCCACGACGCCGACCTGATGGACGAGAAGTACGGCCGCCCAGAGGCCGACGGCCTGGACATCATCGTCCGGGGGATGCAGCTCGCCCTTCCGGACGACGAGGCCCTCACCCGTCATACCGACGTCCTCTACGACGGCCTCTACGCCTATCTGCGCCGGGAGACGCTCTAGCTTGGAGCGTCCGAAGATTCGCGTCCGCGGGCTGTGTTACGCGGTCGGTGGGACCGAGATCCTAAACAGCGTCGACGCGGAGATACCAGACGGCGGGATCACCGCCGTTGTGGGACCGTCCGGGGCCGGCAAGAGCACCCTGCTGCGCGCCGTGAACCGCCTGATCGAACCAACCGCGGGCGAGATCTTCCTGGACGGGGAGCCGACGGGCGGGATGGACCCCCTGAAGCTGCGGCGGCGGGTCGGCATGGTCTTCCAGCTCCCGGCCCTCTTCGGGGCCTCGGTCGAGGAGGCCGTTCTCTACGGGGCGCGCCTCGCCGGCCTGGACGCCGACGTGGTCCGCCTGCTGGAGATGGTGGGACTGGACCCTGCCCTGTCGGCGCGGTACCCCGAATCCCTCTCCGTCGGCCAGCAGCAGCGCGTCTCGATAGCCAGGGCCCTCGCGCTCGAGCCGGAGGCGCTCCTCATGGACGAACCGACGAGCGCCCTGGACGAGGCCGCCCGGCGGAGGATCGAGGACCTCGTCCGGGATCTGAACGCGCAGCTCGGCCTGACGATCGTCTTCGTGAGCCACGACCTCGCACAGGTCGGGCGCGTCGCAGACCACGTCATCCTCCTGGCGGAGGGAAGGAGCGTTGGCACGTGGGGGAGGGAAGAGTTCTTCTCCGCGGCCGGTGAACGCGCAAGGCGGCTCATCGCGGGGAAGCCCTAGCGTGGGCACCGTCGTCGCCGCGCTGCCCACGCTGGGGCTGGTGGCCGTCGCGGTGGCTCTGAGCTACTACGAGAAGCTGGGCCTGGAGGGGGACATCGGGGTCGCTGTGGTCCGCTCCTTCGTCCAGCTCGCCGCGATCGGTTACGCCATCGATTACGTCTTCGGGTTAAAGAGTCTCGCGGCCGTCTCCCTTCTCCTGGCGGGGATGGTCCTCTTCGCCGCCCAGACCTCGGCGCGGCGGGCAAGGGACGTGCCACGGGCGTTCCTCGTGGTGGCTTTGGCCGTCGGGGTGGCGGCCGTGGCCACCCTGGGCTTGTTGCTCGCGCTCGGGATAGTGCCCGCTTCGGCCAGGTACCTCATTCCCCTCGGGGGGATGGTGATCGGCAACTCCATGAACGCTTCGAGTCTGACCATGCTCCGGATCCGGGACGATTTGGCCGGGCAGCGCCCGAAGGTTGAGGCCGCCCTCGCCCTCGGCGCCACGAGCCGTCAGGCCGTCGCCCCGATCCTCAAGACGGCGCTCAGGGGCGCCCTGGTGCCGTTGATAGACTCCACGAAGACGACGGGTATAATCTTCCTGCCCGGCGCCATGGTCGGCATGATCATAGCCGGCGCCGATCCCCTCGAAGCCGTCCGGCTCCAGATAGTCGTCCTCTACATGCTCCTCGGAAGCGTCTCGATCGCCGCCATGATCGTAGCCCTGCTCTCCTACCGCTCTTTCTTTACCGCCAGACACCAGCTTCGGGTCGTCACGCGCGCGGGCGCCTGAGGCCGATCGCCGGCGGCGCGGTTCTCTGTGCGGACCGCTTCAGAAAGGACTGCTGGCGCCGTGGGTCGGGCGCACGACGAGGACCGGGCAGTGGGCGTGGCGGACGACGGAGTCGGCGACGTTGCCCATGAGGGCCCGCTTCATCCCCCCGAACCCGCGACTGCCAATGACTATCATGCCGGCGCCTATCTCTTCGGCCAGGTGGACGATTGCCTCGTCCCGTCGCTCGTCCATCTTCAGGTGGGTGAGCGCCACCTCGCCGCCGGCCGCCTCGATCTTCCTCACCTGTTCGTCCAGCACCTCCCGGGCCTCGCGTTCCAGTTCCTCGTGCTCCTTCTGGACGTACGTCTCGTAGACGGCCGTGGGGAACGTGCGCCCGACCGCGACCACGTGAAGCCGCGAGCCCGTGCTCTGCGCGAGGTCGGCCGCCACCGTGGCCGCTAGGTCCGCCTGCTCCGAACCGTCCGTGGCAAGCAGGATGTGCGTAGGAAAGATGCTCAACCCGTCGTCCTTTCGTAGCCCATACACCGAATCCAGAGTACCTTGCCCACCACCGCCGCGGCAAACAGCGCCTGCGCTTGTCAGCCGGTCAGCAAGCCATCTCTGTCCGTTACCCTGCGTCTGGGCCGCGACACTCCGGCTTACGCGTCCCTGTCCCGCCCCGCGCGGCAAGAAGCTGGCGGGCTGAGAGCGAGGACTGCGGAGCAGGCCGACGCGCGCCGAAAGCGAAGGCCATAGGCCGGAGCGTGCTGAGAGCCTCCGAAGCCGGCGCTAGACCGGCTCGTCCCTGGGCTCGACGAGTATCTCGTTGACGGCGACGTGGTCCGGCTGCGAGAGCGCGTAGACGATCGAGGCGGCGACGTCTTCGGGGTCGAGGACCCGCGCCCCTGTCGGCTGGCCGTATTGCTGCAGGGCTTCTTCGTCGCCACTCAGTTCGAGCAGGTCCGTCGCCACGTTGCCCGGCTGGATGGTGGTCACCTTTACGCCGGTGCCTGCCGTCTCCAGGCGCAACCCCTGAGAGAGAGCCTCGACGAAGAACTTGCTCGCGGAGTAGACGGCGAGGCCGGGGAACACCCTGCGCCCTGCATCCGAGGAGATCGTGACTATGTGGCCCCGGCCCCGCTCCAGCATCCCGGGCAGCACGGCCCCGACGCAGTTGACGGTCCCCTTGCAGTTGACATCAACCGTCCGGTCCCACTCCTCCTCGCGGACGTTCTTCATGAGGGTGAAGTACATAACCCCGGCGCAGTTGACGAGCGCGTCGACGGGGCCGAGATCCTGCTCCACGCGGCCCACCAGCTTCCGAACCAGCCCCCGGTCCGTCACGTCGGCGGGGAAGACGAGGGTCTCCGCACCGTCCCCGAGCCCGGCCCGTACCTCCCGCAGCGCTTCTTCGCGGCGGGCGGCGAGCGCCACCTTCGCCCCCGCGTCCGCCAGCGCCCGTCCCACGGCCGCCCCGATCCCGCTCGACGCCCCCGTCACCACGACTACCCGACCACGCAAAGCCTCACTCACGCGAGACTACTCACGACGACCGACCGGCCCAAAAGCTGAAAGCCGACGGCTATCTGTTGCTCCAGTTGTATTCGGTGTCGGGAGAGGGAGTCCATAGGTAGCCGTAGAACTCGAGCTTCTCGATGACCTTGCGCGCGCTCTCCTCGGGGTCTCCTCGTTCGTCTTGAGGACGAGGTCGGGGCGGCGGGGCCTCGTAGGGGTCCGAGACGCCGGTGAACTGCTCGATCTCACCCGCCATCGCCTTCTTGTAGAGGCCCTTCACGTCGCGCTCGGCGCAGACCTCCAAGGGCGCGTCGACAAAGACCTCGACGAAGTCCACGATCCTGCGCCTTACCTGGTCGCGGGCCTCCTTGTAGGGGGAGATGGCAGAGACGATCACACCAACCCCGGCCCGCGTCAGGAGGTTCGCGACGAACCCGATCCTCAAGACGTTTATGTTCCTGTCCTCGCGCGAGAACGTGAGCCCCTTGGACAGGTTCGTCCTCACGATGTCCCCGTCGAGCACCTCTACGGGCCTCTCCCTGTTGCGAAGCTCGCGCTCGACGATCTCCGCGATCGTCGTCTTCCCGGCCCCCGAAAGGCCCGTGAACCACAAAGTGAACCCCCGCTGCTCCTCCGCTCCGTTTCTCTGCACCTTTGCTCCTCTCTTCGGATCAACCGACTTTCCGATGCTCCCAGTCTACACGCGCCGGACAGCCTTCTCCGACACACCGCGCGAAACCGGGAACCTTCGAGATATTGCCCACTCGATTTGTAGACAATTCGCGCAACTCTACCCAGTGTGCCGGACGCCGTCAAGTCGGGGAGGCGGCCAAAAGAGCACCGGTGGAAGCTGACCGCTTCAGGCTCGCCGGGCGAGATAGACGCCGAGCAAGATGACGGATGCCCCCAGGATCTTGCCCGGCCCCAAACCTTCTCCCAATAGCACGATACTGGCGACCAGACCGACCAGGGTCACCACGTACATGTAGACGAGGACCTTGTTGGCCCCGATCCTGGAGACGTTCGTCTGCCACGCCGCAATGGCGAACCCGCTGGCGAGCAGCGTCGAGTAGGCGACGGCTGTCCAGGAGACCGGGCCTACCGAAACCCAGTTCACGGAGCCTAGAGGATCGGAGAGGCCATACAGCCCGGTCAGCGCGAAAGGAATTACGGCCGCGCCGCCGAGCAGCATCGTCCAGCCCGCCACGAGGAGCGGGTCGTGACGGCGCAGTACGGGCAGGGAGAGAACCGTGTAGGCGCCCCAGGAGAGGGCGCTCAGGCAGACGAGGAGATCGCCCGCCACGGACGCCTCCGGGGAGCCGAGGCCCCCGCCGACGATCAGGGCCACGCCCGTCACGGCGAGGCCGAGGCCCGATGCGCTCCGCCACGAGGCCCTTTCGAGGTGGAGGGCGACGCCGAGCAGGAGGCCCCAGATCGGTGCTGTGGCGAAGATCAGGGCGCCGTTGGAGCCGCTCGTGAGGCCGAGGCCCGCGGTGTAGCCGATCTGGTTGAGGGCGACGCCGACGAGCCCGAGCCCGAACAACAGGGGAAGATCCCGCCAGACGATCCCCGCCCCTCGCCCGGAGAACCGCAGCAAGGCCAGCAGCAACGATCCCGCCAGCACGTACCTCACCGGAACGAGCACCAGCGGCGGCATCCCTTCCAGGGCGTATTTGACGGAGACGAAATCCATCCCAACGAAGACGGCGGCGAAGAACAACGAGACCTCGGAGACGATGCCCCTGGTGCGTGGCGTGCTCTTGGTCAAGGCGCCGGGTGGATCGGGCCTGTCACGAGACGGAGCTTAACGCTTCGACGCGTGCCGTGGTCTTCGCGGAAACCACCGTGAAGGATCAACGGACGAGCTGGATGATACCCGCTACGCCAAACGACCACGCGCTCATGAAGCCTTCGACAGGGGTCTCAGGCGGCTGCCCTTCCTGATACCTGAAACCTAATGCCTGAAACCTTCAATAAGCACCTCTACGACCTCGGGGCGGGAGAACTCGGGCGGGGGGTACTCGCCGCGCTCTAACATCTCGCGCAGCCGGGCTTCGGAGAGAAAGACGTGGGACGAAGGATCGTGGGGGCAGGTCTTGGACGAGACCATGCCGTAGCACTCCCGGCAGAAGAAGGCGTGCTCGAAGAAGAGTGGGGTTATGCCTAGCTCCCCCGGATCGAACTCGTCGAAGATGTGCTGGGCGTCGTAGGTGCCGTAGAAGCTGCCGACGCCCGCGTGGTCGCGGCCCACTATGAAATGGGTGCAGCCGTAGTTCTTGCGGCAGAGGGCGTGGAAGACCGCCTCCCTGGGGCCCGCGTAGCGCATGGCGGCAGGGAAGACGGCGAGCATGGTCCTGTCTCTCGGGTAGTACCTCTCAAGGATGGTCTCGTAGGAGCGCATCCTCACGTCCGCCGGGATGTCGCCCGACCTCGTCTCGCCGACTATGGGGTTGAGGAGGAGACCGTCCACGGTCTCCAGGGCGCTCTTCTGGATGTGCTCCAGGGCGCGGTGGATGGGCTGGCGGGTCTGGAAGCCGACGATGCGCTTCCAGCCCTTCTCCCGGAAGGTCGCCCTCAGCTCTTGCGGCGTGTAGTAGTGGCGGGGGAACGGGCCCGGGTCCGGGGGCCGGAGCAGGGTCACCTCCCCGCCGAGCAGCACGTCTCCCCTACGGTAGAGCGCGGCAACGCCGGGGTGATCCTGGTCGTCCGTCCTGTAGACGAGCCTGGCTTCGCGCCCCCTGTCGTAGCGGTAGCGCTCGCGCAGGAGCATGGTGGCGACCGGTGCGCCTTCGCCGTCAACGAGCGCTACCTCCGAGTCTTCAGGGAGGTTCTTCGCCCGCTCCTCGTCCACGCTCAGCGTGACGGGCAGGGTCCAGATGGTCCCGTCGGGAAGGCGCATGTCCTCTACAACCGAGTCGTAGGTCTCGCGGTCCATGAAGCCTTCTAAAGGGCTGAAGACGCCGGTCGAGAGCATCTCCAGGTTGGATAACGCCCTCGCCCCGAGCGCCACCTTCGGCAACGCCCGCGCCTCCCGCAGACGCTCCTGACGCTCCTCCGTCCGGACGACCCTGTCGACCAGCCGCCCCCCGTGGGGCGCTATCTGCCCATCGCCGGGGACCTTGCCGACCTCCACGGGACGGGAGGCCGCCCCGCCCGACCGCGGCCTGGCGTGGATGGCGTGGGCCGCTAGCTCGTAGTAGTAGGGGAGGCACTTCTCGTAGACCTCTTCGAGCTCCTCTGGCAGTTCGGGGTCGCGGCGGGTCGCGGGCTTGATGCCCGTGCTCTGCTCCGCGGCGTCGTGCCAGCCCTCCCAACTGTCCCAGTGCTCCACGTCCCGCGACTCCCACGAAAGGGAGCCGCTCCTGAACGGGATCTCCAGGTGCTCGCAGTAGGCCGCCAGAACCCCGGCGGGGTTCTCCGAGAAGGTCATCGCGTCGACGACCGCCACGTCCTCGCCGCCCTCGGTGGCGTACCGGAAGAGTTTGTGGAGGTCCTCGTAGCCCGTCTCCTCGAACGTGAAGTCCGGCCACATCTTGTACAGCGAGACGAGCACGTACTTCGGGTCGCGGACTATAAAGGTGTTGACGAACCGGGAGGCGAACTCGGGGCTCAGGACCTTCTTGGCCTGGTAGGCCATGTCCTTGACGAAGACGCGCTTCTCACGGGGTTCGAGGACGTTCGCGAGGACGCTCTCGAAAGAGTACTCGGGCTTCGGCTCCGCGTCGGCGTAGCGGTCGCTCGGGCGGTCCGGACCGTAGTAGTAGGCGTCCGAAAAGGGCTCGTGCAGGACCTCGAAGTCGTCGCGCTCGACGAAGACCCGCTCGAAGGCGGTCGAGATCGAGCGCGGCACCGCCCAGAGCGCTATTGGCTTGTTCTGGTTCAAGCCGCGGAGACCTCCCTCAGACGGCCCGTCTCGACCTCATAGACGAAGCCCCGCACGGAGGCCTTGTTGGGTATGAACGGGCTCGACTTTATCCTGTCGATGGACTCGCGGACGTTCCCTTCGAGGTCCCCGAAGGACTCCAGGGAGAAGGGCGGCCTGACGCCCGTGTCGGCCTCGATCTGGTCCTTCACCTCGTCGTCGGAGAAGGTGAGCATCCCGCAGCCGGTGTGGTGGATCAGGACCACCTCCGTCGTCCCGAGCAGGCGCTGGCTGATCATGAGGGACCGGATCTCGTCGTCCGTAATGACCCCGCCGGCGTTCCGAATAACGTGCGCGTCCCCGAGCTCAAGCCCGAGCATCCCGTGCACGTCCAGCCGCGCGTCCATGCAAGCGACCACCGCGACACCTTTCGCCGGGGTCAACGGCAGATCCCCCCTATCAAAGCCCCGCGCATACTCCTCGTTGTTCCTCAACAAATCGTCCGTAACGCCCACACACCGCTCCTTTCTTTAAAGGCATCAGGCTACAGGCATCAGCAAGAACCTGAAAGCCTCCGAAGGAGGCGACCTGATGCCTGATGCCTGTAACCTATTTTTACGCCATGTTCGCCTTCAAGGCGTCCGCGAGGTGGTAGACGGGCGTGAGCGTCTCCGGGTTTTCGCGCTCCATGTAACGCACGAACTCCTCCTCGCCCTCGAAGTTCATCTTGGGGTTGGTCTCCTTCTCTTCGCCAAGGACCGAGTGCTCCCTGCCTTTGTAGTCGTGGCCGGGGAAGACTAGCAGGTCGTCCGGCAGCGACCCGTAGGTGTAATAGAGCGTGTGGTACTCGCGCACCGCGTTCCCGTTCGGCAGGTCGGTCCGGCCGCAAGACCCGATCAGGAGCGCGTCCGCGGAAAGTATCCTCCCCGGCAAGAGCACGGAGACCAGATCCTTTGCGTGCCCCGGCGTGTGGAGGAACTTCATGGGCAGCCCCCCCAGATGCAGCCTGTCCCCGTCCTCGACCCTGATGTCTACGCAACTCGCCGGCGCCTCCCTGTGCATGACGAGCTTCGCGATGGTCTTGGACTTGAGCTCCCGCGCCCCGGAGTGGTGGTCGGCGTGGGTGTGGGTGTCCACGACGTAGATGACCTTGAGGCCGTGCTCGAAGACGGAGTTGAGCATCGGCTCGACCATCTCCAACTCGGGGTCCACGAGGGCCGCCCACCGCGTCTCGGGGTCGGCGACGAGGTAGCCCAGGCAGCCCCGCTCGACCCTGAATTGCTCGAAAAGGTAGTCCTGCTCGTCTTTTCCCACGGCTCTCCTCCTTCCGAAAAGAACGCCCCGGCTAACCCCGCCGGCGTCGCCGCACGGGTATCCTAGACCATTGAAGGCCCAAACGTTCCATCCCGAAAGCCACCCTCCCAAAGCCCGTCTCCCACCCGAAACCGCACCCCGTGGCCCGTCTTTCGAGATCCGCCAAAAAATCCCTCCCGAACTCTTGACAGCCCCTTACTCCTGGCTTAAAGTACCGTCCGGTTTATACACCAACACTGTAGACAAAGTAATTAAAATGCGCAAAGTGAAGAAGAGGAGCGAAGGATGAGGACTTTCATACTGTTGGCGCTGGCGGGGTTGGGGGCTCAGTTGGTTGACGGGTCGTTGGGGATGGCCTACGGGGTCTCTTCGACGACGCTGTTGTTGTTCGTGGGGGTTGCGCCGGCGTTGGCGTCCGCGGCCGTTCACATCGCCGAGGTCGGGACGACGGCTGTGTCGGGGATCTCGCACGCCTCGTTCGGCAACGTCGACTGGTCCAAGATCGTCTGGATGGCGGTTCCCGGCGGCATCGGGGCGTTCGCGGGGGCTTACCTCTTGGTCTACGCCTCCACCGCCGAGGCGACGTCCGGGCTGGTCGAGCCTCTGGTGGCGATCATCCTGTTCTCGCTCGGCGTCTACGTGCTCTCCCGCTTCGCCTTCAGGCGTCACGAGCGGCCCGTCAGCGTGAGGCCCGTCAGCCGCAAGTTCCTCTCTCCCCTCGGCCTCGTGGCCGGGTTCCTGGACGCCTTCGGCGGCGGCGGGTGGGGTCCGATCTCCACGCCCACCCTGCTCTCTTCGGGCCGGATGGAGCCGCGTAAGGTCATCGGGACCGTCGACACCAGCGAGTTCGTGGTCGCCCTGTGCGCCAGCCTCGGTTTCCTCTTCAGCCTGAGCTTCGCCGAGATACCGTGGCAGGTCGTCGGGGCGCTGTTCGCCGGCGGTATCGTTGCGGCCCCGATTGCGGCCTGGATCGTCAAGAAGCTTCCGACCCGCATCCTCGGCACGGCCGTCGGCGGCGTCATCCTGCTGGTCAACATGCAGACCTTCTTCGAGGCCATCGGCCTCACCGGGGTAATGGCCAGCATCGGCTACGTCCTGATCCTGGGCGTCTGGATCGCCGCCATAGTCTTCGCCATTTCGGCCATACGCCGCGACCGGGCCATCGGCGCGGAGGGGCAGCCGGCGTAGGGAGCTTGTCAGCAAGAGCTGGATAGGATCCACACGAAAAGCGGCGGGATCGGGCTTTGGTCCGGCCCCGCCGCTTTTTTTCGTCCGGGCGTGGGATCGGGCCTTGTTGTACCTTTCCCGTAAAGGGAGAGGAGGCCGGATGAAGGCGGTCGAGTTTTACTATGACCTCGTGAGCCCGTATTCGTACCTGGCGTACGGCGAGGTGACGAGGATGTGCCGGGAGCGTGGGGCTGAGTTGGCGCTTAGGCCGATGCTGCTCGGGGCGGTCCACAACGCCACCGGCATCCAGGCCCCGATACGGATAGAGTCCAAGGCCCGCTACCAGGCGAAGGACATCCGGCGCTGGGCCGAGCAGTACGGCCTGCCGATCGACTTCCCGGACCCGTTCCCGTTTCGCACCCTGAAGACCATGCGCGCCGCGATGTTTTTGAAGGACCGGGGGGAGTTGGAGGCGTTTACCCGGGAGGCTTTCGTCCTGTACTGGGAAGAGGGCGGCGCGCCGAAGGGACTCGAGGAGGCGGACGAGGACGGGCCCGTCACCGAGGTGGCGCGCCGTGTGGGGGCCGATCCCGAAGAGGTCCTGGCCGGTGCCTCCACTCCCGAAGCGAAGGAGGCGCTCAAGGCCGCCACGTCGGGGGCGGTGGAGAGGGGCGTTTTCGGCGCCCCGGCGTTCTTCGTGGGGGACGAGATGTTCTGGGGCAACGACAGGCTCCACTTCGTCGAGGCGGCCCTCGGGAGGGGCTGAGCGGGGGCGTTATACTGATCCTTCCAAGGGACAGGAACACAGACATCTCGGGAGGGACGTGGAAAGGGATTCGACCGCGCCGGGGCACCCGGCAGTTGACCTGGACCTGAAGGAACGGAGCGCCCTGGTTACCGGCGCCGCAAGCGGCATAGGCCGGGCGGTGGCCGAGCGATTGGCCCGGGCAGGCGCCAGGGTGACGGTGCTCGACCTCGACGGCGAGGCCGCGGAGAGGGTGGCGGGGGAGGTCGGCGGCGGGGCGCTTCAGGCCGACCTGTCGGATTACGCGGCGCTCGACGCCCTGGAGTTCGAGGCGGACATCGTGGTCAACAACGCGGGGTTGCAGCACGTCGCGGCCATCGAGGAGTTCCCGCCCGAGAGGTTCTCCACGATCTTGAGGATCATGCTGGAGGCGCCGTTTCGGATAGTAAGGAAAGCCCTGCCCGGGATGTACGAGAAAGGCTGGGGACGGGTGATAAACGTGTCGTCGGTACACGGCCTGAGGGCTTCCCCCTACAAGTCCGCCTACGTGGCGGCCAAGCACGGGCTCGAGGGGTTCTCAAAGACCGTGGCGCTCGAAGGCGGGCCGAAAGGCGTTACGAGCAACTGCGTCTGTCCGGCTTACGTGAGGACGCCGCTGGTGGAGGGCCAGATCTCGGACCAGGCGAAGCGGCACGGGATCGCCGAAGACGAGGTAATAGAGAAGATCATGCTGACGGAGACCGCGATCAAACGCCTGGTCGAGCCCGAAGAGGTGGCCGAGGTGGCCGCCTTCCTGTGCGCTCCCGAGGCCTCGTTTATAAACGGCGCCTCGCTCACGATGGACGGCGGCTGGACGGCCCGGTAGGGGAGGAGCACGTATGACCGAGACGACCGAAGGTACCCTCCTCTGGGAACCCTCGCCCGGGCTGCGCGAGAACTCGACCATGACCCACTACATGGAATGGCTCGAAAGGAAGAAGCAGCTCTCCTTCGAGGACTACGCCGCGCTCTGGGAATGGTCCGTGGCCGACATCGAAGGCTTCTGGTCGAGCCTCTGGGAGTTCTTCGACATCCAATCTTCCGGATCCTACGAAGGAGTGCTCGGACGGCGGGAGATGCCCGGAGCCGAGTGGTTCCCCGGGGCGGAGTTGAACTACGCCGAGCACGTCTTCCGCAACGCCAGAGAGGACGGTCCTGCCCTGGTTCACGCCTCCGAGCTTCGCCCGACGGGTGAGACGTCCTGGCGCGGGCTCGAAGAGGGGGCCGCCGCCGTCGCTGCGGGCCTGAAGAACATGGGCGTGGAACGAGGCGACCGGGTAGTGGCCTACCTGCCGAACATCCCCGAGGCGGTCGTCTCCTTCCTGGCGTGCGCCTCCCTTGGCGCCGTGTGGTCGAGTGCCTCGCCCGACTTCGGGGCCGGGAGCGTCGTCGACCGCTTCGCGCAGATAGAGCCGAAGGTCCTCTTCGCCTGCGACGGCTACCGCTACGGCGGCAAGGACTTCGACAGGACGGACGTCGTCGCCAGGCTGCAGGAAGAGATACCGACCCTCCAGAAGACGGTCCTCGTCCCCTACCTGAACGAAGGCGCGAACGCCGCGGACCTCGACGACGCCGTACTCTGGGACGATCTGCTGGCCTCGAACGAAGGGGCCGAACTCACCTTCGAGCGCGTCCCCTTCGACCATCCTTTGTGGGTCCTCTACTCCTCCGGGACGACCGGGCTGCCAAAGGCCATCGTCCACAGCCAGGGCGGCATCCTGCTCGAGCACCTGAAGAAGGTCTACCTTCACATAGACCTGCGTCCCGGCGACCGCTTCTTCTGGTTCACGACGACGGGCTGGATGATGTGGAACCTGCTGGTAGGAGGCCTGCTCGCCGGCGCGACCCCCGTCCTCTACGACGGCAGCCCCGCACACCCCGACATGAACGTACTCTGGAAGCTCGCAGAAGAGACGCGCATGACCCACTTCGGCACCAGCGCGGGCTACCTCACGGGTTGCATGAAGGCCGAAATAGAGCCGGGCCGGGACTTCGACCTCTCGGCGCTCAAGGGCGTCGGCTCGACGGGCTCGCCGCTCCCGCCCGAGGGCTTCGGGTGGGTCTACGAACACGTCAAGAAAGACCTCTGGCTCTACTCGACCAGCGGCGGGACGGACCTCTGCACGGCCTTCGTGGGCGGGGTGCCATTGCTGCCGGTGCGGGCCGGGGAGCTCCAGGCCCGGTCGCTCGGCGCCGCCGTCCACGCCTTCGACCCCGACGGGAAGCCCGTCGTGGGGGAGGTCGGGGAGATGGTGATAACCGGGCCGATGCCCTCGATGCCCGTGTTTCTCTGGAACGACCCCGAGGGGGAGCGGTACAGGGAAAGCTACTTCGACGTGTACCCGGGAGTGTGGCGTCACGGGGATTGGATCCTGGTAAAAGACCACGGCGGCTGCGTCATCTCCGGCCGCTCCGACTCGACCATAAACCGCGGCGGCGTCAGGATGGGCACTAGCGAGATCTACTCGGCCGTCGAAGGCGTCGATGAGGTCGCGGACAGCCTCGTCGTGGACATACCGAAAGCGGGCGGCGAGTCCTTCATGCCCCTCTTCGTCGTCCTGCAAGAAGGCGTTGAACTCGACGACGACCTCAAGAAGAAGATCAACAAGAGCATCCGCGAGCGGACCTCCCCGCGCCACGTGCCGAACGAGATCTTCGCCGTCCCGGACATCCCGAAGACCCTCAACGGCAAGAAGCTCGAGGTGCCCGTAAAGAAGATCCTCTCCGGCACCCCCCCAGACGAGGCCGCCAGCCGCGACTCTCTGGGCAACCCGGAGTCCCTGGACCGCTTCGCGGAGCTCTCGCGCAATATCTGAGCCGCGACCGGATAGCACCGTTTGACTCAAGGTACGGGCTGCTCTAGGCTGCGCACCAGGTTACTTTGGGAAAGGAACCGTATAGCTCGGGATACGCGGTGCGTGCGCAAGGTTCGCCGGTCTGAGTGCGAGTCGGGAATAGGGATGAGGGGAGACACGTATGTCTAGCGCGGGTGCGGCCACCCAGGAGGCGCCGGAGAGGTCCATCCTGAAGGTGGCCCTTACGGCTTTGGCGGGGTCGAGTATCGAGTGGTACGACTTCTTTATCTACGGGACGGCGGCGGCGCTCGTCTTCCCGAACCTCTTCTTCCCCGGCTTCGGGGACACGGGAAGTACCATCCTGTCGTACTCGACCTTCGCCGTCGGCTTCGTGGCGCGGCCCGTCGGCGGCCTGATATTCGGCCACTTCGGGGACAAGGTCGGGCGCAAAAAGGCGCTTGTTACGGCCCTGATCCTGATGGGCGTTGGGACGACCGCGATAGGCCTCATGCCTGGCTACGCGACCATCGGCATCGCGGCGCCAATCTTGCTCGTCACGCTGCGCTTCTTGCAGGGCGTCTGCATCGGCGGGCAGTGGGGCGGCGCGGTTCTACTGGCGACGGAGAGCGCCCCGGCCGAGAAGCGCGGCTTCTACGGCAGCTTCGCCCAGATGGGCGTGCCCGTGGCCGTCCTGATCTCCAACATCATCTTCCTCGTCATAGCGGCCACTTTGGGCGACGGGGCGCTGGTCGCGTGGGCCTGGCGGATACCGTTCCTGTTGAGCGTGCTGCTGATCGCGCTCGGGCTCTACATCCAGCTCAAGCTGGAGGACACGCCGGCCTTCAGGCACCTGCAGGAGTACCGCGAGCAGCACCGGTCGGAGGAAGAGCGGCGCGAGGCCGCCGAGGCCGCGGGCTCCCCGGTGTGGGAGGTTTTGAGGACCTACCCCAAGGAGATAGCGCTCGCCGCCGGGGCCTTTATCGCCATCAACGCCAACTTCTACATCCTCATAACCTACATCCTGGACTACGCCACGGCCGAGGTCGGGCTGCCGCAGTCGACGGTACTTACGGCCGTCCTGATCTCCTCGGTGGCGGGCCTCCTCGCCATCGCGGGCTTCGCCGCCCTCTCCGACGTGATAGGCCGCCGCATACCCTACATGGCAGGCGCCGTCCTTCTCGGCCTGTGGGGCCTCCTCGCCTTCTGGCCGCTCGTCGACAGCGGAAGTCCCGGGGCACTGGTGCTCGCGCTCGTTCTGGGCCAGATCTTCTTGAGCATGATGTACGGGCCGCAGGCGGCTTTCTACTCTGAGATCTTCACAACCAAGGTCCGCTACTCCGGGGCCTCGATGGGGTACCAGATCGGCTCGGTCTTCGGCGGCGCCCTCGCCCCGATAGTCGCGACAGCACTCCTGGCCGCAACCGGCACCTCCTTCGCCGTAGGCGCCTACATGGCCGTTGTCTGCGCCATAACCGGCGTCTGCGCCTTTCTCCTCTCCGAAACTTACGGCCGCAGCATGGACGAGTCGGAAGAGGCCCTGCGCGAACGCGGCCCCACCGCCGGCGTGCAGGGGCCTACGACGTAACGAACCACGACACCCAACCGGGATGACTCCCGTGCCCGCAACGGCGGGAGTCATCTCGCGCGACAAAGGAGCGGCCCCTTGTACGAAACCATTCTCTTCGAGAAGGCGGGGGGCGTTGCGAACGTCGCCCTGAACCGCCCGAAGAAGCTGAACGCCTTCGACGGCACGATGCACGAAGAACTGTACGCCGCCCTGGACGAGGCCGCGAACGACGACGAGATCAGGTGCGTCGTGCTACGCGGCGAGGGACGCGGCTTCTCGGCGGGCGCCGACCTCGCCCAGATCATAGAGGGCGCCGACGGCGACCCCGACCTCGGTGAGTACCTGCGCGGCACCTACAGCCGCCTGGTCAAACGGATGGTCTCGATGGAGAAGCCGATCGTCGCCTCGCTGCACGGCCCGGTCTACGGGGCCGGGGTCGGCATCTCGCTCGCCTGCGACCTGCGCGTCGCCGCCGAGAGCGCGAAGTTCTCCGTCGCCTTCATCAAGATAGGCCTGATGCCCGACGCCGGCGTCTCGTTCTTTCTGCCCCGCGTCGTCGGGTTGGGACGCGCCGTGGAGATGAGCATGTTGGGCGACCCGGTCGAGGCCGAAGAAGCCCTCCGCACGGGCCTCGTCAACAAAGTCGTCCCCGACGACGCCCTGGCGGAGGAGACCGCAGCACTCGCCTCGCGCCTCGCTTCGATGCCGACGGCCGCGCTCGGCAAAACGAAGCTGGCCCTCTACGCGAGCTTCGAGGGGGATCTCGATACGGTCCTGGAGCGGGAGGCCGAAGGCCAGACCTTCTGCGGCTACACCGCGGACCATAAAGAGGGCGTCAAAGCGTTCTTCGAGAAGCGGGAAGCGCGGTTCACAGGGCGGTAAGTTGGCCTAGAGCGGTTTTCGGAAGCAATGAGCTTCCGAAAACCGCGCGGTCAGCTTGTCAGCCCGCTGCGGCTTCGCCTCCGCTATCAGCCGTCAGCTTTTTGTTCTTGGCTGAAAGCTGAAAGCTGATAGCTTCCAAAACCGCTTTAGCGTCCCTCTAGCTCGGCGCCGTCCCGCTTGGGAAGCGCGTAGAAAAGAGCCCCGCCGCGGCTCTCGACCGCGAGGTGGCCCCCGCCGGCGAGCTCGGAGAGCATCGCGTCCGCCTCGCGGACGGTGAGGGAGGTCTCCATCGCCGCCTCGGCGGGTGTGATGCTGCCGCCGTTGTTGCGGATGGCCGACAGGAGTTCCTTCTCCTTGTTGTTCGGGGCGGGAAGGGTGTTCCTGCCCTTCAGGATCTGGGGCACGCCCCAGCCGAGGCAGGCGGCGGCCCCGATGACGAACCCTATGCCCGCCGCGGGGACCCCCGCGGTCATGATCACGAGCACCGCGGCGACGAGCAGGGCCACGCCGACGGCGGTGGTCGTGTACGCCGTGTTCAGGTCTCCCTCGTCTCCGGTGCCCCGGTCGTGCCGCTCGAACTCGCCCACCGCGCCTCCAGCCCGTCCTCGTACCCGGGGAGCATTTTAACCCGCGTCGGGCGCCGGACGCATCCGCCCTTCCACAACGATTCGTTCCGTCTGCGGCCCCGGGGGCGCTTCTGTAAGATGGGAGCCGTTTCGCGGCCTGGAAGTAGAAGTTTGCGGAGGACCGTTCGTTGAAGCGGCTACGGGTGCTCATGACGCGGGAGGAGATCGTGCCGGAGAGGCTCGCCGGCGCCACGGTCGTCGTCCTCGACGTCTTTATGGCGACGACGACGCTTCTGACCATCCTCGAGAACGGCGCCCGCGGCGTGTACCCGGCCGAGAGCCTCGAGGAGGCCGAGGAGATCCGCGAGAAGCTGGGACCCGACGACGTCCTGCGCGGCGGCGAGCAGGACGCCGCGCGGATAGACGGCTACGACCACGGCCCCTTCCCCGAAGAGTACGCCCCCGCGATCGTGGCGGGCAAAGACGTGGTCTTCGTGACCACAAACGGCACCCGCGCCATCGCCGACGCCGCGGGCGCCGACAGGGTGATCCTCGGCTGCCTCCGCAACGCCCCCGCCGTCGCCCGCGAGCTGGAAGAGTCGGGCGCGGACTCCATCTACCTCGTCTGCGCCGGATCTGCCGGCCGCTTCACGGTCGAGGACTTCCTCGGCGCGGCCACGATAGCCTCCCACCTCGACCTTAAGGATTGGCGCCTGAACGACGCGGCCTGGCTCGCCCTGGACTTCATGGAAAGACACGGCGAAAACATCCCCGAAGCCCTGAAAGGTGGCCGGGCGGGCCGCTGGTTCGTCGAGCACGACCGGATGGACGCCTTCCGCTTCGTGGCCGACGTCGGCGCGAGTGAACTGGTGCCGGAGGTTAAAGCCGGTCAGCTGGTCAGCACTTCAGCCGGTCAGCAGGGAAGCTGGTCAGCTAGTCAGCACGTCAGCCAGTCAGGAAAAAATACGACAAACCGAAACGATGAAAGCGGGGGCCGCAGGCCGGAGCGTACTGTCTAGCTGCAATGCTGAGAGCGGAGGCGAAGCCGGAGCGTGCTGGCAGGCTGACAAGCTGCCGACCACAGGGAGGCGAAAGTGTCTGAGACGATAAAGGTCCGAAAGGGCGAGGGGTTTGACGTCGAGGCGGTCGAGCGCGTCCTGCGGGAGAAGGTGGACGAACTGCCCGGGGGGACGTTGGAAGTCGAGCAGTTCCCGTCCGGCGCCTCGAACCTTACCTATTTGTTGAGGGTCGGGGATTGGGAGGGGGTGTTACGCCGGCCGCCGATGGGGCCGGTACCACCCAAGGCGCACGACATGGGCCGGGAGTCCGGAATACTCTCGAAGCTGAACGCGGCGTACCCGCTCGCCCCGAAGCCGTACTTTTATACGGATGATGAGGGGATAATAGGAGCGCCTTTCTACGTGATGGAGAAGAGGACGGGCATCGTGATCGACGACTCGTTTCCGGAGGGCGTGGAGCACGACGAGGAGTCGTGCAGGGGTATCTCACGAACCGTCGTCGAAACGCTAGTCGAGCTGCACGCCGTAGATCCGTGGGAGGCGGGGCTGGGCGACCTTGGCAGGCCAGAAGGGTTCCTGGGGCGGCAGACCGAAGGTTGGATCTCCCGCTACGACAAAGCGAAGACCGACGAGATCGAAGAGGTGGGACCGCTCACCGACTGGCTCGCGAAAAACGTCCCCCAGAGCCCCGATCCGACTATCATCCACAACGATTACAAGCTAAACAACCTGGTCCTCGCCCCCGACGACCTGACGGAGGTGCGGGCCGTGCTCGACTGGGAGATGGCGACCGTCGGCGACCCGCTCTTCGACCTGGCCGTCTCGCTCTCTTACTGGATCGAACCGGATGACCCGGACGACCTCAAGGCCGTCATGCCGACGGTGACGGCGACGCCGGGCTTCATGACGCGCAAGGAGATCATCGATCTCTACGCCGAGAAGAGCGGGCGTGACCTTTCGGAGATGCACTGGTACGTGGTCTTCGGCTACTTCAAGCTAGCGGGTATCCTGCAGCAGATCTTCGCCCGCTGGAAGAACGGCCAGACGCAGGACGAACGCTTCGCCACCTTCGGCGACCGTGTCAGGACCCTCATCCTGCACGCCGAAGACCTCTCCCGCACCGGCGACGTCTAGTGGAACGGGAAAACGGGATCGGCGTCCTGGGCACCGGCACGATGGGCGCCGGCATCGTCCAGCTCGCGGCCCAGTCCGGCCACGCCGTCATAGCCTGCGACTCCTCCGTCGAAGCCCTGGAGAAAGCCCAGGTCTACGTCGGCGAAGGCCTCTCCCGCCTGGTGTCGAAAGGAGCTTTCACAGAAGACGAAGCCGCCGCCCACCAGGACCGCATCCAGTGGACCACGAACACCGAAGACCTCCGTGACGCGGGCATCGTCATAGAAGCCATAGTCGAGAAGGTCGAACCGAAAAAGAAGGCCCTCTCGGCCCTGGACGCCCTGCTCCCGCCAGAAGCGTTCATCTTCACCAACACCTCGTCCATCTCCATAACCGATCTCGCCGGCGCCACGAACCGTCCCGAGAAGGTCTGCGGCACCCACTTCTTTACTCCGCCGCCGGTCCGCGAGGCCGTAGAAGTCCCACGCGGCGAGCTCACGAGCGACGAGACCGTCGAGGCGGCGAAGGGCTTTGTCCGCTCCCTCGGCAAGGAGCCCGTCGTCGTGGACGGCGACGTCCCCGGCTTCGTCGCCAACCGGTTCCTGATCCCCATGCTCCTCGAAGCCTGCCGCCTCCTCGAAGCCGAAGCCGCCCCAAAACAAGACATAGACCTCCTCGTAAAAAAAGGCCTCGGCTTCCCGATAGGCCCGTTCGAGCTAGGCGACTTCATAGGTCTCGACGTCGCCTTGGACGTAACCTCCCAGGTCCACCGGGCGACCGGCGACCCCTACTACGCCCCGCCAAAGACGCTCGAAGATCTGGTACGGTCCGGCAAGCTGGGCCGAAAGACCGGAGAAGGGTTTTATAGCTATTAGCGCCGACCGAAGGGAGGCCAATGGGCAGGCTCGATGGCAGGGTTGCTATGGTTACGGGGGCGGGGCGTGGGATCGGGGAGGCGATTGCCCGCCGGTTTGCCAGGGAAGGCGCCCGGGTCTGTTTGACGGACGTGGGGACGGACGGGGTTTCGGAGACGGCCCGCGGGCTCGTCGATGAGGGGATGGACGCTTTCGCGGCGAAGGTCGACGTGACGAGCCGGACGGAGGTCGAGAACGCCGTCGGGGAGACGGTGGACCGGTACGGGCGGCTTGACATCCTGGTGAACAACGCCGGGATCACGAAGGACAACCTCCTCTACAAGATGACCGACGAGGACTGGAGATCGGTCCTGAACGTCCACCTGACGGGGGCTTTCTTCTGCAGCCGGGCGGCGCAGAGGGTCATGGTGGAGCACAACTACGGCAGGATCGTCAACGTCTCGTCGACCTCGGCGCTCGGAAACCGCGGCCAGGCCAACTACTCGGCCGCGAAGGCCGGCATCCAGGGCTTCACGAAGACCCTGGCGGTCGAGCTCGGGCGCTACGGCATCACCGCGAACGCGGTGGCCCCGGGCTTTATAGAGACGGACATGACGCGCGAGACGGCGGCCCGCCTCGGCGTGGACTTCGAAGACTTCGTCGCCGAGCGCGTGAAGACGATCCCCGTCGGCCGCGGCGGCTGGCCCGAGGACGTGGCCGCCTCCGTCCTCTTCTTCGCCTCGGAGGAGGCCGCGTTCGTGAGCGGGCAGGTCCTGTACGTCGCCGGCGGGCCGAGGGACTAGTGCTCTACGAAGAGTTCGTGGGCCGCCCCTCCGAGCCCGTGCGAAACGTCGTCGAACGGGACGCCGTGCGCCTCTTCGCCGAGGCTATCGCCGACCCGAGCCCCCTGTACCGGGACGAGGAGGTAGCCAGGCTGAGCCGTTACGGTCGAATCCCAGCCCCGCCGACGTTCGTGCGCACCTTCGACTACGGGAAGGTGGAGGGTCTGGAGTTGCCTCCGGCGGGCCTGATCCACGGCGAGTTCCGGATCTCTTACGAGCGACCGCTCCTCGTCGGCGACGAGATCCTCTGCCGCCTGACGCTCAAGGACTCTTACGATAAGCACGGACGCCGCGGCCTCCTCGGGTTCCTCCTCTTCGAGCGGAGGGGCGAGGACCCGGAAGGAAACCTCGTCTTCACCACCAACGACACGGTCGTCGTTACGGAGGCCGTGCGGCGTGGGATCAAGCCGTGACCTCCCCGGTCTGGAACGTGGGCGATGAACTGGAGGAACGGACGCTGTCCCCGGTTGACCGCGCCCAACTCCGCCGGTACGCCGAGGCCTCCGGCGACCCTAACCCCATCCACCTCTCGGACGAGGCCGCCGGGGCGGCGGGCCTGCCCGGCGTCATAGCCCACGGCATGCTCACGGTCGCCACTATGGGCCTCCTGTTCTCCCCCCACCTGGAAGACGGCTACGTGAAAACGTTCCGCAGCCGCTTCTCCGGGATGGTCTTTGTGGACGACGTGCTGCGGGTCGGCGGCCGGACGGTGCGGGCCGTAGAGACGGCGGAGGGCCGTCTCTACACCTTCGAGGTGTACGCGCGGCGGGGTGAGGATACCGTCGCCTCGGGCGAGGTGGGCTTCCTGGCGTACGAAGGCTAGCCGGTTCACCGGGGACATACCTTCCCCGCGAACGCCGTCAGCTTTCGGCGGTGGATCTTTCACCCAGGGACTTTGCGGAGAAGAGGACCAGGGCGCAACCGACGGGGAAGAGCAGCTCGTTGATCCCGCGCGCCAGGAGGTCCGAAGCGGAGAAGGAGCCGGGGGCCATCCCGTAGACGAGGCCCAGGATGGAGCCGCCGAAGACCGCCCCGACGGCGAGCCCCGCCGCGACGTGGGCCGCCGCGCCGCCCCGGGTGTGGTCCCCTACCCAGCCGACGGCCAGGCCGAGGCACCCGTACTCGACGCCCTTGAGGACGGCAAGCAGGATCGTCGGGGTTCCCCCCGCATCCGTGCCGCCGGAGAGGGCGAGGGCCTCGATGGTCCCCTTGTGGAGGGCGCGCGAGACTTCGAAAGCGGCGGGCGCCGAGAGCAGGCCGAGCAGGCCCATAAGCGGGACGCGGGCCCTCGAGATGGCCGTCCCGACTGCGAGGCCGACGCACACGAAGACGGACCAGGTGACGCTCTTGACGAGGTCGGCGACAAAGGTCGGCGACCCTGGGCCGCCGAAGACGGAGATCGTCAACAAAACGACCTCGACGCCGAGGCCCAGCAGTATCGCCAGCCACGCCGCGCGCATCAGCCTGGGGCCCAGGTTGGGCGCCGACGATTCCGTGTTCGCGCCGATATTGTTCTGGTACGTCCGCGTCGAAGTCATGCCCCTCCTCTCCGGTCCTCTGGTGGGGCGGCGTCGGGTGGCGCCGCCCCGCTGGGGTCAGGCCTTGCGGGCAATGTAGTAGTAGTTGATGAAGTCGTGGGGGAGTTGCTCGACCTCGATATCTCTGAACCCGGCCTCGCGGAGCATCTCCTCGGCCTTCTCCCTGCCCCACATCGCGCCGAGGCCCGCGCCGCCCTGCGCGAGCGAGACCGTCATGCAGTGCATCGTGGAGATGGTGTACATGAGCGGTCCCAGCAGGTGGTCCATGTTCTTGTGGACGTGGCTGGAGCCGGCGATGTCCTGCATCAGGTAGACGCCGCCCGGGCGCAGGGCCTGCGAGATCTCCTCCAGCACCGCCGCCGGCCTGGCCTGGTCGTGGATCACGTCGAAGGTGGTTATGAGGTCGTAGTTGCCAACCTCGCCGAGGTCCGCGATGTCCCTGACCTCGAAGCGGACGTTGGTGAGACCTTGTTCCTCGGCCTCGGCGCGGGCGCGGGCTATGGCCTCCTCGGAGATGTCGTAGCCGGTGAAGCGGCTCTTGGGGTGGGTCTTCGCCATGAGGTTGAGGGCGCGACCGCTGCCGCAGCCGAGATCCATGACGTCGATGCCGGCTTCGAGCCGACCGGTCAGGCCTGGCACGAGCGGCAGGATCGAGCCCGTCAGGGCCGCAACCACGGTCTGGGCGCTCTCTTCGGCCATCACCTCGTGGAAGCGCGGGTAGGCCGAGTAGGGGACCCCGCCGCCCTTCTCGAAGCTCTCTATGACCCGATCCTCGACGGACCCGAGCAGCGGTATCCACTGGGCCGTGACGGCGATGTTGTCCGGCGACGCCGCCCTCGTCAACCAGGCCGCGTGCTCGACCGGGAGGCTGTACGCCCCGTTCTCCAGCTCATACTCGACGACGCCCCCGGTAACCATGGCGCCGAGCCACTCCCGGACGTAGCGCTCGTCGAGGCCGGCAGCGGCTGCTATCTCTTCGCTCGTTGACGGGTCGAGCCCGGCCATGGCGTCGAAGAGGCCGGTCCTGTGGCCGATCGACGTCATCAGCGCAACGGACGCCTCGTTTATGGTGCCGAGCATCCGCTCCGCGAACGCCTCGGCCCTCTGCTGGTCTATCTCTCGCGTGGTCATGCTGCTCCTTTCTTTGCGTTTTGTCGCTGAGGTCTGTATCTGTTTCGTCCGTGCTTCGCTTCCTGGTGGCCCACCTCCCCGCCGCCCGCCGTCCTACGGGGGTCAGTCGTCCCACCGGTCGCAGACGTGGTCGCGGGAGGGGTCGTAGTCCCGGCCGTCCGCCGCCCCCAGCCTGGGGCCGTAGAGGTGGACCGAGACGGCCGTCTCGCCGCCGGGGTTGCCGACCCGGTGGATCCCGCCGTCGTAGGGCAGCACCGTGGAGACCCCGCCCCCCTCGCGCCACCGCCTGCGCCACAGCTTCCTCAGGCGGGCGTGCTCGAAAAGCGTTCCGTCGTCCAGGCGCTCGTAGCGTTCCTCGGCCACGTGGCCGACGGCGCAGCGCAAAGCCCCCAGGAAGAATGGTCGTGGACCCTGGTCCACGAGCCGGCGGGCCACACGAAGACCTGCAGGGAGTAAGACCCGTCCGGGGCGTCGCGGCGATGGGCCACGTACCAATCCTCGGCCCCCCGCGACCCTTCCAGGATCGGCCCCAGCCACGGGTTCCGCGGATCGGCCAGCTCCCGCCGCAGGTGGGCGACGGCCTCAAGCAGCGTCAACCCCATGGGTGGCATCGGCAGGATCTCGGTGGTCTTGTCCTTGTACGCGAGCGTCATGCTTCGCTCCTTTCCTTTCTGTGTTCGAGGTCTTTGTTGTCGGCTCACGCGGCCGGCCGGGACTCCCCCTCGGGTTCGGCCGGCGACCGGAGCCCCTTCAGGGGCATACGGATGTCGTAGGAGCCGTCCCTTATCGTGTACCTGGCCCCGTCAAAGACCGCCTCCACGAGGCCGAGGACGCGCCGGTTCCCACCGAGGGCAACTGCGGTAAAAACCTCGACACCTTGGTCGGAGGCCCTGAGGGCGAGATCCGTGAGTAGCAGCTTGCCGATCCCTCGGGACTGCCACCCGTCTTCGACCACCAGGGCCACCTCCGCCTCGCCCCGGCTCTCCGGGGCGTACATGGCGTGGCCGACGATCCCGCCCGCCGCGACCGCGACGAGCGACCGGCCGTTCGTGTGGCGCGCGAGGTGGACCGCCAGGGACTCGGGGACCCTCGCGTACGGCATGTGGAACCTCTTGTAGATGGTCTCCCGCGAGAGCCCGCGGAACATGGCCCGCAACCCCTGCTCGTCCCCCGCCGACGGCTCCCTGACGGTGACCGGACGGCTGGGTTCTTGCTTCTTTCGCATCTCTCCATCCTTCTAGGGCAGGAAGACGGCGCCGCCGGGGGCGTACTGGAGGCGCGTCTCGGGTTCGTAACGGTCGGGACCGTCCAGGTTCGAGGTGACGCTCGTGGCCGCCTCGATGACGGAGAAGCTTCTCGCGTTTACCCCGACGAGGTGGGGGTTGGCGAGCATCCCCCTGTAGATGTCCGACGCCTCGTAGTTCTCCATCGCCCGCCGGTCCCGCCAGAGGTAGACGCCGCCGTAGGTGTTCGTCTCAGCGTTCGCCAGCCAGGTCTTGCCGATCAGGCCGGGGAGCTGCGTGAAGGCCGGGGCTATAGCCTCGCAATTGGAGCGGTACTCCTCGTCGGACAGCCCCGCGAGGCCGAAGGTGATGATCTGGACGTGCATGCCTCTCTCCTCTCGTCGTGCGTCCCGCCTAGCCCGCGGCCTGAGGCGCGCCGGCGGCCCTTCCGAGCCGGCCGGCGACCCCGACCATGAACTTCGCTTTTGGCCTGGCGGCCCGCAGCCGGCGGCCCAGGCGGTTCTTCTCTATCTGGTGCGCCACTTCCTCTCGGTGCTGGCGCCACGCCTCGAACTCGAACTGGTGCATCCGTGTCTCCCTTCCTGGTCTGCCTGGGTTCGTACGAAAATTAAAGCCGTGGGGGCTTTCGGGGGCATCGGGCGAAAGGTGCGAAGTTGTGCGCGGCCTTCGTCGGGGGGATAATCCGGGACTAAAGTCGGAGAGAGCATGACGATACGCGTCCTGATAACCGACGACCACGGCGTGGTGCGCCAGGGTCTGCGCATGTTCCTCTCGCGGGACGCCGAGATCGAGGTGGTCGGCGAGGCCAGGGACGGCGAAGAGGCTCTGCGCCTGGCCCGCGAGACGCGCCCGGACGTGGTCTTGATGGACCTCTTGATGCCCGTGATGGACGGCATAGAGGCGACGCGGGCCATAAAGTCCGGGATGGCTGACGTCGAGGTCGTCGCGCTCACGAGCGTGCTCGAGGACGCCTCCGTGGCGGGGGCCGTGAAGGCCGGGGCCATCGGCTACCTGCTCAAGGGGACCGACGCCGCCGAGCTCGGCCGCGCCATACGGGCGGCGGCGGAGGGGCGGGTGCACCTGGCCCCCGAGGCGGCCACGCGCCTGATGCGCGAGGTGAGATCCCCGGAGAGCCCGGAGCCGCTGACGGGCAGGGAAACGGAGGTTCTGGGGCTGCTGGCGCGCGGGCGGTCCAACCGCCAGATCTCGTCCGAGCTCTTTATAGAGGAGAAGACCGTCAAGGGCCACGTATCGAGCATCCTCAGGAAGCTCGGCGTGAAGAGCCGCACCCAGGCCGCCCTCCACGCCGTCCGGACCGGCGTGGTGGGCCTGGACGAGCTCGACGAGGAGTCGTGGTGAGCGCGGAGCCCCGCCACAACGGGTCCGCGAGGCTCCGCACGCTCATCGTCGAGGATTCAGAGGACGACGCGCTGCTCCTGTTGCGCGAGCTCAGGCGCGGGGGCTACGAGCCCGTTCACGAGCGGGTCGAGACACCGGAGGAGATGCGGGAGGCGCTTGCCCGCTCGGCGTGGGATCTGATCATCTCCGACTACCGCCTCCCGCGCTTCGACGCGCCCGCGGCCCTCGGGCTGGCCCGCGAGACGGGCTCGGGCGCGCCTTTCGTCGTCGTCTCCGGCAGGATGGGGGACGAGGAAGCCGTCGCGGCGATGAAGGCGGGGGCCCACGACTACGTGATGAAGGACAACCTCGCCCGCCTGTGCGCCACGGTCGAACGCGGCCTCGACGAGGCGCAAAAGCGGCGGGAGCACAGGGAGACGGCGCACGAGCTCCAGCGGCGCGACGCCATCCTCGCCGCCGTCGGGTTCGCGGCGGAGCGCCTGCTCGGCCAGACCGCCGGCTGGGAGGAAAGCGTGGGGGCCGTGCTGCGCAGGCTCGGCGAGGCCGCCGCGGTGAGCCGCGTCTACGTCTTCGAGAACTTCGCCGAAAAAGACGGCGAACTGTGGAACGCCGAGCGCCACAAGTGGGTCGCGCCCGGCGTCAGGCCCGGCCTCCCCGCCGCCTCCGGCGGCGCGCGCTTCCCTTACAGGGACGACGGCTCGGGGAGGCGGCGGGACTTCGGGCGCTGGGAGGAGGTGCTCGGGCGCGGGGAGCCCCTGCACGGCAACGTGCGCGACTTCCCGGAGAAGGAACGGGCCTTCCTCATGGAGGAGCTCGGGATACTCTCCATGGTCCTGGTGCCCATCTTCGTCGAGGGCCGGTGGTGGGGGTTCATAGGGTTCGACGAGTGCGTGAAGGAGCGCGAGTGGTCGGGGGCCGAGATCGGGGCGCTCGGCGCCGCGGCCGGCACTTTGGGCGCCGCGATCCGGCGCAGGCAGGTCGAAGAGCAGCTCCGCGCCAGCGAAGTGCGCTACCGGGCCGTCGTCGAGCAGGCGACGGACGGCATCTACCTGCTCGACGCCGACAGCAGGCTCGTCCTCGAGACGAACCCGTCGTTTCAGGAGATGCTCGGCTACGCCGCCGGCGAGTTGCTCGGGATGCCCGTCTACGACTTCGTGGCCCACCCGCGGGAGGACGTCGACGCCACCATCGGGCACACGCTCGAGAAGAGGCGCAGGGTCGTCGGCGGCAGGAAGTACCGGCGGCGGGACGGGACCCTCGTAGACGTGGAGGTGGGGGTCAGCGTGATCTCGCTCGACGGCAGGGACGTGATCTGCACGGTCGTCCGCGACGTCACCGAGCGCAAGCGGGTCGAAGAGGCCCTCGCCCGGAGCGAGGGCCGCCTGCGCACGATCGTCGAGACGGAGCCCGAGTGCGTCAAGGTGCTCGACAAGGACGGCGTCCTGCTCGAAATGAACCCGGCGGGGCTCTCCATGATCGAGGCGGACTCGCTGGAGCAGGTGCGCGGGTTGCCGGTCTACGATTACATAGCCCCCGGGCACAGGGACGCCTTCGTGGCTTTGACGGAGAGCGTGATCCGGGGCGGCTCCGGGACCCTCGAGTTCGAACTCGTAGGTTTGAAGGGCACCCGCCGCTGGCTCGAAACCCACGCCGTCCCGCTCCGCGAGGCCGGGGGCGGCATCGCCGGCCTCCTCGCGATAACGCGGGACGTCACGGAGCGCAAGAGGGACGAGGAGGCGCTGCAGGAGAGCGAGCGCCTGTACCGCGCGGTCGTGGAGCAGGCGACGGAGAACATCTTCCTCATAGACGTGGAGAGCAGGCGCATCGTCGAGTCGAACCAGGCCTTCCGCGAGTCGCTCGGCTACTCCGCCGAGGAGCTCCACGCCATGACGCTCTACGACGTGGTGGCCCACGACCGAAGGAGTGTGGACGCCAACATCAGGAGCGTCACGGAGGGAAGGAACCCGTCGGTCGGCGAGAGGAAGTACCTTCGCAAGGACGGGTCCCTGCTGGACATGGAGGTCAGCGCGATAGTGGTCCTCCGCGAGGGCCGGCGGACCATCTGCGCCGTCGCCCACGACGTCACCGAGCGGCGCCGGGCGCAGGACCTTCTGGAGGAGCGGGTGGCGACCCTCTCCCGCATCTCGGCCGGCCTGACGATGGACCTCCCCGGCGAGGCGACGCTGAACGCCCTGGCCGAGGGCGCGGTGGGCGCCAGCACGGCCGTCGCGTGCGGGGTGGTCCTGCTGGACGGGGAAGCCGGCCGGGTCGACCTTTTCGGCTCCCACGGCCTGCCCGGGGGCTACACGGAGGGCCTGCGGGAGGCCTACCGGAACGGGGTGCGTTCCCCGAGCCTGGAGGCCTTCCGCACGCGGCGGCCCGTGCTGGTCCACGGCATGCGCCAATCCATCCTGGCCGACCCCGTCTACGCGCCGGTCCACCGCTTCGTGCGCGACGCGTCCTGGGACGTCGTCTACAGCCTGCCGCTGGTCTCCCGCGGAAAGCCGCTCGGCGCCATGTTCTTCTGCTTTCTGCCCGGGGGGGAGCCGGGCGAGGACGAGAGGACCTTTCTGCGCGCCGTCGCCGACCAGGCCGCCATCGCGGTCGAGAACGCCAACCTTCTCGTGGAGGCCCGCGAGAGGGCGGCCCTGGAAGAACGCCAGCGCCTCGCCCGCGAGTTGCACGACTCCGTCTCCCAGGCGCTCTACGGGATAGTCCTCGGCACGGAGACGGCCCGGAACATGCTCGAAGACGGCCCGTCCGAAGCAGCAGAGCCCCTCGACTACGTCCTCTCCCTGGCCGAGGCGGGGATGGCCGAGATGCGGGCCCTCATCTTCGAGCTCCGCCCGGAGTCGCTCGAGCAGGAGGGCCTGGTGGCTGCCCTCGCCAAGCAGGTATCCGCCCTGGAGGCCAGGCACGGGATCTCCGTCGAGGACGACCTCGGCGAGGAACCGCCCGCCCCGCTGCCGGTCAAAGAAGCCGTCTATCGCATCGCCCAGGAGGCCCTGCACAACACCGTCAGGCACGCCCGCGCCAAGAAGGTCGGCATAAGGGTGCTTCGGGATCACGAACACACCATCGTCGAGGTCGAAGACGACGGCCTCGGCTTCGACGCCGGGTCCGATTTCCCGGGCCACCTCGGCCTGCGCTCGATGCGCGAGAGGGCTGTGCGCCTCGGGGGCACGCTCGAAGTCCTGAGCGCCCCCGGCTCCGGCACGACGGTCCGCGCCCGCATACCCCTGGACCCCGGCGTGTGAACCCTGCCCCCTGGTGCTCTACTCTGGGGGACGCGATAAGAGCGAGACCCCGGAGGAGAGATGGAACCAAACCAACCCGTCGGCAACGACCAGCTAACCCGCCTGGCCCAGTACTTCGACGAGGCCGTAACGTTCTCCAGGCACATAAAATCCAAGGTCGAGGAGGTGGAGCCGGGCAGGGCCGTCTGCCGCATAGACGTCGAAGACGTACACCTCAACGGCAACGGCACCCTCCACGGCGGCGTCTACGCCTCCCTCATCGACAACGCCATGGGCCTCTCGGTGGCGGCGCTGGTGGGGTTGCGCACCGCGACCATAGCCCTAGACGTCCACTTCCTCGGTGCCGTCCGCGAGGGCTCCATCCGCTGCGAAGCCGAAGTGGTGCACCGGACCCGCCGCATAGCGACCGTTGAGGCCAAGGTCCGCGATACCGAAGAGAACCTCGTGGCGATGGGAACGGGAACGTTTCGCATCTTCGAAAAGAGCGGAAACCCGATCGTCTAGAGGCTTCAGGCTACAGGTATCAGGTTTCAGGCAGTGCCGGTGAACTTCTCGGCGCCGACGGGACATGGTTCGCGGCGAGCCGGAAACGGGACTCGTGCTGAAAAGAACCGCTGCGCGAACCTGAAGCCTGAAGCCCGATGCCTGAAACCTCCAAGCGCCGAGCGCGTTTCGCCTTTATCATTCCGGTAGGGTAGGAAAATGGGAGACGGTCTTACGGTCGACCAACCAGGAGGACGCATGTTCGGTACCGAGAAGCCCTGGCTAAAGGTCTACGAGGGGCACGCCGAGGCTGAGACGGAGATCTTCGACGGGTCGTTGTACGACCTGTTCAGGATGTCCGCGGAGAGGCACAGGGGCAAGACGGCGCTCACGTTCTACGGGACCACGTTCGAGTTCGAGCGGCTGCAGGCGCTCGTCGAGAAGATGGCGGGCTCTCTCGCGGCGGGCGGGGTGGGGAAGGGGGATAGGGTCGCGCTCATGCTCCCGAACTGCCCGCAGTACGTCATATCGTTCTTCGCCACCGTTCGCCTCGGCGCGATCGTCACGCAGCTCAACCCGATGTACGTGGAGCGAGAGATCGAGCACATCCTCACCGACTCCGGCGCCGGGACCATAATCGTCTACAAGGACATGTACCCGCGGGTGCTGAACGTCCTGCCCCAAACGAGGCTGAGGGACGTGATCGTCGTGGATTTCGCCGGCGAGCCGGGGGGCCTGGAGCCGGGACACCACTCCTTCGGGGACTTTCTGGCGACCGACGCCGACCCCGCGCCCGACGTGGCCATCGATCCGGCGGAGGACGTGGCGGCGCTGCAGTACACGGGCGGGACGACGGGGGTCTCCAAGGGCGCGATGCTCACCCACCGCAACCTCGTCGCCAACGTGCAGCAGGCCCTTGACCTGTTCATAGACGACCCCGGCGCGTTCTCCAACAACCAGAAGGTGATGGGCATCTTGCCCATGTTCCACATCTTCGGGCTCACGTGCGTGATGCTCTTCGCCATCAAGCAGGGCCTGAACCAGCTCCTCCTGCCGAAGTTCGACCCGCAGGAGGTGATGAATCTCGTCAAGGAGCAGTCCCCCGTGATGTTCAGCGGGGTGCCGACGATGTACATGGCCCTCAACGCCGGCGGCGCCGACCTGATGGAGTACGGCTTCGGCAAGGTCAGGACCTACAACTGCGGCGGCTCGGCCCTCCCCGTTCCCCTCAAGCGCGCCTTCGAGGAGAAGACGGGCCGGCCGCTGTTCGAGGGGTACGGGCTCTCCGAGGCGTCGCCCGTCACGCACTTCAACCCGCCCTTCGCCGGGGAGGGGCGCGAGGGAAGCATCGGGGTGCCTGTGCCGAGCACGGATTCGCGCGTGGTCGACGTCGAGACGGGGCTCGTCGAGATGCCCGTCGGGGAGCCGGGCGAGTTGATAGTCAAGGGGCCGCAGGTTATGAAGGGCTACCTGAACATGCCGGAAGAGACGGCCGAGACCTTGAGGGACGGCTGGCTCTACACGGGGGACATGGCCCGCGTGGACGAGGACGGCTACTTCTACATAGTGGACCGGAAGAAGGACATGATCGTGGCGAGCGGCTACAACGTGTACCCGCGCGAGGTCGAAGAGGTCATCTTCGAGCACCCCGACGTCTCAGAGGCCGTCGCCGTCGGCGTCCCCGACGAGTACCGCGGCGAGTCGGTCAAGGCCTTCGTCGTCAAGAAACCCGGCAGCCCCGCGACGGAAGAAGAGATCCTCGCCTTCTGCAAAGAACGCCTGGCTCCCTACAAGGCCCCGAAGTCCCTGGAGTTCCGCGACGAGCTGCCAAAATCCACGGTCGGCAAGCTCCTCCGCCGCGTCCTCGCCGAAGAAGAACGCGCCAGGGCCGCCGCCACCCCTGCAACCAGCGCCCCGCCCCCTCCGCCACCGGGTTAGGACCCGCCAAAAAGCTGACCGCTGAAAGCTGATAGCCGACAGCGTCCGACCGAAGGGAGGACCCCCTGAACGCGCTCGACCTTTTTCGTCTGGACGGGAAGACGGCCGTCGTAACCGGCGGCGGCCGGGGTCTCGGCCGCTACATGGCAGAGGCCCTCGCCGACGCCGGGGCAAACGTCGTTCTCTGCTCCCGCAAAAAAGACTCTTTGGAGGAGGTGAAGGGGGAGATCGAGGCGAGGGGCGGCAAGGCCCTCGCCCTCGCGTGCGACGTGACCGACCCTGCCGACGTGGAGGACGTCGTCTCGGAGGCCGAGGGCGCCTTCGGGGGCGTCGACGTGCTCGTCAACAACTCCGGGGCCACCTGGGGGGCGCCGCCGGCGGAGATGCCGCTCGAGAAGTTCGACCAGGTCATAGCCGTGAACGTGCGGGGGACGTTCCTGATGGCCCGGGCGGTCGGGAGGCGCATGATAGAGCGCGGGACGGGCGGCACCATCGTCAACATCTCCAGCGTGGCGGGCCTCGTGGGGGGGCACCCCGACTTCATGCAGACCGTCGGCTACAACTCCTCCAAGGGCGCCATCATCTCCATGACCCGCGACCTCGCGACCTCCTGGGCGCCGCACGGCATAACCGTCAACGCCATAGCCCCGGGCTGGTTCCCGACCAGGATGAGCGGCGGGCTCATCGAGAAATTCGAGGAGCGGATGCTGAGCGGGATACCGCTACACCGCTTCGGAAGCGCGGAGGATCTCAAGGGCGTCGTGATCTTCCTCTCCTCGCCCGCCGCCTCCTACATAACCGGCCAGACCCTCGTGGTGGACGGGGGCGCTACGGCCTGGTAGCAGACGTCCGGCCGGTGGTGTGAGATCCGGGGCCGCGGCGGTAGAATCCCGCGACCGGAGACGGCCTCCGGTAGGTGATCTGCACTCGAAGAGGGAGCCTCCTTTGGCGGACGTAACGGTTATAGGCGGCGGGCTCGCAGGCAGCGAGGCCGCCTGGCAGGCGGCGGAACTCGGCTGCTCGGTGGAGCTGTGGGAGATGCGGCCCGTGAAGGAGACGCCGGCCCACAGGACGGAGCACTTCGCCGAGCTCGTCTGCTCGAACTCGCTCGGGAACAGGTCGCTCGAGACGGCTTCGGGGCTGCTCAAGGAGGAGTTGCGACGTCTCGGGTCCGTGATCCTGCTCTGCGCCGAGGCCCACTCCGTCCCGGCCGGCGGCGCCCTCGGGGTGGCCCGCGAGGACTTTCCCCGCGCCGTGACCGAGACCGTCCACGCCCACCCGAACATCGAGGTGGTTCGCGGCGAGATGAAGGAACTGCCGGACGGCCCGACCGTGGTCGCCACGGGCCCCCTCACCTCCGACGCCCTCGTCGGCAAGATAGAGTCCCTAACCGGCGAGACGCTCTACTTCTACGATGCCGCCTCCCCGATAGTCCACCGCGACTCGTTGGACGAATCCGTTGTCTGGAGGGCTTCCCGCTACGACAAGGGCGAGGCCGCCTACCTCAACTGCCCGATGACCGAGGAGCAGTACCACGCCTTCGTCGAGGACCTCGCGACCGCCGAGTTGTCTCCCATAAAGGACTTCGAGGAGGACATGTACTTCGAGGGCTGCCTCCCCGTGGAGACCATCGCCCGCCGCGGCAGGGAGACCTTGAGCTTCGGCCCGATGAAGCCCGTGGGCCTGCCAGACCCGCGGACGGGTGAGATCCCATACGCCGTCGTCCAGCTCCGCCAGGACGACGCGGAAGGCCGCCTCTACAACATGGTCGGCTTCCAGACCCGCCTGAAGTGGGGCGAGCAGCGCCGCGTCTTCCGGACCATCCCCGGCATGCAGAGCGCGGACTTCGCCCGCATGGGCGTCATGCACCGTAACACCTACCTCCCGGCGAACCGGATGCTCGACGCGACCATGAAGATCCGGGACAATCTGAGCGACGCGCCGCTCTTCTTCGCCGGGCAGCTAACGGGCGTGGAAGGCTACACCGAGAGCACCGCCATGGGCCACATCGCCGGCACCAACGCCGCACGCCTCGTCCGCAACGAGGAGCCCGTAACCATGCCCCGGGGAACCATGATGGGGGCGCTCGCCCACTACATCACCACCAAGGAGGGCACCCTCCAGCCCATCAACTCCAACTGGGGCCTCGTTCCGCCCGTCCCGAAAAAGGAGAACGGGAAGCGCCTCACCAAGCCCGAGCGCCGGCGGCGGCAGGCCGCTTCGGCGCTCGCGGCGCTGGAAGGGTTCGCGGGGGCCGCCGGGGGGGGCGCGCTGACCGCCTGACGGCGGGTCGCGGCACGCGTGCGGCCGGAAGTCATAGTTCGACGATGCCGCGGCGGGCCGCGAGAAAGAGGGCGTGGCGGCGGGATTTCGCGCCAAGCTTGCCGAGCGCGGCCTCCACGAGGGCGCGTTCTTCGGGGACGGTCAGGCCCAACCTGGCGGCGATGTCCCTGTCGTCGAGGCCTTCGGCGAGGGCGTTCAGCGTGGTGGTCTCCCGGGTGGAGAGCGCGGGGGCCGATCCGTGGCCGTTTCCGTCGTGGTGATGGGCGTAGGCGCGGAGCATCTCCGCGACCTCCCTCTGGGCGGGGAGCGCCTTGCCGGAGAGGAGATCGCGGGCGGAGCGCACGACCTCGTCGAGGCCGGTGAGCTTGTCCACCACGCCGCCAGCTACTCCCGGCCCAGGGTGACGCTCAGGACCAGGACCGTCGTCCCCGGCGAGGACCGGCCCAGCTCCTCGACGAGCTCGACCCCACTGCCGTCGGGCAAAGCCAGGTCGGCCACGACGAGATCCACGCCCGCCTAGGAGAGCCCGCCCGCCTCGGCCAGCGTGCCCGCCTGGGCGACGATCTCGAAGATTGGATCCCCTCCCATCAAAAACGCGAGTGCCTCGCAAAACGAGTCGTGGTCCTCGACGAGCACGACGCGCGCCGGTCTCGCGTTGCTCCCTGTTTGCATCCTGAGTCCTCCGTTCGCCGTCACGGCGTCCCGCCCATCGTCATCGCGTGCCCTGGTCGGCGTCCCCGGCGGGGGGGCATCTGGCGCAGCAGGGCGGCGACCGGGACCCGCAGCCGCACGAGGGTGCCGCGCCCCGGCTCGCTCTCCAGCTCGAGCCTCCCGCCGAGGGCGACGGCCCTCTCCCGCATCCCCGTGAGGCCCATGCCCGGGTCCGTCCCGGGTGGGAGGCCCTGTCCGTCGTCGGAGACCTCCGCGAGTCCTAGCCCCTTACCATGCGTCGGAAGCGCTCGAAGTCCCCGTTGCGGTCCTCGAGGTGCGTGATGTCCGCGAAAGTGAGGCCGAGCAACTCCTCCCAGGGGTAACCGGCGATCCTCACCATCTCGGGATTGACCCTCAGGAAACGCCCGGTGTCCGGGTCCACGCTCGCGGCGCCCGCCCGCGCCAGCCCGAACACGACGTCGTAACCTTCCACGCCCACCGTACCACCCTCGCCCACCGCCGACTCCTTCTTCGGGCACCCGATAACACGCCGATACTACGCCACGAGCCTCCGGTCTCGCCTCGCCCATCGGCCGTATTTTCCTGGGGGCACGCCGCCAGGACTTTTACCCGCCCCCCTCACGGAGTACAATAGTAACCGTAGTATCATAAAGCGGTGCCAGAAGGATGCTGGGACGGAAGAAGTGACCGGGTAGGCAGTCCGGTAGTCGCGCGAGGAGGTGTGGGCCGTGTCCCTGTACATGACGCAGTTCTCTTACACGGCGGAAGCGTGGAAAGCTCTGGTGAAGAGGCCCGAGGACCGGGCCGCCGTCTTCGCCGAGCACGCGGAGAAGCTCGGCGGGCGGATGGTCTCGCTCTACTACTGCATGGGCGAGTTCGACGGCATGGTCATCTACGAGGCCCCCGACGAGAGGACCGCCGCGGCAATAGTCTTCACCGTAGCCTCGCCGGGCCACATCAAAGAGACGAAGACGACCCCCCTGATGACCGTCGAAGAGACGATGGAGGCCATGGAGAAGGCGAAGGCCGAAGCCTACCCCGCCCCCAAGCTCTGGTCGCCGATGCCTAGTTAGCACGCCGGCTTCGCCGGCTTTCAGCCCGCTCCGCCCTACGGGCTACGCTCTCAGCACGCTTCGGGCCTTCGGCCCTCGCTTTCAGCTATCAGCTTCTTGCCGTGAGTGGCCCGACTGGGCCGCGCACCACGCGGCGGCTCGGATGTCGAGAGGCGTCTCGCGCGTAGACGACCGGCTGACAGGCTGAAAGCGTAGGCGAAGCCGGAGCGGGCTGGACAGCGCCGCAGGCGCTGTCCTCACAGCTTCGCCCGGGCCTCCGTTTGAAGGGCCGCGTCCAGAATCGTCTCTACCAGGTCCTCGAACGTGAGGCCGGAGGCCTCCGCGGCCAGGGGGAAGGTCGAGGTCTCGGTGAAGCCGGGGATCGTCTTTACGTCGATTACCTGTGGGGTGCCGCTCTCCACTATCGTGTCGACGCGGGCGTAGCCGGAGCAGCCTAAAGTGCGGTAGGCCGTAAGGGCGGTCTCGCGGAGGCGGGCGGCCGTCTCGGGCGCGACTTCGGCTGGGATGGCGAAGTCCGTGGCGCCCGGGGTGTACTTCGCCTCGAAGTTGTAGGCCCCTTCTCTGGGCCGGATCTCGACAAGGCCCAACACCGAGGGCTCTTCGCCCGCCGGTTCCAGGATCGGGACGGAGACCTCCGTGCCGTCGACCCACCCCTCCAGCAGGATCTTGGCGTCGTACCCGAATGCCTCGTAGACGGCGTCCAGGATGCCGTCGGGTCCCTCCACGCGGGAGAGCCCGAAGCTGGATCCCTCCCTCGCCGGTTTGACGACGAGCGGATAGCCCAACGAGTCGGCCGCCACGTCGAGCGCGGCCGAGGCGCCCATCTCGTTCATGGCGCGCCGGAGAAAGGTCCTCGACGGCGGCGTCGGTATACCCGCGGCGCGAAGCGCCCGCTTGGCGTAGTCCTTGTCCATGCACCGGATGGAGGAGAGCGGCCCGCTCCCGGTGTACGGGACGCCCAACGTTTCCAGGAGGGCCTGTACCGTGCCGTCCTCGCCGCCCGGTCCGTGCAGGCAGATAAAGGCCGCGTCGGGGGAGAGTTCCATCAGCGCGCCCGTGGTCGTCTCCTCCACGTCGAGGGGATGGACCTCGTGCCCGAGGCGTTCGAGGGCGTGCTGGACGCGCCTGCCGGTTACGAACGAGACGTCCCGCTCCATGGAGTGCCCGCCGCGCAATACGGCCACGCGCGCCACGGCGCCCTATCTCCCCGCGCCGGAGGCGCGGCTGCCGGAGCGGGCGGCGCCCTTCTGGCTCCGGCCCTGGCGCGAGCCGCGCTCCATGTCGCTGCGCAGCTCCATGCGTTCGCGGATGGTCTCGGCCAGGATCTCGACGCCGCGACGGATCTTGTCCGGCTCGACGAACGAGAAGTTGAGCCGCATGTGATTCTTGCCCGCCCCGCCCGCGTAGAACCCCTCGCCCGGCACGTAGGCGACGTTCTTCGCCACGGCCCGCGGCAGCATCGCCGTCGCGTCCAGGTACGAGGGGAGGGTAGCCCACACGAAGAGCCCGCCCTCCGGGTGGGTCCAGTGGACCTCCTTGGGCATGAACTCGGCCAGGGCGTCGAGCATCGCGTCGCGCCGCTCGCGGTACATGCCGTTGAGGCGTTTGACGTAGGACTTCCAGTCGGCGTTTCGGAAGTAGGAGGAGATCATCATCTGCGAGAGGTTCGAGGAGCAGAGGTCGGCCCCCTGCTTGCCGACGTTGATCTTGTGCAGGATGCCCGGCTGCGCGTGGACCCACCCGAGCCTCACCCCGGGCGCGAAGATCTTCGAGAACGTCCCCAGATAGACGACCCGGTCCACGTCCCCTTCTTCCTGCTCCAGCGCCGCCAGCGAGGGCAGCGGCTCCCCCTCGAAGCGGAGCATCCCGTAGGGGTTGTCCTCCACGATGATGAGGTCGAACTCCCGAGCCAACCCCAGCAACTCTTTACGCCTCTCCGCGACCATCGTGACGCCCGTGGGGTTCTGGAAGTTGGGTACCGTGTAGATGAACTTCACGTGGATGCCCTGTTTGCGCGCCCGCATCAAGGTCTCGCGGGCCGCCACGGGGATTATGCCGGCCCGGTCCATCGGGGCGTGGGCTATCTTCGGGCGGTAGGCGGCGAAGGCGTTGAGGGCGCCCGCGTAGGTCGGTCCCTCGCACAGCACGGCGTCGCCCTCGTCCAGGAAGACCTTCGCTATGAGGTCGAGGCCCTGCTGGGCGCCCGTCGTGACGAAGACGTCCTCCTGGCGGGCCGGCGTGCCCTCGGCGGCCATGACCTCGACTATGACGTCCTTGATCGATTCGAGGCCGGCGGTCGGGCCGTACTGGAGGGCCTGGGCGGCGTCGGGGGCTATGGCCTGCGAGATCTCCCGGAACGCCTCCTCGCCGAAGGCCTTCGTATCCGGGAAGCCGCCCGCCAGGGAGATGATGCCGGGCCTAGAGAGCGTCGCCATGAGGTCGCGGGTGACGGCCGACTTCATGCCCTTGACGCGGGTGGCGTAGAGAAAGTCGAAGCGGTCGAGGTCTACGAGCGGCAAGGGCTATTCCTCTCTGTTGATGAAAGTCTCCACGTTCCGCCAGCCGAGCTCCCCGGAGAGCACCCTCCAGAGCTCGGGCGGCATCTCGAAGCGGCTGGCGCCGCACCGGCGGCCCCGAATGGAGAGGGTCTTTAGGGTATCGTTGCCGGCGGCCAAAGCGCCGTCGTCGGCGACGGCCCCGATCAGGTACGCCTGCTCGACCGCGGCGCCCTCCTCCAGCCCGACCGCGACCCGTTCCACGAGGTCCCGCCCGACCACCGGCGCGAAGAGGTAGCCCGTGGTCGCCGCCAGGAGCCCCGAGGGTTCGAGGACGAGGTCGTACTCCAGCGCCGACCGCTCGCCCGCGCTCCTGACGCCCCTGAGGACGGTCCTGAAGGCGTGGTCGGCGGCGTACCGTTCGAGGCGGGTCCGGATCTCCCCAAGCTCGGCCAGCTCTTCGGGTGTCGGCCCTTGCGCGAAAGCGCCGTTTGCCGTGGCGCGCTCCCAGACCTCTTCGGGAAAGACGATGCTCAAAGAACCGGCGTTTGCGAAGAGGCGGACCCGGCCCTCCAGCCGCTCCAGCCCTTCGAGGCTCTCCACCCTTACCTCTTGCATGGCGGCGACTGTATCACAATTGGCTATCAGCCTTCAGCTTTCGGCATGGGGACTCCTTTGTGTAGACTTCGCCTCGTGGGAGACATGAGGGTCATCTTCGTTACGGGCAACGAGCACAAGCGCCGGGAGGTGCGCGAGATCCTGGGCGTCGAGCTGGAGGGCGCGGACGTCGAGGTTCCCGAGGTTCAGGCCGTGGATCCGGCCGACGTCGCCGCCGCCAAGGCGCTCGCCGCCCGCGAGGCTTTGGGTTTCCCGGATGCTTGCGTGCTGGCCGAGGATTCGGGGGTCATGGTGGGGGCCTGGAACGGGTTTCCGGGGGCGCTTACCAAGTGGCTGATGGGGAGCGTCGGCAACGAGGGGTTGCTCAAGATGCTCTCGGGTTTCGAGGACCGATCCGCCCTGGCCGTCTGTGTGGCGGCCGTCGTGGCGCCGGACGGGGGGGTTGAGACCTTCAGGGGCGAGGTGCGGGGCGAGATCGCTTCGGAGGCGCGGGGGAGGGGCGGGTTCGGGTACGATCCCGTGTTCGTTCCCGAGTGGTCTGCGCTGACTTACGCGGAGTTGGGGAGGAGAAGAACCAGGACTCGCACAGGGCGCGGGCGTTCCGGGGGGTACGGGGGTGGTTAGAAAGGGCGTAGCGGGGGGGTATAGAGCGGCATGGGGAAGAGCGCTGGATCTCATCCGAAACCGGCGCTTTTGGTATTCTGTCAAAGGGTTAGTACCTCGGAGAGGGAAGGGGCCGCGAATGTCGGCAGAGAAAGAACACTCGGAGAACGGGGGCGCGGTAGCCACTAGCTCCGAACGCCTGGTAGACCTCTACAGGGAGATGGTCAAGATCCGGGCCTTCGAAGAGGCCTGCCAGAAGGGGTTCAGGCAGGGCAAGATCGGGGGCTACCTCCACGTCTATATAGGCCAGGAGGCGGTCGCGACGGGCTTTCTGGACTCCTTCAAAGAAGGCGACAAGGTCATCACCGCCTACCGCGACCACGCCCACGCCCTCCTGCTTGGCACCGACCCGAAAGAGGTAATGGCCGAGCTCTACGGCAAGGGCACCGGGATGGTCAAGGGCAAGGGCGGCTCGATGCACCTCTTCGACGTCGAGCGGGGCCTGATGGGCGGCTACGGCATCGTCGCCGGGCACATCCCCCTGGGCGTCGGCTTCGCCTACGCCATGAAGTACCAGGGCACGGACCACATCACCCAGCTCTATTTGGGTGATGGTTCCATCTCCAACGGCGCCTTCCACGAGGCGGCCAACCTCGCCGGGCTCTGGGGCAAGGACGGCATGTGCCCGTGCCTGTTCATAGTCGAGAACAACCAGTACGGGATGGGGACGTCGGTCGAACGGACCACCGCCATGACCGACCTCGCGGCCAAGTTCGACGCCTACGGCATCGAGAACGAGAAGGTAGACGGCATGGACATAGAGGCCGTCATCGAGTGCGCGGAGAGGCTCACCCAGCAGGTCCGAGAGACGGGCAAGCCTTACGCCGTCGAGGTGCTCACGTACCGGACGGCCCCCCACGGCGCGGCGGACTTCTTCGAGAAATACAGGGACAAGTCCGAGGTCGAGGAGTGGCGCAAGCGGGACCCGATCGGGATGCTGGAGAAGAAGCTCCTCGAAAACGACGCGGCCGACGAGGAGAAGCTGGACGAGATCCGCTCCGAGGCCAAGGAGATCGTAGACGAGGCGGTGAAGTTCGCCAACGAGAGCGATGAGCCAGAGTTGGACGAACTCTACACCGACGTCTACGCCGGGGCCGACGAGTACATGGGGGAGGAGTAGTGGCGGAGACCAAGACTTACCGCGAGGCGCTGCGGGAGGGCATGGTCCACGAGATGGACCAGGACGAGTCCGTCGTCCTCATGGGCGAGGACATCGGCGTCTACGGCGGCACGCACCTCATCACCGACGGCCTCATAGACGAGTACGGCCCGAAGAGGGTCATGGACACCCCGATCAGCGAGGGGGGCTTCACCGGGGCCGCCATCGGGATGGCGATGATGGGCATGAGGCCCGTCGTCGAGATGATGACCTGGAACTTCTCGTTTCTCGCGTCCGACCAGATCATCCAGAACGCGGCAAAGGTCCGCTACTTCTCGGGCGGCCAGGTCGAAGTGCCGCTGGTCATTAGAGGCCCCAACGGCGGCGGCGTCCAGCTCTCCGCGCAGCACACGCACTCCCTGGAGAACCTCTACGGGCATTTCCCCGGCCTCAAAGTCGTCAGTCCCGTGACGCCGAACGACGTGAAGGGGATGATGATCACGGCGATAAGGGACCCGAACCCCGTGATCTTCCTCGAAGCCGGCGCCCTCTACGGCACGAAGGGCGAGGTGGAAGACGGCGACAACGCCGTCGAGTTCGGCAAGGCGCGCGTCGCCCGCGAGGGCTCGGACGTAACCCTCATAGCCTACGGCCGCCAGGTAAACCTTTGCCTGCGGGCGGCTAACACGCTCGAAGAGGAAGACGGCGTCAGCGCCGAGGTCATCGACCTCCGTTCTATACGGCCTTTTGATGAGGACACGATCGTCCGGTCCGTCGAGAAGACGCACCGGGCCGTGACGGTGCAGGAGCAGTGGCGGTGGTTCGGGGTGGCGAGCGAGGTCGCTGCGATCATCCAGGAGCAGGCCTTCGATTCTTTGGACGCGCCCGTCATGCGGGTGAGCGGGGCGGAGGTGCCCGCGCCCTACGCGAGGAACCTGGAGTTGGCCGCCTTCCCGAGCGAGAAGCAGGTAACGAACGCGGCCCGTCGGGCTCTGTATATAGAGGAGAAGTAGGATGCCCGAAGTCATAATGCCCAAGATGGGCGACGCGATGGAGGAGGGGACCCTCCTCAAGTGGCTCAAGAGCGAGGGGGACGACGTCTCCGAGGGCGACGCCATCGCCGAGATCGAGACCGACAAGGTCACGATGGAACTCGAGGCCGAGGACGCCGGCACCCTCGCCCAGCTCATAGCCTCGGAAGGCGACGACGTCCCCGTCGGAGAGGCCATAGCCTTTATAGCCGGCGAGGGCGAGGAGGTCCCCGAACGCGGCGGTGAGGCCGGCGGCGAGGCCGAGGAGGGCGGGGACGAAGGGGGCGGAGGCGCCCAGGCGACGGCCACCGAGACCGAAGAGGAAGAGTCCGAAGACGGTGGCGGAGAAGCTCGGGCGGAGGCGCCTTCGGGCAACGGCGCCGGCGGCAACGGGCAGTTTCGGGCCTCCCCGATCGTGCGCCGCCTGGCGCGGGAGAACGACCTCGACCTCTCCAAGATAGACGGCTCGGGGCCGGCGGGCCGCATCGTCGAGCGCGACGTGAAGGCCGCCATGGAGCGCGGCGACGCAAAGGCCGACGGCGGGGCGCAGGCCGACGGCAAGGCGGACGTCGCCGCGCCCGAGCAGCCGACGGAGGGCCAGGCCCAGATGCAGGGCTTCCAGCCCGCGCGTCTGCCGGAGCCGACGGGGGCCGAGGGCACGCAGCTCGTCGAGCCGACGCGGATGATGAAGGTCATCGGCGAGCGGATGACCGAGGCCAAGCAGCACGTCCCGCACTTCTACGCCACCGTAGAGGTCGACATGAACAACGCCATGGCCTTGCGCAAGCAGCTAAACGCCCAGCTCGAAGACGAGGGCATCAAGCTCTCCGTCAACGACTTCGTCATGAAGGCGTGCGCCGTGGCCCTGCGCAACAACCCCAACCTCAACGCCATCTACACGACCAGGGGCGTCGAACTCCACCAGAAGGTCGACATGGCGATGGCCGTCGCGCTCGACCAGGGGCTCATCACCCCGGTCATAAAGGACGCGGGGAGCAAGGGGCTCGCCCAGATCTCCCGCGAGTCGAAAGACCTCGCGAAGAGGGCGCGCGAGGGCGGCCTCAAACCCGAGGAGTACCAGGGGGGCACGATCACCGTCTCCAACATGGGCATGTTCGGCATCGAGAGCTTCACCGCGATCATAAACCCGCCCCAGGCCGCGATAATCGCCGTGAGCTCCATCGTCAAGCGCCCGAAGTACGACGAGAACGGCGAACTGGTCCCCGCCAGCATGATGAAGCTTACGTTGTCGGCCGACCACCGCATAGCCAACGGCCGCGACGGCGCAATCTACATGGCCGAGGTTCAGAAGGTCCTCGAAAACCCGGTAATGCTGATGGTCTAAAGCTGTTAGCCGTCAGCGTTCAGCTTGGAGCCCCCGGATATCGCCGGGGGCTCTTCGCGTTGGGCGTTGTCCGCCGGGTGAGCCGTACGGGGGATCGCCGGCCCGGCGTCGCCCGGCAGGAACGGGTGCGGCGTCTGCAAGACGCCACGGTGCTCGGGAACCGCGTAGCCTTTCGCGTTGTAGAAGGGGTATGGATCTCCGAGAGGGAGGATCGGCCGTAGTCCCGGAGGAAGCATCGCTGGTCGAGAGGGCTAAGGGTGGCGACGCCGCCGCGTACGAGGAACTGGTGCGCGGGCACCAAGCCGTGGCCTTCCGGACGGCTTTTACGATCACGGGCGACGCCGCGGAGGCAGAAGACGCCGCCCAGGAGGCTTTCGTGAAAGTCTATAGAACCTTGAACCGTTTCCGCTCCGGCGCCCCTTTCAGGCCGTGGCTGCTTACCGTGGTCGCGAACGAGGCCAGGAATCGGCGCAGGGCGGCAGGGCGGAGGTTCGGCCTCACGCTCCGGGCGGCGGAGTACGGAACCCAGAGCGTACCTCCCTCCCCGGAGACGACCGTCGTGGCCGAAGAGCGGCGGGCCGAGTTGCTCGGGGCCATAGAGGGGCTTCGTGAGGAGGACCGGGAGGTGATCTCGCTCAGGTATTTCCTTGAACTCTCCGAGGCGGAGGCCGCGTCCGTTGTGGGATGCGCGCGGGGCACCATAAAGTCGCGGCTCTCAAGGGCCGTCGGCAGGCTGAGGGAGAAGATGATGGAGGCGCAAGATGCCACCGGATAGGGACCTCGACAGGGAACTGCGGGACCTCGGCCCCCACGTCGAGTACCCCCCGGTGCCGGACCTGGCCGTGTCGGTCCGAAACCGGCTGGAAGCCGACGCCGGTTCTCCCGAATCTACTTCCCGATCCCGGCCACAGCTCTGGTGGATCGCCGCCGCCGCGCTCGCGTTGCTCGTGGCGATCCCGGTTCTCTCGCTGTCGATCCAGGGCATGGGTGGCGGGGGATCGTCCGTCGGGGGAGGTGCTGCCGGAGGCAGCGCGGTTAGAGAGAGCCGTGAGGGCGGAGGCGACGTCGCCGGGCGAGGTGCGCCGACGTCGATGGCTATGGAATCCGGAGCTTCCGCCGCTTCGGCTGAGGCAGCGTGTGCCTCGCCGGAGCCGATCCTCGAAGCCAAGCCTGCGCTGGGTGCCCCGGGGGATGAGTTCGGTATCCGTGGGAGGTACTTCGACGGCAATCTAACTGACTGCGACGACGACCCGGCCCGCGGCGTGCGCGTCGAGTTCCTGCAGGACGGAAGGACGTGGGAGCTCGGCAGGTTGGTATCCGACAAAGACTCGCGGCTGGCCGCGAAACTGGAGGTGCCGGCCGATGTCGGTTCCGGGCGTGCGACCGTGCGCGCCACCTACGGCCAGGGGCCGCCCCAAGACCCCTACGGACGGGCTTCGGCCGAAGCTAGGTTCCTCGTGACCGAGTAGGAGACGGTTCACACCGTCTACCGCCTCTTTTTCGTCCTCGTCTTCTTGCCGCCGTTCGGGCTCTCCGCGGGCGGGGGTGCCGGGTCTTCCTTGGCGCGGTAGTCGTCGTCCTCGGAACTCTCCGCCTCGACCGTCTCCGACCCTCCATTTTCGACGTTCGGCTTCGGGGCGTTGCGGTAGATGAGGAGGTTCTGGAAGATGCTGATCACGTTCGAGCTCACCCAGTAGACGAAGAGGCCGGCTGGAAATCGGAGTAGCACGATACCGAAGACGAGGGGCAAAAAGCGCATGATCCTCTTCTGCTCCGGCGCCGTGTTCTGCATGGCTATCTCCTGGGAGATCATCATGGTCGCGATGTACAGGACGGGCAGGATGTAGAGGGGGTCGTAGACTGTCAGGTCCTGGAACCACAGGAGGCCGCCGTTTCTGAAGCTCTCCAGCCCCTCGAACTCCTTTATTGTGTAGAAGAGGACGAGGAAGATGGGCAACTGCACGACGATGGGCAGGCAGCCGCCGAGCGGGTTTGCCCCGCGCTCGCTGTAGAGCTTCATCATCTCTTGCTGGAGCTTCTGTGGGTCATCCTTGTGTTCCTTGCGCAGCTCGTCCATCGCCGGCTTGAGCTCCTGCATCTTGCGCATGCTCTTTACCTGACGGATCGTCAGCGGGAAGAGAATGGTGCGCACCACCACGGTGAGCATGACTATGGAGAGCCACCACGGCGCCCCCCAGCCGTGGAAGGTGGAGAGCGTGAAGCCCATGACGTTGAAGAGGGGATCGAAGAGGTCCCTCAAGAATTGCAGCATGTAAAGTAATCCTTTGCCTCGCGGAAGGTGTGTGCCCTGCTCTTCGGGGCGGTGCTACACCCAGCCGCCGAGGCCGGAGATCAGGACGGCCAACGGCCCGAAGAGCAGGGCCACCAGCAAGGGCCACGCCTCACCGTGCGTAGAGACGCCCGGAGTTGGCGCGAAAGCGCGGACCGCGGCCGCCACCGGGCTCGTCCACGGTAGAGGGTCCAGGCTCGCCGCGAGCCTGGAGGTCAGGCACACCACGCAGCCCGTCGCGCCCAGGAAGGCGAGCAGCGAGAGGCCGTAGTCTATGCCGGCGTAGGCCTCCTCGGGACGGGCGACGTCCGCCAAAAGGCCGATCAGGACGAGCGCTAGCAGCGGTCCCGCGCCGGTCCCGGCCGCGCGTTCGGGGTGCCCGTTCTCTGGCTCGAACTTCTTGAAAGAGAAGAAATCCATACGAGGTGTGGATTGTAGCATCCGGGGGCCCGCGGCCTGCGCGGAAAAGCGGGCTGCGTTAAGCTGGTTGCCCTACCCGTGGGGACGGGTGGAGAGGTGCAATCTCTCGGAGAGGAGGAATCGTGGCGGCTGAGACGCAGACGATCCGGAACGTGTGCCTTATAGGGCACAGGGGCAGCGGCAAGACGAGCATCGCCGAAGGCATGATAGGCCTGGCATCGGGCAGGGAGGGCCCCGCGAACGGCGCCCTGGACAACTCCGAAGAAGAGAAAGAACGCGCCATGACCCTCGGGATGGGCGTGGCGAGCATCGGGTGGAAGGGGCGGCAGGTAAACGTCCTCGACACCCCCGGCGACGGGGGGTTTATAGGCGACGCCTTCGTCGCCCAGAGGGCGGCGGATTGCGCGGTGCTCGTGGTCCACGCCCAGGACCCGATCCAGGTGGTAACCGAAAGGGTCTGGCGCCGGGGCGAAAAAGAAGACATCCCGCACTTCATAGTCGTCAACCACCTCGACCGCGAGCGGACGGACTTCGGGGCCGTCATAGAGCAACTGAGGGACCGCTTCGGACAATCCGTGGTGCCGCTGAACCTTCCCATCGGGCGGGAGAACGAGCTTGCGGGCGTCTACGGGCTTCTCTCCGGCATCGCGTTCGTGGGCGGGGAGCAGACCGCCGGGGTACCGGACGGCATGGAGGACGAGGTCGACGCCGCCAAGACCCAGCTCTTCGAGGCGATAGCCGAGAGCGACGACACGCTGCTGGAGAAGTACCTCGAAGGGGAGGAGATCTCGACCGAAGAAGCCTTCGAGGGCATCCGCAAAGGGATAGCCGACGGCCTCATAATCCCGGTCCTCGCCGCGAGCGCGGAGCGCATGATCGGGGTGGACAGGCTCCTAGACGCCGTCGCCGGCAGCGCCCCCAGCCCGGCCGACCGCTCGCGTTGGATCTCCGAGAGCGGAAAAGAAGTCCCCTGCGACCCGGACGGCCCCTTTGCCGCCTACGTCTTCAAGACGTTCGTCGACCCCTACGCCGGCCGCCTGAGCGTGCTGCGGGTCGTGAGCGGCCGGTGCCGCTCGGACGAGGCGCTCACGAACCCGCGCACGGGTTCCCAGGAGCGGCTCGGCGGCATCTCGCACCTCGTCGGCAAGGACCGCGAGGCGGTGGACGAGGCCGTGGCCGGGGACGTCATAGCGGTCGCCAAGTTGAAAGACACGGCTACGTTCGACACGCTCTGCAAGCCCGATGCGGTCGTGGCCTTCGAGCCCGTCGAGTTGCCCGAACCGACGGCGGCGTTCGCGGTCGGGGCGAAGGCGCGCGGGGAAGAGGAGAAAGTCTTCGAGGCTATCCGGCGCGTCACGGACGAAGACCCTTCGCTGAAGCTCGAACGCTCGGAGGCGACCGGGGAGGACATCCTGGCCGGCCTCACCCAGATGCACGTCGAGCTCGCGCTGGAGAGGATAGGGCGCCGCTACGGGGTCGAGGTCGAGGCCGAGGCGCCGAAGGTCCCGTTTAAGGAGACGATCACGACGGGCGCCAGGGCCCAGGGACGCTACAAGAAGCAGACCGGCGGGCGCGGCCAGTTCGGCGACGCGAGGATCGAGGTCAGCCCCCTGCCCCGGGGCTCCGGCTTCGTCTTCGAAAACGCCATCGTCGGCGGCGCGATCCCCCGCCAGTTCATACCGGCCGTGGAGAAGGGCGTGGAGGAAGCCATGCGCAACGGAACCATCGCCGGCTACCCCGTGGTCGACGTGAAGGTCCGCCTCCACGACGGCGCCTTCCACACCGTCGATTCCTCCGAGATGGCCTTCAAGGTCGCGGGCTCCATGGCCTTCAAGAACGCCGTGGAGGACGCCAACCCCGTCCTCCTGGAACCCTACGTAAAGGTGGAGGTGTTGGTCCCCGCCGAGCACGTGGGCGACGTCATGGGCGACCTCTCGGGCCGCCGCGGGCGTCCGATGGGCGTCGAGCAGCGCGGGGAGCGCCAGATCATACAGGCCGAAGTACCCCAGATAGAGATGCTCACCTACGCCCGCGACCTCCGCTCCATAACCGGCGGCCGCGCCAACTTCCACGTGGAGCCGGGCCACTACGAAGAGGTCCCGCCGAACCTCGTAGATAAGGTGTTGGCCGCGAACGAACGCGAGAAGGCGGTGAGTTGAGGCAACGGGCAACAGGCATCAGGCTTCAGGGAAGGAATGTCGCCCCCGGACCGTAGGGGCGGGTCTCGAACCCGACCGCGCCACCGACCCTCGCCCGAAAACCCTCGGAACGTCGCAGGATAGGGGGTAAATCTTGGAGATCCGGGCCCTGACGGTCGTCTTCTGGGTGACGGTCGCCATCGCCGCGGGCTGGGTGGCCGTCTCCGCGTGGGACTACGAGTTCGTCAGGGGGATGCTCGGGGAGAAAGGTTCGCGGCTCGCGACCACGCTCCTGATGGGTACCATGGCGCTACTGTCCGGCCTGCTGGTGTTGCACCACAGGCGGTCCGCCGGGGACGAGGATTACTGGACGGGGGCCGAGCTCGTTTACGCCCTGGCCCTCTTCCTGTCGCTGTTCTACGGTGTCTACGGCTTTTTCGGCTGGTTCTTCTACGCCTGAGCGGCGGGCGGCGTTGGACAGCCGTTGGGCGCGACGATAGGATCTGGCCCGTACTGCAACCGTCGCGAGGAAGCGTGTTCGTGGATTTTTTGCGCAAGATGGTGCCCGGGGGCGTTGAACGCTACCTGGAGGGTATCGAGTTCCCGATCGAAAAGCGGGAGCTTACGGAGCGCCTGCAGAGAAACGGGGTGCCCGGCCCTGTGGTGGACCAGGTTCGCCGGCGCCTGCCCGAGGGGCGCTTTTCCGGTCCCCAGGGCGTCCTGAAGCGTCTGCGGCGCTGATGGTGCCGGAGAGTTCGAGGAGGGGAGCGGCCGGGCGTGAGTGATTGGGTCCTCGGTGTTCTGGAGACGCTCGGGTATCTTGGTCTGGTCCTCGTCCTGATCGCCGAGAACCTGTTCCCGCCTATACCCTCCGAGGTGGTACTGCCGCTCGCCGGTTTCTTTGTCGGCCAGGGGAGCTTCGGCTTCGTCGGGGCCGTGGTTGCCTCCACCCTGGGGTCCGTGCTCGGCGCCCTGGCCCTCTACGCGATGGGCCGCCACGGCGGACGCCCGCTGGTGCTCCGCTACGGCGCCTGGCTGCGCGTAACCCCCGAGCTACTGGACAGGGCCGACGGCTGGTTCGCCCGGCACGGCGACGCCGTGGTGCTGTGGGCGAGGATGGTCCCGCTGGCCCGCAGCGTCGTCTCCGTGCCCGCCGGCATCGTCAGGATGCCGCTCGGGCGTTTCATCGCCCTCACCACCCTCGGATCCGCGGCCTGGAACGCGCTCCTGATCGGCTGCGGCTGGGCGCTAGGCGCCAATTGGGAGCGCGTGAGCGAGGTCGCCGGCTCCTACTCGGACGCGGTGCTGGTCGTCCTCGTCCTGGGCGCCGCGGTCGTGGGCCTCTACCTCCTGCTCCGCCGCGGGTCCGCCTCCCGACCCCGGCTGTGCCGGCGCCTGGGGTGGGGCCTCGTGGGCGCGAGCCCGGCCAGCCTGGCGCTGTGCGCCCTGGCAGAGCCGCCGCTTGCCGTCGCGCTGTACCTGTTTACGCTGGTGGGCGCGCCCGTCGGCGCGACGATCGTCCGCGGCGCGCGGCAGGAAGGGTAGGGGTTCGCGCCGCGGGCGGGCCCTACGCCATGGCGAACGAGACGTAGACCCAGACCACGGCGGCCGTCAGGACGACGACCACGATCAGCAACTCCCTCATCGACGGGTTCCTTCCTCCGGTTTTACGATCAGCCCCGCGTGCCGGCTCCGTCCCGCGCCGGGATCGCCTCCTCCCCCGAAACCCGGCATTCGTCCGAACCTACGCTACTCGTTCTGGCTCAGGAAGAGCAGGTAGAGGAACGTCAGCAGGGAGGTCAGGGCGGCGGCGAGGTACGTGCAGGCCGCGGCGGTGAGGACCCGCTTCGTGCCGCCGGCTTCGGCCTGCGAGAGGACGCCGTAGCGGGTAAGGAGGCCGTAGGCGCGGGTGGAGGCGTTGACCTCCACGGGCAGCGTGACGACGTGGAAGGCCAAGACCGCGAGGAAGAGTATCGCGGCGAGCTGGATAAAGAAGGCGCCCCCGATCCCGATGATGCCGAGAAAGAACAGCGGCATCCAGACCTGGCTGCTGATCGAGACGACGGGGAAGAGGCCGGAGCGGAGCTTCATCGGCAGGTAGCCGCCCGCGTCCTGGATGGCGTGGCCGCATTCGTGGGCCGCGACGCTCACGGCCGCCACGGAGTTCCGCCCGAAGTTGCCCTCCGAGAGCCGCACCGTCTTCGAGCGCGGGTCGTAGTGGTCGGTCAGCGTCCCCGGCACCGGCTCGACGCGCACGCCGGACAGGTTGTTGCGGTCCAGGATCTGGCGCGCCACCTCGGCCCCCGTCATGCCGCTGGCGCTCGCCTTCTTGGAGTATCTTGAGTAGGAGCTCTTCACCCACAACGCCGCCGCCCCGAGACGAGCATGCCCAGAACCATCACCAGAACGTAACCGAACACCGTAGCCCTCCTTCGTGTATTCACGATTTTCTTCGGTTTCCGCCCCACATGATGACCCGCGACGGTAAGAGGGGGGTAAGCGAGGCGTCCCCGTCGGCGCGGGATAGAATCCCGTCAGGCTCCAGGGAGGTGAGATGAGACCGGGAACGCGAGTTTTGATCGTCGAAGACGACCGCCCCATAGCCCGCCTCGTCCAGCTGGAGTTGGAGCACAGGGGCATGAGCGTGATGTGCGCCCACGACGGCCCGTCGGGGCTCGAAGCCGCGGAATCTTTCGGTCCGTCCGTGGTCGTGCTCGACATCATGCTGCCCGGCGTGGACGGCGTCGGGGTGTTGAGGAGCCTGCGCCGGCGGGGGGATCGGGTGCCGGTGATCATGCTCACGGCCAGGGACACGCCGGCCGACAAGATCCACAGCCTCGACGCCGGCGCGGACGACTACCTCACGAAGCCGTTCGACACGGGGGAGCTCCTGGCGAGGATAAGGGCCCTCCTGAGGCGGGCAGAGGGAGACGAAGTATTGAGGGTGGCTGACCTCGAGGTGAACACGGCGACCCGGGAGGTCAGGCGCGGCGGGAGGGAGGTCGAGGACCTGACCGCCAGGGAGTACGAGCTTCTCGAGTTCATGGCGCGCAACCCCAGGCGGGTGCTCGGGCGGGACCTCCTGCTCTCGCGGGTCTGGGGGCAGGAGATCGGGATCGAGACGAAGGTCGTCGACGTCTACGTCGGCTACCTGCGCCGGAAGCTCGAGATGCCTGGCGAAGGGCGGCTCATCCGGACCGTGCGCGGAGCCGGTTACGCCCTGAGGGAGCCGTAAGGTGCCGATAAGGTGGCGCCTCACCGTCTACAACGCCCTCTCCATCGGGGCGATCCTGTTGGCCCTGGGCTTCGCCTCTTTCCTGCTCTTGCGCGACGCCGCCCTCTCGGACGTGGAGGACGACGTCAGGGGCCGGGCCCTCGCCGTCGCCAGGACTGTCGAGTCCGGCGGCGAGCTTCCCCCCGACGAGGCCGAGCGTTCCTCGCTCGGCGACGAGTTCCTGATCGTGCGCGACGGCCGGGGCCGGGTCCTGGACCCCGACTGGCTCAAAAACTCCCCGCGGATACGGATTGAAGACCCCCTCTGGGCCAGGGCGCTCGAGACGGGTGGGCCGGTAGGGGGCGAGGCCGACTACTCGCCGCAGGAGGCGCCCGACTACGTCTACGCCGTGCCCGTGGACCCGCCCGAGGGACCGGCGCGCGTGGTCGAGGTGGGCCGTTCCTACGGGTCGGTAACGGAGACCCTGAACGCCTTCGCCCTGCTCCTGGTCGGGGCCGTCCTCGTGGCGCTCGTGCTCTCGGTGGTCGGAGCGTACGTGCTCGCGCGGGCCGCGCTCGCCCCCGTGGACGCCGTCGCGCGGTCGGCGCGACAGATCGGGGCCGGCGACCTCGGCCGCCGCCTGCCCGTGGCCCGCCCCGGCGACGAGCTGGGCCGCCTGACCACCACCATCAACGACCTCCTGGCCCGACTGGAGGCGTCGTTCGCCAGGAGGGAGGAGGCGCTCGCCCGCCAGCGGCGCTTCGCCGCGGACGCCAGCCACGAACTCCGCACGCCCCTCACTTCCATCGCCGGATACGCCAGGATGCTCAAGAGTTGGGGGCTCGAGAACCGGGAGGCCGGGCGCGAAGGGGTGGAGGCCATCCTGGAGGAGTCCGAACGCATGCGGGTTCTCGTGGAAGACTTGCTCGTCGTGGCCCGCGGCGACGAAGGGGGGATGCCGCTGGAGCCCGCGCCGAACGACCTCGGGGCACTGGCCGCCGAGGCGGTCGGCGCGGCCCGGGCCGCGGCAGGAGGCAAGGTGGTGGTCCAGTACGTGCCGCCGAAGGAGCCCGTCGGGGCCGTCTTCGATGGGGCCCGCATCCGCCGGGCCGCGGACATCCTGCTCGACAACGCGGTCAAGTACACGCCGGAGGGCGGCGTCGTTACCGTTGGCGTCGCGCGGGAGGGCGGCCTGCTAAGGCTGCGGGTCTCCGACACGGGGGCCGGCATCCCGAAAGAAGACCTGCCCCGCGTCTTCGAGCGCTTCTACCGGGCCGATCCGGCGCGCTCGGAGGGCGGAACGGGCCTGGGGCTCTCCATAGCGCGTCAGATCGCCAGGGCCCACGGCGGCGAGGTCGAGGCCGCGAGCAGACCGGGCAAGGGCTCGACCTTCGTCCTGAGCCTCCCCGAAAACGGACCGGGCTAAGAGCCAGCCCCGCTCTCGTCGTCGCGCGCGTAGCGGTGGCGGAGCTCGACGGGCCGCTCCTGGGCCCGCTGCCGGCGGCGGCGGACGCGGATGTTCAGGAACTCGACGAAGACCGAGAAGCCCATGGCGAAGTAGATGTAACCCTTCGGGACGTGCTGGTCGAAGCCCTCCAAGAGCAGGGCGAGGCCGATCAGGAGCAAGAAGCTCAGGGCGAGCATCTTTATGGTGGGGTGGCGGTTCACGAAGCCGCTGATGGCCTCCGCGGATATCAGCATGACCAAGACGGCGATGATGACGGCGGCGATCATGACGATGATCTCGTCCACCATGCCGACGGCCGTGATGACCGAGTCGAGCGAGAAGACGATGTCCAAAAGCAGGATCTGGACGAGCACCCCGGCGAAGGTTGCCCGCGCCTTCGCGCTCGAGTGCCCCTCCTCGCCCTCGAGGTTCTCGTGGATCTCGTAGGTGCTCTTGCCCAGCAGGAAGAGCCCGCCTCCGATCAGGATGAGGTCCCTGCCGGAGATCTCCTGCCCTATCACGGTGAAGAGGGGCTCCGTGAGGCGGATGACCCAGCTCAAGGAGAGGAGCAGCAGGATGCGGGTGATCAGGGCCAGGGCCAACCCCAGGCGCCGGGCGCGGGCCCTCTGGTGCTCGGGCAGCTTGTCCGCCAGGATCGAGATGAAGACCACGTTGTCGATGCCGAGCACGATCTCCAGCAGCGTCAGCGTGAGCAGCGCGACGAGGTTCTCCGGGCTAAACAAGACGTCCAAGCTCTAGGGTCCTTTCCTCTGCGGGTTTCTTCGGCGGGCGATCGCGCCATGCTACCCGATGATCCCCGGACTTACACGCTCTTACCGTCTTCTTAAGGTGCTGCGGAACAATGGACGCCGTGATGCACACTAGCGTTTTGGAGGAGCAGATGGCGGTCGCTGAGGCCTTGATACCGGGCTCCGAAGTCCGCGTCCCGGACCATCCGGGCGCACCCATCGAGCTGCGCGGGGAGTTCGATCTCTTCGAGCTACGTTCCCTGGTGGCGGCCCTCGAAGGACCCGCGGGTTCCACTGATCCCGTCAGGATCGACCTCTCCGGCGTCACCTTCCTCGACGTGCGGTGCGCCCGCGAGCTGGTGGTCCGCTCTTTCCCGCGCGGCGACCGGCTGACGTTGGGCAACGCCTCCCGGGAGGCCGAGAGGAGCCTCAGGGCTTGCGCGAAAGGCCTGCCCGGCGGACGCGTCTCCAGTACCAAATAAACCGAAAACGGAGGTTGAGGATGGACGTAATAAGGTTGATCTTCTCGATCCTGCTGCCGCCCCTCGGGGTTTTCTTGCAGGTCGGGTTCGGGCTGCAATTCTGGCTGAACATCCTGCTCACGATACTCGGCTACGTCCCCGGGGTGATACACGCCGCCTACATCATCTTCACGAGGCGTTGAGCGTGACCCCGAAGATAAGGTGGATTTGATGCCGGAAGAAGATCGAGCGGACAGCCCCGCCGACGAGCAGGAAATAGGACCGTTGAACGGGGCAAACGGGGCCGTGGAAACGCTCGAAAACAGGTTCGGCGGCAAGTGGCCCCAGCGGATGAGAAGAGGGGCGCCGTGATGCTGGTAGGCCTCGTCCGTCCGTTTCTGTGGAACGAGGGGCCGCACGCGGCCGGGGGTACGGCTTGGACGAGGTAGTCTCTTCTGGCGTAAGGATCTCCGCGGCCCTGATCCTGGTCCTGCTGAACGGGCTGTTCGTGGCCGCCGAGTTCGCCTTCGTCAGGATACGCTCGACGCAGGTTGACCGGCTGGTCGCGGAGCGCAAGCCTTCCGCCGGCCTCGTCAAGGTGGCCCGCCAGAAGCTCGACCAGTACCTCGCCGTCTGCCAGCTGGGCATCACGATCTGCTCGCTCGGCATCGGCGCCCTCGCCGAGCCTGCCATAGCAGATCTCATAGAGCCGTGGCTCGGCACCCTGGGCGTACCCGACGCCCTGCTTCACCCCATAGCCCTCACGATAGCCCTCTCCATTGCCTCGTTCTTGCACGTGGTCTTCGGGGAGCTCGCGCCCAAGACCTTCGCCATCCAGAAGGCCGAGGGGACCTCGCTGTTCGTCGCCCCCTTCATGCGGTTCTTCTACTACCTGCTCCTGCCCTTCACCGTGGTCTTCAACGGGACCGCCAACGCCATAACGGGAGCCCTGGGGGTGGCGCCGGCCTCCGAATCCGACGAGACGCATTCGGAGCAGGAGATCCGCCAGCTCATCGCCCAGAGTACCCGGCAAGGAGTCTTGGAACACGACGAGGAGGAGATGATCGAGGGCATCTTCGAGCTCGAGGACACGCCGGTGCGTGAGATCATGGTTCCGAGGCCTGATGTCGCCGTGCTACCGGCCGGGATGGGCCTGGAGGAGCTTTTCGCCGTCGCAGCGGAGGGCCATCACACCCGCTACCCGGTCCAGGAGGATGACTCGCCGGACAGGGTACTCGGGATGGTCCACGTCAAGGACGTGCTCCGGGCCGTGAGGGCGGAAGGGCCGGGGGCGAGGGTGACGGCCCGCGACCTCGTGCGAGAGGTCTTGACGGTCCCCGAGAGCAGGCGCGTCAGCGACGTGCTCAGGGACCTGAGGCAGCGGGAGATACGGGTCGCCATCGTCATCGATGAGTGGGGCTCCTTCGAGGGCCTGGTCACCGTCGAAGACATCGTCGAGGAGATAGTCGGCGAGCTTCGCGACGAGTTCGACGAAGAAGAGCCGCTCGTCCGCGAGATCGCCGACGGTTACCGGATGGACGGCCGCACCCCGATAGGGGTCGTCAACGAGGTTCTCGACTCCGAACTCGCCAGCGAGGAGTTCGAGACCGTGGGCGGCTTTGTCTTCGGCCAACTCGGACACGCCCCATCGGTCGGCGACGAGGTGCGCCTCGACGGCCACCTCCTGCGCGTGGAAGAGGTGGACGGGGCCCGCATCGTGAGCGTGGCCGCGCGGAGGAACCCGGGTTAAAGCCACCAACTATTATTGGCGGCCCCTACAGTCGGGCGGTCAACCCGCCAGGGCCGGCGTCCGGGGGACGTTCACCCCGATCAGGCAATCCCGCGTGACGAGATCCGCCAGTCCTTCTTCGTCCAGGCCTTCCGTGCCGGGCGGACGCATCGGCAGCACCATGTAGCGGACGTCGGCGGTGCTGTCGTGGACCGCGACCCGGGTCTCCCCGGGCGGCTCGAAGCCGAACTCGCGCATGACGGCGCGGGGTTCGCGGACGGCGCGGGAACGGTACTCGAAGCTCTTGTACCAGTCCGGCGGCCGGCCGAGCACGTTGCGGGGGTAGCAGGAGCAGAGGGTGCAGACTATGAGGTTGTGAACCTCCGGCGTGTTTTCAACGACCACGAGTTCCGGCGACGCGACCGCGTCTATGCCGAACTCGATGGCGGCCGCCTTACCGTCGGAGAGGAGGCGGGCCTTGAAGCCTTCGTCGGTCCAGGCGTGGGCGACGAGGCGCGCGCCGTTGGCGGGGGAGCGGGAGTCCATGTACCTGATGTTGTCCTGGATCTCGGCCTCCGTGACGACGCCCTTCTCGACGAGCAACGCCTCCATCGCCCGGACCCGCGCGGCGAGCGGGCTTCTGGCGCTTCCCGAACTCGTCTCGTGGTGGTGACCGTGGCTCATTTGCCTCCTCCAGGCTCCAGCCAGTGCTCGTAGACGTCCGCGTAGAGCGGGTCTTCCGCCGGCCCCCCATAGTCCGGCCAGAGCTCGCCCTGGGAAAATCCGACCTTGTAGAGGACCCGTTCCGGCTCTCCCGAGAGTCCGTAGGCGAGGTCTTCGGGGTTTGGGAAGGCGCCGAGGACGCGCTCGATCTTCCCGTCTTTCCCTTTCAGGTAGTCCGGCGTGCGGACGTGGCCCGGCTTGGCGCCTGGCCGCACCCTGACGGGGTCGCCGGGTGCGAAGCGGGCCGTCACGCGCCGTCCCAGCGGTGGTGGATCTCGGCGGCCTTCTCGTCTATCTCGACCTTCGCGAGGATTCCCTTTTCGACGAGGAGCTTCTCCGTGGCCGAGGCCCAGCGCTCGTAGTAGGCGAGGTCGCGGTAGTTGGGGAGCGACTCTATGGCGCGGCGGTGCTCGTCCGTGGTCTGCAGGCCCTTCTTGCCGAGCGCCGCGTTTATGGCGTCCGCTATACGCTCCCAGTCCTCGGGCTCGCGGACCTCCTTGCCCACGGGCCCGGCCGGCTCGCCGCCCATGTCGTGGGGGCCAGACACGGCCTTCCTACCTGACCCTGAGGACTTCCTCGATGGGCGGGCGCTCGACGAGTTCCTCGACGTACTCCTGGAGCTGGAGGCCGTCCGGGGTCGCGACGGCGTGGAGGTAGTCGCTGAACTGGAAGGGGGAGACGGGGGCGTCCGGGTCGCTCGTCTGGTTCAGGCGTCCTTCCTGCCTCATGCGCCGGGCCACCGCGCGCAGGACCGCGTAGGACATGCGCGAGAGGTCGCGGAGGGGCTGGTGGCGGTTCTGGCGGGTGCCGAGGTCGACCTGGGCCATCGCGTCGAGGCCCACCTTCTTGTAGGCGTCGATCATGATGCCCGTCTCCACGGCGTAGCCGGTCAAAAACGGGATGGAGCGGAAGAGCTCCCTGTCCGCCACGAACTCGCCGGCGAGCGGCTGCACGAAGCCCGTAAGCTCTGGGTAGAACAGGTTGAAGAGCGGCTTGGTCGAGAGCTCGGTCACCCTGCCGCCGCCGTCGACCTGGAGCGCCTCCTGGCTCTTGAACGGGCGCCTGTAGGCCGCCTTGACGTAGCGAACCGTCGGGTCCTCCAGGATGGGGCCGAGGACGCCGTAGACGAGCTGGGGCTCGAAGTCCTTCGTGTCCGTGTCCATGTACATCACGAGGTCGCCGCGGGCCACGGAGAGGGAGCGCCACATCGCGTCGCCCTTGCCGTGGGCGCCGCCGTGCTCGCGCATCAGCTCGTTCTCGGAGAAGACCTCGGCGCCCCGGTCGGCGGCGACGTCAGCCGTGCCGTCCGGGGAGTCGGCGTCGACGACCAGGATCTGGTCGACCAGCGGGTTCCCGTTCGTGCGGCGGTTTACCGCGTGGATCTCATCGATGATGCCGCCTATCGTGTCGGCGACGTTTCGGGAGGGTAAGACCGCGCTCACGGTCAGGCCGCGCTCCCGCTTCAGGTGGCCCATCTTCTCCAGGTCGGAGAACTGGCGGAAGTCATATGACCTATGCTTGAACCAATCTCTGGCGTCCATGTGTCACACGCCCCTCTCGTAGCATCTCCATCACAGCCCCGGTACGCTATCGCACTATGTGCCGTTTGTCCAATACTTGCTGGGACGGTGGCGCGGACTTCTGTGCCCCGGCGCCGGGATGATAGAATCCATGCCCGTTTTGGGGAGACGTTGCAGGCGAGCCGATCGAGAGACCCAACCCACGTGCGAATAGTCTTGACCAACGACGACGGAATAGACGCCCCGGGCCTCCTGGCGGCCCGCCAGGCCTTGGAGAAGGTCGCCGACGTCCTGACCGTCGCCCCCGACCAGAACCGCAGCGGCGTCGGGCGCAGCATCTCCTTCGGCCGTCCCCTGCACGTCGAGGAGCGCCGGATGGCCGACGGCGTGAAGGGCTACGCCTGCTCAGGCACCCCCGTGGACTGCGTGCGCCTCGTGGCCCTGGGCCTCATGGACTTCGAGCCCGACATCGTCGTCGCCGGGATCAACCACGGCGAGAACCTCGGCGACGACATAACCTATTCGGGCACCGTCGCGGGCGCCATGGAGGGCATAGTAATAGGCGTTCCCGGCATCGCGGTCTCTTTGAGCATAGACCGCCCCTGGCACGAGAGCGCCGAGGAGCTCGGCCCCATGAACGGAAACCTCCACTTCGAGGCGGCAGCCGAGTTCGTCGCCCGGCTGGCGAAGGTGGCCCTTGAGGGATTGCCCGAAGGGCGCATCCTCAACGTCAACGCCCCGAACAAGACCCGCGAGGACCTGAAAGGCGCGCGGGTTACCAGGCTCGGGCGCAGGATGTACAAGGACGAGCTCGTCGAGGTAAAAGACGAGGAGGGCAGGGTCGGGTACGACATCTACAACAACCCGCCGGGCTACCACGAGGAGAACGGCACCGACTTCGCGGCCATAGCGGACGGTGAGATCAGCGTAACGCCGGTCCACCTGGAGCTCACGGACGACGCGGGCCTGGAAGAGATCGGCACCTGGGACGTGGGTTCCCTGCTGAACGGCACCCTCGGCTAGTGCTCACCGCCGCCCTCTTCGATTTCGACGGCACGCTCGTGGACACGACGGAGATGATCTTCCAGTCGATGCGCCACGCCACGACCTCGGTCCTCGGCCGCGACGACATCCCCCGCGAGGAGCTTCTCGCCAACGTCGGCCAGCCCCTCCCGCGCCAGATGGAGATCCTGGACGCCGAGAAGGCCGAGCTCCTCCTCGAGTCCTACCGCGCCCACCACGAAGAAAACCACGACGACCTGATCCGCGAGTTCCCCGGCATAGCCGAGTCTCTCCAGCGCCTCCGCGACGCGGGCGTAAAGGTCGCCGTCGTAACCTCCAAACGCCGCCGCTCCGTCGAAATGGCCCTGGAGGCGCTCCCGAGCCTCGACCTCGTGGTCGACCGCTTCGTTACCCTGGAGGACACGACGGAGCACAAACCAAACCCCGAGCCCCTCCTGAGGGGCCTGGAGCTCGTCGGAGACGTTCCGAAAGAGAACGCCGTCTACGTCGGAGACTCCCCGTTCGACGTGCAGGCGGCCAGGGCCGCGGGCCTCCGCAGCGTCGCCGTGAGCTGGGGCGCCTTCTCCGAGGACACCTTGCGCCAGGCCGAACCCGACCACCTCGTACCCGACATCGACTCTGCGGTGGACGTGCTCCTGGGCGGCGAGCTCTAAAACGCCGGCTAGAGCGCTCCCACGGCCCTCGCCAACCCTTCCAACTCTTCCCCCGTGTTGAAGAGGTGCGTGCTGGCCCGGACGTACGGGACGCGGGCCGGGACGTAGCGCAGGACGAAACGTTGGCGAAGCAGGCGTTCGGCGGCCTCCTTGGCCTCCACGCCCCCGATCTCGAAGCTGACGAGACCGCTGTGCGCCGGCCTCGGCGAGCGCAGGGTGACACGCGGTAGCCCGGAGAGAAGGTCCATCAGGAGGTCCGCCTTGCGACGGATCTCCCCGAATCCCGCTTCTCCGCGCTCCCGGACGCCCCGCGCCGCCTCCGCGAAGCCGCCCGCGAGCGCGGCGCTCATGGTCGAGGCCTCGAAGCGCCTGGCGTCGGGACGAAGGTCGTAATCGCCCGCCTTGTCGAAGTCGTACGGGCTCGGGAGCGAGAGGTAGCCGACGTTGGGGCTGTGGACGGGGAGGTTCGGTCTTACGTAGAACGCGCCCATGCCCTCGGGGCCGAGCACCCACTTGTGGCCCGTGAAGGCGTACATGTCAGCGCCCGTGGCGGGGACGTCCACGGGGATGTTCCCGACGGACTGGGCGCCGTCTACGAGGGTGAGGATGCCGCGGTCGCGGGCCAGGGCGCAGATCTCCTCCAGCGGTAGCACCTCTCCGTTTGTCCAGTCCACGTGGGAGAGCGCTATGAGGCGCGTTTGCGGGGTCAGGGCGGCCTCGACCTTCTCGGCCGTAACGGGCGGTTCAGCGAGGTGGACCTTTACGCCGAAGCGGCGGGCGGCGGCGTGTAGCGGCATGAGGCAGCCGGGGTGCTCGGTGGCGGTCGAAACTACCTCGTCGCCCTCCCGCCAGTCGATGGCGGCGACGCCGAGGTTCATGCCGTGGGTCGTGTTCTGGGTGAGGGCGACGTCGTTCGGGCCCGCGTTTACGAGGCTGGCGGCGGCCTCGCGAGCGCGGGTGTTCGCGTCGGCCTGGCGGGCGAAGAGGCCGGCGCCTTCGAGGTAGGCCGGGCCGGAGCAGAGGTCGTCGGCCCCGCGCATGGCGTCGATGACGCTTCGGGGAGGCGGGCCGCTGGCGCCGGAGTTCAGGTAGGCGAAGTCGTTGTCCGCGAGGGCCGGGAAGTCTTCTCTGGGGAGGTGTATTGCGGTGATGGGGGGTCCTTTCTCTGGTCCGAACGGCCGTTTTGTATAATAGCGGCTTCATGCAGAGCGGAGATCTGGCCAGGGTCGGCCGCCGCCGGCGCCGGGGGCGCAGGCGGGGCGGCAGCAGAATTCTTCAGAGGCTAAGGAACGTCTTCCTGCTCCTCTGCGCGGCGACGATCCTCGGTACGGTCGTCCTCTTCGTCAGCGCCGCCAACACCTACAGGGCCTTCGCCGAGGAGATGCCCGAGCTCGACAGCTACCGCTCGACGGAGCTCGCCCAGACCTCGACCGTCTACGACGCCAACGGCGAGGTCGTCGAGCAGCTCTACGGCGTGCAAAACCGCTTCGTCGTCGGCCTCGACAAGGTCGACCCCACCCTGAGGGACGCCGTCGTCGCCATAGAGGACCACCGCTTCGAGGAGCACAGGGGATTGGACTTCGAGGCGATAGGCCGCGCCGCCGTCGAGAACGTCAAGAACCTCTCCATCCAGGAGGGCGGGTCCACGATCACCCAACAGCTCATCAAGAACACCTACATCGCCCAGGAGCAACGCTACATCCCGTCTTTCCAGAGAAAATTCGTGGAAGGCTCGCTCGCCTGGCAGTACGAAAAAGAGCACTCCAAAGAGGAGATCCTGGAGCAGTACCTGAACACCGTCTACTTCGGCGCCAACGCCTACGGGGCCGAGGCGGCGGCCAAGACCTACTTCAACAAGAAGGCCGCCGACCTCACGCTCCCGGAGTCGGCCCTCCTGGCCGGCATCATCAACCTCCCCGGCGTCTACGACCCCTTCGCCGACCCCGAGACCTCCAAGAAACGGCGCGACGTCGTCCTCGACCGGATGCTCGAGTACGGCCACATAACCCAAAAAGAGCACGACGAGGCCGTTGAAACGGACCTGCAACTCAGCCGGGGACGCGTGGAGTACGAGAACGACAACGAGTACTTCCTGAATGCCGTGCGCAAGGAACTCGCCAGAGAGTACGGGGACGACGCGGTCTACGAGGGAGGGTTGAAGATCTACACCACCCTCGACCCCGAGCTGCAACAGATGGCAGACGACGCGGTGGATTCCGTGGTCGACCCCTCGGTCGGCGACCCTTCGGCCTCTCTCGTCTCGGTGGACCCGGGGACTGGCGCCGTGAGGGCGATGGTCGGCGGTTCGGACTTCAGGCAGGTCAAGTTCAACCTGGCGACGGAGGCACACCGCCAGTCCGGCAGCGCCTTCAAGCCCTTCGTCTACGCCGAGGCGGTCGACCAGGGGCTCTCGCCCGAGACCATGTACGTCTCCGAGCATCTCGAAGTGCCGATGGAGGACGAGGCACCCTACGTTGTCGACAACTACGACTTCATCGAGCGCGGGCCGATCACTTTAGACAAGGCGATGGCCGACTCGGACAACACCGTCTTCGTGCAGCTCGCCCTCGACCTCGGCCTGCAGAGGGTCGTCGACATGGCCCACGAGCTAGGTATCGAGAGCGAGATCGACGCCTACCCGTCGACCGCCATCGGGGGGCTCAGGATCGGGGTGACGCCGCTCGAGATGGCCTCCGCCTACTCGACCTTCGCCAACGCCGGCACCCACATGGAGCCGTACCTGGTCCAGAAGGTCACGCGCGAGGAGAACGGCGAGGAGGAGACGGTCGAGGAGCACCGCCTGGTAGGGGAGGAGGCTTTGAGCCGCGACGAGGCGGCCGTCGTGACCGAGTCTTTGCGCGGCGTGGTCGAGCGGGGAACGGCCAGCTACTACCACGACCTCGACGCCGAGATAGGGCGTCCCGCCGCGGGCAAGACGGGTACGAGCAACGAGTTCATAGACGCGTGGTTCGTCGGCTACATCCCGCAGCTCTCGACGAGCGTCTGGGTCGGCTACCCGAACGAGCGGCGCCCGATGGTCGGTATAAACGGCCTCGAGGAGATCAACGGCGAAAACTACCCGCTGGACATCTGGTCCCTCTACATGCAGAACGCGGCCCAGAAGTTCCCCGTCCAGGAGTTCGACACGCCGAGCCCCGACCTCGCCCTCGAAGTCAAGACGGACGAACAGGCCTACGTCAAACCCCCGCCACCGCCCGACCCCCCGGAAGAGGACGAGGAGCCGGCGGAAGATCCCACCGAAGATCCCGCGGACGAAACCTCCGCCACCAACGCCGAGCCAGATATCTTCGGCCAGGAAAACGGGCTCCCGTTCTCCGAAGATCCCGCACGACCTGAGACGCGACCCCGGACGCCCCGACGGCAACCCGGTGCCGCGGGCCAGGCCGCAGGGGATTCTTCGGTCCCGGCTGCGGGTCAACCGGAACAGCGGCCGGCCTCGCCTGCCCCGGCCTCCGCGTCGCCGGCGGCAGATCCCGAGCAGTAACCTGTGGTTCCACACGGGGCGTCGAGTACATTGCCCGGTGCGTCTACCCCTCCAGTGCCCTCAAGACCTCGTCGTGGACGACGCCGTTGGTGGCGATGAGGCCCTGGAGTCCGCGGTCCAGGGGAGCCGTCGAGGTCGGTGGCCCGGCCCCGGCCTCGGAGACGAGGAGGACCGTGGGAGCGTAGTCCCAGGCCGTGTTGCGGGTGCCGACGGAGACGTCGAGGTAGCCGGCGGCGAGCCAGGCCCCCTGATGCCGGCGCTTCCAGAGCGCGTAGCTGCCAGGAGTCGAAGAGGACTTTTTGCAGGCCCGGTTCTTGAGCCTTGCCCCAACCGCGCAGCGAGAGGTCGGCGCCCACGACCGCGTACTCCAGGCTCTTCGTCTCGCTGACGCGCAGGGGGATGGTCCGCCCGCCCGTCTCCCTGAAGGCCCCGCCCCCGAGGCGGGCGTGGTAGAGGTCCCCGATACGGGGGGCGGCCACGGCGGCGTGGGTTACCCGCCCGTTCTCCAGAACGGCCACGCAGGCGCAGTACATCGGGTTGGCCTTCGTATAGTTGGCCGTGCCGTCTACGGGATCGAGCAGCCACGTTCTACCCGTGTCGGAGATCTCGCCGCTCTGCTCCTCCGAGAGTATGGAATCCTCCGGGTAACGCTCGCGAATAGCCTCCACCATCAGCCTCTCGCAGAGGAGATCCACCTCGGTAACGACGTCCTTTGGGGCCTTCTCCACTATCTCCCCGACGTTCTCCGCGCGGGAGAGCTGCAACTCCCCCGCCCGCCGGGCAATGTCGCAGGCAAACTCGTGCACTTCTCTAGAATCGCTCATACGAAAGAGTCTACCCGGCTTCGCGCCCCGGTTCCCGAAAACGAAAGCCCCGCCCCGAAAGCGTCTCCGGGGCGGGGCTCCAAAAAAGCCGAAAGCCGATAGCTAAGGGCTGACAGCGCGGTTCGCGAAGCGAACCGCCTACCGCAGGTACTCGCGCAGGTTCTGGGTGCGGCGCTGCTCGCGCAGCAGGTTCAGGGTCTTCATCTGGATCTGGCGCACCCGCTCGCGCGTGATGTCGAACTCGCGGCCGACCTCCTCCAGCGTGCGCGGCCTGTCGTCCTTCATCCCAAAGCGGAGCTCTATGATCTGACGCTCCCGCTCGGGCAACTCGTCGAGCGCCTCGCGCAGGTGCGCCTTCAGAAGCGATTCGGAGACCGCGTCCGTCGGGGTGACCGAACCCGCGTCTTCGAGGAAGTCGCCGAGCTCCGAGGAGTCGTCGTCGCCGACCGGGGTGGCGAGGCTTATGCTCCTCTGGCTGATCTCCTGCAGCCGCTGTATCTCCTCGACGAAGACGCCGAGCTCAGCCGCTATCTCCTCTTCCGAGGGCTCGCGGCCGAGGCCCTGCACCATGCGCCGGTGCGTGCGGTGGTACTTGTTGACCTTCTCGACCATGTGGACCGGGATGCGGATCGTGCGCCCCTTGTCCGCGATGGCGCGGGTTATGGCCTGGCGGATCCACCACGTCGCGTACGTCGAGAACTTGAAGCCCTTCGACGGGTCGAACTTCTCGGCGGCCCGGATGAGACCGAGGTTGCCCTCCTGGATGAGGTCGAGGAACGAAACGCCCCTGTTCCTGTACTTCTTGGCGATCGAGACGACGAGCCTCAGGTTGGCCTCGACGAGCCTGTCCTTGCTCCTCTTGCAGCCCCTGGCGATGCCGTTGGCGAGGCGTATCTCGTCGGCGTGGGTGAGGAGTGCGACGCGCCCGATCTCGGCCAGGTACATCCTGATGGAGTCGCCGGTGGCGACGGCGTGGGCGATCTGGGCCGCGGGCGCCTCGGCCAACTGCGCCGCGGCGGCCGACTTGCCCCCGTTCTTGGCCGCCTCCGCGACCTCACTCGAGACGAGGGTTATGTCCTCCTCCTCCAGCGCCGCGTAGAATTCCTCGACCTCGGTCGCGGAGAGCTCACCCTCCTGAACGAGACCCGAGACCTCCTCCGTGCTGAGAAACCCCTGACTTCGTCCCCTGTTCAGAAGCTCGTCCGTCTTCTCAGCCAGCATCATGGAGTTCTCGGCCGCCATTGATCTCCTCTCGTAGCCGGTCTTACTACGCAGCTCTTCTCAACGTCGGAGGCACTTTTGTTAACTGCCCGTGAAAATTAACCCGCGTAGGGTAGCACACCACATATTGAGAGTCACTGGAATTTTCGCCTATTTCGTGTGTTTTCTATTACCTCTCGCCCGCTTGTATACAACACGGGTGATGTTTCGACAATGTTTCGGGGCTGTTTCGATCTTTTTTCGGCGGATTCTGGTCGGGGAGCGTTGGCGTGGACGCTCTTGCTACACTATCCGGCGTGATCCTGGACCGTCCAAACCTCGCGCGGACCCTCGGGGTCGAGGTCCCCCAAAGGGTCGATTCCGTCTGTGGCGTGACCCACGATTCCCGCGCCGTAGAACCGGGCTTCGCTTTCGTGGCGATCCCCGGCTTCAAACGCGACGGAACGGCGTTCGCCGCCGATGCGCTCGGCAGGGGCGCCTCTCTCATCGTGGCCGAACGCCCCGTGCCCGGCGCTCCGACGGCCGTCGTCCCTGACGCCAGGGGTGCCCTGGCGGCCCTCGCCCGCGAGGTCTTCGGGGACCCCTCCTCGAAGCTGGAGGTCTACGGCGTTACGGGAACCAACGGCAAGACGACCACGTCGTACGTGCTCCACTCCGTCCTGGCCGGGGCGTGCGGCGGGGGGACGTGCGGCCTGATGAGCACGGCCGAGACCATCGTGGCCGGGGAGCGGAGGCCTTCGGTTCGGACGACGCCGGAGGCGACGGAGGTGCAGGGGACGCTCGCCGAGATGCTACGGGCAGGCGTCGGACGGGTGGTGATGGAGGTCTCCTCCCACGGCGTCGCGCTCAGGCGGGTAACGGGCACGCGCTTTGCCGGCGCGCTCTTCACGAACCTGACCCGAGACCACCTCGACCTGCACGGCTCCATGGAGGAGTACTTCGCGGCCAAGCGCGAGCTCTTCCTCTGGACGGAGGGGCCGAAGCTCGCCAACGCGGAGGACGCGTGGGGCCGCAGGCTCGCCTCCGAGGTCGATGGCGTGCTGACCTTCGGCGGGACGGCGGGGGCGGACTACCGGGTCGAAGGGGTCGAAACGGCCGCCGGGGGGACCCGTTTCTCCCTGCGGTACCCCGAAGGAATACTCGACCTCGAAAGCCCGTTGCTCGGGCCGTACAACGTGCTCAACGTGGCGGGGGCCGCCGGGCTCGCGCTCGCCACGGGCGTGGAGTCCGGGGCCGTCGCGACGGCCGTGCGTGGGATGGGTCAGGTGCCGGGCCGGTTCGAGCGGGTAGTGGCCGCTGGGGAGCGTGGGTTCGAGGTGATCGTGGACTACGCCCACACCGACGTCGGGCTGGAGGCCGTGTTGCGGGTGGCCCGGGGCGTGTCCGAAGGAAGCGTCATCTGCGTCTACGGGGCCGCAGGCGACCGGGACGGGGCCAAGCGGCCTGCGATGGGGAGGGTGGCTTCGCTCTTCGCGGACCGGGGCATCGTAACCACGGACGACGCGTACACCGAGGACCCCGGTAAGATAGCCGGGGAGGTCGCGGCCGGGGCCGACCCTTCGCGGACCGAAGTCGAGTTGGACCGGCGGGCCGCGATCCGGCGCGCGCTCCTGGCCGCCCGTCCGGGGGACGTCGTTGTGGTGGCGGGCAAGGGGCACGAGACGGTGCAGCACCTCCCCTGGGGGGACGTGCCGTTCCACGACGCCAAGGTCGTCGAGGAGTTGCTGGCGGAGATGGGGCCAAACGGGAGGTAGGGGAGACTTGCAGGAAGGGACGAGGAGCGAAGTCGTGCGGAGGCTGCGGAGCGTGGAGGGGCACGTGCGCGGGGTCGAGAAGATGGTCGAGGAGGGCGACGTCACCTACGCCGACATCGTCCAGCAGACCAGCGCCATTTTTTCGGCCATCCGGCGCATAAACACGGTGCTTCTCAAGGACTTCGTCGAGGAGCGGGCCGGCCGCGACGGGGCTTCCGCGGAGATGATCAAAGACCTCGTCAAGGCAATCGACCGGGTGACGAAGTAGGCGTGGGAGGCGCCGGCCCCCGGACCCTGCTCCTCCTCTTTGTGGCCGTCGTCCCCGTGATCGTCGGTCTGGCGCTCGTCGCCGCCGTGCTGCTCCAGCGGGCGGGTTTCGGCCTCGTCGTGTGGGCGCTCGTGCCGTTCGCGGTCTCGATGCTGCTCATAGCAGGGCTTGGCGTCGTCCTCGGAAGGGCGGCGTCAAGGTCGTCGGACGATTCCCGTCAGGGGCGATCCCGAAATGACGATGGTGTATAGTCCCCGGCCAATGGAAGAGCAGCGCAAGAGCCGGGAGATGGAGGAGCTCGAAGGCAAGGTCCGCGAGCTCGAAAAGATCGCGGGCACTCTGGGCGACGTGCCCGACGAGGAGCTGGCCGACACCCTGGCAGGCGCCGTGGAGCTTCTGGGTGAGATCAACGCCCGCATAGAGGCCCGGGTCGAGGCGGCGGGCGAGGAATCGCGCGAGGCCGACTCGCTGCTCTCCGGCGTTGACTTTGGTCCGTTCGACGAGGCGCTCGAAGACCTGGAGCGCAGGGAGAGGAGCCCCGGTGGGCCCCGCCCCTGACCTTGCGTCCAGGGTGCGCGAAGCGGCCCTCCTCGAAGGCGACTTCGTCCTCTCGAGCGGCAAGCGCAGCTCCTTCTACGTCGACAAGTACCTCTTCTCGACCGAGCCCGCCCTGTTGCGCGACATCGCCGCGGCGCTCGCCGAGAGGCTTCCGCCCGGCGTGGACCGGCTCGCAGGGGTCGAGCTCGGGGCGGTACCGCTCGTGGTGGCGACGGCGCTGCGGACGGGGCTGCCGTACGTGATCGTTCGCAAGGCCGCCAAGGAGTACGGCGCGTCCGCGGGAGAGGCCGTCGAGGGCGTGATAGAAGCCGGCGAGAAGGTGGTCCTGCTGGAGGACGTGGTCTCGACCGGAACCCAGGCCGTCAAGGCGGCCGGGGTGCTCGACGCGCTCGGCGTGGACGTGGTCGAGGTCGTGGCCGTGCTCGACCGCCGGGAGGAGCCCGGCCCAAAGCTGGGCGGATTTTCCTTTCAGAGCCTGCTTAAGATAGATGAACTGCGGGTAGGAAAAGGGGATTGAGGCCACAAAAGGCCTCTGGTATAGTCCCCCGGATAGTTTTGGGGAAGGCAGTGCAGGCAGAAAACGGAGGCAGACCGAAAGATGAACAAGACGCAGCTGATCGAGAAGATCGCCGACGAGGCGAACGCCTCGAAGAGCGACGCCCAGAAGTTTTTCGAGGCCTTCCAAGAGGTGGTCCAGTCCGAGCTCAAGGCGGGCAACCAGATCCAGATCACCGGCTTCGGCAAGTTCTATGTCCAGGAGCGCGACGCCCGCCAGGGCATCAACCCCCAGACGAAGCAGCGCATAAACATCCCGGCCTCGAAGGTCCCGAAGTTCACGGCGGGCAACGCCCTCAAAGACCACATAAAGTAACCGAACGCGAACCAGCCGAGGGCCGCCGGGCAACCCGCCCGGCGGCCCTTTTGCATGCCCTGAGCCCCGGCGGATCGGCTTGAGGGCGCTCGCCCAAGCAGCCAGGCGCAAGGAGAGCCCGCTCGTGGTGGGCCTTGACCCCGCGCCCCTGCGCTTCCCGGGGGAGCTTCGGGATCTGGCGGAGGCACAGGCCACGCTGGAGTTCTGCCTGGGCATCCTCGAGGCCGTCGAGCCCTACGCCGCGGCCGTAAAGCCCCAGGTCGCGTTCTTCGAGCGTCTGGGCCCCGAGGGGATGAAGGTCTACGCGGCTCTCGTCTCGGCCGCCAGAGACCTCGGCCTGCCCGTGATCTCGGACGCCAAACGCGGGGACATCGGCCCCGTCGCCGCCGCTTACGCCGAGGCCCACCTACGCCTCTACGGCGCCACGTGCGTAACCGTGAACCCGTACATGGGCTCGGACGCCGTCCTCCCCTTCCTCGAAGAAGCGCGCCGCCGGGACGCGGGCGGGGGCGTCTTCGCCCTCGTCGCCACCTCCAACCCCTCGTCAGGGGAGATCCAACAGGCGACCGACCCGCCACTCCACGAAGTCGCCGCCCGCCTGGTCGCGAACCTCGGCCAGAGGGACGGCGACTACCTCGATTGCGGGGCCGTCGTCGGCGCGACCCGCCCCTCCATCGGCCGCCGCGTGCGCGAGCTCCTCCCCGACGCGCTCTTTCTCACCCCCGGCTACGGTGCCCAGGGCGGGGGCGCCCCCGAAGTAGTTCCCCTGCTCGACGCCCGTGGCGCCGGTGTCCTCGTCAACAGCAGCCGAGCCATCCTCTACGCCCACGAAAAGACATCAACGGACTACCGCCACGCCGCCAGCGAAGCGGCCCGCCAGGCCCGCGACGACCTCCGCCACGCCGGCGTACGTTGTTAGCACGCCGGCTTCGCCGGCTTTCAGCCCGCTCCGCCCTCCGGGCTCCGCCCTCCGGGCTCCGCCCTCCGGGCTCCGCTCTCAGCACGCTCCGGCTTCGCCTCCGCTTTCAGCTTTCGCCGCGCAAGGCCCGACATGGCCGCGCATCGCGCGGCGGTCGAGGTGTCGCGGAGCGTAGCGTCCACAGACGACTTGCCGAAAGCCGCGAAGCGGCGAGCCGAAAGTCCCCGGAGGGGACGTGCTGACGAGGCGCGAAGCGCCGGGCTGAAAGCTCGCGAAGCGAGCGTGCTGCGGGCCGCTCCGCGGCCCGCTAGAACAGGTGTGCTACGGAGACTACGGTCACGAGCACCGTCGCCAGCGCGACCACCGCGCCTATTAGTTGAACCACCGTCTCTCTGGTCATGTGCGGTCCTTTCGGGTAGCTAGTCGTTTCGGAGGGCCGTCTGGCCGCCTTCCCCGTCTTTCTCTTCGAGGGCTGCTTCGATCTTTGTCTTGAGGGCGTCTTCGTAGCCTTCGCCGTGCTGGTCTTCCCCGAGCACCCACCAGATGACGCCGTCCCGCACCACGAAGAGCCTGGGCACGCGCTTGACGTTGTAGAGGGAGGCGAGCCTTCCGGTCGGGTCGTAGAGGCGGTCGTATGGGGCGTCCACGTCCTCCCTGGCGCCGTTGACGTAGACGACGGCGAAGGAGGCTTCGTCGCCGTACTCGCGGGCGACCTCGAGGAAACCGGGGCGGGCCCTGTTCGAGTTCTGGTTGAGCGGGCTCCAGAAGGCGAGCACGTAGACGCCTTTGTCGGAGAGCTCGAACCGGCTTCCTTCCACGTCCCTGGCCGTAAAGCTCTTGGCCGTCGAGCCCACGTTCGGCTCGGGCGCCGCGAGCGTCAGGTTGCCGGTCCCCGTCTCCGCGCCGCCAAAGGAGCGATAGAAAAGGGAAAGGGTGAGCACCAGCAGGGCCACGAGGGCCAGCCGCTTCACGAGGAGTCCGGACCATAAAATAGGGAACGCACGACACGAGAATTGTATATGCTCGGGTCTCCCTTGTCGTGCGGCCCGAATCGTCGTAGCCTCTGTACTCCCGTGCCGAAACCCATAGACATCCGGCGCGCGGCCCTCACCGCCGCGCTCGCTCTCTTCGTCCTCCCGTGGACGGCGGGCGGCGCGTGGGCCCAGGACGACGCGGCGAGGGAAGTGCCGGCGCTCGAGGTGTCGGCCGGGGCCTGGGCCGTGACCGACCTCGAGAGCGGCGAGTACCTGGCGGGGAATAACGCCTCAAAAGAGGTTCCGATGGCCTCTACCACCAAGATCATGGCGGCCCTCGTCGCCCTCGAGGCGGATCTGGACGAGGAGGTGACGGTCTCGGAGGAGGCCGCCGCCTTCGCCGTCCCCGCCTACAGCAACGTCGGCCTCGCGCCGGGCGACGTGTTGAGCGCGCGGGAGCTGCTGATGGCCTCCATGATCTCCTCCGGCGACGACGCCGCATACGCCCTGGCCGAACACATCGGAGACGGCAGCGTCGAGAGCTTCGTCGGCATGATGAACGAGAAGGCCGAAGAGATGGGCCTGCGGGAGACCAGCTTCGAGAACCCGGTGGGTTTCGACGCCCGCGGCCACCACACGAGCGCCGGGGACCTCGCGAAGATGACGCGGGTGGCGATGCAGAACCCCGCCTTCAGGGAGATGGTCTCGACCCAATACGCGACCATCGCCACGCCCTACCGGGAGATACCCTTGACCAACACCAACGAGCTGCTCTTCGCGTACTCGCCCGCCACGGGCGTCAAGACGGGGACCACGCCGGCCGCGGGCGAGAGCCTGGTCTCCTCCGCCGCGAGCGGGGACGAGGCGTACGCCTTCGTGATCCTCGACGCCGGCGAGGACAGGTTCGGGGCCTCCGTCCGGGCCTTCGAGCACGCCTTCGCCGCCTACGACCGGACGGACCTCGTCGTCGGGGGAAAGAAGTACGCGGGGTCCGACGTGCCATACCGCAGGGACGAGCGAATAGAACTCGTCGCGGCCGAGAGCGTGGAGGGTCTCGTGGACGCCAGCCCGAGGGTGGAGCGGGAGATCACGGTGACCAAAGATTTGCCCCCTTCGGCCCGTCCCGGGACGAGGCTCGGGGAGGTCGTCGTCAAGGTCGACGGGGAGAGGGTTGGGGAGAGCCCGCTCGTGGCCCGGAGGGGGTACGAGGAGGCCTCGCTGTGGGAGCGGGTGTGGTATACCGTCGAAGGGGTTTTCGCGTAGAGGGAAACAGTAGGGGAAGAGGAGAAGGCATGATCCTGACCGTCACCCTAAACGCCGCCGTCGCCCGCACGCTGGTCGTACCGAGCCTGACTCTAGGCCACCGCCACCGCGCGCCCGAAAGCGTCACGCTCGCCGGCGGAAAAGGCATAAACGTCGCCCGTTCGTTGCGCACCCTGGGCGTGCCTGTGCTCGCCGCCGGGTTCGCCGGCGGGCGCAACGGGGACGCGATCCGGGACGGGCTTTCGGAGGCCGCCATACCCTTCGACCTCGTAGAGATAGAGGGCCATTCCAGGACCTCGACGGCCATCGTCGATCCCATGTCCGGCGCGCAGACCGAGATCAACGAGTACGGACCCTCCGTCAGCCCCGCCGAGGCGAGGGAGTTCTCCCGCCGCCTCGAGCATCTGATGGAGTACGCAACTGCCGTCGTCTTCGCCGGCAGCGTCCCGCCGAACATGGAGGAGAGCTTCCTCGTCGGCCTCGTGCGCCGCTCGCGCGAGCGCGGCCTCTACACTGTGGTCGACTCCCCGCCATCGACGCTCCGGGCCGCGCTCAAGGCCGACCCCTCGCTCGTCAGCCCCAACCAGAACGAGGCCGAGAGCGTCGCCGGCTTCGATTTCATCGAGGAGTCGGACTTCCCCCTGGGCCTCTCCAGGCTCGTCGAGATGGGCGCCGCCGACGCGTGCATCACCTCCCCCGAGGGCCGCTCCTACCTGTCTACCGAAGGCGGCATCGTCTCGGCCCTGGCGCCCCGGATAGAGGCCGTCTCGAACATAGGCAGCGGCGACGCCTACCTCGCCGGCCTGCTCGCGGGCCTCCTGCACCGGGATCTCCCGCCCGTCGAAGCCGTCCGCCTCGCCGCCGGCTGCGCCGCCGCCAACGCCGAAACCCTGGGCGCAGGCCACTTCGAGGCCCGCCGCGCAGAAGAGCTCGCCGACTCCGTCCAGGTGGAAGTACTCGACCGCAGTCTTCAAGAGAGCTTTTAGCTGTCAGCGGTCAGCTTTCAGCTTCTTGTGCTGGTGAGAAGGTTTCTGTTCACCCAAGCCAAGATGCGGGGTTTTCGGCCGGTCTTCGCGGGGTTTTCTGCCTCGAAGTTGCGTCTTCACGGCCCCGGCTGACAGCTGGCGGCTGAAAGCTGACCGCTACCAGATAGCTGCTAAAATGGCGGGGTCGAAAGCCACCTTACACGAGACGGAGGTATGGGATCATGGCGGTTTCAGAGGTTACGGACGCCTCTTTCGAGAGCGACGTCCTGCGGTCCGAGAGGCCGGTCATAGTAGATTTCTGGGCGCCGTGGTGCGGGCCTTGCAAGAGGATCTCCCCGATACTCGAGGAGATGAGCGAGGAGCGCGACGACGTGCAGTTCGTAAAGCTGAACGTGGACGACAACCCGCAGACGGCGATGAGCTACAGTATCTCCAGCATACCTACCATCGCCCGCTTCGAGGGCGGGGAGGTCAAGGAGCAGGCCGTGGGCGCCCTGCCCAAGCCCCAGCTCTCGGCCCGGCTCGGCCTGTAGGAACGGGCCTTCCGGTGGGCCCAGCAATTGCCAGGAGGGGCCTTCACGGTTAGAATTCCTGGCGCGTGAGACCCGCGGGCCCCGGCCGAGCCGGGCGTCTCGCGGGCGTAGTTCACAGAGAGCGAGGAGGTACGAAAGATGAAGTTCAAGCCACTAGGTGAGCGGGCTCTCGTCCGCATCGTGGAGCGCGAAGAGACCACGGCCTCGGGCATCGTTCTGCCCGACACGGCCAAGGAGAAGCCGCAGACCGCCGAGGTCGTGGCGGTGGGCCAGTTCGAGGACGGGGTAAAGGTCAGCGAGGGCGACGTCATAGTGTTCGCCAAGTACTCCGGCACCGAGATCAGCCTCGAAGGCGACGACTACATGATCCTCGACGCCGACGACATCCTCGGCATCGTCGAGAACTAGCCCAACCGAAGAGCATCGGTAACAGGGGCGCCGGGTTCCGAGAGGACGCCCGGCGCCCCGGCTTTAGACGCACTTCGAAACCCGGTCTTCGAGACGAAAGGCAGAACGGTCCAGTACGCGCGAACGCTGAGGAGGGGAGATAGGGGACGGGAGGTCGTCGACCTCCAGACCCGCCTTCAGTCTTTGGGCTTCGACCTCGGCAACCGCGGCATAGACGGCGTCTTCCGCGAGCGAACGGAGCTCGCCGTGAAGGGTTTCCAGCGGTCGTTGGGGCTTTTGGCCGACGGTCTCGTCGGCCAGATCACCTGGCGCGAGGTCGTCGAGGCCGGCTACCGCCCGGGCGGGCGCCTCCTCTACCTCCGCCAGCCGCCCTTCCGCGGCACCGACGTCGTGGAGCTGCAGCGGATGCTAAACGACCTCGGCTTCGACCCGGGCTCCGTCAACGGCCTCTTCGACGCTAGGGCCGCCCGCGCCGTGCGCGACTTCCAGAAGAACGCGGGCCTCCAGGACGACGGCGTCGTCGACGCCGCCGTCTTCAAGACCCTGAACACCTACGCCGCCCAGACCTTGGGAACCCACCAGCTCCCCGACAAAAGCGGCGGCTACTTCCCCGAGGACCTCTTCTCCGGTACCATAGTCGTCGACGCCGCCCACGGCGGAAGAGACACGGGATACGTCGCCAAAGGCGGTCTTTCGGAGGCGGATCTCAACCTCGCCGTGGCGCACGAGATCGCCCAGATCCTGCCGGCAAAGGAGGTCCTCCTGACCAGGAGCGAGGACGAAGAAGTCTCCGCGGCCGACAGGGCCTTTCTGGCCAATTCCTCCGGCGCCAAGATGATCGTCTCCATCCACCACGCCGCCCACCACACCCCCTCGGCCTGCGGCACCGCCTCCTACTACTTCGAGCGCCTCGGCTACCGCTCCCATCGCGGCCAGATGGCCGCGACCTACGTCCAGCGCAGCGTCAGCCGCACCCTGGAGACTTGCGACATCGGCGAGTTCGGCCGCTCCTACGAAATACTCCGCGAGACGAACATCCCCGCCGTCGTCCTCGAACCGCTCTACCTGACCAATCCCGAGGAGCTAGACCTCGCCTCGGACCCCTACTACCCCGCCACCGTGGCAGAGGCCGTCGCAAGCGCCCTCGAGCTCTACGCAGGCCGGGACAAAGCTTTTATAGCTGTTTAGCTTTCAGCGGTCAGCTATCAGCTTCTGGCAGTTCGATTCGCTGCCGGGGTACGCAGACGGTGATCCGAAATCACATAGAGTTGCGGACGTGGAGAGGTTGTCAGTGGGCGGGTGCGCCAGAGATGACTTGCTGAAGGCTGACAGCTGATAGCTGACTGCTATAATGTCCGCTCAGTCGGGACGTAGCGCAGCCTGGTAGCGCGCCTCGTTCGGGACGAGGAGGTCGGAGGTTCGAATCCTCTCGTCCCGACTCTTTGTAACAGGTGGACATCTCGCCCCTGGTCTCGCGATTCTCTGTGTCAGGTCCGTCCTTGGCCTGCCTTCACCAGGGTATTGGGCTCCGATCCCGAAAGATGCCGCCGTTCGGACCGTCGGAGGGCAGCGTCGCGAGCCAGAGGAGGATGTGCACGGCCTCTTCGGTGGAACCGGGGACGCCCGCGCCTCCCATGTTGGTGCGGACCCAGCCGGGGCGCATCGCGTTGGTATCCAAGACGCCTTCGAGCGCGGGGATGCGCAGCGGTGGGCTCGTATTTGAACCGCTCGGCGCCCTCCACGTAGAACCGGACAATACCCCGAGAGGGGGCTGTCTTTCTCGTGGATGATAGGGATTCTCGGGTGTCCACCAAGAAAACTACGAAATTAGTCCGTTCGGGGGATGTTCACGTCTCGGATCGAGCACATGATACTTATGTATCATAAAAGTGTCGGAGGCTCCCCTTAGCCTCAGAAAGGAGCTGTAGGGATGCGGCGCGCGATTCTCTTGCTCGCGATGTTGCTGGCGATGATACTGGTTATCGGGTCGGCCTTGCCGGCTGCTGCCGCCAATACGAAGGTCGTCAAGAAGACCTTCAGCAGCACGCAGCCGATCACGATCCCCGCTGGGGCCCCAGGTGCTACGAGCGGTGCAGCGGCACCCTACCCCTCGGAGAAAAGCGCCGGCGGCTTCAACAGGGGCAAGATCCTCGACGTGAACTTGAGATTGAAGAACTACACTCACACCTTTCCCGACGACGTGGACGTGATGCTCTCGCACCGGGGAGTGAACCGTACGGTATTGTCCGACGTGGGCGGACAACTCGACGTCAGCAACATCACTCTAGCCCTCGACGACGAGGCGGCGAGCCCGCTGCCCGACAGCACCCAGCTCACCGGCGGCGCGTTCGATCCCACCAACATCGGAGCCACCGACACCTTCCCGGCCCCGGCGCCAACCCCGAGTGGGCTACCGGCACTCTCCGGGTTCGATGGCAGGAACCCCAACGGCCTCTGGAAGCTGTGGGTTGTGGATGACGCTGGCGGCGATGTGGGGCAGTTCGCCGGCGGTTGGAGCATCACGATCAAGGCCAGGGTCAGAACCTAGAAGCCCAGTCGAGGCGGGCAAAGGGCATTAGGCTCTTGCCCTTTCCTCGTGCCCACGCAAATCTCCTATTAGCGCTCGTCGGCCCCCTGTTCGGCCCACGTCCGTCGTAGCACCCGCAGCCAGTTCTCGTGCGCGAGCTTCCGTAGCTCCGCCTCACCGTAGCCGCGCTCCCCCAGGGCGGCGAGCAAATTCGGCAGCCCCGAGACGTCCCCGATGGCCTCCGGCACCCTCGCCCCGTCGAAGTCAGACCCGAAGCCGACCCGGTCGATGCCGACCCTATCCACGAGATGATCCACGTGGCGTACGACCGTCGAGAGCGGCGTGTCCGCGTCATCCTTGCCATCCTCCCTCAAGAACGTGACGGCGAAGTTGACGCCGACCATGCCGTCCGAATCTTTTATGGCGTCGAGCTGGCGGTCCGTGAGGTTGCGGGTCGAGGGGCAGAGGGCGTGGGCGTTTGAGTGGGTGGCGACGAGCGGGGCCTCTGAGAGGCCGGCGACGTCCCAGAAGCCGTTCTCGTTGAGGTGGGAGAGGTCTACCAGGACGCCCAGCCGGTTGCACTCTCGGACGAGCTCCTTTCCGGCGTTGGTCAGACCGGGTCCCGTATCCGGGGAGCCGGGGAATCGGAAAGGGACGCCGCTCGCGTAGGCGTTCGGCCTGCTCCACACCAGGCCGAGCGAGCGCAAGCCCGCGGCGTAGAACTCTTCGAGTCCTCCCGGTTCCGGCCCGAGGTTCTCGGCGCCTTCGAAGTGGAGGATGGCCGCGAGCACGCCGTCCCGGAGGCGGTCCTCGACCTCTTTCGCGGTCCTGACCACCTTCAGGCTTCCTTCCGACTCCGCTTCGAGCCGGAACAGGAGCTTCGTCATCGCGTCGGCGAACCCGCTGGCGTAGTCGGGGTCCAGCGGGGGAGAGCCGGCGACCTCGTAGCCACTCTCCGTAATCTTCAGCGCCGATTCCTCGTCCCAACCGGCCTTCGGGTCCGGGGGCGCGAAGCAGGCGAAGAACCCGCCGCCGAAGCCGCCTTCGAGGGCGCGGGGCAGGTCGATATGACCCGTCTTGCTCCGTTCGAAGAAGCCGCGTCCCTGGCCGCGTTTGCGGAGCAGGAGGTTCAGCAGCGTGTCGTTGTGGCCGTCGAGGACGGGTATGAGATCCATCCGGCCGATGATACAGGCCTATCCGGCCCCCGGCACAAAAAAGCGGGACCGCGCGAAGCGGCCCCGCCCTGGAGGCTACAGGAGGTCGCCTCCCTCGGAGGCTCTCAGGTCTTTAGGCATCGAGGGGTACGAAGTCGAAACTCTGCCGCGCACACGCACCCCTGAAGCCCAAAACCCGTGGCCTGACACCTCCCTAGTACTTGGGTACGCTGGGGTCGATCTCCTCGCTCCAGGCGGTGATGCCGCCCTTGACGTTGTAGACGTTCTGAAAACCGGCGTCCTGCAAAAGTTTGACGGCCTTGGCGCTCCGCCCGCCGGTCTTGCAGTGGATGGCAAAGTTCTCGTTCTGGTCGAACTCCGCGAGGCGTTGCGGCAGCTCGCCGAGCGGCACGAGCTTCACGCCGATGTTGGCGACCTCGTACTCGTGCGGCTCGCGCACGTCGAGCACGTTGATGTCCTCGCCGTTGTCGAGCTTGCTCTTGAGGTCCTGCACCGTGATCTCCGGCACGCCGTTCTTCTCTTCGGTGGCGTTCGCCTGCGGGATGCCGCAGAATTCCTCGTAGTCGATGAGCTCCGTGACGGTCGGGTTCTCGCCGCAGACGGGGCAGCCCGGGTCCTTACGCAGCTTCATCTCGCGGAAGCTCATGCCGAGGGCGTCGTAGAGCATCAGGCGCCCGATGAGCGGCTCGCCGATGCCGAGCAGGAGTTTGACGGTCTCGGTTGCCTGCACGACGCCTATGGCGCCGGGGAGGATGCCGAGGACGCCGCCCTCGGCGCACGAGGGGACGAGGCCCGGCGGCGGGGGCTCGGGGTAGAGGCAGCGGTAGCAGGGGCCTTCCTCGGCCCAGAAGACGCTCGCTTGGCCCTCGAAGCGGAAGATCGAGCCGTAGACGTTCGGCTTGCCGAGCAGCACGCAGGCGTCGTTTACGAGGTAGCGGGTCGGGAAGTTGTCCGTGCCGTCCACGATCACGTCGTAGTCGGCGAAGATCTCCAAAGCGTTCTCGCTCGTAAGCGCCTCTTCGTGAACCCTGACCTCGACGTTGGGGTTGATGTCTTTGATCTTGTCGTAGGCGCTCTCGACCTTCGGACGCCCGACGTCGGAGGTGCCGTGGATGATCTGGCGCTGCAGGTTCGACTCGTCGACCACGTCGAAATCGACGATGCCGATGGTCCCGACCCCCGCCGCCGCGAGGTACAAGGCGAGCGGGCTCCCAAGCCCGCCCGTGCCAACGGTGAGCACCTTGGCGGCCTTGAGCTTCTTCTGCCCGTCGAGGGCGACCTCGGGCATGATGAGGTGGCGGCTGTAACGGGCTATCTCGTCGTTGGAGAGCTCGACAGCCCCGTTGGGCGACTGCACTAACGGTTCGCGCGTCTGCATGATCTTAGAACCTCTTTGTAGAAAGTTAGTCTTCGGTGGCTCGGGGGCTGCTGCCTAGAGACATCGCCCTTCGGCGACGCCCCCGGCGATGGAGGGGATTATGGAGAGCTCGTCCCCGTCGGCGACCTCGGTCTCGGGGCCGTCGAGGTAACGGATGTCCTCGTCGCCCTTGTACACGTTGACGAACGAGCGCAGCTTGCCGTCGCCGGTGTAGAGGTGCTGCTTGAGGTCCGGGTACTCGGTGGCGAGGTTGCCGAGGGCGTCGCCGGCGGTGCCGCCGCCGACCTCGACCTGGGACTCCCCGCCGGTGTACTGCCTCAAGGGCGTTGGGATCTTGACCTTCGGCATACTATTCTCCTTCTCTCTTCTTAACCTACTATTGGCTCTTCGTCGTACCCGGAACGGTCGTTCTTGAGCAGCCACGACCGCATATCCTGGACGCTCTCCCGGCCGACGGAGGCTATCACGTAGGAGTAGCCGGGCCAGGCGTGGTCCCTGTCGTACTCCGAAGGCTCGGCCGGGTGGTCCGGGTGGGAGTGGTAGAAGCCGAGCACGCCCATCTCCCGCTCCTCGGCCCGCTCCTCGAACTCCTTGATCTTCAACGGTTCGATCAGGAACCGCCTGGACCGCTCCTCCTCGTGCGTGTTTTCGGCCCGCCACACGTCGACGACGACCTTCGTCCCGCCGGCGTCGATGCCGACGAGCGCCCCCGCGCATTCCTCGGGGTACGCCTCAACGGCGTGCTCGTGGATGCGCTCGACGTCCCCCGCGCCTATCTTGAGGGCCACGCTAGTCTTCCCAGAAGTTGTCCGAGAGGTACTTGTCGGCCCCGTCGCACAGGATGGTGACGACCGTGCCGGACTCGCCGGCGGCCTCCATCTCCCTGGCCACTTCGAGCGCCGTCGCGACGGCGGCCCCGGCGGAGATGCCGATGAGGATGCCCTCCTCGCGGGCGACGCGCTTGACCATGTCGTAGGCGTCCTCGGTCGCGGTGGCCCGGTTCTCGTCCGCGATGGTGGGGTCGTAGATGGGGGGCACGATCGCGCTCCCCATGTGCTTCATCCCCTCCAACCCGTGAAACGCCCCGTCGGGCTCGAACGAGACCACCCGTACCTCCGGGTTGAGCTCTTTCAGGCGCGTCGCCGTTCCGACGAACGTCCCGCTCGTGCCAAGGCCCGCCACGAAGTGCGTGACCTCGCCCTCGGTCTGCTCCCAGATCTCGGGCGCCGTGCTCTCGTAGTGGGACTTCGGGTTCGCGGGGTTGGAGTACTGGTCGGGGTAGAAGTACCGCTCCGGGTCCTCAGCGTAGAGCCGCCTGGCCTCCCTGATCGCCCCGTCGGAACCCTCGCCGGGATCTGTCAGGACAAAGTCCACGCCGTAGGCCCTCAGGATCTTCTTGCGCTCCTCGCTGGCGTTCTTGGGCATGCAGAGCTTTACCTTGTAGCCGAGGGCAGCCCCGATCCAGGCGTAGGCGATGCCCGTGTTCCCGCTCGTCGCGTCGAGGATGGTCTTCTCCGGCGTGAGCGTGCCCCGCATCTCGCCGTCCCGGATCATCCACAAAGCCGGCCGGTCCTTTACGGAACCGCCGGGGTTGTGCCACTCCGCCTTGCCCAGGATCCTCACCCCTGGCGTCTCTGCCGAGATGGACGGCAACTCCAGAAGCGGCGTGCCCCCGACGAGTTCCGTTACGTTCGTTCCGGTCCGTTTATTAATCCGAGTAATCATGTCGGGATTGATTATACAGGGTGATGATTCAGCGTCCAGAGAAGACGGGTCTTCGCCAAGAAAAGTAGCCGGGCGGTCGAAATAGTGACCTGCCCGGCTATGGTTGGTGCGTTGGGCGGCATTATACGGAAGCCCGTGTTACGAATCTATAGCGAAACGACGAATTATCCTAAAGCGTCGAGAATTTCGGCCAGGTTTCGGCGACGGCAGGTAAAGATGGGGGTGTCGAGCTCGGTGTAGGAGCTCGCCTCGCTCTCGCGGAGCTCCATCATCAGATCCTGGAACTTTTCCGGGGACTCGGCCTCGAAGGAGAGTATGAACTCGTAGTCGTCGATGCCGAAGCAGTAGGCCGTGTTGTTCTTTACCGGGTAGTGCTTGCGGCCTACGTGCATGTGCTCGTTCATCATCCGCTGGCGCTCCTCCAGCGGCAGCCGGTACCACTCGCGGGTCTTCACGAACGGGTAGACGAAGATGAACTCCCCCTCGCCCGGGACGATGTAGCGGCGGTTCTCCCAGCCGGGCGTGTGCTCGCCGACGTAGATCGAGCGCCTGGAGAGGCCGAAGTACGAGTACGAGACCGTCAGGTACTTGCCGAGCCCGCTCCGCATCAGGGCCGACTGCAGACCTTCGAAAGCGTCGAGGTCGTAGCCGATCTTCCACAGCATGAAGTCGGCGTCGGACCTGAGCCCCATAAGCGAGAAGGACCGCAAGAGCATCTCTCCGCCGTGCTCCTCGAAGGCCGCGAGGAACTCCTTCTTGCCCGCCTCCCGCTCCTCTTCGGGTAGCCGGCGCCAGAGCGGGTCGAGCTTGAAGAAGACGTAGTTGACGTACTGGGCTGGGAGCTTCTCTTCGTGAGCCTCCTGCTGGCGTGGCGTTGTCTCGGTCATCGGTACTCCCTTTCGAAGCTTCAGGTTTCAGGCTTCAGGTGTGCTGACGGACGCGTTGTGCGCTCGTGCCGCTCTCTGCTCGGGCGCCGGTTCCAGCCCCGCGTATTCGCCGCAGGACACGACTTACCCTTTTCCTGAAGCCTGAAGCCTGCCGCCTGAAGCCTCCAAACCAAAGTTGTTCTCGTACAACTCGGCCACCCGGCGAAGTTCCTCGTCTGTGAGATCCGGCGTCTCGCTCGTGGCGGCGAACTCTTCTATCTGCTCCTCGTCGTAGATGTTCGGAAGTGTGGAGGCGACCTCGGGGGAGGCGAGGACGAACTTGAGGGCGGCCTGGCCGAGGGTGCGTTCGCCGGAGTCGGTCAGGAAAGAGAGTCGTTCGACCTTTTTGAGGCCCGTTGTCAGCCATTCCTTTGGGCGGTGGCGGCGGTGGTCGTTGGGGCCGAAGGTGGTGTTCTCGTCGTAGTTGCCTTCGAGCATACCGGAGGAGTGGGGGACGCGGACCACGAGGGAGGTGTCCGTGTCACGGGCGGTCTCTATGAGGTCGCGGCCGGGGTCCTGTTCGAGGATGTTGTAGATCATCTGCACGCAGGCGAGGTCCCGTTCGCGCATCATCTTTACGCCCTCGTCGCGCCAGCCGATCTTCGGGCCGAGGGCGGCGCCGTAGGCCCGGATCTTGCCCTCCTCCTTGAAGGTCTCCATGAGCGCGAAGAGGTCGTCGTTCTGCGCGGCGTCCATCTTGGTGTTGTGGAGCTGGAGGAGGTCTATGTATTCCGTGTCGAGCCTCTTCAGGCTCTGCTCAAGGGCGAAGCGGAGAAAGTCTTCGGACCAGTCCTGGGGGCGCTCCTGCTGGCCGCGGCGGGCCGTGTGGTTGTAGAAATCGTAGCCTATCTTGGTCGAGATCACGACCTCGTCGCGCATGTGGCCGAAGGCTTCGGCGAGCAGCGTCTCGCCCTTGCCGGAGCCGTACGTGTCGGCCGTGTCGAAGTAGTTGATGCCCCGCTCGTGGGCCTGGCGCAGGAGCCGGACGGAGCGGTCGTCGACGACCTCGCCCCACCAGCCGGTCGAGACCGTCCACACCCCGAACCCGACCTCCGAAACGGATATGTCGGTGCCGCCAAGGTTACGGTATTTCATCTCTGCCTCCCGTGCTTTTGCCACGCTACGCGGTTGCCTATATAAACCACATTCTATCCGGCTATACCGTGGCCTTTTTCTCAACCGTCCGGTCTATAATCGCCGCGTGTCCGCCGGGCTTCCATCTTCGTCTTCTTGATCGCGCGCTACGCGGGCGGGGAGACGGGCGCGCGGGCGGCGGCCAGGGCCGGGTCAGTGGTGGTCGTCGTCGACGCTTTCCGGGCGAGCACCACGATCGCGGTCCTCGTCTCAAGGGGCGCCCGCGTGATCCCGGTCGCCTCCATCGAAGAGGCGGCCGCGGCACCCGCCGACCTGCGCATCGGGGAGCGGGGCAGCGCGAAGGTCGCCGGCTTCGACTTCGGAAACTCGCCGACGGAGATTCTGGCTGCGAGAGTGCCACTGGGCGCCACCGTCGCCCTCTCTACCACGAACGGAACCAGGGTGGTGGAGGCCGCCGCGGGCTCTCCCGCCGTCTACGCCGCCGCTTTCGTGAACGCCGGAACGATGGCCGAGGAGCTGGCCGAAATCGAAGACGTGACGGTGGTCGGTTGCGGCTGGGAGGGGGGCCGGGCTTCGGAAGACGAAGACGCGGCAGGGGCGATCCTGCACCGCCTGGAAGGAAGGGGCGCCACGCTGGACGCGCGGGCCCGGCGCGTGGTAGATGGGTACCTGCGCCGTCCAGCGGGGTCCTTGCGTTCCAACAGCGCGGCCAGGCGTCTCAAGCGCCTGGCGTACGAGAAAGACCTGGAATTCTGCCTCTCGGAGGACACGGTGCCGGTCGCGCCGCGGCTCGTGGACGGCGCGTTCGCAAAAGGATAAACGGGGCGCGCAATCTCTGGCCGGGGGGCCAACCGAAAAGGCGAAATTCATCCTTGACACGGAAGTGGTGCGGCTTTACTCTGCAGTTAGCCAGGGCGGATCAAATGTTACAAGCTCCGCCCAACCTGGGAAGAGAAGGAGGTGAAACGAATGACGATGATGATCTCTCACGAGAAGACCCGCGAGGTCACCCGCGAGGACGTGGACCGGGCTATCGACGTGATCGAGCGCCACCTGGAGAAGGAGGCGAGGACCCGCAACCTGCTCGACGAGCAGGCGATCATGCGCCCCAAGGACCTGTGCAAGCAGCAGGGCCTCGACATGGTCGCGGAGCTGCGCGGCATGATGTAGGACGCTTCATCCAAAAGCTTATGAACGGGAATGCACAGTAAGGTTCCTGGTCGAAAGACATCCAGGGGCTGTCCATCCCCCTTCACGAGGCTGAGAGAGGGTCGGGTCTTCCCGGCCCTCTTTTGTTGCTCCTCCCTTCGGTCGTCGCGCACGCTCCGGCTTCGCCTACGCTTTCAGCACGCTGCGCCCTTCGGGCTTCGCTTTCGGCACGTTCCGGCTTCGCCTCCACTTTCGGCACGCAGCCTTCGGCTGCTTTCAGCTTTTGTGGGGCTTAGCCGGCTGCGTGGCGCTATACTTCTGGCTCGGAGAGGAGAGACGATGGCTTCGGGCGCGGCTGGTCGGCTTCAGGTGGTGGGGCGTTTGATCGCGGTGACGGGGGCGGTAGTAACGTTTGCCGTCACGGTGTGGTACGCGCAATACCTGATCCAGTATGCGCTCTCCCACGGGGCGTGGGGTGGGGCAGGGTTGTATCCTGTAGTTTTCGCCCTGCGGCTCGCTGTCGCGGGCTGGGTGGTGTGGGCAGCTCTCGGATCCGACAGGTTCGTCCTCTTGCGGGTCTTGCTCGCGGCCTTTGGGGTCTCTTTCATCTTCCTGTACGGTTGGTATTACATGCTGATGGGGATGGACGACGCGATCTTCTACCTGGCCGTCTCCGCCGACCTCCTGTATCTGATCGGCACGCTCCCCATCGGCGGCGCCATCGTCCTATCCAGGATAGGTTCAAATCCCCGAAACAACCGCCTCGAAGCGTAGCCACCCCAAACAACCAGGCTGACAGGCTGAAAGCGGAAGCCGGAGGCTGGAGCGTGCTGCGACGACCGAAGGGAGGAGCGGAGGAGGAGGGATTCGAACCCTCGATACCCCGTTAGAGAGGTATAACACCTTAGCAGGGTGCCGCCTTCAACCACTCGGCCACTCCTCCGAACGGCGCAAGTATACCAAAGACGTTCCGCGCGTTCGATGCTACTTCTCGGGGTCTTGTATCTCTTCGAGGGCCTCCTCGTCGAGGATGTCGGGTTTCTCGTTGGCCGGTTGGGCGTCCAGGATCTGCTGGCCGGAGATCTCCTCTTTGATCCTGACGAGCGTCGCGTTGAGGGTCGCACCGAAAAGGATGGTCAGTGACGAGATGTAGAGGTAGAGCAGCAGGACTATGACCGTGCCTATCGAGCCGTAGGTCTTGTCGTAGGTGTTGAAGTCGCTGCTGAGGTAGAGGTTGAAGGCGAGGCTCGCCAGCACCCAGAGGGCTATGCCGACGAAGCCGCCCGGCGTGATCCAGCGAAACGGCTGCCCGGCGTCCGGCGCGAAGTAGAAGAGTAGGGCGACGGTGACCATCATGAACAACAGGGCCGCGGGCCACCGCGCGATGCTCCAGACAAGAATGAACTCGTCGTCCAGGGTGAACACCTCGGCTATAGCCTCCCCGATGGAGGGACCGGCGATGAGGAGCAGGGCCCCGACGAAGACCAGCGCGGAGAGGCCGAAGGTCATGAGTATCGCGATACCCTTGACCTTCCAGAAAGGCCTGGTCTCCTGCACGTCGTAGGCGCGGTTCAGGGCGTTAATGAGGGCCGAGAAGGCGCCCGAGGCGGCCCAGATCGTGCCGAGGATGCCCGCCGAGAGCAGGCCCGGCGCCGTGTCCTCGTTGCGCAGGGTTCTCTCAGTGTAGGTCTGTATGAGGTCGAAGACCTGCGGCGGCATGACGCGGCGCAGGTAGTCGAAAAGCTCGTTCACGAACTGGGGGCTCGAACTGGAGAAGGCGTCGAGGACCGCCACGAGAAAGAGGATGAAGGGGAAGAGGGCCAGGATCAGGTAGTAGGCCAACTGCGCCGCGAGCCCGAGCGCGTCGTCGCGCTGGCACTCTTGCAAGGTCGCTTTCAGCGTCTGAAAGCGCACCAGATCCCTCAAGTCGCCGAAAAAGTTCTTCAGCGAACCCCGGGCGGGCCGCCTCGCCACCGACCGGAGCTCCGCCTGCGGCATGCCTGGTTCCATGAGGCCACACCTCCTCTCCACTAAATGCTTTATTCTAGCGCTTTCGCGAAGACGCCGGCATCAGAAGGGCCGGACAGGCCCGCGGGATAATCCGCCTGGGTGGCCCGGTCGTATAAACCTCTAGATGGAAAGAGCAAAACACACCAACAGTAGTAGTCATGAGCCGCGTGTTCGGTATCCCGGGCGGGAACGGGCTATTATCCTTTGCGTGAAGGGCGGGGCCGGAAGGTGCGTTCCCGCCGGCGAGCGGAAGGGTCCGGATGGTCGATGTGGAGGACGAGATCCTGGTCCGGCGGGTGGCGGCCGGGGACGAGCGGGCGCTCGGCGTGCTCTACGACCGTTACTCCGGGCTCGTCTACGGGGCCGGGAACCGTTTTCTGGGGGACCGGGGGCTCGCCGAGGACCTGGTGCAGGACGTCTTCGTGTCCATATGGAGAAACGCCGACGGCTTCGATCCGTCGCGGGCCAGCTTCGCGACCTGGGTCTACCGCATAACCCGCAACCGGGCGACGGATCTGATCCGGCGCCGCAAGGCCCGCGTTCGGACGGTCAACGGGGACGCCCTTCCGGAGCCTGGGGAGCCCGACCCGTCTGGCGAGATCTCGCGCGGCTTCGACGTAGCTTCGGCGCTCTCGCGGCTCACCCCGGCGCACCGGGAGCTGCTCGTCCTCGCGTACTTCGACGGCCTCTCGCAGAGCGAGATCTCCCGCCGCACCGACACGCCGCTTGGCACCGTAAAGAGCCGCACCACCGCCGCCATGCGGACCCTGCGCGATCTCATGTCCGACCCGAACGAAGGCCCCACCGATGAGTGACCACCCGCAGACACGCGACCTCCTGGGCCCGTACGTCATGGGCGACCTCTCCGCCGACGAAGAACGGGCCGTCGAGGACCATCTGGAGAACTGCGCCGCCTGCGGGCAAGAGGCGGATTCCCTGCGGATCGTCCACGAGAGCCTGGCCGAGCTCGCGGCCGTGGCCGAGACCCCCCCGCCACGCCTCAAGGACCGGGCCGTGGGCGGGATGTCCGGACCGGTATCGCGTCCTGCGGCGCGCAGAATTCCGTCCTGGTTGGCCGTCGCGGCGGCCGCGCTGATCGTGGCGCTCGGCGTTGCCTACGGGACGTCACTCTTCGGAAGCGGGGAGGTCGCCGCGGCAACGCTGGAGCCGACGCGCGAGGCGCCCGGGGCCGGCGGGGAGGTCGAGATCGTGGGCGGCGGCGAGAACATGGAGGTGCGCCTGGAAGCCTGGGGCCTTCCCCCGTGCGAGCGCGAGGAATACTACGAACTCTGGCTCGTCGAGGGTGAGGAGCGCGTCAGCGCGGGCAGCTTCTCGGTTGGCGAGAGCGGCGATGTCGAGGTCACCCTAAACGCCCCCAAGTTCGCCGACTCCTACCCCCAGGTCGGCATCACCGCCGAGAAGGACAGGGACCCGAACCCCGGGGCCGCGAAGATGCTCGGCGGGAAACTGCGCCAGTCTTGAGAGCCGGTTCGGACGGGAAGGCGGAGATATGTCCAGGCCCGTGATCTTCAGCACGTCGACGTGTTCGTGGTGTAGACGCGCCAAGCGCTACTTCCGCGAGAGGGGTGTTGCGTTCAAGGAGATCAACGTAGAGAGGGACCCGGCCGCCGCTCGCGACCTCGTAAGAAAGACCGGGCAGAGCGGGGTGCCGGTCATCAAGATCGGGGGCGCCTGGATCGTCGGCTTCGACAAGGAGCGGATAGACAAGGAACTGGCCCGCAGAACTTCTTGACCCCCTAAAGCGGATCGCGGTGGCTCAATGCCACCGCGATCCGCGCGGTCAGCTTGTCAGCCCGCTGCGGCTTCGCCTCCGCTCTCAGCCATCAGCTCTATTGTTCTTGGCTGAAAGCTAGTGGCTGAAAGCTGACGGCTTCGCAAAGAGGTCGAACCTCTTTGCGAACCGCTCTAATCGGGCGCGGTTAGCAGGGGCAGGGATACGCAGACCTGCGTTCCTTGCCCCGTCTTGCTCTCCACCTCTATCCGGCCCCCGTGGGCCTGCACGATGGTTCGCGCTATGGAGAGGCCAAGGCCGTTGCCCGGTTCCCCCACGTCGGAGGCCCTGTAGAAGCGCTCGAAGACGTGCGGCAGGTCCGCCTCGGGGATGCCGGGACCCCGGTCTCTTACCTGCACGCGCAGCTCCCCGCCCTCGATGGCCGAGTCGAGGGTTATGGTCTGGCCTTCCGGCCCGTACTTCCCGGCGTTTTCGACGAGGGCGAGGACCGCCTGCTCCACCCTGGTCGGATCCGCGCGCACGATGCCGTCCCCGAAGGGCGAGACGGCGAGCGTGGCGCCGTGGCCGGCGGCCACGCTCGCGGCGCGCTTCGCGAGGCTGTTGAGCAGGGCCTTCACGGGGACGGGCTCCATCCTGAACGGTGGCGCGGAAGATTCGGAGCGGGCCAGGAAGAGCAACTCCTCCACCATCCGGGACATCGTGGACGACTCCTTGACTATCTCGGCGAGGATCTCCCCGTGCTCGCAGTCGCGGCCGAGGTCGAGCCCGACCTCGGCGTTGCCCCGGATCACGGTGAGGGGAGTCCGCAACTCGTGGGAGACCTCGGCGAGGAACTCCGTCTTGGCGCGGGCGGCTTCGGCCAGGGCCTCCTCGGCGCGCTTGCGCTCGGTGATGTCTGAGAAGGTCACCACCGCCCCGACGACCTCGCCCCCCTCCACGATGGGGGTGCTCACGAACTCGACCGGGAAGCTGGTGCCGTCCTTGCGCCAGAAGACCTCGTCGCTCGAGACGTGAACCTCCCCGTCGCGCAGGGCCGCGTAGACCGGGCATTCCTCGGGAGGGTAGGGGGCGGCGCCGGGCGTCGAATGCCTGATTATGACGTGCTGGTGGCGGCCCACGAGCTCTCCGGCCTCGTAGCCGAGCATCTTCTCGGCGGCGGGATTTGCGAACGTGGTCATCTCGCGGATGTCGAGGCCATAGATCCCCTCCCCGGCTGAAGCCAGGATCATCTCGTTCTGACGGCTCAACTTCTGGAGGATCTCCTTGTCCCTCTTGCTCCCCGTGATGTCCTGCACCTGGGCCACGAAGTACAGCGGCTCCCCGGCGGCGTCGCGCACCAGGGAGGCGCTCAGGAAGACCCATACGGGATGCCCGTCCTTGTGCAGGAAGCGTTTCTCGCCGTAGTGGTAACGAGCTTCGCCGCTCAAGAGCCGGCCCATGCCTTCGAGATCCTCCCGGAGATCTTCCGGGTGGGTGATGCTCTGGAAGTCGGTGCCGATCAGTTCCTCTTCGGCGTAGCCGGTGATCTCGCACATCGAGCGGTTTACCTGCAGCCAACGCCCCTCCGGGGAGGTGAGGGCCATCCCCGCCGCCGCCGAGTCGAAAGCGGCCCGGAATCTCTCTTCGCTCTCGCGCAGGGCCTGCTCGGCCTGCTTGCGCCGGGTGATGTCGGTCGAGATGCCCACGATGCCGCGTGGCTTGCCCGCGGCGTCGAACAGCGGGGCTTTTATGGAGGAGTAGACGTGCATGCCGTCCGAGTGAGGGGCGAACTCTTCGAACTCGACGGGCGCGCTCTCCGCGAGCACCCGCCGGTTGTTGGACTCGAAGGAGGCGGCGACCTCGGCCGGAAAGACGTCGTAGACGGACTTGCCGCGGACCTCGAAGTTGTTCAGGCCGAACAACTCTTCGAAGCATCGGTTGATGTGGACGAAACGGCTCTCGGGGCTCATCAGGTAGACGACGGCGCTTGTGTTCTGCAGGATGGCGTCGAGGCGCTCCTCGCTCTCGCGGATGGCCTCCTCGGCCAGCTTGCGCTCTGTGGTGTCCTCGTGGGCCACCACCACCCTGGGTTCGCCCGCGCCGGGGAAGGGCGTGACCCTTCCCACGAACCAGCGGCGGCCCTCCGGAGTGTGGCACGGGTACTCCATCTCGAAGTACGTCTCCCGACCGGAGATCACACCCCGTATACCCCCGGCGAAGCGCGCGGCTTCCCCGCAGCCCCGGGCCGTCGCCGAATCGCAGACCCTCAGGTAGTTGGCGCCCACGCCGCGGGAGTCGGCGCCGGGGGCGTCCCCGGCGAAGTCCGTCCAGGCGCGGTTGACCGCGACGATGCCGCCGGATGAATCCAGTATCGCTATGTGCGCGGAGAGGCTGTCTATGGTGAAGCGGGCGAGCGCCTCCGACTCGCGGAGCGCGGCCTCGACCCGCCTGGACTCGGTAACGTCGCGCGCCACGCCCTCGACGGCCACGACGTCGCCGGCCCGGTCGTAGACGGGCTTGTTGCGCTGCTCGACCCAGATCAGGGCACCATCCTTGCGCCGCCACCGCATCACCAGAGGCTCCTTGGGGGATCTCGCCGAGGCCTCGATGGGGTGCCTGCCCTCGGGATAGACCAGCTTTGTGACCAACCCGGGATCGGCGTAGTGCTCCTCTGGGGTGTAGCCGGTCATGGCGGTACAAGAGGGGCTCACGTAATCGTAGCCGGGCTCCGGGACGAAACGGTAGCGGTAGACCACGTCCCGCGAGTTTTCCGCCAGAAGCCGGAGGCGCTCTTCTTCCAGGCGCTGCCGGGCCAGGGTTTTCCAGATGACGCCCGGCCCACCCCGTAAGGCCCGCGTGCCCTCCGCCGCCAGCCGGCGGAGTGCGGTGGGGATCCTCACGAGGCGGCCCTCCAAAGGTTGAACCTCCAGTATCGAGATGGATTATACTTGGCCCGGGTTAGAGAGGTGGAAAAGATGTTGATCCTTATCGTCGAGGATGAGGCCGGGATCTCACGCTTCTTGGAGCGTGGTCTGAACGCCCACGGACACGGCGTTCTCTGCGCTTACGATGGTGAGGAGGGCGCCCGGTTGGCCGTGCAGGAGCCGGTGGACCTGGTCCTTCTGGACATCTCCCTGCCCCGACTCGACGGCCGGGAGGTGCTCCGGCGCATCCGGTTCCGGCGCCCGAACCTCCCCGTCCTGATGCTGACGGCCAAGGACGATACCCAGAGCAAGGTGGGGGCCCTGGACGCCGGGGCCGACGACTACCTGACAAAGCCCTTCGTGTTCGATGAACTCCTGGCGCGCGTCCGGGCCCTCACGCGCCGAACCGACCAGCCGGAGTCTTCGCAGATAAAATCGGAGGGCCTCAGGATAGACCTCCTCTCCCGCCACGCCTGGCTCGGAGAGCGGAGGATAGACCTCTCCGGCCGCGAGTTCGCCTTGCTCGAGTACTTCATGCGCCACTCCGGTCAGGTCCTCAGCCGGCAGCAGATCCTCTCCGCCATCTGGGAGTACGATTTCGAGCCGAACTCCAACGTGGTGGACGTGTACGTGCGCCACCTGCGCAACAAGGTCGATACCCCGGAAAGGCCGTCCCTGATCCAGACCGTCAGGGGCGCCGGATACCGCTTCGACCCCGCGTGCAGCCGATGACGACCCGGCATTGCACACAAAATACGAAGATGAAAGGGATTTAATCCCACTTTCATCGCAATTTCACGCGGGTCGTACACAATGTGCACATGTTGATCGCGGGCAGTGATTTAAACCCTACTGTAGTGTCGCCGCTGCCCGCGGTTCACAATTTTAGGATCCGGGCGCGGGCATCTTCTCTTTTCCATCTCTTCCCCCATCACCCACTCGCCCCCCCGGATTCCTGTCTGAGGGTCGATTTGGAGGTAGACGGTCGTGGTGAAGGTTTCTTTCGAAGTGTGCAGCGAGGGCGGTGCCTTCGAGGTGCTGGTAAGGGCTAGCAGCATCAGGCGCGCGGAAGAACTGGCGGCCGCCCGGTTCCCCAACAGCGTGTTGTGCGTGAACTTCCCGATAGACGGCGGGGAGTTCTTCTCGGACGCCGGTAGCGCCGAAGGGATCGACGTAGTCTTGCCTGAGGCCGCGGCGGGTTGAGCGCGCGCCGGACGTCTGGCGGGAGGCCAGGTCCGGGCGCGACCCCGAGCCGGGGCGCAGGCCGGGAGACGATAGGTTGGAGGGGCGTCGTCTCCGGCTTCGCGGTCGCCGGGTGGCCCCCGCCTGGATGGTTCGGCGGGTCCGGGCGGCGTAAAGAGGAGGGGCGGGGTTCCTAGAGACGACCCCGCCCCTCTTGCTTCCCCCTGGCGACGCCCCGTCCGCCACGTATACTCCCATTTATGAGGCTCATAGTCGCGGAGAAGCCGTCCGTCGGGCGGGACATAGCCGGCGCTTTAGGCGGGGGACGCAAGGGCAAGGGCTCGGTTACGGGAAACGGGTGGACGGTCACGTGGGCGCTCGGGCACCTGGCCGAGCTCGCGCCGCCCGACGCCTACGGCGAGGTGTACAAGAGGTGGCGGCTCGAGACGTTGCCGATCCTGCCGGAGAAGTTCAAGGTAAGGGTCACGCCCAAGACGCGGGATCAGTTCGGCGTCGTCAAGGGGCTCATGCAGGACCCTGTCGTCACCGAGGTCGTCAACGCCTGCGACGCCGGGCGGGAGGGCGAGCTCATCTTCGCGTACCTGTACGGGCTCTCCGGGTGCAAAAAGCCCGTCCTCAGGCTCTGGATCTCCTCGCTCACCCACGAGGCGATCCGCTCTGGCTTCGACTCGCTTAGAGACGGGGCCCGCATGAAACCGTTGGAGGACGCGGCCCGCAGCCGCGGCGAGGCCGACTGGGTGGTCGGCATGAACGCCACCCGCGCCTACTCCGTCCGCTTCGGCCGCCCGGGCAACGTCCTCTCCGTAGGCCGCGTCCAGACCCCCACCCTGAAGCTCCTCGTCGACCGCGAGGGGGAGATAGAGGCCTTCAAGCCCGAGAAGTTCTGGACCGTACACGCCCGCTTCGGCCGCGAGGGCGACACCTACGACGGCGCCTGGTTCAAGGGCAAGCAGAACCGCCTCGACAACCGCGAGGCCGCCGAAAAGATCTCCGAGAAGGTCCGCGGCGGCACGGGCGTCGTAAAGAAGGCCGAGAAAAAGACCGCAACCGAGAAGCCGCCGCTCCTCTACGACCTGACCGAGCTCCAGCGCCACGCCAACTCCCGCTTCGGCTTCACCGCCGAGCGGACCTTGAAGGCCGCCCAGTCGCTCTACGAGGGGAAGAAGCTGATAACGTACCCGCGGACCTCCAGCCGCTACCTCTCGGGGGACATGATCGGGGGCCTCAAAAAACGCGTCGAGGCCGCCGGCGGCCTACCCGAGCTCTCGCCCTTCGCTGAGAGGCTGCTCGATAAGCCGAAACTCCCCATCACCCCGCGCATCGTGAACGACTCGAAGGTTACCGACCACCACGCCATCGTCCCTACCAACAAGAAGTCCTCTGGGAACCTCCCATCCGACGAGGCGAAGGTCTACGACCTCGTCGCGCGGCGCTTTCTCGCGGTCTTCCTACCGGCTGCCCGCTTCGAGAACACCACAGTAGTGACGGAGGTTCGGGAAGAGACGTTCCTGAGCAAGGGGCGGGTCGTGCTGGAGGCCGGTTGGCGGGCCCTCTACCCCGGCGGCGTCGGCGGGAAGAAGGAGCAGGAGCCGCCCGTCCTGCCCCCCATAGAGGCCGGGCAGGAGTGGGACGTCAAGAAGACCGGCGTCAAGGAGGGGGAGACGAAGCCCCCGCCCCGCTACTCCGAATCGGCCTTGCTCGGGGCCATGGAGACGGCGGGCAAGCTCGTCGAGGACGAAGAGCTCCGCCAGCAGATGAAGGACTCGGGGCTCGGGACGCCGGCCACGCGGGCCGCCACCATCGAGCGGCTCATAAGGGTGGGCTACGTCGAGCGGGAGAAGAAGTCCCTGGTGCCCACTCAGAAGGGAAGGTCCCTAATCTCCCTTCTCGGAGACAGCCCGCTCGGCTCGCCCGAGCTCACCGCCCGCTGGGAGGAGCGGCTGGCGAGGATGGAGAAGGGGGCCGAGGGGCGACCGGACTTCATGGCCGACATAACCCGTTTCGCAACCTCCCTCGTCGACGAGGTCCGCGGGATGCAGGGCGAGCGTGTGGCGGCGCCAACTCGTGCCACCCGGGAGCCGCTCGGGACCTGCCCGAAGTGCGGCTCGCCCGTGATCGAGACGAAAAAATCCTACGGTTGCTCGGCCTGGAAAAAGAACCGCTGCGATTTCGCCATCTGGAAGCAGGTCTCGGGCAAACGCCTCAGCCAATCCCAGGCAAAGCAACTCCTGACCAACCGCCGCACCCCGCAGCTAAAGGGCTTCAGGAGCAAGGCCGGAAAGCCCTACTCCGCGGCGCTCAAGCTCGACGAGGACAACAAGGTAAGGCTCGACTTCGAGAGGCGCTGATCGCATCAAGACCTCAACGGGACTCCGGGATCCGCGCGGTCGGCTATCGGCCCGCTCCGGCTTCGCCTCCGCTCTCAGCGGTCGGCTTTTTTGTTCTTGCTGAAAGCCGACCGCTGATGGCTGAAAGCTTTGCGGAGAGGTTCTACCTCTCTGCAAACCGCTTTAGTGCATACTCACCATTCCGTTAGCGGGGCGAGTCGGTCCGTCGTGGCCTGCGACTTCTCTGCCTTGCGCGGGCGAGTGGTCTGCAACTGTCGCACGTCTTCGGCCCATGCGGTCAACGCCTCGCTAGCGGTGGCGTGTTCTTCGAGATAAAGAACGCCGGCGATTCCGTGTCGATTGGTCAAGGGGTTCTTCCGACGCTTCAAGGCGTTCCGGCGCACGCCCTTAGATTTCCCGCACCCGACGTTGCCTCTTCCTTCCAACTCATAGTTCACATCGGCATCCAGCACGGGTACCCCGACGTGGCGCGGCGATGGAGGAACTTGGTGCCCGCCTTTAGGGGTGAAAAGTGGGGAAAGGGAAAGGAGGAGTGGACACCAAGTGACTTACATTCGTACCGCACATAGTCCGGATGTTCAATCTTAGAAGTCGCTGATCGGGCGAGATTGGCCCGAAGTATGCATCACAACGGCGCGGCTGGTTGCTACGATGGTTATATTGGCACTTGGGCTGGGAGAGCGCTTGACAGTGACGATAACTGCGGACGATCGTATTGCCACGCTGACGTGGTTGGCCGAGGCGTTGGAGGGCGCCCGCGCGCAGGGTGAGACGGGCGTCTTCAGGTATCTGGAAGCGGTCTTTGAGGATGTGGTGTTCGAGATGGAGTCTGCTTCACGCAGCGCTCGACGTATTGCCGCCAACGCGAGGCAAGCGGTCTAGCGATAACAGTAGCCGTTGCGCTTGACGGGGTACTCCGGCAAGCAACTACCGTCCGGCATGGCGAGTACCGGTCCGTGTGCCGGACCGCCCGACTGTAACAGATCGCTGTTGCGGCGCGGTGTGCGTTGCGCGTTGCCGTCTTCGGTGTCGTCCCTTCCGGTTCCGATGGCTGCGGCGACGGGTGTTTCGTCTCTTGCGCGGTTGTCGTAGTCCGTGCTTTCGCACGCCACGCCGTCGTCCGGCCCTTCGTCCTCGTCTAGTACGTCGGGGTCTGACGGGTTCTGCCTCAACGCGGCCTGTGCTTCTGCCTGTGAGCGGAAGTCGCCGCAGTCTCGACCGATGGTGGGGTCTTCGTCCTGCGCGTATGCGGGCGTGGCGGTGTTGAGCGTACGCTCGTAGGTGATGCGACCCACGACGCCGACCACGAGCACCAACACGGCGGCGACGATGAATAGCCTGCTTCCCATCCCGACGGCATTGTACGTCAGAAGTGCATCAGCGATGCTGGGGCATCCCGCCGACGGTCCGTCGGCGTGAGAAAGACTTAACGGTCGTTCCGGATCGGTGCGTTACACTCTTGCCTCTATGAAGGTTATCGTCGTCGGGGCCGGGCTTGCCGGCCTTACTTGCGCAAAGGTGTTGAGAGAGAGTGGCGCCGAGGTCGTCGTCTTCGAGGCTTCGGACGGCGTCGGCGGTCGCGTGCGCACGGACGAGAAGGACGGGTTCCTGCTCGACCGGGGCTTTCAGGTGTACTTCACGTCTTATCCGGTCTCGAAGAGGCACCTGGACTATGCGGCGCTCGACTTCCGCGTCTTCGACCCGGGGGCCATCGTTCACCGGGGCGAAGAGCGGAGCGTGCTCTCGGACCCCGTCCGCGACCCGAAGGCGTTCTTGCCGACGCTGCTCTCGGGTGACGCCACCTTCGGGGACAAGCTCCGCACCGTCGGGGTGGCGGCGAAGACGTTGCCCGGGACGGCCACGAGCGCGGGGCGCGAGAACGGGGGGGCCGACGTCTCGACGCTCGAGTATCTGAGATCGTCCGGGTTGTCCGAGCGGTACATAGACTCGTTTTTCAGGCCGTTTTATGGTGGGATCACGCTCAACCGGACCCTGACGACGAGCTCCCGCGTCCTGCGCTTCACCTTCAGGATGCTCGCCACCGGCCGGACCGTCGTTCCGGCGCTGGGGATGGGTGAGATCCCCAAACATCTGGCTTCCCACTTGCCGGAGGAGGACGTTCATCTGGGCAGCCCGGTCGGCTCGCTCCTGCGCGAGAACGGGCGGGTACGTGGTGTTGCGGTAAACGGTCGGGAGCACGAGGCCGACGCCGTCGTCGTCGCCACCGACGCGCCGACCGCCGGCGACCTCACCGGAGAGAGGACCCCCGAGGGTTCGGTCGGGGAGGTCTGCCTGTACTACGAGACGAGCGGGCTCGACGACGGGAGGAAGATCCTGCTGAACGCCGACGAGGTCCCCTTCGTCAACAACGCCTCCGAGATGAGCAACGTCTCCGAAAAGTACGCCCCGCCGGGGCGACACCTCCTCTACGCCGTCGCCCTGACCGGGCTCGACAGGCCCGACGACGAGCTCCTGCGGCGGGGTGTGGAGGACGTGAGCCGGTGGTACCCGGACGCCGAGTTCCGGCCGCTGGGCCTGAGGCGCATCCCCTACGGCCAGTTCGCCCAGCCGCCTGGCGTCCACGAGGGGTTGCCGGGCAACCGGACGCGGACGCCGGGGCTCTTCCTGGCGGGCGAGTACACGGAAGATTCCTCCATCAACGGGTCCATGTTGTCCGGGGAGAAGGCCGCTGCGGAGGCGCTGCGATGAGCGTCTCCAAGAAAGGCGTTCCCGCCCTCAAGGTCGAAAAGCTCAAGAAGACCTACAAGAACGGGTTCCGGGCGCTCGACGGTGTCTCTCTCGAGGTCGATGGCGGGAGGTTTTTCGGGCTGCTCGGGCCGAACGGGGCCGGGAAGACCACGCTCATAAACAGCATAGTGAGCCTTGCGCGGCCGGACTCGGGGACCGTCGAGGTCTACGGGAAGGACGCGTTCAAGGAGTTTCGGGAGGCGCGGCGCATGATCGGGGTCTCGCCGCAGGAGATCAACCTCGACAAGTTCCTCACCGTCCAGGAGGTCCTCACTTTCCACGCCGGCTATTACGGCGTTCCGAAGAAGAAGGCGAAGGACAAGGCCGAGGAGCTGCTCGAACGCTTCGGCCTCGTCGAGAAGCGCGACCAGAGGACGAACACGCTCTCTGGCGGGATGAAGCGGCGGGTGATGTTCGCCCGCGCCCTCATGCACGACCCGAAGGTGCTCTTCCTGGACGAGCCGACCGCGGGCGTCGACGTGGAGCTGCGTTACAGCCTCTGGGGCTACGTTCGCGAGCTCAACCGCGGCGGCATGACGATACTGCTTACGACGCACTACCTCGAGGAGGCGGAGGCGCTTTGCGAGGAGATAGCGCTCATAGACGGCGGCAGGATCTCCGCCCAGGGCACGAGCGCGGAGCTGAAGGAGCGCTACGACGCGGCGAACGTCGAAGAGGTCTACATGAAGGTGATAGGCGATGCTTCTAACTGACCGGACCTTCAGGACACTACTCTCGCGCGAGGTCCTGCGCTTCACGCGCGTCTGGATGCAGACGATACTGCCCCAGATCCTGACCTCCCTGCTCTACCTCGTCGTCTTCGGCATAGCCCTCGGCACCCGCATCAAAGAGATAGAGGGCGTCCCTTACCTGGAGTACATCCTCCCCGGCATAGCCCTGATGAGCCTCGTCACGAACTCGCAGATGAACTCGTCTTGGTCGGTCTTCGACGCCAAGCGCGAGCGCTACATAGACGAGGTGCTCATAAGCCCGATGAGCAATTTGCAGATAGCGCTCGCGTACTCTTTGGGCGGGACCCTGCGGGGCGTGGTGATGGGTGCCTGCACGTTTCTCGTCGGCATCCCGTTCGTGGGTGTCGGCGTCCAGCACCCGGTGCTGCTCGTCGTCATCGGGCTCTTCGCCGCCTTCGCCTTCTCCTCCTTGGGGACGATGGTGGGCGCCCTGGCTACGAAGATAGAGCACATCTCGTTCTTGACCAGCATCGTGATCCAGCCGCTCACTTTCCTCGGCGGGGTCTTCTACTCCGTCGGGATGTTGCCGGACACGCTCAGGGTGGCCACGTTCTTCAACCCCATCTTCTACACCGTCGACGCGGCCCGCTTCGCCACCCTTGGCATCTCCGATTTGAACCCGTACCCCACGCTCGGGATGGTCTTCCTGATCTCCGTTCTGGCCTTCTGCGGCGCCTGGTGGGCCATAAGCCGCGGCCCGAACCTTCGCTACTGAGGTTTACCGGGCGTAGCTGGGGGTGACGCGGCGCCAGAGCCTGTCCAGGACTTCCGGGACGGGGCTCGAGGGGTCTTCGACCGCCCGAAGGGCCTCCAGAAGTGCCCCGAACTCGTCGCGGCACTCGCCGCAGATGTAGAGGTGTTCGTGGACAAGCGGCATGGCCTCCGAGGCGTTGAGGCCGGAGAGTTCCGCCTCTATAAAGCCGTCCACCCGCTCGAAGCAGTCGTCGCAGCCGAGCTTCTCCACCTCGCGGGTGTCGTCTATCTCTCCGACCACTGCTTTGAATATCTCTCTGTCGAACATATCTCTCTTTGACATTAGATGCGCTTTGCCGGCATGGTCTTACCTACCGGCGAACGCCGCGAGCACGTCTTGCGGCGAGAGCATATCCTCCGCCATCCTCCGTTTCAGCCTCTTGCGGGCGTCGTGCAGCAGCTTGTAGACGGCGTTCCGGTTGCTGCCCATGCGGATGGCCACGATCTCCATCGGCATCCCGCCCATCGCGGCCAGCAGGGCCGTTCGTTGTCTCTCGGTCAACTCTTCGTCGATATACCGCCGCATCTGCGACATCAGCATCCCGCAGGTAGCCTCCCTCTCGGGGTCGGCCAGGGCGTCGGCGGGCTCGGCCTGAACGTGGCGCTCGACCGCGTCTTCGAGCGACACGTCGCGCCACCTCAGACGGCGCATCTCCGCGAAGGCGACCCTTACGGCGATCTTCTGCGACCAGACGGTGAAGCGCGAATCGCCCCTGAAAGAATCCAGGTTATCGAGGATCTTGATGAGCGCCTCCTGGGCGAAGTCTTCGACGGAAGGGTCCGCGTATCCCAACCTCCCGCGCAGGCCGGCCCTCAGGCCGCGTACCAGAACGCGACGGAGGTCAGCGATTGCCTCGTCTCTTCGGGAGCCTCGTAGCTCGGCGAGCCACTGATCGTTGCTGCGCTCGTTCACAGGAAACCGTCCCTGCCGCCCACGCCGGCCATCACCACGCCCATTGTACAAGAGCTGGCGCCCGGGCTCGCCCCCCGAACGGTCTTCCTCGCCGCGCCCCCCACCGGCCTTGCTTGGGGAGCAAGAAAAAAGCCAGGACCGGAAGGTAAGAGCCCGGTCTCCAACGCGCTCAATAAAAGTGATGGGTGTTACTTGATGGTGTAGGGCGAAGAAAGGATTGGAGATGGAACGGAGGGAGTCCGGAGCCCGGGTTTGCCCGTTCTGCGAGGCGCGCGGGTTGCGGCCACGCGGTTTGCTGGCGCGTTGCGATTCCTGCGGTCGCGTCGTGGAAGCGGACGTTCTCGAGACCATGGACGAGATAGCCGCGCTGCCGGACGCCATCGGCGGTCACGCCTGCGAGTGCGGCCACCCCGAGATGCGGCGCCTCCCGGATGGGGTGTATCACTGCCCGGCCTGCGGCTCGGAGGTCACGCCCGCCGCGACCGTATCCGGTCTCGAGAGAGGCGCAAGAAACGATTGATCGTGGCGTAAGGGTGGCGGTCCAACTTTTGCGTCACGCGGGTTGGCGGCCGAGAGAGAGGAGCAAGTCGTATGAAACGCGCAGCAACTATTTTGTCGGGGGCGATCTTCGCCCTGTTGCTGGTCGCCGGGGGTAGCGCCGCTACCGCGAAGGCCGCCGCCGGGGTGCTGCCTGGCGCCATCGAGATAGACCGGGCGGGGAAGACGGCGACGTTCCCGCTGTTCGAGGGGAAGACCGCGACCGGGCAGGCGACGTGGTACGTGGTCACGGAGTCTTCCAACCGCGCCGACGCGGCCAGGCGCGGGGTCAACCACGCGCCGAAGCTCGCCAACGCCCTCGGCACGAAGGCCGTCCAGCGGGTGACGGTGGCAGGTGGCCTCGTCAAGTTCCCAGGCACCGTGGACTTCCGGCCCGTTCACAGGGTGGTCGCCGGCCCCACCGGGTTCCCGCCGAGCGTGGCGACGCCTGGATCGGCCGGGGACGCGAGATACAGTCCCCTGATCTCGACGAACGGGCGCACCGTCCTCAACGCCGAGCAGATCGCCAACAACACGGGCCGCCACGACAAGGTCGTGCGCATAAACTTCAGGGCGAAGCAGGTCACCCTGGAGCTCACGGAGGGTCGACAGGGCGGGAAGAAGGTCCTCTACCTGAGCACCGATGCCTCCGACACGGGCGCGGCGGCGCTCGAAGCCTCGACCTTTGCCCCGAACCTAGACGCGGCCCCCGGCGTCGCCTCCGACGAGGCGGACACCTCGGCCCGAACCGGGCTCGTCGCCGTGGTCAACGGCGCCACGGGCGCCAACAACCCGCAGCGCCAGGGACTCTCCTCGGCGCTCCTCGACGGGCAAGACCCGCTGAACATCCTGCAATGGCCGGCCACGCATCCCCGCTACAGCCCGCTCTGGGACGTGCATCCCGCGGTGTGGACCGCCGCGGCCACAAGCGCCGGAGAGCGCGCGCGGTTGGCCAGTTTCTCCGAGGTCGCCGGCGCCGTCGGGGACGGGCAGGTGGTCAGCGGCGGGGACGGACCGGCCAACGAGAGGCTGAACGGCCTCAAGGCCGGCGGCTTCGTCGTCAACTGCCCCATCATCGCGGAGTTCTAACCGCGCGGTATGCCCGGGGAGGTGGTCACCTCCCCGGCCCGCAACACGCAAAGAAGCAAGGAGAGAGGCATGAAGATCGAAGAGACGCACCAGAGGCCGGAGCAGACCAGCCCCGAGGGCAGGACGGGAGACGGCGCCGCGGGCTACCAGCCGATAGAGGATTATGGGATCATCGGCGATTTGCACGCGACGGCGCTGGTCGGGATAGACGGCTCGATAGACTGGCTGTGCCTGCCGCGCCACGACTCCCCGAGCGTCTTCGCCGCCATCCTCGACAGTGAGAAGGGCGGGCGATTCAAGATCTCACCCGCCACGGGAGGCGCGAGCCACAAGCAGCTCTACTGGCCCGACACAAACGTGCTCGTCACGCGCTTCTTCACCCCGGACGGCGTGGGAGAGGTGACGGACTACATGCCGATAGGTCTCTCGGGCGAAGGCCAGGGGCGGCACCAGATCGTGCGCCGCGTCGAGGTGGTGCGCGGCACCATGGACTTCCGGATGGAATGCACCCCGGCCTTCGACTACGCCCGGGCGGAGCACCGGACGGAGATCGTGCCAGGCGGCGCCACCTTCCGCTCCCCCGACCTCGGCCTCGGCCTGGCGTCTTTGTTCCCCCTGAAGCAACGGGGAGACGGGGCCGTCGCCGAGTTCACGCTGCGGGAGGAGCAGTCCGCCGTCTTCGTGCTGCGCCAGATAGAGGCCTCCGATGACTGCGGGGTCTGCTTCTCAAAGGCGGAAGAAGAGGCGCTATTCGTGCAGACCGTCGAGTACTGGCGCCGCTGGCTCTCCAAGTGCACCTACAAAGGGCGCTGGCGCGAGATGGTCCGCCGGTCCGCGCTGACGCTCAAGCTGCTCACCTACGAGCCCACGGGCGCGATAGTGGCGGCCCCGACCAGCAGCCTGCCGGAGGGGATCGGGGGCGAGAGGAACTGGGACTACCGCTACACCTGGATCCGGGACGCCGCCTTCACCCTCTACGGCCTGCTCCGCATCGGCTTCACCGAGGAGGCCGCGGGGTTTATGGGCTGGCTCGGGTCGCGCTGCCAGCATTCGAACGCCGACGGCTCCCTGCAGCTCATGTACGGCATAGACGGCCGGAGCGACCTGACCGAGGAGACCCTAGATCACCTCGAAGGCTACAAGGGGTCCAGCCCGGTCAGGATCGGCAACGGCGCCTACGACCAGCTTCAGCTCGACATCTACGGCGAGCTGATGGACGCCGTCTACCTCTACAACAAGCACGGCGACCCCATCTCGCACGAGCTGTGGACCCACCTGCGGGGTCTGATCAACTGGGTCTGCGACAACTGGCAGAACGAGGACGAGGGGATCTGGGAGACCCGCGGCGGGCGCAGGAACTTCGTGTACTCGCGCCTGATGTGCTGGGTCGCCGTGGACCGGGGCCTCAGGCTCGCGGACAAGCGATCCTTCCCGGCCGACCGCGAGCGGTGGCTGAAGGTGCGCGACGAGATCTACGAGGAGATCATGGACAAGGGCTGGAACCCGAAGCGCAACGCTTTCGTTCAGTCCTACGGCGACGACACCCTCGACGCCTCCAACCTGATGATGCCCCTCGTCTTCTTCCTCTCCCCCAAAGACCCGAGGATGCTAAAAACCCTCGACGCCATCAACCGCCCACCCAAAGACGATGGCCTCGTCTCGAACAGCCTCGTCTACCGCTACGACGTCGAGAAGTCGTCCGACGGGCTAACCGGAGAAGAAGGAACCTTCAGCCTCTGTACTTTCTGGCTGGTCGAGGCGTTGACGCGGGCAGGCCGGCTCGAAGAGGCCAGGCTCATTTTCGAGCAGATGCTCGGATACTCCAACCACTTGGGTCTCTACGCCGAGGAGATCGGGGCCAGCGGCGAGGCCCTGGGCAACTTCCCCCAGGCCTTCACCCACCTGACCCTCATAAGCGCCGCCTACAACCTCGACCGGGCGCTCGGGACCGGGGGATAGCAGGATGCGTACGGAACGAAAACGGCTGACCGGGGGTTGGATCGACCATCGAGGGCCTGGATCTCTCGGAGATAGCGCCGGGAGAGTACGAGCTCGCGTGCCTGCCGATCGAGGTGGAGCATAGCGACGGCGCCCCGGCTCGGGCGATCCTGAAAAGGCTGTGGTAGAGAGACGAAAGGAGCGAGGCGATGACGGAAGCGAAGAGGGAGTACGGTGTAGTTGGTCTGGGCCGGATGGGCGGCAACCTCGCCAGGCAGGCCATGGACAAGGGGATGCGCGTGGTCGGTTTTACGCGCCACAGCGCGCCGGAGGACATGGTCGAGGCCGGGCTCGTCGAGATCCACACCCTGGCAGAGTTCAAGGAGCAGCTCGCCCCCCCGCGGGTGGTCTTTCTCTACATCCCGGCCGGCCCTGTGGTCGACACGCTACTCGACGACCTGGCCGCCGAGCTCGAAGGCGGGGATATCCTCGTGGATGGCGGCAACTCATACTGGGGGGACTCGATCCGGCGCCACCGGCGCCTGTCGGAGCGGGGCATTCAATTCGTCGACCTCGGGACGAGCGGTGGCGTGGACGGCGCCCGCAACGGCGCCTGCTTTATGGCGGGCGGCGAGCCCGAGGCCATGGCGCGGGTCGAGCCCATGCTGCTCGACCTCGCCATAGATGACGGCTACGTCCACGCCGGGCCTCCGGGAGCCGGGCACTTCACCAAGCTCGTCCACAACGGCATAGAGTTCGGGATGCTCCAGGCCATCGGCGAGGGGGTCGACCTGCTCACGCACTACCGCGACGACCTCGACATCGCCGAAGTCCTGCGTTGCTGGCGGCACGGTTCGGTCGTCAGGTCGTGGCTTATAGACCTTCTGGAAGAAGCCTACCGCTCGAACGGCGTCAAGGACATCCCCTCCTACGTCGACGACACGGGCGAGGTGAACTGGCTCGTCGACGACGCGCTCCACATGGAGGTGCCGGTTCCCGTCATCTCGCAGGCCGTGATGCAACTCTTCGCCTCGCGCGACGACGAGAAGAACTGGGCAAGGGCCATCGCCATGATGCGCCACGGCTTCGGCGGCCACGCCTACGGCCACAGCGACGCCGTGGTCCAGGAGCGCAGGACGGGACGCATCGGCGGCTTCCCGGCAAGCTAGGCCCATACAGGATGACCTCAGCCCGCGCTTTTCGGGCTGAGGTTCGAGAGGAAGGACCCCTTCATGGCAGCACAGCACTACGACGCCGTGGTGATCGGCTCGGGCCAGGGCGGGACCCCGCTGGCCCGGGAGCTCGCCGGGTCGGGGCGCAAGACGGCCCTGATCGAACGCGAGCACGTCGGCGGCACCTGCATAAACGAGGGCTGCACCCCCACCAAGACGATGGTAGCCAGCGCGAAGACCGCCTACGTGGACCGGCGCTCGGGCGAGTTCGGCGTCCGAAACGGCCTCGTGGGCGTGGACCTGGCCGCCGTGCGCCGGCGCAAGCAGAGCATCGTCGACAGCTTTCGCGACGGCAACCAGAACCGGCTCGAAGAGACGAGAAACCTGGATCTGATATTCGGCGAAGCCAGCTTCACCGGCCCGAAGACGCTGATGGTGCGGACAGACGGCGGATCGCTTGAGTTGGACGCCGATACCATCTTCATCAACGCCGGAGCCCGGCCCGCCAACCCGCCGATAGACGGGTTGGACGCCGTGCCAGCCCTGAACTCCACCTCGATCATGGAGCTCGACGAGCTCCCGGAGCACCTGCTGGTCCTCGGCGGCAGCTACGTCGGGATCGAGTTCGCCCAGATGTTCCGCCGCTTCGGAAGCGGGGTAACCGTCGTGCAGCGCAGCGGCCAGTTGATGGGCCGCGAGGATGCCGACGTGGCCGAGAAGGTAGCGGAGATCCTGCGCGAGGACGGAATCGAGGTCCTCCTCAACACCCAAACCCGGCTCGTAGAGCAGGATAGCGGGGGCAGGGTCCACCTGAGAGTAGACACGCCCGAGGGGGAGCGCGCGCTGGAAGGCACGCACCTCCTCGTAGCCGCCGGCCGCCCGCCGAACACCGAGAAGCTCAGCCTCGACGCCGCCGGCATCGAGACGGACCGGCGCGGGTTTATCAAGGTGAACGGGCGCCTGGAGACGAACGTGGAGGGCGTCTACGCCCTGGGGGACATAAAGGGAGGTCCGGCCTTTACCCACATCTCCTACGACGACTTCCGCGTCATTAGAGCGAACCTGCTCGATGGGGGAGATGCCACTATCGCGGATCGCCTGGTTCCCTACACCATGTTCATCGATCCGCAGCTCGGCCGGATCGGGTTGAGCGAGCGGGAGGCCAGGGACAGGGACCTCGAGTTCTACGTGGCGAAGATACCGATGACCTACGTGGCCCGCGCCATAGAGATGGGCGAGACGCGGGGCTTCATGAAGGCCATCGTAGATGCGGAGAATGGTCAGATACTCGGCTGCGCGGTCCTCGGGGTCGAGGGGGGCGAGATCATGGCGATGATCCAGATAGCCATGATGGGCAAAATCCCTTACACGACCCTGCGGGACGGCGTCTTCTCCCATCCGACCCTCGCCGAGTCGCTCAACACCCTTTTCTCCAACGTCGGGCAGCGGCAGGGAGCCGCGGTGTAGAGGCTATTCGAAGACGTTGGAACAGATCGCAAAGGAGCTACCCATGAAAGCAGTGGCGGTCTTCCCCGGAAAGAAGGACACCATCCACCTCGCCGACCTGCCGGAGCCGAACGTCGAGGACGTTCCCGGTGGTCGGGGCGTGCTCGTCGAGGTCTTGCGCGTCGGCGTGGACGGTACGGACAAGGAGATCAACGCCGCAGAGTACGGCGCGGCCCCCGAGGGCTACGACGTGCTGGTAACCGGACACGAGTCCTTCGGACGCGTGCTGGAGGTGGGTCCTAACGTGCGCGACATCGCGCCCGGCGACTACGTGGTGGCGACCGTCAGGCGGCCCGGCGGCAGCATCTACGACCGTATAGGCACCTACGACATGACGACAGACGACACGTACTACGAGCGCGGCATCAACCTGCGCCACGGCTACCTGACCGAACGCTACGTCGACGACCCGGAGTACATAGTCAAGGTCCCCGACGCCCTCGAGGACGTGGGCGTTTTGCTTGAGCCGACCAGCGTCGTCGAGAAGGGGATAGAGCAGGCCTACGAGATACAGCGCCGCCTCAAGGTCTGGAGGCCGGCCAGGGCGGCGGTCGTCGGCGCCGGAACCCTCGGGCTGCTCGCGACCCTGGCGTTGAGGTTGCGGGGCCTGGAGGTGACGACGCTCGCCCGGACCGCGCCGCCCACGCTCAACAGCGACCTGGTGGAGGCCGTCGGCGCGCGCTACCTCAGCACCCGCGAGACGCCGCTCCTAGAGGCCGCAGGGGAGCACGGGCCATTCGACATAATCTTCGAGGCGACGGGCGTGAGCGGCGTCGTGTTCGAGAGCATGGAGGCTCTCGGCAAGAACGGCGTGCTGGTGCTGACCGGCATCAGCGGCGGGGATCGCACCGTCGAGGTGCCGGGCGACAGGATCATGCTCGGCTTCGTGCTCGGCAACAAGGTCGCGGTGGGTTCCGTAAACGCCAACCGCGCGTACTTCGAGCGCGGCGTCTCGGACATGGCTCTTGCGGAGGCGCAGTACCCGGGCTGGCTGGGCCGACTGCTCACCCATCGCGTGCGGGGTCTCGGCAACTACGAGGAGATGATCCGCCTGCTCACCGAAGAGAAGAGCGCTATCAAGGTGTTTGTCGAAGTGAACGGCCAACACTGAACGCGGGGAGGGAGGCCGAGTCCCGGCCTTCCCGACGCTTCACGAACGGGAACTGCGGCGCCGTCGCCGGCACGGAGACCCGTGACACGTTCCAGACTGCGAGTTGATCATGATGCCAGAGATAACCCTTACAGGAGTTTTCATAGTCGCGGCCATCGCCTTCGCGGTGCCGCTCGGCCTCGGGCTCTTGCCCGCCGTGCGCGTTCCCTCGGTCGTGCTCGAGATCGGGGCCGGCATCCTGGTCGGCCCCGCGGTCTTCGGGCTGGTAGAGGTGGACCTGCCGCTGCGGGTTCTGGCCCTTCTCGGGCTCGCGTTCTTGCTGCTGTTGGCGGGGCTTGAGATCGATATAGACCATCTGCGGGGCCCGAGGCTTCGCAGCGCCGCCGCCGGCTTCGTGATCTCCCTGGCCGTCGCGCTCGGTATCGGTTTCGGGCTCTACGCCGCGGGCCTCGTTGAGGCTCCGCTGCTCGTGGCGATTATCCTGTCCGCGACCTCTCTGGGCATCGTGATCCCGGTGCTGACCGACGCCGGTCGGGCCGGGACCACGCTCGGCCAGCTCGTCATAGCCGCGTCGTCCATAGCCGATTTCGGCGCGATCATACTTCTCAGCCTTTTCTTCTCGGGCGATTCCAGCGGCGTCGGGTCCACCCTGTTCCTGATCGGGGCTTTCGTCGCGCTGGTCGTCGTCACGGGTGTCGCGCTTGGCGGGGTCGAACACTCGCGGCGTCTGAGCTCCGCCCTGCGGAGGCTACAGGATACGAGCGCCCAGATCCGGGTCCGGGGAGCCTTCTTGTTGCTCGTCGGCCTCGTCGTGGTCGCGCAGCTCTTCGGGCTGGAGGTGATCCTGGGCGCCTTCTTCGCCGGGGCGATGCTCAGGTTGCTCGACCGCGACGAGATGATGACCCACGCAGGCTTCCACACCAAGCTCCAGGCGGTCGGCTTCGGCATCTTTATCCCGTTCTTCTTCGTCACCAGTGGCATACAACTCGACGTGCGCGCCCTGTTTTCCGGCGGTTCGGCGCTCGCGCTGGTGCCCGTGTTCCTCATCGCCCTGTTGCTGGCCCGCGGGGTTCCGGCGATCCTCTACAGGCCGATGGTCGGCAACAGGGACTCCCTGGCGGCCGGGCTGCTGCAGGCGACCTCGCTACCGTTCATCGTGGCAGCCACGGGGATTGGGATGGGTCTCGGAATCATGAGCCCCGCGGTCGGGGCGGCCATGGTTGTGGCCGGGCTCCTGTCCGTGGTCCTGTTCCCGCTCGGCGCCCTCATGCTCCTGCGGGCCGGTCCGAAACCGGCGGCGACGCGGGACACGGACCAGGGACGGCCCGCCCCGATTATCCGCCAGGAGCGTCCGTGAGATCGTACCCTCAGGGGGCCTCGTCTGCGTGAGGTCTGACGGCCCTGCCCCGAATGGCCCTGTCAGGCGCATTCGGCAGGGCCGTGGTCTTACGTCCCCGCGGAAAGAGAAGATCCCGGTGAGAAGCTACAATCGGACGTATGCGGGCCGTCTTGCGTCAGGATTTGGTTCGGTGCGGTATCGGGCCACGCAACCACGCGCCTGGCTTCTGCGGCGCGCTCCCCGGGCGGGCGCTTTTCTCTGTCCCCGGATGCCGGTTTTATGGCCCGAACTTCCGACGCTAAACGCCCCCGGGGCCGGGACGCGTGGGTTTTCGTCTTCGCGGCGTTTGTCTTGTCGAGGCTTTTGTTCATGGGCGTCGGCGCCTTCGCCGCGGCAACTCTTCCCCAGGCCGACCCGGCCGGAGACCCCCTGGGACCATCCGGATTCTGGGACTACTGGGCGCTTTGGGACGGGGCCTGGTACTCGGAGATAGCCACGGAAGGCTACGGGGGGCGCGAACCGGCCTCCACGGCGTTCTTTCCGCTCTACCCGATGCTGGTCAAAGTCGGGACCGTTATCGGGGGTGGGCCCGCGTTGTGGGGGGTCCTGATCTCCCTCGTATCGGCCCTCCTCGCGCTGTTCTTCGTTTACCGGATCTCGGAGCACCTGTTCGACGCGCGGGCCGCCCGCGCCGCCACGCTCTGCCTGGCCTTCTTCCCGACCGCGTTCTTCCTGAACGCGGTCTATACGGAGTCGCTCTTTCTGGCGCTGACCACGGGCACCCTGTGGGCCGCCCTCGTGCGGCGGGACTTTCTTGTTGCCGGGCTTCTGGGGGCGCTCGCCGCGGCGACGCGCAACCTCGGCGTCTTGTTGCTGGTGCCGCTCTTTTTCGAGTGGGTGCGGCACCGGCGGGAGCTGGGCGCGCGCGGCGTGCTTGGCATGACCATCGTTCCGTCGGGCCTGGCGGCGTACGCGGCCTACCTGTGGGCGAGGTTCGGGGAGCCGTTCGTCTTCGTCCGGCAACAGGGCGATTACTGGAACAGGGAGGCCTCCGGGCCCCTCGCGACGCTCCGTGACGCCTGGACGGCGGCCGGGGTCGGGATGGAGTACGTGCTGGACCCGGCGGCGCTCTTTCTCGGCGCCGATGCCACGCCGGCGCTCGAAGCCTCTAACGTGCTCAACCTGGGGTTCCTGGTCTTCTTTCTGGTAGTGGCGCTCCTGGGGCTCTTCGTGCTGCCGCCGGGGCTCTCGGTGTACGCCGCCATTCTCGTGCTGTTGCCCGTGCTTACGCCCTCGGACCGGTTCCCGCTTATGAGCCTGCCGCGCTTCGTGCTAGGGGCTTTCCCCGTCTTTCTCGTGCTCGGATATTTTCTGTCGCGGTCCAGGTGGACGCTCACGGCCTGGCTGGTGTTCTCGGGCGGCCTGGGCGTGGCGTTGACGGCGCTCTTCGTCACCTGGCGGTGGGTGGCGTAAGGGCTCTGCGGGCTTCGGTCGCCCTGGATAGTGTCTTACCTGTCGGCCCGGGCTTCCGTTACGAGCAGGGCGATCAGGAGCAGTTCGACCACCTTGTCGATGTAGCCCGTGACGGTGCTGGCCCCGCCCGTTATGACGAGCCACAGGACGATCGTGAGGGCCGTGTAGCCGACGAGGACCCATCTTATGGTCTTCCGGTACGGTGCGAGGGGTGGGATGGGCAGGTAGAGAGCGGCCAGAAGCGCGAGGTAGCCTATGCCGTTCAGGACGAAGAGCGGGAGGCCCTGGAAGCCCAGGTACAGGTGGACTATCGCGGTCACCAGCGTCAGCACGATTATGCCGATCCTGAGCGTCAAGGTCGAAGAGGCCGCCGTGGTCATGGTGCAGCTCCTTTCTGGATCATGTTCTCCCGGAGACACGCCCGGTCTCGGGCACGCCTACGTCCGTATCGAGGGCGGGTGCCGTGCGCCCTTTCGGCAGGGACAACGCCACGGCCGGCAGGGCGAGGGCAGCCAGAACGGCGCCGATGAAGTACGGCGCCGGGACGCCGAGGTCGTCGAAGGCGGCCCCGGCCATTAGCGGGCCTGAGATGAGGGCGAGGCTCAGGACCGCCTGGACGCCCCCCATGAGCCGGCCCTGCTCTTCCGCCGGCGCCCGCCGCGAGAGGAGCGCCGTGAGGGCCGGTATGGCGAGCCCCGCGCCCACGGCCAGGGCGCCGACGACCGGGTAGAGCAACCACCCGGTTGGCGAGGCGCCGACGAGCGCGAGGGAGAGCGCCGTGAGAGCGAGCCCGCCGAAGGCGAGCCTCGTCTCGCCGAAAAGTTTCTGCAACCGCCCGACGAGCCCGCCCTGCGTCAGCACGGCGCACGCGCCGACGAAGGCGAAGAAGAACGCGTTCTCCGCAGCCCCCCACCCGAAGCGCGCGCCGGAGAAGAGCGGGAAGTTGGTGAGGAGGCCGGCGAAGGAGAGGTTCAGGAGGAAGACGGCGAGGAGGAGCGGGCCCGTGCCGCCCATCCTTACCGTCCTGACGAGCCCGGAGAACGGGTCGAGGCGGAGGAGCGCCGTGCGGGTGCGGCGGCCTTCGGGCAAGGACTCCGGCAGGACGAAGAGGCCGAAGGCCGCGTTCAGGAGCGCGAGGGCGGAGGCGGCGAAGGCCGGGGCCTGGAGGGACTGGAGGCTCAGGAGGCCGCCGAGCAGGGGGCCCGCCATCAGGCCGAGCCCGAAGGCCGCCCCGAGGAGGCCGAGGCCCTTTGCCCGATCCTCTGGTGCGGTGCTGTCCGCCATGAAAGCCTGGGCCGTCGCCTGCGTCCCGGCCGCGGCCCCGGCGAGCGCCACGGCGACCACGACCATGGCGAAGGTCCCGGCCAGCCCGAGCAGCGCGTACGCGAGGGAGGCGCCGAGGAGGCAGGTCACCAGGACGGGCCGGCGTCCGACGCGGTCGGAGAGGCCGGCGAGGAAGGGCCCGCCGAAGAACTGCATCGCCGCGTAGAGAGACCCGAGTATCCCGACCAGGAACGCGCCGTTCGCGAGCCCGCCCGCGTAGAAAGGCAGGAGCGGGACCACGAGGCCGTAGCCCAGCATGTCCACGAAGACCGTCACGAACAGGAAGGTCGTCGCGGGGCGGCGCATCGCTAGCTTGCCCCCAGCCGTTCTATGATGCGTCGGGCCTCCTCGATCGTCCTGCGGCTCACGGGGCCGCCTTCACCGGCGCGCAGCGGTGGGCCGAACTCGACGCGGGTGGTTACGTTCCTGAGGGCCGGCACGAGCATCTGGAGCGTGGCCGAAAGCCAAGCGCGGTCGCTCGGGGCGCGGCGGAGAAGGGCGATGGGGTTGCGGAGCGCGGAGGCCGAGATCACGCCGCTCACGACGGCCGGGACGACCGTGAGGCCCGGGACGAGCCGGGCGAACACGTCCACGCTCCCCGACCAGGCTTCGAGCGCCTCGGACGCCCCCGGCAACACCGCCGGGTCGGGCTCTATCCTGCCGCCGGGGAACGTGATGACGGAGCCGCCGCTTCGCAGGTGGCGGGCCGCCGTTCTGGCTGCGCCCGGACGGCCGTTCGGGGTGTCGGGGACCGGGATCAGGGCCCGCGTGGTGTTCGGGAGGGCTGAGAGGAAGGGCCGTTCGGCGGCGATCACCCTCAGGTCGTTCCTCGGCATCGCGGCGAAGAGGGCCACGGCGTCGGCGAGGCCCGGATGGTTCGACACGACGAGCAGCGGTCCTTCGCGCGGAATGCGGTCCGCGCCCTCGACCACGACGCCGCGGGACATCTGATCCAGGGCCCAGGCACCGCCCGCCGGAAGGCCCGATTCCCCGACGATGTCGTCGTAGGTCGAGATCTGGCCCGCCAGCCGCCGCGCCGGGACGGAAGAGAGGAACTCGAGAAACGACCGGACGGCGCCCGGTCCAAGATTCCCCAGCCCGAAAGCGGAGATCAGGTCCTCCACGCAGACCTCCGCCAGCGCCCGGATGCGCTCTTCGCGGGCCGGTGTCCGCGCCGGGGCCGCGATGGGCAGCGTGTGCGTGTTTTCCAGAGCGTTTCTCCCTGTTGTGTGATCCACCGGCAGCCCAAGTATGGAACCGAACGGGCGAAGGCTCATCCCGCAAATGGGCCATCTTTGCGCCGCGCGGGCCTCTTCTCCTCTCTCAGGGGTAGATACGCAACGGTGTCGCGGTCGGTTGTGAGGCCGGGGCCCGAGGGGTCAGGGCCTGCGGCGCAGGATCTCGACGGCCGAGCCGTCTAGCACGGTGTCGCCGAGCCTCACGTTCGGTTTTTTTACCTTTACCCGCACGGCTTCGACGAGCGGGTGCTCTTCCAGGGTCGCGTTCGCTATGCGCTCCGCGACGGTCTCGGTGAGGCCGACGGGCTCGCCTTCGACCACTTGCTTCGCGAGGCCGTGGACCTCGCCGTAATCCACGGTCTTGGTCAGGTCGTCCGAGAGGCCCGCGGGCCTGAGGTCCAGGCTGAGCTCGACGTCGACGACGAAGGGTTGTCCGAGCTCGCGCTCGGCCGCCAGGGTGCCGTGACGGCCGTGGAAGATCATGCCTTCCAGGAGAATGCGGTCGTGGGTCTCACCGTTCATCCGGCGCAGTATAGGGCCCGGTGGCACCCCCGCGCCAGCGGGTCTCAGGTCGCCCGTGCTAACCTTCCGTGTGGTGGAGTGAGAGGAGAAGCCCATCGAACGCCCGGCCATCACCGTTAGCTACGCCCAGACCCTCGACGGCCGCCTGGCGACCCTGGACGGGAGCTCGCAGTGGATCAGCGCCCCCGACTCGCTCTGCTTCTCCCACGAGCTGCGCGCCTCGCACGACGCCGTCATGGTCGGCGTGGGAACGGTGATACGGGACGACCCGCGCCTGACCGTCCGCCTGGCCCGGGGCGAGAACCCCCTCCGGATCGTCGTGGACAGCTCCCTGCGGACCCCGACGAGCGCGGCGGTTCTGGCCGGAGGCGCGGCCAAGGGAACCGTTCTGGCCGTAACCGGCCGCGCCGCAGTAGCACGCTGCGGGGAGGCGGAGTCGCTGGGAGCCACGGTCCTGCGGCTTCCCCCCGGCCCCGGTGGCGGGGTGGATCTCGGGGCGCTACTGCGCCGTCTGGACGGCCTCGGGGTACGCTCCGTGATGGTCGAGGGAGGCGCGACCCTGATAACAGCCCTCCTGCGCGAAGAGCTCGTGGATCGCCTGGCGGTCTGCGTGGCGCCGAAGATTCTCGGCGCCGGGATAGAGGCCGTCGGCGACCTCGGCATCAGGGACCTCGCGAGGTCCATCTCCCTGACGGACGTAACCTTCACGCCGCGCGGCGGGGACCTGCTCCTCGACGGGCGCGTCGAGTACCCGGCGGATCGGGATGAGGTCAGCCGCGCGGGATAGCCTGAAAGCGACGGCCCTCTGGTTCCCCGCCAGGCGCGTCGCACAGCTGCGCCCGGAGACCGTCCCGGTCCCCGGACAGGGCGAGGTGCGCGTCAGGGCGGTCCTCTCGGCGGTGAGCCACGGCACCGAGATGCTCGTCTACCGGGGCGAGGTTCCGGAAGACCTGTCGCTCGACCTGCCCACCTTCGCCGGGGGCTTTTCGTTCCCGATAAAGCACGGCTACGCCTCGGCCGGCCGCGTCCTGGACACGGGGCCGGGCGTCGAGAACCTCGCGCCCGGCGACCCCGTCTTCGTCCACCACCCGCACCAGGACGTCTTCACCGTTCCGGCGGACCTCCCGGTGCGCCTGCCCGGGGACCTGGATCTCTCGCGGGCCGTCTTCTTCGCGAACATGGAGACCGCCCTCAACGTGGTCCACGATTCCCCGGCGCGCCTCGGGGAGACTGCCCTGGTCTTCGGTCAGGGCGTGGTCGGGTTGCTCGTAACCCGGCTCCTCAAGATGTCCGGCACCTCTGTCCTAGCCGTCGAGCCCGTACCCGAACGCCGAGAGCTCGCCCTGAAGATGGGCGCGGACGCGGTTTTCGGGCCGGACGAGGACCCGAAGGGGCGCGTATTCGCGGCGACGGGCGGGCGCGGGGCCGACGTCGCGGTCGAGGCCAGCGGGTCGGGCGCCGCGCTGGCGGCGGCCGTGGAGTGCGTGGCGGTCGAGGGGACGGTTGTGGCGGCGTCCTGGTACGGGAAGAAGGAGGTCGGGCTCCCGTTGGGCGGACGGTTTCACCGGGGAAGGGTGAAGATAAAGTCGTCGCAGGTCGGACGGATGACCCCGGAGCTTGGGGCGCGTTGGGACCGCGGGCGGAGGGCCGAGGCCGTGATCTCGTTGCTCCAAGACCCGCTGCTCCCGCTCGATTCGTTCGTCTCCCACCGGGTACCGTTCGGGGAGGCGCCCGGCGTCTACGGGATGCTCGACCGGGGCGACGTCGGGGCCGTGCAGGTGGTCTTTGATTACGGGGAGGCTTGATGTACGAGGTATACGTCGCGGCGTCTTTCGAGGCGGCCCATCGCCTCAGAGGCGAGCATTTCGGGCCCGCGGCCCGCACCCACGGCCACACGTACAGGCTGGAAGCGGTGGTGCGCGGGGAAAATCTGGCTGAAGACGGCACCCTGTTCGACATAGGTGTGCTCCGCGAGACGGTCGACGGCGTCGCCGCCTCCCTGCACTACCGGGATCTCGACGAGGTTCCGGGGCTCGCCGGCAAGAACACCACGGCCGAGGTCGTGGCGGGTTTCTGTTGGGATGGGATTTCGCCCTCCCTCCGAGGCCGCGGCCTCGCCTCGCTTGCGGTCCGCGTCTGGGAGTCGCCGCAGGTCTACGCCGCCCGCGAAGGGGCCCTCGACTGACCGTGCGCCTCGCGTTCGTCACGGTCGGGGACGCGGCCCGTCTCACGGGGGGCTACCTGTACAACAGGCGCCTTCTCGAAGGGCTAAAGGAGAACGGTGCGAAGGTAGAGGTCTTCGTCCCCTGCGGTGCGGACCCGCGGGCCCAGGCCGCGGCAGCACCTGCTTTCGGAAACGTGTTCGACCCCGCCCCCTTCGACGCGGTCGTGGTCGACGCCCTGGCCCGCGTCGTCGTCGCCCCACACCTCGATCGCTGGCGGTCGGGCCGCCCGGTCGTCGCGCTGGTACACGAACTGCCAGGTGTCGCGGACCCTGCCGCGTCCGACCGGGAGCGCCCGTTCGAGGCGCCCATCCTCCGGTCCGACCGGATCGTCGCCGTGAGCGACCACGGAAAAGAGGTTCTGCTAAAGAGGGGCGCCCCCGCCGCCCGCGTCCGCGTGGTACCGCCCGGTTTCGACGGGTTGGGGCGCGGTCTCGAAAGGGGGCTTCTTCGTGAAGGGCCCCCGCGCGTCCTGTGCGTGGCGCAGTGGATCCCACGCAAAGGCGTCCTCGACCTGGTCCGGGCCTGGGGTACGAAAGATACGCCCGGGGCCATGCTCGACCTCGTGGGCGAGACGGACGCCGACGCCCCTTACGCGACAAAGGTGCGCGAGGCCGCGTCCTACGACCCTTCCATCCTCGTACACGGCCCCGTAGACGATGACACCCTGGCCGGTCTCTATGCCTCGGCCTACATCTTCGCGCTGCCATCCCGTTACGAGGGCTACGGCATCGTCTACGCAGAGGCGCTCTCCTTTGGGCTTCCCGTCGTCGCCTGCACCGTCGGGCCCGTCCCCGAGGTCGTCGGCGATGGGACAGGCCTGCTCGTCCCGGCCGGCGATCCGGAAGCCCTCTCCGACGCGCTGGACCGGCTCCTCTCCGACGCCGGCCTCAGGGAGAAGATGTCCGCCGCCGCGCTCCAGAGGGCCGCCGGCCTTCCGCGCTGGAGGGACACGGTGGACGGGTTCCTCGCCGCGTTGGGGGAAATCGTAGAGGAGCGGGGGAGGTGAGCGTCCCGCATCCGGACGGGAGGCTCGACCAGAACCGCCGTTCGTGGAACGCGGTAGTCGGGGCGCACGACAGCCACCGCGGGGACCTCGCGGGCTTCCTGAAGAACGGTGGTTCCACACTCTTTCCCGAAGAACTCGGGCTTCTGGGGGAACTGTCGGGACGGGCCGTGGCGCACCTGCAATGCAACTCAGGCGGCGACTCCTTGAGCCTCGCCCTACTCGGAGCAGACGTGACCGGCGTAGACCTCAGCGACGGGGCGGTACGCTCCGCCCGGCGCCTCTCCGAAGAGAGCGGCGTGCCGGCCCGGTTCGTCCGGGCCGACGTGTACGAGTGGCTGGCGGAGAACGCGAAGGGCGAAGAACGATTTGACGCCGTCTTCGCCTCCTACGGCGTCGTCTGCTGGCTTCCCGACCTGAAAACCTGGGCCTGCGGAATAGCCGGCGTCCTGGCGCCCGGCGGACGCCTGGTGCTCGTGGACTTCCACCCCGCCGCCGACGTTTTCGACGAGGACTGGAACCCGTCGCGCGGTTATCCCGGCGGAGGGGAAAAGACAATTCTCGAAGAAGGCGTGGGCGACTACGTGGCCGAATCCGGAGGCGGGCTCACGCCCGCCGGCTTCTCCGACGGTGTCGGCGGGTTCCGGAACCCGGAGCCGGCGCACCTGTTCCGGTGGGGGCTCGGCGAGGTCGTCAGCGCGCTCGCCGGGGCGGGGCTAAAGATCACGTCCTTCGAAGAGTACCCGTACTCAAACGGCGAGCGCCACTTCGCCCGAATGCGCGAGGGGTCCGGGCGCCGCATGTTCCCGCCCGAGGATGTTCCCGCCGTCCCCCTGATGTACGGGTTGAGGGCACACAAAAACAAAGCCCCGCCCGCGCGACGTCCCCCCACGAACCCGTAGGGGCGGGTTTCGAACCCGCCCGCTGCGCCAACCACCGAACCGTTAGACGCTACGGCGTAAAAAAGAACGCCAGGGCCGAGATCACGTACACGCCCAGGAGCATGGCGCCTTCGAGCCAGTTGGACCTGCCGTCCAGGGCCACGAAGCCCGTGATGATGACGGAGGCCGCCAGGGCGCCGAGCTCCAGGGGGGTGAAGACGAGCCGGAGGGGATGGCCGAGGAGGGGGCCCAGGAAGACCAGGATCGGGGTGACGAGCAGGGCCACCTGGATCGAGGAGCCGAGCGAGATGCCCATAGAAAAGTCCATCTGGTTCTTGTAGGCGATCTGGACGCCGACTATGTGCTCGGCGATGTTGCCGACCACGGGCACGATTATGATGCCGACGAACAGCTCCGAGAGCCCGACATCTTCCGTCAGAGGCCCGAGGGCTCCAACGAACGCCTCGGAGACGTAGGCGACCGCCGCGGTAGCGCCGAGCAGCACCACGAACGAGGCGATCCTGCCGAACTGGGGCTCGTGCTCGGGCCCGGCCGGCTGGCCTTCCGGGGAGCGGAAGATGAAGACCAGGTACAGCAGGTAGATGACGAACATCACAACGGCCACCTCGATGCTCAAGGAGGTCGGGGGGGTCCCGGGGGTCGTGGCGGCGAAGATCGTGGGCAGGGCGAGGGCGACGGCGACGATGGCCAGCATGGAGGCGTTGACGCCGGCGATGGTGGCCGAGAAGGTCTGGGTGCCGTTCTTCAGGCCGCCGAGTAGCAGGCTCGCGCCGAGCACGAAGAGGACGTTGCCTATGATGGAGCCGATGATCGAGGCCTTGACCACGGTCGTCAGGCCCGCCGAGAGGGCGAAGATGGTGATTATCAGCTCCGCGGCGTTGCCGAAGGTCGCGTTCAGGATGCCGCCGATTCGGGGTCCCGAGTGGGCGCCGAGGCTCTCCGTCGCCTGGCCGAGCACCCAGGCGAGCCCGATCAGGGCGAGCGCCGTGATCGCGAATATGACTAGCACCGGCGCGTGCAGCAACTCCGCGACGACGACCGCCGCCGCCAGCGCCGCCGTCACCCCGTAAGCGATCCTCCGCAAAGCAAGCTCCCCTCGTCCGCCGGTCAAAACGCCCGGCCCATCATATAAGATAGGGCCGAACGTTCTTGTACCCTTATATTCCTGGAGTGAGACCCCTTGATCGACTACCACCTCCACGTCATAGCCCACGACGACCGCCCGATGACGGTCGGGAACATCCTGAGCTACTGTGAGGTGGCCCACTCCAGGGGCATACGCCAGATGGGCATAACCGAACACGACCGCTACCTGGACAAGATAGACGTGGCGGCCTTCCAGGAGGCAAGGGAGAAGAGCAAAGACGTCGGGTTGCGGCTCGGCATAGAGATAGACTTCGTCCCGGGCCAGGAGGAGCGGATGGACGCCGACTCGACGGCGCTCCCCTACGACTACGTGATAGGCTCCGTCCACCGCGTAGACGGCGACGAGGTCGACCGGGCCACCGACCAGAGCATCTACGAGCGCTACGACACATACGACCTCTACGCGGCCTACTACCGCAACGTCCGCGAGGCCGCCCTATCGGGGCGCTTCGAGGTCATAGGCCACCCCGACCTCATCAAGATCTTCCGCCACTACCCCGAAAGAGACGTTACCCCGCTCCTCGAAGAGACCGCGGACGCCGTCGCCGAATCCGGCGTGGTCGTCGACGTGAACGCCGCGGGCCTCCGCAAGCCGGTGGGCGAGATCTACCCTTCCCAGAAGTTCCTGGAGATGTTCCACCGCCGCGGCGTCCCCATAATCCTCTCCTCCGACGCCCACGCCCCCGGCGAGGTGGCCGCCGGCTACGACAGGAGCCTCAAGCTCGTCCACGAAGTAGGCTACCGCGAAGTAGCGACCTTCGAAAACCACGAACGCGGCACGCTGGCGCTGTGAAAGCTGGTCAGCTAGTCAGCATTTCAGCCTGTCAGCCACGATGCGGACGGCGCGAGGTGGCGCCCCAGACGAACGGACGATGCGAACGTGGCAGGTTTGTGGACGTGAAGACGAGCCCAAACCAAAAAGCTGAAATGCTGACCAGCTGAAATGACCGAAGAGCTTTTCCTCAGAGATTCCTACCTCAAGGAGTTCCGAACCGGCGTGAAGAAGGTGGATGGCCGGGAGGTGGTCCTGTCAGAGACCGCCTTTTTCCCAGGCGGCGGGGGGCAGCCGGCGGACAAGGGGTCTCTGGGCATAGGCCCCGTGAACGCCGCCGTCGTGGACGCGCGGCGGGAGGGGGGACGTATCGTCCACGTCCTCGACCGGGCCATTCCGGACACGGTGAAAGAGCTGATAGGCGTGCTGGACTGGGAGAGGCGGTACGCGCACATGCGCTACCACACGGCGCTGCACGTCCTCTCGGGCGTGATCTGGAGAGCGTTCGACGCGAAGGTGACGGGGGGCCAGATGCGCGCCGACCGGGCGAGGATGGACTTCTCTTTTCCGGGTGAGTGGACGGCGGAGGTCGTCGGAGAGATAGAACGCCTGACCAACGAGGCGCTCGCCGGGAACCGCTCCGTAAAGGTCTACGAGTTGCCCCGCGAGGAGGCGCTCGGGAACCCGGATCTGATCCGGACCCAGGTAAACCTCGTACCCGAACGCGTAAAGACCATCAGGATAGTCGAGATCGAGGGCCTGGACACCCAGGCCGACGGCGGCACCCACGTCGCCGAGACGAGGGAGGTGGGGGAGATCGAGCTTACGGGCCACAAGAGCAAGGGCCGCCAGAACAAGCGCGTAGAGTTCGTGCTGCGATGAGAGCTTCGAAGATAGCCCTGGTGGCGCTCTCGCTGTTGCTGGCCGGCTGCGGCGGGGATTCCGGCGCGCAGTCCCCCGGCGCGGGGTCGGACGGCGAGGCTTCCGAGCCCGCCGGGCAGACTAGCGGTGTCACCTCCGGGCAAGAGACCGTGACGATCGAGGCGTCGGGCGGTGAGAGCGTCGAGGTGCGGGTCGAGATCGCGGACGACGAGGGGGAGATGGCGCGGGGGCTCATGGGTCGCACGGCGCTCGCCGAGGACGCCGGGATGCTCTTCGTCTACCCTGAGGAGCGGGAGCTGTCGTTCTGGATGAAGGACACCCTGATCCCGCTCTCCATAGCCTTCATGGACGCCGAGGGGCGCATCGTGGATATCCAGGAGATGAAGGCCCTGGACGACAGGCCGCCCCACTACACCTCCGCCGAACCCGCCCGCTACGCCCTTGAGGCGAACGAGGGCTTCTTCGACGAGCGGGGCGTAAATGTGGGGGACAGGGCCCGGTTGCCGGTCTAGAGCGGTTAGCGATCAGCCCGCTCCGCCTCCGCTCTCAGCGATCGGCTTTTTTGCTCTTGCTGAAAGCTGACGGCTGAAAGCTGATAGCTTTGCGGCCCGTTCCGAGCCTCATGTTCCGCCTTCCTAGGGTAACCTTTGGGTGTTGGCCCGGAGTTTGTTGGGAGGGTGGTGCGGTTGGCTGAGGTCGGGCGGAGGGCGCTCGTGACGGGAGGTGCCGGCTTTCTCGGCAGCCACCTCTGTGGGCGTCTGCTCGCGGAGGGATACCGCGTAGTCTGCGTGGACAACCTGAGGACGGGCTCGATCGAGAACGTCGCCCACCTTCTCGACGAACCGGGCTTCGAGTACCTGGACCACGACGTCACGTTGCCCATCGAGATTCGGGGAAAGCTCGACGAGATCTACCACCTCGCCTCCCCCGCGAGCCCCACGGACTTCGAGCGTATCCCCATCCCGATCTTGAAGGCCGGCGCCCTCGGCACCTACAACGCCCTCGGGCTCGCGAAGGCCCGCAACGCCCGCCTCCTGCTCGCTTCTTCCTCCGAGGTCTACGGCGACCCGCTCGTTCACCCGCAGCACGAGGAGTACAGGGGAAACGTGGACCAGGTCGGTATCCGCGGTGTCTACGACGAGGCCAAACGCTACGCGGAGGCGATCACGATGGCCTACCACCGACACCACAAGGTCGAGACCCGCATCGCCCGCATCTTCAATACCTATGGTCCCTTTATGCGTCCCGACGATGGTCGCGTCATCCCCAGCTTTGTCTGCCGGGCGCTGGCGGGCGAGCCCCTCGTCGTCCACGGCGACGGCTCCCAGACCAGGAGCGTCCAGTACGTGGACGATTTGATCGAAGGCTTCTTCAGGCTGATGAACAGCGCCGAAACCCGCCCCGTGAACCTCGGCAACCCCACCGAGATGGCCGTCCTCCAGATCGCCAAAACGGTTATAGACCTCTCCGGCAGCGGGAGCGACATCTCCTTCGGCCCACTGCCGCCGGGCGACCCCAAACGCCGCTGCCCCGACATAACCCGGGCGCGTGAGTCGTTGGGCTGGGAGCCCCGGATCCCGGCCCGCGAAGGTCTCCAGATGACCCTGGCCTGGTTCGCCGGCCGTCTCGAACGGTCCGCACCGAAGCAGTAGCCCCCCGGAACACGGAATCCGGGTGGGGACTTCGCTTCGCTCCGTCAGGGAGATGGGGAGTGGGGAGTAGTACTGCTTTTCCCTACTCCCGGCTAACGGAAATGGCGTACCATTCGTCCGGATTCGGTCTTACTCCTCGACCGGGAACGAGAGCCCGTGCTCCTCGCAGAGGCGCGGGATGCTTTCGGGGTCAACCTCCAGGCTGTAGCGGGCGTCGAGCGCGGCGCCGGCCTCACCCTCCATCGTCTCGGGGTCGTCGGCCATCTCGCGGAACAGGTGTTCGAAGCCCGCCGGGGAGATGATCTCGAGTATCCGGCACGGTCCGTCGCCGGCGTTCCAGAACGTGTGCCACTGGCCGCGGGGCTTGAAGACGAGCGTTCCGGCGTCCGCGTAGGCGACCTCCTCGCCGAGCCGCGCCCCCATACGGCCCTCTACGACGTAGCTGTACTCGTCCTCGTTCGCGTGCCGGTGCATCGGGGCGACGAGCGTTTTTGGGGGGATCGGGTGCTCGACGAGCGAGAACCCGCCCCCGGTCTCCTCGCCCCAGACCATGAACCTGACGCCGAAAGATCCGAAGTCCGCGAACCTCCCGTCCTCGGGCCCGACTATGCGCGGGGGTGCACTCTCCACGATCTTTCTCCTCTCTACGCGACCGCCGCGGTCATCAGGATGGCAGGATTTCGACGCCGTACCCCGGGGCGACGGTCAGGAGCTTCTCGACGTCTTCTTCTCCGAAAGGCGGCGGCGAAGCGGGGTTCGTCGCGGGCTTGCCGACCTCTTCGAAGAGGCCTTCCAAACCTGCCGGGACCATGAGCGTCAGGAACCGGGCGGGGGCGGACGCGGCGTTTATGTAGGAGTGCGGGACGTCCCTGGGGAGTCGCACGAAGGAGCCGGGGGACGCCGTCACCGTGTCGTCGCCCACCGTCACCTCGAGTTCCCCCTCCAGCATCCAGAAAGCCTCGTCCTCCCGGTGGTGAACGTGGGGCGGCGCTTCGCCCCCAGGGGGCACCGTCGAGTCGGTGAGCGCGTACGTCCCGCGTGTCTCTCCGCCCGAAACCACAAAGGTCATCAGCTCGTCTACGATCCACAGCTTCTTGCCCTCACCCGGCGCGACGTGGACGACGCCGTGATCCCTCCTCCCCACTGCCGCTCTCCTTTCCTAGAACGCTTGCTCACCCCAATATTGGCCTCCGGTGGAACCCCGCGTATCCTTCAAATGAGCGATTTATGAACCGTTTCGCAAGGCCTCGGCCACCCGGAACGGGTCGGACGCAACCACCGATGCCGCGTATAGCTCCATCGCCCCGATGTCCGAGGTGCGGTTGGCCGGGTCGCCCCGGTCAACGATGTAGACCACGGTCGGAAAGCCGGACCAGTCCTCGTCTGTGGGTGCGAGCGGGGGCATGTAGAAGGCTACGTTGAAGGCCCGGGCGCCGAGGTCGTGTACGTAAGCCCGGAGCAGGGCGCCAACGGTGCGGTGGAGCGCCGGGTCTTCCGGACTGCCCCCGATCACGACGAGTTCCTTCTCTTTGACCGGCGTGAGGCTCGCGAACGCCCTTACGCCGTCTTCCGCCGGAACGCCGAGACCCAGAGAATCGTGGACCCGGTGGAGGTCCCCAAAGTAGTCCGAGCCGTGTTCGGCGCGGTAGGCGGCGGCGTCCCTGCGGAGGCGCTCGACCTTCGGGTAGTGGGCGTCGCGGGTGGCCGTAACCTGGGCGTGGCCGTGGATGATGGAGCCGCCAGCCCGCCACAGGCAGTTCCACATCAGGAACGGGTGCCTGGCCGCAGGGTCGGCTTCGAGCGCCTTGCGGCCCCATTCGAGGCCGACGGAGACGTAGTCGGAGACCTTCTCGGGGGTGAGGTGCAGGGGGTTGTGGTCGTCGAAGACGACCACGCCGTGGAAGCCGTCGTACTTGGCGATGTTGGAGGCCGTCGTCGCGTGCTCGCCCTTTACCCGGCCGAAGACGTCGGCGGGGGTCCCCTCCCCGGGTCGGCAGAAAGGGTCGCCCTCGGTGGCGGCTATCTCGCGGTCGAGGTCGAGGCTTACGCCCGTGTCGAGGGGGCGGGAGGCGCGGAGCTCGTTGAAGAGGGTGCCCATCTGTGTGACCCTGTCGGTCACCTTGACTATGCGCTGCTCCGTCACCGCGCCGACGGAGCCGAAGGACTTCTCGATCCAGGCCCTCATGCCGTCGGGTGGGTCCAGGCGGCCCGTCGTGGCAGAGACGTGGAGGATACGGTCGGCGAGGGCGCGGTCTTTGGGGGAGAGGCCGTCGATCAGGGCCGGAAGCTCGGTTATCTTGCGCTCTGGCATCTCGCTCCTTGCAAATGTTGTCTCAGGACGCAGCATATTATGCAGGCTCGATGGCGCGGCCGTGCGCCCGGGGCAAACCGTCCCCATCCTCGCCAACGCAGCTGACGAAGATGGCGCTCCAGGCCCGGTGTGAGATCGCCCATATACGATCGGCCCCGCGGTCACCCTAATAGAGTCTTCTGCACGATTCCTGCTTGCCGTACGGGCAAGACCATCCGCGGAACGGCGAAAACAATGTCCCGAGAGTCGCCCCCGGCTATCGGGCCCAACGAACCCATGTTCTCGTGGTCCGTCGAACGAAATCGGGGACTAGTACATCCGGGGGATGCGCCCGTGCCGCAAGCCTGATACCTTGGTATCTAACCCTGCCGGGGTGACGTGAGGAATTTGCGAGGAGGCGAACGAGTATGGCGGGCCCGGCTGTCGTCACGCTGACGGGTTCGGACGCCGAGATCGAGGATACGTTCGTCGAGTGGTTCGGGACCGGGTTGTGGGGTGGGACGATCCAACCCCGCGACGCCGGATACGAGGGAACGCGGCGGGTCTGGGTCGGCTTGATAGACAAAAGGCCCGCGCTCGTAGCCTGTCGTACCGGTGTGGCCGAGGCCGTCGATTCTGTCGACTTCGCTCGTGGCAATGACATTCTTCTGGCGGCTCTCGGCGGTCATAGCTTCGACGGCAATGCCGGCGCGTACATCCTGCTTGGCATCGAGGCGAACTGGGAAGGGCCGAGCGAACGCCGCTTCTACCAGAACAGCAAACCGGCTGCGTGAACGCGGAACGGCGTCCGCAACTGGGAGGAAAGTCCAGGAAAGGAAAGACCATGATCGATCACGAGTTCGACCAGGCGAGGGCCGAGAGGTTCGCCGAACGTCTGGTGGACGACCTTAACCGCGGCGGAGTGGCGCTCATGACAAGCATCGGCCACAGGACCGGCCTCTTCGATGCGATGGCGGGGATACGGCCATCGACCACGGAGCAGATAGCCGACGCGGCCAGCCTCAACGAGCGTTACGTGCGCGAGTGGCTCGGCGCCATGGTGACGGGTGGGATCGTAGAGCACGACCCGCAGGAAGGGACGTACCACCTGCCCAGAGAGCACGCCGCCTTCTTGACCAGGGCCGCCTCGCCCGACAACATCGCCGTCACCGCCCAGTTGATACCCTTGCTCGGGTCCGTGGAGGACGGGGTCGTCGACAGCTTCAGGCACGGCGGTGGGGTACCCTATTCGGCCTTCCCCCGCTTCCACGAGGTGATGGCCGAGGACAGCGGCCAGACGGTGGTAGCGGCCCTTGAGGATCACATCCTGCCGCTCGTTCCCGGTTTGACCGGGCGTCTCAAGACCGGTATCGACGTCTTGGACGTCGGCTGCGGTAGCGGGCGGGCATTGAACCTCATGGCGCGTGCGTTCCCCAACAGCCGCTTCGTCGGCTACGACTTCTCCGAGGAGGCGATCACCCGCGCCCGCGACGAGGCCGAAGAGAACGGCACGACCAACGCACGCTTCGAGGTCAAGGACGTGGCGGAGCTCGAGGATGAGTCTCGCTACGACCTGATCACGACCTTCGATGCGATCCACGACCAGGCAAAGCCCGCGCAGGTGCTCGAAGGGATAGCCCGCGCCCTGAAATACGATGGCGTCTACCTGATGCAGGACATAGCGGGCTCCAGCTACCTCCACAACAATATGGATCACCCCCTCGGGCCGCTTCTGTATACGATCTCCACCATGCACTGCATGACCGTCTCGCTGGCGCAGGATGGCGAGGGCTTGGGCACGATGTGGGGCGAGGAGAAGGCGAAGGCGATGCTACGGGAGGCCGGCTTCAGTAGGGTAGAGGTCAAGCAACTCCCGCACGACATCTTCAACAACTACTTCGTAGTCACGAAGGGTTAGTGATTGGGTAGCGCAGCGGAAGGAACGCCGATGGCGCTGGTCCGACCGGCCACACGCCGCGCCGGGCGATTCGTTCGAGATCTAAAGCGGTTTGCGAAAGGATCGCGCTACGGTGGGAGGAGGCTTTTGGGCGTCGAGGTTTCGGGGGGTGCTGATACGGGAGCCCGCGCCGCACGCCACCCCTCCAGGCCCGAGAACCCGTCGACCCCATCCCAAAGACCTTTCGCCGGCCCATCCTCCCCGCAAACCGCCTTAGAAACCTTCATAAGAGATCAACACCCTGTATGGCACCCTGCACGTTCCGGGCAGGGTGCCATACAGGGTGTTCCCTGAGAACGAAGAACCTGCCACCCGTCTCTCCGCTTTTCGAGGAAGTCTTTCTCCTCCACTACGGGTTAGGCCCTCTGGCCGGCGCCCTCTTCGAGCCTCTCGTAGATGGCCTCGCGGTCGATCATGCGCCCGACGTGGCCCTCAACTCCGAGCTTGAGCGCCGCTACCTCGTGGGCGAAGCGCACGCCCGTCGTCCAGTCCTTGCCATCGAGGTGCGAGACGAGCAGCGCCGACCAGAAGGCGTCGCGGGCGCCCGTTACGCTCTGCACGTGTACCTTGGGCAGGGGGCCGACCCGCTCGACCGACGAGCCTTCCGAGACCGTAACGGCGCCGCCGCTGCGGGTCATCACGACGACATTTGCCCCGAGGTCGTGGAAGGCGTCGAGGCAGGCCTCTTCGAGCGCGTCGTCGTCCATGTTCGGGTCGAAGAGGCGCCTCGCGTCTTCCAGGGAGGGCTTGACGACGGTGACGTACGGGAGCACCTCGGCGAGCACCTCCCAGGCCTCCTCGCGGTCGGGCCAGACGCGCGGGTCGTAGTTCGGGTCGAGCGAGACGACCTTGCCGAGCCTGGCCCCGAGGCGCATGGCCCGTCTCACCGCGAGCCGTTGCGGGTCGCTGGAGAGGGCGAAGGCGGAGGTGTGGATAGCCCGCGCCCGCTCGATCAACTCGTCCGGGACCTCCCTTATGCTCAGCAGGGCGTCCGCGCCCCGATTGACCTGGAAGTCGGGGACGTTGACGGTCCTGGTGACGAAGGCGTTGGTGGTGGCTGCCCGCGGCGTGCGGTGTAGGCCCTCCGTCGAGACGCCGTGGCGGCCCAACTGATCCTCCACGAACTCGCCGAAGTAGTCGGTGCCCACCTTCGTGATGACGGCCGAGCGGCCGCCGAGCTTGGCGACGTAGACGGCGACGTTCGCGGGCTGGCCGCCGAGGTAGCGCGAGAACCTTTCGGCGGTCCTCAAAGAGATCCTGAACTCGTGCGAGATAAAGTCGACGAGCGACTCCCCGACCGCGAGCACGTCGAGCCCGAAGTACAAGGCGTCGAGCGTCTCGAGCGAGGCCCCGTCGTCCGAGCCGGGGTCCGTGAAGTACGCCGGGACCTCCAACCGCCCCGAGGGAGTGGGAAAGCCGTCGGGTAGGACCTCCTCGTCCCGCTCCCTCCCCGCTATGGCTCGCAGGTAACCTTCGGCCGTGCGCTCCCAGGTGTACTTGGCGAGCACCCGCCCGTAGCCTGCCTCCGCGTAGCGGCGCCAGCGGTCGGCGTTGCCGACGACCGCGTAGAGGCCCGCCGCGACCTCCTCGGGGTCCCCCGGGTCGACGAGGACGCCGTATTCTTCGTCGCCCTCGCGCAGAGATTCGCTGGGCCCGCCGTTCTTGGTCACGACCGCGGGCAGGCCGGCCGCCATAGCCTCCAGCGGCGCGAGGCCGAAAGGCTCGTAGTTGGCCGTCAGGGCGAAGACCGAGCGCCGCGCCGAGAGGGAGCGGTAGGCGGCCGCCAGGCGCCGCTGCCCCCTGATGGCGAACATCGAGACCATGCCGCGCATCCTGGCCCGTTCTATCGTCGCCAGGATGCCGTCGAGCACGGTCCGCTCGCCTTCGTCGGCGTCCCTGTAGTCCTCAAGCGGGTTCTCCATGTTGCCCGTGAGGATCACCAGGTTCGCGCTCTCCCGCAGGGTCGGGCTGCTGGCGAAGGCCTCGACGAGGGAGAGGTGGTTCTTCTTCGGGTCGAGCCTGCTGGAGGCGACCACGCACGGCAGGTCCAGCCTCTCCGGGGCGAGGTCGCGCGCCAGGCAGGACCGGACGTGCTCCCGCACGGCCTCCTCGTCTTCCGTGCGGGAGTTCCTGTCGAAGATGTGCATGGCCACGCCGGGGGGCACGGCCGCGAAGCGGGCGCCGTCCGTCGGGTCGACGGCGCCGCGGTAGGCGTTGTGGGTGTACTGGACGAAGCGCTCCTGGCCCGTGCTCGTTACGTTTACCCGCGAGCGGTTCATCGCGAGCCGTTCGGCCACTATGCGCCTGGAGAAGTGGTACTTCTCGTCTATCTGGGCGACGTCGCGGCGCCGCACGCCCATCTTGTCCATCTTCTGGGCGCCCAAAGAGTGGGCCGTGAAGCTGAACGGGACGCCCGTCCTCTCTTCGATGAGCGCCGCGCACAGGCCGCCGTCCCCGTAGTGGGAGGTGATGGCGTCCGGCATGGAGCCTTCGTCCTCGTAGAAGGAGAGCAGGTTCGGGACGAACTCGGTGCCGAGGTAGGGCCACAGCTCTTCCTTGGGCAAGAAACGGTCGGGGCCGCAGGGGATGCGGAGTATCCTGACGTTCGGGGCTTCGGGGTAGGCGTCGGTGGGGGATTCGAACTCGGGCCAGTTTGGGTCTACGACGCGGCGGGTGACGATGTCCACCCTGTGGCCGAGGTTGCCCATGGCGAGCGCCAGCTCCTTGACGTAGACGAGCTGGCCGCCGAAGTCCGGGTGGGCCGTCCAGTAGGAGTCCTCCGGGTCGAAGTTGCCCTGTGGGTTGATAAACGCTACGTGCATCCGGTTCTCCTCGACTCTGCGCTGTTACTTTCCGTCTTCTGCGTTCGCCCCTTCGTCCAGGCGGGCGTAGATCTCCCCGCGGTCGATGTCCGCGGGGAGGGGGCCCTTGGTGGTCAGCTTGCGCTCGACGATCTCGCGGGCGAAGAGGACCGAGCGTTCGACGGGGTTGTCGTCAAGGAGCGCCGTCAGGAATCCCGCCCAGAACGAGTCGCCCGCGCCGGTCGCGTCGACGACGTCCACCGGGCGGGTCGGGACGTGGGCCGTGATCTTGCCGTTCTCCGAGATCAGGTTCCCCTCGCCGCCCATCGTGAATACGACGGTCTCGGGGCCGAGGTCGTGGAACATTTCTATGTACTGCTCGGGCTCGTAGTCGGGGCCGAAGACCCGGCGGGCGTCGTCGGCGGAGGGCTTGGTCAGGTTGACGTGCCTGTAGGCCTCCCGGATAACGCCCTGCGCCTCCTTGTAGTCGGGCCAGACCCTGCGGCTGTAGTTCGGGTCGAGCGAGACGATCTTGCCCATCTCCTGCGCCCGGCGGAAAGCCCCTATCACGGCCGAGCGGCAGGGCTCGCGCGAGAGGGCGAAGGTCGAGGAATGTACGACCTTCGCCCGGTCTATCGCCTCGTCCGGTATCTCATTCGGTTCGAGCAGGTAGTCGCCGATGCGGAACTCCTCGAAGTCGGGGGTGGTGGCCGTTGAGGAGACGAAGATGACGGTGGTGTTGGTCCTGTGGTCCATCTGGAGGTAATCGGTGACGACGCCGTGACGCTGCAGCTCGCTCTTGAGGAACTTCCCGAAAGCCCCTATGCCCGTCTTGGCGATCACGGCCGACCGGCCCCCGAGCTTCGAGACGTACACGGCGATGTTGGCCGGCGACCCACCGAGATACCGCTTGAAGGTGGTGGCGTTGCTCAAGGTGTCCGTCTTCTCGGCCGAGATGAAGTCGACCACCATCTCCCCGATGGTGAGGACGTCGAGTTGCTGTCTGGAGGAAACCATGACGCGTAGGTTACTCTACATGCCCCATCCGTACATAGAGCGCCAGGAAGAGCGAAACCTCTTACCCCGCGCACGCCTCGAACGCGGTAACGTATACGGAGTTGCGGGTATCTGATTCCGGAGTCGGGTCTTACGAGGCGGGGGCTTTTTGTGAAGCGAGTTTGGGTTTTGTTCGCGGTTGGGGCTTTGCAGGTGTTCTTGATCTCCGGCGTCGCCCAGGCGCAGGGCGCGGGCTTTTTCGACGGCTTCGGCACTTTCGAGGCCGCCCGCTGGACTAAAGAGAACCACGCCCTGGGCCGCGGCTACCTGGACGCCGACAACGTGAGCGTCGCCAACGGCCATCTGCGCCTCAAGATGCCGGCAAACACCGTGCAGGGGGCGGAGATCCGATCCAACAACCTCTACTACCACGGTTCCTACGCAGCGCGCCTGAAGCTGCCGAACACCCCGGGCTCCGTCACAGGCTTCTTCGTCTACCGCCCGCCGGACTTCGCCCGCGAGATAGACATAGAGATCCCGAACGACTCTTCGCGCAGGATCTGGTTCACCACCCACGCCGGCGGCCGGACGACGAACCACGTCACCATGCGCCTGCCCTTCGATCCCACGGCCAGTTTCCACGACTACGCCTTTACTTACGGGCCTGGGGCCGTGCGCTTCTACGTGGACGGCAAGCTCATGAAGACCTTCAACACGGGCCTGCCGCAGAACACGATGTACCTCTACACGAACACCTGGTTCCCGACCTGGCTCGACGGCAAGAAACCACGCCGAGACTCCTACGTTCTGGTCGACTGGATCCGGCACACCCGGTAGAATACGTTGCTGGGGAGTCCTCTTCCGGGGGCCATCGCGGACCAGAGTACGACCGTCGGGCCGGAGCGCCGGACGTTCACGATAAGGGCAAACCCGCCGCGAGGCGGGGACGCAAAACCACGGGCCTCCAGCGCGGGAGGCGGCCGGGTTACCGAAAGGAGCGCGCTTGCGACGGGTACTCTCACTCCTGTTTGCCGGGTTGGCCTTCACGATCGTCTTCGCCGGGACCGCCGGGGCGCAGGAAGCCACGAGCTTCTACGACCCCTTCGACTCGTTCGATACCGCCCGCTGGTCGACCGGCGACCACAACCTCGGGCGCAGCTACCTCGACCCGACCAACGTGGACGCGAGCGGGGGCAACCTGAGGATCAAACACCCCGCCCGCTCCTACGAGGGGGGCGAGGCCCTCACGAACGCCCTCCACGGCTACGGTTCCTACTCCGCCCGCGTGAAACCCGCGTACGCCCCGGGCTCCATCACGGGCTTCTTCCTCTACAAGAGCCCGGACTTCGAGAGCGAGATCGACATAGAGATCTACAACGATCGCTCGGGCCGCGTCATGTTCACGACTTACGCCGGCGGCCAGCAGACCCACACCGAGACCGCGCAACTCGGCTTCGACCCGACCGCCGCCTACCACGAATACGCCTTCGACTACGCCTCGGACTCCATGACCTTCTACGTGGACGGCCGCCCGATGCGCACCTGGGACACCGGCATCCCCCAGACGTCCATGCACCTGATGGTCAACTCCTGGTTCCCGGCCTGGCTGAACGGCAACAGGCCCAAGAAGACCGTCTACACCCAGATCGACTGGATCCGCCACACGGCAACCGCCGCGACCCCCTGACGGACGGCGAGGGGCTCGCGAGTGGGCCAGACTGGTGGGTTCTGAAGCTTCAGGTTTCGGGTCGCCTGCTTCGCAGGCTCTCAGGATTCAGGGGTTGTTTTCGGCACCCCGCCTCGCTTACCGCCCCTGATGCCTGTGGTCTGTGCCCCTTTTGGGTCGTTACTTCCGCAAGGCGCCGTAAAACTTCAATGCTCTCGTACTTCTCAAAGATGCTGAAAGCCGCTTTCAGGCCTGGCAGCCGCCCTCTTCCCGCAACCTCTCTCGCAAGAGGCCCAGGAGCCTGACGAGCTCACGCCGGTCTTCCTCGGAGAGCCCTACGAAGAGCTCCGCCACGTCCTTGCGGTGCTCTTCGTACTGGGTTTCCATGGTCCTTCCGCCCTCGTCGGTCAGCTCTATGACGATCGCGCGCCGGTCGGTGGGGTGGGGCAGACGCCTGACCAGGCCCTCCTGCTCCAGCCCGTCGACCAGCGCCGTCACGTTGCGGCGCGTCACCCCGAGCTCGTCGCTGATGCCGCTCATGATCTTGGGCCCCCCGCAATGCAAGGCCCCGAGCAACCGCATCCGCGCGTAACTGACGCCCGGCTCCCGCATCCGCGAACGTACCCACTTCATGTACGCCGGCCCAAACGCGGCGAACTCGTCGACCAAACGCAGGGAGAGATCCCCGACAGCCCCCGAACTTACCGTGTCCATGCCGCTCCCCACACGAAACCCATACTACCAACTCCTTTGATCGCATCTTAACCGTTGACGTTCATTGTTGTCAATGTTATTGTGAATAACTACATTATAGTCGGAGGCGCAGGGTGTCCGGCGGGATGGGAGAGGAGGCGGGCGTGGCTGCTGTATCGGGTGGGGCCGAGGGTCGGGGTGTTCCGTTGGGGCGGCTGGCGATGGTCGGGGCGCTCACGGTGGTGGTTGCGGTGGTGGTGAACGTCGTGATCCGGACGGTCGCGGTCTCCGTGTTTGGGATCGGGGAGGGGTTTCAGCCGCTCGGCGTGGGGCCGACGGTGTTCTTCACCGTGGTTGGGGTAACGGGCGCCGTGGTGGTGTTCGGCCTGATCCTGCGCTTCGCGCGGCGTCCGGTGCGTTTGTTCCGGAGGGTCGCTCTGGTGGTGCTGGTGGTCTCGCTGGTGCCCGACGTCTTGCTCCTGTTCGCGGGTTCCATGCCCGGCGTGACCGCCGCCGGGGTCGGCACGTTGATGATCGAGCACGTCGCCACGTGGGCGGTGGCCGTCGGGATGCTCACCACGCTTGCCGGGGGGAGAAGGTCGTAGGGCCTACCACGCGGGTGAGGAGGCCGACCCGCGATCCGATGGGCGGAAGGTGGCCCCGGTTACGGACGGCCGGGGCGAAGGGGACGAGACTGCGGGTTGGCCTGGATCTTCAAGGTATAGACTCAGGGCGCTCGCGAAGTTCAGAGACCAAGAGGAGCAGGTTTGAGTAACACTGGCATGGGTGGGAAGGTGGCGCTCGTCACGGGCGGGACCTCCGGCATAGGCAAGGCGGCGGCGACGGCGCTGGCCGCGATGGGGGCCGACGTCGTCCTGGTAGGGCGCAACCCCGAGCGCGGGGAGGAGGCGGCGGCCGAGATCCGGGCCCGGACCGGCGGACGCGTGGACCTGGCGCTCGCCGACCTCTCCTCGCAGGCCGAGGTGCGCGCGCTGGCCGACGAGTTCAAGAAGCGCTACGACAGGCTCGACGTGCTCGTCAACAACGCGGGGCTCGTTCAGAGCACGAGGAGCGAGACCGTGGACGGCCTGGAGACCACGTTCGCCATAAACCACCTGGCGCCGTTCCTGCTCACGAACCTGCTTATGGATCTGCTCAAAGAGAGCGCCCCTAGCAGGGTCGTCACCGTCTCCTCGGAGGCCGAACGGTGGGGGAACATCGACTTCGACGACTTGCAGTCCAGGAAGAAGTACAGGGGTTTCCCCGTCTACGGGATGACCAAGCTCGCCAACATCATGTTCACCTACGAGCTAGCGGGGCGGCTGAAAGGGACTGGCGTAACGGCCACCTGCATGCACCCGGGGGCCGTCAATACCAGGTTCGGGAGCGACAACTCGGGGCTGTTCACGATCTTTTTCCGGCTCTTCAAGCCGTTCATGAGGACGCCGGAGCAGGGGGCCGACACCCTGATCTGGCTGGCCTCCTCGCCCGAGGTGGAGGGCGTCAGCGGCCGGTACTACTCGGACCGCAAGGTCATCGAGCCGAAGAAGGTCGCCGATGATCCGCAGGCCCGGCGCAGGCTGTGGGAGGAGAGCGAGAGGCTCACGGGCCTGAAGGTGACCGCGTAGTGGGACGCGACAGCGGGATAATCGTCGAGGGCCTCGTCCGGGAGTTCAGGAAGGGACCGCGGGCCGTGGACGGCATCGACCTGCGCGTCGAGCCCGGCGAGGCCTACGGCTTTCTCGGCCCGAACGGCGCGGGGAAATCTACGACCGTCCTGATGCTGACGACGCTGCTGCCGCCGACGGGCGGGACCGCGAGGGTCGCCGGCTACGACATCGTCAGGGAGGGGCCGCAGGTCAGGGCCTCCATCGGGGCGGCGCTGCAGGAGGCCGCGCTCGACCCGTTCCTGACCGGGAGGGAGCACCTCAACTTGCAGGCCGCGTTGCACGGCATCTCGCGCGCGGACCGGAAGAAGCGGGGGAACGCGCTGCTGGAGCGGGTCGGGTTGCAGGAGGCGGCCGACCGGCGGGTGCGCGGGTATTCGGGCGGGATGAAGCGGAGGCTCGACCTCGCGCTCGCGCTCGTGCACGGGCCGAGCATCCTGTTTCTCGACGAGCCGACGACGGGGCTCGACCCGCAGAGCCGGAGCGCCCTGTGGAGCGAGGTCAGCAGGCTCGCCAGGGACGAGGGTGTCACGGTGTTCCTGACGACGCAGTACCTCGAAGAGGCCGACGTGTTGGCCGACCGGGTCGGGATCATCGACCGGGGCACCATCGTGGCCGAGGACACGCCCGAGGCGCTGAAGGCCGAGATCGGGCGCCCCAGCGTCGAGGCGACGCCGGCCAGCCCGGCAGAGCGGGACGCCGTCGTTGGCGTTCTGGGCCGGTTCGGGGAGGAGATCCCATCCCAGCCCGGCACCGTCGCCGTCCGCCTCTCCGGCGGCGCCGCGGGCCTCGCCGACGTCGTGCGAGCCCTCGACCGGGAGAACCTGAAGGTCTCGAACCTGAGACTAGAAGAGCCGAGCCTCGACGACGTCTTTCTCGCCAAGACCGGCCGCTCGCTCGAAGGGGCCGGGGACAGTGGAGAGGGCGCGGAGGAGGCGCAAGGGTGACGGGCTCCTCTTTTCTCGTGCAGGTCGTGGCGCTCGCGCGCCGCTCGACCGTAAGGACGCTGCGCCAGCCGGCCGTTATCGTCTCGGCCCTGCTGTTTCCGATGATGTTCTTCTCCATAAACGCGAGCGGCCTCGACGCGGCCTCGCGCTTGCCGGGATTTCCGGACGCCCCGTACCTGGACTTCGCCTTCGCGTTTCCGCTCATTCAAGCGTCGCTGTTCGGGGCGATCACGGCCGGCAGCGACCTCGCCCGCGACATCGAGAACGGCTTCTTCGACCGGCTCTCCCTGACCCCGATGCGGCCTTCGGCGCTGCTCAGCGGGATGCTCGCCGGCGTCGTCGCCCTCGGCCTTATCCAGGGCGTCGTCTTTCTCGCGTTCGGTTTCCTGATGGGCGTGAACATCAGCAGCGGCGTCCTGGGGATGCTCGTGATCGTGGCGCTCACGGTGCTCGTGGCTCTGGGCTTCGGGGGGCTCGGGGCGATGCTCGCCATACGGACCGGCTCCGTGGAGGCGGTCGAGAGCGCCTTTCCGCTCTTCTTCGTCGCGATCTTCATGTCCTCCATAAACCTGCCGAGAAACCTTATAGAGCAGGACTGGTTCAGGTTCATAGCGACCGTCAACCCTATCTCCTACCTCGTCGAAGGCATCCGGAGTTTGGTGATAACCGGCTGGGACGCGCAGGCGCTCCTGCTCGGCTTCGGGTGCGCGGCTGTGATCGTGGTGCTCGCCATCGGCGGGGCCGCGGCCTCCATGCGGACGAGGGTGGCCTAGCGTGGGCGGCTTCTTCGCGGTCGCCTGGGCCGTCGCGGGCAGGCAGACCTACAAGTACTTCACCAACCCGGCGTTCCTGGCGCCGGCCCTCTTCCCGCTCTTCTTCTTCGTGGCGTTCGCGGGGGGGCTCACGAGGGTGGGTGACATACCCGGCTTCGACTACGCCGCCGGTTACATCGCCTTCCAGTACGTCTGGGCCTTGCTCCAGGCCGTCACGATGGGCGGGGCGTTCACGGGGTTCTCGATAGCCAGCGACTTCGAGAACGGGTTCGCCAGGAGGCTCATGCTCGCGGCCTCCAACAGGTACGGGATCATCCTCGGCTACACCATGGCCTCGCTCGTACGCGCCTTCATGACCGGGACGCTCGTGACCGTTCTGGCGCTTATAACCGGCATGCCCATAACGGGCGGCTTCGACTTCTTCGGGTTGATCGCGCTCGCCATTCTCGCCAACATCGCGGCGACGCTCTTCGGGGCCGGTATCGCGATGATGCTCCGCACCCAGCAGGCCGGGCCCGTTATAAGGACCCCGATCTTCATGGTCCTCTTTTTGGCCCCGGTCTTCGTCCCGCTGAACCTCTTGAGCGGCTGGATCGAGACGGTGGCCCGCCTGAACCCGTTCACCGCCATCCTCGGCGCCGCGCGCGGCTTTCTGGCCGGCGACCCGCAGAACGTGCTCCCGGCCTTCGCCATAAGCGCCGCCCTGATACTCGTCCTCTCCGTGTGGGCCATCTTCGGCCTCCGGCGGGCCGAGAACGCCGGATAGAATGACCCGGGGACGGCCTTACGGCCCCGCCATCGCCACGGCCCAGAAGTGGGCCACGAAGCTGCATTCTTCCCTCTACCGGACCACGAACGGCAGGGTCGGCGGCCGGATGGTCGGCAGCCCCGTGCTTCTGCTCGTCACGACCGGCCGCCGGAGCGGGCTGCGGCGGACGACGCCGCTTCTCTACCTCGAAGACGGCGGCCGGTACGCTATCGTCGCCTCCAACGGCGGCGCCCCGAAGCACCCCGACTGGTGGCTCAACCTCGGGGCGAACCCGGAGGCGGCCGTCGAGGTCGGTGGGCGCGAGATCCGCGTCCGCGCCACGGAGGCCGTGGGCGAAGAGAAGCGGCGGCTGTGGAAGCGGCTCGTCGAGATGTACCCGAGCTACGCGAGCTACCAGGCGAAGACGGACCGGGAGATCCCGGTGATCCTCCTCGAACCCATCGAACAAGGCACCCGAAACCCACGAAAGGAGCCGGCATGAAAACCATAGACCGCGAGGAACTGAAGGCGAAGCTGGACCGCGGGGACGATCTCTTGCTCCTGGAGGTGCTCGGCGAGGCCTCGTACGGGCAGGGGCACCTGCCCGGCGCGGTCCGTTACGAGGGGCGGGGTCAGGTTGAGGGTCTGGTTCAGGACCGGAGCGCCGAGGTCGTGGCCTACTGCTCGAACTTCAACTGACACTCCTCGACGCGGGTCGTCCGTGAGCTGACGGCCATGGGTTACGACAACGTCTCCGACTACGAGGGCGGCAAGCAGGACTGGATCGAGGCCGGCCTCCCGGTCGAAACGGGGAGTTGATACGGGGTTGACGGGGTTGCGAAGGAGGGCCCGGTGAGGGTCATCAAGGCCAGGGAACTCACCAAGACCTACGGCCGGGGCGAGGGCCGGGTCGAGGCCCTGGCCGGCGTGAGCCTCGACGTCGAGCCGGGCGAGTGGGTTTCGGTGGTCGGACCTTCCGGGAGCGGCAAGAGCACGCTGATGAACCTGCTGGGGCTGCTGGACCGGCCCACGGCAGGGAGCTACGTCCTCGACGGGCGCGAGGTGTCGGGGCTCAAGGGCGGCGAGCTCGCGCGGGCGAGGCGGGATCTGATCGGCTTCGTCTTCCAGAGCTACAACCTCCTGCCCCGCCAGAGCGCCCGCAAGAACGTGGAGCTTCCCCTCGTCTACGCCGGGACGCGGGGGGCCGAGCGTCGCAAGCGGGCGCTTGGGGCCCTCGAACAGGTGGGGCTCTCGGACCGGGCCGGGCACAGGCCGCCGGAGCTCTCGGGTGGGCAAAAGCAAAGGGTGGCCATAGCGCGGGCGCTCGTGAGCCGGCCGGCGATGCTGCTCGCCGACGAGCCTACGGGGAACCTGGATACGAGATCCGGGGAGGGAATCCTGAACCTCTTCGGGCAGCTCAACGCCTCGGGGGTGACGCTAATCGTCGTTACGCACGACCCGGAGGTCGCCCAGAGGGGGGACAGGATCGTGGACATCCGGGACGGGCGCGTCTTTGCCGACGAGAAGTCGCGGGGGCTGGGGGTCGCAGAATGAGGAAGGTCTTCCAGATCGCCGGCATGGGCCTCTCCGGGTTGCTCGTCAACTGGGCCCGCACGTTCCTCACCATGCTCGGCATAATCATCGGGGTGGCGGCCGTCGTGCTGCTCACCTCTTTGGGGAACGGCATACAGAAGAGCATCTCGGGCCAGATCAACGACCTCGGCCCCAACCTCATAACCATAAGCCCCGGCACCAGCGGCGAGCAGGCCGGCGGCGACGACGGCCCGTTCGGCGCCGCCGCGGCCAGCACCCTGACCCCGGAGGACACGCGGCTGGTCGGCGATCTTCCCGGCGTGGCGAGGGCCTCGTCGAACGTCTCGACCGTCGCGCCCGTCGAACGACAGAGTGTCTCTTTCTCCGGGGTCGACCCGTCCTACGACGAGATCCGGTCCGTCGGCCTCGCCGCGGGCCGCTTCGTGGAGGGCCGCGGCGAGGTCGTGCTCTCCCAGGCCGATGCGAGGAGGCTCCTCGACTCGAAACCCGGGGAGGCCGTCGGAAAAACCTTGTCCGTCGGGGGATCATCCCAAAACGCGCCAGAACGGGACTCCGAACGGCGCTCCGCCCAGGTGCCGAAACGGCTCCCCGAACAGATCTCCGAACGTCTCCCCGAAGGCGTCGCGCGCGAGCAGGCGCAGGATGCGCCGCAAGAGCCCGCGCCCGAGCCTGCCAGGAAGTACGAGGTCGTCGGGGTAGCCGAGGCGTCGGACGTGGAGTTCGGTCCCCCCGTACCCGAGGCTTCGTTCATGGCGACGGCGGACGCTTTGGAGGTCTCCGGCGTGAAGACCGTGGGACAGATCGTGGTCCAGGCCGAGGGTGCGGGGACCGTAGACCGGGCCGTGGACGGGATCGGCAAGGAGCTGAGGGAAGCCCATGATGGGGCGAAGGACTTTTCTGTTATTACGCAGAGGGAGTTGCTTTCGACCTTCACCGAGATCACGGACCAGCTCAAGATCTTCCTGACGGGCATCGCCGGCATCTCACTTCTCGTCGGCGGCATCGGGGTCATGAACATCATGCTCGTCTCGGTGGCGGAGAGGACGCGTGAGATCGGCGTTCGCAAAGCCCTCGGCGCGACCAACGCCAACGTGCTGCTGCAGTTCTTGTTGGAGGCCGTGCTGCTGGCCCTGATCGGGGGCGTCCTCGGCGTCCTGGTCGGCATCGCAGGATCGGCCATCCTGCCGAACGTCCTCGAAGACCTCCCGCCCGCCGTCGTTACGGCAAACGAGGTGGCGCTGGCGTTCGGCGTCTCGGCCCTGATCGGGGTCCTCTTCGGCGTCCTCCCCGCCTACCGCTCCGCCCGCCTCCAACCCGTCGAAGCGTTGCGCAGGGAGTAAGATCAAAGGGTCGCCGGACGAAAGAGGCCTTCCCAACGAACGACATCCAAACCCCGAGAGGCAACCGCGTGCCCCCAACCCGACGACGAACCCCCAACCCCCAACCCGCCCCCCACGTAGGGGCGGGTTTCAAACCCGCCCGGCGGAACCGGCGCTCACCGCGACGCTCGCGGCCGCCCTGGAGGCCGACGCCGCCGGCGACGAGGACCGCACCCTCGCCCGCTTCCTGCGCTCCGTCGAGACCTCGGCCCCACCCAACCCGGAAGAGGCGGCCGCGCTCCGGGCCGTCGCGGACCGCATCGAGACCGGCAACGGGGACTACCCGGCCCTCGTCCGGGCCGCCGCGGAGCCCTCGGGCGGCAACGTCGGCGACGAGCGCGAGCGGGCCTCCCACGCCTCGAGGACCGTCATCCGCCCGCTCGCGGCGCGCGGGACGGACGGCGCCCGGTAGCTTGGAGACCTACTCCCACGCCTTCTTCACCTGGGCGCTCGCCAAGCACGGCATAAAGGCCGGACGGGCCGCGGGTATTGCCGGCGCCTTGGGGGCCTCCTTCCCCGACCTGCCTTCCTTCGCCGGCACCGCCTACTACATAGGGCCGGCCTACCTGCGGGACGGCTGGTCCTCGATGGACACGGAGGAGGTGCTGCAGGCCATCTACTTCACCGGCCCGTTTGGCGGGACGGGCAGCATCCTCCACTCGGCCGTGCCGGTCGTGGCCCTGCTCGTCCTGTACCGCATCTCCGGTCTGGTACGGCTGGACCAGCACAGAATACTTCTCTGGTTCCTCCTTGGCTGGCTCGGACATACCCTCGCCGATTTTCTGACCCACGTGGACGACGTGCGACCGCTCTTCTGGCCTTTATCTAGCTGGACCTGGGCGAGCCCGATCTCCTACTACAACAGCGCGTACTACGGGCGGGAGTTCTTCCTCGCCAATCACGGCCTGATGCTGCTTACGATGCTGGCGTTGCTGGTTTCGCGCCTCAGACGTAGGGCCGGGAAGGCTTCTTAGCTTCGATCCGGGCCGGGTCATTTGGTACACTCCATGCCGTCGCTCCCGGAGAGGTGTCCGAGTTGGCCGAAGGAGCGCGATTGGAAATCGCGTAGGCGGTGTTAAGCCGTCTCGAGGGTTCGAATCCCTCCCTCTCCGCTCTTGTCCTATGTTTGCAGGTACGCCGTGATGCCTGGTTGGCACGCCGAACGGATGCCGGACGGCTCCTGGTCCCGGTTTACCGCAACCGTACTGCAACCCCCGGCCCGGGAATCGCCGAAGAGCGGGCGGTATTTCTTCTGGAAGATGGTCGCCCTGGCCCGCCTTGACTGGTGTATTACTGTTGCTTACGAGGTCGATGGGACCCCGATCGCACCGGAACAGCCCGGTGGGAGAGGAATGATCGTGAGCGCTGGCGGCGGGTCGGTGGGGTGGAGGTTCTTCCTGTGGTGGATGCTCGCCTTCCTGGGCTTTCCGATAGGCGGGCTGTTGGCTTTCATCGTGGTAGGCTCGATCGGTGGCACGGCGTCCGGCGCGCTCGCCGGAGCCCTGGCGGGAGCGGTGATCGGGGCGGCCCAGTGGCTGGTGCTTCGCGGATACCTGAGGATAGGCCCCGGCTGGATAGGAGCCACCGCGCTGGGTGTTGCCTCCGGCGACGCCGTAGGGGCCCTGCTCACGAGCGCGGAAACGGGGTTAGGAGACCTGCTCGTAACCGGCCTGGCCACCGGTGTCGCCGTCGGGTTCTTGCAGTGGGCGCTCTTGAGGAGGCACCTCCGGTCCGCGGGGCTGTGGGTGCCGGTCGCCATCCTCGCCTGGCCTGTCGGCTGGACGGTTACGTGGGCGTTCGGCATAGACGTCGAGCGGGGCTACGCCGTGTTCGGCTCGACAGGGGCACTCGTCTTCGCCGCGCTCACGGGAACGGCGTTGTTGCTCTTGCTCCGCAGCCGAACCCGCTGACCGAGAGGGACGCCGGGACACACAACCAGGCAGGGGAGGAACCCAGATGACCGACGACGGAGGGCTTCACGTAATCTTCGGCACCGGGCCGGTCGGGATGTCCGTGATGGATGAGCTGACCGAGAGGGGCAGGCGAGTCCGAATGGTCAACCGCAGCGGCAGGGCGGACGTTCCCGAGCGCGTAGAGGTCGTGGGAGGCGACGCTTCCGACCCCGCGTTCAGCCGGGAGGCGAGCGCGGGAGCATCCGCCGTCTACTTTGCCCTCAACCCGCCCTACGACAAGTGGCCCGAGCTGTTCCCGCCGCTGCAGGCGGCGGTGATAGAGGGCGCCGTGGCCGCCGGCGCAAAGCTCGTGGCCGTGGAGAACCTCTACATGTACGGTCCAACAGACGGCCTTCCGCTCACCGAAGACCTGCCCCACGCCGCCGAGACGCGCAAAGGCGGTGTCCGTGCCAGGATGTCCCAAGAGCTCATGCGGGCCCACGAGTCCGGCAGGGCGCGGGTCGCCATCGGGAGGGCGTCCGACTTTTTCGGACCTCGCGTGCTCGCGTCGGCCGCGGGAGAGCAGGTCTTCGGCCGGGCCGTGGAGGGCAAGAGCGCCCGGGTGGCCGGCGACCCCGACCAGCCCCACACCTACACCTACGTGCCGGACATCGGCAAGGGGCTCGTAATCCTGGGCGAGCGCGAGGAGGCGCTGGGGCGGGCGTGGCACCTACCAAGCCCCGAGACGGTTACGACACGCGAGTTCGTTGAGATCGCCTTCGAGGAGGCCGGAAAGCCGGCGCGCATCCAGGCGGCGCCGAAGATCGTGCTTCGGGCCATCGGCCTATTCAACCCGCCCCTGCGCGAGACCATCGAGATGCTCTACGAGTTCGAGGAGCCTTTCGTCGTCGACCATTCGGACTTCGCACGTACCTTCGGCGACCACGCGACACCACTAAGGACGGCCATAGGCGAGACCGTGCGCTGGTACCGTGATCGTCTCTCGGGCATGGGGTGAGAGCATAGAACTTCGCCGTGACCGTTCGGCCGCGTTGCCGGAAGCGGTTGCCCAGGTGCCGGGCCACCCCGAAGCGCCACGGAGGCGGTGAGCGAGGCGCGACTCGGAAGCGAACCCGACGAGACGAGCTCGCCCCTCGCCGTACCTTTGCGAGCTGATCCAGGAGACCCCGGCGCGGGCGTTCTCCAACCTGAACGCCCGCGCCCGAGCATCCTGGCCAACGCCGCCCTTCTATCCGGGGAGCGGGAGGTCAGGAGAACAGCGCGCTGTAGCCGTTGAGGGCTGGCTGGCCGCCCAGGTGGGCGTACAGGACGGTGGAGGTCGGGGGGATCTCACCCCGCTTTACGAGGTCGATCATGCCCGCCATCGACTTCCCCTCGTAGACGGGGTCGGTGATCATCCCCTCCGTGCGGGCCGCGGTCCGCATTGCCTCCAGCGTCGCCCCGTCCGGGATGCCGTAGACGCCGGCGTGGTACCTGTCGTCGAGGATTACGTCGTCGCCGACCTCCCGTGTCAACCCGATGAGTCCGGCCGTGTTGCGGGCTATGCGCGTTATCTGTTCTCTGGTCTCTTGCGGTTTCGCCGACCCGTCGATGCCTACCACCCGGCGGGGACGGCCCCCGGCCTCCTCCAGGGCGGCGAAACCGGCGACCATGCCGGCCTGCGTGCTGCCGGTTACTGAGCAGACGATTACGGTGTCGAAGAAGACGCCGAGATCCTCCTCCTGGGCTGCGACCTCGTTGGCCCAGTTCGCGAAGCCAAGGCCGCCGAGTTCGTGGTCGGAGGCGCCGGCCGGTATGGCGTAGGGTTTGCCGCCGGAGGCTTCTATCTCGGCCACGGCCGCGTCCCAACTCTCCTTGAACCCGATGCCGAAACCGGCCTTGACCAGGCGCACGTCAGCGCCGGCCAGCCGGCTGATGAGGATGTTGCCGACCTTATCGTAGACGCTGTCGGGCCAGTCCACCCAGCTCTCCTGGACCAGGACGCACCGGAGCCCGACGCGGGCCGCAACGGCCGCCACCTGGCGGGTGTGGTTGGACTGCACGCCGCCGATGGAGACGAGCGTGTCGCACCCCTTGGCGAGCGCGTCGGCGACGAGGTACTCGAGCTTTCGGGTCTTGTTCCCCCCGTATGCGATGCCAGAGTTGCAGTCCTCGCGCTTCGCCCACAACCCGGCGCCGCCCAGGTGCTCCGTGAGCCTGTCTAGCCGATGCACGGGCGATGGCCCGAACAAGAGCGGGTAACGGTCGAAATCCGCGATGGTCAATGGGCCTCCTCCGTGCGGCCTGGGCTGTCCCGCGGGAGGTTAACATCTCCTGGTCACCACGGTTCCAACCGCCCGTTGCCGGAAGAGCGCGCGGTTTCGGGCGTGGCCCTTATGCTAGGATTGCGCGGCGTGGGGGTCGTCTAAAGAGGAGTGGGTGGGGTTGGACAAGGTCCGCAAAACCTCCCTGTCCGATGCTGTTACGGACAGCGTTATCGCCTGGATCCGGGAAGGCCGGTACCGCGCCGGCGACCGCCTCCCGACCGAGAGGGAGCTCGCGGAGCGACTGGGCGTCGGCAGGACCTCCGTTCGCGAGGGGCTGCGGTTCCTGGAGAAGCTGGGCATCCTGGAGATCCGCCAGGGAACGGGGACGATGGTGCGCTCCCTCTCCTTGGGCGAGGTCTTCGACCACCTGGTCCCCGTCCAGACGATCATAGATCTCCCCGACCGCGACGTCCGCCACATCATGCACGTGAGGCGCGTCCTCGAGGCCGAGTCGGCCCAACTCGCGGCCCAACACGCCACCGAACGGCAACTGGGACGACTAGACGAGTTGCTCGACGGCATGGCCGCCTCCCTGGAGAGGCCGAGGGATTACCTGGAGATGGACCTGGAGTTTCACGTGGTGGTGGCCGAGGCCGCGGCCAACCCCGTGCTGGCGCATCTGATCGACCTGATCCGGACCATCTACACCAGGTACTTCGAGATCGTGCTCCGCGACCCCGATATGAACAGAACCTCCCTCGACTTCCACCGTAAACTCTACGCAGCCCTCCGCGACCACGACCCGAAGCCGCCCGCCAGCACATCCTCGCCCACCTGAACCAGGCCGAGAGGGACGTCCTGAAACTACTCGACCCCTCTAACGACAACGGCCAGCCCCCTCGCCCCCACGGGATAACGGAACGCCATTGCGAGCAAGAAACGCATGTGATAAAGTGCGCGAACTTTGGTCTGGTAAGCTGATGAACAGTTAACCAGTACAACGGGGAAGCGGGAAGCAAGGCCGGGTCGGCGTGGGGGCCGGCACCTGGCCTACGTGATAGGAGGCTGATGCTGTTGGGGAAGCTGGCATTCGTGGTTGGTGCGGGACGCCGCTGAAGGCTGGGCCCAGTCTCTTACGTGGGCCGGGGACGATCATGCCAATAGTCTTGCGAGCAGCCGTGGGCCGGTGCCTTTCGGAGCGGGGGTAGGGGCGTGGGGTTGCCCGGGGCGCACGCGGCGCGGATACTTCCATCAAGGGAAAAGACAATAGCAACAGGGAACCGGCCTTTCGGCATGCAAGAAAGCTTCATTAGTGCAGGGTGGTCGTTGGGGCCGGTGGGTGGAACCCCGTTTTTCGGGGGCTCAAGAGGAAGGGAGTGGCATGTCTGCGGGAAGTTCTAGCGCGGGAGCCGCTGAGAGGCGGAGGTTCGTAAACCTGGCGGCCGCGATCACGGCGACGGGTGGATTGCTCTTCGGGTACGACACGGGCGTCATCTCCGGTGCCCTGCTGTTCATCAGGCAAGACTTCGAGCTGACGTCCTTTTTGGAGGGCATAATCGTCAGCTTCCTGCTGGTCGGCGCGATGGTCGGGGCGCTCTCGGGCGGGCCGCTCTCCGACCGTATCGGACGCCGTCCCACCACTCTCATAGCCGCCATCATCTTCGGGGTGGGTGCGATGGCGGTGGCATTCGCGCCGAGCGTGGCGTTCATAGTCCTCGGCCGGTTCTTGCTTGGCCTGGGCGTCGGGCTGGCGTCGATGATCGTGCCGCTCTACATCGCCGAGATAGCCCCGGCCGACAGGCGGGGGGCGCTCGTCTCGCTCAACCAGCTCATGATCACCATAGGTATCTTGCTCTCCTACATCGTGGGCGTCCTCTTCACGCCCATCGAGGGCTGGCGCTGGATGTTCGGCGTCGCGCTCATACCGGCCCTCATCCTCGGCATCGGCATGTTCTCGCTGCCGGAGAGCCCGCGCTGGCTCTTCGAGCACGGCCGGATGGACAAGGCCCGCCAGGTGCTCGGCCGCTCCCGGAGCCCGGAGGAGGTAGATCAAGAGCTCCAGGAGATGCAGGACATAAAGAACCAGGAAGGCAACCAGGAGCGGGTCTCCTACGCGGAGCTTCTGGCTCCCTTCGTCAGGCCGGCCCTCATCATCGGCATAGGTCTCGCCATCTTCCAGCAGATAACCGGCATCAACACGGTGATCTACTACGCGCCCACGATCCTGCAGGGCGTCGGCTTCTCGGAGGGGGGCGCCATCGCGGCCACCGCCCTCGGTGTCGGGGTCGTGAACGTAGGGTTCACGATCCTTGCCGTCCGCATCATCGACCGGGCGGGGCGCAGGCCGCTGCTCCTCATCGGGCTCGTCGGCATGACCATAAGCCTCGCGCTGCTTGGCACGGTCTTCGCGTCCGGCGCCACCGGGGACAATTCGACCGTTCTGTCTGGCGTGCTCGCGACCGTGTGCCTGGCGGTTTACATAGCTTCGTTCGCGATCAGCCTCGGGCCGGTGTTCTGGTTGATGATCTCGGAGATCTACCCGCTGAGAATTCGTGGCACGGCCATGAGCGTGGCCTCAATCGCCAACTGGGGCTCGAACTTCCTCGTCGCCCTGACGTTCCCGGTCCTGCTGGCGGCGCTCGGCGGCGCCACCTTGTTCTGGATATTCGCGTTCCTCGGCATCGTCGCGTGGGTCTTCATCTACTTCCGGGTGCCGGAGACGAAGAACCGCTCGCTGGAGGAGATAGAGGCAAGCTTCCGCGGCACGACGGTCAGCACCGGCCGCGTTCGCTAGGTAGAAAGGAGAGCCCGTGAGCTTTCGAGGCGCGATCTTCGACGTCGACGGCGTGCTTGTCGACTCGCCCCACGAGCAGGCCTGGCGCGACGGCCTGCGGCAACTGATGGAGAACGACTGGAAGGGCATCAGGGACCAGACTTCCTACGCCCCGGAAAAGTTTACCCCCGAGGTTTACCAGAGGGAGATGTCAGGAAAGCCCCGCTACAAGGGCGCCCAGGCGGCGCTCGAGTACTTCGGGGTGCCAGACGCAGAGGAGCGGGCGCAGGAGTACGGCGACCGCAAGCAGGTGATGATCGTGGAGCTGATCGAAGCCAGCCAGTTCCACGCCTACCCGGATGCCCTGCGCTTCGTCCTGGCCGTCAAGGACGCGGGCCTGCGGATATCCGCCGCCTCCTCGTCCAAGAACGCGAACGCTTTTCTGGAGCGGATTCGTCTGGACGAGTTCGTCGAGGAGGAGGGCCTCGAATACGACTTCGTGAGCCCCGGCTACACCCTGCTCGACATCCTCGACGCGAACGTCAGCGGGAGGGACTTCGCGCAGGGCAAGCCGCACCCCGAGATCTTCCTTACCGCCGCCGAAGAAGCGGGCGTATCGCCGGGCGAGGCGTTCGTGGTGGAGGACGCCGCGAACGGCGTGCAGGCGGCGAAGGCCGGCAACATGCAGGCCCTGGGCCTGGCGCGGGCCGACGACGAGGAGCTTCTAAAAGGCGCGAACGCCGACCTCGTCGTAACAAGCCTCGACGACGTCTCGCTCGAGGCGCTCGCCGAAGGCCGCCTGGAGAGGTCGGGGCGCTGACGGTGGGAGGATTCCAGAGATGAACGCCATAGGGGTCGACGTGGGGGGGACCAAGATCGCCGCGGCGGTCGTCTCTCCCGAGGGTGAGATCCTGAACGAGGTCAGATACCCGACCCAGGCCGTCCCGCCCAACCGCCTGGTAGGGACCATCGCCGGGGCGATAACGGAAGTAAAGGACGGCTTCGAGGTCGGCGGCGTCTGCCTGGCCGTCCCCGGCCTGATCATGGCCTCGATCAACACCGTGATCTTCTCGCCGAATTTGCACGAGATAGAGAACATCCGCCTGGACGAGGAGATCGGCGGAAGGACCGGGGTGCGGGTCACGGTCGAGAACGACGCCAACGCGGCGGCCTGGGGCGAGTTCCGCTACGGCGCGGGCAAGGACGTCGACCACCAGATCTTCATAACTTTGGGCACCGGGGTCGGCGGCGGGGTCATAACCCACGGGGTCCTGCTCAGGGGCGCCCAGGGCGCGGGGGGCGAGCTCGGGCACGTTACGCTCGACCCCGACGGCCCGGTCTGCGGCTGCGGAAACCACGGGTGCCTGGAGGCGCTGGCGTCCGGCACCGCCATCCGGCGTAGGGCGCGGGAGGTCGCAAACGACTACCCGGGCTCGGCCCTGGGCCGGCTGGCCGTCGAGCGGCAGGTGCTCGGGGAGGACGTCACGGAACTCGCCAGGGAGGGGGACGAGGCCTCGATCCGGGTCCTCAAAGAGACCGGACGGTGGCTCGGCATCGGCGTCGCGGGGTTCGTGAACGTGTTCAACCCCGAGGTCGTGGCCGTCGGCGGCGGCGCCTCGCGGGCCGGGGATCTCATCCTGGAGCCCGTCCGCGAAGAGGTGCGTCTGAGGGCCCGCTCGCCGTCGCGGGACCTCGTCGAGATCAAGGAGGCTACCCTCGGGCCGGCCTCGGGCGTGCTCGGCGCCGCGGCCCTGGCCCGCGGCGAGGACGGCGAGTACGTGCTCGGCCCGTCCAGGCGCGTGACGTGAGTGAAGATCGGACCGTAACCCGACGCGGGGACACGGCGGCGTCTTCGTGGGCCGGGACGCCGGTCCGGGGGTGAGACCATCTCCGGACGCGTTCGCACGCTGAGTACCGCCCGGCGGCGGGGGCCGCGGGACAAGATGGGCGTGACGGGCACAGCCTGGGCGAGCGCCGTGGGGTGCGAGGAACTCGGGAGGCTCGGGCTCCTCGACACGTCGGACTGCTGCGCGCTTTGCCACTCCGCCGCCAGGTACGCGCCCGGCCGCTTCTTTTTGGGTCCCTGCCACGCCGCGCTTCCGGACGGCAGGACGGCCTCCGTTTGCTGCGCCGGCAAGAGGCGCCTGCTCGGGAGGAAGGGTACGTGAAGAAAACGCTCGGAACACTAACAGGGAAACGGGGAGGATCTCTATGACCGACTGGACGCTCGCCTTCGACACTTTCGAGCCGGAGCAGGAGGGGCTGCGCGAGGCGCTGACCTCGACCGGCAACGGCTTCTTCTGCACGCGGGGCGGCCTCGCCTGGGCCCAGGCCGACGGGGTGAGTTATCCCGGCACGTACACCCACGGCGGCTTCAACCGGGAGACGACCATCATGGCCGGGGTGCCCGTCCTTAACGAGGACCTGGTCAACCTTCCGAACTGGCTGCTCCTGGAGATGCGCATAGAGGGAGAGGAGGCCCTCGACAGGGAGAACGTCGAGATCCTCTCCTACCGGCACGAGTACGACATCCGTACGGCTACGACGATACGTGTCCTCCGGGTCCGCGACAGGGCGGGCAGAGAGACCACGCTGGAGACCCGCCGCTTCGTGAGCATGGCCGACATGCACCAGGCCGCCATGAAGTGGACCATCACGCCCGAGAACTGGTCGGGCAGGGTCGAGGTCATATCCGCCCTGGACGGCCGCGTTACGAACAAGGGCGTGGCCCGCTACCAGCAGCTCGAAGGGCGCCACCTGGACCCCGTCTCCCCCAGGACGTTCGGGCCGGAGACCATCGCGCTCGTGGTCAGGACCCGTCAGTCGCGTATTTACGTGGCCGAGGCGGCCCGTACCAGGATCTTCGGCGTGGCAGGCCAGCTCGACGTCGGCAGGGACCTCTACCAGATGCAGGACTACGCCCACCAGGTGCTCTCCTTCGAGGCCACGCGGGGGGAGCCCGTGCGGGTCGAGAAGATGGTGGCCTTCTACACCTCGCGCGACCACGCCATAAACGAGCCGCTGGTCAACGCCGGCAAGGCCGTCGGCCGCTACGGGACGTATGCTGAGGCCTTCGAGCACCACAGGCGGGCTTGGGAAGAGCTGTGGGAGATCTGCGACGTCCGCGTCCCGAACGACGAGCGGGTCCAGCTCCTGCTCAGGCTGCACATCTCGCACATCCTCCAGGTCTGCTCGCCCCACACCTCCGACCTCGACGCCGGCGTCCCCGCGCGCGGCCTGAACGGCGAGGCCTACCGCGGGCACATCTTCTGGGACGAGCTCTTTATCTACCCGTTCTTGAACTTCAGGCTGCCCGAGATCACCCGCGGCCTCCTGATGTACCGCTACCGCCGCATGGGGGAGGCCCGGGCGGCGGCCAAAGAGGCCGGCTACCAGGGGGCCATGTTCCCCTGGCAGAGCGGGTCAGACGGCCAGGAGGAGACCCAGAAAGTCCACATCAACCCGAAGTCCGGGAAATGGGAGCCGGACCTGAGCCACAACCAGCGCCACGTCAGCGCCGACATCTTCTACAACGTCTGGCGCTACTACGAGACGACCGGGGACACGGAGTTTTTGCTCGACTACGGGGCCGAGATGATGCTCGACATCGCCCGGTTCTGGGCCTCCATCGCGCACCACAACCCCGTGCGGGACCGGTACGAGATCCACGGCGTCATGGGGCCCGACGAGTTCCACGAGAAGTACGCGGGATCCGACGAAGAGGGACTCAGAAACAACGCCTACACGAACGTCATGGTCGCCTGGCTCTCGGAGATCGCCCTCGAAGTGCTCGACCTCGTCCCCGAACGCCGCCGGCAGGCCCTGCGGGCCTCCATCGGCCTGACGGACGAGGAGGTGGAGAAGTGGGGCGAGATGTCCCGCAAGATGTTCGTCCCGTTTCACGGCGACGGGCTCATCAGCCAGTTCGAGGGCTACGACAACCTGGAGGAGCTGGACTGGGACCACTACCGCCGGGAGTACGGCAACATCCAGCGCCTCGACCGCATCCTGCGCGCCGAGGGCGACGACCCTGACAAGTACAAGCTGACCAAGCAGGCAGACGCCGTGCTGCTCTTCTTCCTCTTCCCCGAGGACGAGCTGAAACCCCTGTTCGAGCGTCTCGGGTACGAATACTCGACCGAGATGGTGCGCCGCAACACCGAGTACTACGACCAGAGGACCTCCCACGGCTCGACTTTGAGCTTTATAGCGCACGCGGGTATCCTGGCCGATCTGGACCCCGAGAGCTCGTGGGAGCGGTACATGGTGGCGCTCGAGAGCGACGTCGGGGACGTGCAGGGGGGCACCACGCAAGAGGGCATCCACATGGGGGTGATGGCGGGTACCCTTGATCTGATCCAACGCGGCTACCTCGGCACCGACATCCGGGACGGGGCGCTCCACTTCGACCCCAAGCCCGTCGGCAACCTCGACGGCCTCTCGTTCCCCATGCAGTTCCACGGGACGCGCCTCCAGATCGAGCTGAAAGGCAAGCAGCTGACGGTCGCCGCCCCCGCCGACGGCCAGCCGGTCGACGTGAGGGTCGGAGATACGGCGGCGAGGATCGAGTCCGGCGGAAGCCACACTTTCGACTTCGGGGGCGAGTAGGGGTATCGAGGGGAGAAGATCACCCATGAAACGCGTAGTCATATTCGGGGCGACGGGGGACCTCACGGCCCGGTACCTGATCCCGGCCCTGGCGAAGCTCTACGAGGCCGGGCGGCTGCCCGACGGGATCAAGATAATAGGCGTGGACCGTAGGGGGTGGAAGAACGACAAGAACGGCTTCCGCCGCCTGGTGCTCGACAGCCTGGAGCGCCACGCCGGCAGCGTCTCGGCCGCCGCCCGCGCGAGGCTGGTCACCGAGGTCATCGAGTACCGCAGGGCCGACGTCACCGATGCCGAAAGCGTTATCTCGGCCCTGGAGCCCCTCGCGGAGCCGATCCTGGCCTACCTTGCCCTCCCGCCCGCCGTCTTCGCCCCCACCCTCGAAGCCCTGAAAAAGGCCGGCCTGCCCGAGGGGAGCCGCATCGCCATAGAGAAGCCGTTCGGGGTGAACCTCGAATCGGCCCAGAGCCTCAACCGGCTGCTGCACGAGTTCCTGCCCGAAAAGAACATCTACCGCATAGATCACTTCCTGGCCTGGCAGCCGTTCCCGACGATCATGGGCCTGCGCTTCGCGAACGGCATCCTGGAGCCCCTTTGGGACCGCAACTACATAGAGCGCGTCGAGATCCTCTGGGAAGAGACGCTGGCGCTGGAGGGCAGGGCCGGATACTTCGACCACGCCGGCGCCTTCAAAGACCTGATCCAGAACCACCTGCTCCAGCTCATGTGCCTCACGGCGATGGAGGCACCGACGGCCCTCCACCGCCGCAACCTGCGCGACCGGAAGGTGGACCTCATGCGGGCCATCAGGCGCCTCTCCCCCGAGGAGGCCCGGGGCCAGACCGTGCGCGCCCGCTACGGGACCGGAAAGATAGGGGAAAAGGAGATCCCGGCCTACGCCGACGAGGAGGGCGTGGACCCATCCCGCGGGACCGAGACCTTCGCCGAGGTCACCCTCGCCGTCGACAACCTGCGCTGGGCCGGGGTGCCCTTCGTCCTTCGCGGCGGCAAGGCCCTGAGCGGCTTTAAAGGCGAGATCGCGGTCCACTTCAAGCCCGTGCCGCACCTCGCCTTCCAGAGGGCCGACGACCCGCGCCCAAACGTGCTCCGCGTCAGGCTCGGGCCGGACAGGGTAACCCTGAGCTTGAACGTCAATGGGCCGCACGACCCCTTCGACCTGGAGCAGATCGAGCTGGGCGCCGACTTCGCCCCGCAGGAGTTCTTTGCCGCCTACCAGCGCGTCTTTCTCGACCTTTTGGAGGGAAACACCACCCTGTTCATCCGGGCTGATGAGGCCGAGGAGGCCTGGCGGGTCTCCGAACCGATCCTGCAAGCCTGGGAGGAGGGGCTCGTGCCGCTCCTCGAGTACCCCGCCGGCGCCGACGGCCACAGCGTGGCGCGGTCGGGGCGGGCCGTCGGCGTCTAGGAGGATTTATGGGAGTATTCGGCCTCGACATCGGCGGCTCCGGCATGAAGGGGGCCCCGGTCGACCTCGATACGGGCGAGTTGTTGGAGGAACGAATCCGCATCCCGACGTCCCAGGCCCCCACCTCGAAGGCCGTGGTCGAGACGTCGCTGGGGGTGATCGAGCACTTCGGCCGGGACGGCCCCGTCGGCGTCGGTTTCCCTTGCGTCATAAAGGACGGCGTCGTTCGTACCGCCGCGAACGTCGCCAAGGATTTGACAGGCTTCGACCTGCAGGGGAGGTTGAAGCGGGAGGCCGGGAACGTCGTGCGCGTGGTCAACGACGCCGACGCCGTCGGGCTGGCCGAGATGAGGTGGGGCGCGGTGTCGACGGCACGGCGCTCTTCACGCGGGGCAAGCTGATGCCCAACACCGAGTTCGGGCATATCATGATCCGGGATCGCGAGGCCGAGCCGCGCGCCTCCGACCGCATCCGCAAGCAGGAGGACCTGAGCTGGAAGAAGTGGGCCAGACGCCTCAACGAGTACCCGGCGACCATGGAGGCCCTGTTCTGGCCGGGCCTGATCATCGTCGGCGGCGGCGTGAGCAAGAAGGCCGACAAGTTCATCCCCAGGCTGGAGACCCGCGCGAGGATAGTGCCGGCCCGGATGCTGAACATCGCCGGAATAGCCGGCGCCGCGCTCGCCCCCGAAGCCGTACCGCGGACGGCCACGCCCGGGTAGCAAACGTTCTTGCCCACGAGCCGAAGAAGAGGAGGACATCCCGTGCGCTTTAACGGGTCCCAGATATCAGTGCCGGAAGCGGAGCGCGGAGTATGAGAGATCCCTTGCGGGTGACGACGCTGGGCGAGGCCCTGGTCGTGATGGACCCGCTCTCGAAGGGCCCGCTCAGGCACGTCGGTACTTTCGAGAAGCACCTGGGCGGGGCCGAATTCAACGTGGCCGTCGGCCTCTCGCGCCTCGGGCACGCGGTCGGGTGGGCCGGCGGCCTCGGGGACGACGAGTTCGGGGAGGAGATCCTGGCCTTCGCGAGGGGCGAGAGGGTGGACGTCTCCAGGGCGATCCTCGACCCCGACGCCCCGACGGGCCTGTACTTCAAGGAGTGGAGGGCCCTGGGCCAACTGCGCGTCCACTACTACCGGGCGGGGTCCGCGGCGAGCCGGATGCGGTTCGACGGGCTGGACGTGGAGTACCTGCTATCGGGCGAGATATTGCACCTGACCGGCATCACGGCCGCCCTCTCCGATAGTTGCCACGGCCTGATCTCCGACCTCATCTCCGCCGCCAACGAGCGCGGCGTAACCGTCTCCTTCGACCTCAACGTCAGACATCAGCTCCTGAAGGGCCGGGACCCGCGCGAAGTCCTCGGTCCCCTGGCAGCGCGCGCCGACCTCCTGTTCCTCTCCGAGGACGAGTCGGGGCTGCTTTTCGGCGGCGGCGAGCCAGAGCACGTCCGGAAGGCGCGGCGGGACATACGGGCCGCCACGGTCGTGGTCCATGGGGCGGAAGGAGCCTTCGCGGTCGAGGAGGAGGGAATCTTCGAGATGCCCGCGTACTCCGTGAGCGTGGTCGATACCGTCGGGGCCGGCGACGCTTTCGTCGCAGGTTTTCTGTCAGGCAGGTTGCGGGGATGGAGCACGGGGGAGTGCCTGGACCTGGCGAACGCCTGCGGGGCGTGCGCTGTTACCGTGCCCGGGGACCTGAAGGGGCTTCCAACGGAAGAGGAGGCCTTCGCGCTGCGGCGCGGCCTCGGGGCCCAGGACGCCGGACGATAGAGAAGGGAGAGAGTGGGATGGGGTCGGATCAGGTACTAAAGAAAACCGGGGAGTTGGGCCTGCTTGCCGTCGTGCGCGGGGAGTCGCGCCAGGCGGCGATGGAGGTCGTCGGCGCGCTGGTCGAGGGCGGTGTGCTGGGCATCGAGGTCACCTTCACGACCCCCGAAGCTCCGCAGGTCATCCGGGACCTGGGCTCGGAGTACGGGGACGACATCCTGCTCGGCGCCGGGACCGTGATCACGCCCGAGCAGGTAGCCCAGGCCGCCGAGGCCGGGTCGGCTTTCCTGGTCAGCCCCGGCTGCGACCCCGACCTTTTGCCAACGATGCTCGAAACCGGCCTCCTCGTGCTCCCCGGCGTCCTTACCCCCTCCGAAGTCATGCTGGCCCGTCGCCTCGGCGCCCCGGCCCTGAAGTTCTTCCCCGGCTCTTCCGGGGGACCCTCCCACCTCAAAGCGCTCCTCGGCCCCTTCCCCGACGTCTCCTTCATACCGACGGGCGGGGTCTCCGCGGACAACGTCTCGGACTGGTTCGCGGCCGGGGCCCTCGCGGTCGGGGCCGGAAGCGCCCTGGCCCCGCCCTCGCTCGCAGGCCGCGACCGCGCCGAGGTGGTCGAGAACGCCAGGCGGTTCGCGGAAGCCGTCCGCACCGCCAGGAAGCGGTAGGCAGCGACACCCCCGACGGGGGATCAGTCCCGGCCCCACGCAACCGTTCGCAAACAAGAGATCCCCGTAGAGACACCCGCCGGGCGTCACGCCCCCGCAGTGACGAACGGACCAACCACGAAACCGTTCTAATCCTCCGTCCTCGCCCCGCCTCGCCGGCGGGATTCAGAGCGCCGGCCAGGGACAGCCTGAGACATTCTTCTTGATGCCTGACAGCGGTTTGCGGAAGGACCGACCCTCGTCGCCCACGGGACACAGAGGCTTCGAGGCACCGAGGCTTTGAGGGGTGCGCCCCGAACCGCGGGCGGGCCCCGATCCTCCACCCCTAAAAACCTAAAAACCCGAGAACCCGTATGCCTGCTCGCGCTAGGCCCGATACCTCCGCAAACCGCTCTGAGACCTGAAACCCGAAGCCCAATCTGGTAACAGATGGCAACTGCTTCGCAACAGTTTGATAACACCCCCGAAAAGCCTGCCCAAACCCCTTGTACACGAACTTTCGGGTGTTAGATTGGTTTCTATTGAGTGCCGCAGGCACATAGTCGAGACAAGAGATCCCGAAGGGGGGTGTGATGGCAATTTCAGATGTCACGGAAGCGGTCAGGCGGGGTGGTCCGACGGCGCTTCGTCGCGGGTTGGATCGCGCGCTCGGACGTTTGCGGGCCGGCATATGGCCCGTGGCGCAGACGGCGGTGGCTGCTGCGCTGGCGTGGTCGATGGCCGTGGTGGTGTTGGGGAACGACCGTCCCTTCGTGGCGGCGATAGCGGCCGTGATCTCGATCGGCGCGGTGGCCGGTCAGACGTTGAAGAGGGCCATCGAGTGGACCCTCGGGGTGGCCGTGGGGCTCACGGTCGCGGACCTCATCATGCTCGCCATCGGCACGGGTCCCGTTCAGATCGGGGTCATAGTGGGGCTGGCGATGGCCGTCGCGCTCCTGATTCGGGGTGGGATCATGTTCTGGACCGAGGCCGGTGTCTCGGCCCTGCTCGTCGCCGGGCTCGATCCCATGACCTCGGGGGTATCTCCCGACAGGCTCCTGGAGGCGCTCATGGGCGGTGGCGTTGCCCTGGCCGTGAGCGCCGCCTTCCCGAGCAACCCGAGCCTGCGCGCCAAGCTGGCGACGCAGCCCGTCCTCGACGACCTCGCCACGGCTTTGAGGGACTCGTCGGCCGCCCTGATCGGGGGCGACATCGACCTTGCCGAGCAGGCGCTTTCTGAGGCCCGCTGCGTGGACGCATCCGTGGCGCGGCTGCGGGAGGAGTTGGACGGGGGATACCAGATCGCCCGCTTCGCCCCGCCCCGCAGGCGGCACCTCGGCCCCCTGGCCCACTACGCGACGGCCGCCGACCAGCTCGACTTCGCCGTGCGGGACACCCGCGTGCTGGCCCGGGCCGCCGTTACGATGGTGCGCGAACGCGGCGCGTCGGACGGGCAGCTTCCCGAGGCGATCCTGGGCCTGGCCCTCGCCGTAGAAGCCCTCGCCGGGTACCTGGAGAGGCCCGATTTCCCCGTGGACGTCCGCCACTTCGCCCTCGGGGCCGCCGAGGAGGCAACCGCCACCCTCCGGACGAACAACGACCTCGAGTCGAGCGCCCTCGTCGCCCAGATACGCTCGACGGCCCTCGACCTCCTGCAGGCGGCCGGCATGGGCCCCGCCGAAGCCCTCGAAGCCCTCCGCAACCCGCACGAGCCCGCCTCCGAGCCGAGCGTGGCCGTCCGCTAGAAAGCTCGTCAGCCGGTCAGCACGATCAAAAAGCTGACAGGCTGAAATGCTGACCGGCCGAGAGCGGAGGCCGAAGCGCGCTGATCCCGGTTAAAGGTGTTGCTTTGCGGTGTCGAAAGATGCAGTATGATTGGACCGGTCACGCGGGGGATGATTCTGGTTTCTGGAGGGGGAAGATGAAGCGTATAGGGTTGGTTTTGTTGGCGGCGTTTCTGGCTCTTGGACTGGCTTCTCACGTTCAGGCCGAGACGGTCCAGAAAGCGGCGATGCGGGACCCGGGTGAGATCCTGGGCGGCGCCCGCCATTCGCAGGCGAAGGTGGAGCGGTACGCCCGCCGGATGGGCAGCACGCGGTACATCATGCGGACCATCCCGATCTACTACAAGCTCGCCCCCCAGAGGAACATCGCCCCCGACGTGCTCGTCGCCCAGGCCATGGTCGAGACCGGCTACGGCCGCTACGGCGGCGATTCGAAGCCGTGGAACATGGCCGGCATAAAGAAGGGCGGCAACGTCGGCGACGCGCCGCGCGACTTCGAGCGCCCCGCGACCCCCTACGCCGGCGTCAGGATGCACGTCAACCACATGGCCGCCTACACGGGCAAGAGCCCCATCGGCAAACCCCACGACCGCTTCTACGACGCCCGCGCCGCCCAGAAGGCCCGCGGGTACTGGATCCGGAACATAGGCCAGCTAGGCGGCGGCATCTGGGCCACCGATTCGACCTACGACGACAAGATCCGGCGCATCCTCTACGGTATGAGCAGGGCTTAAAGCCCTGCTCGCACGCTTCGCCCTCCGGGCTCCGCTTGTCAGCCCGGCGCTTCGCGCCTCGTCAGCACGCTCCTTTCGGTCGCTCTCAGTCAAGTCGTCTGTTCACCTTACGCTTGCGCGACTTCTGTACCGTCTCGCCTGGCGCGGCCCGGTTTGTCGTTGCGCGGCCGAAAGCTGACAAGCTGAAAGCGAGGGGCTGCGGAGGCGAAGCCGGAGCAGGCCCGATGCGCGCTGAAAGCGGAGCCCATAGGGCGGAGCGTGCTACAATCGGCGAGCCGCGCTAAGCGGGGAGATGGCGATGCCCTGTACCTGCGATCGCCTAGCAGGGCCTAATTCCCCGCCCGAGGCGCGAACCGGGTTCGGTTGAAACCGGTGCGGCCGGCGTTGATGGCCTGGTCCCGGGCAATGGGGCCCCGTGAACCGTGTCAGGACCGGAAGGTAGCAGCACTAAGCGGGTAACCTCATGTGCTACGGGGCAGCCAGGCCGGAGTCGGCGGCCGGAAGTTCGCCGAACGCGGTCGTGTCGACGGCGGGGTGCGCGGTATTTTTGTAGCTGTCAGCCATCAGCTTTCAGCTAGTCGTTTCGGGGCAATTGTTTGCCCCTTTTTCGTATCTTCTTGGCGGGGCCATGTCGGGTGACGGTTTACGCACCTGCGTTGGTCTGACCACGGAGAAGCTGACGGCTGACAGCTAAGAGATGGCTGTCAAGCCGTCAGGCTTGACCTATACTAACCGCGTGACTTTTTCGACGGGACGAACCTTCTAGTGCAGCACGCTTCGCTCTACCGCAAGTGGCGTCCGCGGAAGATGGACCAGGTGGTCGGGCAGGAGCCCGTCGTGCGCACTTTGCGGCGGGCCATCGAGACGGGTCGGGTGGCGCACGCCTACCTCTTTAGCGGGCCGCGGGGGACGGGGAAGACCTCGACGGCGAAGGTGCTGGCCATGGGGTTGAACTGCGCTGAGGGGCCGACGGCCGAGCCCGACGGGACCTGCGAGAACTGCCGGGCCATCGTCAACAACTCTTCCCTGGACGTCGTGGAGATGGACGCGGCTTCGAACCGGGGGATCGATGAGATCCGGGACCTCAGGGACCGCGTGAACCTCGCACCCGTCGCAGGACGGACGAAGGTCTACATCATCGACGAGGTCCACATGCTGACCGCCGAGGCCTTCAACGCCCTGCTGAAGATGCTGGAGGAGCCGCCCGAGCACGTCGTTTTCGTGCTCGCCACCACCGAGAAACACAAGGTCCTGCCGACGATCATCAGCCGCTGCCAGAGCTTCGACTTCCGCAGGCCGAGCATCGAGACGCTGGCGACGAAGCTCGGGGAGATCTCCAAGGCCGAAGGCATAGCGGTCGAGCCAGAAGCACTGACGGTCATAGCGCGGGAGGGGCGAGGCTCCTTCAGGGACGCCGAGGGGCTCTTGGACCAGCTCTCGTCTTTCGTGGAGGGGGAGATCACGACCGTGGTGGTCCGCGAGTTGCTCGGCAGCGTCGGGCCCGAGGCGCTCCTCGAGACCACCCACGCCCTGCACGAACGCCGGGCCGCCGACGCTTTGCGCATCGTGGACCGGCTCTCGAACGAGGGCCGCGACCTCGGGCAGTTCGTCGGCGAGCTTCTCTCGCACCTGCGGAACCTGATGCTCCTGCCCCACGCGCCCGAGGTGGCCCTGGCCGGCGTCGGCGCCGAGGAGCGGGCGCCGCTGGAGGAGCAGGCAAACGCCGTCCCGACCGCCGAGGTCGTGCGCCTCGTCGAGGCGCTCGGCGACGCTTTGGGCCGCATCCGGCGCGGCGGCGACCCGAAGCTGGAGCTCGAACTCACCTTCCTCAAGCTCGCCCGCGACTACACCGAGCCGTCCGTCGAGAACCTCATGGCCCGCCTGGAACGGCTCGAGAACGCCGCCGCGAACGGGGGCCTCACACCGCCCGCGCAAGCGCCGCGCTCCCAAGCTCCGGTGACCTCTCCGGAGCCGGCCACGACCGTCGAGCGGCCGGACACCGGGGAGTCCCGGGAGGCGCCGGCGGAGCCGCGACCGGTAGAGACGGAGCCGGCCGGGGCGACGGAGTCTGCTGCAGAAGAGGCTGGTGGGCGGCGTAGCGACGTCGACCTTGCGGGGCAGTGGGTTTCGATCATGGGCGAGCTCAAGCGGCGCAAGCAGGCCTTGACGGCCGCCGTCTACGGCGAGGCAAGGGTCGAGGGCTTCGACGGCTCGGTGCTGAAGCTGGCTTTCCCGGGGGACCAGAGCTTCTACGTGGGGATGGCGAGGGACCGCAAGCACGCCGACGTGCTCGCCGAGGTTCTCGAAGAACGCGTCGGTTCGCGGCCGCGCCTGGAGGTCAGCACGGGGGATGATCTCCCCGAGACCGTCTCCACCGCAGGAGAAGCGCCGCCTGGGCCTGAAGCCCTGCAGGAGCCCGCGCCGCGGGCCGTCGTGCCGGAGCCGCCCGCGCGCGAGGAAGAGCCGCCGGGGGCCTGGGATGGTGAAGGACCGGGCGGGACGATGGCCGGGACTAACGGCTCGGGGCCCGGATCTCCGGGGGGTGGGGGCGACGGGACGATCCGGAGCGAATCGGAGGTTTTCGAGATCATGCGCGGCTTTGGCCCGTTCGGCCAGAACGGGGGAGGCTAGAACCGGGAGGCCGCCGGGAGAGGTGGTTGGGTGGTGCGGGTCGTTTACAATAGGGAGACTCTTAGACCTCGACTTAGGAGCTGTGCGTGGCTAAAAGACAGAACGTAAACAAGATGATGGCCCAGGTCCAGCAGATGCAGGAGCAGATGCGGCTCGCCCAGGAGGAGCTCGCCAAGGAGACCGTCTCCGCGAGCGCCGGCGGCGGGGCCGTCAAGGCGACGATGACCGGCGGGATGGAGCTCGTCTCCGTCGAGATCGACCCCGAGGTCGTAGACCCCGAGGACGTCGAGATGCTCCAGGACATGGTGATGGCGGCCGTCAACGAGGCCATGAACTCCTCCCAGGAACTCGCCAACAAGAAGCTCGGCGGCGTTACCGGCGGGCTCGGGGACCTCGGTTTGAACCTGCCGGGGATGTAGGGGCTCTTTGGCGACCTACGCCCGGCCCGTAGAACGGCTCATAACGGAGCTCTCGAAACTCCCGTCTATCGGACCCAGGAGCGCGCAGCGCATAGCGTTCCACGTAATCCGGGGCAAGAAGGACGACGCCATCGGCCTCGCCGAGGCGCTCAAGGAGGTGAAGGAGCGGATCAAGCCGTGCGTCCGCTGCTTCAACCTGACCGAGGCCGAGGAGTGCGAGATCTGCCGCGACGCCCGCCGCGACCGGACCGCTATCTGCGTCGTCGAAGACCCCTACGACATCGGCCCGATCGAACGCACGGCCGAGTACCGCGGCCTCTACCACGTCCTCGGCGGCTCCCTCTCGCCCCTGGACGGCGTCGAGCCAGAAGACCTCCGCATCGCCGAGCTCGTCGAGCGGGTGCGGAAAGAGGAGACGAAGGAGCTAGTCGTCGCCACCAACCCGAACACCACCGGCGAGGCAACGGCCCTGTTCATAGCCGCCGAGGTGAAGGACCTGCCGGTGCGGGTAACGGCGCTCGCCAGCGGCCTCCCCGTCGGCGGGGACCTGGAGTACGCGGACGAAGTGACGCTCGGCCGCGCCTTCGCCGGCCGTCGCGAACTGTAGGGGTTCCCGTCAGGGGACCCAGCCTGTCAGCCGGTCAGCTTTTGGGGCTTGATTGTTTTGGCTGATGTTCCGAAGAAGGGGTTATGACGGCGATTCGTGAAACCAATCCCCTTGCGGAGATGAGCGGCAAGGCCCTGCGGTCGTTGGGGGACACGGTGGCGAGTTTGCCGCCGCGAGGGGCGACGCTGGTGAAGATGCCGGGGTTGCACTCGGAGTTGGTCGAGGCTCTGGGGAAGATGGGGGCGTCCAGGCTCTATTCGCACCAGTTGGAGGCTTACGAGCGGGTGCGGGCTGGGGAGAACGTGGTGGTGGCTACGGCGACGGCCAGCGGAAAGTCGCTATGTTACAAGATCCCGGCTTTCCAGAACGCGCTCGGGCGGACGAAGAGCCGGTCCATTTTCTTGTACCCGACGAAGGCGTTGGCGCAGGACCAGCTAGGCAAGATCAAGGGCTTCGGGCTGCGCGGCGTCCACCCGGCCACCTACGACGGCGACACGCCGCAGGCCTTGCGGGCTGATATCCGGCGCCGCTCGAACGTCGTGCTCACGAACCCCGACATGCTTAACGTCGGGCTCCTGCCCAACCACGAGGCCTGGGGCGACTTCTTGCGGAACCTCGAGATAGTGGCCGTGGACGAGGCCCACGTCCTGCGCGGCGTCTTCGGCTCGCACGTCGCGGCGGTCTTGAGGAGGCTCAGGAGGGTCGCGGAGTTGCACGGCGGTAACCCCCAGTTCGTGCTCACGAGCGCGACCATTGCGAACCCGCAGGAGCTCGCCGAGAGCCTTACCGGGCTGCCTTTCTCGCTCGTGGACGACGACGGGGCCTCTTCGGGGCCGCGGCGGGTGGTCTTCCGCAATCCTCCGCTTCTGGACAAGGAGAAGGGGGAGCGGCGGAGCTTGCTCACGGAGGGGGCGCTCGTCTTCGCGGACCTGGTCTCGCGTGGAATTCGGACCATCGCTTTCGCGAAGTCCAGGAAGGCGGCGGAGCTTATCTACCGCTACGCGGCCGAGCGGCTCGGGGTCGAGGGGGCGCGCAGGATCTCGCCCTACCGCGCCGGCTACACCATCCGCGAGCGGCGGAAGATAGAGGAGCGCCTCTTCAGCGGCGACCTGCTAGGCGTCGTCTCGACGAACGCGCTGGAGTTGGGCGTGGACGTGGGAGCCTTGGACGCCGTCGTGTGCTGCGGCTACCCCGGGAGCGTCGCCTCGATCTGGCAGCAGTGGGGCCGCGCCGGTCGCGGCAAGGACCCTTCCCTCGCCGTCTACATAGCGGGACGCGACTCACTTGACCAGTTCCTCTTCGAGAACCCGCCCCGCGTCCTCGGCCGCCGCGTCGAGGCCGCCCGCGTGACGATGGAGAACCCGTACATCCTCGGCCCGCATCTGCTCGCCGCCGCCCACGAGGCCCCGCTGGACGCCGAGGACGAGCAATACTTCGGACCGGCCTACAGGGGGGTGGCAAAGAGGATGATGGAGGAGCGGGCGCTGGCGTCGAGCGGGGACCGGCTGATCTACGCGCGCTCGGACAGCCCGGCCAGGAACGTATCTTTGCGCTCCGCCTCCTCGGAGACCATCCTTATAGCCGACGTTGACGGTGAGCTGATCGGCACGGCCGAGGCGACGCGCGCCCCGAGCGAACTCCATCCCGGCGCTACTTATTTGCACCGCGGCAACGCATACGAGATAGAGGAGTTGGATCTACGTCTGCACCGCGCCGTCGCCCGCCGCGTGCCCAACAACTTCTACACCAAGCCAAAGGTCGAGACGGACGTGGAGATCGTGGAGACGTTGGAGGAGAGGGACCTGCCGAACGGGGCGACGCTCCGCTGGGGGAGGGTAAGGACGACGGACTCCGTAACCTTCTACAAGAAGGTGAGGGTTGCCGACGAGAAGGAGATCGGGGTCTACCCCCTGGATTTGCCTGACGTCACTCTGGAGACGCAGGCTTTGTGGGTTACGCTGCCGCCGCTGCCCAGGGGGGCGCGGCCGAGCTTCGAGAGCTTCGGGGGTGCGTTGCACGCCGGGGAGCACGGCATGATCGGGCTGTTGCCCCTGTTCGCGATGTGCGACCGGGCGGACATCGGCGGGCTCTCCACCCCGGCCCACCGCCAGAACGGCCTGCCGACTATCTTCGTCTACGACGGCTACCCCGGCGGGGTCGGCATCTCCAGGCGCGGCTTCGACGCCTTCGCCTCGCTGGCCCGCGACACCGTCGGCGTCATCACCCGCTGCCCGTGCGAGCGGGGTTGTCCGGCCTGCATCCAGTCCCCCAAGTGCGGCAACTGGAACGAACCCTTGAGCAAGGCCGGGGCCGTGGACCTACTCCGCTACCTGCTCGGCCAGACGAGCAAGTACCCCGCGGAGTAGGAGATCCCGCCCTCCCACCCCCACGTCGCCGTCGTGGGCTCCGGAACCGCCGCCGGAGATCTCTACGAGCAGGCCCGCGAGGTCGGACGCCTCGTTGCGGAGCGGGGCGGCATCGTCGTCTGCGGAGGCCTGGGCGGCGTGATGGAAGCGGCCGCCCGCGGGGCCACCGAGGCCGGCGGTACGGCCATCGGCATCCTGCCCGACGAGGACCGTGGGCGGGCGAACGCGTACCTGAGCTTCTCCGTCGCGACGGGAACGGGACAGGCGAGGAACCTGGCTGTGGTCTGTTCGGGGGACGTGGTCGTCGCCGTCGGGGGTGAGTACGGGACGTTATCCGAGATGGGGCTTGCCCTGAAGGTCGGGAGGCCCGTCGTCTCGCTCGGGAGTTGGGACCTCGGGGAGCACGTCGCCGTCGCCCCGTCCCCGGAGGAGGCCGTGGGGGCGGCGTTCGGGTTGCTCGGTGTGTAATATTTCCGAGGTTGAAAGAGATCCGGAGGTCATATGGCTGAGAACGGGCGCGTCGCGCTGGTGAGCGGTGGAAACAGGGGGATAGGGCTGGAGGTCTGCCGCCGGCTCGCCGGGGAGGGGCTGACCGTGATACTGGGCTCCCGCGACGAGGAGGCGGGAAAACGGGCCGCCGAGGGGCTGCCCGGAAACGTTACCGCCCGCCAGCTAGACGTCGCCGACGCCGGCAGCGTCGAGAACCTCGCGGCTTCCATAGAGGGCGAATTCGGACGCCTGGACGTCCTGGTCAACAACGCCGGCATCTCCAACGACGAGGGCCAGAGCGGGGCCGAGGCCGACCTGGACCGGGTGAGGGAGGCCCTCGAGGCCAACCTTTTCGGGGCCTGGCGGCTGTGCGAGGCGGCGATACCCCACATGAGGCGCGAAGGATACGGCAGGATCGTCAACGTCTCGACGGGCCTCGCGGCCCTCGAAGACATGGGCGGCGGTTCCCCGGGCTACCGGATCTCGAAGACCGGCCTGAACGCCCTGACCCGCATCCTGGCCTCCGAGTTGCGCGGCACCGGCGTCCTCGTAAATGCCGTCAACCCGGGCTGGGTCCAGACCGACATGGGCGGCGCCAACGCCAACCGATCCGTCGAAGAAGGCGCTGACGGCGTGGTCTGGGCGGCCTTGCTCCCCAATAACGGCCCCACCGGCGGATTCTTCAGGGACAGGCGGCAAGTGGCGTGGTGAGGAAGCTGCCGGTTATCAGCCTTCAGCTATCAGCTGTCAGCCCGCTTCGGCCTTTCGGCCTGCGCTCTCAGCGGTCAGCTTTCTTTGTCTTTGGCTGACAGCTGACAGCTGATAGCTCTCGGGTCGGTTTGGGCCGCGTTTGTTGATGGGTGCGCGCAGACGCCGGTCTGTTTACGGAACGGGCAGTTCCACCGTCGTGGTAATCAGGGCCTTCTCTGTACGTATCGCTCGAACGTTCTGACTGCCTGGGCCACGCCGTTCTCGGCCTTTATCTTCGAGCCGAGGTTTTCGCAGCGCTGGCGTATTTCGGGGTCGGTTGCCGCCTGCAGGATGGCGCTTGATAGGTTCTCGGCTGTCAATTTTTTGTGAGAGATCGGGGCGGGGCTGACGCCGAGGGCGTGGACGCGCCAGCCCCAGAACTGCTGGTCGGGTACGACGGGGACGACGACGGAAGGGGTTCCTGCTCTCAGGGCCTCGGCCGTCGTCCCGGCGCCGCCGTGGTGCACGGCGACGGAGACTTTCGGGAAGAGCCAGTCGTAGGGTACGCCGCCCGGGACCCTGATGACGTCCTCGTGCAGATCCGCGTCCGCGTCGCCGTAGTCCGAGACCAGGACGCCCCGGAGCCCCGCGAGCCGGAGCGCCTCCGCCGTTAGCGAGACGATGCGCCCGGCCTCCGAAGCGCGGGTATGGCCCATGCTCCCGAGGCCGAGCGCGACCGGCGGCTCTCCGGCTTCGAGGAAACGTCTTAGCTTCTCCGGGGGGCGCCAGCCCTCTTCGCGGCCGAGAAACCAGTAGCCGGTCGTGTGCATCCAGGCGTCGCGCCTGCCGTCCGTGGGCAGGACGTGCGGGCTCCAGCCGAGCAGGAAAGGACGCTTCTGCCGGTGCATCTCCCCGAGTGGACCCCTCAGGCGGGGCATGGCCGGAAGACCCACCTCTCTGCGTGCCTCCGCCACCAGGGGCTCGACGGTGCGCCAGTAGAGTTGCTCCGTCGCCGGGTGGCTCAGGCGGTTGTAGAGGTGGCCCGGGAGGGGGAGGGGCTTCCCGAACATCGCGCTCGGAAACCCGCCGTCCCGGATAAAGAGCGGCGTGACGACGCTCCCTACCGAGGGTAGCCCCAGGTGCTCCGCCGCCATGAAGCCGGCGAACCCGAGCGGGGTGTAGATGACGGCGTCGGCGCCCTCGCAAGCCGCGAGGCAGTCGCGAAGCCCCTGCCCGACGTGCGGCCTCAGCAGCGGCCGGAACCGCCTGGCGTACCCGAAAGGATTGCGGCCCGCGGCCACCAGCGCCTCCACCAGCCGGTCCGGGTCGGGGCCCGCCACGGGCCAGAATGCCAGGCCGCGGCTTTCGGCCATGGTCCTGTAAGGTTCCCAGCCCGCCAGAATGACCTCGTGGCCCGCCTCTTTCAGTCCGAGCCCGAGGGCGGCGCAGGGCTGGACGTCGCCCCTGGAGCCGGCCGCCGTGACGACGATCCTCACCCGGCCTGCCCTGTGTCGTTCTCGCGCAGGCGCAGGGAGAGGATGAAGACGGCGAACCCCGCGAGGACCACCAGCCCGAGTGCCACGCGAAGGCCGGTGAGCTCGGCTACGCTGCCCACCAGCGGCGTCGAGAACAGTAGCGCAGAGCAGCCCGCCCACAGCCCGAAGGCCCCGAACGCCGTCAGGGAGAGCGCCAGCAACCGCGCGACACCCGTGACCCGCGCACCTTCCAGTTGGTCCCCACCTCCATCCCGCAAGAGCCGACCGGGCGATGCTACAGGAGTCGGCACCGCCCGGTCCACCCGCGCCGGCCATGGCCGACGCAGGCTCTGTACCTCATCAACCACACGAGTCGTGTGCTTCGGACGACCATCAGCGCGACGAGCGCGACGTAATCGGTGGCGGATCGGGCTCCTCTGGCCGGAGCGCGCTACGTCCTGAGCCTGCCTGCCATCTCTAGCAAAGCGGTCGAGATGGTCCTCAGGTCGGCTTCGTTCTGCGGCGAGGCGTAATAGGCATTGAGCGGCCAGCTACGGATTCCGCGCTCGGCGAGCTGCTCGCGCAACTCCGAGATCCCCTCCAGGTAGTCTTCGGCGTAGATCCTCTGGGTCTCGATGTCGTGGAGGGTGACGCGCCGGTGCGGGTACTCGTGGTCCTTGATGACTACGTCGTCGAGGGGCCTGCTCGCTTCGCGTTCCTGGAGTAGCCCGATCAGGGCCTCCGATCTGGCCCGCGCCAGGTTCCTCAGGCCCGCCCGGGTCATCTTGTGGCGCCGACGGCCGAACGGCCGGACGGAGAGCAGGCGCGAGGTCTTCCAGGCGGGTAGTCTGCCTGTCCTTTGGGTGGGGGCTGTTTCTATCATCGACCGTTAGCCTACCAACCCGGTGTACCCGGCGGGTTAACCGTCCTGAGGCTTCGTGCTAAGCGTTGTTAAGGACTCTTGCCTGGACTCGCGGGCGAATTGCCCGCCGGTAACAGTCCCGTGAAGAATCGTTAATGTCTCGACGGTTCACGCGGAACTAGACGTTCTCGCGGGGCAGAACTAGCCGGACGGGTGATGTGCCGTTTGGGGCGTGGGGATAGAGTATCCGCATAGACTAGACCGGATCAGGAGAAGAGCATGGAGAGTACGCAAAACACTTTGGCCGCCTTGTCCGAGGGCATGGCGGACGCGGTCGCGAACGCCGGCAGGTCGATCGTGCGGGTACACGGCAGGAGGCGGCACCCGGGGAGCGGCGTGGTCTACGCGCCCGACCTGGTGCTTACGGCGGGACACGTGCTGGAGCGCGAGGAGGACCTGTCGGTCGAGACCGCCGACGGGCGGACGCTGCCGGCCAGGCTCCTCGGCAGGGACCACTCGACGGACCTTGCCGTGCTGCGGGTCGATAACCTGGGGGTGGAGGCCGCGACGCCCGCCGAGGGGGAGGCGAGGGTCGGCCAGATCTCTCTGGCAGTGGCGAGCCCTGGCCGCGGCGACGGCCCCAGGGCCACCTTCGGCATCGTAAGCTCGGTCGGCGGCCCCATCAGGACGCGGCGGGGACCGAGGCTGGAGCGTTACATACAGACCGATGCTTCGCCATACCCCGGTCTCTCGGGCGGCCCGCTGGTGGACGTCGGCGGCAAGGTCGTCGGCATCATGGTGGCCGGATGGGGGCGCGGGGCCGCCTTCGCCGTCCCGGTCGACCTGGCCTGGCGTGTCGCCGGGGCGCTGCAGGAGCGGGGCACGGTGAGGCGGGGATACCTCGGCATCCTCAGCCAGCCGGTACGCCTCCCCGGGGGCGAGAAAATCGACCTGACCCAGAAGGGCGGCCTCCTGGTCGTCGGGGTCGAGGACGGTAGCCCCGCCGGCCGCGGCGGCCTGATGGTCGGTGACATAGTCGCGACCCTGGATGGGCAGCCGGTCGAGGACACGGACGATCTGCTCGTGCTGCTCTCCGGCGACAGGGTCGGACGGGCCGTGCCCGTGAAGGTGGTCCGGGGTGGGGAACCTCAGGAGCTGGAGATCACAGTCGGCGAGCGCGGTTAGGGGGCCGGGGATGGTCCTGGGAAACGCGGAGTCTTTCGCCCAGGCCGCTTCGTCGGAGGGGGCGCGGATGGTCGAGGGTGCGCGCGAGAGCGTCGTGCAGGTGGTCAGCGGCGGGCGCGGGTCGGGGGCCGGTGTGATCTGGTCAGAAAGCGGCCTCGTGCTGACGAACGACCACGTGCTCCCGGAAGGTCGCGGGGGCCGTCGTCGGGGCGGGGTAACCCGCGTCGCCCTGCGAGACGGCCGGACGTTCGACGCGGAGGTCGTGAAACGCTCCCGCGAGCTTGACCTGGCGCTGCTCCGGCTGCGGGACGCCGCGGAACTTCCGGCGGCATCCGTCGGGGACTCGGACGCTATGCGCGTCGGGGAGATCGTCTACGCCATCGGCCACCCCTGGGGCAATCCCGGGGCGGTGACGGCCGGCATCGTCGGCGGGTTGGGCGTTTCGGGCGGGCGGGGTAAGGGGCGTCGCCGGGGCTCGGGGGGGAGCTACATCTTTTCGGACGTCGCCCTGGCGCCGGGGAACTCGGGCGGGCCGTTGCTCAACGCCAGGGGGGAGGTGGTCGGGATCAACGCCATGATCTTCGGCCGCACCGCCTTCTCCATCCCATCCAACGCCGCGACCGCCTGGGTCGCGGCCCCCCGGGAGCGACGCGTGGACCGGCGCCCGCGCCTGGGCGTCGGGTTGGTGCCCGTGGAGTTTCCGGCTTCCGGTCGGCCTGAGGAGGGCGACGCCTGGGGGCTCGCGGTCTCTTCGGTCGAAGAGGGCGGCCCCGCCGAAGCCGCGGGCCTCCTGGTGGGCGACGTGCTACTCGGGATCGCAGGAAGCCCGCCGCATGACGTCGAGACGTTTTACGAAGCCCTCTCGCGGGACGACACCGTATCCCTGCGGGTGCTGCGCGGGGGACACGCCATCGTCGTGGAGGTGCCGCCGAGAACGTCGGGACGCGCCGCGTGACGCCGACGCGGGTCTTCGTCGTGGCGTCGACCCCGATGGCCCGGGCCGGGCTGCGCTCGATGCTCGAAGCCGTCGAAGGGGCCGACGTCCGGGTCTCCGGCGATTCGGGTGCTCCGGCCGGCTCGTTGCCGGGGACCCCGCTCGCCGCCGCCGAGGTCGTGCTCCTGGCCGACGAGGAACTGCTGGACGAGACGGCCCTCGCCCTCGCCGAAGACGGTGCCCAGGGATTGGTACTCCTCTCCGAGGATGAGCGGGCGGCGGCGCGGTTGCGAGCGTTGCCGCTCAGGGGCTGGGGCATCCTACCGCCGGATGCCCCGCCGGAGGAACTCGGGGCCGCGGTCGCCGCCGCGGCCCACGGCCTCGTCGTGATGCCAAAGGCCGCCGCCGAGCAGGCGCTGGGCGAGGTCACCGTCGTCGAAGAGCTCTCCGAACCGCCAACGGCGCGGGAAGGCGAGGTATTGAACCTCCTCGCCAGGGGCCTATCCAACAAAATGATCGCCCGCGAGCTCCGCATCAGCGAGCACACCGTCAAGTTCCACATCTCCTCCCTCTACGCCAAGCTCGCCGTGAGCAACCGCGCCGAGGCCGTAAGCCAGGGCGCCAGGCACGGACTGATTTCGTTGTAGCTGTCAGCACGCTTCGGCCTGGGGCCTCCGCTCTCGGCGCGCTTCGGCCCGCTCCGCGGGCCTCGCTTTCAGCAGTCAGCTTCTTGCCGCCCATAGCCCTACCGGGCAGCGTAATACGGATCGATTTCGTTGTCGCAGGGCGCAACGCGGGCAGACGACTGGCTGACGGGCTGAGAGTCCCCGAAGGGGACGTGCTGAAAGCGGAGGCGGAGCCGGAGCGGGCTGATAGCTGCCCGTAGGGCCGCGTGCTGCGACGACCGTAGGGAGGAGCTAGAATGTGGTTGGTATCGCTGAACGGCGGCATGGGATGCGGGAGCTCCGGAACAGGTTCGTGGTCGTCTGGGGACCGCTTTTTCTCGTGTTTTTTGTGTGGGGGTGCGGTGGGGGTTCCGGGCCTTCCGAGCCCGACGGGGGTGTGGTGACTGAGCCGGTTCCCGCCCATACGGGGGAGGTGATCGTCACCAGCGACGACGAGACGCTACCGGAGGGCTGCCGTCCGCGGCCGGTGGCCGGGCTTTTGATCCGTTTTCTCGATGCCTTTAACCGGGGTAGCCAGGAGGAACTCTCCCGCTCCTTTTTCCTCTCCGAAGGTCCGACCCCGCCTGACTTCTCGCCCGTGGCCTACCGGCCGTGGTCCTGGTACTCCTCCACACATACCGGGAGCGGTGGGAGGGTGACGCACGACTTCACCACCTCGGACCAGGGCGAGCTGCTCCGCTACTTCGCGAAGCGCCACGAGAAGGGGGAGACTATGCGCCTGATCAAGGTCAGCCTCACCCAGGCCGGGCTTCTGGATATGGAGAGCAACGTAGGCTTCGTCTACGTCGTCACCCGCGAGGCCCCGGACCTCGACCCCGGCCTCGGCGGTCCGTCGCGCGTGGCCTACGGCAAGGGTTCCCTCAACTGCGAGAACCTGCGCATCTTTACCTGGAACATGACCATGAAAACGCACGAAGACAGGACCAAGCGCGAGGCCGCCGCCTGGCTCTGCAAGGACCCGCCGGGATGGAGACCCGGCAAGGCCGTCGTGGCGTGTACGTAGAAGGCTACAGGCTTCAGGTTGCAGCCGTCAGGCAGCGCGCGGGTGGTCGATGCTTCAACGCGGAAGAGAATGTGTCGAAGGACTTCGTGGTCCCCTCGAAGTCCCGCCCACCACCCCTGAAACCTGAAGCCCGAAACCTACAAAACCAGATGCAGGTCGCCGAACTCGTGCCAGAGGTAGCCTTCCTCGAGCGCTTCGGTGTAGGCGATCTCGAGGTGATCCCGGCCCGATGAGAGCAGGGGGCACGCGGAACCGCTCTCGACGAGCGCCTGCAGCATCGCCAGGTGCGTCGAGCGGGGCTCGTGCAAACCGGTCAGCAACGCGCCGACGGACCGTACGCCGCGCTCCGGGGTAATGAAGAGGTCTGTCCAGCCTTCTCCGGGGTGGGATCTCCCCTCCACGTCGGTTACGGTCTCTAGCGCCCGCACGACGGTCGTCCCGACGGCCACGACCCTGTGGCCCGCCGCCCGCGCTTCGTTGACCGTACGGGCCGTGGCGGGCGGAACCCGGTAGTACTCCTCGTAGGGCGGCTCGTCGTCCTCGAGGCTCGCGACGCCGGTGTGCAGTACGAGCGGCGCGACCTGCACACCGCCCGCCACGAGGCGCGTGATGAACTCGGGCGTGAACGCCCGGCCGGCCGAGGGCATCTCGGCGCTGCCCTTCTCGGTGGCATAAACGGTCTGGTAGTAACCGGAAGGCCAGTTTTCCCTGACGTAACCGTAACGGATGGGTGCACCGTGCCGGTCTAGGTAGTCGTTCAGGTTTGTTGGGAGGTTCAGGGTGGAGATCCAGAGCCGGTTGGCCCCTTCCTTCGAACGGTTTTGCGATAGGTATGGAGTGTGAAGGACGGCTACGCCGCCTCCGGGGAGCCGCAACGTCTCGCCTGGCTTACCGTCGAGCAGAGGTTTAGTGCCCTCATGGGAGCGTAGCTCGACGGTCCACAGGTCCCCGGGGAGGTGGGTTGAGAGGTGGAGCGTGAGTTCGGCGCCGGTCTCGCGGGTGGCAGGGACGGCGGCGTTCATGGTGCCGCTGGTGTTGACGACGAGCACGTCGCCGGCTTCTAGAAAGTCCGGCAGGTCCCTGAAGCCGGCGTGCAGGACGCGGTCGTCTTGCCGGTAGGAGACCATGAGGCGTACCTCGTCGCGGGCGAGGCCGCGGGCTTCAGGCGGCCCGGTGGCTTCGAGCTCCGGTGGAAGATCGAAATCGAGGCTCCTCAACCTCCCGGGGCTTGCGCCTGCGTTGTGTGGTTTCGCGCCGCGTCTTGGGTCGTCTCGTAGGGTGGTCTGAGATTCCGTGGGTACTGTTCGTGCGTCTAGCAAGATGAGTTTCCTTTGTCTGGGGCGGCTATCTTTGTGGGTCGTCGCGGGTTATTTCGTAGACGTTGTCGTCGGGGCCGACGAAGTGGGACCAGGCGCTGTGCTCGCCGTAATGGTGGACCGGGCCTATAAAGGAGATGCCGGCCCGCTCGAGCTCGGCGCGCGCCTCTTCGACGTCGTCGACCAGGAACCCGGCTACCGGGCCCGTCGTGAAATGCTCGTGGTCGCGGTCCCCGGGCCCGAAGACCTCGACCCTGGAACCGTCCGGCAGCCTGAAGACCGCGAAGTCCGGCTCTTCGCGCTCGGCGTTGAGCCCGAGCGTCTCACCGAAGAACCTGGCCGTCGCCTCGAACTGTGGGGTGCGGGTCCCGAGCCACGCGAGTCCTTTAGCTTTCATGGATTGTCCTCCTTCGAACCTCGACGACCGGGACGATCTCGGCAAGTCCCGGGTTAAACAACCGACCTGCCCCCCTCCCCGGGAGATTGGAACAGGGTGAGCTGGAGGCCGTCCGGCGCCCGCAGGCGCTGGTTGAGGTCACCCCAGGGAGTCTGGACCGGGCTGTTAAGGACCTTGGCCCCCTTCTCTTTGAGAGAGTCGGCCGACGCCCCGACGTTCGACACTTCGAAGGCCAGCCGCACGGGGCCGGAGACGCGCTCTCCGACCTCTACCTCGTCAATATGTTCAGCTTGCGGGTGGTCTACGAGCTCTATGGTCGCCCGGCCGGCGTCGAGCACGATACCCCGCCCTTGCGTCTCGTCCCACCCCATCACGACGGGCAGGTTCAGCGCGTCCCTGTAGAGCGCCGCGGCACCATCGAAGTCGGCCACCGTGAGGGCGACGCGCGTCTCGTGGACGCTACCGTCCGAGTCGTTCGTTCCCGCAACGTCTCTGGCCGAGTACCGGCCGCTCGGCAGATCTCCAGTCAGGAGCTCGACGAGGCCCGGCACGCTCTCGTCCGGGAGTGGCCTGTCGCTAATGTCCTCGTCCGGGAAGGCCTCCTGGTGCATCCGGGTCCGCATGTCGCCGGGGTCCACGGCGTAGACGCGCCAATCGGGGTTCTCGGCCGCCAGGATGTTGGAGATCTGCTCCAGGGCGGCTTTGCTCGAGCCGTACCCGCCCCACCCTTCGTAGGGCTCGACGGCCGCGTCGCTCGTCACGTTGACTATGCGCGCCTCGGGCTTCAGTTCGTCCCCGACGGCCTGTATCAGCGCGAGCGGCGCGACGACGTTCGTCCTGTAGACCTCTTCCAGCGTGTCGAGAGGGTAGTTCAGGAGCGGTGGCTGGGGGCTCGGGCCGAGGATACTCGCGTTGTTCACGAGCGCGTCGAGGCCGCCCGCTTCGCGGGCTGCTTCCGTCAGTTCCCGGCGGTGATTCGGGTCCGTGACGCTGCCCGCGATGGCGGTTGTCCGCGTGAGACTTGCGAGCTCGGCGCGGGCGGTTTCCAGGTCTTCCCCGCCGCGGGCGTCGATAATCAGCGTCCAGCCGGCCTGGGCCAGACCGCGGGCCAGGGCCAGGCCGAGGCCGCGGGAGGCGCCCGTGATCAGGGCCGTCTTGTCAGGTGAATGGTTCATAAAGGTTTCCTCTCCTGTTCTGTAAAATTCGGACCGGGAGGCGCCGCAGAAGGGTGTCCGAGGCCCCGGACGAGCCGGCGCGTAATGGAGGAGGCGGGGGGGACTCGCCGCGTGCGGGCGTCTCCGAGTCCGTCCGCCTTTCGGGCCCTTTCGGCTTCTTGCAAGAGCTCCCGGCGGCGCAGACGGGAGGCTTCCACGTCCGTCCAGTCGTACATCCGGCCCTCCTTTAGATCCCTACTGGTATGCGGAGATCATGCCTCCCCGGCGGGCGGGCGGCATCGCGCGGAAGGACGGATTTCGGGCCTGTACGGAAGTACAGGTGGGAGGCGCGGGCGCTAGGAGGGCTTATCCACGAGGCCCCGCTCGGCGGCTATCATGGCCGCTTCGGTTCGGTTGCCCGCGCCGAGCTTGGCGAGGATGGAGCCGACGTGGAACTTTACGGTCCTCTCGGAGATGAAGAGGCGCTCGGCGATGTCGGCGTTCTTGAGGCCGCGGGCCAGGAGGGCGAGCACCTCGACCTCGCGCGGGGTAAGCGGGTTCGCCCCCGCGGGGTCCTCGCCGAGCCGCCCGAGCAGGCGGTTGGTGACGACGGGGCCGAGCAGGGAGCCGCCGGCGTTGACCGTGCGGACGGCGGAGAAGATGTCGGCGCGGGAGGCGCCCTTCAAGAGGTAGCCGCGGGCCCCGGCGCGCAGGGCGCCGAGGATGCGCTCGTCCGTGTCGTAGGCCGTGAAGACGACCGTCCGGGCCGACGAGCCCGCTCTTTGGAGTCTCTGGAGCGCCTCCACGCCGTCCACGTCAGGCATCTCGAGATCCAGCAGGATCACGTCGGGCCCGAGCTCGGCGGCCAACCGGACGACCTGCTCCCCGTCCGACGCCTCGCCCACCACCTCGAAGTCCGGCTGGGTGCCGAGGACGGCGACGAGGCCCTCCCGCAGCATCGGGTGGTCGTCCGCGACGAGCAGCCTGATCCTATCCACTCTGGAGTCCTTCCAGGGGTACGGCCGCCTCCACCCGCGTCCCCCCGGCCGGGCGCCCCTCGACTCGCAGGACGCCCCCAAGGATCTCGACCCGTTCCCTCATGCCGACGATCCCGTGCCGGTCCTCCGGCACCCGGGAAGGATCGAGCCCGATACCGTCGTCTTCTACGAGCAGGCTGACGGAGCCTGGTGTGGCGACGAGCCGGACCGTCGCGCGGCGCGCGTTCGCGTGGCGGGCGACGTTGGCGAGGGCCTCCCCGCCCACGCGGTACAGGGCGGCTTCGACGCGCGGGGGGACCGGGCGGCTCCCGTTCACGGCCTTGAACCTCGTCGCGATGCCCGTCTCCGCTTCCCAGCGGTCCACGAGAGTTTTCAGGGCCTCCGCCAGGGAGCGGCCTTCGAGGGGCGCCGCGCGGAGGTCGAGGACGGAGCGGCGGGCCTCGTCGAGGTTGGAGCGGGTGAGGGAGAGGGCGCGGGCGAGGGCGGCCCGGACCTCGTCCGGGGCCGCGTCCGCTTCGAGGAGGGCTTCGGCCGATTCGATCTGGAGCCCCGTGGCGGTGAGGTTCTGGGCGAGGGTGTCGTGGATCTCACGCGCCAGCCGGTTCCGTTCCTCCACGGCCCCGAGCCTGGCGCTCCGCTCGAAGAGCCGCGCCCGCTCGACGGCGATCGAGAGCAGGTCGCCCACAGTGTTCAACAGTTGCAGGTCGTCGGGGCCGAGGCCGCGCCAGCCCGGGCTCGCCACATTCATCACGCCGAGCTTCTTCTCGCCGGAGTAGAGGGGGATGCTCGCGTGGTAGCGGAGGCCGTCGGTGCCGTCTACGAGGCCCTCCAGGCGGCTGCAGGTCAGGACGTTGACGTTGGCTGCGCCTTCGAGGTCGCCCTTCTTGTACGAGTCGAGGCAGTAGCAGTAGCCCGAGCCGTCCATCCGGCGCGGCTCGTCGGCCAGGACGGGGGGGAGGTTCTGGGCCGCGGCGAGGTAGGGTTCCGGGGAGGAGTCTTGTATCAGCCAGATCCAACCCGTCCTGAGCCCCAGAAGCTCCGCCACCTGCGAGAGGGTGAACCGGAGCGCCTGGTCCAGGTTGACGGAGCGGTTGAGCTCGCGCGCGATCCCGTTGAGCACCGACAACTCGTGGTTGAGCCGTCGCAGCTCTCCGGTCCCCTGCGTGCTCGAAGAATCGGACAAAACGCTTCTACCTCCTGCTCCCGTACGCAGTCTAGCAGGGACGAAAGCACGCGAGGAGTTCCGAATCTCATGGAAGGTCGGGACGGAGTCCGAGGGTTCTACAGCGGATCGTAGTGGCTCAATGCCACCGCGATCCGCGCGGTCAGCAGTCAGCCCGCTGCGGCTTCGCCTCCGCTCTCGGCTATCAGCCTTTTTTGCCCTTGCTGAAAGCCGACCGCTGAAAGCCGATAGCCCCGCGAAGAGGCCGGGCCTCTTCGCAAACCGCTTGAGAGGGGCATTGCGGGGTTGGTCACGAGATCATCCCGGCGAGCACCGCGGCCCAGATGGCGGCCCCGATCAGGCACAGCGTGTTTACGGCCGCCCTGCGTGGGGCGCCCCGGAGCAGCGTCACCAGCGCGACGACGATCCCGACCTCCGCCAGCGCGCCCGCGACGTCCACCCTCTGCGGGTACATCAGCATTCCCGCGTGCGGCCCGAAAGGGATTCCCCGCGTGTACCACACGAGGTACAGCAAAAAAAGCGCCAGGTTGGGCCAGATCCCGAGCAAGCACAACGGCTGGGTGGGCCAGCGCAGGAGCGCGACCGCGTAGATCCCCTGGAAGAGGGCGAACGCGAGGAAGAAGAGGCTGTAACCCCACCACAGCACGAACTGCATCGGTGCGGCCCACAGGTAGACGAGGGCCGAGACCAGGGAGAGCGCCGCCGCCCCGTAGACCGCCGGCCCGGGGCTCGTGTCGGCGTCCCGGGCACCGCCGGGCGGATCTGCGCTGGCGGCAGATGGGGCACCCGGCCACGTCCTTGTTTCCACCTACGGCCTCCCTAGAGCGGCGGCGCGGGGAGCGGCCTTGCGGGGGCTATCTCGGCCGGGTCCCGTCCGGTCGCGCCCACGTCGAAGTGGGTCATCATGTCGTGGTCCTCGTGGACGAGGTTGTGGCAGTGCATCATGTACTTGCCCCTCGTCGGGCCGAAGCGCGCTATCACGCGCACCGTCTCGCCCTCGCCGACGTAGGCCACGTCCTTGGGGCCTCGCTCGTAGGCGAAAGGCGGCCCGCCGTTGCGGTCCAGGATCTTGAAGTCTACGAGGTGGAGGTGGATGGGGTGGAACCACCCGCCCGACCTGTTCTCGAGCTCCCAGATCTCGACGTCGTCGTGCGGCACGTCGGCGTCCGAGCGCTGCGAATCCCAGGTCCTGCCGTTTATGGTCCAAAGGCCGTTCTTGCGCTCAAAGACCCACTTTCTCGTCCGCGCCGCGTCGGATTCGCGGAGCCTCATCGGGTTGTGGCGGCCCGTGCTGGGGTTGAGGCGATCGGGGACGGAGTTGCCGGCCGTGCTCGTGGCGTTGCTGACGACGTCGAAGCGCATGATTACGTCGGTGTTGGCGAAGTCCTGGTTGTTCGGAAGGCCCAGATTGCGAAGGACTATCTGGTCCCCGATCTTGTGCCTGGCGAAGTCCACGATGACCCCGTAGCGCTCGGCCATCCCGAGGCGGAAGCTGGTCACCTCGGTTGGCTCGGGCGCAAACCCCCCGTCGTGCCCGACGACCGTGAACGGCTCCCCCGAGTCGAGCGCCAGGTGGAACCCGCGCGAGACCGAGGCGTTAAGGAAGCGCAAACGGTACTTCCTACGCTCGACCTTCATCGTTGGCCACGGGCGGCCGTTCACGAGGATCACGTCCCCGTACAGGCTGTTTTCTCCATCGTCGTCGTAGATAAAATTGCCGTTCTGGGCGAAGATCTTGTCCTGGATGACCAGCGGGATCTCGTAGCGGCCGTAGCCCTTTGGCACGGGCAGGCTCGCTTCCAGCTCGTCGTGGGTGGTGTACAGGGCCGCGCAGCCCATGTAGGCGTTCTGGGCGGTGTGGTGGATCGCGTGGTCGTGGTACCAGAGCGGGCGCGCGTCCTGGTCGTCCGGGTAGCGGTAGTCCTTGTATTGCCCCGGCCTGATGACGTCTTCGGCCCAACCGTCGTACTGGGGCAGCGAGTCCGAGCCGTGCAGGTGCACCGAGGTCGTGCATTCATAGCCGAGGTAGGGGTGCGTCTTCGGGAGGCGGTTGATCTGGCGCACGACGCACCTCCTGCCACGCTTCTCCCTGATGGTTGGGCCGGGTGTGATGCCGTCGTAGCCGAAGATGTACGTCTTCGGCCCGTCGGGCAGGATCTGGACCCTGGCCGCCTTCATCGTCATCGAGTAGAAGTCGATCTTCCTCTTGTTGTCCCTCCTGAGCGGCCTCGCCAGCGGCGGTATCGACAGCGGCACCCGGAAGGGTACGGGTAGCCGGCTCTCTGGCAGCCGGTCCTTTATGGTCAGCTGCGTCCTTGCCGCGCGCTGCACGGGCAACAGCAGCGCCGCGCTGCCTAAAGCGCCCAGCTTGAGCGCCTCCTTGCGGGTGAGTTTCAGGGGAAACCGGGTTCGATGCTCTTCGTGTGCCAAGGGAGCTCCTTCCCGTCTCCAGACCGGGAAGCCGTGCTCGTCCCCACACCAAGCAGCGCCACCCGGCTTCTCTTTACACGGAACATTTTGGTTTGGACGAAGGTGTTTCCACATCGCTCCAATGGGCGATTTATGCTTAGCTACTATCTGTTACCGCAAATCAGGTAGCCGACCCGAGGGGACCAGAAGAATACGCCGACGGGCGGGTCGTTACGTGGGCGTTTCGGAGGGACGCACCCCCAGGAGACCCACGCGCGGCCGCCGTGCTGATGAACCCGGACGAGACGCCCACCCAACCCGTGAATGGATCTCATGCCAGCGCCGGAGGCGGCGTAGTCGACGACGCCTTGCAGGTGGGATGCCCTCCAAATTTCGCAGAGAAAGTTGCGTAATTAGTCCCTTCAGGGGAAGCGCTCACGGTTCCGCAAGGGTAAGCTCGACCTATCACACGCCGGAGAAGGGCGGAGCAGACGGATAGAGGTTATGAGCGACCAGGTTTCACTAGAACCAGTTGACGCGGCCAACGTAACTGTCCTGGTGGACAACTTCATCGACGCCCTCCTGCCCGGCGGCGAGGTGGCGCAACGGCCGCAGGTGGCGTACGACATGTGGGAGCGTGAGCGAGAGCAGTTGGTCGCCGAGCACGGCCTCTCGCTGTTGCTGACCGTCGAGCGAGACGGCCGCAGCGCATCGCTCGTTTACGACGCGGGGCTTGGCCGCGAATCCGCGGTCCACAACATGGACGTACTCCAGGTTCGGTTGCCGGATCTGAGGGCGATCGTGATGTCCCACGGGCACAGCGACCACCACGGCGGGCTGGAGGGCATGATCCGGCGCGTCGGTGCCCGGGGGATGCCGCTCGTTATCCATCCCGAAGCCTGGCGAGACCGCAAGGTCGTCTTCCCGACCGGCACCGAGCTGCACCTCCCGCCACCGAGCCGGCGGGACCTCGACCGGGAAGGGGTCGAGGTAACCGAGGAGCGCCAGCCGAGCCTCTTGATCGACGGCACGGTGCTCGTGACCGGACAAATCGAGCGTGTTACCGATTTCGAGAAGGGCTTCCCGCTCAATTACGCACGCTCCAACGGCGGCTGGGAGCCCGACCCCTGGATCTGGGACGACCAGGCGGTGGTCGTGAACCTCAAGGGAAAGGGCCTCGTGGTGCTTTCGGGCTGCAGCCACTCCGGGGCGATCAACGTGCTGCGCCAGGCCCAGCGGCTTACCGGCGAGGACCGCGTGCACGCTTTTGTGGGCGGCATGCACCTTACCGGGGGGATCTTCGAGCGCCTGATCCCCCGCACGTTGGATGAACTGGTTGCGATAGCCCCCAAATGGCTGGTGCCGGGGCACTGCACGGGCTGGAAGGCGACCCACGAGATCGCGCGCCGACAACCGGAGGCGTACGTGCAGACGAGCGTCGGCACCCGGCTGCAATTTACGTGATCGCTGGAGATGTTTGTGCGAGTCGCGGGGCGGTTTTACGAGGGCGAGTCAAGATCCAGGCCCAGAGTAGCGTCGATGTCGTCCGGATGGACCAACCTGGGGCGTGGCTTACGAAAACGAGGGGGACGGCAGCCGCCCCCCTCGTGCGATCCGCACGGTCGGCTTGTCAGGCCGCTCCGGCTTCGCCTCCGCTTTCAGCGGTCAGCTCTTTGCTCTTGCTGAAAGCGAAGAGCCGAAAGCCCTGCGAAGAGGCTGGGCCTCTTCGCAAACCGCTTGAGTGGTCGAAGCGTCAGGCGGTGCAGCCGTTCTCCACGGCGTCTTCGCCGACGACCATACCCATGCGTCCGCCGGATTCCACGCGCCAGGTGCTGGTAGTGCCCTGGCCGTTTAGCGGCGTGAGGCGGGTGGCGACTTCGGGGCTGTCGTATCCCGGGAAGACGTCGTTGGTGAAGCAGAGGCTGCCCTCTCCCGGAGGCCCGTTGTACCGGAAGCCCGCCCCGAGGACGTGCGTGTAGACGAGGCCCGGTTCGGGCTCGTGCTGGAAGATGCCGCCCTGCTGGCAGTCTTTGGCCTGGATCTTGAGGCTCTGCCCCGTCCCGCGCTCCAGGCGCACGTGCTCGCGCACCACCCTGATGGTCAGCGGGCCCGCGAGGACGCCGGCGAACTGGGGCGTCTTGCGGGCGAAGATCTCCGCGCGCCGCCCACCCGTGAGCGGGCTCGTGAGCGTGTAGTTGAGCACCTCGAACTTGGAGAGCCTGACGTCGAAGTCCGCGTACCGGCCCCTGACGAGCATGAAGGCCCGGGGCTGTACCGTCCGCTCGGTCTCGGGCCTGAACGCCTGGTCGTCGGCGCTGACCACCCTGTCCGCGGAGTTGTACGCGACGAACGAGGCGCACGTCCCGCCCTTGGCCGCCTCTGCCGGCTTTGTCGAAGACGCGATCAACACCAACAGGCAAGCGACGATCAACGCCCCCCCAAGCCACCACAGACCGGGCAACAGCCCCCTCGTGGTACGGACCATACAGCTCCCTCCCATCCCCCGACGCCCGAGACGCCCGGTAGCGTGCTTACAAGGCTCTATACGTGGGGCCGGGCGACTTCGGTTTGAAAAAAGTGAATAAATTTACAAAAGATTAACGCCCGTGCGGGGGCGTCCGGGTGTCCTGCTATAGTTGCGCGAGGAGTTTCGAGGAGAGGGTGGGCTTGATGGAACCACAGCCGGCGCGTCCGTCGAGGCACGTTCGGACGACGCCTTAGGATGGGAAAGGTCGCCGAGGCAGGCTTCGAGAAGTCTTCTTCGAGGGCTCTTCTCGCGGAGCTGCTCGTCTTCGGGATCAAGCAGGCGAGGGCTTGCCTGTTTCCGGGAATCTTTATCTCGATCCTGCTGCTTTCGAACTACGTGCCGCTCTTCGGGCTGGCCCGCTACGACTTCATCTTCGTCGGGGCGGTGCTCGCCCAGGTGGCCCTGGTTGCGCTGAAGATAGAGACCAGGGACGAGGTACTCACGCTCTTCGCGTTTCACCTGCTCGGGATCTTGCTGGAGGTCTTCAAGACAAACCCGGCCATAGGCTCGTGGAGCTACCCGGAGGAGGGTTTCTTCGAGGTCTGGGACGTCCCCCTCTACAGCGGCTTCATGTACGCCTCGGTGGCGAGCTACATGTGCCAGGCCTGGAGGCTTCTCGACATCGGGCTCGACAGGTACCCCTCCTACGCGCTAAGCGTGCCTTTGAGCGCCGGGATCTACCTGAACTTCTTCACCCACCACTTCGTCCCGGACTTCCGGTGGGTGCTCGCCGCGGGCGTCTTCGTAGTGTTCTTCCGGACGAGGGTGCTCTTCACCGTGACCAGCAGGCGGCGGAGCATGCCGCTCGTGCTCTCGTTCGTCCTGATCGGCTCCTTCGTGTGGGTGGCCGAGAACGTCTCCACGTACCTCGGGGCGTGGTCCTATCCGGGCCAACTCGGGGGGTGGGAGGTGGTCTCGCTCCAGAAGATTAGCTCCTGGTGCCTGCTGGTCATAGTTTCCTTCGTTATAGTCGCGGACCTGAAACACGTGAAGAAGAGCTAGTCAGCACGCCGCTTCGCGGCTCTCAGCATTTCAGCTCGTCAGCGGGCCGTCTCCACCCGTTGCCCAGCGCGCAGGCGGCAAGAAGCTGACAAGCTGATAGCGAGCCCGAAGGGCGAGGCGTGCTGACTAGCTCTTCTGGCGGCGGTACCTTCTGCGGAGCAGGTAGGCGAGGAGGATGAGCGCCACGACGGCGACGACGCCGAAGCCGAAGGATTTTGCGACGGCGAGCAGTTCGTTCCAGTACTGGCCGAAGACGTAGCCTATCAGGGAGTAGGCGATGGCCCAGACGAAGCCGGCGGCGACGTTGTATGGGATGAACCTGTAGTACTTCATCCTGGTGACGCCGGCGAAGAGGGGGGTCATGCTGCGCAGGCCCGGGCCGAAGCGGCCCACGAAGACCGTCTTGCCGCCGTGGGCCTCGAAGTAGTGTTCTACCTTCTCCAGGCTCTTCTCGTTGATGAGGAAGTGCAGGAGCCGGATCTTGAGGATGCGGCCGATCAGGGGCCGCCCGCCTATCCTGCCGATCCAGTAAACGGAGTTGTCCGAGACGAGCGCGCCGGCGAACCCGCTGAGCATGACGAGCGGCAGCGCCGCCTGCCCGTTGTTGGCGAAGAATCCTCCCGCGAAGAGGACTATGTCCCCGGAGGATGGGAGCCCGAAGTTGTCCAGCGCGGCCCCGAGGAAGATGACCAGGTAACCGTGCGCGAGAAGCAAACCGGTCACGAAATCCAGGACCCCGCCGGGGGAGTCTGGGATGGACTGGAGGAAATTGAGGATGCTCTCCATGCGACTCGCGCTTTATACCACGCCCCGCGCCGGGCCGGACGGTTGACGCGTGCGGGGCACGCGTCTATGCTGCCCACGTAGTAGACAGGCGGCGGAGGGACGCAGGAAGCCGGTTCGAGTCCGGCGCGGTCCCGCCACTGTAACCGGGGAGCGAGCCCGAAGAGGGGCCACTGGCGGCCGAAAGATCGCCGGGAAGGCCGGGGGAGCGAAGATCCGGGAGCCAGGAGACTGGCCTTCCGCCCGCGAAGTTCCGACCGGGGCGAGGACCCCGAGATGGAGGTTTTGATGGAGAGGACTTCTCTCGACCGGCGCATCTCCCTTGGGGACGTGCCACTCTGGAGCTGGCTGCTCGGGCTGCTCCTCCTGGCGATGCTCTTCGCCCTGCTCTCGGCCAGCGGCCCGTTGCTCGCGCCACTGCTCGGGCAGGCGGCGGGAGCCTTCGACTACCTGCACGAGTTCGCCCACGACGGGCGCCACCTGCTCGCCGTTCCCTGCCACTAGCCGGGGGCTGACATATGATCTCGCCCTACCTGCGCCGCGGCCTGGCCGCCGGCCTGCTGGCGGGCCTCCTCGCCGGCCTCTTCGCCTTCTTCGTGGGAGAGCCGCTGCTCGACCGCGCGATAGCCCTGGAAGAGTCCCACGCCCACGGTAGCGCCGGACACGGTGCCGAAGACGAGGTCTTCGGCAGGACCACACAGAAGGCTGGCCTGTTCTTCGCCACGGGACTCTCGGGGACGTTCCTCGGCGGGCTTTTCGGGATGGCCTTCGCGTTCTTGCGCGGCCGGATGGGGCAGAGCAGCGACTGGGGGCGCAGCCTCTCGTTGTCGGCGGCGATCTTCGCTGGCTTCGCCCTGATCCCGTTCATCAAATACCCCGCGAACCCACCTACGGTCGGCGACCCCGAGACCATCGGTGCCCGCACCACCGCGTACTTCGCCCTGGTCGGGCTCTCCCTGCTCGCCGTTCTCGCCGCCTGGTACGCGGCGAAGCTGCTCCGGGACCGCGGCGTGAGCCAGCCCGCGCGCCAGATCGCCGTGGGGATTGGGCTCGTGATCCTCTTCTCCGTGCTCTTCGTGACTTTGCCCGCCTCCGCCGACCCGGGCGATTTTCCGGCGGGCCTGCTGTGGGATTTCCGGATCTCGTCGCTCGGCACGCAGGTCGTCCTCTGGACTGGGCTCGGGGTCGTGTTCGGCGCCCTCTGCGAGCGGGCGAACCGCAAACAGGCGCCGCTTTGAACGGCGCCCTGCTGGTCGCCGGCACCCACTCGGACGCGGGCAAGAGCGTGGTCGTCGCCGGCATTTGCCGGTGGCTCGCGCGGGAGGGGATAAGCGTCGCGCCGTTCAAGGCGCAGAACATGGCGCTCAACTCGTTCGTCACGCGGGAGGGGGCCGAGATCGGGCGCGCCCAGGCCGCCCAGGCCGCCGCGGCCCGAATAGAACCCGAGGCCGCCATGAACCCCGTGCTGCTGAAACCCTCAGCCGAACGCACCACCCAGGTCGTCGTGCGCGGCAAGCCGTGGGCCACGGCAAGCGCGAAGAGCTACGGCTCCATGAAGAAGGACCTGCTGCCGATAGTCCTGGAATCCCTGGAGGATTTGCGTTCGCGGTTCGAGGTGGTGGTCTGCGAGGGGGCCGGGAGCCCGGCGGAGATCAACCTGAGGCAGAACGACCTCGCGAACATGGGCCTCGCGAGGGCCGCGAACCTGCCCGTCCTCCTGGTCGGGGACATCGACCGCGGCGGCCTCTTCGCGAGCCTCTACGGGACCCTCGCCTTGCTTTCTGCAGGAGATCAGTCCTTGCTCTCCGGGTTTCTGGTCAACAAGTTCCGCGGCGACCCCGCGGTCCTGGCCCCGGGCCTGGACCGGATGACCGCCCTCACCGGACGCCCCTTCCTCGGCACCCTCCCCTTCGCGCGGGGCCTCGGCATCGACGGCGAGGACTCGCTCGCGCTGGACGCGCCGCGCTCCGTGAGATCCCCGCTCGGACGGGACGTGTTGCGCGTGGCCGTGGCGAGGCTCGGGCGCATCAGCAACTTCACGGACTTCGACGCCCTGGCCCACGAGCCCGGCGTGTCGGTCCGCTTCACCGGGTCTTACGAGGAGTTGTTGGACGCCGACCTTGCCGTAATCCCCGGTACCAAGGCGACCGTGGATGACCTCCGGCTTCTGCGTTCGGGGGGCCTGGATCTGGCCTTCACCGAGCGGGCGCGGCGCGGGCTGCCGACGCTCGGCATCTGCGGCGGGTACCAGATGCTGGGGACCCGCATCGCGGACGGCGTGGAGAGCGCGACGCCCGAGACCCCGGGCCTCGGCCTTTTGCCCGTCGAGACCGTCTTCGAAAGCGACAAGGTACTTGCCCGGCCAGAAGGACGGGCCCCCGGATTCGGAGACGCGCCGGTCTCGGGGTACGAGATCCACCACGGCAGGACGAGCGTCCACGGCGACCCGCTCTTCTCCACGGAGACCGGCCCCGAGGGCTGCCGGGCCGGCGCGACTTTGGGCACCTCCTGGCACGGCGTCCTCGAATCCGACGCCTTCCGCCGCGCCCTGCTCTCGTGGGCCGCCGCCGAACGCAACCTCGACTGGAGGCCGGGAGAAGAACCCTTCGCCGCCGCCCGCGAAGCCCAGCTCGAAACGCTAGGCGACCTCGTAGCAGAGAACGTGAACAGGGAGGCGTTGATGCGTATCGTGGAGAACGGCGCGCCGGCAGGAATGCCCGTGGTGAGCGCTCAACTATCAGCTTTCAGCGATCGGCAAACCACCGACGCGGGTCTTCCAGACCCGGACACGGATATCCCACCAAGAAAGGGCGGGGTTCCGGCACCAGAACCGGCCGTGTTTGCGGCAACGAGCAACGACAACCCACGGAGCAAAAGCTGATGGCTGACGGGCTGAAAGCTGAAAGCGCAAGAGCAGCGAAGCTGCTCTTCCTGACCACCGCCGATACCGAGATCCTGGCCGCCGCGAAGGCCGCCGAACGCCTCCCCGAAGGCTTCCCCTCCGTCCGGTGCGCCAACCCGGTCACCCTGGACGACCCGGCGGCGTTCTTTGGAGGGGAGCTTCCGGGCGCGCGGGCCGTGCTGGTGCGCCTGCTCGGCGGGCGGCGGGCGTGGCCCGAGGGGTTGGAAGCCCTGCGCCGGCGCTGCGACGAGGCGGGGATACCCTTGCTCCTCTTCGGCGGGGAGGCCGAACCCGACGCGGAGCTGACGGCCCTCTCGACGGTTCCGTCGGGGACGGTGCTGGAGGCTTTCGAGTACCTGCGCCTCGGGGGCGTGACGAACACCGGGAACCTCTTGCGGTTTGTCGCCGACACGGTGCTCATGGAGGGCTTCGGCTTCGAGCCCGCGGCGGCCCTGCCGGACGTGGGCGTCTACCACCCGCGCCTCGCCGAAGGGTCTTCGATCGAAGACCTTTTGGCGCTGCACGACCCGGGGCTTCCGACCGTCGGGGTAGTCTTCTATAGGGCGCACTGGATGGGGGGCAACACGGCCTTCGTGGACGCGCTGGTCGAGGCCCTGGAAGAGGCGGGCGCGAACGCGCTCCCGGTCTTCGGCTACTCGCTGCGGGCTGGCGCCGACGGGTCGGTGCCGGCGCTGGATCTGATCAAGGGTAAGGTAGATTCCCTGGTGACGACCGTGCTCGCAGGGGGCGGTTCGAACGCCGCCGACGCCCACAGGGCCGGTTCGCCGGAGGAGTGGCTTGAGTGGGAGGTGCCCGCGCTCGCCGAGCTCGGCGTCCCCGTCGTGCAGGGGATCTGCACGACGGGATCCCGCGAGGCGTGGCTCGCCTCGGATGCGGGCCTCTCACCTTTAGACACCGCCTGGCAGGTCGCCATCCCGGAGTTTGACGGCCGCGTCATCGGCGTCCCCTTCTCCTTCAAGGAACGCCAGGCCCAGGAATCGCCCGTCGGCGCCCCGCTCACCCTCTACCGCGCCGATCCTGAAAGGACCGCCCGCCTCGCCGGCCTCGCCACCCGCTTCGCCCGGCTCCGCCGCGTCCCGAACGAGAGCAAGAAGGTTGCAGTCCTACTCTCCAACTACCCGACCAAGCACTCCCGCGTCGGAAACGCCGTCGGGCTGGATACCCCCGTGAGCGCCATAAAATTGCTCGCCGCGCTGCGCGAGGCGGGCTACGACGTGGACGGCGCGCCGGACGACGGGGACGAGTTGATCCACGCCCTCATAGCCGCCGGCGGCCACGACCTCGAGTTTTTGACCGGCGAACAACTCTCCGGCGCCGCGGGACGCCTGGACGCGAAACGCTACGCTGAATGGTTCGCCCGGCTACCTGAAGGGTTGCAAAGCGGGGTCGAGAGGCACTGGGGGGATCCACCCGGGGACCTCTACGTTGACGGCGGCGAGTTCGTCGTCGCCGGGCTCTCTTTCGGGAACGTCTTCGTGGGTATTCAGCCGCCCAGGGGGTTCGGGGAGAACCCCATCGCGATCTACCACGACCCGGACCTGCCCCCGACCCACCACTACCTCGCCGCCTACTGGTGGCTGATCGAAGAGTTCGGCGCCGACGCGGTGGTCCACCTCGGCAAGCACGGGACCCTGGAGTGGCTGCCGGGCAAGTCGCTCGGCCTCTCGCCGGACTGCGCCCCGGACGCCGCCCTGCGCGACGTCCCGCTCTTCTACCCGTTCGTCGTCAACGACCCCGGAGAAGGTACGCAGGCCAAGCGGCGGGCGCACGCGACGGTGGTGGACCACCTGATCCCCCCGATGACCCGCTCGGACACCTATGACGACCTCGCGAAGCTCGAACAGCTACTCGACGAGTACTACCAGGTGGAGACCCTCGACCCATCCAAGCTCCCCGCCATCCGCGTCCGGATCTGGGAGACCCTCCGCGACGCCGAACTCCACCGCGACCTCGGCGTCGAAGAACAACCCGAAGAGTTCGGCGACTTCCTCAACCACGTCGACGGCTACCTCTGCGAGATAAAGGACCTCCCCATAAGGGGCGGGCTACACATCCTCGGCGAAACCCCCGAAGGAGAGCCCTTCCGATACCTCCTCGCGGCCATCCTCCGTATAGGAAGCGGACAAATGTCCGGACTGCGCCGCGCCATCGGAGACGCGTACGGCCTGGACGAGAGAGAGCTCGCGGAGGGCGGGGGCGCCAGGGCGGAGGCGCCCGCCGCGCTCGCCGGACGGTTCCCGGGCGTGGTGGCGACGGCTTCGGACCTGATCGACCGGCTGGAGGAGGCGCAGCAGGCTCTTCTGCTTGCGATGGAGAGGCGCGGCTGGGACGTCGAAGCCGCCGGGTCCGTGTGCGAGGAAGTCCTGGGCCGCGCAGACGCGGGTGTGGAGCGGTCGTTGCGGTTCGCGGCGGGGGAGGTCGTGCCGCGGCTGGTACGGACGCCGGAGGAGATGGGGAATTTGCTCGGCGGGCTCGGGGGCGGGTACGTGCCCGCCGGGCCGTCCGGGTCGCCGACGCGGGGGCTGGTCAACGTGTTGCCGACGGGGAGGAATTTCTACTCCGTCGACCCGAAGGCTTTGCCGAGCGCGCTCTCGTGGGAGGTCGGGCGGGGGCTCGCGGATGGTCTGTTGCGGCGGTATCTCGAAGAAGAGGGGCGGTACCCCGAGACCGTCGGGATCGTGGTGTGGGGGACGGCGGCGATGCGGACGCAGGGGGACGACATCGCGGAGATTTTAGCGCTTCTCGGCGTCAGGCCGGTATGGAACGAGGAGTCGCGGCGGGTTACGGGACTCGAAGTGGTCTCGCCAGAAGAACTCGGTCGGCCCCGGATCGACGTGACCGTCAGGATCAGCGGCTTCTTCAGGGACGCTTTTCCGAACCTCATCTCCCTGATGGACGAGGCCTTCACCACCGTCGCCAACCTCGACGAGCCGGAGAACGCGAACTTCGTCAAGAAGCACGCCGATGAAGAGAGAAAGAACGGCGCCGACGAGCGCCGTTCGACCACCCGCATCTTCGGCTCCAAACCCGGCGCCTACGGGGCGGGCCTCCTTCCCCTCATGGACGCCCGCAACTGGCGCGACGACGCGGATCTCGCCGAGGTCTACGCCGTCTGGGGGGGCTACGCCTACGGCAAGGGCCTTGACGGGGTGGAGGCGCGGGGGGCGATGGAGGACAACCTCAGGCGCACCGAGGTCGCCGTAAAGAACGTGGACAACCGCGAGCACGACCTGTTCGATTCGGACGACTACTTCCAGTACCACGGGGGCATGATCGCCGCCGTCCGCGCCCTGACCGGCCGCGACCCGAAGGCGTTCATAGGCGACTCGGCAGATCCCTCCAGGGTAAAGACGAGGACCCTGTCTGAGGAGGCCAGGCGCGTATTCCGCAGCCGGGTCGCGAACCCGAAGTGGATCGAGGCCATGCAACGCCACGGCTACAAGGGCGCCTTCGAGCTCTCCGCAACCGTCGACTACCTCTTCGGCTACGACGCCACCGCGGGCGTCGTCGAAGACTGGATGTACCGCGACGTGACCCGCAAGTACGTCCTCGATGAGGGCGTGCGGGACTTCATGCAGCAGTCGAACCCCTGGGCCCTGCGCGCCATAAGCGAGCGCCTACTGGAGGCAGCAGAGCGCGGCCTCTGGTCGGAGCCCGACCCCGAAGACCTGCAGGCGCTCAAGGCGGCGTACCTGGAGAACGAGGGAATGCTTGAGGAGAGATCTTGAGAAGGAGTCCGATCGGGTACGCCCTCCTGGGAGGGTTGGCCGGTATCTTTGTGTTCAACTTGCTCTTCCCGAAGGTCCTGGATTCCGGGTTCCTGTTTGGGGCTTTGGTCGCCCTACTGTTCGTAGGCGGGCTGGTGGGGATCGTGGTTTCCGCGGCAAGGATGTTCCGCCGATGATCGCACCATACCCCCTCTCGGCAATCGTGGGCCAGGACGACCTGAAGCTTGCCCTGCTGTTGAACGCGGTCTCGCCCGAGGTCGGCGGCGTTCTCGTGCGCGGCGAGAAGGGGACCGCCAAGTCCACGGCGGTGCGGGCGTTGGCGAAGCTTCTGCCCCCGATAGAGGTGATCTCGACCTGCCCGTACTCCTGCGACCCGGAGAATCCGAACCCGGAGTGCCCGGCGGGGCCCCACCCGGCCGACGCGCCGACCGAGACCCGGCCCGTGCGGCTAGTGGAGTTGCCCGTTGGGGCGAGCACGGACCGGCTGGCGGGGACGCTGGATATCGAGAAGGCGCTGGCTGAGGGGCGCAAGACGTTCGAGCCCGGGCTGCTGGCCCTGGCCCACAGGGGCATCTTGTACGTGGATGAGGTGAACCTGCTCTCGGACCATCTGGTCGACCTGCTGCTCGACGTGGCCGCTATGGGGACCAACCACGTCGAGCGGGAGGGGGTTAGCGTGCGGCACCCGTCGCGGTTCATACTGGTCGGGACCATGAACCCGGAGGAGGGGGAGCTAAGGCCGCAGCTTCTTGACCGGTTTGGGATCACGGTCGAGGTCTCCGGCAGCCCCGAACCCGACGAAAGGGTCGAGGTCGTCCGTCGCCGCCTGCACTACGAGGCCGACCCGAGGGAGTTCGCGGAAAAGTGGTCCGGCGCCGAGGAAGATCTCGCCTCCTCCGTAGCAGCGGCGCGGGGGCGGCTTCCCGGCGTGCATCTCGGCGAGGAGACGCTCGTCGCGATCTCGACTCTTTGCGCCGACCTTGAGGTGGACGGCCTGCGCGGCGACATAGTTACCGCGAAGACGGCCCGTACTTTAGCCGCCTGGGACGCCCGCGACGAGGTGATCCTCGACGACGTGAAACGGGCCGCCCTGCTCGCCCTCTCCCACCGCCGCCGGCGCGGCCCCTTCGAACAACCCGGCATAGACCCCCAGGAGATAGAAGACGCCCTCTCCGACCCGGACCCTCCGGACGACCCGGACGGTGGCGGTGGCCCACCGGAGAAAGGCAGCGGGTCGGAAGGCCCGCAGGAACCCCGGCGGGGCTCCGAGCCTTCCGAATCGCGGACTGGCGCCGGGGAGCGGGGCCACGCCTCCGAGGAGCCCTTCAGGCCGGTGCGGCTGGAGCGGGAAGACAAGGGACGCGGCGGTCCGCTCGGGCGCCGGAGCCGCTCGGTGGGGCAGACGGGGCATCCGGTCGGAGATAAGGAGAACGCTGGAAGGCCCGCGGATGTCGCCCTGGCGGCGACGGTGAGGACCGCGGCCCCGTATCAGAAGGGACGTGGGCGGAGTGGTGCGGGGCTCGTGGTGAGACCCGTGGACTTGAGGGAGAACGTGCGGGAAGGCCGGGAGGGGAACCTGATCCTCTTTCTTGTTGACGCGAGCGGCTCGATGGCGGCCAGGAAGCGTATGTCCGCCGTGAAGGGGGCCGTACTTTCCTTGCTGGGCGACGCTTACCAGCGGCGGGACAAGATCTCCCTGATCTCCTTCCGGGGAGGGACCGCCCAGATGCTCCTTCCCCCGACATCAAGCGTCGAACTCGCGGCCTCGCGCCTCGAAGACCTCCCCACCGGGGGACGCACGCCGCTGGCGGCCGGCCTCGTCAGGGCGGCCGAGGTGCTACAACGGGAGGGCCTGCGCGACGGGGAGCGGAGACCGCTCCTCGTCCTGCTCACGGACGGGCGGGCGACGGCGGGCCCAGACCCGCGCGTGGCGGCTGCGGGGTTGAGATCTCTCGGAGCTGCGTCGTTCGTGGTGGACACGGAGGAGGGTAACGTGCGACTCGGGATGGCCGCGGGGGTGGCGGAGGCGATGGGTGCGCGGTGCCTGCGCCTGGAGGACCTGCGGGCCGAGTCGCTCGTGGAGTTGGTCGAGAGGAAGAGGGTGGCGTGAGCGAGACGGAGCAGCAGCGGGAACCGCGGGAGCAGAGGCTACGGCGAAGGTCCAACAGGGAGAGGCCGCTGTTGGTCGTCAACACCGGGCACGGGAAGGGCAAGAGCACGGCTTCGTTTGGGATCATGCTCCGCGGGTGGGCCCGCGGCTACCGCGTCGGCGTCTACCAGTTCGTAAAGTCCGGCAAGTGGAACGTCGGCGAACAGCAGGCCGCCGAGGCTTTGGGCAACATAGACTGGTTCAAGCAGGGCGACGGCTGGACCTGGACGGTAAAGGACCTCGAACACTCAGCCGACCTGGCCCGGGAGGGCTGGGAAGAGGTCAAGCGCCGCCTCGCCGACGAGACCTACGACATGCTCCTCCTCGACGAGTTCACCTACCCCATGAAGTTCGGCTGGGTCGACACGAACGAGGTCGTCGAGGTCCTCAAGAACCGCCCCGGCTTCCAGCACGTAATCGTCACGGGCCGCGACGCGCCGCCGGAGCTCATCGAGGCCGCCGACCTCGTTAGCGAGGTCCGGAAGGTCAAGCACCCGATGGACGAGGGCTACCGGGGCCAGAAAGGTATCGAGTGGTAGGCACCCCGCGCATAGTAGTCGCGGGCACCCACTCGGGCGTCGGCAAGACGACCATCGCCTCCGGCCTGATGGCCGCCCTCTCTAGCCGCGGCCTCCGCGTAGCCCCCTTCAAAGTGGGCCCGGACTTCATAGACCCCTCTTACCACTCCCTCGCCGCCGGAAGGCCGGGCCGCAACCTCGACGCCTTCCTCTCCGGGCCGGATCTGGTCGGGCCGCTCTTCGCCCACGGAGCACGGGACGCGAACGTCGCCGTGATCGAGGGCGTCATGGGGCTCTTCGACGGCAAGGGCGGCGGGGGAGAGCTGGCGTCCACCGCCCACGTCGCGAAGCTCCTGGACGCGCCGGTCGTCCTCGTCGTGGACGGATCGGCGATGGCCCGCTCCGCCGCCGCGATGGTCCACGGCTACGCGACCTTCGACCCTGACCTGCGCCTCGCCGGCGTCGTCCTGAACCGCGTCGGCTCCGACAGGCACGAACAGATGCTCCGCGAGGCTCTCGCCCCGCTCGGTATCCCGGTCCTCGGCGTGCTGCGCCGCGACGACGCCGTACGCACGCCCGACCGGCACCTCGGCCTCGTCCCCGCCGCCGAGCGCCGCGCGGAGGCCGGAAGGTCCCTGGATGCGCTCGGCGACGTCGTCGCCCGTTCCCTGGACCTCGACGCCGTCCTGAAGGTAGCCTCCTCGGCCGGGAGGCTCCACGCGAAAGCCTGGAGCCCCGAGGCACCGGGAGGGGAGAGGACGGAAGGTGTCCGGGTCGCGGTCGCCGCCGGCCCGTCCTTCAGCTTCCTGTACAGGGAGAACGTGGAGTTGCTGGAAGGAGCGGGGGCCGAAGTGGCCTACTTCGACCCCACCTCCGACGATGCCCTGCCTGCCGGAACGGACGCCCTGTACCTCGGCGGCGGCTTCCCGGAGACCTACGCCGAAGCCCTCTCGGCCAACGAACCGATGAAGGAGAGCGTCAGGCGCTTCGCCGCCGAAGGCCGGCCCGTGGTCGCCGAGTGCGGCGGCCTGTTGTACCTGGCCCGCGAGCTGGACGGGAAACCCATGTGCGGCGTTCTCGACGCCACGGCCCATATGACGGGCCGCCTCAAGCTCGGATACCGGGAGGCGCGGGCTGTCGCGGACTCGCCGCTTGCGGAAACGGACACGCTCGTCCGCGGCCACGAGTTCCACTACTCGGCCACCGAACCGACCGCCGGGGAGACCCCCGCGTGGGACCTGGCCGGCCGCGGCACGGAAGGCTTCGTGGCCGGCGGCGTCCACGCAAGCTACCTTCACACCCACTGGGCCTCGACGCCCGGGTTGCCGAGGCGCTTCCTGCGGGCCGCGGAACGGGCAGAGGTTGGGGTATGAGCGGGCGGCTCGTCGGGGTTGGCGTGGGGCCCGGTGACCCCGAGCTTTTGACCATCAAGGGGCTCAGGGCGCTGCGGGAGGCCGACGAGGTCTTCGTGCCCGTCGCGGATACGGGCGAAATCGGGCGGGCGGAGGCGACGGTGCGCGAGTACCTGGACGAGGGGCGCATACGCCGGTTGCTCTTCGCGCTCTCAGACGACGTCGAGGCCCGGGAACGGAACTGGACGGAGGCCGCCCGCGAGGTCTCGGGGCACCTGCGAGAAGGCAAGACTTGCTCGTTCGCGACCATCGGCGACCCCAACGTGTACTCGACGTTCACGTACCTCGCGCGGAGGGTGAGGGGGACGCTACCAGAGGTAGAGGTGGAGACGGTGCCGGGCATCACCGCGATGCAAGACCTGGCCTCGCGGAGCGGAACTGTGTTATTGGAGGGCGACGAGCGGCTGGCGTTGCTGCCCTTCACGGCCGGGGAAGAGCATCTGCGGGGATCTTTGGCCTCGTTCGAGACGGTCGTCTGCTACAAGGGTGGGAGTCGTATCCGGGAGGTGCTCGGGGTGGCAGGGGAGGCGGGGCGGCTGGAGGAGGCGGTGTACGGGGCGAGGCTCGGGATCGAGGGCGAGGAGGTGGTCCCGGCGTCGGAGATGGAGGGCCGGGAGGGGACGTACCTGTCTACTGTGATCTTCACGAGGAAGGGCGGAGAGCTTGGGTAAGGTCTGGTTTATAGGGGCGGGTCCGGGCTCTCCGGACCTCTTGACGATCCGGGGCGCCGGTCTAATCGGCGAAGCGGACGTGATCATCTGGGCCAGGAGCCTCGTCCACGAGGGCGTTCTCGAACACGCCGGCCCCGACGCGGAGATAGTGGAATCCACCACCATCCCGCTCGAAGGGGTCAGGGCCCTCTACGAGCGCGCGGTCGACGAGGACTTGAAGGTCGCGCGGGTCCACTCCGGGGACCCCAGCCTCTACGGGGCCGTACTGGAGCAGATCGAGCTGTGCGAAGAGATGGGCCTCGAATGGGAGATAGTCCCGGGCGTCTCCTCCCTCGGCGCCGCCGCCGCGGCCATCGGGCGGGAGCTGACCGTGCCCGAGGTCTCCCAGTCCGTCATCCTGACGCGCCGGGCGAGCCGCACCCCGATGCCCGACGGCGAGGACATAAGGGGCTTCGCGGCGCACGGGACGACGATGGCGATCTTCCTCTCCGCAGCCAAACCGCGCGCCCTGCAGGAGGACCTGCTCGAAGGCGGCTACGCCCCCGAGACGCCCTGCGCCGTCGTCTACCGGGCGAGTTGGCCCGACGAGGAGGTCATCGAGTGCCGGCTGGAAGAGTTGGCCGACCGAATAAGGGCCGCCGGGTTCACGCGCCAGGCCCTGATCCTGGTAGGCCCCGGCCTCGGCGCGGGCGGCACCCGCTCCCACCTCTACAGCCCCGAGTTCTCCCACATGTTCCGCCGGGCGAGCCAGGAGGCCTAGAACACCCGATGCCCCCGCGCAAGCTCAGGGAGCCCTCCATGCCGCCGAGCATGGCGAAGGTCAAGGGCGAAAAGCTCAGGACCGGCTGGACGACCGGCGCCTGCTCCGCCGCGGCGGCCAAAGCCGCCGCCCTCGCCCTCGCCAGCGGCGAACCCCAGGCCCGCGTGGACATAAAGCTCCCCAAAAAAGGCGAGGAGCGGCGCGTCGAGTTCCCCGTCGAGCGGTGCGACCTGGACAATGAAGGGGCCTGGGCCGAGGCCGTCGTCGTCAAGGACGCGGGTGACGACCCGGACGTCACGGACGGTGCCCACCTCACGGCCCGCGTCTCGTGGAGAGCGGAGGCGGGAGTGGAGTTGGACCGGGGCGAGGGCGTCGGGCTCGTGACGAAGCCGGGGCTCGGTCTCGCTGTCGGGGGGCCTGCGATAAACGACACGCCGCGGCGCATGATCTCCTACTCGGTCCGGGAGGCGCTCGACCCCGAGAAGCGCGGCGTCCGCGTAGTCATCAGCGTCCCCGGCGGCGAAGGGATGGCAGAGAAGACGACGAACGCCCGCCTCGGCATCGTCGGCGGCATCTCCATCCTCGGCACCACCGGCATCGTGCGTCCCTTCTCCACCGCGGCGTGGGCCGCGAGCGTCGTGCAGGCCGTCAACGTCATGGGCGCCCAGGGACAGGGCACCTTCGTCCTCTCGACCGGGGGCCTCACGGAGAAGGCCGCCATGCGCCTCTTGCCGGAGCTCGAAGAGGTCTGCTTTATAGAGGTTGGGGACTTTACCGGGCAGGCGATCAAGCGCGCCGTCGAGAACGGGCTCGGTACTTGCTTCTTCGTCGGGATGGCGGGCAAGATCTCCAAGCTCGCCGCGGGCGTGATGATGACCCACTGGACCCGCTCGAAGGTGGACAATACGCTGCTGGCCGAGGTAACGGAGAAGGCAGGGGGAGACCCGGCCCTCCTCTCGCAGGTCAAAGAGGCGAACACCGCCCGCCACGCCTACGAAATCTGGCGCTCCGCGCACCTGGACGAGGCCCCCCACCTTCTCTGCGAGGAGGCCGCGAACAACCTGATGGAGTACGCGGAGCACAAGCTCGAAGTCCACGTCATCCTGGTCGACTTCGACACCCTGGACCCGACCGGCGCGAGCCCCGGCGCCCTCGAAAAGACCGCCTGGGGCGCCGCGTGAGCCGCATAGCCGTGATCGGCCTCGACGGAAGCCCCCGGTCCCCGGAGGCCATCGAACTGCTCGAAGGGGCGGCGCTCGTGGCCGGAGGGAAGCGCCATCTGGAAGACCTGGCCATAGAACCCGAACGCGCGGTTTCTTTCGAGGGAGACCTCTCCGGTGCGCTCTCCCGGATAGAAACGGAGAGTGGTCCGGTAGTCGTGCTCGCCTCGGGAGACCCCGGGTTTTTCGGTATCGTGCGCCTGCTCGCGGAAAAGTTCGGGTCGGGGGCTTTGCGGGTCATGCCTGCTTCCTCATCGGTCGCCCTCGCTTTCGCCCGGGCCGGGATCTCCTGGGACGACGCGGTCACCGTGAGCGCCCACGGCCGCGAACCCCGCCGGGCCGTGAACGTCTGCCGCGCCCACCCCAAGGTCGCCGTGCTCACCTCCCCCGACTTCGGGCCGGCCGAGTTGGCGAAAGAGTTGGGCGGTCTCGGCCGCACCTTCGTCGTCGCCGAGAGGCTAGGAAGGACGGAAGAGAGCGTTTTTCGGGGCGATGCCGCAGAAGTCGCGGGTATGAAGTGGGAAGACCCAAACGTGGTGCTCGTGCTCGACGAGGGGAGAACCGCCCGTAAGAAGGGTTGGATCTCCTCGGGCATCGGGAGCCCGGAACGGTGGGCCTTGCCGGAGGACCAGTTCGAGCACCGGTCTGGCATGATCACGAAGGGCCCTACCCGCGCCTTCGTACTCTCCCGCCTCGGCCCGGGCCCCGGCGACCTCGTCTGGGACGTCGGTTCCGGCTCCGGCTCCGTCGCCATAGAGTGCGCCCGCCTCGGCGCCGCCGCCATAGCCGTCGAACGCGACCCCGAGAGCTGCGCCCGCCTCCGCCGCAACGCCGAACGCCACGGGGTGGACGTGCCAGTGGTCGAGGGCGAGGCCCCGGACGCCTTGCGGGACCTGCCCGAGCCGGATGCCGTGTTTATCGGGGGAACGGGCGGCGCCTTCGAGGAGATCGTCAAACTTTGCGCCGCGCGGGCGAGGCGGTCGGTCGTGTTGGCCCTCGTTGGTCTGGAGAGGGTCGTGCCGGCTGGCAGGATCCTCGAAGGCTGCGGGCTTACGGTCGAAAGCACGTTCCTGCAGGCCTCCCCGGTGGAGGGCGTCGGCGCGATGCGCAGGGTCGTGCCCGGGAGCGCCGTCTTCGTCGTTTGCGGGAGCCGGACGTGATCGGGCTGATAGCCGCCACCGCGAACGGACGCCGCAAAGCGGCCCACCTCGCCGAAGCCTGGAACGAAGCCCGCCTCTACGAAGGCAAACCGAGAGAGGCGCTACACCGGGCATGGCACGAATGCGACGCTTTAGTGCTTTTCCTGGCCACCGGCGCGGCCGTCCGTCTCATCGCCCCGCTCGTTCGGGACAAGCGGGAAGATCCCGGCGTCGTGACGGTGGACGACGCCGGGAGGTTCGCCGTCGCCCTCGCCGGGGGACACGACGGCGGCGCGAACCGGCTCGCCGAGCGGGTCGCCGACTCCTTGGGGGCCACGCCCGTCATCACCACCGCGAGCGACGGCCTCGGCGTGCCCGCGCTCGACTCCTTCGGCGCACATCTTGGCTTTGTGCGCGAAGACGGCCCGGACCTCGCCGCCGTCGGCGCGGCGCTCGTCTCCGGCGAGCCGGTCTATCTTGTCTCGGATCAACGCCGGCCGCTCGGGCCGCTGCCGGAGAACGTGATCGTTTCGGACGAGCCCGGATCACCGCTCATCTTCGTCTCCGACCGGGTGGTGGACCTTTCGGGGCCGGCGGTCGTCTACAGGCCGCCTTCGCTCGTTGCGGGGATCGGCTGCAGCCGGGGGGCCGCAGCCGGGGAGATCCTGGCCCTTCTACGCGCCTCTCTCGAGGAAGCCGGGCTCTCCGAGAAGAGCCTATCCGCCCTCGCGAGCATCGACGTGAAGCGCGACGAGGCGGGGCTTCTGGAGGCCGCGGAGAGGCTTGGCGTGCCGCTGCGTTTCTATCCGGCCGAGGCGTTGGCCGCGGTGGAGACACCGAACCCCTCTTCCGTCGTGCGGGATGCGGTCGGGACGCCAAGCGTCGCTGAGGCCTCGGTGGTCGTCTCCGGGGCGGATCTGGTCTCGGAGAAGCGGAAGTCCGGGATGGCAACGGTCGCCGTCGGGCGGCTGCCGGTTCGGGGGAGGCTCGCGCTCGTGAGCCTGGGGCCCGGTGAGGAGGCCCTGATCCCGCCCCTGGCGCGCGACGCGCTCACCGCCTCGGAGCTCGTCGTCGGCCTCGGCCAGTACGTCGACCGCGTTCGCCATCTGCTTAGACCCGGCACGCGAATCCTTACGATGCCCCTCGGCGACGAGATCGCCCGCGCCGAGGCGGCCCTGGACGAGGCCCGCGCCGGCGGCGCCGTGGCCCTCGTCTCGAGCGGCGACGTCGGCGTGTACGCGATGGCCTCGCCCACCCTGGAGCTCGCGGGCGACGACGTGGACGTCGTGGTAGTCCCCGGCATAACGGCGTCCCAGGCGGCCGCATCCCTGCTCGGCTCCCCGCTCGGCCACGACCACTGCTCCATAAGCCTCTCCGACCTCCTGACGCCGTGGCCCGTCATAGAGCGTCGCGTGGAGGCGGCGGCCTTCGGAGACTTCGTGGTCTCCCTCTACAACCCCCGCTCGAAAGGCCGCGACTGGCAACTCGGCAAGGTGAAAGAGATGCTCCTCGACCACCGCCCGCCGGACACCCCCGTCGGCATCGTCAGGGACGCCTACCGCCCGACGCAGGCCGTAACCCTGACGGACCTCGCCTCCCTGCGCCCCGAAGACGTGGACATGCTGACGGTCGTCGTCGTCGGCAGCTCGCAGACGACTCTGGTCTCAGGCCGCATGGTGACGCCGCGGGGGTACCTGTCTTGAAGTCAGTCTTCGCCGTCACGGACGCCTGCGCCGGTTGCGGGGCGTGCATAAAGACGTGCCCCGAGAAAGCGATACGGCCGGCCCCACGGGGGTACGGGTCGCCCCTGATCGTGCTGGAGGACCGCTGCTCGGGCTGCGCCGAGTGCGCAGAGGTCTGCCCGGTCTCCGCCTGCATCGAAGTCCTGTTGGAGGAGCGTTGAGGCGCGTACACCCGATCGAAGCCGAGAGCTACCGCATCCTGCGCGAGATGGTCGACCTCTCCCACCTCGGGCCACTGGGCCGGGCCGTCGCCGAGCGCGTGATCCACGCCTCCGCCGACCCCGAGTACGCCGAGAGCCTCGTCCTCCACGAGCCGGCACTCGAACGCGGCCTCGGCGCTTTACGCCGGGACGCGCCCGTCGTGACGGACGTCGGGATGGTGGCGGCCGGCATCACGGCGCGCGAGACCCTCTGTCTCGTCTCCGACCCTCGCGCGAGGGAACTCTCGGAGCAGAGCGGCCTGACACGCTCGGCGGCGGGGTTCCGGCTCGCGGCCGGGAAGGTGGGCGACGGGGCCGTCTGGGTCGTCGGGAACGCGCCGACGGCGCTCTTCTGGCTACTGGAAGCGGACATCCGTCCGGCGCTCGTGATCGGGCTTCCCGTCGGCTTCGTCGGGGCTGCCGAGTCGAAGGAGCTACTGTTGAAAAGCGAACTGCCGGGCGTGGCGAACCGGGGGCCGAAGGGTGGCTCCGCGGTCGCGGCGGCGGCGTTGAACGCGCTCATCTACTACGAGGAGGAATGATATGCGGGAGACGGTAAGCATCGGCAAGAAGAACGGGAAGATGGGGGAGCGGAACCCCGCGCTCCTTATAGTGGGCCACGGCAGCCGCGACCCGAGGGGGGCCACGGAGTTCCACGAGCTCGTGGAACTGGTGAGGGGGCGCAACCCGTCCCTGCCCGTCGAGGGCGGGTTTATCGAGCTTTCCAGACCCCCGATAGGCGAGTGCGTAGACAGCATCGCCGCCGGCGGGACCCGGGAGGTCGCCGCCGTCCCCCTGATGCTCCTCGCCGCCGGGCACGCCAAAGACGACATCCCGGCCACGCTCGTGCGCGAGAAGATGGACCATCCCGAGATGAGCTTTCGGTACGGCCGCGCCCTCGGCGTTCGCCCGGAGCTTCTGGAGCTGATGGAGGAGAGGATCTCCGCCGTCGTCTCCGAAGACGAGAAATCCGAAACGGCGGTGCTGGTCGTGGGCCGCGGCTCCTCCGATCCCGACGCCAACTCGGACCTCGCGAAGATAACCCGTCTCTTTTACGAGGGGCGCGCTTACCCCCTCGTGGAGAGCGCCTTCGTAAGCATGACCCCGCCGACCGTCCACGAGGGCCTCGACCGCTGCCGCAGGCTCGGCGCGCGGCGCGTCGTCGTCTTCTCGTACTTCCTCTTCACCGGCGTCCTCGAGGAGCGCATCCGGGAACAGACCGAAGCCTTCGCCGCCGGGAACGAGGATGTCGAGGTTCGCTACGCCGGCTACTTCGGCCCCGACGAACGGGTGGCCGATCTACTCATGGAGCGCTACGACGAGGCCGTTCAGGGAGATATCCGCATGAACTGCGACGTCTGCGTCCACCGCGTGGCGCTCCCCGGTTTCGAGGAGAAGGTGGGCGCCCCCGCCACGCCCCACTACCACCCCGATGAGCCGGGCCACGACCACGGGTATGACCACCCGCACGGCCATCACCACTAGGCGGCGAAGTTGAGCCTGGAGGACAGGGTAAGGGAACTTGCGGTCGAGGTTCAGCCGTCCGGCGAGGGCGCCGTCGCGGAGGCCGGGGAGCGGCACCTCGCGCTCGCCAAGCCGCCGGGGAGCCTGGGACGGCTGGAGGGGTTGGGCGCGCGGCTGGCGGGCATGGCGGGGGAGAGCCCGCCTCCCGTGCCGGGGAGCCCGGCCGTCGTCGTCTGCGCCGGGGACCACGGGGTGCTGGACCGGGGCGTCTCGCCGTGGCCTCGGGAGGTGACGGCGGCGATGGTAGGGAACTTCTGCGGCGGCGGGGCCGCCGTCAACGCAATCGCGAGGACCGTTGGGGCGCGGGTCAGCGTGCTCGACGTCGGGGTCGCGGGGGAGTTGGAGCGGCATCCGTCTTTGCGGGGGGCCAGGGTCAGGCCCGGCACGGACGACCTGAGCCGCGGGCCCGCGATGGGGAGGGAGGAGGCGGCGAGGGCGGTGCTCGCGGGGGCCGGGGTCGCGGAGGAGCTCGTCGAGAGCGGGGGGGTGGATCTGCTCGTCGTCGGGGACATGGGCATCGCCAACACCACGCCCGCCTCGGCCCTGATCTCGGCCCTCACGGACCACCCCCCGGAGGAGACGACGGGACGCGGCACGGGCATAGACGACGAGACCCTGAACCTGAAGGTCCGGGTGGTGCGCGAGGCCCTGGAGCTGCACGGGCCGGACCCGGCGGACCCGCTCGGCGTTCTCGCGGCGGTCGGGGGGCTCGAGCACGCGGCCATCGCTGGTGTGATCCTGATGGGCGCGGCCTGCGGGGTGCCCGTCATCCTGGACGGCGTCGTCTCGAATTCCGCGGCCCTCGTCGCGGGCGCCCTGGCCCCCGATTCTCTGGGGTACGTGATCGCCGGCCACCTCTCCGTGGAGCCGGGCGCGAAGATAGCCCTCGACCACCTCGGCCTCGAACCCCTACTCGACCTGGACATGCGCCTCGGAGAGGGGACCGGCGGCCTGCTCGCCGTCCCGCTAGTCCAGGCCGCGGCCCGCCTGCTCGTGGAGATGGCGACGCTCGAAGACCTCGGCTTCGGTTGAAAGGGCTGACCCGGGATTCCATCCTCTCCCTCGAAAGCCCCCTCGCGCGCGTCGTCGAGGTACACGGGGCGCTTGGCTCGACCCAGGAGCGCGCCCGCGAGCTTGCCCGGGACGGGGCGCCCCACGGCGCGCTCGTCGTGGCGGGCGTCCAGACCGGGGGGCGCGGCAGGCTCAGGCGGGCGTGGGGCTCTCCCGAGGGTGGGCTCTGGATGTCCCTGGTGCTCCGCCCCGACCTCGAAGCCGCCGCCGCGCCTCGGATCACCCAGACGGCCGCCGTCGCGGTGACGAAGGCGCTGCGCGAGATCGGGGCAAACGTCGGCATCAAGTGGCCCAACGATTTGCTCGTAGAGCCGGGGGGGCGCAAGATCTGCGGCATCCTCGCCGAGTCGAGCATCCGGGGGGCGCGACCCGGCGAAGCGCCCCGCCTGGACCACGCCGTCCTCGGCGTCGGGCTCAACGCCAACCTCGACCCCGAAGACCTCGGCGTCACGGACCGCGAGGTCGCCACCCTGCGCTCCGAACTCGGCCGCGACGCGGACCCCATAGACCTCCTCCGGCGCCTGCTTTGGAACCTCGACGCGGAGCTGCGCCGCGTGCACGATTTCGCCGCCGTCCTCGACGACTGGCGCGCCCTGAGCCTCACCCTCGGGCAGCGCGTGCGCGTCAGGAGATCCGGCGAAATATTAGAAGGGCTGGCCGCGGATATCAGCCCGGAAGGGGCCCTAATCCTCGAAACGAGGGACGGTGTGGTCGAGCTCTACGAGGGGGAGGTGGAACGTCTTGTGAGGAGGGGAGATGGGCACGCTCCATGATCGTGCGCCCGGCAAACGTCGCGGTTCCGTTCCAAGTCAGGCGGATCTTGCTTCGAAGGCGTGGAGCAGCGCGTGGTCCACGACGAAGAGGGTTATCCAGACGATAACCGCGGCCCACACGCTGACGTAGGCGACGCCTATGGAGAGCGCGAAGACGAGGGACACCGCGAGGCCGTTGAGGCGGTGGAAACGTATCTCCCTCGGGCTAACGCCTTCGTGGATCAGGGCCGGGTCCGCCGAGGCGTACCACCAGACCGCGGTCAGCATCAGCCTTGCCAGGGCGAGGCTTCCCGCGTAGACGACGATGGCGAACGAATCGTCCGAGTAGCGGTCGAAGAGGCCGGTCGAGAACGGGATGAAGGCGATGACCATGAGAAACAGGCCGTTGAGCCAACTCAGGCGCCTGTTCGCGTGCGTGATGTAGCGCAACGACCCGCGGTGGGCCATCCAGAAGGACAGGATCACCAGGAAGCTCAACGCGTAGCTGAGCAGATCCGGCGCCAGGCCAACGACGGCCCGGGGCAACTCCCGGGCGGCCTCGGTCTGCGGTACGCTCGGGACCTCCAGATTGAGCACGAGCAGGGTCGCCGCTATCGAGAACACCCCGTCGCTGAAAGCCTCCGTGCGCGCCGTTTCGACGCTCCTGTCTCTTCCGGGACCCTCCGTACGCCGCATGTTCCGCTCCTCGTATGGTCCGCGCGTGAAGTATATGCGATTCAAGAGGGAGGCCCGACGCGGCCGGCGCCTGCCAGCAGCCGGGAACTTCGGCATAATAAGAGAACGCTATCGCAGGAGCGGGGCCATACGCGGAGAACAGATAGACCGGAGAGAGTTTCTTGCAAGGGTACCGGGGCTGGGGGGCACAACGGCGGCTTCCTGATTGCGGCAGGTTGCGGGGGCGAAGACGATGATGAAAGTGAAGACGATTAACGGCTAGCTGGCGAGGAGATCTCTCCGGGAGGGGATTTTCCTTAGAAAGGAGCCGCCGTGACAGACCGCCGGGACGAAGAACGCGACAGACGCGAAGGAGAGGCCGCCGAGCGCCGGCGGGAGGAGGACGAGCGCAGGTCGAACGAGCTCAGGGAGGCGTGGCGGCGTAACCACCCGAGCAGGCCCGAAGAGGGCGGTGAGGGACGGCCCGCCAAAGGAAGGGCGTGAGCGACGGTACGTGGGGCATCTTCCTCTGCGCGGCGGCCCTCCTCTGCGCGGTGGCCTTCGCGTGGTACTACGTCAGGGGGGTTCTCGACGGGGACAGGATGCTGGCCAGGATGGCGGCGGTCGGTTTTTTCGTCCTTAGCGTGGCGGCGATAGCAACCCTTCTGAAGGTTCTTGGGTGATAGCTTTTAGCGGTCAGCTTTCAGCCAGAGCAAGAGCTGACCGCTGAGAGCGGAGGCGAAGCCGAAGCGGGCTGATAGCTGACGGCGCGGGTCGAAGAGGCATCGCCTCTTCGACCCGCTCTAGAGGTCCGTGACGGCGGGTATGATCTCCTGTCCGAACGTCTCCAGGGGTTCGATGTCGTGGACGTTCGGCATGTTGAAGATCGCGTGCTGGATGCCGGCCCCGGCCAGGTCGCGGCACGTGCCGATCACGTCGTCCGCGCCCATCTGTCCCGGGGCGAGGTGGACCGTGCCGAGCGCGGTGCGTTCGATCTCCCCGTAGTCGCGCCCGGCTTCTTCGCAGTGGCGTTCCAGGACGCCGAGCTTGTGGCGGATCAGGTCGGGCCCCCCGTAGGCGAAGAGGTTGCAGGCGTCGGCGTAGCGGGCCACCAGCCGCAAGGTCTTCTGCTCTCCCATGCCGCCTACCATGATCGGTGGATGCGGACGGCTGATGGAAGGCGGGTTGTTCATCGGTTCCTCCAGCCGGTAGTGCTCCCCCTCGAAGGGCTCGCCGTCCCCGGACCACATCCGGTTGGCAATCTCCAGCGTCTCCTCCAGCCGCTCGAAGCGCTCCGCCGTTGGTGGGAACGGGACGCCCAGGCCCCGGGACTCGCGTTCGTACCAGCCGGCGCCAATGCCGAGGTAGGCGCGCCCCCCGGAGAGGACGTCGAGCGTGGTAACCGTCTTCAGCAGGATGCCGGGATGACGGTACTGCACCCCGGTCACCAGCGTCCCGAGCTTCGCCCGCTCGGTGACGCCGGCCACGTAGCTCAGGGCCGAGTAGCCTTCCAGCATCGGCTCCTCGGCGGCCCCGACGACCTCGATCTGGAAGAAGTGGTCCATGACCCAGATGCTCGCGAAGCCGGCCTCGTCGGCGGTCCGTGCGATCCGGGCCAACTGCGGGCCGATGGATCCGGGCGCCCCCGGCCAGGTGAAGCTCGGTACCTGCAACCCTACGCGCACGCCGGTGCCTCCATCTCTTCGAGATCATTCCCCCGTTCCCCGACCATGATAACCCGCGGGTAGAAAGCCGGTACTCACGGAATGGCTCTATTACCTTTACAGCGTTTTTGCCCGCACGCTTCCGGCAACGCTCCCCTGAACGACGCGCTTCGGTGAGGATCGAGCGGTCGGCGAGGACGTGCTCATCCTGCAGACCTGCACTCCGATCCCCGGCTTTGAGAGGCGTCAGCGACCCTTTCGTGGGCCGAACGGACCAGGAAAAAATGGTCCCGCTGGGTGATGCCCCGAGCCGTTCCGGGGCGTAAGGTTGTTCGCATCATCCGGCGGCCCGGCCCGAGTTCCCCCCTCCAACTTCGGGCCGCCGGTGAGGGGCAACGTAAAGAAAGGAGAAGGCCCGTGACGGGTAAAGGGAGGAAGTTCGTACTCTACCGGGACTTCAAGACCGGCTACAGGTGGAGGTTGCGCTCTCCCACGGGCGAGACGCTTGCGGCCTCCGCCTCGGGGCACCGGGAGAAATCCGCCTGCGAGGCCGAGTTGCGGATCTTTGCGGCCGACCATCCGGGCGCCGGGATTCTCGACGCGACAGCCAGGGGGACCGTCGGGTAGCGGGCTCGGACGAAACTAGACCGAGGAGGAGCGCGGTGGAAATTCCGGAGAGGCCGATGGGCTGGCGATGCGGACACTTTTACCCGGCCTTGGTGGAGGCCACCGGAGGCGGTAACAGGCGTGCCCGGTGCCTGGGTTGCGGGAAGGCCGGTCCGACACGGGCGGGAGCGGCGGAAGCGATGCGGGCCTTGAGGGATGAGGGGAAGCTCCGGAACAAGATCGGTGCACAACATTCTCCGCTCGCCGCGCCACCCATCCGACACCGCGAGCCGGGTATTCGGAAGTATGGCTCCCCCTAACGGAACCGTGGGCGGCTTGGCCCTCTGAGTGGCCCCACCGGGCGGCACTTGATAGAGAAGATCATGGCCACGCCGGATATCCGACCTGAACCAACCATTGCCCTGCACCTATTGGCGGTCTGATCCGTGGAGACACAACCGCGTCGGTAGACGCCGAAGAAAAGGCATGGCGTTCGCAGGAACAGCGGGGGGTGCGCCTGGAAGGATTCGAACCTCCGACACATGGTTTAGGAAACCAATGCTCTATCCCCTGAGCTACAGGCGCAAGGCTTCGCTAGTTTATCGTGGAGGGGACCGGGTTGCCACCGACCCCGCGGTTACATTTTTTGTGCAGGTTCAGTTGAATAGGGTGGGGGGACGACGTATCATGCTGCCGTCCGCACCGGAATAGGGTTGACTGGGCGGGCGGGTTGCATGCATCTGGGGACCGGCCGGCAGGTGCTACGCGGTCGGTGGGACGCGCAACCCTGCGTAGCAGGCTGACAGAGGAGAGGCCGCGTAAAAAGGAGAACGGGGGAAGGCCCCGATCGTCCGGTTCGATCTTTGCCCGGTTGCTTTCGGGGGGCGATTTCGACACAGGGACGCAGGACCTCGCGGGTTTGGGCGACCGTATTACCGGGCGGGCTCGGGGCGTGAGGTGCGGGCGAGGGCTTGGGGCCCTGTTCGTAGGCGTGGTGTTCGGGACGTTGGCCGTCTTACCGGCAGGCTGCGGCTTCGGGGGGCAGGGGCAGATCACGCTCGGTTACCTGCTCTGGGACGAGAACGTGGCGAACTCTTACCTGATCCGGGTCCTACTCGAGGACGAGTTCGGCTACGAGAACGTGGAGCTCCAGCGGTCCGAGAAGGTGCCCGACGTCTTCGACGCCGTGGCCGAGGGAGAGACGGACGTCTTTATGGACGCCTGGATGCCCAACCACCGGCAGTTCGTGGACGAGGCCGGGGACAAGGTCGAGGTCTACCGGGAGCCCTGGTACGAGGGGAAGACCGTCTTCGGGGTCGCCGTCCCGAACTACATGGAGGGGATAGAGACCATAGGGGATCTCAAGTCCTCCGAACCGGGCATGATCACCGGCATAGAGCCGGGCGCAACGCTTATGGAGAAGATCGGCCAGAACGCCGTCCCGCAGTACGACCTCGACTACAGCCTCGTGGAGGCGAGCACCCCCGCGATGCTCCTCGAACTCCAGAAGGCTTACTCCATGCGCGAACCTTTCGTGTTCGTCGCCTGGTCCCCGCACTGGATGAACCTCGAGTACGACTTCCGCTACCTGAAGGACCCCAAGAACGCCCTCGGCACCGCGGACGACCCCCAGACCCTCCACACCGTGGCCCGCAAGGGTTTCGCCGAGGACGACCCCGTGGCCCACGCCCTCATCAGCGAGATGAGGTTGGATTCCACCCAGGTGGGTTCCCTGGAGGTGGCGATCAACCAGGCCGTGGACGAGGAGAGGGAGATCGACGCCGGCGTGCGCGACTGGCTCGAGGAGTCTGAGAACCGATCCGCGGTGCAGCCCTGGATCGACGCGGCCCGCCAGGCAGAGAGAGGATAGGAGAAGGATGCAAGACACGAACAGACGCCTGCCCGACGTGGTCGAGGAGGCAAGGCGCGTGTCCTCGACCGCGGACGAGCGGGGCGTTGCCCTGCGCCTCCTCGGCGGCGTGGCCGTCAACGTCCGCGCGCGGGACGGCCTCGAACCCGCCTTCAGGCGAGAGTACGCGGACATGGACTTCATAACCCCGAAAGGGCGCTCCGCCGAGGCACAGAAGTTCTTCGAGTCCGAGGGATACACGCCCCAGACGCGCTTCAACACGCTCTACGGCAGCGAGCGGTTGCTGTTCTTCGACGAGAACCACGACAGGCAGGTGGATATCCTGGTCGGTACCTTCAGGATGTGCCACGAGATCCCCATCGGCAGGCGCCTGGACCTCGAACCCATGACGATCCCGCTCGCCGAGCTGCTCCTTACGAAGCTCCAGATAATAGAGCTCAACGAGAAAGATGTCCGGGACGCCCTGGCGATCCTGCACAACCACCCGGTAGAGGAGTCGGACGGCGACGCCGTGAACGCCGCCCGCGTGGCCGAGCTTTGCGCCTCCGACTGGGGCCTGTGGCGCACCTTCACGGCCAACCTGGAAGACCTGAGAAGCCACCTCGACCGCTACGACCTCGACGACGAGGGCAAGGAGCGCATCGACCGGGGCGTCGAGAAGCTGCGGGGGCGCGTAGAAGAGGAGCCCAAACCGTTCGCGTGGAGAGTGCGGGCGAAGATCGGGGACAGAAAACGTTGGTACGACCTGCCGGAAGAAGTAGAGGGGGGACCATGATCTCAAGGCTGTTTTCGAGGGGACCGGACACCAGGATCTTCTTCGCCACGGACATCCACGGCTCGGAGACTTGCTGGAAGAAGTTTCTGAACTCGGGCAAACACTACGAGGCTAAGGTCATAGTCCTCGGCGGCGACATGACGGGAAAAGCGCTCGTCCCGATAGTCGAGGCGGGGAAGGGCAACTGGCACGCCACGCTGCTTGAGAACCGCCGGGACTTCACGACCGAGGACGAGGTGAAGGAGTTCGAGGATTCCGTGAGGCGGCGCGGCTACTACCCGTTCCGCACGACGCCGGACGAGATGGCCGAGCTCGAATCCGACGAGAAGCTGCGCGACAAGTACTTCCACGAGGAGATGCTCGGCACCGTCGAGCGCTGGATGCGGATGGCCGAGGAGAAGCTCGCGGGCACCGGCATAGAGTGCTACGTCAGCCCCGGCAACGACGACCAGTTCGAGGTCGACGAGATAATCGCGAACGCCAGGGGCGTCCACCTCGCCGAGGGCCGGGTCGTCGAGTTCGGGAACTTCCAGATGGTCTCGACCGGCTGGGCCAACCGGACCCCGTGGGACACCTACAGGGAGGAGGACGAGCCTGACCTGAAAAAGAGGCTCGACGAGATGACCTCGCAGGTGACGGCGCCGCCCGAGCAGACCGTCTACAACTTCCACTGCCCGCCGCACCAGTCGGGCCTCGACGACGCGCCGGAGATCACGGCCGACATGCGCCCCAAGGACGCGGGTCGCTCGACCATGCCCGTCGGCTCGACCGCGGTCAGGGAGGCGATAGAGGAGGGGCAGCCGGCGCTCGCTTTGCACGGGCACATCCACGAGGCGCGGGGGAATACCAGGATCGGAAGAACTTTGTGCATCAACCCGGGGAGCTCCTACGAGCAGGGGCAGCTTCTCGGGGCCGTCGTCGACCTGGACGGCGGCAAGAAGGTCAAGCGGTTCGTACTCACCAGCGGATAGAGGAGTAGATAAATGGCCAGCAACGCGACGGCGGGTTCCAGTACGGGGGACCTGTTCCAGAGAAAGGCGACGGGGCTCTTGCGCGGGTGGTCCGTGTGGGACGCGTTCATCTACGCGACGTTCTCGATCAACCTGATCACGCTGGGGCTCTTCATCCTCTCCTACGCGCCCTTCGTCCCCGAGGGGGCGCTGATTCCGGCCATAATACTTGCCGGGCTGTACCTGATCTTCCAGGCCGTCACCTACGCCGCCCTTATCGCCGTGATGCCGAGGGCCGGCGGCGACTACGTCTGGATGAGCCGGATACTGGGGGGCGGGATAGGCTTCGTGCTGGCGGTCACGGGGTGGTGGTTTATCCTGTGGCACTGGGTGCCGATCTACGCGGACATCCTGGTAAAAGAGGTCTTCGTGCCCCTCGCCGCGATTTTGGGTTTCGACGGGCTCGTTGCCTTCTTCGGCGAGTCGGCCGGCGTCTTTACCGCCTCGGTGATCGTGGCCTTCATGGCCTCGGCCCTGATCTCGCTCGGGATGCGCTCCTACGCCCGCGTGCAGAAGTTCTGCTTCTACGGCGGCCTGGTCGGCCTCGCCATCATGCTGGTAATCCTTCTCGTCAGCTCGCGTGCCGACTTCGTCTCGGCCTTTAACGCCGAGGCCAGCAGCATGCTCGGCGCCGGCTCCAACGCCTACCAGCAGACGGTCCAGGCCGGTCAGCAGGCGGGAGGCCTCCCGACGGACTCGGCGGTCTTCCCGACGCTGCTCCTGATCCCCTTCCTCGCCTTCTTCAACCTTTTCTCGAACTGGGGCGCGACGCTCTACGGTGAGGTCCGCGGCGCATCCGACTTCCGCAAGAACATCTACGCCATGGCCGGGGCGCTGGTGGTCACCTCCGTGACCGCCGTCCTGATGCTCCTCCTGTTCGCCAAAACCTTCGGCTGGGACTTCTACTACGGCGCCAACGCCGCCTTCTGGGCCGGCGAGGGCCCGATCTCCGCGTGGCCCTACCCGGCCCTTCTCGTCTCCTTCCTTCTCGGCAACCCGGTGCTCCAGGTCATCCTGATAGCCCTGATGTCCCTGTGGTTCTTCGGCTGGGTCGGGACGGTCTTCATGTCCTCGACGCGCGTCGTCTTCGCGACGGCCTTCGACCGGGTGCTCCCGGAGGCGGTCGCCAAAACGACCCGCAGCGGCGTGCCCTGGGTGGCGCTCCTGCTCATGCTCATACCTTCGATCCCGATCAGCTACTTCTACGCCTACGGGGAGAACTTCGCCACCTGGACGTTGAACGCCACCCTCGTCATCGCCCTTACGTTCTTCGGCTCGACGGTGGCGGCGGCCATACTCCCGTGGCGCAAGCCCGAGATCTACAACGCCTCGCCCATAGCCCGCTACAACGTCCTCGGCATACCCCTGATCACGGTGGCCGCCACCGCCTTTGGCCTCTTCCTGGCCTTCTGCCTCTACCAATGGGTTACGAACGACGTCTACGGCATCAACAACCCGTCCTCGTTCCTCTACCTGAGCACCATGTACGTCCTCGCCCTCGTGATCTACGTCGTCTCCCGCTTCGTCCGCCGCGCCCAGGGTATGGACCTGAAGATGGTCTACGACGAGATACCGGAGGATTAGCTCTCAGCTGTCAGCTCTCAGCTCTCAGCTACCGGGCCCGGCGCTTGAGGCGCCGGGCCCCAAATTTCGCCGCTAAGTGCCCGTCGGGTTTCTCCCGGCGGCGCGACAACCATGCGACGCGCACTTCCCGAGCAGGTTCGATCTGGAAGCGACGCGCCGTCTGCGCGTCGCTTCCAGGGTCGCCCGACGCTTTCCGGATTCGCCATCCCTGCCGGGTCGGCTGCACGGATGCGCCGGGGGATTTATGGCGAGGGACGCGGCGCCGGAACGCTGCCAAATAGTGCAGGCGTAGTCCCTTCGGCTCATTTTCTTGTGGATTTCATAAGTTTGTCTAGCAATTGAGTGAAGTATGTTGTAGGGTGTCGCCCCGTTGGACTAGGAGACGAGAAAGTTGGAGGAAGAGATGGATCGACCGAACGTCGTGGTGATCGTGGCGGACACGTTCCGGCGGGACCACATCGGGGCCTACGGGAACCCGTACATCAAGACCCCTTACCTGGACACTTTTGCCCGCCAGTCGGCGGTCTTCGACCACCACGTGGTGTCGTCTTTCCCGACCATGCCGGCGCGGGCCGACATCCTTACCGGGACTTTTTCGTACACCCACATGGGCTGGGAGCCCTTGCCCGGGCGCCTGACGACCCTGCCCGAGGTCATGTCGAGGGCCGGCTACGCGACGATGGGGGTCGTCGACACGCCCTTCTACATAAGGAACGGCTTCGGCTACGACAGGGGCTTCGACGACTTCATCTGGGTCAGGGGCCAGGGCGACGACACCAGGCCCAGGAGCGCTCCGACGCCCGCTCGACGTGGACCAGGGAAGAGGACAGGCTCGTGGCCCGCACCATGACCGAGGCCGAGAGGTGGCTGGAGCGCCACCGCGACGACGGGCCCTTCTTTCTGTACGTCGACACCTGGGACCCGCACGAGCCCTGGGACGCCCCCGACTACTACACCGAGCAGTATAGGAAGGGTTACGACGGGCGGCAGGTCTACCCGGCCTACGGCGACTGGCGGGAGGCCGGCCTCACCGAGGACGACGTGGGGCTGGCGCACGCGACGTACTGCGGGGAGGTGACGATGGTGGACTTCTGGATCGGGAGGTTCCTGGGCAAGCTCGACGCCCTGAACCTCACGGACGACACCATAGTCGTCTTCACCTCAGACCACGGCTTCTACTTCGGCGAGCACGGCTACTTCGGCAAGGCAGAGTGGGTCCACGAGCCCGAAGCGGTTGTTTCGGAGAACTCCAACCTTCCGGCGTGGCTCTCGGAGTCGTGGCTCTTGACCGTGCAGTGGTCGCCCCTGTACAACGAGATCAGCCGCATCCCACTCATAGCCCGCGGCCCGGGCCTCACCCCGGGCCGCCGCCAGGCGATGACGACGGCCCCGGACATAGCGCCGACCATTCTGGACCTGACGGGCCTCGGCAGCCCCATGACCATGAAAGGCGAGTCCTTCGGCGGCGTGCTCACCGGGCAGAAAGACGAGCACAGGCCTTTCGTCGTGAGCTCGTGGCCGCTTTACATGGCGGAGGGTGAGATCACGACCGCCGTGGACTCCACGCCCCGCAAGGTCGCGAGCTACATGCCCTTCACCGTAACCACGCGCGACCGCTCCGCCATCCTCGGAGGCCCCAACGACCAGCCCGAGCTCTACGACCTCCGTACGGACCCCAAGGAGACCAACAACGTCTGGCGCAGCCGCCCCGGCGAGGGTGAATCGCTCTGCGAAGACGCCATTGGCTTTCTAGAAGGCCAGGGGACCCCCGAGGAGCACCTGACCCCCCGCCGCGAGGCGCTCGACGGCTGGCGCAACCCGGTCGAGATGACCGGCTGAGCGGCCAGAACCGGAGACGCTTCCGCCGCGGCCCCCGCAGACGCGGGGGCCGCGCTTCGTCGTGAGAAGGTGGTTGGCCGGTGGGGGTTGCGGATACAATACCTTCGAACAGCGACCTCGGAGGACCCTTGAACTTACTCACCATCGCGCAGATCGCCGCGCCCGTGTTGCAGACCATCTTTATAGTGGTGATCGGGTTCGGGTACTATTTCTCGATCCGGGCGACCCAGGAGATGGTCCACGAGATGCGTACCGAGCACACGGCGGGCGGCGGGAGGCCCCTGATCACGGTCTCTGAGGACTACGCCAACCTGCCGAACATGAACATCATCGTCCAGAACGTCGGCCAGGGCCCCGCGAAGGACATAACCTTCGATTTCTCCCACCCCGTGCAGAGCTCCGACGGCCAGGTCTTGAGCGACCTGCCCTTCTTCGAGGAGGGCCTGACCTCGCTCGCCCCGGGCGCCAAGATCGCCTGCTACTGGGACACCCTGGACAACCTCCTGCCGGCCATCAAGAAAGGCGAGATCGCCTCGGACATCACGGTCACGGTGCGCTACAAGGACCTCAACCTCAAGCCCCTGGAGCACGAGTGGGATATCAACCCCAGGCTCTACGAAGGCATCCGAAACGTCGACTACAACGGCATGACCGACCTCGTCGACACCCTCGAGAGGAAGATAGACGACGGCGCGATCAGGGGCGCCAGGGAGAGATGAGGGACGTAGGGCATATCGTTCGGCTTTCGGCAAGAGCAAAAGGCTGGTGGGAAGCGGCGGCCCAACGTCTCTGGAAACCGCTCTAGTCGCCGCGGTCGTCCAGGGCGTACTCGACGGCTTCTTCGGTGGTCATCGCCCTTCCCTCGGACCACGCTTTCTCCCACGCCCGTTCGTCGAGGCTCGCACGCGCGGCCGCGAGGCGTTCTTCGTAGAAGGTGCGGTCGGCGGCGTGGGGGTAGGCTATTACCTCTATCGTCTCCAGGAGCGTGCGGGCTGCGCCCCAGAGCCTCGCCGCCTGCTCCAGCCCGTTTTCCGAGGCGGATAGCTCCGCCAGACCTTCGAGGTAGTAGGCGATGTTGGTCCTGTCGCCGACTTCCGCGGAGAGCGTGAGGCCCTCCGCGAAGAGCGCCGCCGCCCGTTCCAGGTCCCCATCGTCCCTGGCCGTCACCGCCAGCGTTGGGAGTGCGACGGCGATCGCCTCCCTGGCGCCTATCTCCCGCGCCAGCGAGAGCGCCCGCCCGGCCAGGCGGCGGGCCCTGGCGCGGTCACCCATCCCGAGCGCCACCGTCGCCGAGAAACCGAACATGGCGCTGGCGGACCACCTGTCTCCCATCCCTTCGAGCCTGCGCTCCCCGGATTCCTCCATCATGGAGAGCGCCTCGTTGGGTTGGCCCTGGCCGAGGGCTATGAGGCCGGCCGTGCCCATCGCGAAGTAGAGCCCGTCTTCGTCGCCCAGCCGCCGGAACAGCTCCATGCTCTCGTCGTTCGTCCGCCGGGAGGCTTCGAAGTCGCCGAGGGCCTGGCCCAGCGTGGCGGCGAGGGTCAGGAGCGTCGCCCGGACGGGGGCGGGGGCGTCAGGGTCGCTCGCGAGCGCCTCCTCCATCCAGCGGCGTCCCTCGCTCAGGTGCCCGCTCAGCCACCAGTACGTCCACGACGCCCAACTCATGAGCGAGACCTCCCGGGCCCACCCGTGCTCGACGGCCCACGAAAGGGCGGCGCGCAAGTTGCCGATCTCGGCCTCGAACCGCGGGAGCCAGATCGCCTGATCCCGGTTCTTCAGGCTTGGTCCACCTTCTTCCGCCAGCGCCAGGTAGTAGCCGGCGTGCCGCCGGCGCGTCTCCTCAGACCCCCCGCCGTTTTCGAGCTTTTCGAGGGCGTATTGCCGGACCGGCTCCAGCATCCCGTAACGTACCCCGTCGGCCCCGTCGTCGGGCCGCGCGAGGACCAGGGACTGCTCCACCAGGTTCCCTAAAAGCACGAGCACGTCCCCCGCGTACTCGTCCGCGCCGACCACCTCCGCCGCCTCCAGCGTGAAGCCGCCGGCGAAGACGGAGAGCCGGGCGAAAAGCTCCTTCTCCGGCCCGTGCAGGAGGTCGTAACTCCAGTCGAGGGTCGCCCGCATCGTGCGCTGGCGTTCCGGAAGGTCGCGCGCCCCGCCGGCCTCGAGCGCCCGGTCGAGCCTGGAGAGCAGCGCCGCGGGGCCGAGGAACCTCGCCCGCGCAGCCGCCAGCTCCAGGGCGAGTGGCAGCCCGTCGAGGCGCCAGCAGATCGCCGCTACCGACGCCGCGTTGTGCCGGGTGAGCTCGAAGGCCGGAGAGGCCGTCCTCGCGCGCTCGACGAAGAGCCTCGCCGCCGGCGACCCGCCGACGTCTTCGAGGTCCGGCACGTGGCTCGGGTCGGGCACCCCCAGCGGGGAGACCGGGTATTCCTGCTCGCCCCTCACCCGCAAGGGCGCCCGGCTGGTGGCGAGCACCGTAAGGTCCGGGCAGGCTTCGATCAGCCCCGCAACCTCTGGCGCGGCCTCCAGCACGTGCTCGAAATTATCGAGCACGAGGAGCATCCGCTTCTCCCTGAGGTGGGCTTTCAGGGCCTCTCGCGAGGGCAGTCCTTCCACGTCCCGCAGGGTGAGGGCTTTCGCCATGGTCGGCAGGACGAGCGAGGCGTCCTTTAGCGGAGCGAGGCCGACGAATACCACCCCGTCCTGAAACGAACCCACCGCTTCCCTGGCGACTTCCAGCGCGAGACGGGTCTTGCCGACGCCGCCTGTCCCCGTGAGCGTGAGGAGCCTCGCGGCACCCTGGCCCATCAGCCGCGACATCTCCTCCACCTCCCGGCCTCTTCCAACCAGCGAGGTCGGCGGCACCATGAGAGCGGGGGATGGGGCCTCGTCCGGGATGGAGCCCGTGGTCCCCCTTCCGGGGACCGAGGCCAGGAAAGCCGCTCGTGCGGCATCCGGGAGACCCAGGGCGTCCGCCAGGCACCTGACGGTGTGCGGGTAGGGACGTCGCCTCTCGCCGCGCTCCAGGGCGCTTACGGCCTTGGCGGTCAGCCCGGCCCTCGAGGCAAGCTCCTCCTGCGTAAACCCCGCGGCCTCGCGCAGGCCCTTGAGCTTCGCGCCGAACGACACCCTGGGCCCACCGTCCTCGCCCCCAACGGCCCGGCCCGGCCCGTCTTCGACCCGCTGCCTCTCCATCTCCCAAGCCTACCAGCGCCGGTAACCCCGAGACATCCCCCAGGTGGGCTATTTTGGACGGAATCGATGCCCGGCGGCCCCTCCCACACTAAGAATGGGGGAGAGGTGTGGGGGCGCTGTGGGTGGCCCGCCCGGACGCCTGGCGGCAGACTTCGGAGGCAGAGAGATCCGATCCCGAAGAGAGAGGGTAAAGTCGTGGAGAGGCAATTCACCAACGGGCGGGCGTGGCTGGACTGGATGGAGATCGGGGCGCTCGACCTCTCCGAGATCGGGGCGGTCCTCGACGTCACGGCGCGCGGGATGCGCGACAACCCCCTCCACGTCGCCGCCTTCGGGGATGACCCCGAGGGAAGACGGCGCAGCTTCCGCGCCCTCATGGCCGCCGTCTTCTCCGTCAGGGACTTCTCGCACACGCTCGTCGCCAGGCGCGAGGACGGCGTCATCGTCGGCGTCTGCGGCATGATGCCCCCCGGCGGCTGCCGGCCCGGGATCGGCCAGCAGCTTCGCCTCCTGCCCGCGCTGATCCCCCTGGGCCCGCGGACCATCTGGCGGATGGCGCGCTGGATGGGCGCCTGGCGGAAGCACGATCCCGAAGAGCGCCACTGGCACCTCGGTCCGCTCGCGGTGGACGCGCACCTGCAGGGCGAGGGCGTCGGGAGCCGCATGATGGGCGTCTTCTGCGCCCAGATGGACGCCGCCCGCGAAGACGCCTACCTGGAGACAGACAAGGAAGTGAACGTCCGCTTCTACAGGCGCTTCGGCTTCGAGGTGGTCGCGGAGCAAAAGGTCCTTGGCGTACCCAACTGGTTCATGCTCAGGCACGCCGAGAGGAGGGACGGATAGGCAAACACCCAGCAGCTACGGAAGCCAACCATCGAAGAGAAGGAGACGACGGCATGATCGGCAAACAGTTCGGCAAGGAAGAGGTGAACGCGGCCCTGGTGCTCGCCCTGGCGGGCGCGGTCGCGGCGCTGGCGGCCGGGGGAGGCAGGCGCCCCTCGATAGGGCGGCTCGTCTCAGGGGTCCTGTCCAACCCGGTTCCGGGACGGCGGGCGACGGGCGCGGGCGGGGCCGCCCCAACCCCGCACCAGCAGGCCGCATAAGGCGCGACCCAGCCAGGGGCGCGGGTTCAGGGAGGATGATGATCGTGGCGAAGATCGCGAAGAGCGGGGGAGTACCGTCCGCGGAGGCAACAAAAGACGCCGTCGTGGTGCGCGCCATGTACCGGGCGCTCGAAGAGGGGCAGGTTTCGGACCTCGCACTCTACGCGGACCCCGAGATCTCATGGGTACACCCGATGGTCGCCCGCCTGCCCTTCGACGGCACCGGGCGCGGCCTGAAGACCGTCTTACGGAGCGCCTTCCTGCGCGACGCGAGTGGTGCCGGCCCGCGCGTCTCCGCCGAGACCTTCGTCGAGTTCGGTGACGGCGTGCTCGTCGCCGGCCGCTTTATAGAGGACCGGGGGGCGGGAAACGCGCCGGGCGAGAAACCTTTCCTGCACGAATGCGCGGTGCGCGGCGGGAGGGTCGTCCTGGTGAGGGGGTATCCGGCCGAGATCGGAGGGAGGTAGCCGGGGGGCGACATAGAAAGGCGACGCCCGAGCAGGCCGTGGGCAGACACAACGAGACCATAGGAGAAGATAGATGAGCACAAAGACGAAAGTAGCGGTAATCACCGCCGTTATCGCGGTCGTGGCGTTCTTCTTGAGCCCGATCCTCTTTCCGCCGGCCGACGTCGGCGTGGCGCCCACCTCGACGCAACTCCCCTTCTTGATGTTCCTGGGCGTCTCAGACGCCGTGCTGCTCGGCCTCGGCGTCTCGTTTTTGGTCTTCGGCTACCCCGTCCTAAGAAAGGTCTCCCCCGACTCTAAGGCCAGGGCGTGGGCGATGTACCTGTCGATCGGCTACCTGATGGTCTCGTGGTGGCCGCACCTCGGGATGCACGCTTCGAACGGCATGGACATCGGGGGGCTGCTAGTCATCGACTTCCTCTTCCACCTGCCGCTCGAGATCGCCGGCGTGGTGCTCGCCTACTGCGCGTACTCGCTGTTTGCGAGCTGGCGGAGCGGGAAGCTGGCCGGGGCGGCCCACGCCGGGGATGAGGCGCTGGCGGGCGAAGCGACCCGGTAGTACGGGGCAACGCGCGGGGTGAGGCTTGCCTCTGAGGCAAGCCTCACCCCGCGCTCTTCGTGAAAAACGAAGGGAGGGATCGCCGAACCAGACGACGCTAGAGCGGTTCGCGGAAGTGCCAAGCCCATCGCGAAAAGGCTTTCGGGTCCTCAGGTTCTGACAGCGGCTAGCGCAAGGATCGACCCTTCCGCTAGCCTGGCTACGGGTATCGGGTTTCGGGCATCAGCAAGGACTTTTCGGGCGTACCGTGGTCGTCACCCGGGATCGCGGGGTGGGGTGGATCGATCCTTGTGAACTTCGCTCTGTCAGGGGTGGAGGATCGGGGCTTGCATGGGGTTTCGTGGCGCGCCCCTGGAGACCTCGGTGCCTCGCGGCCGGCGAGGGCCGGTCCTTACGCAAACCGCTGTAGAGGTGGCGCGGAAGGGGGTTGGCCTGCCGACCGGGGTGGAGCAGGTTCCTCTCGCCCGGGCTACCCGGAGATGAGGTCCTTCAACCGGTCCCGGACGGCCTTGATCGGGATGCGCTCCTGCTTTAGCGTGTCGCGGTCCCGGATGGTTACCTGCTTGTCCTCGATGGTGTCGAAGTCGACGGTAACGCAGAAGGGGGTGCCCGCCTCGTCCTGGCGGCGGTAGCGGCGTCCGATGGAGCCCGAGTCGTCGTAGAACAGGCGGTAGTCGCCCTTGAGGTCGTCGTAGAGCTCGCGGGCTATGGTCGAGACGGGCTGCTTCTTGGAGAGCGGGAAGACGGCGGCCTTGGTCGGGGCGATGCGGGGGTGGAGCTTCAGGACCGTGCGCTCCTCGCCGTTTACCTCCTCCTCCGTGTAGGCGTCCATGAGGAAGGCGAGCATGATGCGGTCCGGGCCGACGGCCGGCTCTATGACGTAGGGGTAGTAGCGGTTGTTCGTGGTCTGGTCTATGTACTCCAGGTTCTCGCCGGAGTGCTCGGCGTGCTGTTTGAGGTCGTAGTCCGTGCGGTTGGCCACACCTTCCAGCTCCGACCATCCGGCGAACGGGTAGTTGTACTCGATGTCGACGGTGCGCTTGGAGTAGTGGGAGAGCTTCTCCTTCGGGTGCTCGTAGCGGCGGAGGTTCTCCTCCCTGATGCCGAGGTTCAGGTACCAGTTCCAGCGCTCCTCGATCCAGTACTCGTGCCACTCCTCGTCCGTGCCGGGCTCGACGAAGAACTCCATCTCCATCTGCTCGAACTCGCGGGTGCGGAAGATAAAGTTGCCTGGCGTGATCTCGTTCCGAAAAGACTTGCCCTGCTGCGCGATCCCGAACGGTACCTTTACCCGGCTCGTCTGGGTGACGTTCTTGAAGTTGACGAAGATCCCCTGCGCCGTCTCGGGCCTGAGATAAGCCAGGTTCTCATCGCTCTTGACCGGCCCCATGTAAGTCTCGAACATGAGGTTGAAGGGCCGCACCGGCGCGAAGTCCCGTCCGCCGTCGACGGGATCCTTGACCCTGTCGTCTTCCTGGATGATCTTGGTGAGCTCCTCCGGGCTCAGCCCTTCGGCGTCGATGCCGGTCGCGTCCTCTATTAGGTGGTCCGCCCTGTAGCGGCGCTTGCTGGTGCGGCTCTCGACGAGCATGTCGTTGAAGGTCGCCGTGTGCCCCGAGGCCTCCCACACCTTCGGGTGCATGATGATCGCCGCGTCCAGCCCAACCACGTCGTCCCGCATGTGGACCGTGCTTCGCCACCACTCTTCCTTGATGTTCCGCTTCATCTCGACACCGAGCGGCCCGTAGTCGTAGGAAGACCTCAGACCGCCGTAGATCTCCGAGCTCTGATACACAAAGCCCCTGCGCTTGCAGAAGGCGACCATCTTCTCCATCGTCACGGCCTGCGACATGTCTTATCCTCCGGATCTTTCTGTGGCATACACGCCACAAATTTGAGCAAGTATATCTCCTCCCTTCGGTCGTCGCGCACGCTTCGGCCCGCTTCGCGGGCCTCGCTTTCAGCTTGTCGGCTTTCTACCGCCCAAGGCGCGACCGGGCAGCGCAACACGTGGCGGTTCGAGTACCGAGAGGCGTAACGCATACAGACGACTGGCTGACAGGCTGAAAGCCCCCGAAGACGGCGTGCTGACGAGGCGCGAAGCGCCGGGCCGACAAGCGGAGGCGTAAGCCGGAGCGTGCTACTTCCTGAAGAGCCGGAGGCCGTTCAGCGTGACGGCTACGGAGGTGCCCATGTCGGCGAGGACCGCCGCCCACAGGGCCACGAGGCCGAAGGGGGCCAGCAGTACGAAGACGCCCTTGATGAGCAGCGAGACTAGGACGTTCTGCTTGATGATGCTTTCGGCGGCCCGCGAGATCTTCACGGCCTCCGCCAGCCTGGACAGGTCGTCTTGCATGAGGGCCACGTCGGCGGTCTCCAGCGCCACGTCCGTCCCGGCGGCGCCCATCGCGAACCCGACCGAGGAGGCGGCGAGCGCCGGCGCGTCGTTCACCCCGTCGCCCACCATCCCCGCCGAGCCGTGCTTCTGGACGAGGCTCCGCACCGCCTCGACCTTCTGCTCCGGGAGAAGCCGCGCCCTGTAGCCGACGCCGAGGGCTTCCGCCGCCCTGCGCGCCGGGGCCTCCGCGTCGCCGCTGAGCATGACGATCTCCCCGATTCCGGCCCCCCTCAACGCGTCCACGGTCGACCGGGCATCCGGCCGCACGGCGTCCGCCAGCCCGAAGACGGCGATCGGCCCGGACCCGTCACCGAGCACGACGGGCGTCTCGCCCGCCCGCTCCACCTCTCCGAGCGCGGCCTCGGCCGCGGCCAGCGAGATGCCCCGCTCGCCGAAGAGCCTCGGGCTTCCGACCAGGTAAAGTTTGCCTCCGACCTTGCCTTCCGCGCCTTTGCCCTGGAAAGACTCGAAGTCCGCGACCGGAAGACCGGCCGCGTCCCTCGCCTGCGCCGCCGAGAGGATCGCGTACGCCAGGGGGTGCTCCGAGCGTCGTTCCAGCGCCGCGGCCAACGCCAGCGCCCCGTCTCTGTCCCACCCGTTCAGCGCCACCACCCGCGACAGGACCGGACGACCTTCCGTCAGGGTCCCGGTCTTGTCGAAGGCGAGCGCCTTGAGTCGTCCCGCCGCCTCCAGCGCCGCCCCGCCTTTTATGAGGATGCCGCGCCGTGATGCGGCGCCTATCCCGGAGACGACCGTGACCGGTGTCGAGATGACGAGCGCGCACGGGCAGGCGATGATGAGCAGCGCGAGCGCCCGGTAGAACCAGTCCCCGAAACCGCCGCCCAACAGCGGCGGCACCAGGGCGAGAACGACGGCGGCGGCCACCACGATCGGCGTGTAGACGCGCGAGAAGCGGTCCACGAACTGCTCCGCCGGGGCCTTCTTCGCCTGCGCCTCCTCCACGAGGCGGGCTATCTTCTGCAGCGTGGAGTCCCCGGCCCGCTTCGTCGCCCTGACGACCAGCCCGCCCGAACCGTTCAGCGCCCCGGAGTAGACGGCGTCCCCCGGCGACTTCCCGACGGGGACGCTCTCGCCCGTCACGGGCGACTCGTCCATGGTGGAGGCCCCCTCGGCCACCACGCCGTCAACCGCGAGGCGCTCCCCGGGGCGCAGGATCACGACCTCCCCGATCCCAACCTCCCCGGTCGGCACGACGACCTCCCCATCACCCCGCCTGACGAGCACCTCGTCCGGGGCGAGCCGCACGAGCGAGCGCACCGCCCCGCGCGTCCTGTCCACGGCGTAGGCCTGCAAGGCGTTGCCCGCCGAAAATAGAACGACCACCGAGGCGGCCTCGGCCCACTCGCCGATACCAGCGGCCCCTATGGTGGCCGCGCTCATCAGAACGTTCATGTCCAGTTGCCTGGCCCGCAGCCCTGAGAGCGCCGCCCGGAAGATCTGAACCCCCCCGACCACTATCGCGGTTGCGTAGATCCCGGTCACCACAACCCCCGAGGTCCCGGCGATCGAGAGCGCGAGCCCGGCCAGGAACAGCAGCGCCGACGCTCCCGTGAGCGCCGCCCGCGGCGTTCGCCAGAAAGGCACGGTCTCCGCATCTTCGTTCCTGACGACGTGGTAGCCCGCGCTTTCGACCGCCTTTTCGATCTCCCCGACAGGGAGATCCGGATCGTGCTCGGCGTCCAGCCTGCCGGCCGCGAAATTGACCGCCGCCCGATGCACCCCTGGCAACTTCACCACCGTCTTCTCCACGGTGGCCGCGCAACTGGCGCAGTCCATCCCCCCGACCCGCACCACCGTGCGCCCGAGCCCGCCGTCGGGATCGGCCACCGTCGGCCAGGCTTCGACCGCCGGCTCCTGCCCGATAACGGGGAGCATTTTTCTGGGGCGGCTCACGCCTCTACCAGCCTCCCCGCGCCGAGAACCGCGGAGAGCAGGGCCCTCCCGCCCTCCGTGAGCCCGTACATGACGAGCTTGCCGTCGCGCCTGGAGCGGACGAGGCCGGAGGAGCGGAGGGTGCGAAGATGGTGGGAGACGAGACCCTGGGAGCGGCCCGAGATCCAGGCCAGGTCACAGACGCATAACTCCCCGCCTTCCCCGAGCGCCGCCGCCAACATCAACCGCGTCGGGTCAGATAAAGCCTTCGCCCGTCCCGCCGCGCCGTCGGCCTCGTCGTCGTGGAGCATCCTCTCCCGGATCGCCTCCGCCCGCGGAGCATCGAGACAGAGTAGATCGCAGCGGTCATCGCTCATACTAACGTCCTAATAGTCGTTTATATGTATTTGAAGGATAGCAGGTTGCGAGCGTGGGGAACAGGGCGGGGGCACCGGGCGGTGCGCGTCTTCGGGAGGGTCTTCTGGCATTGAAGTGGGCCCGCCTTCGGTATAATGCCCGCGTGGAAACCGCGTTGACTTTAGGGCTGGGTATAGGAATCGCTTCCATCGCGGGGGTGCGGGCTTTTCTGCCGCTCGTTTTGGTCTACTACCTATCGCTACCGGAAGGTCCGTTCCTGTTCGGAACCTTTCCGGTTTGGGCTGTGATCTCGGCGCTAGCGATACTGGTGGTTCTGGAGTCCGTCCTCGACAAAGTGGGGGCCGCAGAACGTGTCTTCAACTACGTCATGGTCCCCATCAGGGTCGCCGCCGGAGCCCTGGTGTTCGGGATTATGTCGGGCGTGGCCACGATCTCCGAAGCAGTACCCTGGCTCATCGCCGGCGCGGTAATCGCGGGCGTCGTGGCCGTGCTCAAGGTCCTGCTCAGGCCCTCGGCAAGGGATGCTTCATCCGGCGTTTCTACCGCTTTTCTGAGCTTTATTGAGGACGTAATCGGGTTGGTGGGTGGGGTATTGGCGCTCTTCGTGCCTTATCTGCCGGCATTGCTCGTGGCGTTTCTGTTATTCTTTTTCTCTCGCATCAGGAAGCGGCGGGGAAGGAAGTTCGGGGGCCTCCGCATCCTCGGCGACTAGGGTTCGTCGGCTCTCTCAGGAGGGTGCCATGGAGGAACGTGAGATCACCATCGTCAAGGGCGGGCGACAGACCCCGTTCTCCAGGGGCATCCTGGCCCAGACGCTCGCCCAGGCGGGCGCGGGGCCGGAGATGGCCCACCAGATAGCGAGCGAAGTCCGCGCCGAGCTCGCGGCCGAGCAGCGCTTCACCGTCGAGGAGGAGGAGGTGCTGGCCCGCGTCAGGGACAAGCTCGTCAAGAAGGACGCCATCGCGGTCGGGCGGCTCGACAAGTGGCGGATATTGCGCGAGTCGAGCGAGCCCGTGGTCGTCTTGATCGGCGGCGCCACGGGGGTCGGGACGAGCACGCTGGCGGCGGACATCGCGCGGCGGCTGAACATCCAGAGCGTGGTCGGGACCGACTCCATCAGGGAGGTGTTGCGGCACGCCATAAGCCCCGACCTGTTGCCGATCCTGCACAAGAGCTCGTACGAGATCAAGCGCCAGGACGTGCGGGTGCCGGTCGGCGAGGAGGAGGCCGTGCTCTTCGGCTTTCGGGAGCAGGCGGCGAGGGTCTGCGTCGGGGTCGAGGCGATCGTGGATCGGGGGCTCAAGGAGGGGACTAACCTCGTCATCGAGGGGGTCCACCTGGTGCCCGAGATCATACCCGAGCGGTACCGGGACCACCCGAACGTCTGCACGATCGTGGTTCACCTCTCCGACGAGAACGTCCACCGCTCCAGGTTCTACATAAGGGCGATGGGCACGGCGATGCGCCGGCCGGCAGAGGAGTACATAGCTCACTTCCAGCAGATACGCCAGATCCACGACTACATAGTCGAGAGCGCCGACCGGGCCGGCGTGAACGCGGTCGAGAACCTCTCCATAGAGAACACCTCCGACGAGGTGGTCGAGATCGTGGCCAACCGCGTCTCCGGCATCGCCGAGAGGGCCGAAAGGCGGACCTCCCCGCTCCTGATGGGCGTGGACACCCCGCGCCACGGCATCCCGATCTCCCAGACCAAAAGCGGTTAGAATACGCGAAAGGCCCACGAGGAGGCAGAGGTGCTGGATAAAGGACGGCTGAGAACGTTCCTGCTCGGCGGGGCCGCGGGACTCCTTGCGGGCGTGCTCCTCGCCCCGCGAAGCGGCAAGGAACTGCGGGGTTCTTTGGCGGACCGCGCCGGTGAAGCCAGGGAGCGCGGACGCGAATCGTACTTCGAGGCCCAGGAGGGAATGCGCGAACGCGTGGCCGCCACCCGCGAGGCCCGCCGCCCCCAACCCGGCCCGGAAGCGACCCCCGCAGACGCGCCCGACGCGGCCCCGGTCGCGCCCCGCCCCCGCCTGCGGGACGTATCGAGCGGCGTCGCAGGGACGCAAGAAGGGGACCTGGCCGGTGAGGCCGAGAGGTCCGAGGAGCTACGAAGGAAAGTGCGGGAGACGCGCGAGCGGCTGCGGGGCAAGCGCGACCTCGGGCGGGGTCCCGAAGAATGAAAGCCGCCCCCTTCGTGCCGACGATCGTGGCGATCTCGCCGGAGATGGTGGAAGAAGCCCCGGGCCTCGAAGCCGCGATCTCCTTCTGGACGGAGGGCCGCCCCGCTGACGAGTGGCTTCGCGAACTGGAGGGTTGCTGGGGCGGCGCTGGCTTCGTCCTGCGAAGGGCGGACGAGGTTCAGGGCTTCGTGCTCTGCGGCCCGCGGGAGAGCCTGCCGCGGGCGGGACGTTACCCCGTCGGCCCCCTCGACGACGACGCCGTATTGCTCGCCTTCGTGGGGGGCGACCCGCGCACCCGCCGCCGGTTGCTGGTACGGATGCTCAGGGACCTCCGCCTCCGGGGCGTCGGCTCTGTCGAGGCGATCGCCAGCGACCGGGAGACCCCCCACCACGCCCACACCGCCTTCCTCCTGGAGAGCGGCTGGCGCCCCATCCGCCACGCGCCCTACCGACTCGGCCACTACACCCTGGTCCGCACCGAACTCGCCAGCGCCGTCGAGGTGGGCGAGCTGGCCCGCTCCCTGGTCGGCAAAGTCCGCCTGCCGAGCCTGAAAGGAAAAGTGCCGTCCCCGGGCGTCCTGGCCCAGGCGGACGGCGAACGCCGGGAATAAGCGCGCTCCGGCTTCGCCTGCGCTTTCGGCCCGGCGCTTCGCGCCTCGTCAGCCCGCTTGGGGCCTTGCGGCCCTCGCTTTCAGCTGTCAGCCGGTCGTCCGTACACGCTGCGCCTCCGGGGACTCGGACCTCTTGGCCATGCGCTGCCCGGTCGGGCTATGGGCGGCAAGAGAGCTGACAGGCTGAGAGCGAGGCCTGCTCGTAGCAGGCCGGAGCGTGCTGACAAGCTCGCGAAGCGAGCGGGCTACAACGGGACTATTGCTGTTCTGACGGCCGAGCGGCCCTCGGGGGTGGTGGCCCGCACCTCAAGTATTTTTTGTGGTTCGGTTGGGGCTGCGCCGTTGGTGCTTTCGGACTGGGAGAGGTTCAGGACGAAATCGACGTTGCGGGTCTGTCCGGCCTGCAGCCCGCGTACCGTGTGCCGGTAGTAGCGGGTCTCCGGGACGGCGGTGTTGCCGGAGGAGACTTCGAGCGTGAGGTTGACGCTTGAGAAGCCCCGGTCACCCGCGTTTTGCACGGCGACGCGCAGCCTCTGGCCCGGCCCGGCTTCGAGGGAGGCGAGCCGGCCTTCGTCGAGTTCGAGGTCGAGGGCTTGCCCTGACTTGCCCGGACCCTGCTCGGGGGAGAGGTCCTTTTCGGAGGAGCCGGTAGCCAGGTTCGCGAGCAGCAGGAAGGCGCCCGCGGTCACGAAAAAGGCGAGCGCCGCGCCGGAGGCCCAGAGCGCGGTCTCCCTCACCGCGCCGCCCCTGGGGGCCGGGTTCAGGACCGGGATCTCGTAGAGGTTGTAGAAGTCGTCCAGCAGGTCGTCGGCGGGGGCGGCGCGTACCTCGGGTTCCCCCGTGGAGGCGCCGCGGGCCACGATCGCGACGCTCGCGCCGGCGGGCGACCAGGCGAGGTCGTCCGGGCCGGTCTTTATCTCCATGTCCTCGTTGGTCGTCACGGCCGCGAAGTCCCCGCTGGCGAGGTCCAGGACGTAGAGGTTCACGGGCGACTTGGGGTTGAGACGCCCGACGACGGCGAGGCTCCCGCCGTCGGGGGAGACGCTGGCGCTGCCGGCCACGAAGTCCGCGCCGACCCCCGGCGCCGGCTCCGGAGCACCGGGCTCGGGATCCGTTCTGTACAGGTCGTAGGCCGGGGGACCGCCCCCTTCGGCGGGCTGGTCGGATCCCGCCACGAAGTAGATGCCGCGGTCCGTCCACTGGGGCGACCCCAAAATGCCCCGGCCGTCGAGGCTCGATACCTCACGGTCTTCTCCTTCGCGAAGGTCGAAGACGTGTAGCTCGTTCGAAAGGCCGCTCCCCGCCGGCCGCACGGCGAGCGCGACCCTCTCCCCATCCGGCGAAGGGAAGAGGCCCGTGATCCTGCCCTCCACGCTGCCCGCGTAGATTCGATCCACCCGGCCGTCTCGAAGCAGGGCGATCCCGCTCTCCCCCGGCCCGACTTTTTGCGCGAGCAGGACCTGCTCCCGCTTCGGGCCGGCGCCCACGGCCAGAATGCCCGACGCGATCTTCTCGACCCCGAGCGACCCTTCGCCGGACGCCCGGTAAAGGGTTTTCGGCCTCCCGTCCGACATACCCACGACCTCGTCCGTGCCGCCGAGGACCGTCATGGCCTCGTCGCCCGCCCACTCGGCCTCGTCCGCGACGAAATCCCTGGTCGTCCAGCGCGTCACCTCGTCCCCGCCCACGACTTTGTCGACGACGTAACCGTCCATCAGAAACGCAACCCGCTCCCCACCCGGCGCCCAACTCGGCGAGCCCTTGTACCCCGGGCCGGAGCTCAGGGGCCTGGCCTCGGGCCCAAGCCCCGGGTTCGCCCGCCCCTCCGCCGCGGGAAGCGGAGAGATGGACAGGTCTCCTTCATGCGCGCACCCGGCCATTCCGAGTACGGAAAAGGCGAGCAAAGCGGCGCACAGATGTTTTGGGACACGTGTACGACGTTTACGTTTAGAGGGCATAGCTGGAAGAGCGGGAGAGGGGGGCTTTGGGGAGGTGGATCAGGAAGGTGGACCCCCGGCCGACCTCGCTCTCGACGAAGATATCGCCGCCGTGCATCTCGACTATCTGCTTGCTTATGGCGAGGCCGAGGCCGCTTCCGCCCGTGGCGCGCGAGCGGTCCTTGTTCACCCTGTAGAAGCGTTCGAAGAGTTGGTCGATGTCCTCCTCCGGGATGCCGACGCCCGTGTCCTTGATACGGACGGTCAACCAGGGGTTGTCTTCCTCCACCGAGACGTCCACGCGGTCGCCCGGGTCCGAGTACTTTATGGCGTTGTCCAGGAGGTTTAAGAAGACCTGGTAGAGCTTCTGGACGTCGCAGACGCAACGGTGTTCGACCTCGTCGTCGAAGTAGATCTCTATCCCGAAGCGTTGGGCCTTCGTCTCGACGGAGCGCATGGCGGTTCGGATCACGTCCCCGAGGTTGGCCGGGCCGACTTCGAGTTGGTACTGCCAGGAGTCCATCTGGGCCAGCGTCAGGAGCTCTTCTACCATGGTCCTGATGCGGGAGAGCTCGCCCTCCGCGAGCTCCAGGGCCCTGAGCTCCAGCGGGTCCAGCCTCTCGCGGGCGCGCTCCAGCAACCCGACGGCGCTCTGGATGGTCGTCAGCGGCGTCCTCAGCTCGTGGGAGAAGTCCGAGACGAAGGCCGTCTTCGCCTTCTCCAGAGAGCGGTGCTCCGTTATGTCCCTCACCGCGAGGATGATGCCGGCGTCTTTGCCCGAACCGTTGCTCTCGCTCCGGTCCATCCTGGCCGCGTAGGCCCAGAACATCTTCTCTCCCTGCTCGACCTCCCTGACGGCGACCCCGTTTGCCTCCGCCTCCCTGACGCACCGGACGATGCCGTCGGGCGTGCCGAGGTCGTCGAGGGCGCGGCCCCGGTCCGAGTGCCTGACGCCGAGCATCCTGGCGGCGGCCGGGTTGACCATCGTTACGCGTCCTGAGCCGTCCGTGGCGACCACGGCCTCGGGGGAGGCTTCGAGGACCGCCTCCAGGCGGCTCTTTTGCTCCTGGATCTCCCCGACGTAGTGCTCTATCTCTTCTGCCATGTAGTTGAAGGCCCTCGCGAGCTCACCCAGCTCGTCGCGGCCCTTGACGGGCACGGCCGCCGCGTAGTCGCCCGAGGCCACCCGTATCGCCGCGTCTCGGGTCTCCGCCAGGGGCCGGGTCAACTGGCGGGCGAGGACGAGGCTCGCGGCGGCGGCGAGGAGCACGCTCGTCAGGATCGCGCCCACGATGCCGAAGCGCAGGTAGGAGAGGGTCTCCCCGATCTCGTCCTTCGGAACGTCGTAGACGAGCGCGCCCTTGGAGGTACCGTCCCTGTCCACGAGCGGCACGACGGCTACGTAGCCGGACCTACTCTCGCTCCACACCAGCAGGCCGTCCTGTTGGGAAGACCTGGCTATCTTCTGCAGGGAGTCGCCCTCCAACCGGAGCCCGTCGAGCGCCCGGCCCGGGTTCTCGGGGTCCCCGAGCCCGTCCCTGGCGGCCAGGGGCTCCCCGTTCGGGCCGACGTAGAGGACCTCGAGGCCCGTCGGGTCGCCGACCGTCGCGACCAGTTCCTCGGCGTAGTCCTCGGCGGGGGGGAGGGTCTGGTCTTCCGGGTCGCGTTGGCCTTCGAGAAACTCGAGCGCGCCGGCGTTCGCCGTCCGGGAACGCTGCTTGAGGAGCTCGTTCTCCGCGCCCATGAGCTGGCCCTGCGCGAAGGTGTAGAGCACGAGGCCGATGATAAGGCTCGTCACCGAGGAGATGCCGACCAGGGCCACGAAGATGCGGACCCGGAAGCTAGCCGGGGGCAGCAGGCCCCTTCTCTTGCCCTTCTTCGCTATGGCGCCGCTCCTATCCGGGCCGGGCGGCCCGGTAACCCACGCTCGGCACGGTCTGTATGATCTGCGGCCTCGACGGGTCACCCTCGACCTTGGCCCTGAGCCTGCTTATGTGCACGTCTATGTAGCGGCTGGCGAGGTAGTGCGAGCCCGTCGAGACGGCCTCGGAGATCTGGGCCCGCGTGAAGGCCTGCCCCGGCCGCCGCATCAACAGCGCGAGTATCTTGAACTCCGTCGGCGTCAGCTCCAGCGGCCTCCCGTCCCGGCTTACCGTGTACGCGCCGGGGTCCAACTCCAGGTTCCCGAGCCGCAAGGTCCCCTCCCGGCCCCTGCCCCCGCGCCCGAACCGCCTGAGGATCGCCTTGATCCTCGCCAACAGCTCCTTCGTGTCGAAGGGCTTGGTTATGTAATCGTCGGCGCCAAGCTCCAGCCCGACCACCTTGTCCACCGACTGGCTCTTGGCCGTAAGCAGCACCACCGGGACGTCGCTCGTCTCCCGCATCTTCTTCAATACCTCGAACCCGCTCATCCTCGGCAGCATGATGTCCAGGACGACGAGGTCCAGGTCTTCGCCCTCCAGCGCCCTCAGCGCCTCCGTGCCGTCCATCGCCGTAACGACCCGGTAACCCTCCGACGCCAGCACTATCGACGTTACCTCCAGGAGCGCCGCGTCGTCGTCGACCAGCAGTATAGTCTCGTCCAAGCTTCCAGAAACCTCCAGATCATGCCCCTCGCCCGCCCGCGAGGGGCCACGCTATCCTACCCCATATGGCCTACTCATCCCATAAGCGCAAGACTTGAAGCCAAGACACTCACATTTTATACTCACGAGGACTCAAATAACTCGGCATTCGTTGGAGGTAATCGCGTGGGCAAGAGCATTGGCATAGACCTTGGGACTACGAACAGTTGCGTGGCGGTGTTGGAGGGTGGTGACCCGACGGTGATCACCAACGCCGAGGGGGAGCGGACGACGCCGTCCGTGGTCGCTTTCGACAAGAGGAGCGGGGACCGGCTGGTGGGTCAGCTTGCCAGGAGGCAGGCCGTAACGAACCCGGACCGGACCGTTTACTCGATCAAGCGCTTCATGGGCCGGCGGTTCAGCGACATCAAGACCGAGGCCGGCCGCGTCGGTTACGAGGTCGAGTCCGGAAACGGCGGGGACATCCAGGTCAAGGTGGGCGAGAAGAGCTACTCTGCGCCCGAGATCTCCGCGATGATCCTCCAGAAGCTCAAGAAGGACGCGGAAGACTACCTGGGCGAAGAGGTGACCGACGCGGTCATCACGGTGCCGGCGTACTTCGAAGACGCCCAGCGCCAGGCGACCAAGGACGCGGGGCGCATCGCGGGCCTCAACGTCAAGCGGATCATCAACGAGCCGACCGCCGCGGCCCTCGCCTACGGCATGGACAAGGAAGAGGACCAGACGATCCTCGTGTTCGACCTTGGCGGCGGTACCTTCGACGTCTCCATCCTCGAGCTCGGCGAGGGCGTCTTCGAGGTCAAGGCCACGAGCGGCAACAACCACCTCGGCGGCGACGACTTCGACGCCAAGGTCGTCGAGTGGATGGTCGCAGAGTTCAAGAAGGCGGAGGGCATCGACCTCTCCAAGGACAAGATGGCCGCCCAGCGCCTCGTCGAAGCCGCAGAGAAGGCAAAGAGGGAGCTCTCCTCGACGACGAGCACCTCGATCAACCTCCCCTTCATCACGGCCGACCAGAACGGCCCGAAGCACATGGACCTGACGCTCAGCCGCGCCCAGTTCAACAACCTGACCGCCGACCTGGTCGAGGGAACGGCCGGTCCCGTCCGCCAGGCGATGAGCGACGCGGGGCTGCAGCAGGGTCAGGTCGACCAGGTGATTCTCGTCGGTGGATCTACCCGCATCCCGGCGGTTCAGGAGAAGGTCAAGGAGATCACGGGCAAGGAGCCCCACAGGGGCATCAACCCGGACGAGGTCGTCGCCATCGGCGCCGCCATCCAGGCCGGCGTGCTCGCTGGCGAGGTCAAGGACGTCCTGCTCCTCGACGTTACGCCCCTCTCCCTCGGTATCGAGACCAAGGGCGGCGTGTTCACGAAGCTTATCGAGCGCAACACCACTATACCCACACGCAAGGCCGAGACTTTCACGACGGCCGACGACAACCAGGGTTCGGTCGAGATCAAGGTGTATCAGGGCGAGCGCGAGATAGCGGCCTACAACAAGCTAATAGGGAACTTCCAGCTCGTCGGTATCCCGCCGGCGCCGAGGGGTGTACCCCAGATCGAGGTGGCCTTCGACATCGACGCGAACGGCATAGTCAACGTCGGGGCCAAGGACCTCGGGACGGGCAAGGAGCAGAGGATCACGATCACCGCCTCGAGCGGCCTCTCTGACTCGGAGATCCAGCAGATGATGCAGGACGCCGAGTCGCACGCCGAGGAGGACCGTCGCCGCAAGGAGGAGGCGGACGTCCGGAACAACGCGGACAACCTCGTCTACTCGGTGGAGCGTTCGATGAAGGACGTCGACGGCAAGGTCGACCCGAACACGAAGCTGGAGATCGAGCAGGCCATCAAGGAGGCCAAGGAGGCGCTCGCCGGCGGGGACATCGAGGAGATCAAGTCCAAGCAGGAGGCCCTCGTCACCGCCTCCCACAAGCTCTCCGAGGCCCTCTACAGCCAGGCGCAGGAGCAGCAGTCCGCCACTAGCTCCGAGGCGACCGACACCGACGACCTGGTGGAGGACGCCGAGGTCGTCGAGGACGAGGACGAGCAGCAGGACGGGGAGCGCCGCTAAGTTGGCCGCCGAAGAAGAGAAGCGCGACCCGAACCTCCCCGGGGACGCGGCGCCGAAAGGGGAGCCCATAGAGGAGGCGCAGGGCTCCCCGGGCGACCCGGACATCGTCGACGAAACCGGGACGGTGGAAGAAGGGATGGACGCGCCCGAGGCCAACGTTCCGGAAGACGGCGGGCAGGAAGAAGTGCCCGTCGTGCCGCTCTCCGAGTTCGATGCCGTAAGTGCTGAGCGGGACCAGTACCTGGACGCCCTGAGGCGCCTGAAGGCCGAGTTCGACAACTCCCGCAAGCGGCAGGAGCGGGAGCGGGCCAGGATCCTCGAAGCCGCCTCCGAAAAGCTGGTGCAGGAGCTACTGCCGGTCCTGGATAACCTGGACCGCGCCCTCGAATCCGAAGGCGACATCCGCGCCGGCGTGCGGGCCACCCGCGATCAGCTCGCCGAGGTGCTCGCCAACGAAGGACTCCTGCCCGTCGCCTCCGACGGCCAGCCCTTCGACCCGAACGTGCACGAGGCCGTCATGGGCCAACCCTCCGAGGAACACGAAGAAGGCACAGTACTCCAGACCTTCCAGAGGGGGTACCTGCTGAACGGCAGGGCCATACGCCCCGCGAAGGTTGTGGTTGCGAAACAGGTTTAGGCTGTGGACACGAAGGATCTGTACAAAGTCCTGGAGGTATCTAAAGGAGCTTCGCAGGATGAGATCCGGCGCTCCTACCGCCGCCTCGCCCGCAAGTACCACCCCGACGCCAACCCCGGCGACGACAAGGCCGAAGAACGCTTCAAGGGCATCCAGCAGGCCTACGAGGTCCTCTCCAACCCGGAGAAACGCCGGGAATACGACGAGGGCCCGAAACAGTTCTTCGGGGCCGGAACCGCCGGGCGGGGCGCCGGCGGGTCCACAGGCGGTTCCACCGGCGCGGACTTTCAGAACTTCTCCGACCTCTCGGACCTTTTCGGCGGCTTCGGCAACCTCGGCGACGTCTTCGGCCAGGCGACCTCGGCCCGCCGCCAGACCTCGCCCAAGGGCGAAGACGCCACTGTAACCGTTAAGCTGAAGTTCAAGGATGCTCTCGAAGGGGTTACGACGCGGGTCGGGGTGCCGGTCGAGGAGGCTTGCGGGGATTGTGGGGGAGCGGGCTGCACCGGGAACCTCGCCGCGGACCTGCCCGCAGTGCGGGGGCGGGGGACGCAGAGCCGGGACCAGGGTTGTTCGCGCTCTCGACCTCTTGCACGCGTTGCGGGGGAACGGCAGCATCGTGGAGACGCCCTGCCCCAGGTGTCGGGGGTTGGAAAGACGCGGGGTGTCAAGCAGGTGAAGGTCAGGATACCGGCCGGGGCCAGGGACGGGATGAAGGTCAGGATACCGGGGAGGGCGGCGCCGGGAGGAACGGCGGGCCCGCTGGGGACCTGTTCGTGGTCACAAGGGTCGAGGAGCACCCGGTATTCAAGAGGAAGGGGGACGACTTCGTCGTCTCGGTTCCGGTCAGTTTCGTTGAGGCGGCGCTCGGGCGGAGATAGAGGCTCCCCGGCCCGGGGCGGGACGGTGAGGCTCAGGATCCCGCCTGGAACACAGAACGGCAAGCAGTTCAAGGTCAGGGGGGCGGGGGCTCCCAGGACCAGAAAGAGCGGGCCGGAGCGGGGGGATCTCATCGTGCGGGTGGGCGTCGTCGTGCCGAAGAAGCTCAAGCGGCGGGAGCGTGAGATCCTGGAGGCGCTGGCCGAGGAGCGGGACGAGAACGTGCGGGCCGAGTTGTTCAGGAGGGTGGGATCTTGAGCCTCCGCAAACGTCCCCTGTACATGATCGGCATAGCCTCCGAGTTGATCGGGGTCCACCCCCAGACGTTGAGGATGTACGAGCAGAAGGGCCTGCTCAGGCCCCGCAAGAGCATCAAGAACACGCGCCTGTACTCCCAGGAGGACGTCGAGCTCGGGCGTCACATACAGCGTCTCACCCAGGAGATGGGCATGAACCTCGCCGGGGTCAGGACGGTGCTAGACCTCGAAGGCCAGGTCGCCGGGCTCGCGGCCGAAAACCGGCTGCTGCGGGAGGAGCTAGAGCGGCGGGAGTCGGAGCACGAGCGGGTCGTCGCCGAGATCCACCAGAGTTACAAGAGGGAGATAGTTCTCATGCCCCGCGGCGAGCTCGCGCGCGCCCGCCAGAACAGAGAGGGACGCTGATGTCCGAGCCCATGCACTGCTACCGGCACCCAAGAGAGAGACGCGCGTCTCGTGCGCCACCTGTGGGCGACCCATCTGCACCGAGTGCATGCGACAGACGGAGGTCGGCATCAAATGCCCCGAGGATGCGAAGCTCCCCCGGGGCGCCAGGGCAGGCGTCATGAAGCCGAACCAGATCCTCCGTAGCGTCCTCGCCGGTGTGGTTGTCGCCGCGGTCGGCCTCGTGTTCGTGGCGGTGGTCTACCGGCTGCCTTTCTCCTGGCTACTCTCCATCGCCGCCGGGTACGGAGCGGGCACCCTCATAAACCGCGCCGGAGGCCGCAACGGCGGCCCGGTTGCCATGATCATCTCGGTCGTCGCGGTGGCGGCACCCTTCCTCATCGTGAGGGTGGTACCGTCGATCCTCGCAGGGGTCCCCGCCGGAAACCTGATATTCGCGATCATCCCGATGATACTGGCCGCCGTCACCGCAGCCGTGGTAAACCGCCAGGTCTGAGAAAATCTCTCTATCCGCCGCCTGTCGGAGGAGGACGTGGACACCGTCTCCCTGGCCGCGCGCGAACTGGGCGGTCACAAGCCCCGATCACAATACGAGCGATACCTGTCCGAGCAGGGTCAAGGCGTACGCGGCGTCCTCGTTGCTTACCTGGATGGCGTATTCGCTGGTTACGTGACCCTGAACAGGCGTTCGGACTACACTCCTTTCCGCGATGGCGGGATACCGGAGATCCAGGACCTCAACGTCCTGCCCCGTTTGCGCAGGCGCGGTGTCGCAACTCGCCTGATGGAGAGGGTCGAGCGGGTGGCGTTTGGCGAGTCGAACGTCATAGGTATAGGGGTCGGCCTGACCCCCGACTACGGCCCGGCTCAACGTCTGTACGTCCTGCACGGCTTCGTCCCCGACGGCGAGGGACTCATGCTCAATGGCCGTCCCGTCCTGCGCGGGGAGGAGGTCCTGCTAGACGACGCCGTTCTCTATATGACCAAAGTGTCGCGCCCCGTTTGAGGCAGCGAACCTCCAAGCATCGAAGAACGTCCCGGGAAACCTTCTGGAACACTGTGTTGGGGCGAGATCCGGCACCACCGCAACCTTCTTAGCGACCCATGACCCAGGCTTCCCACCCGTCAGCTTATAAAGTCGTCCCAAACGAAGGCACTTGCCCCAAAACGACGCCCTCTACTCCTGGTCTATGGCTCTCTGGCGGCGTGGTTGAACCTTGCCGTCTCGCCCGTCTGCCTGTGGATAACCGCGCGAGCCGCCATTCTAAAGCACAAAAGCCCGGAGTCCACGCCCCAGTCCGGAAGGCCGAAGGACCTTGGAAGACTTGCACTTAACCTTAAGATAAAATTAGACCTCAGGTTGAAGTAGAGCATCAAAAAATACTTTCAGAAAGGCTGGCGTAGCCCAAAGGGGCGTGCTAGGGTTGCCTGCATGAGAGAAGACATGCAGTACATCAGTGGGGTTTTGGACGAACTAGAGGCGATCGTTCAAGACGCATCCGGCGTACCGATGCGTAAGGGACGGGCCGTCGTGGACAGGTCGGATCTGCTCGTTATGCTCGACGAGCTGAGGGCTTCTTTGCCCCGCGAGTTGGCCGAGGCCGAGGCTCTCCGTCGGGAGTGCGGGGTCATGGTCGCCTCGGCCGAGGAGGAGGGCCGACGCATAGTAGAGGAGGCCCACCACCGGGCCAACGCCATGGTTCCCGAGACCGAGCTCTGCCGCAGGGCGGAGCGCCGGGCGGGTGAGATCACGGACGGCGCCGAGCGTTACGCGGAAGAGGTCTCCAGCGGCTCCGAGGTGTACAGGGACAGGGTCATGGGGCAGCTAGAAGACTGGTTCCAGGATTCGCTCGTCTCGGTGGAGGAGTCCAGGCAGGAGCTAAGCGGCGTCCCCGTTCATCGTCCCGCGCCCCCGCCGGAACCCGTCGAAGAGGACAACGACGGCCGCGGTTGGCGGGCGAGCTCGGCCTAGCGGGAGTCCTTCGGCGGCTTCATACCGTTTCACGCGTGGGGGCCGAAACCCGCGCAACCCGGCACCTTCTCTCGTGTCGGCGGGGCAATACTCTCCCCAGTGGGTAGATGTTAAGCCCCGCCCACCTCTTTGCGCGTGAACAACGCCCAAGGCGGGCTCCCACGTCAGTCCTTACTCGGGGCGGTCTCCGTTCTGGATGTCGTCCTCGGCGGCGGCACTGCTCGGCGTCCTCGTCTTTATAGCCCTCGTGACCGAGATCGTTGCGTTGGGACTACAGCGGTTTGCGGGATCATCGAGCCCGTTGGGGGTAGGTTTACGGGTTCTTAGGCTTTGAGGTTCCGAGGGGTGGAGGGTCGGGGCCTGCCCGCGGCCTCGTGGCGCACCCCTGAAAACCTGAGTGCCTCAAAACCTCAAGGCCTCACCAACGATGAGGGTCGGTCTCTCCGCAAACCTTTGTAGGGATGGTTTGGACTCCTACAGCGGCGTTACAGGAGGCCGTTCGCGCTCCCCGGCGTAGCCTGTAGCGTCCCGGTGTTGGCGTCGGCCGTAGCCGTGGTTGGGACAGACGCGATAACCGCCTTTTTCGCCTCTTTTTCGGAACCGGCACCGAAGGTGCGCGTCGTTCCATTCGGGGTCGAGCAGGTTTCTTTCGCGCTTAAGGGGAGTTTATGTCGCCGAGGGCTTCCAGGCGGGCGTTCAATTCGTCCAACGAGGCGTTGAGGGCGGCCGCTCTGCGGGAGTCGTCCGTCTCTATGGAGATCCTGACGACCTTCGCGCGGAGGTCGGTCAGCTCTTCGTGGGTGGCGGAGATCTCCGCGTCCGCCTCGTCTACCCGCGCCTGGAGCCGCTGAAGGTCTTCGGCCCTCGGCCCGGTCCCGGATGAGGGTTTCCGGCGCAGGTCGCGGACGTTCCCCGCCGCCTTCTCCCTCTGGAGGGCGACGTCCACCAGCCGGTCCGCCGCGGCGTGTAGCCTGGGAATCGTGTCTTCGAGAACGGCCCGGGTAACGTCGTCGGACGTCTCTATGGCGGCCACCACCTTGCGGTACTCGGCTAGCGCGTCGTCCACCTGCTGCCGGGTCTCGCCCCTGGCAAGCCACCTGGCGCGGCGCTCCGGCGGAATTTCCTGCTCCTGACGTATCATCGCCGGCGCTTCGAGGCCGAGGGTTCGCTGTTGGAGGATCGGGTCCCGGGCACCCAGGAAGACGAGGGTACCGTAGGTGGCGAGGGTCAGAAGCGGCACCCACCAGGCGAGGGTCGCGACGAAGAAGACCGCGCCGACCACCAGGACCAGGACGTTCAGCGGGCGAAGCGCCGCGGCCCGCGCGACCTTGCGCCGGTCCTGAGGCGTGAGGGACGGGGGGCCAGAAGGTCCCGCGCTTGGGAGATCAGGCACCGGCCGGACCTTTGGGGGGCAGCAACCGTACCCGGTCACCCACCCGGAGGGCGAGCGCCTGGGACGCGTTGCCCTTGTTGATCGAGAGGCTCAGACGCCAGTGGGAGTCGGGTACGAGCACCAATTCCCCGGCTTTGGACGAACCGAAGGTCTCGACGTAGCGGACGGACATCGGCCCGTCTCCGGTATCTACTCGCAGGAGGTCGCCGTACCGGAGGCCCGACTGCTCCTGCATGAGGGAGAGCCTGGCGTTGCCGAAGCGGTCGATGGAGATGATGCCGGCCTCCATCGTTTTGCCGAGTTCCTGGTGCGCCTCGACGAGATCGAGGCGCATGAGGGAGGAGGGGTCCACGTTCTCCCCAAGCTCCCGGAGATGCGTTCCCGAGGCGAGGTGGGCGGCGGCCGGGGCGAAGACGTCGCGGCCGTGGAAGGTATTAGAGACGGGGTGGACGTGGTAGTCGGGGTTGGTGAGGGCCACCGCCTCCCGGATGTCCCCGAGGGATTCGGCGGCGGGGAGGAGCAGGCCGTTGTCCGGTCCGACCAGCAGCGCGTCCTGCGAGGTCTCGATGGCGAGGGCGCGGCGGCTGGTGCCGACCCCGGGGTCTACCACGGCGAGGTAGACCGTTTCAGCGGGCATGTAGCGGGTGGCGTGCTGCAGGATCTCGGCCCCCGCCGCGACCTCGAAGCCCGGCACCTCGTGCGTAAGGTCGACCACCATCAGCCCCGGCGCGACGCCGAGCATCACGCCCTTGCAGGTGCCGACGAAGTCGTCGGCGAGCCCAAAGTCGGTCAGAAAGCAGACTGGCCTCATGGCCCCAGTATAAAGCGCGGCCCGTTTCGGGTCAGATCCGGCCTTCCCCGGCCGTGCCCACTATCTGCGCGACGCCAAGAAGGTCCCCGCAGCGACGCTTCGCCCCTCGTGGCGTCCGCGGACGAGTATGGCGGGTATGCCGGCGGCCTCCGCCCCCCGGACGTCGGCGTCGGCGTCGTCTCCTACCATCCAGACCCTTTTCGGGTTGACCATATTCTGATCGGGCGTGAAGTCCGGGTCCAACGCGAAAGGACCGTTTCCCGTTGTATGCTGGGAGAAACGGAGAGGGGGAGGCGTGCGGCCACCGATACTCAAGGATTTTCCGGACGAGTTCGAGACGGAGCGGCTCCTGATCCGATCCCCCCTGCCAGGCGACGGCCCGGAACTCCACGCGGCCGTGAGGGAGTCTTTGGACGAGCTTTTGCCGTGGATGCCGTGGCCGAAGGAGCACGGGACCGTGGACGATTCGGAGGCCAGCGCGCGCCGGGCGCGGGTCCGCTTTCTGGAGAGAACCGAGCTCAGGATGCACCTCTTCCTGAAGGGCACGGGGGACCTGGTGGGGAGCAGCGGGTTGCAGGGGATCGACTGGTCGGTGCCGAAGTTCGAGATCGGCTACTGGTCCCGTACGCCTTTGGCCGGACGGGGCTACGCGACCGAGGCCGTGCGCGGCATCGCCGCCTTCGCCTTCGACACCCTCGACGCTAAACGTGTGGAGATCCTGTGCGACCCCCTGAACCGCCCCAGCGCGAGGGTCGCCGAACGCGCGGGCTTCCGCCTGGAAGGGGAACTGCGCAACGAGTCGGTCGGCACCGACGGCTCTATCCGCAACACCCTCGTCTTCTCGCTGACCCCCAATGACCGCCACGGAGGCTGACGAACGCGTGCTCCCAACTCGCCGGTCCGCGCCGTTGTTTTGCTCCTGCTGAAAGCCGACCGCTAACGGCTGAAAGCTCTACATAGAGGTGGAACCTCCCTGCGAACCGTTCTAGGCTAACCGCGTGGACGAGAAGAAAAGATGGACGAACGAAGCCGTTTTAAGGGAGTCGGGCCGCTGGGTGCACGTCCCTGCCGGCTGCGCCCTGGTGGAGGACGCGGAGCGTTTGATGGTCCACCCGCCGGAGTTCCGGGGGACCAGCCGCGTGTGGCGCTCGTGGCCGGCGCGGCACGCCGCGGAGGATTTGATCCTGAAGACCGTACAAGAAGTCTGTGCATCTGGCGGGGAGCGGCTCGTGTGGCACACGGGCGACGCCGTCTCCCCACCCTTCATGGACGGCCTACTCTCACGTCACGGCTTCGAGAAGACCGAAGACCTCGAGGTCCTCGCCTTCGAGTTGGGCGACGGCCCCCGGCCGATGCTCCCCCGGCTCGACGTCCCCGCCGAAATCCGCGCAACCCCGGCCCGCAACGGGGCGGAACTCGAGGAAGCCCACGCCATCGCCTCCCGAGTCTTTCCCAACTCCCCTCCGCTCTCCGAACCCGAGGTACGCGCGTACCTCCGTGGCATCGAGCGCGTGACGCGCCAACCAGACGCCGGCGGTGGCGCGTGCGAGTTCAGGTTCCTGGCCCTGTTACGAGACCCGGCGCGCGAAGAGGAAGCCATCGCGACCGCCGGGGCGCAGGTCGTCGGCGAGACGGTACGGCTCTGGGGAGCAGGAACGCTCGCGGAGTACCGAAGGCGCGGCGCCTACGGCGCCCTGGTCGTAGAAAGGTGCCGCCTCGCCCACGCCCTCGGCGCCACCCTCGCCCTTACAAAGGCGAACGAAGCGACCTCAGCCCCCCTCCTCCGCAACGCCGGGTTCCGAACCATAGCCTCCGAACGCCGCCACGCCCTGCAAACCTCGCACCAAGCCCCCATCCCGCAGCCTCCCGCACAATAGCGGGCCACGGCACTTTCAACCAGCATAGACCTCGACCAAAAGTTTAGACATTGTAGTGGTGAATCTGTAGTTTTAGTGCAGTCTCAAGATGTTGTGTCGAAGTTTGGAGGGCTAGGAACATATCGTGCGTTCCCGGCGGTAAGGCGAGAATGTCAGCTTAGGTAAAAGGATTCGATGGCGTTGCGTGGCATCCGAGGGGGTGCTAATAATCTGGTGGGCGGACTTCGCGATCCAGGGGCTCGGTTTAACGCTTGGGTCGAGGCGAGGTTCGTCAAGGACTCTACCGGCAGGGAGGGGAGGTGGAGTCCGGTCTGCGATTCTTCGGGAGGAGGAATCGTCTAAAGCGTCCCTGCGATCCGCAGGGACGCTTTTTTAGCACGCTCCGCCCTACGGGCTCCGCTTGTCAGCCCGGCGCTTCGCGCCTCGTCAGCACGCCCCCTTCGGGGGCTTTCAGCCTGTCAGCCAGTCGTCTGTTTGCGCTACGCCTCCCAACCCACGAATCGCCACGCCACGCGCTGCCCGGTCGGGCTTCGCGCGACAAGAAGCTGACAGGCTGAAAGCGAGGGCCGCGAAGCGGGCCGAAGCGTGCTGACAAGCGGAGGCGAAGCCGGAGCGGGCTGACAGCTACTCGAAGAGTGGCGAGGCGGTGCTGGTGTACGCGGTGAGCCAGTGGAGGTCTTCTTCGGTGAAGGGCTCAGTGGAGCGGCGGGTGGCGTAGACGACGCCGACGGTTGTGTTGTTTTGGAGGACGGGAACGGCGAGGGAGTTGGTCCAGCGGGCGTTGGTGCGGGCCTGGGGGAGGCGGCGCGGGCCGGTTACCGTGAGGGTGGGCTGGGATGTGTCCGTGACGAGGCGGATCACGCCGCGGTCGGCGGCTGTGAGGGCGTGGGAGTCTCCGTCGAGGGGGGAGTGGTCCTGCATCGAAACGAGGACCACCCGGTCTGCCTTGAGCTCGCGGCGCATCTCTTCTATCACTTGCTTGGGGGGCGCGTTGGGGTCGAGGTTGCGGGGCAACGACGGTTTGAAGACCAGGCGGGAGGAGAGGACGAAGTTGACGGCCGTCGCGGCCAGGATGCCGAGGAAGTTGAAGACCACGTAAAAAGGAAACTCGGCCGAGACGTATTTGAGCAGCGGGTAGAAGACGGCGAAGTTCGCGCCGATGCCCATGACGGCGACGGGGTAGGCCAGGGCGCCGCGCAGCAGGAAGTGGATGCGGCTGGAGTGGCGGACGTCGCGCCAGGTAAAGGCGTTGTTCAGGAGGAAGTTGCTCAAGATCGAGAGCCCGACCGCGAACATCCAGGCGATCACCTTGTGCGCGTCGAAGACCTCCGCGAGCGTGATGAGCACCGCGCTGTTGACGACCACGCCCGAAGCCCCGACGAGCGCGAACTTCCAGAAGCGTCCCGCGGACGGCACGTACCAGAAGAGGCTCAGGATGTGCGTCAGATACTCGACGCCCTGGCGCAGGCTCGCCTTCGAGACCCCGGCGTTGCGGGCCTGGAAGCCGAAAGGCACCTCCGCGACCCGGAGCTCGGGGGCGCACACGAGTATCTCCAGCAGGACCTTGAAACCCGTCGGCCTGAACTGGATGCCCGAGATGGCCTCGTTGCGCACCAGGAAGAACCCGGTCATCGGGTCGCTGGTCTTGCGGGCCTCCTTGAAGACCAGTTGGGCGAGGTACTTGCTCCCCACCGAGACGGCGCGGCGCGTGCGGCCCGAGAGGCCCTCGTAGCTGCCGCCGCGGGCGTACCGGCTTGCGACCACGACGTCGGCCTCGCCCGAGCGGGCGACCTCGAGCATCTCCCTCACCTTATCCGGCGGGTGCTGCATGTCCGCGTCCATCACGCAGGTGAACTCGCTGTTGCCGGAGAAAAGGTCCATCCCGGTCGTCACCGCCGTGGAGAGGCCGCCCTCCCTCTCCGCGCCCTCGCGGTGTACGAGGACCACCCGCCCGTCTTGCTCCGCGAGATCCCGGATCACACCGGGCGTACCGTCCGTGGAGTCGTCGACGAAGACCACCCGGTACTCGATACCCGTGAGACTTTCGCGCAGCCCGTCCACGAGCCCCGTTACGTTCTCGGCCTCGTTGCGCGTCGGCACGACGAGCGTTAGGAGCACCCTCCCGGTGCGCTCCCCCAGTACCCCGCCCGCGCGGTCCGCCGCCCGACCTTCTGTCTCCATAGCCGCTCTAGGCTAGCATATCGGGTTGGGCCCCCCAAACAGGGGAACGGCCCACCGCAGAGGATATGAACTTTACGGAGGTGCGTGTCATGCAAGATGAACGGGAACGGGCCCACGTACGGGTAACGGGCCGGGTGCAGGGCGTGTTCTTCAGGGACACCGCCCGCCGGCAGGCGGAGCGGCTGGGCCTCTCGGGCTGGGTGAGCAACTCACCGGACGGCGCCGTCGAGGCCGTATTCGAAGGCCCCTCGGAACGAGTCAGGGAGATGATCAGGTGGTGCGAGCAGGGCCCGCCGGACGCCGCGGTCGAGAACGTGGAGGCGGACTTCGAGACGCCCCGGGACGACCTGACGGGCTTCGAGGTCCGTTGAGCCCCGCAAACGACATCCCGACCGGCCTGCGCCGCCTGCTCGACAGGGAAGGGGCCCGGGTCACCGGCAGCCGACCCATAGATCACGGCACCCAATTCGACCTCGTCCGAAACGGCGAGACCGCGAAGCTCAACGTCTACCGTACGGGAAAAGTATCTACCGGAGGTAAAGCCTCAAGGTTGAAAGAGCTACTCGAAGGCTGGCGAACGGGCGGGGGCAGGGCCGGCGTAGAACGCCGCGGGTCCAACGCGGGTTCGAGACCGGCCCTGTCCGGCACGCCTCGGCTCGGGATCGACGAGGCCGGCAAAGGCGACTACTTCGGTCCCCTCGTCGTGGCCGGGGTGCGCGTGATGGGCGCAGAAGCCGCGGAAAAGCTGCGTGAGCTAGGGGTTCGCGACTCCAAGACCGTCGGTGTGCTCGGGGTGAGGACGATGGCCGGGCACGTACTCGAAGCCGTCGGCGCGGAGAACGCGAGCGTCGTCGTGCTCGGGCCGAAAGAGTACGAAGCCAGGCGGAGCGCGGCCGGCAACGTCAACGAGCTGCTCGGCGAGGTCGACGCCGGGATCATACGTGAACTTGCGAACGAGGTAGAGCTCGTGGTCGTCGACCAGTACGCGAAGTCCGCCCGCTCGCGTCTGGAGCCCGTGGTCCCGGAAGGCGTGAAACTGGAGGTGCGACCGAGGGCCGAGGACGACGCGGCGGTGGCGGCAGCCTCCGTGGTGGCGCGGGCGAGGCAGCTGGAGGAGGTAGACCGCCTCTCCGGTGAGGTAGGGTTCAAGCTGCCACTCGGGGCCACGCACGTGCTCGACGCCGCCAGGCGGGTGGTCGAGGAGTTGGGGGAGGAGGGGTTGGCCGAGGTGGCCAAGACCCACTTCGCCACGACCGAGAAGGTGCTTGGAAAGAAAAGGGACGGAGGAAACGAGTGATAGATCTTCGCAGCGACACGGTCACGCGGCCGACGGAGGGGATGCGCCGGGCCATGACGGAGGCGCCTCTAGGCGACGACGTCTTCGGGGAGGACCCGACCGTCAACCGGCTCGAGGAGTACGTGGCCGACTTGCTCGGCAAAGAGGCCGCGATATACGCGCCTTCGGGGACCATGACCAACCAGATCGGGGTCCACGTCAACACCAACCGGGCCGAGGAGGTCCTGATCCACGAAGGCGCCCACGTTTTCGTCTACGAGGGCGGCGCCCCGGCCCTCCTCTCCTCCGTCCAACTCCGCACCCTCCCCGGCGAGGGCGGCGTCCTCGACCCGGAGACCGTCAGGGCCGCGATCCGGCCGGAGAACGTCCACTTCCCGCGCACCCGCCTCCTCTGCCTGGAGAACACCCACAACACCGCCGGCGGCACGGTCTACCCGCTCGAAGACTTTGCCGAGGTCGCCGCCGTGGCGCGCGAGAGCGGCCTCAAGGTCCACCTCGACGGCGCCCGGCTCTTCAACGCCCAGGCCGCGACCGGCACCCCGGCCCGCGAGTGGTGCGACCACGTGGACACCGTCTCCGTCTGCTCCTCCAAGGGCCTCGGCGCCCCCGTCGGCTCCCTGCTCGCCGGAACCGAAGAGGTCATCCACGAGGCCCGCCGAGCCCGCAAGGCGTTCGGCGGCGGGATGCGCCAGGCCGGCGTCATCGCCGCGGCATCCCTCTACGCCTTCGAGCACAACCAAGAGCGGCTCGCCGAAGACCACGAACGGGCCCGAGACCTCGCAAACAGGTTGAGGGAAGTCGGCTACGAGGTGGACCCACCCCAGACCAACCTCGTCCTCGTCGGGGTGGACGACCCCGAACGGTTCCTGCAGGCTCTCGCCCGCGAAGGCGTCCTCGCCACCCCCGGCAAGCCCGGCTACGTCCGCCTCTGCACCCACCTCGACGTGGGCGACGAAGACATAGAAGCGGCCGTCGAGGCCGCGGCCAGGGTAACCGCTTCCCTGGAACGGTGAACCATATCGAAGTGACGCCGGTCTCCGCGACGGAGGTTCGAGAACCCCTCCGGCTCCTGGAAGGATGGTTGAGGGAGGGTGCGCCTGTATCTGACGATTTTGTCGAGCAGATCCAGCACCACGTCGAAGCCGGAGACCTCGAAGTGCTGGCCGCGCGCCTGGGCGGGGAGACGGCCGGCGTCCTCGTACTCGCCTTCCGGCCCAACGTCTCCCTCGGCGGCCGATTCGCCAGCATCGAAGACCTCTACGTCCGCCCGGAGGCCCGTCGCAGGGGCGTGGGAACCGCCCTCCTGAAAGCTGCGGACGAACGTTGCAGAAGACGTGGCGCGCATTACCTTGAAGCTCAGATACAAGAAAGCGAAGCGAGCGCCTTCTACGCCGCTTTCGGGTACGAGCCGGAGCCCGACTTGCAGGTCTTTTCCAGGTCTCTAGTCATCCGTGACAGGTCGAACGAAAACCCTGAAACCTGAAACCCGTAGCCTGAAGCCTCTACCCAAACTCCAACAGCTCGTAGACCGAGACCTCGCGGAACCCCAGGTCCTCGTAGAACTTGCGGCCCCTGGCGTTTGCCGCGGCCACCTGCAGGGAGACGCCGTTGGCGCCTTTCTGCCTGGCCCATCCCTCCACGCTGGCGATGAGGGCGCGGCCGATGCCCCCGTTGCGGTGGCCGGGATCTACGAAGACGTCGTCCACGGAGGCCCAGGTCTTTGGCATGAAGGTCGGGGAGCCCTCGCGCAGCTCGCCCGAGACGAAGCCGACGGTTTGGTCTTCCACGGTCGCGACGAAGACGAAAGCGTAGGAGTTGCGGGCGAGGTCCGCGAGAAAGCGGCGCATGGCCTTCTCGGCGTCGGGGGCGGTGGCGTAGACGGGGTCGTGGGCCGTGTGCTCCTCGGCGCTTTGCATCCACAGCCGCGCGGCCTCGGCGGCGTCCTCCTTGCGGCCCGGACGGATGGTGAAACCTTCTGTTTCCATCGCACAATCCTAACCCAAACGGTGCGGCGCGCGGCGGGTGGGGTATGATGCCGCGACAGGCCGAAGGGGAAAGCGCGAAAAGGGCAACGACGAAGAGCGGCAGCCGGTACTGGGAGGTGGACGCCGCCCGTGGTGTGGCCATCCTGATGATGGTCGTCTACCATTTCACCTACGACCTCTACGCCTTCGGCGGGTACGACGTGGACGCCGTCTCCGGCTTCTGGGCGCGCTTCGCCGACTCTACGGCGAGCCTCTTCCTGCTGCTCGTCGGCGTCTCGCTCGCGATCACCGCGGCGAGGGGAGACGGCGGCTTTCGACCGTACCTGCTGAGGGGGCTCAGGATCTTGGTCTACGGGATGTTGCTCACCGCGGTCTTTCTGGTCTTCGGAATGGGGATCGTCGCGTTCGGGATACTGCACCTGATCGGGGTCTCCATAATCCTCGCCTACCCTTTTCTCAAGCTGAAGCTGACGAACCTGGTACTCGGCGTCGCCGTCTTCGCCGTCGGCCTGTACGTGCAGGCCGGGGACCCAACGGGGAGCCCGTGGTTGCTGCCCTTGGGGGTCGTGCCAGAAGGTTGGGCCATGCCGGATTACAGACCCCTATTGCCCTGGTTCGGGGTGGTCCTGATCGGGCTGTTCATCGGCAACGTGGTCTACGGCAAAGGACGGCCCGCCCGTTTCCCGGCCCGATCCCCAGTCGTCGCGAGACCCCTGCTTCCGTTGGGCAGGAACTCCCTCGCGATCTACCTCGTCCACCAGCCCTTGCTGGTCGCCCTGCTCACCGCGCTAGGCGTGGTGGACCTGAACCTTTTCTGACGGCCCCGGGTTTCTTTTTCGGCGCGCGGAGGGTACAGTTAACGGCGCTGCGCTCACGAAAGAGAGGAGAGTCGAGCAGAGAGACTTATTCAGGGAAGCAACGGCCGGTAGGCACGACGGAGTGGTCGGGGCTTGCGGGACGGAGAGAACAAAAACAAGCGCCAGGGCTCCCGTATCTAGTAACGCGGCGGGAGTCGACGAGGGAGACGTTTATCGAGATTTTCGGCGGGTGCGTCTCGGCTTCGGGCGGTCGATAGGGCGGCGACAAAACCCGGCGGCGACGCCGGGAACAAAACGCCGTTCGGCCCGGGCAGGACACTTTTCGTCCTGCTCCTTTCTCTTCGCCTCAACAGGTTTCGTTCGTTAAAAGTGGGAGGTATGCCCGTGTGCGGCATAGTGGGTTACGTTGGCAGGGAGCGGTGCGTGGAGGTGCTCATGCAAGGTCTCTCGCATCTCGAGTATCGGGGTTACGACTCGGCCGGGCTCGCGCTTCAGGGCGAGGGTGGGATAGAGCCGATCCGGGAGGTCGGCAGGCTGGAGAACCTGGGCAGGGCCGTCGCAGCCCGGAATGGGCACCTCTCCAGGATGCGGGCCGGCATCGGGCACACCCGCTGGGCCACGCACGGCCGCCCGAGCGAGCAGAACGCCCACCCCCAGATGGGGGGGCGCGGCACCGTCGCCGTGGTCCACAACGGCATCATCGAGAACTTCGCCGAGCTGAAGGCCGAGCTTCTGGAGAAAGGCGTGCGCTTCGAGTCCGAGACGGACACCGAGGTGATGGCGCACCTGCTCGCGGAGAGGGTCGAGGCGAACCCTAAGGAGACGCTTCGCGCGTCGCTCTCGGCGGTGCTGGGCCGGTTGGAGGGTTCTTTCGCGGTCGCGGCCGTAAGCGTCGCGGAGCCGGGGGTCATCGTGGCGGCCAGGCACCAGAGCCCGCTCGTCGTCGGGCTCGGGGAGGGCGAGAACTTTTTGGCGAGCGCCGTGCAGGCGCTTCTTGGCGAGACGCGGCGGTTCCTCGTGGTCGAGAACGGGGAGGTCGTCGAGATCACGGGCGATTCGGTCGGGATCTTTACGCGGGACGGCGGGCCGGTGGAGCGCGAATCCTTCGAGGTCGACTGGGACGCGGAGGCCGTCGAGCTCGGCGTCTACGAGGACTTCATGATGAAGGAGATCCACGAGCAGCCCGAAGCCCTGCGCGCCACGCTTGCGGGCCGCCTGGACGCAGAGGGCCGCGTGGACCTCTCCGAGACGGGCCTGGATCTCCGGCACGTAAACCGGGTGGTCGTCGTCGCCTGCGGCACGGCGCTTCACGCGGGCCTGCTCGGAAAGGGCCTCATCGAGCGCCTGGCCCGGCTGCCCGTCGAGGTCGCCGTCGCCAGCGAGTACCGCTACGCCGACCCGGTCGGGGACGAGAACACCCTCGTCGTGGCCATAAGCCAGAGCGGGGAGACGACCGACACCCTGGCGGCGGTCGAGGCGGCGCGTTACTTCGGCGGGAAGGTGCTGGCCGTCACCAACACGCGGGGCTCGCTCATCACGCGCGAGGCAGACGCCGTGCTGCTGACGGAGGCGGGGCCGGAGATCTGCGTCGCCTCGACCAAGGCCTTCGCCGCCCAGGTCGCCGCGCTTGATCTGCTCGCCCTGGAGTTGGCCCGCGTCAGGGGGACCGTCTCGGACGACGAGTTGCTCTCCTTGGGCAGGGACCTCAGGCGGGCGCCGGAGAAGGTGGCGGCCGCCCTCGCGTTGCTCGAAGGAAAGACGGAGGCGGCCGTCGAGCTCTTCGAGGACGCGCGGTGCTCGCTGTTCCTCGGGCGCGGGCCCGCGTTCCCGGTCGCGCTCGAAGGCGCCTTGAAGCTGAAGGAGATCTCCTACATCCCCTCCGAAGGCTACGCAGCGGGCGAGATGAAGCACGGCCCCATAGCCCTCGTCGACGAGCAATGCCCGGTCGTCGCGATCCTGGGCGAGGGCGTGCTGCGCGAGAAGACCCTCTCCAACGTCGAGGAGACCGCCGCCCGCGGCGCGAACGTCGTCGCCATCGCCCGCGAAGACGACGCGGCCGCGGACCGGGTGGGCCGGGTGGTGCTCTGTGTCCCCGACGCGCCGGAGATACTGCGGCCCCTCGTCTGGTCCGTGCCGCTGCAACTGCTCGCCCACGACATCGCGACCGACCGCGGCCTCGACGTGGACAAGCCGCGCAACCTGGCCAAGAGCGTCACCGTGGAGTAGTCACCGCACCAGCGGAGAACGGCTAAACTGGCCCGCCCGGCTGGCGGTGGCCGGTGACGGATTGCGAGGGAGGACGGGTGGAGCTCACCGGTAAGGTGGCGTTGGTGACAGGGTCTTCGCGTGGGATCGGGCGCGAGATCTCGCGCGGGCTCGCGGCGAAGGGCACGCGGGTCGCCGTCCACTACCGCGCCGACCGCGAGGCCGCGCGGGAGACGCTCGATTCCCTGGACGGGGGCCCTCACGCGGCCTTCGGGGCCGACCTGGCAGACGCGGGGGCGGCGCGGGGCCTCGTCGAGGGCGTCGAGCGCGAGATGGGCGGGATCGACGTGCTCGTCAACAACGCGGGCATCTTCGAGGCCCACCCCATCCCGGAGGTGGACTACGAAGGTTGGCAGGACGCCTGGGCCCGGACCATCGCAACTAACCTCATCGGCCCGGCGAACCTGTCCTACCTTGCGGCTCGGACCATGATGAGACGCGGCGGCGGGCGCGTGGTGAACGTCTCGTCGCGCGGGGCGTTTCGCGGGGAGCCCGAGACCCCGGCCTACGGGGCTAGCAAGGCCGGCCTGAACGCCATGAGCCAGTCCATGGCTCAGGCGCTGGCGCCCCATGGCGTCTTCTTCTACGTCGTCGCCCCCGGTTTCGTCGAGACCGACATGGCTAACGCCCTGCTGCGCGGCCCCGCGGGCGAGGGGATCCGGTCCCAAAGCCCTTTAGGGCGCGTCGCCACCCCCGGGGAGGTCGCGAAGACGGTCGTGTTTCTGGCCTCCGAAGCCCCGGATTTCATGACCGGCGCCATCGTGGACGTCAACGGGGCATCCTACCTGAGGTCTTGAGAACGCCCGGCGCGGGTGGCCGGGTCTGGATAGACTATTCTCAGCGCGCTTGCGCTCTTCTCGGGGACCACACGGGCTCGTGGCTGAAGACCCGACCGACGTTCGCGGGCTAGCTGGGATGGCTAACCGGGGCGTCATGATCTCCCCCGGCCTCCGCCTGGCCCTCCAGGACCGCCGGTAGTCTCCCCCACAGAAGCCCCGACCACAAACACCTGAAACCTGAAGCCCGAAACCTCTAATTCAGCAAACCACTCTAAGCGCGGCCGGATCGACGCGGAAGGACATCGGCAGTTCCCCCCAGAGCTCGCCGTCGATCTGGACCGGCACGTGGGCGCCGGCCGATCTCGCGCTGACTTCCCCGGCGGTGAAGGACTCCATCTTGTTGTTGAGGGGTCGGCGGAAGATGATGCCCCAGAAGACGTCGGGCCGGAGGAGGGAGCCCACGCGTTCGACGAGCACGGTCTCGAGCCTGCCGCTGGTGAGGAGGCCCGGGCCCGTCACCTTGTAGTCGCCGCCGTAGTAGTGGCCGTTTGCGATTATGGCGAACCGCGCCACGTGGGATCGGTCCCCGGCCGTGATCTCCACGGGCGGGAACCTGTTCATGAAGAGCACCCTGAAGGCCGCCACCTGGAAGGCAAGGCCCCGCAGGTAGCGCTTCTGGCGCGGGGAGACCTCGCCGACGACCTTCGCGTCGAAGCCGATGCCGGCCATGCAGGCGAAGCGCCGCTCCGCCCCGTCCGCGTCGGTGGCCACGCCCAGATCTACCCGCGTCTCCCCGCCGTCCAAAATGCGCCGGCAGGCCCCCTCGACGTCGAGCGGCAGCCCCAACTCCCTGGCCAGCACGTTCGCCGTGCCCAGCGGCAGGATGCCCAGGGTGGCCTGCGGCGAGAGGCCGTTCACCACCTCGTTGACCGTGCCGTCGCCGCCCGCGGCCACCACCAGGCGGTCGCCGGCGGCCGCCGCGAGCTCCGTGGCGTGGTCCGGGCGTTCTGTGTTCAGCACCTCCACGGTGAGGCCCTCGGCGCGCAAAACGTCCGCGTGGCGCTCCAGGAAATCCTGGTCGCCCGCGCGCCCGGAGTTCGGGTTGCCGATGATCACGGTGTCGGGGTTGCTTTTCATCCCGACTACTATAGTCCTTTTACCTTGGGACGATCTGCCGTACCATAGGGCCTATGGATGGATTCGTGGTGCCAGGAGTAGGGGTCGACGTTGTGGACGTCGAGCGGATGCGGTTCGCCCTCGAACGCACGCCCCGGATACGCCAGAGGCTTTTCACGCCCGCCGAGATCGAGTACTGCGAGAAGTTTCGCTTCTTCGACCGCCACTACGCTGGGCGCTGGGCCGCCAAGGAGGCCGTAACCAAAGCTTTGGGCTGCGGCCTGATCCAGTGGAACGGCGTCGAGGTGGTCCGCAAGCCCCGCCAGGCCCCGACCGTCCGCATAACAGGGCGCAAGATCCAACGCTTCGCCGACATGGTCGGTATCCGCGAAGAGGACCTCCACCTCTCCATAACCCACTCCGAGCTCTCCGCCGTCGCCGTCTGCGTCGTGCGCAAGGAGCAGTGAAGCTCTACACCGCCGAGGAGATGTCCCGCGCGGACGGCAGGGCCCAGGACCTCGGCATCCCCGGCGGCGTCCTGATGGAACGCGCGGGCGCCGCCATGGCACAAGTCGCCCTCGAACGCTTCTCCCCGAACCGCGCCCTGATCGTCTGCGGCGGCGGCAACAACGGCGGCGACGGCTTCGTAATCGCCCGCGAGCTGCACCGCGCGGGCGTCGAAGTGGCCGTGCTGGCGACCAAAGACGAATACGGGGGAGATCCCGCGATCAACCTGGAAGCCCTGCGGAACCTTGAAGTCCGTCTCGTCCGGGTGGAAGAGGTCGAGGCGGAGCTGGACCGGGCCGACCTCGTGGTGGACGCCCTGCTCGGGACGGGGTTCTCGGGGGAGGTGCGCGAGAAGGAGGCCGGCATCATCGAGAAGATAAACGGTGCCGGGGTCTCCGTGCTGGCCGTGGACGTGCCTTCCGGGGTGGACGGGGGGACGGGGGAGGTCGCCGGGGCCGCTGTCTTCGCCGACGTCACCGTCTGCGCGCACGCGGCGAAGGTCGGGTGTGTGATCTCCCCCGGCGCCGAGCACGCGGGCGAGACGCTTGTCGTCGAGATCGGCATCCCGCCCGAAGCCGACTCTGAACCTTCTCTGCTGTGGACGGACGGGGCCTCGCTGCGGGGCAGCATCCCACGCACCTCAGCGCCCGCCCACAAGTACTCGGCGGGCGCGTTGATGGTCGTCGCGGGCTCAAGGGCGATGACCGGGGCCGCCGTGATGAGCGTGCGCGGGGCCGAGAGGGCCGGTTGCGGCATAACGTTCCTCGCGACCTCCGCCGGCGCGGCCCCGGCCGTGGACATCGCGCTTACCGAGACCATCGTCTACGGCGTCGAAGAGGGTGAGTTCGGCGGCATGAGCCCCGGGGCGGCGGACGAGATCCTGGGCCGCTCCGAGAGGGCCACGGCGCTCGTGATCGGGCCCGGCATCGGAACCGGAGAGGAAGGACGGCGCCTCGTCGAGGCGATCCTCGCCGGGACGGATCTCCCCGTACTCCTCGACGCGGACGCCGTCACGAGCCTCGCCGGCACGGACGCGCTCGCCCGGCGGGAGGGCCCGACCGTCATAACGCCCCACGCCGGGGAACTCGGACGCCTTCTCGGCTCGGGCGCGAAGGAGGTATCGGCCCGCAGGCTCCACTCGTCGAGGCAGGCCGCCCACGACTACGGCTGCTGCGTCCTGCTCAAGGGCTCTGACACCATCGTCGTAGAGGGCGGGAAGACCTCGGTCAACTCCACGGGGAGCGTCGCGCTCGCGACGGCGGGGACGGGGGACGTCCTCTCCGGCGTGATCGGCGCGCTGCTTTCGCGCGGGATGCAACCCTACGAAGCGGCCCGCGCCGGCGCCTGGATCCACGGGCGGGCCGCGGAGCTCTGGCTGCGAGAGACCGGCTGGCCCGCGGAGAGCATGGTGGCCACGGACCTCTTCGACCACGTGCCGCGGGCTATGGGCGAGCTTCTTTGACCTTCCGGCTGCTCTTCGTCGGGGACGTGGTCGGGCCGTCCGGGTGCGCGGCGGCCCTTGACCTCATCCCCAGGCTGCGCGAGGATCTCGCGCTCGACGCCGTCGTCGCCAACGCCGAGAACTCGGCCTCGACCGGGCGTGGAATCTCCGCCGAGAGCGGCGCCGCCCTGCTCGAAGTCGCGAATTTTCTGACTCTTGGCAACCACGCCTTCGACGCGAAGGGGCACGAAGCGTTCCTGGAGAACGAAGAGAGGGTGATACGGCCGGCCAACTTCGACGGCCATTACCCCGGGCGCGGCTGGGACGCGTTCGAGGCCGGAGGAGTAAGGGTCGGCGTCGTCAACGTGCTCGGGAAGGTCTTTATAGACAGGACGAAGATGTCCGCCTTCGAGGCGGCGGACAGGGCTTTGGAGGACCTGGAGGACCGGGCCGAAGTGATCCTCGTAGATTCGCACGCGGAGGCGACCGGGGAGAAGCAGGCGCTCGGGTATCACCTGGCGGGCAGGGCGCAGGCGGTCCTCGGGACGCACACCCACGTCGCGACGGCCGATGCGCAGGTCCTGCCAGGCGGCACCGCCTACGCCTCAGACGTGGGCATGACCGGCTGCTCGGAGAGCGTCATCGGGTTCGACAGGATCGACTTTCTGGGCCTGTTCGTGCCGAACGGCCGGGAGAGAGGACGGGGCATCCACGTCGAGACCCGCGGGCCCGTGGTCCTCAACGCCGCGCTCGTCGAGTTCGACCCTGGGGCGCGTAGAGCTGTCTGCATCGAGCCCGTGCGGCGGGAGTGGGGTCCGGCCGTCTAGAATAGTGGGCGCAGGCTCGGTTCAGCAGAAGACAGGGGAATGGGATGGATCAGCAGGACATACGCCAGCTAAAGGTATCGGACATCGCGCACGAGGAGTGGCCCACGCTCGGGCCGGAGGAGACGGTGGAGGGGGCCATCAAGGTCTTCGCCGAGTCGGGCATCTCGGGCGTGCCGGTCGTCGAGGGGGACAGGCTCGTCGGCATCGTCACCGAGGGGGATCTCATCTTCCGTGACGCCGACATCAAGTCCCCCGGTTTCCTGGACATCCTGGGCGGCATGATCCCGCTCGGCAACTGGGACGAGTACCGGCGCGAGGCCATGAAGAGCGCCGGCGTGACGGTCGACCAGGTCATGACCAGGAACGTCAAGACGATCTCCCCGAACGCCACCCTCGCCGAGGCGGCGACCATCATGGCCGAGAACAGGGTCAAGATCCTGCCCGTCGCCGAGGAGGACGGCGTCCTCCGCGGCGTCGTCACCCGCATGGACATCCTCACCCTCCACGTCCTGAACCCCCGCCGCTAGCGAAAGCCCTTTGGAGGCCGTCCCCCCAGCAACCCGGAGCCGAACCCGGGCGGAGATAGACCTCGGCGCCGTCCGCCACAACGTCCGCGCCCTGAAAAGCCGCGCGAACGACGCCAGGCTCATGGCCGTCGTCAAAGCGGACGCCTACGGACACGGCGCCGCTCCCGTCGCCCGCGCCGCCGTAGAGGCCGGCGCCGACTCCCTGGCCGTCGTCACCGCCGAAGAGGGCGCGGAGCTGCGCCGGGCAGGCTTGAAGGCCCCGATCCTGGTCTTCACGGACCTCCTGCCGGATAAGCTCCTCCTCGCCCGCCAACACCGCCTCGCCGTGACGGCCCACTCCGTCGAGAGCGCGAAACGCGTCTCCTCCGTGCCCGACCTGAGAGCCCACCTCAAGGTAAACACGGGCATGAACCGCTGGGGCGTCGAGCCCGCGGAGGTGGGGGAGGCCCGCGGCATCCTCGGCGGCCAACTCGCCGGCATCTACACGCACTTCGCCTCCGCCGACTCCGACGCGGAGACGACCAGGCTGCAGACGGAACGCTTCGGCGCCGTCCTCGCCGACCAACCTTTAGGCGGCCTGCTCGTCCACGCGGCGAACTCCGCGGCGCTGCTTTGGCACCCGGCATCTCACTACGGCTGCGTCAGGCCAGGCATCGCCGTCTACGGGCTGCACCCGGCGGGCGACAAAGGAGACCCTGCCGAAGAGGACCTGCGCCCGGCCATGTCCTTGAAGAGCTACGTCGCCGGCGTGCGGCGGCTCTCGCCGGGGGAAGGCGTGTCCTACGGGCTGACTTTTCGGGCCGGGGAGGCGACGTTTGCCGCGATCGTGCCGGTCGGGTACGCGGAGGGGTATCGGCGGTCGCTCTCGGGTGCCGCTTACGCCCTGATCCGGGGCGCGCGGAGGCCGCTTCTCGGGCGGGTTACCATGGACGCCTGCATCTTCGGGGTGGATGGTGGGGTGGAGGTTGGGGACGAGGTCGCGCTCGTCGGGGAGCAGGGCGCAGAAAAAGTGTCGGCCGAGGAGCTCGGGCGGCTCGGTGGCACGATAAACTACGAGATCACGACCGGGATCAACCCCCGGCGCGTCGAGAGGAGCTACACGGATGTTCGAGGGTCTTAACTGGAAGGCCGCCGCCCGCCGGTCGGCCATAGTAATCGGTATCTACATCGCCCTGTTCTACTTCTTGAGCGTCGCCTTCCCGAAGACCTTCGGCCTGGGCGACAGCGGTCAGGTGACGAGCCTCCTCATAAACGCCGTCATCTTCTTCTTCGTCTTCACGTTCGTCTACGCCTTCGTCGAGCGCAACAAGCAGCGCCGCATGGAACAACTCAAAAAGAAGCAGTCGGACAAGCCCGGCCGCCCGGAAGGTGAGTCGGAAGCCCCGAGCGCGCTGAGGGGCCGGCCGAACCCCAACACGAGCCGCCGCAAGACGCGCCGCAAGCGCTAGGGCTTTGCGCACGCGAGAGGCCCTCTTCGACGCGCTCGAACCGCCGGTGGACCCGGACGAGCTCCTGGACCGGGTCCCCGAGCTCTCCCTGGCCCGCGGCCTGGAGGGTAGCCCTTACCACCACCTCGACACGCTCGACCACGTCCTCGAGGTGATCCGGCGCGTGGAGCAGGAACTCGAAGAGAACCGCCTCGGCGCCCTCGTCCCCGAAGACGGCCTGGACGGACTTCGCCTCGCCGCCCTCCTGCACGACGTCGCCAAGCCCGTGACCCGGGGCGAGCTCGAAGGCCGCGTCCTCTTCGTCGCCCACGACTCTCTGGGCGCGGCCCTCGTACGGCGGATCTGCCGGCGCCTGGACCTCCCCGCCCGCGAGACCGATCTCGCGGCGACCCTTACGGCCTTGCACCTCAAGATCGGCTTCATGCAAAACGGCCGGACCGACACGCCCCCCGACCGCCTCGCCCGCGCCGCAGGCATCTTCGGCGAAGAACTCGCCGTCCTGAGCCTCGCCGACCGCCTCGCGGCCCAGGGCCCGCGCCTCAAACCCGAACACATAGACCGCCACGTAACCCTCTGCGCCGACTTTCTCGAAGCCAGCCGCGACCTCGGCCCGTACCCCGAACCGGACTACCAGGCCCTCGCGACGAACATCCCCACGGGCGCCGACGCCGGCTACGCCGCGAGCCAGGCCCGTCTCTTCGCGGCCCGCGGCCTCGACCCGGCGTCCGCGATCAGGGCCGCACTCTCGCACGTCGCGTCGCTGTTGTGAAAAGCTGGTCAGCACTTCAGCCAGTCAGCACTCCAGCTAATGCTTTTGGCTGACAGGCTGAGAGCGAGGCCTGCTCGTAGCAGGCCGATGCGTGCTGAAAGCGGAGGCGCAAGCCGGAGCGTGCTGACAAGCTGGTAAAGCCAGCGTGCTGTAAAATCCCGTTACTAGAATGAGGGTTTCGTTTGGGATCGAGGGAGGTAATTTCTTGCGTTTCAAGAGGGCGAAGAGGGACCGTTGGTTGCTCGGCGTGTGTGGCGGGCTGGCCCGGTCTCAGGGGTGGAACCCGAACGTGGTGCGGCTGGTGACGGCCGTGCTCGCGATCGCGATCCCGGGTTTCAGCCTCATCCCGGTGCTCATCATCTACATCATCCTCGGCGCCGTTTTGCCGGAGAGCGACGAGTTCTAGGGCTTGGAGTTCGCCGAGGCCCAGAAGGAGGCTTTGGGCTGCACGAAGTGCGGCCTTTGCCAGTCGAGGACGCAGGTCGTTTTCGGGGAGGGGCCGCTGAACGCGGGCCTCTTCGTCGTCGGCGAGGCGCCCGGCTTCAACGAGGACGCGCAGGGGAAGCCTTTCGTCGGCGCCTCGGGGATGCTTCTGGACCGGCTGCTCGACTCGGTCGGCGTCGGCCGCGACAGGGCCTACCTGACCACGCTCGTCAAGTGCCGGCCGCCGGGGGCTTTCCCCAGGCCTCCGAAGCCGTCCGAGGTGAGCTCCTGCCGGCCCTACCTCCTCTCCCAGCTCGCCGCCGTCGACCCGCTCGTGGTGGTGGCGATGGGGGATTTGGCGAGCCGGGTTCTCACCGGGAGAAAGGAGTCCGCCGCCCGCATCCGGGGCCGGGCAATACCGCTCGACGGCCGCTACGTCTTCCCGACCCTCTCGCTCGCGCGGGCGCTCTACACACCGGCCGACCGGGCGCTCCTGCTGTCGGACTTCTCCCGCCTGCCGGAGCTCCTCGCGGCCGAGCGCCCCTCCACCTACGAAACCCTCAACGTCACCCGCTCCGAGGAACCCGAACCCCTACAGCCGGGGCTCTGGTAGGAACGAAAGATCCCGCCCTGAAGTTCGCCGGCCTCGACGAGGCCGCGCTCGCGGACCTCGCAGCCCGCGTAGCCGCCGTGCTCGCCCCCGGCGACGTCGTGGTCCTCTCCGGGGAGGTGGGGGCGGGCAAGACCACCTTCGTCAGGGCCGCCGCCCGCACTTTAGGCGTCGGGGAGCGGGTAACGAGCCCGACCTACCAGTTCGCCCGCGGTTACGAGGCAGAAGTTCGCGGACGCCCGCTCACCGTCAACCACCTGGACCTCTACAGGCTAGAAGGCATCGAGGCGCCGGACGTCCTGGAGATAGACGACTACCTCGGGGAGGACGCCGTCACGTTCATAGAGTGGGCAGAGCCCGCGCTCGGCGTGCTGAAGCGGCCGACCGTCGTCGAGCTCGACCACGAGACCCCTGGGACCCGCCGCGTAACCGTTACGGGTCCGGTCGCGGGGCGCCTGTGCTGATCCTGGCGCTCGACGCCTCGACCCCCGTTACGACGGTCGCCCTCGCCAGGGCAGAAGCCGGGGCTGACGCCGAGACGGACGACCGGGAGGTTCTGGTCGAGATCTCCGTCTCGGCCGGCGGGCCCTCGGGCGGCGCCTCAGAAGCCCTGCTAACGGCCGTCCACGCCGCGCTCGGTTTCGCCGGCGAGGACCTCTCCTCGGTCGGGCGCGTGCTCTGCGGGGTCGGCCCGGGCACCTTCACCGGCATCCGCATAGCGGCCGCCACCGCCCGCGCCCTCTCTTTCGGCACGGGCGCGGCCCTCGCCGGGAACTCGACCCTGGACGCCCTCGCGGCGCCCGCGCTCTCGTGCAGCGGTGACGTCCTGGCGGTCATAGATGCGAAGAGGGGCGAGATCTTCGTCAGGCGGTTCTCGGCGGACGGTCCGACTACCGGCATCGGTTGCGTGAGGCCCGAAGAGCTTTCCGTAGAAGGGTCTCCGCTCATCGTTGGGGATGGGGCTGTCCGTTACAGGGGGGCACTCGAAGGGCTCGGTTCCATTCCCCCGGATGGGTCGCCGCTGCACAGGGTCTCGGCGATCGGGCACGTGATCTCGGCCGACCTCACCCCGGTCGCAGCCCCAGACCTCGTGCCCATCTACGTCCGCGAGCCCGACGCCGAGGTCCGCCGGGACCTGAACCCGTGGGGCCGTTCGTGAGGGAGCCCGAGAAGGAGCCGTTCCTGCGCCGGATGAGGCTTTCGGATCTCGGGGCCGCCATGGAGGTGGACAGGCGCTCGTTGCCGAAGCCGTGGAGCGAGAGGATCTGGCGCGACGAGCTCGACAGCCCCTTCGGCCTCTACCTCGTCCTGGAGCAAGACGGACGCGTGATCGGGCAGATAGGCGTCCGGAGCGTGCTCGACGAGTTGCACATCACCACCATCGCCGTCCTGCCCGAGCACCGCCGCCGCGGCCACGCCCGGGCCCTGATCGGGGCGGCCCTCGCGGCCTACCCCGACGCCCGCTTCGTCCACCTGGAGGTCAGGCCGACAAACCGGACGGCCCGCGCCCTCTACGCCTCGCTCGGCTTCAGGGAGACCGGGCGCAGGCCCCGCTACTACGGGGACGAGGACGCCTTGCTCATGACCCTCGACCTTTCGGAGGGTCCTTTCGGGGGGTGAACCCGCGCTGCCGCGCCCGCTCGCGGCGGGCCTCCTTGCGCCGGCGCAACTCATCCGGCGGGTCGAAGGGTTTGAGCAGGAGCAGCGCGGGGGCAGCGCAGGCCAGGAACGAGACGAAGAGGCCGCCCGCGATCAGGGGGTCGACGGGCCCCCGGAACACGTAGATCGAGAACATCACCAGCATTACCAGCGAGATCAGGGCAAAAAGGAGCGCGTAGGTCCGCATGGAACGAGTATAGCGCCCAGGCCCGCCCGTCCGGGCAAGGGCCTTCACACCGCGGCGCTACAGAAATAAAGAAGCCTCCCGGCGTGTTGTGCAAGCGGAGGGGGAATCCCTGCTTCGCCGGGGGGCTTCTTCCGCATTATGGCGCCGAGGCGTTAAGGCAGGGTGACGGTCGTGTATCGATTTTGTTGCGGCGCTGAATTTCTCGGGAACCTGAGCCCAAGAAGACCGAAGTACCGGGTGCTATAACCCCTCCCATGATCCTCGCCATAGAGACCTCCTGCGACGACACCTGCGCCGCTGTAATACGGCCCGACGGCCGCAAAGCCCTCTCGAACGTGGTCCACACCCAGACCGAGCACGCCCGCTACGGCGGCGTCGTCCCCGAGGTCGCATCGCGTGCCCACCTCGAACGGCTGGACGGGGTGATCGAAAAAGCGCTCGCTGACGCCGGCACGGACCTCGAAGGAATTACCGGCGTCGCCGTGACGGTGAGGCCCGGTCTCATAGGGGCGCTCCTGGTCGGCGTCGCGGCCGCGAAGGGGATCGCCTACGCCCGCCGGCTGCCGCTCGTCCCCGTCAACCACCTGGAGGGCCACGTCGCGGCGGCCTACCTCGCGCAGCCCGACCTGGAACCCCCGTTCGTGGCCCTGATCGCCTCCGGCGGGCACACCGCCCTCTACTCCGTGAACGGCGAGGGCATGAGCCTCCTGGGTGAAACGCTGGACGACGCGGCGGGGGAAGCGCTGGACAAGGGGGCCAGGATGCTCGGCCTCGGCTTCCCCGGTGGGCCTGAGATCTCACGCGCCGCCGCAAACGGCGACCCGGCCCGCCACGAGTTTCCCGTGGGACTCAGGGACAAGAACAACCTCGACTTCAGCTTCTCGGGTCTCAAGACGAGCCTCCTCTACAAGCTCAAAGCCCTGGACGAGGATGGGGCGCGCGAGGAGCTGCCGCACCTGGCCGCCGGCTACGAGCACGCCGTGGTCGAAGCCCTCTCCCGCAAGCTCCTGCGCGCCGCCGAAGCCGGAGACGCGCAGACGGTCGTGGTCGCGGGGGGCGTCGCGGCAAACGGGCTCTTGCGCCGCACCCTGGAAGAAGAGTGCGGACGGCGCGGCCTCAGGCTCGTGATCCCGCCCCCCGGGTTGTGTACGGATAACGCCGCCATGATCGGGGCCGCGGCCCCGCTCTCGCGCGCCGTCCCCTTCCCCGAATACCTGACGCTAAATGCCCGGAGCGTGTAGGGGCGGGCTTCAAACCCGCCCCTACGTCCTTGACGGGTGGGGGACTATCTGTGAGAGTGGTCGCGTCTGTTGGAGCGCCGGGAAAGGGGTGATGGGTGCCGCGGTTCGGCTGGATGAGGCTCGCGTACTTGTTCCTGATCCTGACGATCCTCGTGGCCCTGGCCCGGTTCGGAGACCCCGACGCCGAGGCCCGCTCCCTGTCCGCGCGTACGCCCGACGCCCCGAAAGCCCCAACGGTACAGGAGAATCCCGAGGCCCCGCGGTTGACGGAGGAAGTAGTCTCGTCCCTGGAAGACATACGCGGGAGCACGGGGCGGCCGAACGTGGGCCCGGATATCACCGAGCCTCGCCTGCCAGCGGCCCGGATCCCGCACGGGTCAGAACCGTCGGCTAGAGACGAGCAGAAGCCGGAGGTCGAAGAAACGCAGGCCTCCGCGACCGAACCGCCCGTCTTCTACCGTCCTTCGGTCCCGGACGCCGGACCCGATTCCGGACCCGTCTGCGGGAACGTCGGTGGGGCCCCGAAGGACGGCAGGATCGTGTTCCCCCTGGAGAAGCGTTTCTACTACTCCTACGACGACACCTGGGGGGCGCCGCGCGCGCAGGGCGGACACGAGGGGACGGACCTGATGACCCCGCCGGGCGTGCCCGAGTACGCCATCACCGACGGCACCGTGGTCCCGGTCGCCGGGTCCGACGCGGACGGATGGAACACCCTCGGCGGCCACACGGTGATGGTCCGGGCCGACTACTCGATAGGCCCGATCCGTCAGGGCGACCTCTTCTATTACGCCCACCTGGAGCGGGAGAGCGCGCTACCCATCGGCGCCAGGGTCCAGGCCGGCCAGGTCGTCGGCTACGCGGGCGACACGGGACAGGGCCCGCCCGTGACCCGTGGCCTCTTCCCGCCCCACCTGCACCTCGGCTGGTACGACGGGACCGGCGACCGGCAAGAAGCCGACTCCGGCGCCATGAACCCGTACCCGCTCCTCGAATGGATCAAGTCCAACGGCGGCGCCGTCACCGGCGACTCCGACGCCCGCTTCTGCGAGGCCCCGAGCCCCACCCCGCCCCCCCCCTCGAACCCGGGCATCAGCCCCGACCTGGACACCGGCTCGAACGACCCGAAGCCGAGCCCGGCCCAAAAAGATGCCCGCCAAGAGAACCCGAAACCCGCCGCCAAGCCCGACCGCCAGAACCGTCCCGAAAAACAGCCCCGCAAAGATCCCACAACCGCCCCCGCAAAACCCCAGCACACAAACCGACCGGACGACACCAAGCCCACCAAGCCCGATCAACCCAAGCCGAACCCCGTAAAACCCGAACCCCCCACCCAGCCAGGGCCGTCGCACGAACAATACGCCGCCGCGGGAGCAACCCTCAAACCGCACCCGTAGGGGCGGGTTTCAAACCCGCCCGCGAACCCAAGACCCGCCCCAACACAACCCCCCGCCACCAGGAACCGTCCGCCGGAGCCTACCGTGAACCGAAAACCCTCTCGCGCTCTTCGCCGGTAAGCACCGTGCTCCGGGCGCATTCCATGCAGGTCGCTTGCAGGTTTTTGGGGTGGTCCTTGAGGTAGACGAAGACAAGCTTCTTCGGGACCCGGTAGAGGATGTGCCGGGTTTCGGTGCCGCAGCGGTCGCAGGGGCGTTGCTCGCGGCCTAGCTCTGTCGGGATCCTGCTGAGGCCCGGTATCCTGTCTGTTCGGAAGACGCCCACGGTTTGAATTGTACCCCGGCCAAGACTATACTTTCGCCGCTGGCACTCGTAGGACGAGAGTGCCAAACGCGGGAAAGCGATCGCGTGTTGCGTAGTCTAGCAGAGGAGGCAGCAGTGGCGCATAAGGAGCTAAGGTTCAATACCGAGGCGCGTCGGGCGCTGGAGGCGGGCGTCAACAAGCTCGCCGAGGCGGTCAAGATCACGCTCGGGCCGAAGGGTCAGTACGTGGTGCTCGACAAGAAGTTCGGCTCGCCGACCATCACCAACGACGGCGTAACGATCGCCAGGGAGATCGAGCTCGAGGACATCTTCGAGAACCAGGGCGCCCAGCTCGTCAAGGAAGTCGCCACCAAGACCAACGACGTCGCGGGCGACGGGACGACCACGGCCACCGTGCTCGCCCAGACCATCGTGCGCGAGGGCCTCAAGAACGTCGCCGCCGGCGCCAACCCGGTCATCCTCCGGGCGGGCATCGACAAGGCCGTAGCCGTCGCCGTCGAGGCCGTCAAGAACCAGTCGCAGGAGATCTCGGGTCGCGATGAGATCTCGCGGGTCGGCGCGATTTCCGCCCGCTCGGACGAGATCGGCAACGTCATAGCCGACGCCATAGACAAGGTCGGCAAGGACGGCGTCGTGAACGTCGAGGAGGGCCAGACCTTCGGGATGGACCTCGAGTTCACCGAGGGTATGCAGTTCGACAAGGGCTACCTCTCCCCGTACTTCGTCACCGACCAGGAGCGCATGGAGGCCGTCCTCGACGACCCCTACGTCCTGATCGCCAACCAGAAGATCGGCAACGTCCAGGACGTGCTGCCGGTCCTCAACCAGGTGATGCAGTCCAACCGCCCGCTCCTCATAGTCTCCGAGGACGTCGAGGGCGAGGCTTTGGCCACCCTCATCGTCAACAAGCTGCGCGGCACCTTCAACGCGGCCGCGGTCAAGGCCCCCGGCTTCGGTGATCGGCGCAAGAGGATGCTCGAGGACATCGCCATCCTTACCGGTGGCGAGGTCATCACCGAGGAGCTCGGCCTCAAGCTCGAGAACACCCAGCTCAACCAGCTCGGCAGCGCGAGGCGCGTCGTCATCACCAAGGACAACACGGTCATCGTGGACGGCGCCGGTGACGTGGAGGCCATCAAGGGCCGCATCAACCAGATCCGCTCGGAGATAGAGTCCACCGACTCTGACTTCGACCGCGAGAAGCTGCAGGAGCGTCTGGCGAAGCTGGCCGGCGGTGTCGCCGTCATCAAGGTCGGCGCGGCCACCGAGACGGAGCTCAAGGAGCGCAAGCACCGCGTCGAGGACGCCCTGTCCGCGACCCGGGCCGCCCTGGAAGAGGGCATCGTTCCCGGCGGTGGCGTGGCGCTGCTCAAGGCGCAGTCCCCGGTCGGCGACCTCGTGGAGCAGCTCGACGGCGACGAGAGGACCGGTGCCCGCATCGTGCATCGCGCCCTCGAGGAGCCGATCCGTCAGATCGCCTTCAACGCCGGCGCCGACGGCTCTATCGTCGTCGACAAGGTCCGCAACCAGGCCGACTCCCAGGGCTTCAACGCCCTGACCGGCGAGTACGAGGACCTGGTCCAGGCCGGCGTCATCGATCCTGCCATGGTCACCAGGAGCGCGTTGCAGAACGCCGCCTCCATCGGTTCGCTCATCGTCACCACCAACGTGGTCGTCGCCGAGCCCGAGGAGGACGCGCCCGCCATGCCCGCAGGCGGCATGGGCGGCATGATGTAAGGTTCCCAAACGGGAACACTTTCAGCGGCGCCCCTCCGGGGGCGCCGCTTTTTCGTTGCTCTTCTCCGCCGACCGGATCGCGTTTGGTTCCGGACTCGTCGTTGTCTTGGGCCGGTTCTTATTCGCCGTGCTGGGCTTCGTGCCCTAGAACGATTGTTGTCCGTTTCTGGCATTCACTGGTTGTTACTGTCCAGGATGCGCAAGCCTTCGGGCCTTGCACCAGATCACACGCGGCCACCTTGCGACAGCTTCGGGCTCGATCCCTTGCCGGCCTTATCGTTGCCGTTTGTGGGGTAATACTTCGCTTCCCACGCTGCACTTACCTTTCGGGGACGGTCTCTTAGGACTCTCCACTTCCCGCCGGCGTTCATCTGGGCTCTGCCGGGAATCGTTGTCCTCTACTGGGCCCCGAGGAATGTGCCCCTCTACCCGTTCTTGTTGCTCGCCCCCTGATCCTACGGAACTCTCAGAGGTCTCAGGCGGGTTACGCGGCGTAACCATCCGAGTTTCGCCGGGGTCTCAAAGGGTATATATTGGCGCTAGGCCGGTTACCGGGCGAGGGAGAAAGGGGAGAGAGATAGGCAGGGGACTTGGCATCATGGTGGTTGTTCTGGTCGTAGTTCTGCTGATCGTGCTCGGTTTGCCGTTCATCGTAGGGTAGGATTTTTCCGAACAGGGAGGTGAGGACATGCGGGGCGGGCTTATACCGATACTTGTGGTGATTATTCTGGTGATCGTGGCCATACTGCTACTGTCGCGCCTTCTCTAATACCGGCTCACTGATCCGAGTAGGTATTTAGGGGAGGTATCTTGGGCGGCAACAACCTGGTAACCATTATCGTGGTCGTCATAATCGTGGTGGTGATACTGGGCCTTCTGGGGTTCATACCGCTGTTCTGAGTGCCCGGCCCGCTGCTTGACCGCCGCGCCGGTCGCGGTGTAGCATAAGCTGGATTTGCAGCGGTTGACGGAAAAGTTTATCGAGGCCCACGGGGAACCTGCCCCGTGGGCCTCGTCTTGCTTGCCTTCGAAGAGCGGAAAGGAGCCCTGTTTTCCTTATGGATATTGAGATAGGACGCGGAAAGACGGCCCGCCGGGCGTACGGACTCGATGAGATCGCCATAGTGCCGAGCCGGAGGACCCGCGACCCCGAAGACATAGACATCTCCTGGTCTTTGGGGGACCTGCGCCTGGACCTGCCGTGCCTGGCCTCGGCGCTCGACGCGGCCGTGGACCCTGCGACGGCAGGCATGATCGGGGACCTCGGCGGCCTCGCCGTCCTCAACCTCGAAGGCCTCCAGACGCGCTACGAGGACCCGGGCCCGGTCTTCGAGGAGATAGCGAGCCTGCCGGAGCACAAGGCCACCCGCGTCATGCAGGAGCTCTACACCGAGCCCATCAAGGAAGAGCTGATCTTCCGCCGCGTCCAGGAGATAAAGGACCGCGGCGTCATAGCCGCCGCATCCCTGACCCCCCAGCGGGTCGAGCGCTACCACCGGGCGGCCATAGAAGCCGGGCTGGACGTGCTGGTCATTCAGGGCACCGTCGTCTCCGCCGAGCACGTCTCCCGCACGGTCGAGCCCCTGAATCTCATGGAGTTCGTGCCGGCCTTGAACGTGCCCGTGATAGTGGGCGGGTGCGCGAGCTACTCGACGGCGCTGCACCTCATGCGGACCGGGGCCGTGGGCGTGCTCGTCGGGGTCGGCCCCGGCAGGATCTGCACGACCCGGGGCGTCATAGGGGTCGGGGTGCCGCAGGCGACCGCCGTCTCGGACGCCGCCGCAGCACGGATGCGCCACTACCTGGAGACCGGCGAGTACGTCAACGTCATAGCCGACGGCGGGATGCGGACCGGGGGAGAGATCGCCAAGGCCATAACCTGCGGCGCCGACGCCGTCATGCTCGGCAGCGCTTTTGCGAAAGCGGAAGAGGCGCCGGGCCGGGGTTACTCCTGGGGGATGGCGACGTTCCATCCCACGCTGCCGCGCGGGACGCGCATCCAGACCAAGATCACGGGCACCATAGAGGAGATCCTGGTGGGACCCGCCCGCGAGAACGACGGGACCCTCAACCTCATGGGCGCCCTCAAGATGAGCATGGCGACCACCGGCTACCAGAACATAAAGGAGTTCCAGAAGGCCGAGGTGATGTTCGCGCCCTCGCTCGCGACGGAGGGAAAGGCCGAGCAGTCCGCCCAGCGCGTCGGGATGGGCAAGTAAGCGGTGATCCTGGTCCTCGACTTCGGCGGTCAGTACTCCCAACTCATAGCCAGGCGGGTCCGCGAGTGCCGCGTCTTCTCCGAGATGATCCCGTACGACACGCCGGTAGAGGAGATCAGACGCCGCAACCCCGAGGGCATCATCCTCTCCGGCGGCCCGAACTCCGTCTACGGCGAGGGCGCCCCGCGCGTGGAAGATGACCTCTTCGACCTCGACGTTCCCATGCTCGGCATCTGCTACGGGATGCAGCACATGGCGCTCTCTTTGGGCGGGGAGGTTGGCGCCGTCCAGATCCGGGAGTACGGCCGCTCCGACCTCTTGGTCAAGGACCACGAGGGTCTCTTCGCCGGCACCCCGGACGGCCAGAAGGCCTGGACGAGCCACGGTGACGCGGTCCTCGCCGCGCCGGAAGGTTTCACCGTAACGGCGGAGACGCCCTCCGTGCCGATCATCGCCTTTGAAGAGCCGGAACGGGGACGCTTCGGCGTCCAGTTCCATCCCGAGGTCCGCCACACGGAATACGGGATGGAGATCCTCAAGAACTTCCTCTTCGAGGCGTGCGGCTGCAAGCCCGACTGGACGCCGGTCAACATCATCACCGACGCCGTCGAGAGGATCAGGGCCCAGGTCGGCGAGCGGAAGGTCATCTGCGGCCTCTCCGGCGGGGTAGATTCTTCCACCGCCGCGATGCTCGTCCACAGGGCTATCGGGGACAACCTGACGTGCGTCTTCGTCGACCACGGGTTACTGCGCCAGAACGAGGCCGAGCAGGTGATCGAGGCGTTCGGGGAGAACTCGGAGGTTCCGCTCATCCACGTGGACTCCAAGGGGCGTTTCCTGGACAAGCTCGCCGGGGTCACGGACCCCGAGGCGAAGCGCAAGATCATCGGCGAGGAGTTTATCCGCACCTTCGAAGAGGAGGCCAGGGGGATAGAGGACGCCACCTTCCTCGTCCAGGGCACCCTATATAGCGACGTCATAGAGAGCGGTACCCGGGACGCGGCGAAGATAAAGAGCCACCACAACGTCGGAGGTCTGCCCGAGGTCATGGACCTCGACCTCGTCGAACCCTTACGGAACCTGTTCAAAGACGAGGTCCGCGTGGTCGCGGCGGAGCTCGGGATGCCCGAGCGGCTCGTGTGGCGCCAGCCGTTCCCCGGGCCCGGGCTCGCGATCCGGGTAATAGGCGACGTCACGGCGGAGAGGTTGGAGATACTGCGCCGGGCCGACGCCGTGCTGCAGGAGGAGATCCGGGCCGCGGGCCTCTACCGCGACCTCTGGCAGAGCTTCGCCGTCCTCCCCGCCATCCACTCCGTGGGCGTCATGGGCGACGCCCGAACCTACGCCTACCCCGTGGTCATAAGGGCCGTGACCTCGGACGACGCCATGACCGCCGACTGGGCCCGCCTCCCCTACGACCTGCTCGAAAAGATAAGCAACCGCATCATCAACGAGGTCCCGGGCGTGAACCGCGTCGCCCTGGACATCACGAGCAAGCCGCCAGGCACCATCGAGTGGGAGTGAAGCGTGCCAGCATCTCAGCAGGTCAGCATCTCAGCAGGTCAGCATCTCAGCAGGTCAGCATCTCAGCAGGTCAGCCTTTTGACGGGGTTTCGTAGCCGAGCTCGATGAGGCTACCGGGGTAGTCCTATCGGACGTTTCTTGGGCCAAAAAGAGGGGTGGGGCGTGGCCTGTTTGCTGACCGGCTGACCGGCTGAAATGCCGACGAGCCATTTAACTTCGATTTAGCGTGGAGTTTACATAACTGCAACTAAATGCCTGTCCCGATCCCATATCATCCTGCCTTGAACGTCGAAGGACAGTCTTCAGTAGTCGGAGTCCAAGGAGGATACGGGTTGAGTAGGATCTTGCGCGCGAGGTTCGTTGTAGTGGCGGCTCTGGTGCTGGCCTTGTCGCTCGTCGTGGCCGCTTGCGGTGGCGGTGGCGGCGGAGGTCAGGGTGGAGGCGGCGGTGGCGGTGAGGAGGTCTCCGGCGAGATCTCCATCCAGGGATCGAGCACGGTGCAACCGATAACCCAGGCTGCGGCGGAGTTGTTCCGGGAGCAGAACCCGGAAGCGCGCATCCAGGTCGGCGGCGCGGGCACCAGCGACGGCTTCGAGGCCTTCTGCCAGGGCGACACCGAGATCTCCGACGCATCCAGGCCCATAGACGTGGCCGAGGAGGTCCCGGTGTGCGAGGAGAACGGGGTGGAGTTCATCGAGATCCCGGTCGCCTTCGACGGCATCTCCGTGGTGGTCAACTCCGAGAACGATTTCGCGACGGACGTCACTGCCGAGCAGCTCAAGACGCTGTGGGAGCCCGCCGCCGAGGGGCAGGTCACGCGGTGGAGTCAGGTCAACCCCGAGTGGCCCGACCAGGAGATCAGCCTCTACGGCCCCGGCACGGAGTCCGGCACCTACGAGTTCTTCAACGAGGCCATCATCCAGAACGAGGAGGAGACGAGCCGGCTCTCCGACGTCGAGACCAGCGAGGATGACAACGTGCTCGTCCAGGGCGTCTCTGGCGACCAGAACGCGCTCGGCTACTTCGGCTACTCCTACTACGAGAACAACAGGGACAGCCTCAAGGCGCTGTCCATCGACGGGGTTTCGCCCAGCGCGGATACCATCCGCTCCGGCGAGTACCTGCTCTCCCGTCCCCTGTTCATCTACGTAAGCACGCAGGCGCTGGAGAACAACGACGCGGTCCAGCCGTTCGTGGACTTCTATCTCGCGGAAGGGAACCTGAACAGGCTCGTGGAGGCCGCGAAGTACGTGACCCTCCCCGACAGCCTGGCGCAGGAGTCGCGGGCCCAGTACGAGGACCGTACCACCGGCACCGTGTTCACCGAGGAGGGCGAGCCCAAGGGCGGCGACCTGCAGGCGGCGCTCGAGCAGGCGCAGTAACGTTTTGCCGGTGGGCCGGAGGTTGCTAAAATAGGGACTATCGACGGGGGCCGGTGGCAAGCCGGCCCCTCGTCCTACGTATTTTGTTCGGGCTCTACCGGCACTTGCCGGGCAGATAAAGGAAACGTTGGAGGGATCGAGATTGGCCGTCGAGGCGCGAGGAGCGAGGTCCAGGGAGGGCGACTGGCGGCGTAACAGCCGCGCCCGGGAGGTCAGAGAGCGGGTGGTAAAGGTGCTGCTCACGGCCTGCGCCTACCTGTCGATCTTCACCACGGTCGGGATCGTCATCGTCCTCTTCGAAGAGACCGTCCGGTTCTTTCTCGACGTCTCCGTCTGGGAGTTCTTGACCTCCACGCGGTGGGTGCCCTCCAGGGGCGAGTTCGGCGTCTTGCCGCTCGTGTACGGCACGCTGATGGCCACCTTTATCGCCATAGCCGTCGCGCTACCGATCGGGCTGCTCACGGCAATCTACCTGAGCGAGTACGCCCCGAACTCCCTGCGGCGGTGGCTCAAGCCGGCGCTCGAGATCCTCGCCGGCGTTCCCACCGTGGTCTACGGTTACTTTGCCCTAACTTTCATCACGCCGTTTTTCAAGGACAGCCTGTTCCCCGGCATGGACACGTTCAACGCGCTCGCCCCCGGCCTCATCATGGGCGTCATGATCATCCCGACGGTGGCCTCGGTCAGCGAGGACGCCATCTACGCCGTGCCGCGCAGCTTGCGGGAGGGCGCCTACGCGCTCGGCGCCACCAGGCGCGAGACGGCCACCAAGATCGTCATACCCGCGGCGCTCTCGGGGATAGTGGCGGCGGTGATCCTCGGGGTCTCGCGGGCCATCGGGGAGACCATGATCGTGACCATCGCGATGGGCGCCCAGGCGAACTGGCTCGGGAGCCCCCTGGAGGGCATGCAGGCGATGACGGCGTACATCGTGCAGGTGGTGGGCGGCGAGACGCCGCGCGGGTCGGTGGCCTTCAAGTCCATCTTCGCGGTAGGGTCGGCGTTGTTCCTCATGACCCTGGCCCTCAACCTCATCAGCTACTGGTTTGTCCGGCGATTCAGGGAGATCTACTAATGGCCCAGGGAAGCAGACGGGCGGAAGGATCGAAAGAGGGGACCGGAGGGCCGCACTTCAAGGCCAACATGGCCGCCCGATACGGCTTTGACCGGGTCTTCACCGTGGTGGTGACCGTGGCGGCGCTGTTGGGCATCGCCGTGCTGGCGGTGCTGCTGGTGGACGTGGTCAGGGACGGCTCCGGCATGCTGAGCCCGGGCTTCCTGACGAGCTTCCCGTCCCAGATCTTCCCGGAGAACGGCGGGATCTACCCGGCGCTCGTCGGCTCGCTGTGGCTCCTCGGCCTGACGTTTTTGATAAGCGTGCCGCTCGGGCTCGGGGCGGCGGTGTACCTCGAGGAGTACGCCGAGGATACGCGCATCAACCGCATGATCGAGATCAATATATCGAACCTGGCCGGGGTGCCGTCTGTGATCTACGGGCTGCTGGGGCTGGGCATCTTCGTGCAGTTGCTGGCGCCGGTAACCGGTGGGGCGAGCGTCCTCTCGGGCGCGCTCACGTTGAGCTTGTTGATCCTGCCGGTGATCATCGTCGCCACCAGGGAGGCCCTGCGGGCCATCCCGCGCGCCATACGGGAGGGCGGCTACGCGCTCGGGGCCACCAGGTGGGAGGTGATCCGGAGCCACCTGCTGCCGATGGCGTTGCCCGGAGCGCTGACGGGCATCATCCTGGCGCTCTCGCGGGCCATAGGGGAGGCCGCCCCGATCCTGGTCGTCGGCGTGGCCCTCTACCAGACCTACGCCACCGCCGGCCCACTCGACGGCTACATGGCGCTTCCCACGCAGATTTACGACTGGATCAGCCGCCCGCAGCAGGTCTTTCAGGATTCGGCCGCGGCCGGGATAGTGGTGATCATGGTGGTGCTACTCGTCGCGAACTCCGCGGCTATAGTGCTGCGTAACAGGTACCAGAGGCGTAGTTGATGGGATGCCCACGCGCGAAGGAAAGGTGTTAGCCTAGTGGAGTTTCAGAAGACCAGGGAGGGGCGCAGGGTGTCCGAAGTTTCCGAGGAGCGCAGAGAAGTGAAGCCGGGAGGCGACGGCGCGGCCCAGGGAGACGGCTCCACGTTGGGCATGAAGATAGGAGACCTCGCCGCGTTCTACGGCGGGTTTCGGGCCGTAACCGACGTGAGCATGGACATCCAGGCGAACAAGGTGACCGCCCTCATCGGGCCTTCGGGCTGTGGGAAGAGCACGTTTATCCGCTGCCTGAACCGGATGCACGAGGTCATCCCCGGGGCCCGGGCCGAAGGGACGGTGACGCTGGGGGACCAGGACATCTACGCCAAGGACGCCGACCCCGTGGTGATCCGGCGGAGGGTGGGCATGGTCTTCCAGAAACCGAACCCGTTCTCGAAATCCATCTACGACAACGTCGCCTGGGGGGCCAAGATCAACGGCTTCAGGGGCGACCTGGACGAGCTCGTAGAACGTTCCTTGCGCCAGGCGGCCCTCTGGGACGAGGTCAAGGACCGCCTGAAGGAGAGCGGCTACGGCCTCTCCGGCGGTCAGCAGCAGCGTCTGTGCATCGCCAGGACGCTCGCGGTGGAGCCCGAGGTGATTCTCATGGACGAGCCCGCCTCCGCGCTCGACCCGGTCTCGACGCAGAAGATCGAGGACACCATGGCCGAGCTGAAGAAGAGCTACACGGTCGTGATCGTGACGCACAACATGCAGCAGGCCGCCCGCATCTCGGACTACACGGGCTTTTTCTACATAGTGAATATGGGTGATCCGGGCCGCCTGTGGGAGTTCGACGAGACGGAGAAGATCTTCTCGAACCCCGACCGGAAGGAGACGGAGGATTACGTCACGGGACGGTTCGGCTAGCCCATGCCTCGAGAGAGTTTTCAACACGAGCTCGACCAGCTCATAACCGACATCCTGAACCTCGGCGGGGAGGTGAGCGCCTCGCTGGAGAACATGGTCAGGGCGATGGAGACCCGCGACGCGGACCTGGCCGCCAAGGAGCTCGGGGTGGACCTCGGCTTCAAGGCCCGCGGGGCCGAGCTCGAGCGCGATTCGATGATCCTGCAGGCCCGTCAGGCCCCGGTCGCCCGCGACCTCAGGCTCCTCTACACCGCCCAATCCCTGACCAACCACCTCGTCCGCTCGGGCGCCCTCACGGAGCACATCTGCCAGGCGCTGGTGGAGACGGCCGAATCCGAGCGGGACGAGGACCTGGAGGCCGCCCTCCTGGAGATGGCCCGCACGGCCCGGAACATCTTCAACGAGGGCCTCGACATCTTCAGGGACAGGGACATAGAGCGCGCCCGGAACCTGCAGGCCAAAGACGACAAGGTCGACCTCCTCTACTCCGAGGCGATGAACCTCATAGCAAACCCCTCCGACGCGGGCGCGGGCTCCCCCGAGTGGCGGATGCGGGCCGCCCTCATCGTCCACTACCTCGAACGCATAGCCGACCACGGCGTCGACGTCGGGGGCAGCACCGTCTTTCTCGTCACCGGCGAACGCATAGAAGACGCCATGCGCCAGTACCTCGAAAGGGACATAGGCCCGGAATAGCACGCTGCCCTACGGACAGCTTGTCAGCCCGCTTCGCCCCAAGACGACCGTAGGGAGGAGCCTGCGTCTGTTACAATCGTCGGTAATACGTTTCGCAAGTGGATGGTGTTGTGGCATGAGGCTTACGCAGAAGAGCAAGTACGCGGTTAGGGCGCTGGTCGAGCTCGCCGTTAGCGGTCACGAAGGGACCCTGGGCGTGGCGGAGATCGCGCGCCTGCAGCGCATTCCCGAGAGGTTTTTGGAGCAGATACTCTGCGAGCTGCGGAGGGAAGGGCTGCTCGAAAGCCGGCGCGGGGCGCATGGTGGGTACCGGTTCGCGATGCCGCCCGAGGAGATCTCGGTTTTGGACGTCGTGGAGATCCTGGACGGCGCCGTCCGTCCGGCCCGTTGCTCCGCAGGCGGCGTCTGTTACATGTCCGACGCCCCTTTGTGCGTGACGAGCAAGGTCTGGGACGAGGCCAGGGAGGCGTTGGAGTCCGTCTTCGGCCGCTACAGCATAGCCCAGCTCGCCGAGACCGAGCGCGAGAGCCGCGCCGGGCACGAGGCCGCCCACGCGAGTCGATAGCCTGAAGGCCCACCTCAAGGGCCGTACGGACCTTGCCGAATCGACCGTAGAGGTAGGGGAGAGGCGCTACCGCATTACCCACCCTTCGGTCGCCGACGCCCTGATCGACGAGCGGGAGTTCGACGAGGACGACAGGCTCCCGTACTGGGCCGAGATCTGGCCGAGCGCCATAGCCCTGGCCCGCCGCCTCTCGGGCGACGATCTGGCCGGCAGACGAACCATCGAGCTGGGGTGCGGTGTCGGGCTCGCGACCGTCGCCGCGATGGAAGGCGGCGCCAGCGTCCTCGCCACCGATTATTACGAAGCGGCCCTCGACTTTACCCGCCACAACGCCCGGACGAACGTCGGGAGTTCGCCCGCAACCTCCCTGCTCGACTGGCGCGCCCCGGACGTGGGAGACCACGGGCCTTTCGACCTGGTATTCGCGGCCGACGTGCTCTATGAAGAGGGCAGCGCGCGGGCGCTGGCGGGCCTCGTGCCCGGGCTGTTGAAACCCGGTGGCGAGGCGCTCTTCGCCGACCCCGGTCGCAGGTGGGAGCCGCTCTTCAGGGAGCTTATGGGGGAGGCCGGTTTTTCCTTCGAGACGGAGGAGGCGACGGTCGACGTCGAAGGGCAGGAGAGGGACGTCACGGTGCTGCTGCACCGGGTCCGCGGGGGGTGAGCCCCCGGCGGGAACGGGTGGGCCGTGCTGCTATACTTTTTCCCCAATGCTTCTGGAATCCTTAAACCCGACGCAACTAGACGCCGTAGAGAGCACAGAGGGTCCGCTACTGATCCTGGCCGGCGCCGGCAGCGGGAAGACCCGCGTGCTCACCCACCGCGTCGCCTACCTCATCGACCAGGGGCTGGCCGCGCCCGAGGAGATCCTCGCCATAACCTTCACCAACAAGGCGGCCCGCGAGATGAAGGAGCGCGTGGCCCTCCTCGTGGGACCGGATTCGAGGAAGATGTGGGTCTCGACTTTCCACGCCTTCTGCGCCCGCATCCTCAGGGTCCACGCCGAGAAACTCGGCTACAAGCGCGAGTTCACCATCTACGACGGCGCGGACCAGGTCCGCCTCGTAAAACGGTGCATCGTCGAACTCGGCAAGGACCCCAAAAGGTTCAACCCGCGCTCCTTCCAGGCCCAGATAAGCTCCGCCAAGAACGTCCTGATGTCGCCCGACGACTTTCTCCGCAACACCGAAGGCTACATCGCCGAGAACGTCGCCGAGGTCTACGACCTCTACCAGCGCCGCCTCTACGAGAACAACGCGATGGACTTCGACGACCTCATCATGCAGACCGTCGCCCTGCTCGAACTCTTCCCCGAGGTCCGCGACCGCTACCAGACCCGCTTCAAGTACGTCCACGTAGACGAGTATCAGGACACAAACCACGCCCAGTACCGCCTCGTCAACACCCTCGCAGCAAAACATCGTAACTTATGTGTCGTTGGCGATGACGATCAGTCAGTGTACAGCTGGCGCGGAGCGGATATTCGGAACATCCTCGACTTCGAGCGGGACTATCCCGAGGCGAAGGTGGTGAAGCTGGAGCAGAACTACCGTTCCACGCAGACCATTTTGGACGCGGCGAACGCGGTTGTGGCGAACAACGCCTCGCGCAAGGCCAAAGAGCTCTGGACGGCAGGGGGCGAGGGGGAGCGCATTCGGGTGTTCGCGGCCACGGACGAGTACGCGGAGGCGCGGTTCGTCGTGGCGGAGATCGAGAAGCTGACGGGGCGGGGGGCTTCGCCGCGGGACATCGCGGCGTTCTACAGGACCAACGCCCAGAGCCGGGCCTTGGAGGACGTGCTCGTGCGGGAGGGGGTTCCGTACCAGATCGTCGGCGGGGTCCGCTTCTACGAGCGGGCCGAGATCAAGGACGCCATGGCCTACCTCGCCGTCGTCTCCAACCCCGCGGACTCGGTAGGGCTGGAACGGATAATAAACGTCCCGAAACGGGGCCTCGGCAACACTTCCGTGGCGAAGCTCCAGGACCACGCCCGCCGCAACGAGATCTCCCTGTACGAGACGTTGGCCGAAGCCTCTGCTGCGGGTCTGGCCGGAAAGGCGGCGAAGGCGTGCGCGTCCTTACGGGGGCTGTTCGAGGGCTGGCGGGTCGCGGCGCGGGAGGTGCCGCCGGCCGAGCTTATCGGGGCGGTCCTGGACGAGTCCGGGTACCGGGGGAGCTCAAGGCCGAGAACACTATCGAGTCCGAGTCCAGGCTGGAGAACCTCGAAGAGCTAATAAACGCGGCCCGCGAGTACGAGCGGGTCGAGCCCGAGCCCACGCTCGACGGCTTTTTGCAGGAGCAGGCGCTCTACACCCAGCAGGACGCCCTCACCTCTGAGGGGGGGAGCGTTACGCTGATGACGCTGCACAACGCGAAGGGGCTGGAGTACGACCACGTGTTCGTGGTCGGGATGGAGGAGGGGACGTTCCCGCACGCGCGTTCCCTGGACGAGCAGAACCTGGAGGAGGAGCGCAGGCTCGCTTACGTCGGCATCACGCGGGCCAAGAAGACGCTCACGCTCACGCACGCCAAGCTCAGGAGCAACTGGGGCGAGCGGGAGTACAGGATGCCTTCCCGTTTCCTGTCGGAGATCCCGGACGAGTACAAGTCCGGCGCGGTGCCGACCGGGTCGGCCGCGGGACGCGGCGGCTGGGGGGTGGCCTCGTTCGGGCGGAGCGGCGGGGGAGGGTTCCAGAAGGCCGCGTCCGCCGGGGTCGACTACAGCGCCGGGGAGACCGTCAGGCACGCCAAGTTCGGGGTCGGGCAGGTGGTCGAGGCTGGCGGTGGGAAGGTCGTCGTCAGGTTCGGGGCGGAGGAGAAGACCTTTATCCCCGAGATGGCCCCGTTGAGCAAGGTGTGATCCCGGCCCCATAACAGATAGCTTGACAGGAGAGTCGCGATGCCTCACGTCTACGTTACAGGACACAAGAACCCGGACACCGACACCATAGCGTCGGCCATCGGGTACGCGGAGTTCAAGAACCTCGTCGACCCCGAAAACGAGTACGCGCCGGCCCGGCTGGGCGACGTCAACCCGCAGACCGAGTGGGCTTTAGAGAAGAGCGGGGCGAGATCCCCGAAGAAGATCCGGCACATCATGCTCCGCGTGAAGGACGTTATGGCCCGCGACGTGGCCATCGCCCACAAGTACGATCCGCTTCGCAACGTGGGACTTACGATGGCCCAGCGCAACATAAGCCAGCTTCCCGTGGTGGACGATGACGGCTCGCTCGTCGGCATCATCACCGAGCGGAACCTGGCGCGCATGTACGTCAGGGAGTCGAGGGGGGCCTCCTCCTTCAAGGACAGCCCGGTGAGCGTGGGGCGATGGTCGAGGTGCTCGAAGGGGAGTTGCTCGCCGGGGAGGACCGCGAGAGCTCGGGGCAGCTGTGGGTGATCTCGATGGGCGTGGACTCGATGGGCAAATCGATGAAACAGGGCGACATAGTGGTCGTCGGGGACCGGCCCGAGGCCCAGAGGCGGGCGATAGAGCTCGGGGCGGGCGTCGTCGTGATCTCCAACGGGGTAAGGCCCGAGGACGAGGTACTCGAGATGGCCGGGGAGCAGGGGACCACGGTGGTCCTCTCGCCGCTGGACTCCTACGTCACGAGCCGCCTCATACAGCTCTCCGTGCCGTGCTGGGAGGTGATGAGCGAGAACCCCCTGACGGTCCACCCGGACGACCTCCTGACCGAGATAACCGAGCAGGTGATGGAGGTCCACTACCGCGCGGCGGTCGTCGTCGACGAGAACAAGGTGCCGATCGGCGTCGTCACCAGGACCGACCTCTTGAACCCGAAGCCCAGGCGCGTGTTGCTGGTCGACCACGCGGAGATCGGCCAGAGCGTCAAGGGCGTCGAGAAGGCCGACGTCGTGGAGATCCTGGACCACCACCACGTCGGCGACATAGAGACGACCTCCCCCATACTGGCCACCTTCGACCCCGTGGGCTCCACGGCGACCCTCATAGTCGAGCGCTTCAAGGCCGCCGGCCTGCGCCCCGAGGAATCAACCGCGAAGATGCTGCTGGCGGCCATCCTCTCCGACACCGTGATCCTCAACTCCCCGACAACCACCGACCGCGACCGCGAGGTCGTCAAGGTCCTGGAAGAGCTGCTGGACCTCGACGCGGAAGACTTCGGCCGGGAGATGTTCGAGGCTTCCTCGGACGTGTCGGACCTCGCGGCCGAGGAGATCGTCAACCGCGACGCCAAGGAGTACGGGACGAGCTCCGGCGACAAGGTGAGCGTCTCCCAGATAGAGACCGTCGGCACGGGCCTCCTCGAACGCAAGGACGATCTCCTCGAAGCCCTCGAAGGGCTCCGCGCCCAGAACAACTACGTGTTCTCCGCGCTGATGGTCACGGACATAACCGAGGGCGGTACGCAACTGCTCTGCGTCGGGAACTGCACCCCCGTCGAGAAGGCCTTCGACGCCCGGGCAAGAGAGGGCGCCATAGACCTGCCCGGCGTAATGAGCCGCAAAAAGCAGGTGGCGCCAGCGTTGCTGGCGATTTTGTAGGTAGGCTTCGGGCTACAGGTGTCAGGCATCAGCGGTTGGGGAGCGACCCCGCCCGAAAGCCGGCCCCAGGGATTCAAAGGACGCCCGGGTTGCCGTTACGGGCATCGAACCTTGCCCCTGAAACCTGTAACCTGAAGCCTGATACCTTACAAGACAGCGTTACGACTACAGCGAAAGGTTGCGGATGATATCCGAGGAACAGGTGCGACACGTGGCGAGCCTGGCGCGGCTTGGTTTGACGGAGGAGGAGGTGAGGGAGATGGGGGGGCAGCTCGACGCTATCCTCGACAGCATCGAGAAGATTCGGGAGCTCGACCTCGCGGACACCCCGCCGACGGCGAACCCCCTGAACCTCTCGAACGTCCTGCGCCCGGACGAGCCCCGGCCCGAGCTTCCCAAAGAAGAGGCCCTCGCCCCCGCGCCCGACCCGGTCGACGACCTCTTCGCCGTTCCAAGGATCGACTGATGGCGGATCTTCTGAGCCTCACCGCCCACGAACTCTCCGGGAAGCTGGACGCCGGCGAGGTATCCGTCCGGGAGGCCGCCGAGGCGGCCAACAGGCGCGTCGAGGAGGTGGACGGCGACCTCAACTCCTTCGTCACGACGACGCCCGAGCTGGCGCTGGAGCGGGCCGGCAGGGTGGACGGGCTGCTTCGGAACGGCGGCGTGAGGCCGTGGGAGGGCGTGCCGATCGCCGTAAAGGACGTCCTCTCCACGCGCGGGGTCAGGACGACGTGCGGGTCGAAGATCCTGGAAGAGTTCACGCCACTCTACGACGCCTCGGCGCTCAAAAACTTCGGCGATGCCCCGGTGATGGTCGGAAAGGCGAACATGGACGAGTTCGCCATGGGCTCCTCGACGGAGAACTCCGCCTACGGCCCGACGAAGAACCCGTGGGACCTGAACCGGGTCCCTGGCGGTTCTTCCGGCGGCTCGGCGGCGGCCGTGGCCGCGGGCGAGGGATGGTGGGCTCTCGGGACGGATACCGGCGGGTCCGTGCGGCAGCCGGCGGCGCTGTGCGGCATCGTGGGATTGAAACCAACCTACGGGCGGGTCTCCCGCTATGGCCTGATCTCCTTCGGCTCATCCCTCGATTGCATAGGCCCGATGACCCGCGACGTCAGGGACTCCGCGCTGCTCCTGCAGGCCATAGCAGGCCACGATCCCCGCGACTCCACGAGCGCCAACGTCGAGGTCCCCGACTACCTGGCGGGGCTTGACGCCGGCGTCGAAGGCCTGCGGGTCGGCGTCGTAACGGAGCTCATGGACGAGCGCATCGACGCCGGCGTGCGCGAGGTGGTGAGCAAGGTCGCCGCGGGGCTCGAGGCCGCCGGGGCCGAGGTTGGGGAGGTGAGCCTGCCACACGCCTACTACGCGCTTGAGGCCTACTACATCATCGCGCCCGCCGAGGTCTCGTCCAACCTGGCCCGCTTCGACGGGGTCAGGTACGGCCTCAGGGTGCAGGCGGACGGCGTCCACGAGATGTACCGCAAGACGAGGGAGGCCGGTTTCGGGGCGGAGGCGAAGCGGCGAATAATGCTGGGCACCTACGCCCTCTCCTCCGGCTACTACGACGCCTACTACGCCCAGGCCCAGAAGGTGAGGACGAAGATAGTCGAGGACTTCCGCGACGCGTACGCCCGCTACGACGTCCTCGTCTCCCCGACCTCGCCGTCTGTGGCGTTCGAGATCGGGGCCAAGACCGACGACCCGCTCGCGATGTACCTCCAGGACATCTGCGCCGTCCCGGCGAGCCTCGCCGGCGTACCCGCCATAAGCATCCCCGGCGGCCTCGCCGACGGCCTCCCCGTCGGCGTGCAGCTCATGGGCGACCACTTCACCGAGCCGATGCTCCTCCGCGCCGCCCGCGCCGCCGAACAGGCGGCCGGCTTCGAGTTCGCGCCGAGGCCGTAGCCGGTGTCCCTGGGCGCGGAAGACCACCTGGAGGTGGAGAAGGCGGCGGCCGCCGGCAACGAGCACGTCGCCGGTGGGGTCTACGGGGGGCGGTAGGAGCGGGTTCGCGGAGGCATCTGGTGCCCGGTACCCGGTGCTAGAATTGTGCGATCAGGCAACGCGCGGTGGAGGGTTAACGTTTTGCAGACACAGCAGAGACGGACTTACCAGGCGGTCATAGGGCTCGAGTTCCACGTCCACCTGGCGACGAGGACGAAGATGTTCTGCGGTTGCCGGGTGACGTACGGCGAGCCGCCCAACACACACACCTGTCCCGTCTGCCTCGGGCACCCTGGCGCCCTGCCGGTCGCGAACGAGAGGGCCATAGAGCTCGGGGTGATGGCCGGGCTCGCGCTGAATTGCGACGTTTCGGAGCGGGCCGTCTTCGCGCGCAAGAACTACTTCTACCCCGACTTGCCGAAGGGGTACCAGATCAGCCAGTTCGACGAGCCGATCTGCCTGGGCGGGCATCTGGACGTGCCGTTCGGCGACGAGACGATCAGGGTCGGCATCACGCGCCTGCACCTCGAAGAGGACGCGGCGAAGAACGTCCACGTCGGCACCTCGGGCCGGATGCACGGCTCGGTCGGCTCGCTGGTCGACTTCAACCGCGGCGGCACGCCGCTCATGGAGATCGTCACCGAGCCGGACATCCCTTCCCCCGAAGCGGCCCGCGCCACGGCCAACCACCTCAAGGATATCCTGCGGGCGATAGGCGTCTCGGAGGCGGACATGGAGAAGGGCCAACTCCGGTGCGACGCCAACGTCTCGATCCGCAACCCGGACGGCTCCTTCGGCACCAAGACCGAGCTCAAGAACATGAACTCCTTCCGGTTCGTCGAGAAGGGCATAGCCGCGGAGCTCCAGCGGCAGGAGGAGATCCTGGCCGGCGGGGGCCGCGTGGAGCAGACGACCCTCCACTACGACCCCGAGACCGACGAGGTCCACGAGCTGCGCAGCAAGGAGTTCGCCCACGACTACCGCTACTTCCCCGAGCCGGACCTGTTGCCGCTGGAGCTCTCGGCTTCCTACGTCGGGGAGATAGGGGAGAGGATGCCCGAGTTGCCCGACGCGATGCGCGCCCGGTTCGTCGAGCGGTACGGCCTCTCTCCGTACGAAGCGGGCGTCATGGTCTCGGACAGGGAACTCGCCGCGTTCTACGAAGAGGTCGCCTCCGAGGCCGACCCCAAGCAGGCCTCCAATTGGATCTCGGGAGATTTCAGGGCTCTTCTCAACGAGTCGGGGACGGGCGTCTCCGACTCGAAGGTGACGCCTGGGCACATGGTAGAGCTGATCGGGCTGGTGGGCAGCGGCAAGGTCTCCCGCTCCGCCGCGAGGACCGTGCTCGACGTGGTCTTCAAGACGGGTGAACGCCCCTCCGAGGTCGTGGAGCGCGAGGGGCTCGGTTCCGTGGAGGCGGACGAGCTCGACGGGGTGGTGGATGGCGTGATCTCCTCCAACCCAGACGAGGCCGAGCGCGTCCGAAACGGGGACAAGAAGGTGGTCGGCTTCCTTATGGGCCAGGTCATGAAAGCAACCCGGGGCAACGCCGACGGGGGACGCGCCCGCGAGCTCCTCCTCCGGAAACTGGGCTCCTGATCACCCCTTGACGCCCCCGGCGCCCGCCGTCGGTATACCGTTCTTCGAACCCTCCGGCCACCCCGACGCCGTCCTCGCCGCAGGGGCCGAGCCCGTCCCCCTTCGCCTGCCGAAGGCCAGGCCGGCCGGAGGCGTCGCCCTCGCGCGGGAGTGGGTGGCCGACGCCGCGGAGATCTCCTGCGCCGACACCGACCTCCAGGCCCTGCTCCTCGCCCCGGCCGACCCGGAGGAGATCTTCGGTATGCTCCTCGCCGCCGCCAGGCTCGGCCTGCCGACGGTCTGCGCCGCCCCGCCCGGCGCCCCTCTCTCGGCCACCCTGACGGCGCTCGGGTTCGTGCCTTTGTCGGGGGACGCTGCGGACGCGGTGGCGGGGATCTCGCGCGGCGGAGGGCCGCGTCCCGGCGAACTGCTGGACAATTTCTCGCTCGCGAACGCGCTGCGGGCGGGCGTGGCGGCCGGCGGCGGGCCGGGACTCCTCGTCCACCTCTCCGCCCTAGCCCGGGAGGCCGGCGTCGCGGGGTTCTCGCAGATGGCCCGCGTGCTCGCGCCGGAGACCCCTTCCACGGACCCAGGATGGGTCGCTGAGCACGGGGTCCCCACCCTCCTCACCTCGCTCGGCGATGCGCTGCACGACGTTCCGACGGTCTCGGGAAGGCTGAAAGAAGGCCTGCCGCCGGCCGCGCCGGTCCCGGGCGGTAAACACCGCTTCGCCTTCGTTCGGGCGAGGGCTTCCGGGGCCGAGGCCGTCTGCCGGGCCCCCGACGGGGTCTCGGAGGTGGCCGGCGGGTGTCGCGTCTTCGTCGGTGAGGGGGCCGCCGTTCGCGCGGTGCGTGGGGGAGGGGTGGGTGCCGACGACTTGCTCGTCGTGCTCGGGTGCGGGCCGCGCGGGGGGCCGGGGCTTCTCGGGTTGGACGATCTGGGGGCGGCGCTCGGGGAGGCGGGCTTGGGTACGCCGGTGGTCACCGACGGCCTCGCACCGGAGGGCGTCGCGGGGGTTTGGGCCTCGCTCTTCTCGCCCGAGGCGGCGGCGGGGGGCGTGATCGGGAGGTTGCGCGACGGGGACCGGCTGCGGCTGGACCTCGACGGCGGGAGCATCCGCACCGACGTCGGGGCGGACGAGTTCCGGTCGAGGGAGCCGTTGGAGATACCCCTTTGCGCCGGCGGCGGCTACGCGGCCCGCTACGTCCGCCAGGCGCTGCCCGCCCTGGAGGGGGCCGGTTTCGGGTAGTCTCGGTAAGGGCGGTGCGTAAGGGTTTCTCGCGCGCTTCGCGAAACGCCTGGGCTGATCCGGGCCTGTGTGTACCTACGTACAAAGCCGAGAACGAGGATGTGTTGTATTCGTCGGGGTTGCGGAATACGGGCCGGCGCGCCTTTCGGAAGCCGGCCAGGGACATTGAGATGAGGATCATAGATGAACAACCATGAGATGCTGGCGCACGTCGGGTGGGACCCCTGGCTGGTGGCGCTCTCCTACGTGGTCGCGGTCTTCGCGTCCTACGCGGCGTTGGACCTTGCGGGCCGCGTCGCGACCTCGGGCGGAAGGACGAGGAAGTTGTGGCTGGCCGGCGGCGCCCTGGCCATGGGCGCGGGCATCTGGTCCATGCACTTCACGGGGATGCTCGCCTTCAAGATGGGGATGTCCGTCACCTACCACGTCCCGACGACCCTGCTCTCCGTCGTAGTGGCCGTGGCCGCCTCCGGGCTCGCGCTCCTGGTGGTGGCGCGCGGCCTGTCGGGGTGGCTCCCTTTGCTCGTGGCGGGCCCGGTCATGGGCGTCGGCATCGCGGGGATGCACTACACGGGCATGGCCGCGATGCGGATGGCGGCGACGGTCGGGTACGATCTCGCCCTCGTCGCGCTCTCGGTCGCCATAGCCGTGGTCGCCTCGGTGGCGGCGCTGTACCTCTCTTTCCGCCTCAACAGGGAGGGCGGGCGCGGGGCGCTCGCGCTCAAGGGGGTGGGCGCGCTGGTCATGGGGGCCGCCATCGTCGGGATGCACTACGTCGGCATGTGGGCTGTGGACTTCACGCCGACCCGCGCCGCCGGGGTCTCTTCCGACCTCGACCGTTTCGCGCTCGGCGTCGGCATCGGGCTCGCGACCCTGATCGTGCTCGGCCTCGTCCTCCTCGCCTCCTTCGTGGACCGGAGGTTCTCGGCCCAGGCCGACGACCTGCGCGAGAGCGAGGAGGCGCTGCGCGAGAGCGAGGAGCGCGCCAGCGCCCTCTCCGACGCGGCCTTCGAGGGGATCGTGATCGTCGAGGACGGGCGGGTGCTGGTGGCGAACCGGGCCTTCGTGGAGATGTTCGGGTACGAACCCGGGGAGGTCGTCGGAATGGCCGCGACGGACTTCGTCGCCCCGGAATCTCGCGGGCTCGTGGCGGCCAGGATCCGGGAGGAGTCCGAGGAGCCTTACGAGGTCACCGTCTCGAGGAAGGACGGCACTCCCTTCGAGGCGCAGGTGCGGGCCCGTCCCTCGGTCTACAAGAACAGGCCCGTCAGGATAACGGCCATCACGGACGTCACCGAGCGCAAGCGGGCCGAGGAGGCCCTGCTCAAGAGCGAGGCGCGCAACCGGGCCGTCGTCGAGACGGCCCAGGACGCGATCATCACGATGACCTCGGACGGCCGGGTCCGGTCCTTCAACCCCGCCGCGCAGCGGACCTTCGGCTACGACGCCAACGAGGTGGTCGGCCAGCCCTTGAGCGTTCTGATGCCGGCGCGCTTCCGGGGCTCGCACGAGGCCGGGTTCCGCCGCTATCTCGGGGGCGGGGAGGCCCACGTCGTCGGCATGGGTCCGGTCGCCCTGGCCGGCCTGAGGAAAAACGGCGAGGAGTTTCCCCTGGAGCTCTCGATCGGGGAGATGCGCGAGGATGGAGACATCCTCTTCACCGGCATCATCCGCGACACCACCGAGCGAAAAAGGTACGAGGAAGAGTTGGAGGTCGCCAGGGACGCCGCAGAGGAGGCTAGCCGGGCCAAGAGCGACTTTTTGGCGAACATGTCCCACGAGATACGCACCCCCATGAACGGCATCATCGGCATGACCGAGTTGCTCCTCGACACTGGGCTCGACGAGGAGCAGCGGGAGTACGCGAAGACGGTCGCGACGTCGGCCGAGAACCTGCTGGTGATCATCAACGACATCCTGGACTTCTCCAAGATCGAGGCGGGCAAGGTCTCGCTCGAGGAGTTGGACTTCGACCTGCGGGCGACCGTCGAGGACGTCGTCGGCATGCTCGCCGGACGGGCGCAGGAGAAGGGGCTGGAGATGATCAACTTCGTCGAGTACGACGTGCCCACCAACCTGACCGGGGACCCGTTCCGCCTGCGCCAGGTCCTGACGAACCTCCTCGGCAACGCCATCAAGTTCACCGAAGAGGGGGAGGTGGTGGTCCGCACGAGCCTCGTGGAGGAGACGCCAAAGGGCGCGACCGTGCGCATCTCGGTCCAGGATACCGGCATCGGCATGACCGAGGAGCAGAGGGGTCGCCTGTTTCAATCCTTCTCCCAGGCTGACGCCTCGACGACGCGGCGCTACGGCGGCACGGGCCTGGGCCTCGCCATAAGCAAGCGCCTGGTCGAGCTCATGGGGGGCGAGATAGGCGTACAGAGCGAGCCCGGCGCCGGCAGCACCTTCCACTTCTCGCTGCCCCTCGGGAAGCAGGACGACTCGTCCGCGCCGGCGCCGGGGGTGGGTTTCGAACCGAGGGAGCTGCGCGGGCTGCGCGTCCTGATCGTGGACGACAACGCCACCAACCGCAGGATCCTCGAGAAGCAGACGGCCTCTTGGGGGATGGAGTCCTGCAGCGTCGACGGCGGCCCCGCCGCCCTCGAAGAGCTTCGGGTGGCGGCTTCGCGCGGCAGGCATTACGACCTCGCGCTGCTGGACATGCAGATGCCCGGCATGGACGGCGTGCAGCTCGCGCGCCGGGTCCGGGCCACCCCGGACCTCCCGGCGCCGAGGCTCGTCATGCTGACCTCCATCGGGCAGCGGGGCGACGGCGAGGAGGCCAGGCGCGCGGGCATAGAGGCCTACCTGACCAAACCCGTAAAGCAGAGCGAGCTTAGGGGCGCGATCCTGGCGGTCATGGACCTCGCCCGCGATGCCGACGGGGCCGCCGAGCGCCCCCTGGTAACGCGCCACACCCTGCGCGAGAACGCGGCCTTCTCCCGGTCCCGCGTGCTGCTCGCCGAGGACAATCCCATCAACCGGAAGGTCGCGACGCTCATGCTGGAGAACCTCGGCTACCGCGTCGACGTCGTCCCCGACGGCTGCCGGGCCGTGGAGGCGGTCTCGAAGGGCGAGTACGCGGCCGTCCTGATGGACGTGCAGATGCCGGAGCTTGACGGCTACGAGGCGACCGCGGCCATTCGAAACCTGCAGGGCGAGAAGAGGCGCACCCCCATCATAGCCATGACGGCGAACGCCATGGCCGGCGACCGGGAGAAGGCGCTCTCGGCCGGCATGGACGACTACGTCTCCAAACCCGTCAAGACCGAGGACCTGGACGCCGTCCTCGAACGCTGGACCCGCCCCCCCGCCGAGAGGGGCGAATCTCCACCACCGGAGCCCGACGGCCGATCCGTGCTCGACGACGCCGTCCTCGAAAATCTCCGTAGCCTGCAAGAGGAAGGCGACCCGGACCTCCTGACCGAGCTGGTCGAGGTCTTCGAGGAGGATACCCCGCCGCGGCTGGCAACCCTGCGGGAGGCCCTCGAAAGGGAAGACGCCGGGACGGTGGAACGCGCGGCCCACACCCTCAAGGGAAGCTCGGGCAACCTCGGCGCGACGAGGATGTCCGAGACGGCCAGGCTCCTCGAAGAGGCGGGCCGCGACAGCGACCTCTCGACCGCCCCGGCGCTCCTGGACAGGCTCGAAACCGACTTCGAAGAAGCCCGCGCCGAGTTCTCGACGCTCCTGCTCAAAGGCTGAACCGGGCCTGCAGGCCCGCCCCTCAGGCGGGCTTGCTCGCCCGGACGTGCAGGAACAACGCGAAGACCTGGGCGTTCTGCAGCCGCGGGCGTTCCCTGACGGCCGCGTCGGTCGGATAAGGCTCTCCGAATCGGTCCAGCACGAAACCGGCCTCGACGAGGAGGTTCAACCATTCGCCCAGGGTCCGCGTGAAGCGGGGGACGCGGAAGGGACGTGTTCTCTCGCGGACCTCCGGCGGGGCGGCGCTGAAGGTCCACTCTTGCGCCTCTCCGTTCGACCTCTGAAAGTATCGTCCCACTTCTCTGGCGTAGGCGCGTCCCCGTTCGTCCCGAAGGGTCCTGCTGTGCGGGGTAGCAAAGCACGGATGCTCTATCGAGAACTGGAAAAACCCGCCGGGCTTCAGCACGCGGAAGACCTCGGCGAGCACGAGATCCGTCTCGGGTATGTCCATGAGGCTCATGAAAGCCGTGGCGAAGTCGAACGTTTCATCTTTGAAGGGGAGTTTCACGGCGCTCGCCCGCTCGTAACGGATGCCGAGCGGTTCGTCTTCTTCCGCCTCCGCGGCGTGTCGGATAAAGGTTTCGGAGATGTCGATGCCGGTCATTTGAGCCCCACGGCCGGCCAGAAGCCTGGTGTTGTGTCCCTCGCCGCACCCGACGTCGAGGCCGGAGAGGCCGGCGACGTCCGGCAGCATCTGCAGGAAAGCCGGCGTGTTCAGGCCGTCGCGGTAGTGGTCGTAGCCGGCGCGGACCAGCTCCGTCCACGCCTCGGCGTTCTCGTCCCAGTAACGGCCTACTTCCTCGTGGTTCATAGGCATCAGGTTACAGGCATCAGATGTCGTGGTCGTGGCCAAGTCCCGACTTCCTACCCCTGAAGCCTGAGAGCCCCCGAAAGGGGCGACCCGAAGCCCGAAGCCTCTAAAACACCACCGGCAGCGAGTCGGGGCCGCGGTTGGCTGCGTTGCGGTACCACTTTATCTCTCGGTCGTCGTCCAGGCGCAGGTCCGGCATGCGGCGGAAGAGGGTCGCCAGCGAGATCCTGGCCTCCTCCATCGCGAGCAGCGCCCCCAGGCAGCCGTGCGGGCCGTGGCCGAAGCTGAGGGTGGGACCGCGTTTCTTCGTGATGTCGAAGCGGTCCGGGTCGGGGAAGCGGGCGGCGTCGCGGTTGGCCGAGGCGATGCTCAGCTGCACGATCTGGCCGGCGTGGATGGTCTCGCCGCCCATCTCGACGTCTTCCAGGGCTATGCGGGGGATCAGGGTAACGGGCGGCTCGTAGCGGAGGGTCTCCTCTATCGCGCCGTCGAGCAGGGATGGGTCTTCTTTCAGCTTTGCGAACTGGTCGGGGTGGGTGAGGAGCAAGTAGACGGCGTTGCCGATCAGGTTCCTCGGGGCGACGTGGCCCGCGAGCAGCAAGAGCATCGCGTTCGCGACCACCTCTTCCTCGGAGATCTCGGCCGGGTCCGCGCCGGCAAGCAGCCCGAGAAAGTCCTCCCGCGGGTGCTCCCGCCTCTCGGCGAGGAGTTCTTTGGTGTACCCGATCATCTCCGTGGCGCTTCGCACCATGTCGCGGGTCGTCTCGACCGTTATCGGCACGACGTTGAAGAACCCTATGAAGTCGACGGACCACTGCACCACCCTGTCCCTGTCCTTCTCGGGGAAACCGAGAAAGTCAGAGAGCACGTACGCCGGCAACAGGAAGGCGAAATCAGCCGAGTCGTCCAGCCTTCCAGTCTCCCGCACCCGGTCCAGAAGCTCGTCGGCGATCTGCTGGATCTGACCCCGGAGGCCCCGTATGGCCTCCGCATTGAAGCCGCGGTGCAGGAACTTCCGAAGCCTGGCGTGGTCGGGCTCGTCGTTCATGAGCACGAACATCTCCAGGTACGGCGCGACTTTTCTCAGATCCTCCCTGACCTCCTCGGGCGCCGCGTCTACGAACCCCTTCATCCGGTCTGCGCTCATCCTCGGGTCCGAGAAGAGCTTCGAGACGTCCTCGTGCCCGAAGGCGAACCACTGGTCCAGCGTCTCGTGGTAGAAGATGGGCCTGTTCTCCCTGAAGTACGCGAGGTCGGGGAACGGGTCGTCGAGCTTCTCCGGGACGTTCAGAAAGAACTCGTCGGTCTCCCTGGCGTCGATCCTCTCGGTCACCTGGCCTCCTCGCTCCCGCGAACGAAACGGTCGTCCTTTCGACGCCGGGCAGTATACAGAAGGGGCGGTTCCCGGGCGAAAGCAACAGTTTGTTAGAGGTCTGCGCCATCATGTAGCCATTGGAAAGGATCATGGCTACAATGGGGCATCGAGTAGTCCGCAGCAAGAGAGGAACCTCCGAAACCATGATGAACAAGTACCGTCTCATGTCGCCCGGACCGACGCCGATACCGCCGGAGGTCTCGGCGGCGGGGGCGTTGCCGATCATCCACCACAGGACGCCCGAGTTCGGCGAGGTCTTTACCAGGGTCAACGAGGCCCTGAAAAGGGTCTTTTTGACGGAGAACGACGTGTTCACGTACGCGGCGAGCGGGACGGGGGCCTTCGAGGGCGCCGTCCAGAACCTGTTCTCGCCCGGGGACAAGATCCTGGTCGTCAATAACGGCAACTTCGGCGGTCGCTGGGTGAAGGTCGGCAAGGCCTTCGGCCTCGAGGTGACGGAACTGAAGTACGACTGGGGCCAGAAGGCGGACAACGACGAGGTCGCGGAGGCCCTGGCGAACGACCCGGAGATAAAGGCCGCCGTCTGCGTGCTCTCGGAGACCTCGACCGGCACCGTCAACGACATCGAGGGCTTCGCGAAGGCCGCGTCGAACGTCGTGACCATCGTGGACGCGGTCTCTGGCCTCGGGGCGTGCGAGCTGCGCACCGACGACTGGGGCATCGACGTGGTGGTCGCGGGCTCGCAGAAGGCCCTGATGACGCCGCCCGGCCTCGGGTTCGTGAGCGTCAGCGAACGGGCGATGCGGATGCACGAAGAGGCAAAGATGCCCCGCTTCTACTTCGACTGGACGGCGGCCAAGAAGGCCTACGCCAAGGACCCGGCCCAGACCGCCTGGACGCCCGCCGTAAGCCTCATCATCCAGCTCGACGTCGCCCTGCGGCAGCTTCTTGACGAGGGGGTGGAGAACGTTTTCGGGCGCCACGTACTGCTCGGGCGCGCCTCGCGCGAGGGCATAAAGGGGATGGGGCTCTCGCTCTTCGGGCCGGACGAGGATCTGAATAGCGCCGTTACGGCGGCGTGGGTGCCAGAGGGGGTTGATGGGAAGCAATTGGTCCGCATGATCTTCCGGGAGCACGGGATCCAGATCGCCGGCGGCCAGGCGGACATGGCCGGCAGGATCTTCCGCATCGGCCACTGCGGCTACTTCGACGCCTTCGACATTATCGCCACGATAGCCGCCACGGAGCTTGCGCTCGAATCGCTGGACTTCCCCGTCGAGCTTGGGAAGGGCGTCGGCGCGGCCCAGCGGGTCTTCTCCAAGAGCGGGGTGACCGCTTGAAGGTCCTGATCCCCGAGAAGCTCGCCGAACCGGGCATCGAGCTTCTGAAGAAGGACTTCGACGTGGACGTCCTCCTCGACCTGAGCGCGGACGAGCTGTTGGAGAAGATCGGCGAGTACGACGGCCTCATCATCCGCAGCGCCACCCGGGTGACGGCCGAGGTGATAGACCGGGCGGACAACCTGAAGGCCATAGGCCGCGCCGGCATCGGCGTGGACAACATAGACATAGAGGCGGCCACCAAGCGCGGCGTCATCGTCGCCAACGCCCCGGAGAGCAACACCGTTGCCGCGGCCGAGCACACTTTAGGCCTCATGCTCGCCGCCGCCAGGCGCATCCCCGCGGCCGACGCCTCGCTCAAAAACGGGGAGTGGAAGCGGAGCGCGTTCAAGGGTGTCGAGGTCAGGGAGAAGACGCTGGGGCTCGTGGGCCTCGGCCACGTCGGGGCCATCGTCGCCCGCGGCGCCATAGGCATGGGGATGAAGGTCCTGGCCTACGACCCTTACGTCTCGGAGGATAGGATGCGCTCGATGAACGTCGAGCGGGCCGAGACCACCGACGAGGTCTTCGAGAACGCCGACTTTATCTCCCTGCACGTCCCGCGCACGCCGCAGACGATGGGGCTCGTGAACGAGCAGTCCCTCGCGAAGATGAAGCCAACCGCCTACCTGATAAACGTGGCGCGCGGGGGCATCGTGGACGAGACGGCGCTCTACAACGCTCTGAAAGAGGGCGTTGTAGGCGGGGCCGCGCTCGACGTCTTCGCCGAGGAGCCCACGACGGAGTCCCCGATCTTCTCCCTCCCCAACGTCGTGGTCACCCCGCACCTCGGCGCCAGCACGGCGGAAGCCCAGGACCGGGCCGGCATCACGGCCGCCGAACAGGTGGCCACCGCGCTCAGGGGACAGGTCCCGATGCACGCCATAAACGCCCCCGTGCCGGTCGGGGAAGGCGCGGAGTTCGTGGCCCAGTTCTCCGGGCTGTGCGAGGAACTGGGCAGCCTGCTCTACCAGCTAACCGACCGCCCCGGGGACACGCTCAAGGTCGAGTACAGGGGCGAGGTGGCGAACTTCGACACCCGCCTGCTCGACGTCTCGGCCCAGAAGGGCCTGCTTGCGCCGATGGTCTTCGAGCCGCTCAACTTCGTGAACACCCCCATCCTCGCGAAGGAGAGGGGCCTGCGCCTGGAGACCGCCAGGATCTCCGAGAGCCACGACTACACGAGCCTCGTCGTGCTCAGGCTCGACGGCGAGGGCGGGGAGAACGTGGTGAGCGGGACTTTGAGCGGCCCGAAGATGCAGCCTCGGCTGGTCGAGGCGATGGGCTTCGACTTCGACGTGGTGCCCGAGAAGCACATGCTCTTCATCCGGAACGAGGACGTGCCCGGTATGATCGGCAGGGTCGGCACCATCCTCGGCGAGCACGGCATAAACATCGGCAACATGGCGGTGGGCCGTGGCGAGCCGGGCTCCCGCGCCGCGATGGCCGTCACCGTCGACGAGCCCGTCCCCGACGACGTCCTCAAGACCTTCCTCCAGACGCCGGGCTTCAACGAGGCCCGCGCGGTAACGCTGTGATGGCGAGCCTGGACGAGATCCTTGCCCGCTACCGCTCGTACGGCCCGACCTTCAGGCCGGGTGAGAAGGCCCCGTTCTCCGGCACCTTCGTCTGCGATCGGGGGACGATGCTGCCCCCTATCCGGGTCCAGCTGGCCAAGGGCGAGGAGTTCCCGGAGGCCGAGAACCTCGGAGAGCACACCCGCTGGAGGCAGACGAACATCCAGGCGTAGGGTAGGCATCAGGCCGCAGGTATCAGCAGTCAGGTGAAGTCATCCCGGTTGCGATTGTGGTCCGGGCAACGTCGCATAAGCACCCTCTGAAGCCTGATGCCTGAAACCTGTACGTTCGGGGTACTCTAGCGGGGTCGAGTAACGTCTTTACCGGGAGGCTCTATGAAGGTCGGATATTTCCTTTCTTGCGAAGAGTTCGGGCCGGGGGAGTTGGTAGAGCAGGCGCGGATGGCCGAGGAGGCGGGGTTCGAGGCGCTGTGGATCAGCGACCATTACCATCCCTGGGTCGAGGCGCAGGGCAACAGCCCGTTCGTGTGGAGCGTGATAGGGGGCCTCTCCCAGACGACGGCGCTGCCCGTTACTACCGCCGTCACCTGCCCGACGATGCGTATCCACCCGGCCGTTATCGCGCAGGCCGCCGCGACCTCCGCCGTGATGCTCGGGGGGCGCTTCAACCTGGGCATCGGCACCGGAGAGGCGCTGAACGAGCACATCTTCGGCGACGCGTGGCCCTCGGCCGACGTGAGGCTCGAGATGCTTGAGGAGTCGGTGGAGGTCATGCGCCTCTTGTGGGAGGGCGGCACGAAGGACTACGAGGGCCGGCACTACGTCGTGGAGAACGCCAGAATCTACACGCTGCCCGACGAGCCGCCGCCCGTTCTCATCTCCGGGTTCGGCCCGAAGGCCGTGCGGCTTGCGGCGGAGATCGGGGACGGTTACGTGAACGTCGGCCCCGACGCGGAGCTTCTGGAACTCTACCGTTCTTCGGGCGGCGGGAACAAGCCCGCGCACAGCGCCTTCAAGGCCTGCTACGGGGACGACGAGGCGGAGTGCGTGAGGACGGCGCACCGCACTTGGCCGAACGAGGGGCTGCCCGGGGAGCTGGCGCAGGTCCTGCCGACGCCTCGGCACTTCGAGCAGGCCAGCCAACTCGTTACGGAGGAGATGATGGCCGAGGCGGTGCCCTGCGGGCCGGACCCCGAGAAGTATCGTGGGATGCTGCGGCAGTTCGCCGAGGCCGGCTACGACGAGGTCTACGTGCAGCAGATCGGCCCCAACCAGAAAGCCTTCTTCGACTTCTTCGGCAAGGAGATCCTGCCGGAGTTCGGCTAGAGAAAACCCTTCAAGACCTTCCTCCCCGCGCCCGGATATAATCCGCAGGAATTCTTCTTTTCTCGCGGGGAGGTCGGTTGTGGGCAAAAAAGGCGGGAGTTTCGCTACCACGTTCGTTCTGGCGCTGGTCATCGTCGTCTTGAGCGTGGGGCTCGGCGTCGGGATCAGCCGCTTCGACTTCGCCGAGAGGGTGCCTTTGTTGGGTCCGCTCCTGCAGGAGAGGCCGGCCCGGACGACCACGAGCCCGGTCGTCGTCGAGGGGGTCAGGGAGCTCGATCAACTCGCCACCGTGCGCACTACCGAGTCGATCATAGTGACGCGTGAGAGCGGAGGAGACTTTCTGGAGCGTCTGTTCTCCGGCGAGGAAGTCCTCCTTGTGGCGTCCGGGAACGTCGAGGCGGGGGTGGATCTCTCGGAGATAGGCGACGGTGACGTGGAGGTCAGGGACGACACCGTCACGATTCGCCTGCCCGAGCCGGAGGTCCTCTCCGCCAGCCTGGACGAAGACAGGACCCGCGTCTACGACCGCGACTACAGCCTCCTGAACGTGCGGCCCGACGACGACCTGGTGGAAGAGGCCCGCGCCACGGCGGAGGAGAGGATCGAGGCAGCCGCCCGCGAGAACGGCGTCCTCGGCACCGCGGAGACGAACGCCGAGAACTCGATCCGTGCTTTCGTAGAGGTTCTGGGCTTCAAAGAGGTGCGTTTCGAGTAAGGTGCTCCGGTTCGGGGGTGCGTTCGGCGTCTTTGGGCTGTAACCTGTAGGCGGCACGGACCCCGACGGGAGTCGGAGCGCCAGGCGATGACGGCACCGCGCAGCACCGGAGGAAACCCCACGCGGACTTTTGCCCGGCCGGGCCGGACGGGCGGTTCGCCGCTGCAGCTGTCGAGCTTTGTGGGGCGGGAGAGGGAGATCGGGGAGGTCGAGCACCTCCTCGAACAGACCCGCCTGCTCACGTTGACGGGCTCGGGCGGCGCTGGCAAGACCCGCCTCGCGCTCGCGGCCGTGGACCGGGTCGCCTACAGGTTCGCAGACGGTGTGGCGTGGGTGTGGCTCTCCGGGATCTCTGAGGGGGACCTCGTACCCGGCGCCGTCGCGTCGGCCGTTGGCGCGCGGGAGGCGCCGGGGCTCTCGCCCGTCGAGTCAGCCGTCGAGTGCCTGGAGGACGGGGAGTTTCTCCTCGTCCTGGACAACTGCGAGCATCTGGTGGAGGAGTGCGCGGCCCTGGCCGACCTGCTGCTGCGGTCCTGCCCTGGGTTGAAGCTCCTGACCACCAGCCGGGAGCTCCTGAACGTGGCGGGTGAGGTCGCCTGGCGGGTGCCTTCGCTCTCACTTCCGGACCCGAAAAGCGCGCAGGACCCCGCGGACCTCTTGCGCTTCGGGGCCGTCAGGCTCTTCGTCGAGCGGGCCGCGGCGGCGGCGCCCGGCTTCGCGCTGGACAAAGACAACGCGGCGGCGGTCGTGGACGTCTGCGAGAGGCTCGACGGTATACCCCTCGCCATAGAGTTGGCGGCGGCCCGGGTGAAGGTGCTTTCGGTGGAGCAGGTCGACCGCCGCCTCGACGACGCCCTCGGGCTTCTCACGGAAGGAAGGAGGTCCGCCGTTCCCCGTCACAGGACCTTGCGCGGCGCGCTCGACTGGAGCCACGAGTTGCTCCCGGAGCAGGAGCGGGTCCTTTTTCGCCGGCTCGCGGTGTTCGTGGACGGGTTCGGGATAGGGATGGCCGAGAAGGTCTGCGCGGGCGACGGCCTGGAAGAGGACGCCGTGTTGCTCTTGCTCTCGCGCCTGGTGGATAAATCCCTGGTCTACGTGGTCGACAGGGACGGGGAAGCCCGCTACAGGCTGCTGGCGATGGTCCGCCAGTACGCGCAGGAGAAGCTCGGATACTCTTCGGAAGGGCCGGGGATCCGGCGCCGGCACGCCGCCTCTTTCGTGGAGTTCGCCGAACGCGCGGAGCCGGAACTCCTCGGCGCCGGCCAGGAGGCCTGGCTCGACCGCCTGGAGTCGGACCTCGGCAACCTCCGGGCGGCGATGGGCTGGGCCCTCGGCCCGGCCGGGCGCGACGCCGAGACGGGGCTGAGGCTGGCCGGCGCCCTGTGGCGCTTCTGTTACCTGCGCGGCCACTACGGGCAGGGCCGCGGCTGGCTCGAGGGGGCGCTCGCGCTAGAAGGGCCGGCCCCCGCGGCGGCGCGCGCGAAGGCCCTCACCGGGGCCGGCGTCCTCGCCCTGCTCCGGTGCGACTACGAACGGGCCGAAGAGCGGCTTGGGGAGGGGCTCACGCTCCACCGGGAGCTCGGCGACCGGCCCGGCGAGGCCTCGGCCCTGCAGATGCTCGGTAGCGTGGCGCGGGAGCGCGGCCGGTACGCCCGGGCCGAGGCGTACCACGAGGAGAGCCTGGCGTTGTGGCGCGGGCTCGGCGACGGATACGAGGCCGCCCGCTCGCTCAACTACCTCGGGTTCGTGGCCTGGTTGCAAGAAAAATACGCTCGGACCGTGGAGCTGTGCGAGTCGTCCCTGGAGACTTTTCGGGATCTCGGGGATGCGGAGGGGGTTACGTGGGCCCTGATCAACCTCGGCTCCGCCGCGCTTTACGGCGGAGAGCCCGACAGGGCCAGGACGCTCCTCGAAGAAGCCCTCTCCGCCGCCCGCCGCGTGGGCTACAGGGAGGGTGTGGCCTGGTCCCTGAACCAGCTCGGCGCCGCCGCGCACCGTAGTGGGGATGGCCCCGGTGCCGGGAAGATGCTGCGGGAGAGCCTGAAGGTGCATCGGGAACTGGGCGACCGGTGGCGGATCGCCAGCGTGATCGAAGGCCTCGCAACAGCGGCGCGGGTCCTCCCGGAGCGGTCCGCGAGGCTCTTCGGGGCGGCGGAGGCCCTGCGCGAGAGCCTCTCCGCCCCGATACCCCCCGTGGAGCGGGCCGACCGCGACGACGGGCTCGCCGCCGCGCGCGCCGCCCTTGGCGAAGAGCGGTTCGAGAAGGCGCTGGCCGCGGGACGGGCGGTGGGCCTCGAAGAGGCCACGGCCCTCGCCATGCAAGAAGCGCCGGCCCCCCGCTCGGCCGCCCCGATGCCGCACGGCTTGAGCGCGCGCGAGGTCGAGGTCCTGGGATTGGTCGCAGAGGGGCTCACGAACGCCGAGGTAGCCGAGAAGCTGTTCCTGAGCCCCCGCACCGTGGGCCACCATCTCCGAACCATCTACAGAAAACTCGGCGTCCCCTCGCGGGCCGCCGCCGCCAAAGCCGCGCTCGAACGAGGGCTGATCTAGGCCGATAGCCGTCGGCTTTCAGCCATCAGCTTTCAGCAAGACCGGAAATCGAGGGCAGGCGCCGCTTCTTTCTACGACGTTTGCGTTACGCATTCCTGCCTGGCCAACCGATTTCGCCTTCGGAATGAAGTTGCGTAGGTCTACCGATGGACGGGCACCCCCTCGCTCCTAACATCTTTCTGCAAGCTCCCGAAAAGTTTTCAAGCCTGAGTCGGACGGAGGAGACGAGGTCGGTCGGCGAGGGCCACAGAGAAAGGAAAGCGCGTGTCGAAAGAAGAGAACAAGAGGACTATCCGGCGCATCTACGACGAGCTTTGGAACGAACGGAAGCTGGAGGTAGCCGACGAGCTGATCGCCAGAGGTGCCGTCAACTACGATACCGGGTTCGTCGCGCAGCCGTTCGGCCCCGAAGAGATGAAAAGGACCGTCAGGGTGGTCACCGTCGGCTTCCCGGACAACCGCCACGAGGTGGAAGAGGTGGTGGCCGAGGGCGACGCGGTCGTCTTGCGCTGCACCCTGACCGGCACCCACGAGGGGGAGTTCATGGGCATGCCGCCGACCGGCAGGAGGATAGAGGTGGGCGAGATCCACATCTACCGCTTGAGGGAAGGCAAGGCTGTCGAGCACCGCGTCGGCCGCGACGACCTGGGCGCCATGCGCCAGCTTGGCGTCATCCACGCCCCCGAACCGTCCATCGACGCGGCAAGGAGCGCGTAATGGGCATCTTTTCGAAGTGCCGCAACGGCGGCCTCAAGCTGTTGTGTCCGGTGGCGCGTCGGACTACCCCGTTCGCGCCCGACGTCGACGGGTTGCAAGAGATCTCCGCGCTTTCCACGGAAACGGCCCTGCGAAAGGCCGTCCCGTTCCTGGAAGATCTCGCAGAGGACCCCTCCTTTCTGGAGGTCGAGGTCCCCTCGATCCTGAATGAGGCGGAGGGGGCCGAGAACTGGTACGTGGCCCGTCGCCACGAGGGCGACGCCTACTCCCTGCAGGTCTTCGTCTGGCCCTCGGGTACGGGGACCAGGGTCCACGACCACTCCTCCTGGGGCGTCTACCGCTGCGTCGCGGGCTCCTTGCTGGAGAAACGCTACACGCGCCTCGACGACGGCTCCCGCCCCGACCACGCCCGTCTGGAGAAGGCGTGGCAGATCCGGTGGAGCCCGGATGACGGTGCCTCGACCGTGCTGCCGGGCGATGGAGGCATCCACAGCATGACGAACCTGGGAGACGAGACCGCCGTCTCGGTCCACCTCTACGGTCCGAGAACGGCGGGGATCGACGGCCGGGACTACGACCCCTCCCGCGACCACGTCTGCGACCGGGCAGAAGATCCGGGAGAAGCCGGCGGGCAGTCCAGGGCCGCGTAGGGCGACCCCGCAGAATCAGAATCTTTGCCGGGGGAGAACCTTTGAAAAACCAGGAGAAGATCGAAAAAACGACGAGCGCCGCGAAGCGACGAACCTACAACCCGGTTCAGAAAGATTACGCGACATTCCTCGAGACGGGCGGCGAGCGCTCCCTGGGATGCGCAGGATGATGGGGATCATAGGCAGGCACATGGAAGTCTTGCCGCCGGACGAGGTTCGGGAAAGGGTTGAATGATGAACACACTCTTGTGGACGATGCAGGCGATGCTGGCCTTCGTGTTTCTGGCGCACGGGCTGCTATTCCTGTTCCCCTCGAAAGCGATGCGCAAGATCAAGGAGCAGTCGCCGTTCCCGGCCGGGTTGATGCAGCTTATCTACGTGGCTGAGGTCCTCGCGCCGTTCGGCCTCATCTTGCCCGGCCTGACCGGGCTTCTTCCCTGGCTTACCCCGCTGGCGGCGGCCGGCCTCGTGCCCATCATGTGCGGCGCGGTGCCTTTCCACCTGTCGCGCGGGGAGGTTCCGCCGACCGTTATCACCGCCGTTTTGCTCGCGCTCGCGGCTTTCGTGGCGTACGCGAGATGGTTCGCGCTCCCGCTCTAACAAGTACACCAGACTCGAAAAAAAGGAGAAGTTATGAGCCGTGCAGGAGACGTACACGAAAATCCGGTGACCGGCGAGTACGTGGTCGTCCGCGTCGGTTCCGAGGAGTCCGGCGGGAGGCTGGCAATCGCCGACCTCTACGTCAGCCCGGGCGGGGCGGTGGCCGGGGAGCACGTCCACCCGGCCATCGAGGAGGTCTTCACGGTGGTCGCGGGTAGCGTCGGCTTTCGGGTCGACGGGCGCGAGGACGTGGCCGGACCGGGTCGCAGGCTCGTCGTCCCGCCCGGGGTCGCCCATTACTGGTGGAATGCCGGGGACGAGGAGGCGCACGTCGTCGTCGAGCTGCGGGGCGAGGCGCGTCTGCTCGATGGTTTCGTAACCATGCTCTCCAACCTCTTCGGGATGGCCCGCGAGGGCAAGACGGACGCGAAGGGCAGGCCGAACCTCTTGCGGGCCGCGCTCCTCGCCAGGGAGTTCGACGACGTGATCCGCTTCGTCCAGCCCCCGCGGGCGCTGCAGAAGGTCCTGTTCGGGGTCCTCGCGCCCGTCGCGAGGCTCCTCGGTTACCGGGCCGTCTACCCCGGGTACGGACCTTCGGGGTTCGTCGAGGTCGAGCCCTGGCCCGGGTACGGGCGGTCCGGATCTTCTCGGCAACCGCAAACGGGCTGATTCGACCGCGTAGCCCGTAACGTCGACGGAACCGTCCACGGGCGTCGTGATGCCCGACGGACCACGGCGGTCCTTGCGCGTCGCATCCGGGACCCGTGAGGGAAGCACTCACCCGCGGGCCTCCCGCCGCACCCGGGTTTACAGCGGTTTGCGGAAGGATGGGGCCCATCGCGAACGGGCCACGAGTTGCGGAGGTTTTGGGACTTTCAGGTTCTTAGGCTTTTAGGGGTGGAGGGTCGGGGTCCCCTTCCGGTTTCGAGACGCGCCCCTCAAAACCTTGATGCCTCAAAACCCCAAAACCTTTATAACCTCCGGGTTCGGTCCTCGTGCAACCCGGTATATCTGGAAGATCACGCGTTTGGGTGATGCGCGGCGGCATCCGGGGCTTCAAGATACTTGGGTGCGGTCGCCGACCGACGTCGTTCCGGTGCCCGCGGAAGGATGGTTAGCAGTGTCGGGCAACGCGGTGATGGATACGAAACGGGCGCGGGGACGCCCGCCCGGCACCCCGCCGTTCGAGGTAAGCAGCCTGGTAGGACGCGGGCGGGAGCTGGCCGAGGTAAGCTCCCTGCTCGTCTCGGGCCGGCTCCTGACGCTCGTCGGACCGGGGGGATGCGGCAAGACGCGGCTCGCGCTCGCCGCCGCCAACGCGGTCGCGAACGCGGCCGGGGGTTTCCGGGACGGGGTCTTCTGGGTCGAGCTCGACGCCCTCTCGGACCCGGCGCTCCTGCCCGAGGCCGCAGCACGGGTCCTCGGTGTGCGATGGGGGACGGGCGAGTCGCCGACGGCGGCGATGCTGGACCACCTGAAGACCAGGGAGTCGCTGGTGGTGCTGGACAACTGCGAGCACCTGATCGAGGCTTGCGCCGATCTCGTAGACGCCCTGCTCCGCTCCTGTCCGGGGTTGACGGTCCTGACCACCAGCCGCGAAGCGCTCCGCCTGGCGGGTGAGGTCGCCTGGCCCGTCCCCTCGCTCTCACTTCCGGACCCGAAAAGCGCCCAGGACCCCGCGGACCTCTTGCGCTTCGGGGCCGTCAGGCTCTTCGTCGAGCGGGCCGCGGCGGCGGCGCCCGGCTTCGCGCTGGACAAAGACAACGCGGCGGACGTCGTCAGGATCTGCGGCAGGCTCGACGGCATACCCCTTGCCATCGAGCTCGCCGCCGCGAGGGTCAGGGTGCTCTCGCCGGCCCAGATCTCCGCCCGCCTCGACGACCGGTTCCTCCTGCTCACCGGCGGCGGCCGGACCGTGATGCCCCGCCACAGGACCCTGAAAGCCACCATGGACTGGAGCTACGGGCTGCTGGCCCCGGAAGAAAAGTTGCTCTTCCGCAGGCTCTCTGTGTTCGCGGGCGGTTTCTCGCTCGGGGCCGCCGAGGCGGTGGGCGCGGGCGGCGCCGTCGAGGGGAACGAGGTCCTCGGGTTGCTGTCCTGCCTGGTGGACAAGTCGCTGGTCGTCGCGGTTCCCGGCGGGGACGAGGTCCGCTACCGGATGCTCGAGACCGTGCTCCGTTACGCCGCGGAGAAGCTGGAGGAGTCGGGGGAGGCCTGTGCCGTCAGGACCAGGCACGCGGGCTTCTTCCTGGAGTTGTCCGGGGAGGCCGGCACGGGGCTTCTCGGGGAGCATCAGGTCGCGTGGCTCGGGAGGCTCGATGTCGACCAGGGCAACCTCCGCGCTGCTTTGGGATGGTACGCGAACGGGGAGGACCCCGCCCCGGCCCTGCGGATGTCGGGCGCGCTGTGGTGGTTCTGGTTTTTACGCGGGCGCTACGACGAGGGGCGCGGTTGGCTCGACGCGGCGCTCACCGCGGGCGATGACGCTCCGGCCCCGCTGCGCGCGAAGGCGCTCGTGGCGGCGGGGTATTTCGCTTTCCTGCGCTCCGAGTACGCGCCGGCGAGGTGGCGCATCGAGGAAGGCCTTGCCCTCTACCGGAGCCTCGACGACGCCCCGGGCGTCGCCGGCGCCGTACGGGTGCTCGGGAGCATCGCGCGCGAGCAGGGCCGCTACGCGGAGGCCGAGACTCTCCACTCCGAGAGCCTGGCGCTGTGCCGCGAGCACGGCGACGCCCGGGGCGTCGCCCAGTCCCTCAACCACCTCGGCTTCGTGGCCTGGCTCCGGGGGGATCTCGGCCGGGCGGAAGACCTTTGCTCGGAGGCCCTGGATGCCTTCAGGAACCTCGGCGACGGCGAAGGCGTTGCCTGGTCCTTGATGAACCTCGGGTTCGCGGCGCTCTATGGTGGAGATCACACCAGGGCGGCCGCCCTGCTGGATGAGGGCCTGGCGCTCTCCAGGAGGGCCGGTTACCGGGAGGCCGCCGCCTGGTCGCTGAACGGGCTTGGCGTCCTGGCGCGGCGCGAGGATCGGCCCGGCCGGGCGGCGGAGCTGCTTGGCGAGAGCCTGGCCCTGCACCGGGACCTCGGCGACCGGTGGCGCACGGCCAGCCTGTTCGAGGAACTGGCGGGGACCTCCGCCGACCCCGAGCGGGCGGCGATCCTGCTGGGCGCGGCCGGAGGGCTGCGCGAGGTTCTCTCGGACCCCGTGCCGCCCTGCGAGCGGCCAGACCGCGAACGCGACGCCGCGGTCGCGAGGGCCGCGCTCGGCGAGGATTCCTTCGCCGGGGCAAGGGCGAAAGGCGCGGCGATGGACCTGCACCACGTCTACGAGTACGCCCTCGAGGCGGAGGTCCGCGCGGCCCCGAACGGCGCCGACCCGGCGATGGGTCTCAGCGCCCGCGAGGTCGAGGTGCTCGGCTTCGTGGCCGAGGGTTTCACCGACCATCAGGTGGCGGGCAAGCTCTACCTCAGCCCCCGCACCGTCGGCCAGCACCTCAGGAACGTCTACCGCAAGCTCGGCGTCAACTCCCGCACCGCCGCCACGCGCGCGGCGATCGAGCACGGCCTCATCTAGAGCTGTCAGCCATCGGCTTTCGGAAGCTGGTTGCTTCTGAGGGGTGCTCTAGAACAGCCCCTTTGGAGGCCTTAGTAATGCATCGGTACTAGGCGCACCTACCACGCGCGGACTTCGCGCGATTACGTAGTTCGCGCGATGCGCAGGTGTGTCGCCGGGGGCATGCTGAGATCCGACGTTAAGGAAACAGGCCAGACAAGGTCGAAGGAGGTGAACGGCATGCGGGAGAGTTGCTACTGCGGCCGGGCGGGCGAGATCGAGGACAGAGAGCCCGTTACGGACGGCGACGGAAGGCGGGCGCTCAAGTGTCCCGATTGCGGCCATCTGGACCACCTGTCGTGGCTGTCCGCGGACGCCAGGGTCCGCGTGTTCGAAGAGGCGAAGCGCCGCGAAGCCGACCGGAGGATGCCGCTCACGGCGTGAAGAGGCGGTATTGGCCGGGGCCGGAACGCCCCGGCCCTTCTCGAACGATATGGGGTGACACAAGATGAAAAAGATGGCGGTCCTTGCGCTCGTGACGATGCTCGTACTGGTTCCGGCCGGGGCGGCGATGGCGGCAAACCTCGTCGGTACCAGCGCGCCCGAGACAATATCGGGCACCGGTTCAAAAGACGTGATCAAGGGCCTTGGGGGCGGCGACGCGCTCCACGGCCTGGGCGGCGCGGACGGCGTCTACGGCGGCTTCGGTGACGACCTGATCCGGGGCGGCCCCGGCGGGGACAACCCCGGCTTCGACATCGGCCCCAACGTTCCCGGCCTCTACGGCAGCTTCGGCGACGACCGGGTCGAGGGCAACGGCGGTGACGACCTGATAGTGGGCGGGTCGGGCGCCGACCTCTTGCTCGGCGGTGCCGGCGACGACCGGATCGGCGACCCGGGTCCGGATTCTGTCGACGTGATCCGCTGCGGAACCGGCGAGGATTTCGTGGAAGCCGGCCACAACGACGTCGTGGACCCCGACTGCGAGAGGGTGAACCGCTCGTAGGGGAGATCGGAAGGAGAACGGACATGAAAGAGTCGGTAAAGCACGCCGGGATCATCGGCAGCGTCCCCGGTGCGGCCGGGCGCGAGGTCCCGTCGAAGTCGGGCTGGATCTCCCTGATAGACGATACCGCGCGTCGGCTGACGCGCCGCGAACCACGCACCACCGCGGTCGATACGGACACGCGGACCGGGGAGCGAAACGCGCGCGACCCCGGTACGTCCCGTTCCGCGCTAGACGCGGGCCTTACAGGGGGCATGACGTTCCTGTTCGACGGGTCCGGGAAGGGCCGGAGGCGCTGACGCCGGGGGTTCCGGGAGTCACCACCGCCAGGACCGGATCTGTAATCGGCGCGGTCCAAGACCACGGCGCGGCTATCTCCGCCCGCCTCCGCGATCCCGACGCAAACGGCGTCGCGTCGTACCGATGCACGCGAAGACGAGGAGAACCTCACGAATACCAAAGACGAGAAGCTGATCGGCCCGGGCGAGGGTGCGTATCTTCCGGTCCTGGACATAGTCCACAAGGTCACGGCGGGGGCCACCGGCGGTTCGCTCGTGATCGACGAGTGGGGCCTGCCCCCGGGGCGGATGATCCCCCCGCACACCCACGCCCGCGAGGACGAATGCTCGTTCGTGCTGGAGGGCGAGCTCACGTGCTACGTCGGCGGCGAGGTCGTGGTGGCCCCGGCCGGCTCCTACGTCGTCAAGCCGCGGGCGGTACCCCACGCCTTCTACAACGCGGGCACGAAGACGGTCAGGATCATGGAGATCCTCACACCCGGCGGAAGGTTCGAGGGTTACTTCGACGAATACGAGGAGATCGTCTCGGGCGCGTTGGACGAAGACGAGCGTCGGAAAGCTCGGGCCGGGCTTGGCGAGCGCCACGGGATAACCTGGCACGACGCTCTCATCCCCGAGGTCGGCGCGCGTTTCGGCATCGAGGGCCGGGGCGACGGTTGATCCGGGTGGGGGATGTCGTTTCGAAAGGAGTAGAGATGTACCAGGAGACGGACGGCGTCGCGGCGGCGGGGGATGGTCCCGCGCGGTCACTCGTGGAAGGCGAACGACTCAAGGTCGTCCGGCTGGGCTCTGGAGCCCGCGAGGTCCCGCAGGGCGTACTGGGCCTGGACGCGATCTCGCACGCTGCCGTGGGCTCGGGGGGCATGATGAGGAGAGACGAGCAACGGCTGCGTGGCGCCCGCGCGGTGGATGAGCGTGGGGTGGCCCGTTTCTCGTCCGGGTCCATGCCTGACCGCCGTGTCCCTGACCCTGGGCCAGCAAAGCAAACGGGCATCCGCCAGGGGCCGGCGTCCGCGTGGTTTCGTTTCCTCGTGCCAGATCGGGGGGCGCGGTGACAGCCGGGGCGGGGGAGCGGGTCTCGCTCGTGACCGGCGGGACGGGCGGGATCGGCCGGACCGTGGCGCTCGGGCTCGCCCGCGGCGGCGACCGAGTCCTGTTCGTCGGCCGCAGCGAGGAGCGCGGATCTCGGGTGCTGGACGAACTGCGTCAGGCACTCCCCGGGGTGGACCACGTCTTCCTGCCGGCGGACCTCTCGCTTCTCTCGGAGACGGCCCGCGTGGCCGATAGGGTGGCACGTCTCTCCGACCGGCTTGACGCGGCGGTGTTCTGCGCCGGCATTCTGTCCACCATACCGGAGTGGACGTCCGAGGGCCTCGAGCGCAACTTCGTTCTCAACTACCTCACCCGCTACCTGCTGGCGCGGCGGCTGTTGCCCGTCTTGACCGAAGCGCCCTCGGGACGTCTGGTCCTCGTCTCGAACGCGGGGATGTACGGGGACAGCCTGGACTTCGACGACCTGCAGCACCGTCGGGGTAGGCCCGGGACGCGGGTGGCAGGCCGCACCCAGTTCGCAAACGACCTGCTGTGCGTGGAGCTGGCTGACCGGCTGCGCGGCACACGGGTGGAGGTGACGTGCGTATTCCCCGGCGTGACGGACACCGGCGTCTTCCGCAACGCCCGCGGCCTGCCACGGGTTATGCGCGCCCTGGCGCCTGTGGTCCTGCGCCTGCTGGCGTCGTCGCCCGAAACGGCGGCCCGCACACCGGTCTACCTTGCGCAGGATGCTCGGGCCACGGGCACCGGGGGCCGCTTCTACGGCCCGAAGCTGGAAGAGCGCAAGGTCCCGAAGCGCGCGCAAAGACAGGAAAGGCGGAGCGGGTTGTGGGCCGCCAGCGAGAAACTCGTGCGGCCGTACCTGGAACAGGTCGGATCTAAAGGAGAGACGAAATGACGAAGCAACGGACGACCGATCTCGAAAAGATGAACGAACAGGAAGCGGCCCGCTTCCTGACCGGGCTGCTGTCCAGGCTCGACCCCGAAGAGGAATACGACGCGCGGCACCCGGAAGACTACGTGATGGAGATGCCCCAGTCCGGGGAGCGTTTTCGGGGCAGGGAGAACCTGCGAATGATGCAGGAGGCCTACCCCACCACCCAACCTCCATCCGTCCGGTTGCGCCGGGTGCTGGTCAGGGAGGGGCTGTGGGTCGTCGAGGGGGTCAGCTACTACGGGGACAGGCGAGCATCCGACGTGGTGATGATCTCCGAGCTGCGCGACGGGAGGATGTGGCGGGACAGGTGGTACTTCGCCGAGCCGTTCGAGGCCCCGGAGTGGCGGGCGCGGTGGGTCGAGAGGATGGGGCGTGACGCGTTTGAGACCCGGCCTAGCGGCTACTGAACACACCCATGGCTCTAAGCAGCGATCAAAGGAGGCCGGTTTTGTACGGCATGAGTGAGTACCTGCTGATCATGCACGAGGTCCAGAAGGCCCGCATGGCGCGCCACCGGAATGAGAGGGCGTGTCCGAAGAGGAGCGTGCCCGAAGGGGGAAAGCTGCGACGCGCAGGCCCGAGGGTGGTTCCACCCTGTCCAGCATACGTCGCGCATCGTCCATGAGAGACAAAATCGAAAGGAAGCGTCGTGGACTTCTCTCACTTGTTTTTGATCGCCTGGACGGGCTTGATTTTCGCCGTTCTCGGTGAGATCTGGCTGGTCCAGATCGTCGTCTACCCCTTGTTCGGGAAGGTTGGGGAGGCCGAGTACACCGCCTACCACAAGTTCTACAGCAGCCGCATCCCGCTGCCCGTGATCGTCCCCGGTTTTGCCAGCTTTCTCTTGACGATACCGCTTGTCTTCCTCGCGCCGGAATCCGTGCCGCTCTGGATGTTGCTCGCGAACCTCGCGTGCGGGGTGGTCGGCCTGCTGGTCACCGTTGCGCTCGAAATACCGCGCCACGCCAGGCTGGAGAACGGCGGCAAGCAGGTGAAGGTGATCCGGGAGCTCGTCCGCTACAACTGGCCCCGAACCTTCTCCATCACGGGCTCGGCCTTACTGACTTTGCTGATGCTCCTCTCGGCCTTCCGGCCGGCGTGATGGCGGCGCGGGCGGGCTCGGGGGGTTCTCCCGCCCCTGGAGGGCCCCCGCCCCGGAATGCGGGCGTTACGCTGTTGCGGGTGGCCTGGCTCGCCGTCGCGCTCGGCCTTGCGATGGAGGGGCTGTTGCTGCTGCTCGCCGCCGGGTTTGGGGAGGCTCTTGGTCTCAAGGCGCTCGTGGCTGACGTGATCCGGAACGTCACCTGGTCCGTCTTTGTGTGCGTGGGCCTCGCCGTCGGGACGACGATCTCGAGGATCCAGGTTCCCGCGATGGGTCTCTTCGGGCTCCTCGCGGCACCCCTGGCCTTCGAGGTCTCCCGGACCGTCCACAAGGGAACCCTCCAGGCGCTCGCCGTCTCAGGCGCCGAGGGTGCCGCGGCCTCGCCGGTGCTGCTCGCCTTCGTCAAGGGCGTCGAGTACGGGTGCCTCGGGCTCCTGGTCGGCTGGCTCGGGAACCGCTCCTGGGGAGGGGCGCTGGCGCACGTCGGGGTAGGCCTCGCCGTCGGGCTCGTTTTCGGCGGCACGATCCTGGCCCTCACCCTCGGCGCTTCGCCGGGCCCCGTGCCGACGGCCGATCTTTTATCCCAGGGCCTCAACGAGCTCCTCTTTCCCGTAGGCTGCTCCCTCGTGCTCTTCTCCGCCGGCGCGCTGGGGAGGAGGATGCCGCCCCAGGGTTCTCGAGCAGCTTCTTGAGGATCGCGAGCCTACGCCCGAAGAGAGGAACCAGAGATGGACGTATCGGGACCCGCGCCCACCCTAAAGACGGAGCGGCTTACGCTGCGACCGCTCGGCGCGGCCGACCTCGAAGACCTGCACCGCATCTCGAACGAGCCGGCGGTGCGCCGCCACCTGTGGGACGACGAGCCCGTGTCCAGGGCCGCTCTCCGGGCTCTCATCGCCCGGAGCCGGCGTACTTTCTCTTCGCGGAACGTCGGCCTCTTCGGCGTGAGGTTTCGCAGTGGGGCTGACCTGCTCGGTTTCTGCGGCCTGGTCCGTCTGGACGGCATGGAAGAGATGGAACTCGCGTACGAGTTGACACGGGAGGTCTGGGGCAGGGGGCTCGCGACGGAGGCGGCGCTTGCCTGCCTGCGGCACGCCTTCGAAGAGGCGGGGCTGGAGCGCGTGATCGCCGGCGCCGACCCGCCCAACACGGCCTCGCTCCGCGTCATCGAGAAGCTCGGCATGAAGCCCGCCGGCAACCTCAACCCCCTGGCCCCGGACGAGCCCTACTACGCCCTCCACCGGACGGAGCTCCCGCACAAGACGAACGATCAGAACAAATAAAGCTATCAGCGGTCTGCTATCAGCTTTCGGCCATGGACAAGAAAGCTGAGGGCTGAGAGCGCAGGCCGCCAGGCCGAAGCGGGCTGATCGCTGACGGCGCGGTTTTCGTGAACGCTGCTGTTACCTCGCCGCCTTGCTCCTCGCCTGCGGGACCTTCGTGGCACCCTCGCCGTCCGGGCTCTCGGGCTCGTAGGCGAGGTTGGGTGAGAGCCACCTCTCAGCCTCCCCGAGCGTCCAGCCCTTGCGGTCTGCGTAGTCCTGGACCTGGTCGCGTCCGATCTCGGAGACCCCGAAATACGTGGACTCCGGGTGAGAGAAGTAGTAGCCGCTGACCGCGGCCCCAGGCGTCATCGCGCAGCTCTCGGTGAGCGAGATGCCGGCGTTCTCCTCGGCGCCGAGGAGGTTCCAGATGGTGCGCTTCTCGGTGTGCTCGGGGCAGGCCGGATACCCGGGCGCCGGCCTGATGCCCCTGTACTCCTCCCGGATGATGGCATCGGTCTCCAGATCCTCGTCCGCCGCGTAGCCCCAGAACTCCGTGCGGACGCGACGGTGGAGCAACTCCGCGAAGGCCTCGGCGAGACGGTCGGCCAGGGCCTTTACCATGATGGCGTTGTAGACGTCGTTCTCCTCCTCGAAGCGCCGCGCCGCCTCGTCGGCCCCGATGCCGGCCGTCACCGCGAAGAGCCCCACGTGGTCTGCTAGGCCCGTCTCCTTGGGTGCCACGAAGTCGGCGAGCGAGCGGTTCGGGCGGCCCGGCGGCTTCTGCTTCTGCTGGCGGAGCTGGTGCAGGTTCGTCAGCACCTCCTCGCGCGATTCGTCCGCGTAGACCTCCAGCGAGTCGTTTGGCAGGGCGTTGGCGGGAAAGAGGCCGAAGACGGCGCGGGCCGTCAGCCACTTCTCCGCGATGATGCGGTCGAGGAGTTCCTGGGCGTCGGCGAAGAGCTTGCGCGCCTCCTCGCCCTTCTCCGGGTCGTCGAGGATGCGGGGGTAGCTCGCCTTGAGTTGCCAGGAGTGGAAGAAGGGCGTCCAGTCGATGTAGGCCCGGATCTCCTCCAGCGGGTAATCCTCGAACGTCCGCACGCCGAGCACTTTCGGCTCCGGCGGCTCGTAGCCTTCCCAGTCGATCCTCGCCCGGTTCGCCCGCGCCCTCTCCAGCGTGGCCAGCCTCGTCCTGGACCGGCGTCCCGCGTGCTTGCGGCGGACCTCCTCGTACTCTGCGGCGACACCGGCCGCGTAGTCGTCCTTCTTGTTCTCGCTCACGAGGTTCTGGGCGACGCCGACGGCGCGGGAGGCGTCCTTGACGTGTATGACGGGCTGCCCGTAGCCGGGCGCTATCTTTACCGCCGTGTGCGTCTGGGACGTCGTTGCCCCACCTATGAGCAGCGGCAACTCGAAGCCCTCGCGCTGCATCTCGCCAGCCACGTGAACCATCTCGTCCAACGAAGGCGTGATGAGCCCCGAGAGGCCTATGATGTCCGCGCCCTTCTCCTTCGCGGTTTGAAGGATCTTGGCCGCCGGCACCATCACCCCGAGGTCTATAACCTCGAAGTTGTTGCACTGCAAGACCACGCCGACGATGTTCTTGCCGATGTCGTGGACGTCGCCCTTGACCGTGGCCATGACGACCGTGCCGTTGGGCTTGCGGGCCTCGCCCTTCTCTTCCTCTATAAACGGTATGAGGTACGCCACGGCCTTCTTCATGACCCTGGCGCTCTTGACCACTTGCGGCAGGAACATCTTTCCCGCCCCGAACAGGTCCCCGACCACGTTCATCCCGTCCATCAGGGGACCCTCGATCACGTCCAGCGGACGCTCCGCCCTCTGGCGCGCCTGCTCGGTGTCGTCCTCCGCGAACTCCGCTATCCCCTTGACGAGCGCGTGCTCCAACCGCTTCTCGACGGGCCAAGAGCGCCACTCCTGCGCCTCTTCCTCGGCCTCCTCGCCCCTGTCCCTGTACTTCTCGGCGAGGTCCAGGAGACGCTCGGTGGCGTCGTCGCGGCGGTTCATGACTACGTCCTCGACGGCCTCGCGCAGCTCCTCGTCTATGTCGTCGTAGACCGCGAGCTGGCCCGCGTTCACGATGCCCATGGTCAGGCCTGCTCTTATCGCGTGGTAAAGGAAGACGGCGTGGATCGCCTCGCGCACCGGGTTGTTGCCCCTGAAGGAGAACGAGACGTTCGAGATGCCGCCGGAAGTCCTGGCGTGGGGGAGGGTCTCGGTTATCTCCCGAACCGCCTCTATAAAGTCGACGCCGTAGTTGTTGTGCTCGTCTATGCCGGTCGCGATGGCGAAGACGTTGGGGTCGAAGATGATGTCCTCGGCCGGGAAGCCGACTTCTTCGGTAAGGAGTTTGTAGGCGCGGGTGCAGATCTCGACCTTCCGGTCCTTCGTGTCGGCCTGCCCCTGCTCGTCGAAGGCCATCACGATCACGGCCGCCCCGTACCGCTTTAGCAGCCTCGCCTGCCGGACGAACTCCTCCTCGCCCTCCTTCATGCTGATGGAGTTGACGACGGCCTTGCCCTGCACCCGCTTCAGGCCCGCCTCGATGATCGACCACTTGGAGGAGTCGATCATGACCGGGATCCTTGAGATATCCGGCTCGGCCGCGACGAGGTTCAAGAACTCGACCATCGCCTCCTCGCCGTCGAGCATACCCTCGTCCATGTTGACGTCTATTACCTGCGCGCCGTTCTCCACCTGCTGGCGGGCGACGTCCAGCGCCGTCTCGTAGTCGCCGGCAAGGATCAGGTCCTTGAACCGCGCGGACCCCGTCACGTTCGTCCGCTCCCCGACGTTCACGAACAGCGAGTCGGGCCCGATGTTGAGCGCTTCGAGCCCCGAGAGGCGCAACCTGGGCTCGAGCTCGGGCAACTCGCGCGGGGGATGGCCCGCGACGGCCTCGGCTATCGCCCTGATGTGCTCGGGCGTCGTGCCGCAGCAGCCGCCGACGATGTTCAGCCAGCCGTTCGCCGCCCAGTCCCCGATCTCCTGCGCCATGAACTCCGGCGTCTCGTCGTACTCGCCGAACTCGTTGGGCAGCCCCGCGTTCGGGTAGGCGCTAATGTGCGTCTCCGAGATCCTGGCAAGCTCCTCGATGTACTGCCTGAGCTCTTTGGAACCCAGGGCGCAGTTCAGCCCGATGCTGATCGGCTCCGCGTGCCTGACGGAGTTGTAGAAGGCCTCCGTCACCTGCCCCGAGAGCGTCCGCCCGCTCGCGTCGGTGATGGTGCCCGAGATCATGACTGGCACCTCCAGCCCCTCTTCGTCCAGGTACTCCTGAATCCCGAAGATCGCGGCCTTCGCGTTGAGCGTGTCGAAGATGGTCTCGACGAGAAGCAGGTCCACCCCGCCCTCCACGAGCCCCCGCGTCTCCTCCTTGTAAGCTTCTTTCAGCTCGTCGAACGCGACGTTCCTGAAGCCGGGGTTGTTCACGTCCGGCGAGAGCGAAGCCGTCCGGTTCGTCGGCCCGAGCGCCCCCGCCACGAACCGCGGCTTTTCCGGAGTGTTGTCCGAATAAGAATCGGCCGCTTCGCGGGCGACGCGGGCCGCCTCGAAGTTCAGCTCGTAGGCGAGGTCCCCCATCCCGTAGTCCCTCTGGGCGATAGAGGTAGAGGAGAAGGTATTCGTCTCGATGATGTCCGCGCCCACGTCCAGGACCGCCTCGTGGATGTCGCGGATGATCCCCGGCTGGGTGATCGAGAGCAGGTCATTGTTCCCCTTGATCTCCCCCGGGCGGTCTGCGAAGCGCTCCCCGCGGTAGTCCTCCTCCGAGAGGTCGTAGGACTGGATCATGGTCCCCATGGCGCAATCCAATACCAGGATGCGCTCCTTCAAGGCGGCCTGGAATCTCTCCAACCTGGCCGCCCGCTCTTCACGAATCGTGTCGTCTCTAAGAACCATATGCCTCTATTCTAGCTGTCAGCTTTCAGCCATCAGCCAAAAACGACTAGCCGACAGCTGACCGCTGAGTGCTGATAGCTTCGATCACTTCCCCCGCCAAGTCCGGGGCGCTCGCCGGCGGCATTATGTACGCGCCGTTTACTAGCGGTTGGGCTTTGGCGAGTATGTTCTGGGCCACTTCTACCCCGTATTTCGGGGCGTCTTCGGGGGAGAGGGTGGCTAGCTTTTCGCGGACGGGTTTCGGGATGTCCACCCCTGGGACTTCGTGGTGGAGGAACTCGGCCTGGCGGGCGCTTCGCAGGGGCATCAGGCCGAGGAGGAGACAGGGGTCGAGGTCGCCGAGGCGTTCGAGGGCTACTTCGAGGGCTCCTATCTCGAAGACCGGCTGGGTCCAGAAGGCGTGGGCCCCGGCCCCGATCTTGCGCCTGAGCTTCTCGATCTCGCCGTCGAGGTCCTCGGCCGTCGGGTTGAAGGCGGAGCCTATGAGGAAGCCGGCGGGCCCGCCGATGGAGTTGCCCGCCAAATCTTCGCCCCGGTTCATCCTGGAGAGGATGTGAACCAGGCCCGCGGAGTCCGTGTCGAAGACGCCCGTGGCCTCGGGGTAGTCCCCGATCTGGGTAGGGTCGCCCGTTACCGCGAGGATGTTCTTTACCCCGAGGGCCGCGGCCCCTAGGAAGTCCGCCTGCAACCCTATGATGTTCCGGTCTCTACAGGAGATGTGCGCGACGACCTCGATGCCGACCTCTTCCTGCACGATCCTGGCCGCCGCGACGGGGTGCATCCTGAGGCGCGCCCGCGCCCCGTCTGAGATGTCTATGGCGTCCACGCCGCGCTCCTTGAGCCGCCGCGACGCCTCGACCACCCTGGTGATGTCGTTGCCCCGCGGCAGGTCCACCTCGACGGCCACCGCGAAGCCGGTCCGAAGCTTCTCCGCGAGGTCCGTGGAGGGCCCGTCGAGGACCTCTTGCGGCTTCTCTTCTTCCACCGTTCTCACGGACACGCCGCGGTTCGGGGTGGTCCCGGGGCGGAAGTCGCGGAGGGCGTCCGCCAGGGCCTTTACGTGCTCCGGCGTCGTGCCGCAGCAGCCGCCGACGAGGCGGGCGCCGGCCTCCGCCAGCTTGCGGCCGTAGAGGGCGAAATGGTCCACGTCGCGGCGGAAGCGGACCTTGCCGTCCACGAGCTGGGGGAGGCCGGGGTTCGGGAAAGCGGCGACGGGGCCGACCTCCGCAGACATGCCTTCTATGATGCCGACCATCCGTTGCGGGCCGACCGTGCAGTTCGAGCCCGAGAGGTCCACGCCGAGGGCGGAGATCTCGCGCGCCGCCCGTCCCGGCAGGCCCTCGGACAAGGTCTCGCCGTCCTCGACGAAGGTCTTGTACGCGACTATCGGGACCCCGAGGCCCCTGACGGCCTCGTGGGCGAGGCGGAGCTCGACGAGGTCGGTGAAGGTCTCCAGGACGAGGGCGTCGGCGCCGCCTTCCAGCAGCGCCTCGGCCTGTTCCAAAAAGACTGCGCGGGCCTCGGCCTCCGTGACCGGGCCGACGGGGCAGAGGGGGCGGCCGAGGGGGCCGATGGCGCCGAGAACCAGCGCCTTGCTCCCGTTGGTCCCTGCAATATCCGCGGCCTTGCGGGCCAGGCGGGCGCCCGCCTCGTTTACCTCGCGCACGCGGTCTTCCAGCTCGTGGACCTCGAGTTTGAAGCGGTTGGCGGAGAAGGTGTTGGTCTCGATCACGCCGGCGCCGGCCCGGATGTACTCCTCGTGGATGCCGGCCACCATCTCGGGGTGGGTGACGTTGGCGCGGGCGTAGGGGTGGCCGAAGCCGACGCCGCGTTCGGCGAGGAGGGTGCCCATCGCGCCGTCCCCGATCAGGACGCCGGAGCCTGTCATCTCCCTGAGATCGAAACTCAAAAGAAAACCTCTCTCCTCTTCGGTTGTGCGTCGGCGCGGGGGAGAGAGGCCAGTCGATGCGGTTCCGACTCATCTCTCGGAGTATCCTCCGCGGGAGTTGGCACCTGCCACGGGGCTTTTACCCCGCCGGTCGCCGCGGCTTCAAAGGGCCCATCCCTCCACCGCTCTCGATGAGCGTCCGGGCCGGCAGTGCCAACCCCAGACCCACGAATTACAGCACGGCAGGGGCGCCATTTCAATTCGGAAGGGCGGAAGGCCCGTCAGCGGCGGGAGATCGAACGGGTCAGCATCTCGCGCGGGTCCCGCGCCGCCACCCGCGCGGCCACCAGGAGTTTCTTCGGCCGCGAGGTCTCGGCCCGGCCGGTGTACACGTCGTAGCCGCGCGCCTCTATGCGGTCGAGTATCCCCGCGTACAGCTCCCGCGCGACCATCACGGGCCACCGCCGGCCGCGGGGTATGTACTTCATCCCCTCGTCGGCGTACGCGTAAAGCCGCCGCGCCCGCCCTATCTGGAAGCGCATCAACGCCACGAACCGCCCGTCGACGACACCGGCCGCAAGGTCCTCTTCCCCGTACCCGAAGCGCTTCAAATCTTCGAGCGGCAGGTAGACCCTTCCGCGGCGCCAGTCCTCGGCGACGTCGCGCAAAAAGTTGGAGAGCTGCATGGCGACGCCCAGAGCTTCGGCGTGGGGATCGGCCATCCTGTCGGCGGCGCCGAGCACCCGGCACATCATCAGTCCGACGACGGCCGCGCTCCCGTAGGTGTAGACCTCCAGGTCCTCGAACGTCTCGTAGCGGAAGACGCGGGTGTCCATCTTCATGCTCTCCATGAAGGCCGTAATGTGGGCCGGCTCTATGCCGCTCCTTCTCACGGTGTCCGCGTAGGCCCGGAGCACGGGGTTCGAGACGGGCTCGCCGGCCACGGCGGCCATCGTCTCCCGTTCGAAGGCTTCGAGGCCCCCCAGTTGCTCCTCCAGGTTCGTGGCGCCGGGGTTGTCCACGATCTCGTCGGCGTAGCGCATGAAGGCGTAGAGCGCGTGCACCCTGGGCCGGACGCGCCGCGGGAAGAACCGGGTCGAGAAGTAGTAGGTCCTGCTGTGCGCCTTCTGGACCCGCCGGCACAACTCGTAGCTCTCGGCGAGCGAGAGCCCGCCGTCGAGCTTCACGCCGCTCGCGGGGTCGAGCCTCAAACCCCGACCTCGCGCCCGATCCGCTCGGCCGCGAGCCGCGCGCCGATGGTGACCAGGGGCACGCCCGTGCCCGGCCGCGTGCTCGCCCCGACAAAGTACATGCCCTCCACGCTGCGGGAGACCATCGGCGGGCGGAAGTACCCGACCTGGAGGATGCCGTGCCCGATCCCGAACGCCGCGCCTTCTTCGAGGTTGTAGTCGTCCCGCCAGTCGAGAGGCGTCTTTACCTCTTCGTAGACGACCCTGCTCCGGTCGAGCCCGCAACGCCGCTCCAGCATCCCGTAGACCTTCTCCTTGAACGCGGGACCTTCCCGCTCCCAGTCCACGCCCGGCCCCAGGTGGGGCACCGGCACGAGCACGAACAGGGCGTCTTTCCCTTCCGGTGCCATGCCCGGCTCTGTCTTTGACGGGACGACCGCGTAGAAAGATGGGTCGTCGGGGAGCCTGCCGTCGCGGAAGATGGCCTCGAAGTTCTCCCCGTAATCCGGGGAGAGGTAGAAGTTGTGGTGGAGCATCTCGTCGAGCTTGCCGTCTACGCCGAGGTAGAGCATGAACGCCGAGGCCGTGTACCGAAGCTTCTCGCGCCGGCGGAGCCTGAAGTCCGAGTCGGCTTGGCCGCCGAGCAGCTCGCGGTAGGCGTAGGGGAGGTCCGCGTTGGCGAGGACGGCGTCCGCCCCTATCTCCTCGCCGCCGGCTTCGCCCCCCACCCGCACGCCGCGGGCCTTGCCCTTCGTCACGACGACGTTCTCGACGGGGCTGTTCAAACGGAACTTCACGCCGAGCTCGACCGCCAGCCTCTCCATGGCCTCGACGAGGGCGTACATGCCGCCCCGGGGGAACCAGAGGCCGTCCTCGGCCAACTCGGTGTAGGGGAGCAGCGCGTAGACGGCGGGCGCCGAGAAGGGGGAGAGGCCGAGGTACATAGTCTGGAGGCTGAACGCCTGGCGGAGTTTCTCGGTCTTGAAAAACTTCGAGACCTGCCGGTAGTAGTTGTTTACGGCCTTTGTCTTTAGCAAAAGCCGCAAGTTTCTGAGGCCGAAGAAGTCTTTGGCCTTGTCGAAATCGCGTTCGACGAACTCGCTGCGGCCGAGGCGGTACTTGTGGCAGGCGTCTTCCAGGAAGCGGTAAAAGCGCGGGGTGACGCCCGGTTCTATCCGCTCCAGTTCCCGGATCATCTCGGGCAGCGCCCGCCGCGTGGTCAGCGTGTCCCCGTCCCCGAAGGTCACGCGGTAGTCCCCATCGAGCGGGATGAGCTTCACGTAATCGTCGAGGTCCCGGCCCGCGAAGGCGAAGAGCTCGCGGTAGGTGTCGGTCATGAGCAGCAGGGAGGGCCCGGTGTCGAAAGAGAAGCCTTCGGCCTCCAGGCGGCCCATCCGGCCGCCGACCTGGCCGTTCTTCTCGAAGACCTCGACCTCGAAGCCCATGGTGGCCAGCCGGATCGCCGCCGCCAGGCCGCCCATGCCGGCCCCCACAACCGCAACCCGCCTCTTCGCCGCAGACGCCAGGGCGCCACCGTCCTTCTCTAGGGGTATCTCGTGAAGTATACGCCGCCGATGCTAGCAGCGTTCGACCGGGAGCCGGGTAAAGGGGCTTACAGGCGGGGGCCCCAACCGCCCGAAACGGGCCCCGTCACGGCGCGGCCGGGGGCGGGAAGGTCGGGGCGTTCTCGGCGGCCTGGCACTCCTGCCCGGAGCAGGCGCGGATCTCGTCAATCCGTCGCTCCCAGTGGTCGCGCGTCTCTGCCGAGACGGCCCCCGGATCGCTGTCGACCTCGTGGGGGTCGGTGGCAAGATCGTAGTATTCCCTGGCGCCGTTCTGGAAGCGGATGTACTTCTGGTTCTGCATCCTGAGAACTCCCCACTGTGGCGGCGGGTTCAGGTCGGGTTCGCGGATGCTCAGGACCGCGGTCCTTGGCCACGCGGTCGCCGCGCCCGTCGCCAGCGGCATCACCGAGCGTCCGTCGACGAAGGCGGGGGCCTGGGCGTTCGCCATGTCCGCGATCGTGGGGGCTATGTCGTGGTTGCCGACCAGGCCGGGCTCGACCACGTTGCTGCGAATGCCCGGGCCGCGCAGGATCAGGGGGAAGTTTATGTCCTCTTCGTAGGGCTGAAGCTTGCCGTGGGTGAGCCGGTGCTGGCCGAAGTGGGCCCCGTTGTCCGTGTAGAAGACGAAGTAGGTGTCGTCCATCTCCCCGTGCCTGCGAAGGATGTCGGAGGCGTTCCCGATAAAGCGGTCGACCCTTTGTAGGGAACGCAGGCTCTGGCGGTACTGGGAGTCGAGGTCGGAGATCTCACCCCGCGAGAGCCTGTTCAGGTTCCGTATCGAGGGGTTCTTGTCCGAGACGTCGTCCTCGTTGAACGCCGGGGTGCGCGGGACGTTCAGCCCCTTGAACTTGTCGGCGTCTATGTCCGAGGAAGGGTACGGCTCGTGCATCGCCCCGAAGTTGACGAACGCGAAGACGGGGGCCGCGCCGTCCAGCCGGCTCTTGAGAAACGCGGTGGCTTTGTCCGCCACGAGCACGTCGGCCTGCTGGCGGTCGAGGTTCTTGACGTTTCCCTGGTCGTTGACCGAAGTCCAGCCCTGATCCACGCCGTTCCAGGCGTACCAGCGGTCCCAGCCGGGCGGGATGAGCCTGTCGCGGTAGTTGTTCATGTACTTGCCGAAGAGGCCCGTCTGGTAGCCTGCGCCGTCGAGCCAGGTGGCGACCGTGTTCTGGTGCAGGCGCAGCCTCTGGAACTTCTCCCAGCCGCCCTGGGGCTCGGAGTTGCCGTAGATCTTGGTGTTGTGCGGGTACTGCCCGCGCTGGATGACCGCCCGCCCCGGGCAGCACAAAGGGTAGGTGCTCACCGTGTTGGAGAACTTCACGCCCCCGCGGACCAGGTTGTTCTGGAGCGCCGGCATCCGGTTCTCCGTGCCCGGCATCTGGTCGTCGGTGAGGACGAAGACGATGTTGGGCTTCACCTGCGCCCGGCCGGCCGGATTGCCGAGGCCCGCGTCGGCCCAGAGCGCGAACACGAGCGCGAGGCCGGCAAGCAAGGACAGTACGAAAGTCGCGGCGCTCTTGTGGGCTCTGTTCATAATGGGGGCATTCTACGAGACCCCGGCGGTCGCCGTATGGGACCAGGGTCCCATTTTCGGCCGGCTCTTCTAGCCGTCCCTGCCGAGGCCCGCCTCGCGGGCGCGGACGATGGCCTGGGCGCGGTTCGAGAACCCGAGCTTGGCGAAGATTCGGGAGATGTGGTTGCGCACGGTGTTGGGGCTCACGAAGAGGCGGGCCGCGATGGAGGCGTTGTCCCTGCCGGCGGCGATGAGGTCCAGGATCTCGCGCTCGCGGCCGGTGAGCTCGGGGAAGGCGGATGCGGGGTCCGGGCCGGGGTCGGCGAGAAAGCCGGTGAGCCTGCGCGCGATCTCCGGCCCGAACCGCGCCTCGCCGCGGGCGACGGAGCCTAGAGTGTTCAGAACCTCCGTGGGCCGCGCGCTCTTGAGCACGTAGCCCCTCGCCCCCGCCTTCATCGCCGAGACCACCGATTCGTCGTCCTCGAACATGGTCAGGACCAGAACACCGACGCGCGGCTCCTTCCGGAGGATCAGGCGCGTCGCCTCGATGCCGTTAATGCCGGGCATCTGGAGGTCCATCAAGACGACGTCTGGCGAGAGCGTCAGCGCCTTTTCCACGACCTCCCGCCCGTCCACCGCCTCGCCCACGACCTCGACGCCCGGCTCCGACGCAAGCAAGGCCGTCAGGCCGCGGCGGAAGCCCGGGTGGTCGTCCGCCACCAGCACGCGTATCTTGGGTGTTTCAGGCATCGGCCTCCCTCACGGCGCTCCCCCGTCTCTACCTGGCGCCTGATACCCGGCGCCGGAAACTTCCAACGGCAGCCGGGCGAGGACGCGGGTTCCCCCGTGGGGGGCATCCTCGATCGCGCAGGTTCCGCCCAACTCCTCCGCCCTCTCCCGCATCGAGGCCAGCCCCACGCCGGCGCCGCGGTTCTCCCCGAGCCCCACGCCGTCGTCGGTTACCTCCAGCTCCAGAACGTCTCTTCGCGGGGAGAGCCGCACCCGGCAGGAACGCGCCCCCGCGTGTCGGACGACGTTCGTGAGGGCCTCCTGGGCGATCCGGTAGCAGGCGACCTCGACGGCCGCCGGCAGGGGCGGCAGTTCTTCTGGAGTCGCCACGGAGAACGCCACGACGTTCTCCCCCAGGGCCGCCTCTTCGGTAAGCGAGCCGAAGGCCTCGGCCTGCTGACGGATGGCGGGTACGAGGCCGAGGTCGTCGAGGGCGGGGGGCCTGAGGCCGTAGACCAGGCGCCTGATGTTCACCACGGTCTCCTGCGTCTGTTCTTCGAGCTGGGCGAGCAGCTTCGTGGCGTCCTCCGGCCTCTCGTCCACCAGGCGCCGCGCCGCCTCCAGCCCGAAGGAGAGGCCGGCGAGGGAGGGGCCGAGGCCGTCGTGCAGGTCGCGCCTGAGGCGGCGGCGCTCCTCCTCCCGCGTGGTGACCAGGCGTTCGCGGGAGCGCCTCAGGTCGGCCGTGAGCCGGACGGCGTAGACGGCCACCTCCGCCTGCCGGGCCAGGTCCCGGAGCAGGCGGTGATCCGCCTCCGAGAACGGCTCGTCCGGGGAAGGGGGGGAGAGGATGAGGCGCCCGATCTGGTCTTTCCCGTGCCTGAGGGTCAAGATCGTCGGGACGCCAGCCGGTGAGCCGTAGACCGATGCGGTCTCGAAACCGCCGTCTTTTTTTAGCGAGATCTCGGCGTGTGGAATCCCCATCGCCCGGGCAACGGTCTCCACGATGGTCGGCAGGACCGCTTCGGGGACGAAAGCGGCCTCCAGACGTTCTCCGAGGCGCGAGAGCGCCGCGTACGGGTCGCGGCGCTGGCCGTACATCAGGCGGTCCACGCCGTCCTGTAGCCGGGCGCGCAGCGGTTGGAAGAGGACGGCGACCAGGCCGGTCGCGACGAGGGAGACAACCAGGTTGCCACCGGCCCCGACCCGAAAGAGCGCGCCGAAAACCGCCACCAGCAGGACGTAGAGCGCGGCCACCACGGCGGTCAACGACCCGTAGACCAGGGCGCGGTTGATGACGGCGTCGACGTCGTAGAGCCGGTGGCGCAGGACGGCCACGCCCGTAAAGACGGGCACGAAGAAGAGCGCGACCACGATCAGAAGTTCCAGGGTCGTCTCCAGCCTGAGCTCGGCCAGAGGGCCGAGCGTGCGGTCTTGCCTGACGAAGACCCCGAAGCTGCCGGCGACCTGCAGAAGGGGCCTCACCGCCTGTCCGAAGAAGAGCAGCGAAAGTTTCTCCACGGCGCGGTCGAGCAGAAGCAGCATCCCACCGGCCAGCGCCGGGATGGCGGCGCAGGCGAACCACCCGAGCTGTTGGCGCCCGTCACCCCCGGCCCGGCGCAGGCGAACGAGTAGCAAGACTATAGAGGCCGCGGAGGCAAGGGAGAGCAGCGCGCCGCCCGCGAGGTAGGAGGCGTCCAGAAGGCGCCTCACCGGAAGGCCGCCCGGGGCGTCGGCCAGCCCAAGCGGGTTGGAGACGAAGTAGTAGGCCGGAAGGGGGCCGAACCGGAGCGCCTCTGACAGGCAGATAAGGGCTGTCCCGCACACCGCTCCCCACGCCGCCCACTTCCAGGACCGCGACGGTGGCCGTCCTTCAGGGAAGAGGAGCGTAAGAAACACCCCGAAAGCCACCAGGAGCGGCAGGCCCAGGATCGTCGATGCCCAGGCGGAGAGATCCCCGCCAGGCAGAGACGGCCGGACGAGGAGGGCGTGGTCCGTGTACGCCGCGGCCAGGCGCCGGGCGCCGTAGATCAGGCCCACGCCGCAGAAGATCCAGCCCACGAGGTTCCTGGGAAGCCGCGAGACCACGAGGACCCCGATGGTCGGGCAGGCGAGCGAGAGCAGCGCCGTGAAGACCGCCAGCCCGAGCCCCGGCCGCTCGGGGGGCGCCAGGAGGTTTGGCGTGAGGGCGTCCAGCGCCAGGCTGGAAAAGATCATGACCGCGCACAAAGACCACAAGAACCACGCCGCCGTCAGGGGCCAATCTCGGGCCACGGACACGGTAGCTTTTTCGCGCGCGACGGTCACGGGATCTCGCACCCGGACGTATCGTCTTCCGGGTCGACCGAGGCTATGTCGTTGTCCCCGGGGCCGCAGTCGACGGTCTCGTCGGGGACGCCGTCCGCCGCGTAGAGGAAATCGTCCCCGCCCCGCCGGAGAGGTCGTCGCGTCCCCCTCTCCGAAGATGGAGTCCCCGCCTTCGCCGCCGGCAAGCTCGTCGTTGCCCCGGCCGCCCTCCAGCCGGTCCGCGCCCGGACCCCCCTCCAGCCTGTCTACTTCCGTCGCGCCGTCCAGGCGGTCCCGGCCACGGCCCCCGGCCAACTCGTCCTCGTCCGGGCCGCCCTGGGCGGAGCCGCCCGAGGCGCCCAGCCTGAGGTCGTCCGCGCCCCTGTTGCCGAAGAGGCCGTCGGGGCCCTCGCCCCCGTAAAGCTCGTCGTCGCCCGCGAGGCCGAGCAGGCGGTCGGTGCCGGGGCCGCCGGAGAGGTTGTCGTCCCCGTTGCCGCCCTTGACCGTGTTCGGTTTCGTGCCGCCGATCAGGAAGACCGCGGCCCCGATCAGGACGACCCCGGCAAGCACGACCAGGATGGTCCGCCGCGTCATACTTCCCCGGCCGTCCGTCCGGTCATGACCGGGTGGCCGTCGATCGCCGGGGCTTTACTGGGGGTTGCCTTGAAGATCTCGCCGGACCTCGCAATCGCGCACCGTATCGCCAGGATCGTAGTAGACCGTATCGTTGCCGGCGCCGCAATCCACGGTGTCGCCGCCGGCGTTGTCCGCGACGATGATCCAGTCGTCCTCGTCCATGCCGTAGATGGTGTCGTCCCCGCGGTTGCTCCCGACGCCGTTGCCCCTCTCGTTGCCGCGAATAGTGTCGTCGCCCTGGCCGGGATGCAGGCGGTCCTCGCCGTCGCCCACGAACAAGTCGTCGTCGCCGTTCTCGCCGTACACGGTATCGCCGCCCGCGAGGCTCTTTATGGTGTCGGGGCCGCCGCGGCCGTAGACCGACTCGAACTTGTCGGTCCCCAGAAGCGTGTCCGCCTGCTGCGTGCCGTAGCAGGCGCGGCTATCGTGCGCCTTGCACTGCTTGTTGGCGGCGAGCGCCACCCCGCAGACAAGCACCAGCATCGAAATCGTCGCCGCTGTCAACAGGCCCGGTCTTCGCATCGACTCAGCCCCTCCAGTCGAGCACGGGGGGCGAGGGTGCTCGTCCTGGTGTAGTGCCGCCGGTCTTCAGGTCCCTCTCCTCCCGTGCTTACGCTCCGGCCTACGAAGGGGCCGCAGCCTGCATCCGCGAACCCCTGGGGCGCATGTTAGGTCGAAGGGCCGTCGTCTCGCATGGGAGCCAGGTCCCATATTTGCGGAGAACTCTCGCCTCTCTGCGGTACTGCCATGTAAGCTGGGATTTGGAAGGTAGGTGCCGGCCAACCGGGAAGGACCAGGTGCGCTGTCCGAACTGCAACACGTGGAACGGAGATCCCCGCCGGCGCCGCTGCTCGAATTGCGGGACCGTTTTGGAGCCCGTCCCCGATTACCTGGCGCGGGCGGTCGTGGCGGCCCTGATCTGCCCGGTTGCCGGCATCGTCTCCCTCTACTTCTCCGTGTGGACGAACCGCTCGCTCGTCGCGGGCGACTACTTCGGGGCGCGGGAGCATTCCCGGCTGGCGCGGGCGTGGGCCAACGCGGCACTCTGGCTCGTGCTGGCGGCTGCTTTGTTCTTCGGTCTCGTCACCCTGCTCGACGCGGTCGGCAACCCGTAGTCCAGGGGCGGGTTGCTCGTATTCTGTGGCCTTCGCGGGCCCTCCGGGCGCGTGTAGCGTGGAAGGGTAGCCGCCGCGCAGGGCAGACGAACCCCAGTCTCTGTTATCGGTTCAGGTGTGAAAGTTCCGTGTGGGATCGGGTGTCGGCGCTAGGATTCGTCCCGGAGGTCCGGCGCTCCCCTGAGCGCGGCCTCGTATTCCTCGCGCTCGAAGACGAAGGGCCCGAGCCGGTCGTGGCGCCATCTCCTCCGGTGCGGCTGCTCGAAGTCGTCCCAAACGACGGCATCGTCCTGGACCGTGATCCTCGCGTGTAGCGGCCAGCATCCGACGACGCCGCAGCCGAGGACGGAGATCCTGCCTTCCCAATCGTCGTAACGATCATCCGGAACGCCGAGCAGACGCCGCGAAGGCATAAAGATGGCTTCGGCGGGCAGCCCGACGTAGCTCCCGGCGCGATCTGGGCGGCCGTCTCGCGTGGCGAACGGAAGCTCGACCTCCCTTACCAGGTCCAGAAGGCTCCGGCCGTTGACGAAGATGTCCACCGTGTCGATGGGCCCCCAGGCAGGGGTGTCGGTTCTATCGACCTCGAAGCGAATAGTGTCCACCGGGATGTTCTACGCCACCTACTCGTAGCCCACGGCCTCGACTATGGCCTTGCGGGCAGCGGAGCGGGCAGGGAGCAGGCCGGCGAAGACGCCTATGAAGAGGCCGGAGAAAAGGGCGGCGAGCGCCGGAAGGCGCGGGTAGTAGAACTCGATCTCGAACCCGCCGGCGCCCGAGCCCTGGACGAACAGGTAGCCGAGAAGGGAGCCCAGAACGACGCCGACGAGGCAGCCGATCAGGCTGATGACGACCCCCTCGTCGATGATGAGGCGCCCGACCTGCAACCGCGTGGTCCCGATGGCCCTGAGTATCCCGATCTCCCGCGTCCTCTCGAACACGCTCATGGACAACGTGTTGACGACCCCGAACGCCGAGACCGCCACCGAGACGCCCATGATGGCGTAGAAGAAGACGTACTGGCGGTTGAAGTCTCCCTCGATGCGCGCCTTCCACTCGGCGTTCGAGTACAGCGTGAACTGCGGGTAATCCCGCAACACCCGCCCGATCCCATCGGACAGGGCTTCGCGGTCCGAACCCGGCTCCGCCTTTACGGCCAGAAACTCGCTCTCGGTCTCGTTGAAGTCCCTGGCGAGCGCCCGCTTTGAAAGGTAGACGCCCGACCCGCCCCCGATCAGGTCGTTCTCCAGAACACCCTCGATTGGGTACTTCTTTTTCCCTCTCGGTCCTGCCAGCTCTATCTCGTCTCCCACGCCAAGCTTCCTGCTCTCCGCGAGCTGCTTACCGATCAGGGCGCCGCCCTCGTCGAGCGTACCGAAGGCGTCTTTCGGGGTGCCCGGGGCGAAGTCCGTGCGGAAGATACCGGGGTAGTTCCCGTCCACGCCGAAGACTATGTCCACCTTCTCGCCGCTGCGGCGGAAGCTCGAGACGATGCTCGTCGTGCTCTCGACGCCTTCTATCGCCTGGACCTTTTCCGGCAGGCTCGCGTTGAAGCCCGCGTCGGAGGTCTGTTGGGTGGGCTGGACCACGTAGTCGCTGCCCAGAGAGTCGTCGAGGTAGTCTCTTATCGAGCCGAGCAGGCTCCCGCCGAGGGCCGCGAAGGCGACGACGAGCGAGATGCCGACCATGAGCGCCGACGCCGTGAGCGCCGTCCTTCCCCGGTTCCTCGTGGCGTTCGCCGCCGCCATCCTTCCCTCTACCCCGAAGAGAAGCCGCAAGATCGGGGAGAAAAGGGCCGCCAACGGCCGGACGAGGACGGGTATCAGGAGCGAGACGCCGAGAAAGGCCGCGATGACGCCGGCGATGCCCGAGGCGTAGACGAGGCCGTCGAGGTCGGCCGAGAGGTTCCTGGCGAGGTAGTAGATCCAGGGCACCCCCACGCCCGCCAGCGCCAGCCCGATTACCGGCGCCAGACGGGAAGCCCTTCGTCTCCCCCCGCCGCCGGCGCGGGAGCGCATCGCCTCGACGGGGCTGACGCGGCCGGCGCGCAGGGCGGGGAGCAGGGCCGCGACCACCGTGACGGCGACGCCGACGCAGACGGCGGAGACGAGGGCGAAAGGGGAGAGGATGAGCGTGGTGATCTCGAACAGAAAAGCCCTCCCGAAGAGGTAGACGAGCCCCTTCGCCATCCCGTACCCGAAGAGCACGCCAAGGATGGAACCGAAGATGCCGAGAAGTGCTGCCTCCAGGATGACGGAACGCGCGATCATGGCCCGCGTCGAACCGAGCGCCCGCAGCATGCCCAGCTCCCTGGTCCGCTCGAGCACGGTCATCGAGAGCGCGTTGAACACTAGAAACGCCCCGACGAAGAGCGCCGTCCCGGCGAAGAAGAGCAGCGCGAGCCTGAACCCCTGCAACTGCCCCGTTACCGCCTGCGTCCGCGTCTCCGACCGCTCCGCCTGCAACCCTTCGCCCAGGCCCCTGTCCAGCCGCTCCCGCAACTCCCCGACCGGCACGCCCTCCCCGGCCTCGACCGCGATGCCGGAGATCTGGTCCGGCTTGTCGAACGCGTCCTGGACGAAGGGCAGAGGGACCATGCCGAAGGCGAGCCCCCCGAACGACCCGCCCGGTATCCTGAGCAGCCCTACGACCTTCGCCTCCCGCGGACCTGCGGGCGTGCCCAGCGTTACCTCGTCCCCGATCTTCAGCCCGGCCCCCTCCGCCGCGGCGCCGTCGAGGGTGAGCTCCCGCCCGCTCTTCGGGAACCTCCCGTCCGTCAACTCGAAGCCCGTCGCGAGTTCCGCGGACCTGGGTTCCACGCCGAAGAGGCGCATGCTCCTGACCTCCGGCAGTCCGGCTTCGGTCTCGCGGTCCAGGATCAGGGACGCCGAGCTCGCGTACCGGGGCGCGGCCGACTCCACCCCCTCGAAACCACGTACCTTCTCAACGGTCTTCTGGTCGAAGCCGCCCGAGCCCCGGCCGCGGTCACCGTGAGGTCGGCTGATCCGTAGGCGCGGGAGAAGAGTTGCTGAAAGGTGCCCGACATCGTGTTCGAGAGCGTCAACACGCCGAAGACGATGCCGACCCCGAGCACGATGCCGACGGCGGTGAGCAGCGTGCGCTGCGCCCTGGCCCGCAGGTTGCGCAGGCTCAGGCCCGAGAAGCGCCTCAACTTCACAGGGACGCCGCCCCGGGGCGTGCTAACCTGAACGAGATCTGGGCGAAAACGTTTGAGTGGGGAGGACGGATGGAAGAGCGCGGCGGGCCCGTCAGGGTAGGTTCTGAGAGGGAGAATAAACACTCGCGGCTCGGGGTCGCCTCCTTCGTGATAGCCGTCCTGACCACGGTGCTCTTCATCGTGCTGCTCGTCGTGATCTTCGGCGCCGCGGGGCAATTGCTCGGGAACGAGGACCCGCAGAGCGTCACGCCCCAGGACCTGCAACAGAACCTCGAAGAATCTCCCGGCACGACGGGCGTGCTCGGGGTCGCGGGCTTCGGCCTGGTGGCTAGCCCGTTCCTGTACCTTCTCGGCGCCGCGCTCGGCACAGCCGGCCTCATACAGAAGCGCCGCAAGAGGCTGTTCGCCGTCCTCGGGACCGTCGCGAACGGCGTGATCTTCCTCGGCCTTCTGGCCCTCGTCCTGTTCCTCGTCGTGGTCGGCACGACCATCCAGCCCTGATCCGTCATGCTTCCCGCTCCATGAACAGGAACTCGTACCCGCCGACGTTCGTCTCGTGCATATAAGTCTCGCCCCGCCCGAAACCGGCCCGCTCGTAGACCCGTATCGCGCGTTCGTTGAAGGTCGTCACGGAGAGCGTGAAACGCCGGGGCGCGAGACGTTCGCGCGCGAACCCCAGCCCGGCGCTGCAGAACTCCTCCCCGATCCCGCGTCCCGTCAGGTCCGGCCTGAGCCCTAGGCCGACGTCCATGGTCTCGCTCGTCTTCTCGAACTGGAAGAACCCGACGAGGTCTCCCTCCTCGTCCAGGGCCGAGAAGTAGACGTCTTTTCGGCGCTCTTCGTCCAGAAGCTCCGCGAGGTCATCCGGGTCCGCGTCGCCGTTGTAGAAGTCGTAGGGGGGCTCGTAGCGCCAGCCGGAGATCTCGCGGGCGTCGGCGGCGTCCATCTGCCGGAAGGAGTAGCCGGAAGGCATCTCAGCCCAGGGATTCGAGCGTCCTGATGCGCTCGAGGATGTCGTCCGGGTTGGGGTCGCGGGCCTCGTCGACCACGCGGCCGTCGGAGAGGAAGACGGCCCTGTCTGAGGCGGAGGCGGCGCGCGGGTCGTGGGTGACCATCAGGATGGTCTGGTCGTAGCGGGCGGCCGACTCTTTGAGGAGGACGAGCACCTCGGCTCCGGTCCTCGAGTCGAGGTTTCCGGTCGGCTCGTCGGCGAGGATGATGTCGGGGAAGCGTATGAGGGCGCGGGCTATGGCGACCCGCTGCTGCTCGCCGCCCGAGAGCTCGTCCGGCCTGTGATCCCGGCGGCCCGTCAGGCCGACGAGGTCTAGAAGCTCGTCCACCCGCCTCGCGTACTTGCCCGGCTTCTTGCCGGAGATCAAAACCGGCAGGAGCACGTTCTCCTCGGCCGAGAGCGTCGGTATGAGGTTGAAGAACTGGAACACGAAACCCATCCGCCGCCGCCTCAGCAGCGTGAGCTCCCTGTCGGAGAGCCCGGACAGCTCCGTCCCGCCGACGATGACGCGCCCTTCCGAGGGCTTGTCCAGGGCGCCGAGGATGTGCAGCAGCGTGCTCTTACCCGACCCGCTTGGGCCCATGATCGCGGCGAACTCCCCGTTGGGGAACGCCAAAGAGACGTCGTCGAGCGCCCGCACCGCCGTCGAACCCTCGCCGTAGACCTTACGCAGGCCCACCGTCTCGACAGCGTTTGGAACACCGTTCTCCACGAGCCGAGTATATCCGTGCATAGGACCGACACGACGAAGAAGGCTTTGAGGGGTGGGGAGTCGGGACCCACACTGCCAGGCGCCCCTAAAAACCTGAGAACCTCAAAACCTTTGTAACATCTACATCCCGCTGGTAGAATCCCGCGGCAATCGCATAAGCCCCTGCTCCGCCGGGACGAGCCCGGGGAGCCGAATCTAGACCGGAGGAGGCAACCATAACTACTTACGAAGCCATGCTCATAGTCATACCCGAGCTCGACGAAGAGCAGGTCGAGAATACGGTCGGCCGTTTTCGCACGATCATCGAGCGCACGGGCGGCGAGGCCGGCGAGCCCAAGCACTGGGGCCGCCGCAAGCTCGCCTACGAGATAGACAACCGCACCGACGGTTTCTACGTCGTCATGGAGTTCACGACCGGGGAGCGGACCCTCGTCGAGCTCAAGCGCATCCTGCGCGTCTCGGACGACGTGCTGCGGCACACGATCGTGAAGCTCCCGCCGAGCTACGCGCACAAGCCGCTGCCGGAGCCCGAAGAAGTCCCGGCCTAACACGACTCTCCAGGAGGTAGAGAATGGGTAAGAGAAGGAGTGGCCCGCCCCGCGGGGGCCGGCCGGTAAAGAGCAAGCCGTGCGTCTTCTGCAAAGAGGACGTCGCGTACGTGGACTACAAGGACTACAACGTGCTGCGCCGGTTCGTCTCCGACCGGGGCAAGATCCGGGCCCGCAGGGTGACCGGCCTCTGCCCGCAGCACCAGCGCGAGGCGGCCACCTCGATCAAGCGCGCCCGCGAGATGGCGCTTCTGCCCTACGTGGTAGGAAGGTAAAGGGCCATGCAGGTGATACTGACCCAGGACGTGGACAAGATAGGCCAGAGGGGCGATATCGTGGACGTTAGCCGCGGCTACGTCCGCAACTTCCTGGTCCCCCGCAACCTCGCCGAGGTCGCGACGCCGGGCAAGATGGAAGAGGCCCGCCGCGAGATGGCCGAGAGCGAGGAGCGGGACCGCCGCCTCGCCGAGCGCGCCGAGGAGATCGCCGCGACCCTGAACAAGAGCGTGATCACCATCGAGGCCCGCACCGGCGAGGACGAGCGCCTCTTCGGCTCCGTCACCGCCGCGAACGTCGCCGACGCCGTCGAGAAGGCCCGCGGAGTCCGGATCGACCGGCGCAGGGTCCGCATGGACGAGCCCATAAAGTCCCTCGGCACCCACCAGGTCCCGATCCAGGTCCACGGCGACGTCGAAGCCAGCGTCAAGGTCATCGTCGTCCCCAAACTGTAGCCGGCGGTTCGTGCAGCGAACCGCGCTTTCAGCTTTCGGCCGTCAGCTTTTTTTGTTCTGCTGACGGCCCGGCCTCTTGCCGGAACGCTTGTCCTCCCGGGATACCTCGGGAGGGGTGGGTGTAGTTGAGGTGTAGGTTTATGTATGACCTGGACCAGAAGGTGAAGGCCCCCGTCTTGTAACGGGGGCCTTTGTGTTGCATATTTGGGAGTCCTATGGAGCGTCGGGGGAGGATGCGGAGCGTAGAGACGGGGGCCGACGCGGCCCGCGTGCCGCCGCATGACCTGGATGCCGAGCGGGCGGTAATAGGGGCTTTGCTCGTCTCGGAGACCGCTGTGGCCGCTGTGGCGGAGCAGCTCACGGCCGAGGAGTTTTACTCGGAGACGCACCGGATCATCTACGGGGCTATGATGCGGCTCTACTCGCGCGGGGACCGCATAGACCAGATCACGCTCACGAACGAACTCAACTCCATAAACGAGTTCGACCGCGTCGGCGGCCGGGCCTACGTCTTCCAGCTCGTCGAGAGCGTCCCGACGGCCTCCAACGCCGCCCGCTACGCCGAGATAGTTCGCGGCAAGGCGCTCTTGCGCTCCGTCATAGACGTCGGCAGCCGCATAACGGAGGACGCCTTCCGCGAACCCGAGGACGTAACGGAGGCGTTGGACTCAGCCGAGCAGCTCATCTACGGCGTCTCGAACAGGACGCTAAAGCAGCACCTGGCCCCGGTCTCGGAGCTCGCGCCCGGGGCTCTGGAGATGATCCAACGCCTCTACGAACAGGAGGGCGAGGTAACCGGCGTCGAGGCCGGATTCGAGGACCTCGACCGGCTCACGACCGGCTTCCACAAGAGCGACCTGGTCGTCCTCGCCGCCAGGCCGGCCATGGGGAAATGCCTGAGCGCCGACGCCGAGATCGTGCTCGCCGACGGCAGCGTCAGGACCATCGAGGAGATCTTCCACCAGCGGAAAGCGCGACTGATGACGCTCGGGAACGGTCACAAGCTTTCCTGGACCAGCCCGAGCGAGTTCATAGACGACGGGGTGAAGCCCGTCTTCCGGGTGACGACGCGCCTCGGGCGTGAGATCAAGACGACGCTCACCCACCCGTTCCTTACGATGGGCGGATGGCGAAAGCTCGGGGAGCTTTCGGTGGGCGACCACGTCGCCGTCCCGCGCCGGATGCCGGTCTTCGGAGACAAACCGCTCGGTACCCACCGCGTCAAACTCCTCGCCTACATGCTCGGCGACGGCAACATGACCGGACGCACGCCCCGCTTCACCAACGCCAACCCGACCGTGCGCAAGGACTTCGCGGATGCCATCGGCGAGTTCGGTGGTCTGTACTTTCGGGCCGAGACCTCCGACGGCACGCGGACGCCGACGCTTTGCGTCTGCTCCGACCGCGTGGTCGTTCGACGGCACCGGGAGGAATTTGCCAGGACGTTGCGGGCTGCGGCGCTGCAGTCCGGCCGTCCCGCCAGCGAGCTCGCCGGCCTGGTGGGGGTCAGCCCGGCATCGGTAACCAACTGGACCCTGGGCAAGACCGTTCCGAACGAAGCCACCGCGCTCAGGCTCCGCGGGGCGCTCTCCGAAATTTCCGTGGCCCTTGAAGTCTCCGGCCTGGACCGGGCGCGTACCAACGCCCCGAACGCGCTGCGGCGCTGGCTAGACGGGCTCGGACTGTGGGGATGCGGGGCGAAAGACAAATTCGTTCCTGACCTCGTTTTCCGGACCCCGCGCGAAGAGCTGGCCTTGTTCTTGAACCGCCTCTTCGCGACCGACGGGTGGGCCACGGTACTGGCTTCCGGACAGACCCAGCTAGGTTACTGCTCAGTGAGCGATAAGCTCGCCCGGCAGGTCCAACACTTGCTGCTGAGGTTCGGTGTGATCTCCTCGCTACGAGAGAAATCCGTGAAGTACGGAGGCGCACGTCGCCCGGCTTACCAGCTGGACATCACCGGCGCGGACTCGATCCGTGCCTTCATCCAGGAGATCGGCATCTTTGGCAAAGAAGAAGCCGTGGTGCGTGTCTCTGAAGCCCTGGAAAACAAACGCCGCCACGCCAACCGGGATCTGGTACCGCGCGAAGTATGGAAGCTCATCGACGAGGCCAGGGAAGGTGAGTCGTGGTCCTCATTGGCCCGGCGGGTGGGCCACGGTCCGGGGCACAATCTCCACGTCGGCACGCGGTCCCTCTCAAGAGAGAGGCTGGCCCTGTTCGCCGAAGCGCTGGACGATGAAGGCCTGCGAGATCTCGCCGGTAGCGACGTGTACTGGGACCGCATCGTCAGCATAGAGCCGCTCGGCCTCGAGCAGGTGTACGACCTTACAGTCCCCGATACCCACAACTTCGTCGCCAACGACGTCTGCGTCCACAACACCGCGCTTGCTTTGAACGCTATATGGCACGCTGCTGGCGAGAAAAAGATGCCGGTTGCGATCTTCTCTCTGGAGATGAGCAAGGAGCAACTCGTGCAGCGCCTCATCTCACAGACGACCCGCATACCGGCCCAGGCTTTGAGGAGCGGCAACGTCAAGGCCGAGGACTGGCCGAAGCTCCTCAGGGGCGTGGCGCAGGTCAGCGAGGCTCCCATTTGGATCGACGATACAGCGGGTGTTACGTTGATGGAGATGCGCGCGAAGGTGAGGCGCCTCGCGAGCCAGCTCGGCGCCACCGGTGGGCCGCCGCTCTCGCTCGTCGTCGTGGACTATTTGCAGCTCATGATCGGGCAGGGCAGCCGCAACGACAACCGTCAGCAAGAGATCGCCGAGATCTCCCGCGGTTTGAAGGTCCTCGCCCGCGACCTCGACGTCCCCGTCCTCGCCATCGCCCAGCTCTCCCGCGCCGTCGAATCCCGCCACGACAAACGTCCCATGCTCTCGGACCTCAGGGATTGTGTGACCGGGGATACGCTGGTGTTGCTCGCGGACGGCCGTCGCGTGCCCGTGCGAGAGTTGGTTGGAGCGACGCCGCGCGTGCTGGCGATGTCGCCCGGAGGGAAGATCGTGGAGTCCGAGGCCGACCGCGTGTGGTCGGTGGGACGGCGTCCGGTCTTTACGGTGAGGCTCGCCAGCGGACGCGAGGTTAGGGCCACGGCCAGGCACCGGCTTTTCGGCGCTGACGGTTGGATACGTGTGGGAGAGCTGCGTCCTGGCGACAGGCTCGCGCTGGCTCGTGGCGTACCGGAGCCGGAGGCCGCGGGAAGATGGTCCGAGGCACGCCTGGCGTTGCTGGGGCACCTGATCGGGGACGGCAGCTACTTGAGCGGCCAGCCGTTACGCTACTGCACCGCCTCGGAGGAGAACAGCCGCCTCGTCGCGAAGTCGGCCATAGAAGAGTTCGGCGTTCGGGTGAACCGCCACGCGGGAAGGGACAACTGGCACCAACTCGTCTTGAGCGGCAACGGCAACCGCTGGCATCCCGCGGGTGTGAACCGTTGGCTGCGCGAACTTGGCATCTTCGGCCAGAGGTCCCACGAGAAACGCATCCCCGAACCCGTCTTCGGGCTCGGCAACGAGTCCATCGTTGTCCTGCTCAGGCATTTGTGGGCTACCGATGGGACGATCTTTGCTCGCAAACCGGGGACGCACGGTTCCTCCACGATCTGCTTCTCCACCAACAGCAGGGGCCTCGCGGACGACGTTGCCGCCCTGCTTCTGCGCATCGGCATCGTGGCCCGGCTTCGTGAGGTCGACCAGGGCGGACACCGCCCGATGTTCACGGTCTCCGTCTCCGGTACTCGCGACCAGAGACTCTTCCTCGATCAGGTGGGAGCCTTCGGTCCCCGTCGCGAGGGGGCTGAGAAGCTCGCGCGACTCCTTGCATCCCGTCGCGATGGAACCAACGTGGATACACTGCCCGCCGAGTTCTTCGCAAAGGTGAAGGCGAGCATGGCAGCCCGTGGTGTCTCCCACCGCGCCATGTCGCTGGCGAGAGGCACGTCCTACGGCGGCTCGTCGCGGTTCCGGTTCGCACCATCTCGCACACTGATGGCCGAATACGCCAGCCTGCTCGAAGACGAAACGCTGCTCGCCGACGCGGAGAGCGATCTCTTCTGGGACCGGGTGGTAGAAGTGGTGCCTTCGGGAGAGGAAGAGGTCTTCGACCTAACCGTTCCAGGACCGGCTTCCTGGCTCGCCGACGGCATCGTCAGCCATAATTCGGGCGCCATCGAGCAGGACGCGGACATGGTAATGTTCTTGTATCGAGACGAATACTACAATCCCGAATCGGACGACAAGGGCATAGCGGAGGTCATCGTTGGCAAGCACCGCAACGGGCCTACGGGCAAGGTGCAGCTCGCGTGGCTGGAGCAGTACACCAAGTTCGCCTCACTGGCCCGCCGCGGCTAGCGGCGTCCATGCTCCGCGGCTCCGTCCAGCCACCGGCCAGAGCGTCCTTGGCCGCTGACAAGCTGAAGCGCTGACCGGCTGACAAGCTACCTGATCTTCGTCCCCATGGCGTGGTACCCACCATCGACGTGAATGAGCTCCCCGGTGGTCGCGGGCCACCAGTCGGAGAGGAGGCTCACCACCGCCCGCCCGACCGGCTCGGGGTTCGTCGTCTCCCATCCCAGGGGCGCCTGCCTGCCCCACTCGCCCTCTATCTCCTCGAAGCCGCTGATGCCCTTGGCGGCCAGGGTTTTTACTGGGCCTGCCGAGACCAGGTTCACCCTGATGCCCTTCTCGCCAAGATCGCGGGCGAGGTAGCGGGAGGTAGACTCCAGGGCCGCCTTTGCCACGCCCATCCAGTCGTAGGAGGGCCAGGCCACGCGGGCGTCGAAGTCGAGGCCGACGACGGAGGCCCCTGGTTTCATCAGGTCCGAGAGGCCGACGGTAAGAGCCTTCAACGAATAGGCCGACGTCTGGACGGCCGTCGCGACCGAGGGCCACTCGGCCGTGAGGAAGTTGCCGCCGAGGGCGTCCTCGGGGGCGAAGGCGATGGCGTGGACGACGCCGTGGACCTGCCCCCAGCGTTCTTTCAGGTCGGCGGCGACGGCCTCGATGTCCTCGGGCTTGTTGACGTCCAGCTCAAGAATGGGGGGCTGGGGATCCAGCTTTCTCGCTGTCCTTTCGGTGAGGCTGCGGGCGCGGCCGAAGCTGCTCAGAACCACCTCCGCGCCCTGTTCGGCCGCCAGCCGCGCCGCTGAGTAGGCTATGGACCGGCGGTCCAGGACACCCGTAACCAGCACCTTCTTGCCTTCTAGCAGTCCAGACATCTCGCCTCCCGGGGCTTCGTCCCTCACAAAGTCCGGCACAGTCTACGGAAAGAGCAAAGAGCTTTCAGCGGTCAGCTATCAGCCAGTCGTCTCGATCCGTCACGCCGCCCGTTGCCCGAACCGTCGGATATGGCGCCGCCCGGTGGGGACCTGGGCGGCAAGAAGCTGACAGCTGATAGCGAGGGGCTGCAAAGCAGGCCCGACGCGTGCTGATAGCTGACCGCTCTACTCGGTCGTCTCCTCCTGCGGGCGTTGCTGCTCGTAGGAGTCCGTGACGCGGGCCTCCCAGGCCAGCAGGTCGTCCCGGAGGTCCTCTATCTTCTTGTCGCCCTGCTCTTCGATCAGGTTTTTCTTCTCTTCGGGATCTTCCGAGAGGTCGTAGTACTCCTCGCCGCGGTTGCCGTAGGAGTAGATGTACTTCTTATCCCCGTCGATGCTCGCCAGGCAGGTGCGCTCGTGGTAGCAACTCGCCACGAGCCTTCGGTCCTCCGGCGGAGAGAGAAGCGAGAAGCCGGGGTAGTCGCCGCCTTCCACCCTGTACCCGAGCATGTCGGCGACCGTCGGCAGGACGTCGAGTTCGTTGACGTTCTCCTCGACGCGTCGCGGTTCGGGGTTCTTGGGATCGTGGACGAGGAGGGGGATGTGGAGGCCTTCCTGGTAGATCGTGTTGTCGTGCTGCTTGAGGCCGTGTTCGCCGAAACCCTCGCCGTGGTCGCCCAGGATCACGAATATGGTGTCCTCGTAGAGCCCGAGGTCCTTGTACTGGTCGAAGAGCTTCTCCAGAAAGAAGTCCTGGTAACGGACGGTGTTCAGGTACCTGTTCAACTCCGGGTCTGACGAGTACTTCTTCGTGCCGTAGCGCTGCGGGACCACGTAGTTGTGGTGGGGGGTGACCGTCAGGTACGTGGTCATGAACGGGCCGTCGTCGGCGTTCTCTTCGAGCCAGGCGCGGCTGGGCTTCAGCATGATCTCGTCCTCGAACCCGAAGTAGTTGACGCGCTGGTAACCCGTCTTGCTCATGTCCTCTATCGCCTGGAAGTGCCCGTACCCGAAGTTGTCCACGAGCTGGGGCCTGCGCTCGAAGGTCTCGGTGGCCGACTGGAAGAAGGCGCTGTTGTAGCCCTGCTCTTCCAGGAGCTCCGGCAAACACCGGGCCGGGATGATGCCAGGCTCGGACTCCGTCTTCTGGGTGTCGAGGGGCGGAGGCACCCCGCAGGCGGTCGCCACCAGCGCCTTTGAGGTGTGCGGGACCACGGCGTGGGCCCGCTCCGCCATCAGGCTCTCTTCGGAGAGTTCGTCCAGGAACGGCGTCGTGTCGATCTCGTCGTTGTACGCGGTCGTCGATTCCGCGCGCGTCGACTCGAGGAAGACCAACACCACGTTTCGTTTCTCGGTCTCGGGCGTGGGGGAGAGGCTCGTGTCCGTCGGGAGGGATTCCGGGGAGACGTTCGCCTCGACCTCCGTCGTGGCGACCTCGTTGACCACCATGTTCGCCAACGGGTCCCTGGCGAAGGCGTTGCCCGCGTTGGTCACGCTCGGCACTACCGAAAGGGAGAAGAGCAGGACGGCGGCCAGGCCGACGGTGAGCGGGGCCCGGCCCGGGCTCCCCGGGGCGTCCGGCTGGGGATCCCAGGTGCCGGTAAACAGGCGGGTCAGCAGGGCCGGGCCCGCGAGGGTGTAGAAGAGGATGACGGAGACCAGGGCCCAGTGCAGGGTCGTCGTCTCCGAGCCGATGGCGCCCTGGATCTCCCCGATCGAGGAGATCGAGACGAGCACGAAGCTCAGGTCCAGCGTCGAGCCCGTGGTCGTGTAGAAGAAGTGGGCGCTGGTGGTCAGGATCACGACCACCACGACGGCGAGGTGAAACAGGATCAGGACCGCGCGCCTGGGCCAGCCGCCCCTCACGACGGCGAAGACGCCGATCCAGAGCGCCGCGAACCCGAGGTTGAAGAGGAGGTCGGAACGGACCTGATCCAGAAAACCGAGAAAGCCGGGCGGGTCCGGACGGGTGACTATGCGGACCACTTTGAGCACGAGGTTGTAGACGACCAGGGGCACGAGTAAGCTCGCGAGGTAGATCCAATCCCCACGCGTCAACAACCTGTCGAGGCGCTTCACGACGCCCGCCCTGCCTTCGTTTGCCGCCTCAAATGCGGCAGAGTTTAACAAAATTTTCACACGAACCCGCCCTCGCAGACCACGCCGCAGGCCCGAATCCTCTCAAGAAACCTCCATGATTGACCGGCGGCGTAACGGGTAATATTGTACGGGCAGTTTGGGTGACTTGGAAAGGGAGCCCGTGCAAAAGGCGAGCAGGTAGCGGTTCGGGTCCCAGCGGGGCCTACCGCGTCCGTGAACAGGCCTGCCGCATGACACGAGGAAAGGGAGAGTGATGGCTGAAGAGACCGAGATCCGCACTTACGAGCCGCCGGAGGAGTTCGCCCGGCAGGCCAACGTGGACGATGCTTCGGTGTACGACGAGGCGGAGAAAGATTACGAAGGATTCTGGGAGAAGCGGGCGAAGGAGCTCCACTGGTTCAAGGAGTGGGACCAGGTCCTCAACTGGGACCCGCCCGAGGCCGAGTGGTTCGTCGGGGGCAAGCTGAACGTCGCCTACAACTGCCTGGACTACCAGGTCGAGCAGGGCAGGGGGGACAAGACGGCCATCCTCTGGGAGTCCGACGAGCCGGGCGAGGGGAAGGCCTACACTTACTCCGAGCTCACGGCGGAGGTAAAGAAGTTCGCCAACGTGCTCAAAGGGTTGGGCGTCGGGAAGGGCGACCCGGTCGCGATCTACATGCCCATGATCCCCGAGCTTCCCATCGCCATGCTCGCCTGCGCCCGCATCGGTGCCCCGCACTCGGTCGTCTTCGGCGCCTTCTCTGGCGACTCTTTGCGCGACCGCATAAACGACTGCGAGGCGAAGGTCCTCGTGACCGCCGACGGCGGCCCCCGCGGCGGCAAGACGGCGTACCACAAGAAGAACGCCGACGAGGCCCTCAAGGACACTCCCTCCATCGATAGCGTGGTCGTCGCTAAACGCGTCGGCGAGGACGTGCCCATGACGGAGGGCCGCGACCACTGGTGGGAAGACCTCGCGGCCGAGGCCGAAGACGAGTGCCCGGCCGAGGAGATGGACTCGGAGGACATCCTCTTTATCCTTTACTCCTCCGGCTCGACCGGCAAGCCCAAGGGCATCGTGCACACCACGGGCGGCTACCTCACCCAGGTCAAGGCCACGACCAGGTGGGTCCTCGACGTCAAGGACGACGACGTCTACTGGTGCCAGGCCGACATAGGGTGGGTCACCGGCCACTCCTACCTCGTCTACGGGCCCCTCAGCAACGGGGCGACTACCGTGCAGTTCGAGGGCACGCCTAGCTACCCCGGTCCCGACCGCCACTGGGACCTCATCGAGCGGCACGGGGTGACGATCTACTACTCGGCCCCGACCGTGATCCGGGCGTTCATGAAGCAGGGTACCGAACCGCTGGAAGGGCACGACCTCTCCAGCCTTCGCCTGCTCGGTACGGTGGGCGAGCCGATCAACCCGCGGGCCTGGGAGTGGTTCCACAACAACGTCGGCAAGGGCAACTGCCCCGTCGTGGACACCTGGTGGCAGACGGAGACGGGCGCCATCATGATAGCGCCCCTCCCCGGCCTCACGAAGACCAAGCCGGGCAGCGCTACCCGTCCCTTCCCCGGCATCTCGGTCGACATCTACGACGAAGAGGACAACCCCATAGAGGGCGCCGGCAAGGGCAACCTCGTGATCACCAGGCCCTGGCCCAGCATGCTCCGCACGATCTACAAGGACCCCGAGCGTTACCGCAAGACGTACTGGGAGCGGCTCGGCGACAAGTACTTCGTCGAGGACGGCGCCGAGCGTGACGAGGACGGCTACTACACCATCACCGGCAGGATCGACGACGTGATGAACGTCTCGGGCCACCGAATCGGCACGATGGAGGTAGAGAGCGCGCTCGTCGGCCACGAGTCCGTCGCCGAGGCCGCAGTTATCGGGCGCAACGACGAGGACAAGGGCCAGGCCATCGTCGCCTACGTCATCCTCGAAGGCGACCGTGAGGGCGACGAGGAGCTAATCAAGGAGCTCAACAACCAGGTTAGAAAGTCCATTGGCCCCCACGCGAGGCCGGAGGAGATCATCTTCACCCCCGACCTCCCGAAGACGCGCAGCGGCAAGATCATGCGCCGCGTCCTCCGCGGCGTCGCCGAGGGCCAGGAAGACCTCGGCGATACCTCGACCCTGGCCGACCCCTCGGTCGTCGACGACCTGAAGGCGGCCCGGCAGTAAAGCCACCGCCCAACCGGACGCGCGCCCCGACGGGGCGGGGACCAGAGATCCCCGCCCCGTTTTTGGCCCCCGCCGGGCCCGCGTCCTGGCACCTCATTAGAACTTTCTAAGGCTTCCGACGTACGGGTATGTAGTAGAATATCCGCAGTAAATCTTCCCTAGGAGGAACAAGAGTTGGGCGGTATCGGTTTCGGTTACCTGTTCATTATGATCATCGGGGCCCTGATCTCGGGCGCCGCGGCGCTGTGGGTGAGGAGCTCGTACAAGAAGTACTCCAAGCAGAGGAGCAACAGCGGCCTCACGGGGGCCCAGACGGCGCGCATGATCCTGGACCGCAACGGCCTCTCGAACGTCCGCGTCGAGCCCGTGGCGGGCACGCTCACGGACCACTACGACCCGCGCAGCAAGGTGGTGAGGCTCTCGGAGGGCAACTTCAGGGAGAGCACCATCGCGGGCGTCAGCGTTGCGGCCCATGAGGTCGGACATGCGATACAGGATGCCTCGGGTTACGTGCCGATGAAGCTGCGCTCCGGGCTCGTCCCGATAGTGAACTTCGGCGGCCAGCTCTGGACGCCGCTCTTCTTCCTGGCCATCATCATGGGCGTCTCGACGGGCATAGGCCAGCTGTTCATCCAGCTCGCCGTCATTGCCTTCGCAGGCGTGTTGGCCTTCCACGTGGTCACGCTGCCGGTCGAGATAAACGCCTCGACCCGCGCCTACGGCCTCTTGACCCGCTACGGTATCCTCTCTGCTACGGAGGCAGGCGGCACCCGCCGGGTCCTTACGGCGGCGGCCTTCACCTACATAGCCGCGGCCCTCACCTCGCTTCTCACGCTGCTCTACCTGTTCGCCCTGAGCCGCGAGTAGGCGAAACCCGAGCCGATGGACGGGGCGGGGCTTTAGGGCCCCGCCCTTTCTCGTGCCACGGCTCCCGCCCTCGACCCGCAACTTGAGGTCTGCGGCCCGGGGTCTCGAACCGCCCGGGCGGCACGCGGAAACAGGTTGTAGAATATGCCCGCTATGGAAGACGTTCGTCGGATAACGAAGAGGCGGCGCAGGCTCCGGACCGTGGGGGAGCCGCACCCGTGGGAGCCCCGCCACATGCGCCTGGCGGGCGTGCGCGTCGCCGAGTCGGTTGGGAAGCCGGCGGCCCGGCGCAACGTCACTTTGGGCGTCGTGAAGCACCTCTGGCGCTCCCCGGTCCCCTTCGTCGGGTTCTACCCGCCCGAGGGCGTCAAGGTCACCGAGCACCGCAAGTACGTCCCCCGGTCGCCGCGGCGGGTGGACGACACCGAGTACCTGGCCGGCGTCGAGGCCCACAAGAGGTCCTTCGCCAAAGACCTCCAGGACGGCATGGTCCCGTCAGGACACCTTCCGGGCTACTTCGAGGTGCCGACCGACGAGGGGTGGCGGATCACCCTGGATCTCGTAGAGGGACGGCTGGAACTGGCAGACGCCTGGGGGCTCGGAACCGAGTCGAAGGTGGCCGGGGACCTCGCCCCCTTCGTCTGGGCTTACAGGCATTGCGGCTTCTGCATCGTCAGCGTCTACGACAAGGACGTCGACGGCCTGCGCGACGACCTCCTCTTCGTCGCCAAACGCCAGGGCGTGGAACTCAGGTGGACCAGAAAGGCCGCTTAAGAGCGGTCAGCTATCAGCGCGCTCCGGCTTCGCCTCCGCTCTCAGCCATCAGCAAAAGCCAAGCGAGCTGAAAGCTGACCGCTGAAAGCTGGCAGCGCGATTCGCGGAGCAAATCGCCACAAACAAGAGCGCTTACAGGAACGATTCTCAAAAAAGTACACCTAAAGATGCATCTGGTGGGCGCGAGGCGTTAGAATGTTTGGGTATAATGGTGCCACCCGGCACGAGGTGTTGGGGGCAAAGGGTCTGTTAGAGAGGTAGAAGAGCCAGATGCTTTTGAGCCACAACACCGGGGGATTCGCCGCGACGACCGCGCCCGAAGGGTTCAGCCTCGAAGATTTCGAGGAGGTTGGCCTCAGGACGGTGGAGCGAAGGTTTTCGCCCAAAGACACCATCTTCGCGCCGGGGGACCCCGACGATCAGCTCTACTTTCTTCTTTCGGGCACGGTTCGTCTGTACAAGATCTACGGCGACTTCAAGGAGGCGACCACGGCGCTGCTCAAGAACGGCGGCATCTTCGGCAAGCTGAACCTCGTCGAGGGCCGCTGGCAGAACGTGTTCGCCGAGGCCGTCACGGAGGCGCGGGTCGCCGGCGTTCAGAAGAGCTCGCTTGAGATGGTCATAAAGAGGGACCCCGCGTTTGCCCTGAAGCTCTTCTCCTCTTTCTCGGAGCGGCTCCGCCAGTCGGACGAGGTCATAGAGAGCCTTCTGCACCGGGAGGTCTCGACCCGGCTCGCTACTCTGCTCAGCAACCTGGACGACCGCTTCGGCCGGGAAAACGGGAAGGGTTCGCTGATAGACGTGCGGCTCACGCACCAGGATCTCGCCAACATGATCGCCTCCACAAGAGAGGCCGTCTCCAAGGTGATGAGCGAGCTCCAGCGCGAGGGCGTCATAGAGAACCGCAACCGCCGCATAGCCATCCTCGACCGCACGGCCCTCGCCGAGCACGCCTCGAGGCTCTCGGGCCTCACCGTCGACGGACAGACACAGATCTAGCGCCGGCAAAGCCGGCGCGCACGCTGCGCCCTTCGGGCTCCGCTTTCAGCCCGGCGCCGTTGGCGCCTTGTCAGCACGCTCCAGCCTTCGGCTTCCACTCTCAGCACGCCTCCCTGCGGGAGGCTTTCAGCCCAGTCGTCCGTAGGCGTCACGCTTTATGACACTCGAATCGCAGCGCCATACGTGGCCCGGTTGGGCTTCGCACGGCAAAAAGCTGAAAGCGGAGGCGCAGCCGGAGCGGGCTGAGAGCGAGGACTGCGAAGCAGGCCGATGCCTGCCGAAAGCGAAGCCCTTAGGGCGCAGCGTGCCGAAAGCTCGCGAAGCGAGCGTGCTGCGCCGGAAACCTTTCCGGCGCGAGGGCGTATACTCAGTCCGATATGGATTACGCATCTGCTGTGGCGGTGGGAGGGTGGCGGACGAGGCTCAAGGGCCTCTCGGTTCGGCGTGCCGGCCTCGAGGACAACGAGCTCGTTACGCGAACGATGGCCGGGGACGTGCGTTCTTACGAGGAGTTGGTAAAGCGCTACGAGCGGCTCGTCGGGAAGGTGCTCTATCCTTACGCCCGCCGCGAGATCTCCGTCGAGGATCTCGTGCAGGAGACGTTCTTGCGGGCCTACGACAGGCTGGAGACGTTCAACCCGGAGTACCGGTTCAAGACCTGGCTGCTCGCCATCGCCAACAACCTCGGGATCGACACCCTGCGCAGGCGCAAGGAGACCGTCGAGTTCAACCCGGAGACCCACGCCGCCGTCTCCGGTGGACCGGAGGGCGAGGCGGTGCGCAAGGACCAGTCTCGCAGCGTACAGGCGGCGGTGGCGACGTTGCCCGAGACCTACGGCGTGCCGATAGTGCTGCGCTACTCCGAGGGGATGAGCTACGCCGAGATCTCCGAGGTCCTCTCCATCTCCGTGCCGGCCGTAAAGAGCCGGCTCTTCCGCGCCCGCAACATGCTGGCCGGGAGGCTGGAGGAGGCGGGGGAGGGGGCATGAACCGCCCCGGCGGGCCCCGCTGCGACCCGAAGAGGGTCTTCGAGCTCGCCGACGGGGAACTCCCTCCCGAGGAAGGGCGCGAGGTACTGGACCACCTGGACCGTTGTCCTTCCTGCAAGAAGCTCTACATGGAAGAGCTGGAACTGAGCGCTTGCATGGGCGGGCTCGAAGTCGGGGAGACGCCTTCGGTCTGCCGGGAAGTGGCGATGGCGCTTCCGACCCGGCTGATGGGGGCCAGGGTCCTGTGGGCCGGGCTCGCGGTAGTCCTGCTGGTCGCCGTCTCGGTGGCCCTGAGCCTCGACGGAACGAACCCTGCCGCCTTCGTGCTCGACTCGGTCGGGGCCTTCTGGGGCTTCGTCTCCGGGCTCGCGGAGGTGGCCGAGGCCTTTCTCGTGGCAGCGGGACCGGCGCTTCTGGTGGCCCTTGGCGTCGGGGCCGTGTTGGATCTCCTCATAGCGGGGGTGGTGTTCTCCGTCTCGCGCCGGCGCGCGCGCGAAGCATGAGCGCCTCGGTAACCCTCAGCAGGTTCGACGCTCGGCCCCTGATCGCGGCCTCCGTCGCCCTCATCGGGTTCGTGATCTTCTTGCCGCCGCTCCCCGCGTACGCCGGGGAGAAGAGCGTCTTCGCGGACGTGGTGGTCGAGCGTGGCGGTCACACGGGCGAGGTCTCGACCGTCTTTGGAGACGCGAGCGTGCACGGGCCGGTGGCCGGGAACGTGCATTCGGCGTTCGGGGACGTCCGGGTGGGCGCCCCCGTCGACGGCAGCGTCAACTCCGGCTTCGGCGACATAAAGGTGCGCGAGCCCGTGACGGGGGAGGTGGACGCGGGGTTCGGCGACGTGTACGTGAACTCCCGCGTCGGCAGCATCGACGTGGACCACGGGGACATCCGCCTCGGGCCCGACGCCGTTGTGATGGGCCACGTCCGTCCGGGCAGCGGTGAATTCCGCCCTGACCCGGGGGCCGTGATCCACGGCCCGATGGGCGCCGGCATGATGCCGGAATTCGAGTCGTCCGGAGACGATGGGCTACTCGGTTATCTCGGCTGGTTGCTCGCCGCCGCCGGCTTCGCCGCGTGCGTCGTGCTCGCCGCCGTGGTAGCCCCGCGCGCCCTTTCCGCCTCCGCCCGGCGGGCCGAGGAGGCCCCCGGTTGGTCTCTGCTCGTGGGCCTGGTCTCCGTGCCCGCCGTCCTCGTCCTCTCCGTCGCGCTGGCCGTCTCCGTGGTGGGCGTGCCCCTCCTGCTTCTACTGGCGCCCGCCTACCTGGCCCTCGTCTTCTACGGCGCCCTGGTCGCGGCGTTCTACGTGGGCCGAAAAGTGGTGCTCGCCACCGGCCGCTACCGGTCGGGCAACGCTTCGGCCGCGGCGGTGGGCGCGATCCTCGTGGCCGCCACCACCCTGATCCCGATCCTCGGCGAGATCCTGCTCTTCGGCCTCGCCCTCCTCGGTACCGGCGCCGCGATCCTGGCCCTCGCTTCCCGACGCCGGGCACGCCGCCCCACCTACCCCTCCTACGAGGCCTTCGTCGGCGACCGCCGCGACGCGTAGAGGGTTCGCGCAGCTTCGACGGGCGAGCCGTCTGCCCGCTACCGAAACCCCGGCCCTCACGCCTCCATATTGTCTACCGGTGCTTCGGTAAAGGCGCGTCCGCCCTCCACGTTTGGCCGCGAGTCGACGGAGACAAACGAAAAGCAAGAAGAGTTCGCGGTTGCCGTGGCAACAGGGTCGCCCAGGCTAAAGCGGATGGCCCGATGGTTCGAGGATAGTCTCCGATAGGGCCGATGCCGCGAGCCGACTCGGGCGTTCGCCAGCCCGTACCGGGGCCCTGCTCTCTTGTGCGGGTGGCACAAGAGAGCAGGAGTTGCGACGGGCGAACTCCTGTACTGAGGCGGGGTCGCGCCGGGTTTCGCGGTGATGTAACTTGGCTCATGTATCTCCAGGACTCGACACAGAAGAAAATGCTGGGAATGCAAGGGAGGGAAGACTTGAACGGCAAGGCAAAGGGCGGGCTCGGCGCCGACAGGGTTCTAAGCCTCAAACCGGTAACGCGCAGGGACTTCCTCAAGGTCGGTGGCGCAGGGCTGGCCGGGACGGTCCTGCTTGGCGGTGCGGGGTGCGGCGTGTTCGAGGGGGGCGGCCAGCAAGAGCAGGGGGCCGGTGGCGGCAGCAAGGTATTCAACGACTATTACGAGGGCGACATCGTGGACATCGTCTCCACGACCACCACGGACATTTACTCCTTCTCGATCCTGAACAACGTGATGGAGGGGCTCTACCGTCTCGATAAGAACACAGAGCCCGCGCCGGCCCAGGCCAAGGGCGTCGAGATCAGCGACGACGACATCACCTACACCTTTACGCTCAGGGACAGGCTCCGGTGGTCGAACGGCGATCCCGTCGTGGCGGAGAACTTCAGGTATGCGTGGCTCAGGGCCATGGGTCCCGATACGGCGGGCGACTACTCGTTTATCCTCACGGACTACATAGACGGCGGCGCGGAATTTTTGGCGGGGGACACCGATGAGGGCTCCGTGGGCCTGGAGGCGCCCGACGAGAAGACGTTGGTGGTCACCCTCACCAAACCGGCCCCCTTCTTCCTGGGGCTGACCTCTTTCCCAACCTACCTGCCCCTCAACCAGGAGTTCACCGAGCAGCAGGGCGACCAGTTCGGGCTGAACCCGGACGCTCTGGTCTACAACGGCCCGTTCACGCTCACGGAGTTCAAGCCTTCAAGCCAGGCAGTGCTTCAGAAAAGCCAGGACTACTGGGACAAGGACAACGTGGGCGTTGAGCGGGTGAACGTCAGAATCGTCAAAGAAGACGAGACGGCGCTCAACCTCTACGAGGCGGGAGACCTCGACGTCTTCGCCCTCGCCGGCCAGTACTACAACGAGTTCCAGGACTCGCCGGAGTTCGAATCCTCACCATACTTCTCCACCTTCTACCTCCATTTCAATGCTCAGGACGAGGCGATGGACAACCTCAACATCCGCAAGGCCATCCAGATCGGCTACGACCGCCGGATCGTGGCCGACAGGATCCTGAACGACGGTTCGCGGCCGGCGGTCGGGTTCGCACCGATAGGTATTGCCGGTCCTGGAGGCGAGACCTTCCGCGAGGCGACGGGAGACACCTTGCCTGCTTTCGACGCCGGGGAGGCCAGGCGGCTCTTCGAGCAGGGGTCCGAAGAACTGGGTGGGGCGCCTCCCTTGACCATCCTGGTCAGCGACGACGACACCTCCAAGGACTTCGGCGCCTTCGTGCAGGAGGAGTTGAGCAAAAACCTGGGCGCCGATGTAAAAGTCACGTCGTTGCCCTTCGACGCACTCTACGAGCGTACAAACGACAAGGATTACCAGATCTCGGCCTACTCCTGGATCGGGGACTACAACGACCCGATGACGTTTATGGACCTCTGGCTCTCGGAGTCCGGGTTCAACACCGTCAGCTTCTCGAACGACCGCTACGACGAGCTCATCAGCGGCGCGAAGGCGGAGCCCGACAATGACCGGCGGATGGAGATGATGGCCGAGGCCGAAAAAATACTTCTCGAGGAGAACGCCGCGATAGGCCCTATATCCCACGGTGCCCTCGCGAGGCTCGAGAAACCATACCTCAAGAACTACGTGGCCCACCCCTACGGCGCCGCCGCAGAATACAAGCCCTTGCGCCTCGAAGGCAAGTAGAAGACACCGGTACAGAACCCCGCGAGACAAGAGAAAGGATCTCGCGGGGTCGTCTTTGTCCGGCCGTACGAGCGTCGCAGGGCCTTCGCATTGCAAGATCGTTAAAGTTAGGCTTATACTGCCGCAAGACAAATCTTGATGCCGCACCGAAGAAGTCGTCCGAAGCCGGGGGGATTCGTACACCGATCATACGCTAGTACCTGGCGTTTTTGCGTGCGGCGGGCACCGGGATTAGAGAGGAGAAATCATGACCAGAAAGAAAATGCGGCCCATGATGCCCAGACCGTTGGACCTCGCGAGGTTCAGCCGCCGGGACTTTCTGAAGATGGGCGGGACGGGCCTGGCCGGCGCCGCCTTGCTAGGCACCGCCGGGTGCGGCAGCCTCTTCGGGGGCGGGCAGGGCGGGGGCAACGGCGGCGGGGGCGGTGGTGGCAACTCCATCACCATCAACCTCGGGGACGCCATCAGGGACCTGAACTCCACCACCACCACCGACTCCGTATCCACGGACGTCCTGCTCAACGTCATGGACGGCCTCTACCGGCTGGACGAGAACACCGAGGCGCAGCCGGCTATCGCCGAGGGCGTGGAGATTAGCGACGACCAGCTCAACTACACCTTTACGCTGCGTGACGGCGTGCAGTGGTCCGACGGCTCGCCCGTCACGGCGCAGGACTTCGAGTATGCCTGGTTGCGGGCGCTCGACCCCGAGACGGCGGGCCAGTACGCCTTTATCATCGGCCAATTCGTCGAGGGCGGCACGGAGTTCAACGCCGGCGAGGGTAGCCGGGAGGACGTGGGCATCCGGGCCACCGACGATAAGACGCTCGAGGTTACGCTGGCGGCGCCGGCGCCGTTCTTCCTCGGCCTCACCTCGTTCTTCACCTACCTGCCCCAGAAGCAGAGCTTCGTCGAAGAGCAGAGCGACAACTACGCCCAGGGCGCCGACGGCCTGCTCTACAACGGTCCTTACACCCTGACGGAGTTCAACTCGACAAAGGGCGTGACCTTCGAGAAGAACGACCGCTACTGGAACGCGGACAACGTGGACATCCCGAAGGTCGAGGCCGTGATCGTAACGGAGCAGGACACCATCGTGAATCTCTACGAAGGCGGCGACCTAGACGTGGCCGGCCTCAGCGCGGAGTACGTGGACGAGTACCGGGATTCCCCGGAGTTCAACACGCAGACGTTCTTCGCCACCTTCTACCTCACCTGGAACTACGAGAACGAGATCTTCCAGAACTCGAACATACTCAAGGCCATCCAGATGGGCTTCGACCGGCAGGCCATAGCCGACCAGATCCTCAACAACGGCTCCAAGCCCGCAACCGGGTACGTGCCGGAGGGCATGGCCGCGAACGGCGGGGACGATCAGACCTTCCGCGAGGTGCAGGGCCCGACGGTGCCGGAGTTTAACGCGGATGAAGCGCGCAGGCTCTTCGAACAGGGCGTCGAGGAGCTCGGCCAGGAGCCGGGCGAGATAGAGTTGCTCGTCTACGAGGGCGACCCGGCCGAAGACGTGGCGGCGTTTTTGCAGGAGCAGTTCAGGAAGAACCTCGGGCTGCAGACCCGTATCAAAGTCCAGCCCTTCGACGCCAAGCTCCAGCTCGAAGCCGACGGGGATTTCGAGATGTCCTGGCAGGGTTGGATCGGGGACTACAACGACCCTATGACCTTCCTCGACCTGTACCTCAGCGACTCGTCCTTCAACACCGGCGGCTACCAGAATGACCAGTACGACCAGCTCATCACCGACGCGCAGGCCGAGGCCGACCCCGCCGCTCGCCTGGAGTTGATGCAGGAGGCGGAGAGGCTGCTGGTGGAAGAAGACGCGGCCGTCGCGCCGATCTTCTTCGACGGCGAGGCAGAGCTCATCCGGTCCAACATCAAGAACTACGTGGACCATCCCTACGGCGGCGGTATAGACCTCAGCCTGTGGAGGCTCGAGGGATAACGAGCCGTTGCAGGGATTCGGCATGATGCGTGGAACGGCTCGTTACCAGGGTCGCTCCACGCATCCGCCACGAGTATCGACTGGCCTCATGACTATTCATAGGGAGGCAGCAACGTCATGTTGAGGTATGTGGCGCGACGCCTGGTAATCATGCTCGTCACGCTCTTTGTGATCATCTCCCTTACGTGGTTCATGAGCCAGCTTCTGCCCGGCACGCCATTTGCGGACGAGAAGCTCTCGGACAGCGCCAGGGAGCAACTCTACGCCAAATACGGCCTCGACGATCCGCTGCCGGTCCAGTACTTCTGGTACATGGTGAACGTGTTGCAGGGAGACCTCGGGAACTCCTTCTACTTCGAGAACAGGTCGGTTACGTCCGTGATCATGGACGGGGCGCCCATATCGGGGTTCATCGGGGTTCAGGCGATAGTCTTCGGACTCGTTCCAGGCCTCGTGCTCGGGGTGGTCGCAGCCCTCTGGCACAACAGCATCCTGGACTACACGGCGACGGTGGTGGCGATACTGGGCATCTCCGTGCCGAGCTTCGTGCTCGGCCCGATCATGCAGTACTGGTTCGGCTACAAGTGGGGGTTGCTGCCGATAGCGTTCTTCGAGAGTTGGGCGCACTCGATCATGCCCTCGGCCTGTCTTGCGGTCTTCGTGATCGCGATAGTGGCCCGGTACATCCGGGCCGAGATGCTGGAGGTTTTGGGGCAGGACTACGTCACGCTCGCCAAGGCCAAGGGGCTCTCCAGGGTGGCCGTCGTGATGCGGCACGTGTTGCGCAACTCCCTGATACCACTCGTCACCGTGCTGCTGCCGCTCATGGTGGGGTTGGTGACCGGCTCCATAATCGTCGAGAACATCTTCGCGGTGCCGGGGATCGGGGATCTGTTCGTGCGCTGCATCTTCGTCAACGACTACGCGGTGATCCTGGGTACAACCATCTTCTTCGCGGTGTTCTTTATAGTCGCCTACCTGGTCCAGGACGTCCTTTACGCGATCATCGACCCCCGCATACGGGTCTCTTAGGGGGAGGAGAAGAGCATGGAGACACGCCAAAGGGATCTGACGCCGGACCTGTTCGAGCCGGCCGGCACGGCAGCCAAGGACGCCGAGAAGATCTCCGGTCCCTCGGTAGGGTTCTGGAAAGACTCCTGGATACGGCTGAAGAAGAACAAGGCGGCCGTGGTCTCGCTCGTGGTGATCGTCTTGCTGCTCGTGATGGCTTTTATTCTCGGGCCCCTGATCAGCCCCTACGCCTCCAACGAGCAGGATCTCGGCCGCAGCTACAGAGATCCGACGGGAGGGTTCTGGTTCGGGACGGACAAGTTCGGCCGGGACATGTTCGTTCGCGTGTGGGAGGGGACCAGGGTCTCGCTTTACATCGCGTTCCTGGCCGCCGCGCTCGACATCTTCCTCGGCGTTACCTACGGGGCGGTCTCGGGCCTGTTGGGGGGCAAGACGGACAGCGTCATGCAGCGCGCGATCGAGGTGCTGGTCGGAATACCGAGCCTCGTCGTCGCCATCCTGGTCATGGTGGTTCTCGATCCCGGCATCATCACGCTCAGCATCGCCGTCGGCCTGACCGGCTGGGTGACGATGGCCCGGATCGTGCGCGGTAGGGTGATGCAGCTCAAGGAGCAGGAATTCACCCTCGCCTCGTTGTCGCTCGGGGCGGGCAAGCGCAGGCTCCTTACGAAGCATCTCATCCCCAACGCGCTCGGGCCTATAATCATCACCGTCATGTTTACGGTTCCGAGCGCGATCTTTTACGAGGCGGTCCTGAGCTTTATAGGCCTCGGGATACAGGTGCCGAACGCGTCTCTCGGGTCCCTGATCAGCGACGGCGCCAAAGAGATGCGCTTCCACGCCTACCTGCTGCTGGTCCCGGCCGCCGTCTTCAGCGTGCTGATGCTCACCTTCAACGTCCTGGGCGACGGCCTGCGCGACGCCCTCGACCCGAGGATGAGGAAGTAAATTGGCGACGTTGAACGGCGCGAACGACGCCATCCTGCAGGTAAAGGACCTGCGCATCTCCTTCTCAACCTACGCCGGCGAGGTGCAGGCCGTGAGGGGCGCCTCTTTCGACCTCCGTAGGGGCGAGACGCTGGCGATCGTCGGTGAGTCCGGCTCGGGAAAGTCGGTCGCGGCGAGAAGCATTATGAGGTTGAACCCGCCGGCCAACACCCTGGTTCGGGGGGGCGAGATCCTCTTCGAGGGTGAGGACATCCTCAAGCATTCCGAGAGACGGATGCAGGGCATCAGGGGGCCGAAGATAGCGATGGTCTTCCAGGACCCTATGACCTCCCTCGACCCGACGATGCGGGTCGGACGCCAGATCTCGGAGAGCCTCACCAAGCACCTCGGGATGAAGGGTCGCCGGGCGACGGAGCGCGCGGTGGAGCTTCTGAAGCTGGTCGGCATCCCGAACGCCGAGGAGCGCGTCAAGCAGTACCCGCACCAGTTCTCGGGCGGGATGCGCCAGAGGGTCGTCATAGCCATCGCGCTCTCGTGCGACCCGCAGATACTCATAGCCGACGAGCCGACGACGGCCCTCGACGTCACGATCCAGGCCCAGATCCTGGACCTCATGCGCGAGTTGCAGGACAGGATAGGGACTTCCATCATCCTGATCACGCACGACCTCGGCGTCGTCGCGAGCACGGCCCACCGCGTCGCCGTCATGTACGGCGGCAGGATCGTCGAGACTGGAACGGTCCGCGAGATCTTCTACAACCCCCAGATGCCGTACACCTGGGGCTTGCTGGCCTCGATCCCGCTCCCCAACGCCGACAGGAGCCAGGAGCTCATACCGATCCCCGGCACCCCTCCCAACGCCCTCGACCCGCCGAAGGGCTGCCCGTTCACGGCCCGCTGCCCCTACGCCATGAAGGTCTGCGAGGGTGAGATGCCAGACAAGACCACGTTCTCGAACGAACACTGGGCCGCCTGCTGGCTGCACCACCCGATGGCCCCGAAGGGCGAGCCCCCGGTCCGGGTCAGGGGGCAGCGATGACGGACGGGACCACGAACGGCGGCCCGAACGGGAGCGCGAACGGGCAGGCGCTGCTCCAGGTCAAGGACCTGAAGAAGCACTTCCACGTCGGGCGCGGGGCAATGCTCAAGGCCGTGGACGGGATCTCACTTGAGATAAAGAAAGGCGAGACCTTCGGCCTGGTGGGCGAGTCGGGGTGCGGCAAATCGACCGCCGGGCGGACCCTGATCCGGCTCTACGAGCCATCGGGCGGCCAGATCGTCTACGGCGGCAGGGACATCAGCCAGGCGACGGGCGAAGAGGCGCATTCTCTCAAGCGCAAGATGCAGATGATCTTCCAGGACCCCCAGGCCTCCCTGAACCCGCGCATGGTAGTCGGCGACATCGTCGCCGAGGGCATCGACATCCACGGCCTCGCGGACAGCACGAAAGAGCGCAACGACCGGGTCCAGGAGCTCCTGGAAACGGTCGGCCTGAACCGGGAGCACGCCAACCGCTACCCGCACGAGTTTTCCGGGGGACAGCGCCAGAGGATCGGGATAGCGAGGGCTCTGGCCGTCGACCCCGACTTCATAGTGGCCGACGAGCCGGTCTCCGCCCTCGACGTCTCCATTCAAGCGCAGGTGATCAACCTGATGAAGAAGCTCCAGAGGGAGCGCAACCTCACCTACATGTTTATCTCCCACGACCTCTCGGTGGTGAAGTACATAAGCGACCGCGTGGGCGTCATGTACCTGGGCGTGATGGTCGAGATGGCCCCGAGCGACGAGTTGTACTCGAACCCGGTCCACCCTTACACCCAGGCCCTGCTCTCGGCGGTCCCGGTCCCCGACCCGGACGTGGAGAACGAGCGGGAGCGGATGGTGCTCGAAGGCGACGTACCGAGCCCGGTGAACCCGCCTTCTGGTTGCCGCTTCCGCACCCGCTGCCCCTACGCGACCGAGGCCTGCGCCCACGACGAGCCGGTCTGGCGCGAGGTCAGCCCGGAGCACTGGGTCGCCGCCTGCCACTGCATCGACTGAAATAAAGGTTTCGGGCTACAGGCTTCAGGTTTTGCCGCGGCGAGAGTGGACGTTTCCACATAGCGTTTGACCGTTGTACTGCCGGCGGATTGTCGGGCGTGCGAGTGGTGGCGTTTGGGACGATGCCGGGATTGCGGCGCGTCGCTTACATTTTGGTCGTGACGGACGTATACGGAAAAAGGGTTGACCCAGGTTCGGGCGCCTGCTACGTTGCGCATAGGGAATAGCCGGCCGGTGAGGGTCGGGACGATCGGGAGATTTCGGGGGGAAGATGAAGCTTGTTCGTGTCGGTGTAGTCTTGTTGTTGGCTGGCGTATTGTCCCTGGCCGCGGCCTGTGGCGGCGGTGGGGGGGAGACGCAGTCGAACACGCCTCCCGGTACGCTGGAGGTCGGGTTGGAGGCCGAGCCGCCCGAGTTGGACCCGAACCTCTCCAGTGCCTACGTGGACCGGCAGGTGATGTCCAGCATCTACGACAGGCTCGTCGACATCGACGAGAACGGCGAAATCGTGCCGATGCTCGCCGAGAGCTGGGAGGTCTCCGACGACGGGAAAGAGTACACCTTCAAGCTCCGCCAGGGCGTCGAGTTCCACGACGGCGAACCGTTCGACGCCGAGGCCGTCAAGTTCAACCTGGAGCGCTACCAGAAAGACGACTCCGTAAGGAGCACGGAAATAGAGCCCGTACGGTCGGTCGAGGCCGTTGACGAATCCACGGTGCGGGTCACGCTCGAGAGGCCCTTCGCCCCGTTCCTGGCCGTGCTTACGGACCGTGCCGGGATCATGGTCTCGCCGAAGGCTATCGAAGAGGGCGGGGGACGCGTCTCCAAGAAGCCGGTCGGGACGGGGCCATTCGAGTTCGTGGAGCGGGTGCGCGGGGATCACATCACCGTCAAGAAGAACCCCGACTACTGGAAGGACGGCCAGCCCAAGCTCGACGAGATCGTCTACAACGGCATAGACGACGAGAACGTCCAGTACCAGAACCTGCAGAGCGGCGAGCTCGACATGATCGACTCCATCCCGTTCGTGAACTTCAAGAGCCTCCAGGAGGGCGGCGACTACAAGGTCTCCTCCATCCCGGGCCTCGGCTACCAGGGCTTCTTCCTCAACACCCGCCAGCCCCCCTTCGACAACAAGGCGCTCAGGCAGGCTGTCTATCATCTCGTGGACCGCGACGCCATAGTGAAGGCGGTCTTGCGTAACGTCGGCGGCACGCCGGCGAACTCGCCGTTCTCCAAAGCCTCCTTCGCCTACAGCGAGGAGAGCGACTCCTACCCCGAGCGGGACGTCGCGGAGGCCAAGAGGCTCCTCGAAGAGGGCGGGGAGCCGGGCGGGTTCTCGTTCACCTACAAGACCGACCCCTCGCCCGTAAGCCAGCAGATGGGGCAGGTCATCCAGAACAACCTCAAGCCCGCGGGCATAGACGTCAAGCTGGAGCAGCTCGAGTTCGGGACGCTGCTGGAAGACTCCACCAGCGGTGACTTCGAGGCGCTGCACCTCGGCTGGAGCGGCAGGATCGACCCCGACCTCAACATCTACGACTTCATGACGACCGACGGCGACTTCAACGACTCCGGCTACAGCAACCCGGAGGTGGACGATCTGCTCAACGAGGCGCGCACGACGAGCGACGAGGCCAGGCGCAAGGAGCTGTACACACAGACCATGGAGATCCTGCACGAGGACGTCCCGTACGTCTACCTCTACCACTCCAACACGACGACGGACTTCGCCATGCAGTCGAACGTCAAGGGCTTCACGGCCTACCCCGACGGGATCTTGCGGCTCGCGAACGTGAGCAAGCAGCAGTAGGGGAGGAGGGGCGTGGCGTTCCTGGTCAGGCGGTTGCTGTTGACGTTGCCGATCCTGTTCATCGTCAGCGTCATCTGCTTTTCCATGATCAACCTCATACCGGGCGACCCGGCGACGGTGATCTTGGGCCCCGAGGCCACGGAGCAGGCCAAGGAGCAGATGCGCAACCGCCTGAACTTGAACGACCCCATAGCGTCCCAGTACCTCGACTGGCTCGGCGGCGTCCTCCGCGGTGACCTCGGCGAGTCCCTTATAGACGATGAGCCGGTCTCGGGCATCATCCTCCAGCGGTTGCCCGTGACGATAGAGCTTGCCCTGGGCACCTTCCTGGTCAGCCTGACGATAGCCGTGGTCGCCGGCATCCTCTCCGCGAGCCGGCGGGGGACGTGGGTGGATTACGTGAGCACGGGTGTCGCCCTCGGCGGGATTTCCATCCCTCACTTCTGGCTCGGGATGATGTTCATAATAATCTTCGCGGTGAGCCTCGGGTGGCTGCCGGCCTCGGGCTACGAGCCGTTCTTCGAGGACCCCGTCGCCAACATAACGGCCATGATCCTGCCCGTCTTCGCCACCGGCCTGCGCGAGTCGGCGGAGCTTACCCGAATGCTCAGGAGCAGTTTGCTGGAGGAGCTCGGCTCCGACTACGTCAGGACGGCATTCTCCAAGGGACTCAGCAGGCGGGTCGTTGTGATGCGGCACGCCGTCAGGAACGCCCTGGTGCCGTTCGTGACGGCGAGCGGGCTCCAGATCGCGGGCCTCCTGGGAGGGTTGGTGGTTACCGAGACGGTCTTCCAACTCCCCGGTCTCGGGCGGCTGGTCGTGGACTCGATAGAGCAGCGGGACTTCACTACCGTGCAAGGGGCCGTGCTGACCATCACCCTGATAGTGGTCCTCGTAAACGTGCTGGTCGACACGCTCTACGCGTTCATAGACCCGCGCATCTCCGCGGGCAGCAGGGGCTAGAGGATGAGCGAAGCCGTCACCGCAGAGGGTTCCCAGACGCAGGCCATCCAGCCGCGCGAGAGGCGGCTGGCGGGTTTCTGGCGGCGGTTCAAGCGCAACAAGCTGGCCGTCGTAGGTCTCGTCATCGTCGCGATCATGCTGCTCACGGCCCTCCTGGCACCCGTCATAGCGCCGTCCGACCCGCAGGCCCAGGACTACGGGCTCACGCTGCAGCCGCCGGGGGTGGGCGGGCTGATGGGGACGGATTCTCTGGGGGGCGACGTGTTCTCCAGGGTGGTTTTCGGGGCCAGGATCTCGCTTTACTCGTCCCTGATCTCCGTCGGCATAGCCCTTCTGATCGGCGTCCCGGTGGGTCTTACGAGCGGGTACTTTCGCGGGATCTGGGACGAGTGGATAGTGATGCGCGTCGTCGACAGCCTCCAGGCATTCCCGTTTCTGATCCTGGCGCTCGTAATAGCCGCGATCCTGGGCGGCGGCCTCGGCTACGCGATGATCGCCATCGGCATAGGCTTCGTCCCCGCGTTCGTAAGGATCACGCGCGCCCAGGTCCTCACGGTCCGCTCCCTGGACTACGTGGACGCCGCCCGCGCCATAGGCACCGGCCACTTGGGCATCATGCTCCGCCACGTCCTCCCGAACTCCCTGCCCCCCTTGCTGGTCCAGACTACCCTGGCCGTCGGTTACGCCATCATCGCCGAGGCCACCCTTTCTTTTCTGGGGCTCGGGGCGGAGCCGGGCCAGCCGAGCTGGGGCTCGATGCTCTTCCAGGCCCAGTCCTACCTGACGACCGCCTGGTGGATGGCGTTCTTCCCTGGCATGGCGATCTTCTTCGCCGTTCTCGGCTTCAACCTTCTCGGCGACGGCGTCCGCGAGGCCCTCGATCCCAGAACCTACGACTAGAGAGCGAGCCCGTCTTTGAGAGAGATAGTCGCCACCTTCTCCATCGCCGCCTTCGACCCCGAGACCGACTCTTTAGGCGTGGCCGTCCAGTCCAAGTTCCTCGCCGTCGGCTCGGTCGTGCCGTGGGCGCGGGCGGGCGTGGGCGCCGTCGCGACCCAGGCGATGGCCAACTTCAACTACGGCCCACGGGGCCTGGACCTCATGGCCGAAGGAAAGACCGCCGAAGAGACCGTCGAGGCCCTGACCTCGGCGGACGAGGACCGCGGGCACCGGCAAGTGGGCGTCGTCGATGCGAGAGGTCGGAGCGCCACGTACACGGGCTCCGAGTGCTTCGACTGGGCGGGGGGCGTTACGGGGGAGCATTACGCCGCGCAGGGGAACATCCTCGTCGGGCGGGAGACGGTCGAGGCGATGGCGCGGGCCTACGAGGGGACCGGGGGGACCTCGCCTCGCGGCTGCTGGCCGCGCTCGCGGCGGGGCAGGAGGCGGGGGGCGATTCGCGGGGAAGCAGTCCGCGGCGTTGCTGGTCGTGCGCGAGGGCGGCGGGTACGGCGGGGATAACGACAGGGCGATAGACCTGCGGGTGGACGACCACCCCGAGCCGGTTGCGGAGCTGGCGCGCATCCGGGACCTCCACACCCTGTACTTCGGGGAGACGGGGCCAGGGGACGTAGTCGCGATAGACGGGAGCGTGCGCGGGCAGGTCGTCGCCTCGCTGCGGAGCCTGGGGTACCTGCGGGAAGAGGACCCGGACGATGAGGATCTTTTCAGGGCCCTTGCGGCCTTTATCGGTACGGAGAACTTCGAGGAGCGGGAGCAGGCGCGGGGGTACGTGGACCGGGCCGTGCTGGAGTTTATGAGGGGGAAGGGGTGAGCTGGATGCGCTGGCCGGGACGCCGCCGCTGCTGTAGTCTTCGCGGGAGTCGTGGGGTTCGTCCGGGAGAGGAGGCGTAGTCCGGTGGCGATGCTGGAGGTGAACAACCTCAAGACGCACTTTTCGACCCAGGACGGGGTCGTCAAGGCCGTGGACGGGGTCTCGTACTCGCTGGAGCCCGGAGAGACCCTGGGGATAGTGGGGGAGTCCGGGAGCGGCAAGAGCGTGACGGCGCTCTCGGTCATGCAGCTAAACCCCAAGCCGCCCGCCTCGTACCCGGAGGGTGAGATCCTCTTCGAGGGCCAGGACCTCCTCAAGGTGCCCGAGAAGAGGATGCAAGAGATCCGGGGCAACGACATAGCCATGATCTTCCAGGACCCCATGACGAGCCTCAACCCGGTCTTTACCGTCGGAAACCAGATCCGGGAGGCCATCCGCATCCACCAGGACGTCTCGAAGTCCGAGGCGTCCGAGAAGACCGTCCAGGTTCTGAAAGACGTAGGGATAGCCAACCCCGAGCGCAGGGCGAAAGAGTACCCGCACCAGTTCTCCGGCGGGATGCGCCAGCGGGCCATGATCGCGATGGCGCTCTCGTGCAACCCGAAGGTCCTCATAGCCGACGAGCCTACGACGGCGCTCGACGTGACGATCCAGGCCCAGATCCTGGAGCTGATGGTGGACTTGCAGGAGAAGTACGGCACCGCGATCGTCATGATCACGCACGACCTCGGAGTCGTCTCCCAGATAGCCGACAAGGTGATGGTCATGTACGCGGGCCGCGCCGTCGAGCAGGCGACCACCGACGACGTCTTCTACGACCCGCTGATGCCGTACTCGTGGAGCCTGCTTCGGAGCCTGCCGCGCCTCGACACCGCTGGCGAGGTGAGGCTGCTCCCGATAGAGGGTACGCCGCCGTCCCTGATCTTCCTCCCCGACGGCTGCAACTTCCACCCCCGCTGCCCGTTCGCCAAGGACGAGTGCCGCACGGTGGACCCCGCGCTAGAAGAGAAGAAGCCGGGCCACGAGGCGGCGTGCATCCTCTCTGTGGAGGAGATAGAAGCGAGCAAGAGCCGCGTGGACCAGGAGCTGGGGGTCGGGGGATGACCGAGGCCGTGGCCACGAACGGGAGCCCGAACGGTCGTCCCGCCGAGAACCTGCTGGAGATGCGGAACCTGAAGATGCACTTCCCGATCAAGGCGGGCGTCTTGAGGCGGACGGTGGGCCACGTCAAGGCGGTCGACGGGGTCGACCTCGCCATCCGCAAGGGCGAGACTTTGGGCCTCGTCGGCGAGTCCGGCTGCGGCAAGAGCACGCTCGCCCGCCTCGTCCTGCGCCTGCTCGAACCGACTGAGGGCGAGGTCCTGTTCGACGGCGAGAACATCCTCGGCTTCGACCGCAAGCGGATGCTCGGCGTCAGGCGCAACATGCAGATCATCTTCCAGGACCCCTACGCCTCCCTGAACCCCCGCATGTCCGTGGGCAACATCATCGCCGAGCCCCTGAAAACGCACGACGTCGGCGATGGCCCCGGGCGCAAGAAACGGGTGCAGGAACTCCTCGAGGTCGTCGGCCTCAGCCCCGAGCACTACAACCGCTACCCGCACGAGTTCTCGGGCGGCCAGCGCCAGAGGATCGGGGTCGCCAGGGCCATAGCGCTGAACCCGCGCCTCATAATCTGCGACGAGCCGGTGAGCGCGCTTGACGTCTCGATCCAGGCCCAGGTCGTGAACCTGCTCCAGGACCTCCAGAAAGAGTTCGACCTCACCTACGTCTTCATAGCCCACGACCTCTCCGTCGTGAAGCACATCTCGGATCGGGTCGCGGTCATGTACCTCGGCAAGATCGTGGAGGTCGCCGACCGCAAGGACCTCTACGACCACCCCCGCCACCCCTACACCGCCTCGCTCCTCTCGGCGATCCCGGTCCCGGACCCCCGCAAGGAGCGCGAGCGCAGGCGCGTGGTCCTGACCGGCGACGTGCCGAGTCCCGCCAACCCGCCTTCGGGCTGCCACTTCCACACCCGCTGCCCCCGCGCCCAGGACTACTGCAAACAGAACGAGCCGCCCCTGGAGCCCCAGGAGAGCGAAGACCACCGCGCCGCCTGCTTCTTCCCCGTAAAAGAGGGGCAGAGGATAGACGATGCAGCCACGAGCACGCCATACCGCGTCGAATAGCTGTCAGCTTTTAGCAATCAGCCGTCAGCTTCTCGGAGGACGGCGAAAGATTCTGTCGTCCGGAGAAAAGCTTCTTGCCGGAGGTACTTCGGATCTTGTTCCCGTAGCGGTCGCGCTTTGCGCGGCGTGGCTGAGGGCTGAGGGCTGATTGCTGACGGCTTGCTAGTACAATCTTTGCGTGTTCGGGAGCTTTGATAAGGCTGGCAGGCGTGGCGGCGGGGCGTGGCGCCTGCTTGCGTTCGCCGTGGTTCTGGTCGCCACGGCGGCGGGGGCGTTTTACGTGGGGCGGTCCCAGAGCCCGGCTTCTCTGCAGGAGCGGGACCGGGAGAGCCTCGAGTTGTACGCCGAGGCGCTGGACGTCGTCAGGGACGATTACGTGGACCAGGGGGCCCTTGACCCAGAGAAGCAGACGCGCGGGGCCATAGAGGGGATGCTCGACACTTTGGGCGACAAGGGGCACACGCGCTTTCTGACCCCGGAGGAGCGCAAACAGAACCAGGCCGGGCTCTCCGGGACCTACGTCGGCATCGGGGTGCAGCTGGAGATGCGCGGGGACGACGTCGTCATCTCGGCGCCGATAGAAGGGTCTCCCGCGGAGGAGGCCGGGGTCGAGTCGGGGGACGTGGTGGTCGGCGTGGACGGCGAGGGCGTGCGGGGTGAGGAGATCTCCGGGATCGTCTCGAAGGTCAAGGGGCCCGAAGGAACGAGGGTCGAGCTGACGGTCTCGCGGGACGGCGAAGAGCGGGTCTTCGACCTGCGGCGCGAGGAGATAGACTCGCCCGTGGTCTCCTGGGCGCGCATTCAGGGCACGGACGTGGCCCACGTCCTCCTCTCTTCTTTCTCCAACGACGCCGCCGAAGAGCTGCGGGACGCCTTCGGTGAGGCGAAGGCCGCCGGCGCCGAGCGGTTCGTGCTGGATCTCCGGGACAACCCCGGAGGGAGGCTGGACCAGGCGGTCGAGGTCGCCGGCTTCTTCCTCGAACCCGGCAGCGTCGCCTACGTCCGCAAGGACGCCTCCGACGGGCGCGAGGAGGTAGAGGTCGAGGGGGAGCCCGGCCTGACCGACGCGCCGCTGGTGGTGCTCGTAAACGAGGGTTCGGCTTCGAGCTCCGAGATCGTGGCCGGCGCTTTGCGGGACAACGACCGCGCCACCGTCGTCGGGCAGACTACCTTCGGAACGGGGACCGTCCTCTCCGAGTTCGAGCTGGACGACGGCTCTTCCATCCTGCTCGGCGTCGCCGAGTGGCTCACGCCTGACGGCGACTTTATCCGGGAGACCGGCATAGAGCCCGACGTGACGGTCCCGCCGGAGAAAGGGGACGAGGCCGTCTCGCCCAGCGACTTGAGGAACTTGTCCAGGGAAGAGGCCTTCGAGAGGGACGCGCAGCTACGCGCCGCTTTCGAGCAGATGCCTGATCAGTAGCCCCGTTCACTTAAAGAAACGCGCCCGTATCCGATGCTCTCGGGCGAGATCGACTGACTACAGAAGGGATAACCGTGGCACAGCAGGTACGCGAAAGCATCGAGCTCCAGGCGCCATTGCAGGACGTCTTTGCCTACTGGTCCAACTTCGAGAACTTCCCGAGCTTCATGTCCAACGTCGAAGAGGTGAGGATGACGGGGCAGGACACGAGCCACTGGAAGGTGAAGGGTCCGCTCGGCAAGACCGTTCAGTTCGACGCGAAGACCACGGAGATGGACCCTGGCCGCGGCATCGGCTGGAACACGGTGGACGGTGACGTCTCGACCAGCGGCGAGGCCCGCTTCGAGGAGGTCGCGCCCGGACGCACCCGCGTCGACGTAACCATGAACTACTCCGACCCGCCCGGCGGCGCCGTCGGCGAGGCCGTCGCGAACGTCCTCTCGAACCCCGAGCGGAACCTCAAGGAGGACCTGCAGAACTTCGCGAAGATCGTGGAGCGCGGGGAGCTCGGCGGCCCCGGGGCCCAGTCGCCAAGCCGCTAAACGGTAGAACCCCGCATAAGGTAGTATGGGGTCGTCGGGCTAGACCCGGCGACCTTTGTACGCTCGAGAAAGGGCGGCCAGTGAGCATCGCCATCGTATCCTTGCTTCTTTTGATCCCGCTGGCGATCCTCGGGATCATACTCTTCGCCGTGATCTCCGGACGGGCCACGGGGCGCAACGAGAACCGCCCCGGGGGCACGGGCAGCGACGAGACCAGGCCCGGGGACAGGGGCCCCGGCGGGGAGGAATAGCGGGCTCCTCCCTTCGGTCGTCGCGCACGCTCCGGCTTACGCCTCCGCTTGTCAGCCCGGCGCTTCGCGCCTCGTCAGCACGCCCTCTCCGAGGGCTTTCAGCCTATCAGCCAATCGTCTTGGCGCGTTACGGCTTCGCGACATCTGAACCGACGCGCGACTCGCGGCCCGGTCGGGCCCTCGACGGTAAATAGCTGACCGCTGAGAGCGAGGACCTGCGGAGCAGGCCCGAAGCGTGCTGAAAGCGGAAGCCGAGGGCTGGAGCGTGCTGAAAGCCCGCGAAGCGGGCGTGCTAATCGAGCAGGTCTCTGAGCCCCGCGGCGTGGGGGCTGCTCTTTATCTTGGCGAGGGCGGTGAGTTGTATCTGGCGGATGCGCTCGCGGGTTACGTCGAAGCGCTCGCCGACCTCTTCGAGGGTCTTGGGTTGGCCGCCGGTGAGGCCGAAGCGGTATTCGAGGACCATGCGTTCGCGTTCGGGGAGGCTGCTGAGGGCCTCGCGCATCCTCGCTTTTAGCAGGGAGGACTTGGCGAGGTCGTGGGGGGATTCCGAGTCCTCGTCGGCTATGAAGTCGCCGAGTTCGGAGGAGTGGTCTTCGCCCACGGGGGTTTCGAGGGAGATGGAGCGGCGGGAGACGCGGCGGATGCGGACTATCTCCTCGGCGTCTACTTCCATGATGGCGCCGACCTCTTCGTCCGAGGGGTCGCGGTTCAGTTGGGCCGCGAGGCTGCGCTGGACGCGGTAGTACTTGTTGATCTTCTCGACCATGTGGACCGGCACCCGGATCGTGCGGCCCTTGTCCGCGATGGCGCGGGTGACGGCCTGGCGGATCCACCAAGTCGCGTACGTCGAGAACTTGAAGCCCTTGCGGTGGTTGAACTTCTCGACGGCGCGCATCAGGCCGATGTTGCCCTCCTGGATCAGATCCAGAAGAGAGACGCCGCGGCCTGCGTACTTCTTGGCTATGGAGACGACGAGCCTGAGGTTTGCCTTCGTCAGGTGCGCTTTGGCCCGACGGTCCCCGCGCTCTATGCGCCGGGCGAGGTAGACCTCTTGCGCTTTGGTGAGGAGGGGGGTCTTGCCGATCTCGTCGAGGTACATCTGGACGGCGTCGCCGGTGTAGCGGCTCTTCAGGTCGGCCTCCAGTACCTCTTCGACGAGCTGGGTGTCTTCGTCCTCTTGCAGCGTCTCTGTGAGAAAACCCGCGTCCACCACCTCGACGCCGTGTTCCCGAAGAAGGCCGTAGACTTGCTGGATCTCGTCTGTCGAGAGATCCACTTCCTGGAGGAGTTCGAGCACCTCGCTCGATTCCAGGGTGCCGGTCTCTTGGCCGGCTTCGAATAGCCCTTGTATCTCCTCTATGTCCCGCAGATCGCGCTGTGGCTGCAAGAAACTCTCTCTCCGGAGATTTTAGGTTGGAACCCTTCCGTAGCCTGCACGTAATATATCTTAAAAGGGTCATTTATCAATTCGGGGTCCCGGCAGGGGCTCCGCCCGCTGGTCGCGGAGGAGGACACGCTTATGATGGGGTTAAGGAACCTGTACAAGGTCTTTGCCGAGACGCGCAAGGCGAGCCGGGAGCGGGCGACGCTCGCTGTGGTCGGCGACTCGCCGCGCACGGGGGAGCTGGCCGACCTTCTCGGGGCGCAGCGGAACATGAGGAAGGCCGAGGTGATCCTGACCGTCTCTGGAGACGAGATCTCGCTCTCCGGCAAGGCCGCCGAGGACCCCGGCGAGATACCGCTGCCGCCGCCGGGGGCCACGGAAGAGCTTGCGCCCCGCATCGTGAAGGCGTTGGACGAGGACTACCTGGTGCCGCTGGCGAAGGCTTATCCGGCCCTCAGGCGGGCCTCGTGCGAGCGGATCATCCGCAAGAACGCCCGCGAGAACGCGGTGATAGGTCTCCTGCCGATCCCCGGCGCCGACATGCCGGTCATGACGGCGAACCAGGCGAGGATGGTCTTGCACCTGGCCGCGGCCTACGGGGAAGAGCTCTCGCTGCAGCGGGCGCGGGAACTTCTCGGGGTGCTCGCGGCGGGGTTCGGGTTGCGGGCCCTGACGCGGCAGGTGGTGAAGGTGGTGCCGGTCGGGGGATGGGCCGCGGCCGCGGCAATCGGGTACGCCGGCACGGTGGCGATGGGCCGCTCCACGATGCTGTACTTCGAGCGGGGCGGGCAGAAGGTCGGGCAGGAGGAGATGGAGCAGATCCAGCACCGCGCCGCCGAGGAGGCCAGGGCTTTCGTCTCCCGGCTCAGGCGCCGGTAGGGAGAAGAGGGACCCCGCCGCTATAATCCGTGCCATGAACCTTTCCCTGGGACGGACGTTCTCTGACTTGCGAAGGCTGGCTTTCAGGCTCTTTCTCGCCCTGACGGCGGTGCAGGCGGCCGTCGTCGGCGTGCTGGTGGCCATGGCGCAACTGCGCAAGCGCCGCGCGGGCCCGCAGGGGGGCTTTCCCTGGGAGGACCAGCCGGAGGTCTCGCTGAAAGGGGGGGACAGGCTCAAGCTCTACCCTTACGGCGTCCAGCTCTACGACGCGATGCTCGAGGACATCCGAAACGCGAAGAAGAGCATCTACGTCGGCACCTTCATCTGGAAGGGGGACGAGGTCGGAAAGCGATTCGTGGAGGCGCTGGCCGAGAAGGCGCGGGAGGGGGTCCTGGTCTGCGTGATCTTCGACGGCCTCGCCAACGTCTTCGTCTCCCCCGAGTTCAAGGACTTCCCAAAGGAGATAAACACGCTCCACTTCCGGCCGCTCTGGGGGCCCGAGAACCTCGCCAACCCGCGCAACGTCTTCCGGTACCACAAGCACATCATGAGCGTGGACGGGGAGATCGGCTTCGTCGGCGGCTACAACATCGGCTCGCTCTACGCGGAGAGCTGGCGCGACACGCACATCCGCATCGAGGGGCCCGACGCCCGCGAGATCGAGAACGACCTCGTCGATTTCTGGAACGACCACCGTACCGCCGGCCTTCCGGAGCTCGGGCTTGCCGGGAAGCGCGCGTGGAACTCGGACACCATGTTCCACAGGAACGACCCGTTCATGAGGATGTTCCCCATACGGGCCATGTACATCGAGGCGATAGACCGCGCCAACAGCCACATCTACCTGACCCACGCCTACTTCATCCCCGACAGGGCGATGCGCGCCGGCCTCATAGAGGCGGTCAAGAGGGGGGTGGACGTGCAGGTTCTCGTGCCCGAGCACTCCAACCACGTAACGGCCGACTGGCTCGCCAGACGCCACTTCAGGGAGCTTCTGGAGGCGGGGGTCAGGATCCACCTCTACAAGCACATGATGATCCACTCCAAGACAGCCACCATAGACGGTGTCTGGTCGACGGTCGGCACGGCGAACATCGACCGCTACAGCCTGCTCGGCAACTACGAGACGAACCTCGAGGTCTACAGCGAAGACCTCGCCGACCAGATGGAGAGGATGTTCGAGCTCGACAAGACGAACGCGCGTGAGATCACGGCCGAAGAATGGGACCGCCGCCCCCTCCCCGCGAAGGTGGTCGAACGCGTCCTCGCCTCTTTGAGCCCGCTGGTCTAGAGGCTACAGGTCGCCCGCTTCGCGGGCTTTCAGGCTTCAGGGGTGGTCGGCGGTGTAAAGCCCCGATCGCGCACCCCTGAAGCCTGTAGCCTAATACCCTCTTTGTATAATGACGATGATCTGGGATCGGGTTTCTAGCTTGTGGAGGACTGGTTGGCGCGCTGGCGTTTTCTTGAGCCGGATAGTGGGGCGGTCGACGACCTCGCGCGGGCTGCCGAGGTGGACCGGCTCTGCGCCCGCGTGCTGGCGAACCGGGACGTAAACCCGGAGGACGCCGCGGCCTTTCTCGCGCCTTCGTTGAAGGCTATAGGTATGCCCGAGGAGGAGCCGTGGGGGGTCGGGGCCAGGCGGGTGGCCAAGGCCATAAAGGCCGGCGAGCGCATCGGGGTCTTCGGCGACTACGACACCGACGGCCTGACCTCCGCGGCCGTGCTTTACCTGGCGCTCTCGAACTACACGGACAACCTGACGGTCGCCCTGCCCACCCGCCAGACCGGATACAGCCTGAGGGAACCCTACGTTCGGGACCTCTTCGCCGAGGGGGTGGACCTGCTCGTCACGGCCGACTGCGGCATCTCGAACCGCAGGGAGGTGGCGCTCGCGAACGAGCTCGGGATGGAGGTGATCGTGACGGACCACCACATCCCGCCCGAAGACCCGCCCGACTCGGCCGTCGCCGTGCTCGACCCGAAGCTCTGGGACCCGGACGATCCTCTCGCCGGTGTCGGCGTGGCCTGGAAGTTCGCCTGGGCCGTCGCCCGCGAGCTCGGGGACGCGGAGGGCAAGAAACGGCTCGGGCGCCTGCTCGACCTCGTCTCCGTGGGCACGGTGGTGGACATAGCGCCGCTCGTCGGGGACAACCGGGCGCTCGCCACGATGGGCCTCAAGCACATGAACCGGGGGCTGTCGGCTGGCATCGCGAGGCCCGGCATCCAGGCGCTCGTCAAGGCGGCGGGGGTGCGCGGGGAGCTAAACGAGGAGGACCTCGGGTGGAAGCTCGGGCCGCGGCTCAACTCCATCGGCAGGATCAAGAACCCCCGCCCCGCCCTCGACCTCCTGCTCACCGAAGATCCCAAAGAGGCGACCCGCATAGCCTGGGAGCTCAACCAGCTCAACTCCGAGCGCCAGCGCCGGACGCGGTACGCCGTCGAGCGGGCGATGGAGGAGGTCGACCCGGACCAGGACTTCAAGGTGGTCGTCACGGACGAGACGGGCGGGCTGGCCGGGCTGGTGGCCGGAAGGGTCGCGGGGGCGACGGGTCGGCCGGCGGCGATCCTGCACCGCAGGGCCGACGGTTCCTACGGCGGTTCGGCGCGCGCCGGGGACACGGACGTCGACCTCTACGGCGCCCTCTTCTCCGTCAGGCACCTGATGGGGGAATGGGGCGGCCACCGCAAGGCCGCGGGCCTCTCGGTGAACCCCGGGCAGTTCGACGAGTTCGTCGCGGGCGTCAACGAAGCGGTGCGGGCGCAGCACGCGGAGGACCCCGAGGTCTTCGTCCCGGCGCTCGAGGTGGACGCGGAGATAGCACTGGCTAGCGTGCAGAACGGCCTGCTCGACTGGCACGAGAAGCTCGCGCCTTTCGGGAGCGGCAACCACAGGCCCGTCTTCGCGAGCGAGGGCTTGCGGATCGAGGGCTCAAGACAACTCTGGGAGGGCATGAACCTGGTGAGCCTCGCCGGAGGCGTCAAGGCCAGGATGGCGGGAGACCCCGACGACCTGCCGGACGGGCTTTTCGACGCCGCCTACACCGTCTCCCGCAGCCGGTACTCCGGGCAGGCCGAGCTAGAGATAGTGGACGTGAGGTAGCCTTTGAACGCCGTCGGGGTGGACGTGGGCGGGACCAAGATCGCCGCCGGCGTCGTCTCCCCCGAGGGCGAGGTCCTCGCGGCGGTCCGCTACCCGACGCCGCGCTCTCCCGATAAGCTCGTCGAGACGATGGTCCGGGCCATAAACGAGGTCGGGAGCGGCAAAGACGTGGCAGGGGTCTGCCTCGCCGTTCCGGGCTTCGTTCTCGCGCAGAAAGACACGGTCGTCTTCTCCCCGAACCTGCCCGCCATCGAGGGCATCCCGCTCAAGGAGCGGGTCGGGCCCGAGGTCGGGTTTCCGCTCACCATCGAGAACGACGCGAGCGCCGCTGCGTGGGGCGAGTTCCGGTTCGGGTCGGGGAGCGGGGTCGATGACCTCGTCTTTCTGACGCTTGGGACCGGGATTGGGGGAGGTGTGATCTCGCACCGCGCCCTCCTGCGCGGCGCCCAGGGCTCCGGCGGCGAGCTCGGCCACGTCACCGTCCACGCCACGGGCCCCCGCTGCGCCTGCGGCAACCGCGGTTGCCTGGAAGCCCTCGCCTCGGGCACCGCCATAGGCCGCCGCGCCAGGGAGGCGGCCGTCGAAAACCCGGGCTCGGCCCTGGGCCGCCTGGCCGCGCGGCGGGGGTTGCTCGGGGAGGACGTCACGGAGCTCGCGCGGGAGGGGGACGGGGTGGCGCTCTCCGTGCTCGAAGAGACGGGCAGGTGGCTCGGCATCGGCCTCGCGGGCTTCGTCAACGTCTTCAACCCGGAGGTCGTGGCGGTAGGCGGCGGCGCGATGGAGGCCGGGGACCTGATCCTGGCCTCCGCGCGGCGCGAGATCCGGCTCCGCGCCCGCCCCCCTTCCCGCGACCTGGTCGAGGTCAAAGAAGCCACCCTCGGCCCCGAATCCGGCGTACTCGGGGCCGCCGCCCTCGCCCGAAACACCGACGGCGCGTACGCGCTCGGCGGTTAGCCCGTGCCCCTGGCCGTCGTCCCGACCCCCATAGGCAACCTCGAAGACATCACCCTTCGCGCCCTCCGCTACCTGCGCGAGGCCGACCTCGTAGCCTGCGAGGACTCCCGCCGCACCGGGCGCCTGCTCGCCCACTACGAGATAAAGAAGACCCTCGTCTCCTACCACGAACACAACGAGGAACGCCTGGCGATGGACCTCGCCGAACGGGCAAAGACCGAGCGCGTGGCACTCGTCTCCGACGCGGGGACCCCGCTCGTCTCCGACCCCGGCTACCGGCTCGTCGCCGCCTGCATAGAGGCGGGCGTAAAGGTCGAAGTCCTGCCCGGCCCGTCCGCGCTCGTCACGGCGCTCGCCGTCTCCGGACTACCGTCGGACGCGTTCACGTTTCTCGGCTTTCTCCCGCGCAAGGGCAGGGAGAGGACGGAGATCCTGTCCCGAATCGCCGGGGAAGAGTCTACCTTCGTGGTCTACGAGTCCCCGCACCGGATCGGCAAGACGCTGGCGGAGCTTCCGCCGGGGGCCCGGGTGGCCGTCTGCAGGGAGCTCACCAAGCTGCACGAGGAGGTCTATCGTGGGACGGCGGTCGAGGCCGCGGAGCATTTCGAGGAGGGCGTCAAGGGGGAGATCGTGCTCGTAGTGAGGGGTGGCGCGGCAAACGTCGCGGGCAGCCTGGAAGACGCCGTGGGGAGGGCGCGGGAGTACGTGGCCGGAGGCGAGAGCCCTTCGAGGGCCGCGGCGCGGGCGGCAAGGGAGGCCGGGTTCAAGAAGGGCGAGGTCTACGACCGGGTGGCGAAAGGTTAGCGGAACGGCGGTGGAGGTCCCGTACACCATCTGCTTTTGCCGGTGTGGGGACCTCGTCCTCATGCTGCTCAGGACCAGGCCGCCGAACATGGGGTTGTGGAACGGGCTCGGCGGCAAGATCTCTCCCGGCGAGACGCCGCTGCAAAGCATACGACGCGAGGTGTTCGAGGAGGCCGGGATCGATCTCCGGGAGACGGAAAGGGTGCGTTTCGGGGGCGCGGTTCGGTGGGCGGCCGGCGTGGACCCGACCGGTCCGAGCACGGGGATGCACGCGTTCGTCGCGGACCTGCGGCCCGGATCGGCCCGGGAAGGGGCGCGGGAGACCCCGGAGGGACTGCTGTCCTGGAAGACCCTGGACTGGGTGTGCGACCCCGAGAACGGGGCCGTCGTCAGCAACATACCGCGTTTTCTACCGGATCTCATCCAAAGCGACAGGCCGATGGAGTACCGCTGCGAGTACGATGGGGAGAAGCTGGTGGGGCTTTCGGTCGGACCTCTGTAGCATCGCCGGTCGGCGGTGCTCTGTATAATGCGGCCCGCTGACGTCTGGCGGGGGAGAGGGGATGGGCTAAATGCTGGTGGACTCGCACACGCACCTTCTGCGGCTCGAAATTTCGCCCGAGGACGCGGTCGGGGAGGCGGCGGAGGCCGGGGTCGGGATCGTGGTGAACATCGGGACCCAGATCGAGGACTCGCGGCGCGGGGCGGAGCTCGCGGTCCGGTTGCCCAACGTGTACTCGGCGGCCGGGATACACCCGCACAACGCGGGGACCCACACGTCCGCCGATCTGGAGGCGCTGGCGGAACTCGCGGAGTCGCCCGGGATCGTGTCGCTCGGCGAGGTCGGGTTGGACTACTATCGATCGGAGTGGTCGAAGGAGGTGCAGCGGGCCTTGTTCGAGGAGGCGATCTCGCTCGCCAACGACGCGCGGCTGCCGCTCGTCGTCCACTCCAGGCAGGCCTTCGCCGACACGATGGCCTGCCTCGGGAGCGCCCGCGTGCCCGTCGTCCTCCACTGCTTCGAGGGCGGCGACCGCGAGGTCCGCGAGGCGACCGAGCGCGACTACTACGTGGGCCTCGCCGGAAACATCACCTACAAGAACAACGAGACGGCCAGAGTGCTGCGTCTCATAAACCCGGACCGCCTACTCGTCGAGACGGACGCCCCCTACCTGAGCCCCCAACCCCTGCGCGGCACTAAGAACGCGCCGAAGAACGTGGTCCACACGGCCGCCTTCGTGGCGGAGCGGCTCGGGTACGAAGACGAGGAGTTCGCCGCCCTCACCACCCGCAACGCCCGTAACTTCTACGGCCTGCCGCCCGAAGTGTGAGCGGAGCGCCGCGTGGGCAAGTGGACGGATTCCGAAGAGTGGGGGAAACTTCTCAGCGGCGATGGATGCCCGATCTGCCTGGAGGGCAAACCGCCGGGCGCTATCGCGGAGCTGGAGACCGGCTACCTCACCACCCAGCCGGAGCAGCCGCTCCACGGTTACTGCTGCCTGGTCCTCAGGCGGCACGCCGTCGAGCTACAAGATCTCGAAATCGCCGAGGCCGAGGGGTTTATGAGGGACATGCGCGCCGTGTCCGGCGCTCTCCAGGGCGTCACCGGGGCCGTCAAGATGAACGTGGAGATCCACGGCAACACCATTCCCCACTTGCACGCGCACTTCTTTCCCCGTTACGCTGGAGACCGCTTCGAAGGCGGGCCGATAGATCCGCAAGGGACGGAGCCGATCCGGCTCCGTCCCGACGAGTTCGAGGTGTTCGTCGCCGGTTTGCGGGCGGCGCTGGAAGAGGTGTGAGCGGGGGTGCCTGATTCCGGCAGGCCGAAGAAGAAGCTCGGCCAGCACTTCCTGAAGGACCCCAACACGGCCAGGATAGTCGCCTCCGGCGTCGGGGCCGAGGACGTTGTGCTGGAGATCGGGCCGGGCCGCGGCTTTTTGACGGGCTTTCTGGCCGAGAGGGCGAAGCTTGTCCACGCCGTCGAGCTGGACCCCGACGTGCTGCCCGCCCTGCGCAGGGCCGTGGGCGCGGCTGGCAACGTCCGAATTCACGAGGGCGACGCCCTGCGCTTCGACTATTCGAGTCTCGACCCCGCGCCGAACAGGATGGTCGCCAACCTCCCCTACAACGTCGCCTCGCCGCTCGTGCTGATGTTGTTAGAACGGGTAACGAACCTTCGGACCTTGCGGTTCATGGTGCAGTTGGAGGTGGCCCGCAGGATGGCCGCGACGCGGGGGACCAAGGATTACGGCTCTTACGCGGTCCTGGTTGGGCTTTTGGCCGGGGTCAAGATCCTGCACAAAGTCCCGCCCACGGTCTTCGACCCGCCTCCCCGCGTACACTCGGCGGTCGTGGAGATGGAGCGCAGGGAGCCGCCGAAGGACTACGACCGGGTGAAGGGCCTCGTGCTCGGCGCTTTCAAGAGCCGCCGCAAGCGGCTCGTCAACAACCTGCCGGAACCGGCTCGGGCGGGGGCCCCGCGGGCCCTCGTCTCACTCGGTCACGGGCCGGACGCCAGGGCCGAGGAGCTGTCGTCCGAGGACTTCGTCGGGCTCTACCGCGCGCTCTCGTGGGCGCTGTGAGGCGGAAGATCAGGCTAAAGGCTTTTGCGAAAGTGAACTACGCCCTGGACGTGGTCGGGGTGCGACCTGACGGGTACCACGAGCTGAGGACGGTGTTGCAGAGCGTCTCGCTCGCCGACGGGGTGACGGTGGAGCGCATCGGGAGCGGGTTCGAGTTGCTGGTCGAGCCGGAGAACCTCGGGATAGGGACGTTGGAGCAGAACACGGCGTACCGGGCGCGGAGCCTGCTCGGCGAGCTCTGTGACACGGAGCTTCCGGCCAGGGTGACGCTCACAAAAAACGTCCCGGCAGGCGCCGGCCTCGGCGGGGGGTCTTCTGACGCGGCCGCGGTCCTGCTCGGCCTGGACGAGCTCTTCGGCCTCGGCCTGTCGGCCGAAGAGCTCGGGATCGTCGGTGCGAAGATCGGGGCAGACGTGCCGTTCTGCCTCGCCGGCGGGACCGCGCTCGCGGAGGGAGTCGGAGAGGCTCTGACCAACGTTCCCGCGCCGCCGGATCACCGGCTCCTAATCGCCAAACCGTCCCGCGGGGCCGACACCGGGAAGGTCTACCGGGCTTACGACGCGGCTCCCGTTCCGAGCGTGGACTCCGCGGACCGCGTCCTTGCCGCCCTACGCTCGGGCGACCTGGCCGCGCTCGCCGGGGCGCTCGGCAACGACCTCGCCTATTTCACCAAGGAAGAGCTGCCTGAGGTCGCGGAGCTTGAGGAAAAACTCCTGCAAGCGGGCGCACTCGGGGCCTCCATGACCGGCAGCGGGAGCGCCGTTTACGGGCTGTTCCGCGACGAGGAGGCCGCCGAGCGGGCGAGAGGAAAGATCGAAGCCTCGTTCACGGGCGTTTGCGCGCCTGTCTCCCGTGGGGTCGAGGAGATCTAGCCTGGAGAAGGCGTTCCCGGTCTCGGTCAAAGGGGTGCTCCTGGAGCGGGGGATGGTCGTCCTGCTTCGGAACGAACGCGGGGAATGGGAGCTACCGGGCGGCAGGCTGGAAGACGGCGAGACCCCACAAGAATGCGTGGCCAGGGAGATCCTGGAGGAGTTGAACCTCGAAGCCGGGGTGGGGCCGCTGCTCGACGCGTGGGTCTTCGAGGTATTGCCCGAATCGCGCGTGCTGATCTTGGCTTACGGGTGCTTTGTTGGGGGGGTGGTGAGATGGCGTGTAGCGCGGAGCATTCGGAGGTGGGGTTCTTCGGTCTTGACGAGTTGGACGATATCGTCCTGCCTGAGGGGTATGCAAGGATTATACGGACGTGAGCCGGGCATCCGGCGGTTTCTGGGTCTTCCGGGGTCTGACGGGCCAGGGGGGCTTCGGTATACTTGCGGCGTCGCGGAGCGTTGCGGTTTTGGGGCGTGGCCAAGAGGCAAGGCACCGGGTTTTGGTCCCGGGATCGCAGGTTCGAATCCTGCCGCCCCAGCCCCGGGGCGCGACGAGAGGCTAACGAACAGGAGTAGCGCAGACCGATGCCCGAGAGCTCGCCGATCTTCGCCGTCGTCCTGGCGGCCGGCAGGGGGACCCGGATGAAGTCCAACCGGGCGAAGGTGCTTCACACCCTCTGCGGCGTCCCGATGGTCAACTACGTTATAGAGGCGACCAGGCCCCTCCTCCCCGAGGGGCTCTTCGTCGTCGTGGGACACCAGGCCGACCTGGTGGAGGCGGTACTTCCCCCCGACGCCACGCCCGTCCTTCAAAAAGAACAGCGGGGCACGGGGGACGCGGTGCGGGTGGCGCTGGAGTCCCTGGAAGGGCAGGAGGATGGCGTGTTGCTGGTCGTCAACGGCGACGGGCCGCTCGTCTCCGACAGGACGCTCGGGGAGCTTCTGGAGCGGCACCGTTCCGCGGGGGTCGGGGCGACGGTGCTGGTGGCGAAGCTCGAAGACCCGAGCGGGCTCGGGCGGGTCGTCGAGGAGGCCGGGGTCGTCAGGATCGTCGAGGAGCGGGACGCCAGCGAGGCCGAGCGGAAGAACCGGCTCGTCAACCTGGGGCTCTACGCGTTCGAGCTGGCGGAGATCCGGGACGCCATAGCGGGCCTCGAATCCGGAAACGACCAGGGCGAGCTGTACCTGACGGACGTGCTCGAGACCATCGGGCGGAGGAGCCGGGCGGTCACGTACAAGCTCAAGAACCCGGAGGAGGCGAACCTCGTCAACGACCGGGCGCAGCTCGCGAGGGCCGAGGAGATCCTGCGCCGCAGGATCCTGGACGCGCACATGAGGGATGGGGTGACGGTCAGGGACCCGGCCAGCACGCACATAGAGGCGTCGGTCGAGATCGGCCGGGACACGGTGATCCTGCCCGGCAGCTTCCTGCGCGGCGACACGGAGATCGGCTCCGACTGCGTGATCGGGCCCTCTGCCGACCTGCTAGACACGAAGGTCGGCGACGGCGCCCAGGTCGAGCACTCGGTCGGACGGGGCGCCGTGGTCGGGGAGAACGTCACCGTCGGCCCCTACTCGTTCTTGCGGCCGGGGACGGTGCTCGAGGCCGGCTCGAAGGTCGGCGCTTATTGCGAGGTAAAGAACACGCGGGTCGGCAAGGGGAGCAAGGTCCCGCACCTCTCCTACATCGGGGACACGGAGATAGGGGAGGGGGCGAACCTCGGGGCCGGCACGATAACCGCCAACTACGACGGGCAGAACAAGAGCAGGACGAGCATCGGGGACGGGGCGTTCACGGGCGTCAACACGAACCTTATAGCGCCGGTTACAATTGGGGCGGACTCCTACACAGGGGCAGGGAGCGTGGTCAGCAAGGACGTCCCGCCGGGGAGGCTCGCCGTCGGGGCGCCGGCGCGCGCCATCAAGGAATCACCGCAGAGCCGGAGGAAGCGAGAGATGAACGATGGAGAAGGGGGACTAACGCGGTGATGCACAACGGCCACCTGACGCAGACCACGGAGAAGCGGCTGATGATCGTCAGCGGCCAGGGCTACCCCGAGCTTGCCGAGAAGATAACCGACCGGCTGGACATGGACCTGAGCGGGGTCGAGCTCGTCAAGTTCCCCGGCGGGGAGCTCTACGCCCGTTACCTGGAGAGCGTGCGCGGGGCTGACATGTTCATCGTCCAGTCCTTGTGCGAGCCCGTCAACGAGAACCTGATGCAGCTCCTCATCATGATAGACGCCGCCAAGAGGGCTTCGGCGAAGCGCATAGTCGCCGTCATCCCCTGGTACGCCTACTCTCGCCAGGACCGCAAGACCAAGCCGCGCGAGCCCATAACAGCGAGGCTCGTCGCCAACATGATCCAGGCCGCCGGAGCCGAACGCGTGATGACGATGGACCTGCACACGGGCCAGATCGAGGGCTACTTCACCTTCCCGGTCGACCACCTGACGGCGATGCACACCTTCGTCGACTACTTCGTGGAGCAGGGCTTCAAGGACGCGGACGACGCGGTCGTGGTGGCCCCCGACACGGGCGAGGTCAAGGTCGCCAAGCAGCTCGCGGGGCACCTCAGGCTGCCGTGGGCCATCGTGAACAAGATGCGCGAGGGTCCCGAGCGTTCGGAGGTTACGCACGTCATAGGCGACGTGGCCGGCAAGAGGGTAGTCATGATCGACGACATCATCGCCACCGGCGGGACGCTCGTGAACGCGGCCGAGCGCCTGGAGAAGGAGGGGGCCACCGAGGTCTGGGCGGCGGCCACGCACGGGAGTTCTCGGGGAGGCGTACCGCAAGATCGAGGAGTCTCGCATAAAAGAGGTGGTCGTGACGGACACGCTTCCCTTGAAGAGCGACCAGCCGCGGTCTAAGATCAAGACGCTTACTATCGCCCCCATCCTCGCGAGCACCATAAAGAACGTCTTTACGGACGAGTCGGTGAGCGAGGTCTTTATGGGCGAGAACCAACTTTTCTGAGAGAGGTCAGGAGAAAGAGATGGCGGACAACGTAACTTTGCAGGCGAGGGAGCGCGACGAGCGGGGCAAGAACGCCGCCCGGCGCCTCCGGGCCTCCGGGATGCTCCCGGCGATCCTCTACGGCGACGGGGAGAGCACGTCTCTCGCGGTCGAGACGAGGACGCTGGACTACACCCTCACCCATTTCGGGGACAACGCCCTCTACGACATAGATCTCGGCTCCGGGAACGCGACGGCCCGCGTCGTCGACGCCCACCGGGACCCCGTCACCGGCCTGCTGGTCCACGTCGACTTCGCGCCGGTGAACATGCGCGAGAAGATCGAGGTAACCGTCCCGCTCACGGTCGTCGGAGAGGCCGCCGGCTCCGAGGAGGGCGGCGTGCTGCAGCAGGTGGCGTACGAGATCCAGGTCGAGACCCTGCCGGGGGACATCCCGCAGGAGATCACGCTGGACGTCACGCCCCTCGGCATGAACGAGAACCTCACGCTGGGGGACCTGTCCCTGCCGGAGGGGGTCGAGCTTCTCTCCGACCCGGAGGAAGTGGCCGCCACGGTGACCCAGCCGACGGAGATCACGGACGAGGAGATGGAGGCCGCCGGCATCGTCGAGGAAGAGTCCGACGAGGAGCTTGCCGAGGGCGAAGAGGCCGAAGGTGAGGAGGCCGAAGAGGGCGACGAGGGTTCCGCCGAGGAAGGCGAAGAGCGGGAGAACGGGTAACCTGCGGCTCGCGCGCTCCTTTTTCGGGCGAAATGACGGCGGGGGGCCTTCCGGGTCCCCCGTAGTCGTTGGCCTCGGAAACCCCGGCCGCTCCTACGAACGCACCCGCCACAACGCCGGCTACCTCGTCGTCGAGGAGCTGGCCCGCCGCCACGGCGGCTCCTGGCGCCGGAAGAAGAAGGCCGAGACGGCCGAAGTCTCCGTCGGCCCGAAGAACGTCACCCTGCTAAAACCAACGACGTTCATGAACCTCTCGGGCTCGGCGCTGGCGGGCCGACGGGCGGACGACCTCATCCTCGTCCACGACGACCTCGACCTCGACCCCGGCACCGTCAGGGTCAAGGTCGGCGGCGGTGCGGGCGGCCACAACGGCCTCCGCTCGACGATCCAGAACATAGGCCCGGACTTCACGCGCGTCCGCATCGGCATAGGCCGCCCCCCCGAGGGGTCCCGTATCACGGTAACGGACTTCGTCCTGGGCCGGATGGACTCGGCGGTAAAGGATGCCCTTCCCCTGGCCGCCGACGCGGTCGAGGCCGTGCTGGAGGAGGGCGCCGAAGCGGCCATGAACCGCTTCAACGTGCGGTCGGCGTAGGGGCGATCCGCTTCAAGGGGTGGGTGGTTGGGCCCGGCGGAGCATGCGGCCCAGCATCTCGACGCCGCCCTTGTCGAGGGTCTGGTCTTCTTCGATGATCTCGAGGTCTTCCGGCACGCCGAGCTCCCGCAGCCTGCGGGCCGTTATGCTGGCGCACACGACCGCCCGGCACCCGTGCAGGTCCGGGATGGCCTCTTTTGCGTCCCGGTCCACGTAGGACTGCACGAACTCGAGGTGGTCGAGGCCGGCGCCTTCGAGCGAGCGGGAGAGGTTCTCCATGCACGTCCGACCCCATCCCACGACGCCCACGGTGGTCCCGGCGGGCAGGTCGGTCAGGCGGCGCAGGCTCTCGAGGTTTGCCTCAGCCAGGAGCGCCACGGTCTCCACCCCCAGGGGCTCCACGAGGTCCTGCACCTCGTGGACGTGGAAGAAGGTCGTGACTGCCATCGCCCAGGGCGTCTCCCCGTCTTCCGAGAGCCGCCCTGGCAGGTCCTCCAGGAGCACCCTCTCCACGTCCACCGGCAACTGCGCCTCGAGCTCGTCCGAGAACTGGTCGAGCGCCTCCCGCGTGCACTCGACGAAGAGGATCTTCGCCTTCTCCCGCGGCTCGGCGCCGGACCGGGCCAGGAGCGCGTAGGCCAAATCCTCCACGGGCAACCCCTGCGCCGCCGCGAGGTCCATCACCCGGTCGAGAACGTCGTCCTTCATCTCGATCGCGTCCACCGGCGGCTCCAGCACGTACATCCCGCTGCCGCGGCGGCTCTCCACGAACCCCTCGCGTTCGAGGTCTGAAAATACCCGCGCCACCGTGTTGCGGTTGATGCGCAGGTAACCCGCCATCGCCCTGATGCTCGGCAGCCGGCCCCCGACCTCGAAACCGCCCGTCATGATGAGGTGCTTTATCTGCTGCTCCAGCTGCAAATGCACCGGTACCCGACTCTTCAAATTTATCCGCAAATCCATGAATTATCCTATTGTCCTATGTCGCTATGTCAATTACAATTGTCCTAGTCGAATAGGGCAATTATACAGCAGGCGCATTGCCCGGAGGTGAGCGGTGTACGGGATGATGGACATCGAGTTGGCGAAGGAGCGGCGTAGGGAGCTAATCGAGGAGGCTGAGGGTATGCGGCTCGCCCGGATAGCGGGGGCGGCCGGGGCTGAGAAGAGGGTTGGGACAGGCATCGGGGTTCGCTGGGGGATGGCCGCGGACGAGGAGGCGGTCGCCGACCTCTTGCAGCTAAACGGTATGCCGCGGTGGGTCGCTTTCGAGGAGCGGTTCATCGTTGCCGAGAAAGACGAGAGACTACTCGGCGCGGTGCGCTACAGGACCGAGTCGAAGCGGCTACTTCTGGGGCTGCTGGTGGTAGATCCCTGGGAAGGTGAGCGTCGGACGGCGCGGGCGCTCTATTCCGGGGCGGTCGGGTTGGCGCGGGATCTCGGGGCGTCCGAAGTTCTCGCGGAGTCGGTGACGGGCGCGGATTACCCGGGAGAGGCCGGGTACTGGCGGGCCGGACGCGGGTGGAGGATACCCGTGTCTTCGGAAGGCGGTGGAGGACGCGTGGGCTTCTGGCGCGCGCTGGTGCACCTGTTGGGCACGAAGGCGGCGTTGCCGTTCTACAGGATCCCCCGCCGGGGTCGATGACTGGGAGAGCGCGGCCAGCCGTCGCAAAGCGGAAGTCTGGAGGGGGCATGATCGCGAGGATCTGGCACGGCGTGACGGCCGCGGTGAAGCCCGACGAGTACCTCGACTACCGCGCCGCTGAGGGGAACCGGGGCGTCTACGTGCTGCGCAGGATCGAAGCCGACCGGGCCCACTCTCTGACGGTCTCGTTCTGGGAACCCGGGGCGAATACCGTGAAGCTCGCCGGCCCCGACCCGGAGAAGGCGAGATACTGCCCCGGGGACGAAAAGTTCCTCCTCGACTTCGAGGCGGGGGTGGAGCACTATGAGGTCGTCGCCGAACCGTAGGGCGGTCAATCTGCACAACGCGATGGGGGATGGTCTCTTGGGTCGAACATCTGGGGTGAAGCAAGGCGGGGAAGCGGCAAACCCTCGGGAACGGTACTACGCCGGGGCCAGGGTCGCCCTTCCGTTCGCCCTCGTGACGGGCGTGGTGGGCGTCTCCTTCGGGGTCCTCGCCGGCTCTTTGGGCTGGGGGCGCTGGCGGCCATCGCCTCCTCCGTCTTTATCTGCTCCGCATCCGCCCAGTTCGCGGTGGCCGCGGTTCTGGGTTCGGGCGGGGGGCCGGTCGCGGCAATCGCCGCCGCCGTGCTCCTGAACGCCCGTTTCGGGCCGATGGGGTTGGCCGTCGGGCCCTACCTCAAGGGCGGGCGGTTGCGGCGCGCGCTCGAAGGACAGACCGTGATCGACACCTCCTGGGCCCTGGCCAGCCGGGGCGGGGGACGGTTCGACCGCGAGTTCATGATCGGGGCCAGCGTCCCGCAGATAGTCGCCTGGGTCGGGGGCACGGCCGTCGGGGTCCTCGGCGGGGACCTCGTCGGAGACCCCGAGAGGCTTGGCCTCGACGCCATCTTTCCGGCCTTCTTTCTGGTTCTCCTCGTCGGAGAGATCCGCAACGGAGGGTCGGCGCTCGTCGTGGCGGTTCTCGCCGCGGTCCTGGCCCTCTTGCTCGTCCCCGTGGCACCCCCCGGCGTGCCCGTGATCGCCGCCTGCGTGGCCGCGCTCCTCGGTCTGAGGAGGACGTTTTGATGACGCTCTGGTTCACGCTGCTCGCCGTCGCCCTCGCCAACGCCGCGATCAAGGCCTCGGGGCCGGTGCTCGCCGGGGGGAAGGAGCTCCCGGCGTGGGCGAACGCCGTGATCCCGCTCCTCGCCCCAGCCCTTCTCGCGGCCCTCGTCGTCACCGAGACCTTCGGCGACGACGGCGCGCTCGTCCTCGACGAGAAGGCCCTCGGCGTAGGGGTGGCGGCCATAGCCCTCGCGCTGCGCGCGCCGGTGCTCGTCGCCGTCTTCCTCGCGGCCCTCACCGCCGCCCTGGCCCGGGCCTTCGGCTAACCGGGTGGATGCGCCGTCCACGGCCATGTCCGATTTCCGCCAGAAAAGGGATGGTGGGGGTGGCACAATCGGGGGCGTGATCGGGGACTTCGACAGCAGGTACAGGGCGGTCAGCAGCCGCGACGAGCGTTTCGACGGGTGGTTCATAGTGGCCGTGACTTCTACCGGGATCTACTGCCGCCCGAGCTGCCCGGCCGTCACGCCCAAGAGGAAGAACGTGCGCTTCTACCCGACCGCAGGCGCCGCCCAGTACGCCGGCTTTCGGGCGTGCAAGCGCTGCCTGCCGGACGCCGTGCCCGGCTCACCCGAGTGGGACGTTCGGGCCGACGCCGCCGCGAGGGCCATGCGCCTCATCTCGGACGGCGTCGTCGACCGCGAGGGCGTCTCCGGCCTCGCCGGACGCCTGGGATACACGGAGCGCCACCTGCACCGGCTCCTCGTGGCGGAGCTCGGCGCGGGGCCGCTCGCGCTGGCCCGGACCCGTCGGGCCCACACCGCAAGGCTCTTGCTCGAATCGACCGGCCTGCCCATTACTCAGGTCGCCTTCGCCGCCGGCTTTTCGAGCATCCGGCAGTTCAACGAGACCGTGCGGGCCGTCTTTGCGGCGACGCCCGGAGAGCTTCGGAGGGCGGGGAGGCGCGGCGGGGTTTCGGAGGGTATGGAGCGGGGTGAGATCCACCTCCGACTCCCGTACCGCGAACCTCTGGATATCGGCGGCCTTCTGGATTTCCTCGGCGCCCGGGCCGTCCCCGGCATAGAGTCGTACGAAGGCGGCGTCTACCGGCGGACCCTCAGGCTGCCCCACGGCGCCGGAACCGTCGCGCTTTCGGCCGGCGAGGGGCGCATCAGATGCGTCCTGCGCCTCGAAGATCTGCGGGACCTCGGCGCGGCGGTGCAACGCTGCAGGCGGCTCCTCGACCTCGATGCCGACCCTGTGGCGGTCGACGGGGCTTTTGCGGCCGACCCGATTCTGGGGCCGCTCGTGGCCGGACGCCCCGGTCTTCGGACGCCCGGCGGCACCGACGCCGAAGAACTCGCGGCGAGGGCCGTGCTCGGCCAGCAGGTCTCCGTGGCGGGGGCGAGGACCCTCGCGGGCAGGCTGGTCAGGAACTGCGGAGACGGCCTGCCTGTGAGTTTGCAGGATCCCGCCGAGACGCTCACGCACCTCTTCCCCGAACCGGCCGCCATCGCGGAGGCCGGGCCCGATCAATCGGGGCTGCCGGGGGCCAGGCACGAGACCCTGGTGTCTCTGGCGGGCAGCCTGGAGCGTGGGGAGGTGCTGCTGGACCCGGGCGCAGACCGTGACGAGGCCCGGCGGCGGCTCCTGTCGCTGCGGGGGATCGGGCCGTGGACCGCGTCATACGTCGCGATGCGGGCGCTCGGGGAGCCCGACGCGTTCCTGCCGACGGACCTCGGGGTGCGCAGGGCGCTCGCGCGGCTCGGCCATCCCGGCAACCCCCGGGGCGTGGAAGCGCTGGCCGAACGCTGGCGTCCCTGGCGCTCCTACGCCGTGCAGCACCTGTGGAAGAGCCTCGGAGGCGCCCCCAAAGAGAAAGAAGCACGTAGAGAGGAGACGGTCGCATGAACGTTTACGCCGACGCGGTCGAGTCGCCGGCCGGGGAACTGGCCTTCGCCGTGGACGAGGAGGGGGCCCTTGTCGCCCTCCACTTCGCCGAGGGCGAAGGCGGGCACTCCATGGAAGAGGCGCTGGAGGACGAGGGATTCCGGATTTTGCACGACGGGGCGAGGACCGCCCCGGCGCGGGAGGAGTTGCGGGAGTACTACGCCGGCGAGCGCCGGGAGTTCGGGTTGCCGCTCTCGTTCGTCGGGTCCGAGTGGCAGAAGGCCGTGTGGATGGAGCTCACGCGCATACCTTACGGGGAGACGCGGTCGTACGGGGAGATAGCGGACAGGCTCGACCGACCCGGCGCCGCCCGCGCCGTCGGACGGGCAAACGCCACTAACCGGCTGCCCGTGGTCGTGCCGTGCCACAGGGTCATAGCGGCGGACGGCTCGCTCGGCGGGTTCAACGGGGGCTTGCACCTCAAGGAGCGGCTGCTGGAGCACGAGCGTCGCGTGCTCGGATCGGGGTCTTGAGCGCCGCAGAGAGAAGCGCGGCTTGAGCTTCAAAGACTTCGCGGCCCTGATCTCGCTCGGCGCCCTCTGGGGCGCGTCGTTCCTGTTTATCCGGGTAGCCGTGCCCGCGCTCGGGCCCTTCGTCCTCGTCGGGCTGCGCGTCGGGCTGGCGGCCCTCACCCTCGCGCTCTTCGCGGTCGCGACGCGACGGGCGCTGAAGCTGCGGGGTTTGTGGGCGCCCTTGCTGTTCGTGGGGTTCGCCAACACGGCGGTGCCGTTCTCCCTGATCTCGGCCTCCGAGCTGCACCTCACCGCCTCCCTGGCCGCCATCCTGAACTCGACGACCGTCTTGTTCACGGCGCTCGTCGCCGCCCTCTGGCTGGGGGAATCGTTGACGCCGAAGAAGATCCTGGGCGTGCTGCTCGGCATCTTCGGGGTCGCGGTGCTCGTCGGCTGGGACCCGCTGCCGCTGAGCCCCATCGTCCTGCTCTCGGTCGCCGCGGTGCTCGGGGCTTCCCTCTGCTACGGGGTCGGGGCGGTCTTCACCAAGCGGGCCTTCGTCGGCGTCCCGCCGCTCACCCTCGCCGTGGGCCAGCAGACGGCCGCCGCGGGCATCATGATCCCCATATCCTTCACGGACCTGCCGAACGAGGCGCCTTCCGTCTCGGCGGCGCTCTGCGTGCTGGCGCTCGCCGTCCTCTCGACCGCGGTCGCGTACCTGCTGTTTTTCCACCTCATCGCCAGCGCGGGGCCCACGGCCACCTCAACCGTCACGCTCATAGTGCCGGTCTTCGGCCTGATCTTCGGGGTCCTGTTTCTCGGCGAGCCGGTAGGCTTCGGTACGCTGGCCGGCCTCGCCGTGATCCTGTTCAGCGTCGTCCTCATCACGGGTATCGGTCTCGGAAGGGCCGAAAAAGCCCCGGCCCACTAACTCGGGTAGAGCACCATCTGCGTGCAGCGGAAGAGCGCGAGGGTCTTCTCGGGTCCTTGTACGGTGGCGTCCCACACCTGGGTGGTGCGACCGCCGTGGACGAGCCGCGCTTCGCACCAGATGGTCCCCTCGCGGGCCGTGCCGAGGAAGTTGCTCTTAAGCTCTATCGTGGTGAAGCCCGTCGATCCCTCGGGAAGGTGTACGAACGTGCCGTAGCCGCAAGAGGTGTCCGCGAGCGCCACGACCGTCGCCGCGTGCAGGTAGCCGTTCGGCGCCAGAAGCTCGTCCCTCAATTGCAGCCGGCTGGAGATGGAACCCTCCGCCGCCTCCACTATCTCCAACCCGATAAGCCCCGGCAGCGCGCCCTCGCCGCGCCTGTTCAGATCTTCAACAATCCCCACAGCTTGGTCTCCCACTCCCGCCGATAAGAAGACCATTGTCTCAAATAGCGGATAGCTGACGGCTTCTCTTCACATTGTTTTTGCTCGTGAGCGGGTAGAATCCCCCGGTGAGCGAGAAGACCAGAACCAGGCTCCTGCGCGCCCCGCGCAGGGTTCGCTCTTACCTTGCGGCGAAAGCGGGTTCTCCCGTACTGCTGCTCGCGGCGAGCGAGGAGGCGGCGGAGCGTTACGCTGGCGAGGCCGCGGTGTTTACCGACGGGCCGGTGGTCCATCTTCCTTCGCGCGGCGTGGCGTTCGGGGACGTGTTCGAGCCGGCGGTCACGCGGGTCGGCCGGCGGCAGCGGGCTTTGAGGTCGTTCTCTTCGGCCAGGCTCGTGGTGGCCGGTCCGCTCGCTTTCATGGAGAAGACGCCGCTCCACGAGCCGCTAGCGCTCTCGGGTGGGACGGAGATCGAGCTCGACGAGACGCTCGAGAGGCTCGTCGGCCTGGGTTACGAGAGGGTTGACCGGGCCTCGCGTCCGGGCGAGTTCGCGGTGCGGGGTGGGATCGTGGACGTCTTCCCGAGCACCCGCCGCTCGCCCGTGCGGGTCGAGTGGTGGGGCGACGAGGTGGAGAGCGTCCGCGCCGTCTCCCTCGCCACCCAGCGCGTCGTGCGCGAGCTCGAAGGCGTTACCGTCTACGCCGCCCGCGAGGGGGACCTTGCCGGCCTCGCCGCCGCGGCCGGGGACGGCTACCCGGAGGAGGCCCGCCGCGGGGCGCGGGTGCCGGGCCTCGACCGCCTCCTCGCCGACCTCGACCCCGTCTCGCCGGCCGATCTCGTGCCGGACGGGTTCGAGGTGTGGCGCGAGGGGGCGCAGGAGGGGTTGCCCGAGGGGCTGGAGGACCTAGTCCGGGAGATGTACGACGAGGCGCCGCCCGCCGCGGACGTGGAGTTCTCGCTCGACGAGGAGGGGGAGGCAGTCGAGGCGCCGCCGGTCGCGGCGTTCGCCACCACTTTGCGCGAGGCGGCGCGAAGGCTGGACGCGCTGGTCGAGGGTGGGTTGGCCGTCTTCGTGGCGTGTGATTCCGGCGGGGAGGCGAGGAGGACCGTCTACGCGTTCGGGGAGATCCACCGCACCATGCGCGAGGCCGAATGGGTCGACCCGTCCCTCCCGCCGGGCCTCTACGCGGTGCCCGGCCCCGTCGAGGAGGGCTTCACGTACCCCGAGGACGGCGTCGCGGTCGTGCGGCGGGACGCGCTGCTCGGCCGCAGGCGCGAGCCGAAGCGCCGCCCCGGACGGGTGGTCTCATCCTTCGCGGACCTGAAAGTGGGCGACCTCGTCGTCCACGCGGCGCAGGGCATCGGGCGGTTCGAAGGGCTCGTCGCCAAGGAGGTCCTCGGGGCGACGCGCGACTACATGCAGGTCACCTATCGCGGGGACGACACGCTCTTCGTCCCCTACGAGCAGATGGAGCTCCTCCACAAGTACATAGGCGGCGAAGGCACGCGCCTGGACAAGCTCGGAGGCTCGACCTGGGCCCAGGTAACCGACAGGGTCCGCAAGAGGGTAAAAGCGCTGGCCGGTGAGCTCCTCCGTCTCTACGCTCAGAGAGCAGCGGCCCCGGGCTTCGCCTTCCCGCCCGACGCCGAGTGGGAGCGCGAGCTCGAGGAGAGCTTTCCCTACCAGGAGACCACCGACCAGGAGGCGGCCATAGCCGCCGTCAAGACGGACATGCAGAGGCCCCACCCGACGGACCGCCTGGTCTGCGGAGACGTCGGCTTCGGTAAGACCGAGGTGGCGGTAAGGGCCGCCTTCAAGGCGACGCTCGCCGGCAAACAGACCATGATGCTCGCGCCCACCACGATCCTGGTGCAGCAGCACGAGCGGACCTTCGAGAAGCGCCTCGGCTCCTTCGCCGTCAGGGTGGAGAGCCTCTCCAGGTTCACCAAGCCCGCCGAAAGGCGACGCATCCTCAAGGACTTCGCGGAGGGCGAGGTCGACGTGCTCATAGGGACGCACGCGTTGCTCGGGGCGGAGGTCTCGCCGAAGGACCTTGGCCTGATCATCGTCGACGAGGAGCAGCGCTTCGGGGTCAAGCACAAGGAGCGGCTCAAGGAGTTCAAGACCAGCGTGGACGTCGTGACGCTTACGGCCACCCCGATCCCGCGCACCATGCAGATGGGCCTGGCTTCTTTGCGGGACATAAGCGTCATAGAGACGCCACCCGCCGGACGGCGCAGCATCCAGACGCACGTGGGCCCCTACGACGAGGACCTGGTCCGGCGGGCCATCGAGCGGGAGGTGGCCCGTGGCGGGCAGACCTTCTTCGTCCACAACCGCGTCGAGAGCATAGACGAGGTCACGGAGAGGCTCCGCTCGCTGGTGCCCGACGCGACGTTCGTCACGGCGCACGGGCAGATGCCCGAGCGGGCGCTCGAAGGCGTGATGGGACACTTCCTCGAAGGCCGGGCAGACGTGCTCGTAACTACCACCATCGTCGAGAGTGGGCTGGACGTGGCGAGCGCCAACACGCTCGTCGTGGACCGGGCCGACGCGATGGGGCTCGCGCAGCTCTACCAGTTGCGGGGCAGGATCGGGCGCTCCAGCCAGCAGGGCTACGCTTACCTCTTCGCGCCCCTCGGCGCCACCGTCGAGTCCCAGAAGCGCCTCGAAGCCCTCATGGACTTTACCGAGCTCGGCAGCGGCTTCGCCATCGCCATGCGGGATCTGGAGATCCGGGGCGCCGGCAACCTCCTCGGCGCCGAGCAATCGGGCCACATAGCGGCCGTGGGCTTCGAGATGTACCTGCAGCTCCTCGAAGAAGCCGTCGCCCAGGCCAGGGGAGAGTCGCAGAAGCGGGAGGAGGGGCGGCCCGTCATCGTGGAGTTGTCCCTGGACGCGTACCTGCCGCCCGAGTACGTGATGGACGAGATCGAACGCGTCGACCTCTACCGCCGCGCTTCGGGCACCTCGTCCCTCGCCGAGGTCGACGACCTCGCCGAAGAGCTAACGGACCGCTTCGGCGCGCTGCCCGAGCCGGCCATCAACCTGCTCGGCATCTCCCGCGCGAAGGTCTTGGCCCGCAAGATCGGGGCTACCTCAGTGAACTTCCGATCCGGCACGCTCTCCGTCTCGGGCGTAACCGCCGGTCCCGTGGAGTCGGCCCGGATCAGGAAGCACACCGGCGGCACCGTCGGCGGCAGGGAGGGCCGGGTCACCGTCAAAGACTCCGACCTCGGCCCGCTGGAACTCGCCGAGGCGACGTTGCGCCTACTCTCCGAGTAGGCAGCACGCTCCGCCCTACGGGCAGCTTGTCAGCCCGGCGCCGTTGGCGCCTTTCAGCCCGCTGCAGCCTTCGGCTTCCGCTCTCGGCACGCCTCCCTGCGGGAGGCTTTCAGCCGGTCGTCTGTGCGCGTTACGCCTCCCGGTACCCAAACCGTCCCGCCCCGCGCTGCCCGCCCGGCCCGTGCGCAACAAGAAGCTGAAAGCGGAGGCGACAGCCGGAGCGTGCTGAGAGCGAGGACTGCGAAGCAGGCCGATGCGTGCCGAGAGCGGGGCCCATAGGGCGAAGCGTGCCGAGAGCCGGCGAAGCCGGCGTGCTGATATAATCTGCCGCGGTTCTTGGAAAGCTATCCCGACAGCGAGGTTCTCGTCGCTTTGAGCAAGCATCTATCTTTGAGGGCGGTCTTTGTCCTGTGCGCGTTGATTCTGGTCTCCGTGGTTGGCTGCCAGCCCGCCGACACGACCGCCAACTCCGATTCGGGGTCCAAGAAGGTGGCGACTTACGAGGGCGGCGAGGTGACGGAGGGCGAGTTGCAGCAGTTCGCCCAGCAGAGCGGGCTCGGCGAGCTGGACCCGAGCTCTCCAGAGTACGAGACGGCCGTCCAGCAGGTGATGCCGCAGCTCGTGGGCATCGAGATCGCCAAGACCTACGCCCAGGAGGAGGGCATCACTGTCTCGGATAAAGAGGTGGACCAGGAGCTCGAGACCATAAAGCAGCAGGTCGGCGAGCAGGCCCGCGCCTCGGGGCAGAACCTGGAGAACCAGGAGGCCTTCGACCAGGCGCTCGAAGAGAACAACATCTCCGAGCAGGAGCTCCGCCAGGACATCAGGGAGAACCTCCCGGTCCAGCAGGTCCAGGAGCGGGTATCCGGCAACGCCGAGCCTTCCCGGGACGAGGTCCAGAAGTTCTACGACGACAACAAGACCCAGTTCACCCAGCCGGCCCAGCGCTGCGCCAGGCACATCCTCTTCAACAAGGACCAGAAGGAGAAGGCCGAAGAGGTCAAGGCCGAGCTTGAGAACGGCGGGGACTTCGCCGCGCTCGCCAAGGAGAACTCGCAAGACCCCGGCAGCGCCGAGAAGGGCGGCGACCTCGGCTGCCTCGGCAAGGGCGAGACCGTGCCCCCCTTCGAGGAGGCCACCTTCGCCGCCGAGCAGGGTGAGATCGTCGGCCCCGTAGAGACCGAGTTCGGCTACCATCTCATCGAGGTCACCGAGATCCGCGAGGAGCAGACCCAGCCCCTCGAGGACGTGGAGGCCCAGATCACGGACCAGCTAGCCGCCACCCAGCAGGAAGAAGAGTTCACCAAGTGGCTCGACGAACAGAAGAAAGAGCGCAACGTGAAGTACCTGCCGGGCTACAAGCCTGCCAGCCAGGGGTAGCGGTTCGCTGCGCGAACCGCGCTGACAGCTGTCAGCCATCAGCTTTTTATCGGCTGGAGAGACTTCATGGCGAGAAAAGTCGTCCTCCGGTGGCGCAACGTGGTGCCAGGGCGTAGAGTTACGGAAAGCTAGTCAGCTTATCGGTAGAAAAAGGCGGTTTCGGGTACTATCCGAAAAAAGCTGAAAGCTGATGGCTGATGGCTGACAGCTAAAAAGGGAGGATGATGACGGAGATCGTCGCGGTCCACGGAAGGGAGATCCTGGACTCACGGGGAAACCCCACGGTCGAGGTCGAGCTCGCCACGGTTAGCGGCTTCGTCGGCCGCGCCTCGGTCCCTTCGGGGGCCTCGACGGGCGCGAACGAGGCCGTGGAGCTCAGGGACGGGGACAAGTCGCGCTACGGCGGCAAGGGCGTCTTGAACGCCGCCGACAACGTGGACACGGAGATCGCGCAGGCCGTCATCGGGCTGGACGCCGCCGACCAGCGGACCCTCGACCTCGCCATGATCGAGGCCGACGGCACCCCCAACAAGGGCCGGTTGGGGGCCAACGCCATCCTCGGCGTCTCTCTCGCCGCGGCGAAGGCCGCGGCCGAAGCTTCCGCGCTTCCTCTGTACAGGTATCTTGGCGGGGCCGGGGCGCACGTGTTGCCCGTGCCTTGCGCGAACATCATGAACGGCGGGGCGCACGCGGCGAACAACGTGGACTTTCAGGAGTTCATGGTCGTTCCGTTCGGGTTCGACCGGTTCGACGAGGCGCTCCGGTCGGTGGCCGAGATCTACCAGGGCTTGAAGAAGCTGCTCGGGGAGCGGGGCCTCTCCGGCGGCATCGGGGACGAGGGAGGGTTCGCGCCCGACCTCGAGAGCAACGGGGCGGCGCTCGCGCTCATCGCTGAGGCGGTGGAGCGGAGCGGGTACTCTTTGGGGGACCAGATCGGCTTTGCCCTCGACCCGGCCGCCTCGGAGTTCTACGAGAACGGCGAGTACAACCTGGCCGGCGAGGGGCGCAGGCTATCGAGCGGCGACATGGTCGACTACTACGCGCAGCTGTGCGACCAGTACCCGATCCTGAGCATCGAGGACGGCCTCGGGGAGGACGACTGGCAGGGCTGGGGGGCCATCACGGAGAGGCTCGGGGACCGGGTCCAGCTCGTCGGGGACGACCTGTTCGTGACGAACAAGGAGATCCTGGCGCGGGGCATCAGGGAGGGCGTCGGCAACTCCATCCTGGTGAAGGTCAACCAGATAGGGACGCTAACCGAGACGTTCGAGACGATGGAGCTCGCGCACAAGTCCGGGTACACGACGATGGTGAGCCACCGCAGCGGCGAGACCGAGGACGCGACGATATCCGATCTGGCGGTGGCGGTGAACGCCGGCCAGATCAAGACCGGCGCCCCCGCCCGCACGGACCGGGTAGCCAAGTACAACCAGCTTCTCCGCATCGAGGAGGCGCTCGGCGAGTCGGGCTCCTACCCAGGGCGCGCGGCCTTCAACCCGAGGGTGAAGGGCTAGCATGGCCGCCCGCCGGACGAAGATAGTCGCCACTCTGGGGCCAGCCACCTCCTCCGAGGAGAACATAGCGAAGCTCGTGCGGGCCGGGGTGGACGTTACGAGGTTCAACTTCAGCCACGGCGACCAGAACATGCACCTCAAGAACGCCAAGGTCGTGAGGGACACGGCCAGAGAGCTCGGGCGCAACGTCGCCATCCTGCAGGACATCCAGGGGCCGAAGATAAGGACCGGTGAGGTCGAGGGCGGCACGGAACTCGTCGCCGGCAACAGGGTGACCATAGCCGCGGGGGACTTCCTGGGGGACGCGAGCCGGCTCGCGACCTCCTACGACGCGCTCGCGGAAGACGTGCGTCCGGGCCACAGGCTGCTCATAGACGACGGCCTGATCGGCCTTCGCGTCGAGAGCATCGAGGGCACGGACGTCGTCTGCGAGGTGCTGGAGGGCGGGCCCGTCTCCTCCCACAAGGGCCTGAACTTCCCCGACTCGAACCTCTCCATAAAAGGGCTCACGCCCAAGGACGTCGAGGACTTGAGGTTCGGGATGGAGGAGGTGCAGCCCGACTGGGTGGCCGTCTCGTTCGTCAGGACCGGGGACGAGGTGCGGGAGGTAAAGGAGAGGATCAAGGAGTTTGGCGGGAACGCGCCCGTGATCTCCAAGATAGAGAAGCACGAGGCCATAGAGAACATCGAGGACATCATGAACGCCTCCGACGGCATCATGGTCGCCCGCGGCGACCTCGCCGTCGAACTCTCGGCCGAGCGGGTCCCGATAGAGCAGAAGCGGATGGTAGCGAGGTGCCGCAGGCTCGGCAAGCCCGTAATAGTGGCGACGCAGATGCTCGACTCCATGATCCGCAACCCAAGGCCCACCCGCGCCGAGGTCTCCGACGTGGCCAACGCGATCTTCGACCGCGCCGACGCGGTGATGCTCTCGGGGGAGACGGCCGTCGGACGCTACCCGATGCAGAGCGTGCAGGAGATGGAGCGCATCTGCCGGGCGGCGGAGGGCGCCATAAACTACGGCCGCGACATCCCGTCGTCCGCCTCCTGGGGCCGGGGCGACCGCTACGACGCCGTCACCCACGCGGCCTGCGAGCTCGCCGAGGACCTGGAGACCGAGGCCATACTGACCTCGACCCAGACAGGGCTTTCGTGCATAAGGGTGGCGAGGTTCAGGCCGCCGAACAAGATCCTGGCGATAAGCCCCATAGAGCACACCGTTCGTATGCTCGCGCTCGTCTGGGGCGTTACCTCCATCCTCGGCGAGCAGGCCGGCTCCCTGGAAGACCGCTTCGCCGGGGCCATAAGGGCCGCCAGGGATGCGGGGCACCTGCAGGATGGCGACGAGGTGATCCTGACCGGCGGCACGGCGGGCTCGGTGCCGGGCTCGACCAACGTCGTCGAGGTAGTGACCGTGGGGGAAGAGACCTGAGGGGAGGTTGAGGCCGGGCCGATGAGCGTGCCCCGGAGATTAAGGCCGGTAGCGGTGCTTCTCTACGCCGCGTTCGTCGGCCTCCTCCTGGCCTCCTACATCTCCCTTTAGAGAGCATAATCTCCGGCCGCGCGGACGTCGCCGCCCTGGAGCAAAAGCTCGAAGAAGCAAAGATCCACAACACCGAACAGCAACGCCTCGTAAAGGACCTAAACACCCCGGCCGGTATCGAGCGCGCCGCCCGCGAGCGGTACGGGATGATAAAGCCGGGCGAGAAGGTCTACATAGTCTCCGACTAGGCTTCAGGTTGCAGGTTTCAGGCATTAGGGAAGGATCTTGAGGGCGATGACGCTAGTAGGAAACTGGCGCTTGTGATGGGCCGCCGTCTGCGGCTTGGTGCGGTGCCCGCCGGGGTTTACCTAAGAGCTGAAGCCTGATGCCTGATGCCTCGCCTGATCGCGAAGCGGTCACGCGCCAGCTCGGGCGTGAGCCCAGACCTTTCCGGGTTGCGGCGCGGTGCCCGTTCGGGACGCCAAGCGTTATCGAGAACGAGCGGGCGCGGAACATGCCCACGAGCTTCTGGGTTACGTGCCCGAGCCTGGTCGCCGAGATCTCACGCGTCGAGTCCACGGGCGGCGTCAGGGAGGCGGGGGAGGCGGTCGGTGAGGAGGCCGTCGAGGCGATTCACGAGGAGCACCGCGCCCTCTACGGTACGCGGGTCGCGGGCGTCAGGGAGGGCGGAAACGTGAAGTGCCTGCACGCGTTCACGGCCCTGCAACTCTCCGGCGCCATCCCGAACGCCGTCGCGGAATGGACGCTCGGGCGGCTGGAGAGGCCTTATCCCGAGAACGCGTGTTGCACCCGGGTATTCGAAGAGCAGAAAAGCTGACTGCTATACTCGTGATGCGTTTCGCGGCGCGTGCGGGGGCGTAGCCCAACGGCAGAGGCAGAGGACTTAAAATCCTCACAGTGTGGGTTCGAATCCCACCGCCCCTACTCAGCAATGGGACCTTTGGGCCGCCCCGTTTCCGAGATCTAAGGTAAGGAAGGCATCCAATGACCCATCCCGTCAACCCGCTCGAGAGCGTACCCGACCTCGTTCGATCTGGGACGGTGTTCCTCTCCTACCGGGGTTCGGAGTCGCACGGGACTACGCTTCCGCCCGAGGACGAGTTCGGGACGGACGACGTGGACCTGATGGGCGCTTTCGTGCATCCTCTGGAGCACTACTTCGGTTTCGGACGCCGCCAGACGCTTGAGCGGTGGGTCGGGGAGTACGACATCGTCGAGTACGAGCTTGGCAAGTTCGTCTCGTTGTTGCTCAAGAGTAATCCGAACGTGATCTCGCTTCTCTGGTTGCCGCCGAGAAGCATCCTCGTATCCTCACCGGCCCACGAGAGGCTGATCGAGAACAGAAGCCTCTTCGCTTCGAAGGCCGTCTACGATTCGTTCTGCGGCTACGCCAACGGCCAGCTTCGGCGTATGACCCGTCTGGTGGATAACAACCCGGAACGCGAGAGGGAGATGGAGGCGTTGAACGCGGAGCTCCAGCACCGCAGAGACATGGAGCGGGTTCATGGCCCTGGCAACCACGCCCGCGGCATCTACGGGGAGTGGTCCGCGAAGAAGCTAAGGAAGCGGCTCAACGACCTGCGCGGAGTCTCCGGGTACATGGGGGAGAAGCGGCGCAGAAACGTAGAGCGGTTCGGCTACGACGTGAAGCACGGGGCCCACGCGATCCGCCTCCTCCGCATGGGGGTGGAGTTCCTTCGCACGGGGGAGTTCCGGGTGGACAGGACCGGCGTAGACGCGGAGGAGCTCAAGGAGATCAAACGCGGACTGTGGACCCTCAAACGCGTCCAGTCGGTGAGCGAGCGGCTCTTCACCGAGGCCGAAGATGCCCTCCGCGCCTCGAACCTGCCGGAGAAGCCAAGCCGCGAGGGGGCCGAGGAACTGCTCGTCGGCATCCTCAAGGAGCAGTTCAAGGTCTCGCCCGAGGACGCCTCGTGGCGCTGATTTTATCGCGGGGATGCGCCTGACCCGCCACGGGCGCACCATGATTCTGGGCGAAAGGATTGGCCCGCTCCCGCGGGAGCTGGGATAGGAGGCAAGCATCGTGTCGGGCAACGGAGAGATCAAGGAAGCCGCCGACCGCGTTTTGCGCGAGGTCGTCGAGCAGGAGGGCGGCGTGCCTGGCGTGGTTGCGATGGCTACGACAACCTGCGTTCCGTCGAGCGCCGTCAGCTATCAGCGCGCTGCGGCTTCGCCTCCGCTTTCAGCTGTCAGCGGTCAGCTTTTTGGTTTTGCTGAAAGCTGACCGCTGATACCTTTAGACCGCTTTGGGGATCAGGCTTCGCGCAGGACGGCGAGGCCCCGGGCGGTGATGCGGCGCGAATCGACGGCGGAGTAGGGGTCTCCCTCGATCCAGCCGGCGACCTCCATGAAGTCTTCCAGGGCCGCGGTGCGCGCGGCGTCGAGGTCGAGCTCTTCGGCGCCGACGCCGAGGTCCATCTGGGTTACCTTGCCCCAGATCTCGACCTGACGCCTGTACGCGGCGCACAAGAGCTGCCGGGCCTCCTCCCTCATCCCGGCCTCCTGGGATACCCTCGTGTCTTTGCGCGTCTCTTCGGTCACGCGGACCTCATGGGGAGCTGGTGGGCGGGGGCGTCGGAGATCGAGATGCGGTCCACAGGCCACGGCACGCCGACCGCCTCCCGGTTCGAACGCCAGGCGGCCCTGTACTCGTCCTCGGTGGCGACCCAGATCACCACCTCCCCGGTCTCGGAGGTGAGGGGGCAGGAGATCGCCCTGAACCCCTGCCGCCGCGAGCCGTCTTCCAGCAGCAGGCCCACGCACTGGCCGGGGTCCGGCACGCGGGTAACCTTCCCAAAGAAGGGGAGCCGTATCATCGCCACTTCGATCCCGTCTGAAACATCTGCCTCGCGCAAGAAACCCCACGTTTCGGTGCCACATCCCGGGCGCTCGACCGCATGATAACCCCCTCGCGAACCCCGCGAGACCGCCGAACGACGCGCGGAGACCGCCTTTGCACGAGATGTGGTGTAAGCCCGACCCCGCCCGCGCCACGCGTTGGGAGCCGAGAAAAATCCGCCTCGATGCGACGCCCCGCCGTCGTTGACGCCTGTTCCGGTCAGCCGCCGGCGACGTTCGAAGCTCCGAGCCGGCCCTCGCGCTCGGGCTCTCGCGGGACGCCTCGACCGGACGTATCGGCGGGTTGAGGGTAGCGTTTCGGTGCCGGTTCCGGCTGTGGGGCGATGTTGGCGTCTTTCCGGGATAGAATGGTCTTTCTATGGACCATTCACGGCGGCGGACCAGCGGGGAGGGGCGGAGGGCTACCACGCTGGAGCTCTTCTACGACCTGGTGTTCGTGTTCGCGATCACGCAGGTCTCCCACCTCCTGCTGGAGCATCTGACGTGGGCCGGGGTCGGGCAGTCGTTGCTGGTCTTGCTCGTCGTGTGGTGGTCGTGGAACTACACGACGTGGGTCACCAACGAGCTCGACACCGAGGCAATCTCCGTGCGCCTGTTGATGATCTCCTTGATGCTCCTGAGCCTCCTGATGTCGGTCGCGATCCCGCAAGCTTTCGAGGAGCGGGCGCTGCTCTTCGCCGGCTCCTACGTGGCTATTCAGGTGGGACGCCACATCTTTCTCACGTTTATCGCGTACGGGCCGGGTACGGTAGAACGGGAGCGTGCCGGTCGCATCCTTACGTGGTTCGTCGTGGCGGGCGTGCTGTGGATAGCGGGCGCACTGGTCGACGGGCCCGCGCGCGTGGTCCTCTGGCTGGCGGCGCTCGCGCTAGACTACGTAGCGCCGCTCGTCCTCTACTGGGTGCCGGGACGCCGGCGGCTCGCGGGCGCCACGTGGAGCGTGGGGACGGAGCACTTCGCGGAGCGCTTCCAACTCTTTATCATCATCGCGCTCGGGGAGACCATCGTCATCACCGGGGCGACGACCTCCGATCTGGACCTGGGATGGGCGAGGCTCGCGGCGTTCGGGATGGCCTTCGTCACGACGGCCGCGATGTGGTGGCTGTACTTCAACTACGTGGCCAGGATCGCGCAGCGCAGGCTCGAGCTCTCCGAGGACCGCACCACGCTCGCCCGCGACGGCTACACCTATTTGCACGTCCTCATGGTCGCCGGCATCATCGTCTCGGCCGTCGGCGACGAGCTGGTGATCGCGTACCCGAGAGAGGTCCTGGCTCTCCCCGAGATCGCCGTGGTCGTGGCGGGGCCGGGGCTATACCTCCTCGCCCACGCCCTCTTCCGCCGCAGGATGACCGGCTCGTGGGGCAGCAAACGCCTCCTCGGGGCGGCAGGATGCCTCGCCGTGGGCGCCGCCGGGCCCTTAGTGCCGGCGCTCGTGCTTGCCGGGCTCGTCATCGCGGTGCTGGCGGCGGTGATCGCCTCGGAGCACGTCGCCGCCGTTCGTCGCACCCGCCGCGGCGAACCCACGCCCCTCGAACGCCTCGAAGCCTCCGCGAACAGGGGCGAGCCTACCCCCTGACCCGACCGAACTTCGACCGCCGGCGCGCGGGTCAACCCTCCGGCGCCGCGCCCGCGGGAGTCTGCCGCCGCGCGGCGTACCGGAACAACCACGCCGATCCTACGAACAGCGCGACGAAGAACCCGTTGAGGGCCAGGATCTCTGCCGGCGGGCTCCACGGGGAGCCCAGCCCGAAGATCAGCGCGATCCCGGCGACCGACGCCTGAGCGAGCGCCGTCGCGAGCAACGCGCGTACCATCCCGCGCGGCCTGAAGCGCGCGACGATCGCGCCGATGATCCCGACGGCGAGCACCCCGACGTACATCGAGTTGGCAAGGTTGTCCTCAGACCCGATGACGCCAACGGCCAGGTTGATCCAGACGAGCATGAATGCCGCCGCGAGCGCGACGCCGACGGCGGCCCGGTACGCGATATTACCGGCCTTCCTCGCTGCCAGCACGTACGTGAGACCGGTGCCGAAGATGAGGGCGCCGGCGATAACGAAATCGGCCAAATCCCAGGCCCATTCCGCCAACAAGGGCAGCAACAATATGAACGCCGTCGCGAGCGCAAGACCGCCGACGGATCGGTACGCGTTTCTGGCCGACATGGTGCTCCTCTCCTTGAGCGCGGTGTAGAGCAACTCCGGCAGGGTGCGAACCCACAACGCCGCCAGGCCCAGGCCGCCGCCGTCCTCCAACTCCTCGCGGCACAGGTCCCGAAAAAGGCGGACCATCTCGTCGCCGTACTCGTCTCGAAGCCCGCGTGGGTAGGCCCGCAGGAGCGACCGGTAGGCCCGCCCCGAGACCCCCACGGCGCGTTCGCGCCCTCCCGGGCGCGGTCCCCCCGGAGGGGCCACTACGCCCCCTCCGGGCTCGGCTTCGGCGCGGGGAAGGCGCCCTTCTCCCGCGCGGCGCGCACCAGGCCGTCGAGCCTTTCGACCTCCGCCGCCAGGACCTCGCCGCCGAAGCCGGTGAGGCGGTAGTAGCGGCGCCGCCCGTCGTCCGGGGCTTCGCCGGGGTCGGGTCTCTCCCCGGACTCCTCGATCACGCCGCCCTCCTTGAGGCGCTTGATCGCCCCGTAGAGCGTGCCCGGCCCCAGCCGCACCCTCCCGCCGGTCCTCTCCCTGACCTCCAGCATGATCCCGTATCCGTGGCGCTCCCCGTCGGCCAGCGCCAACAGGACGTTCAGCGCCACGGACGTCAGGGGCAGAAGGTCCCCCGGATCGCCCGAGCGTTCCCCTGGCACTTCCCCACCACCCATGACACCACCCCTCTGCGTCGCTCTGTCTCTCGATGCATCGTAACACGATGCATTTCCTACGGCATGGTACGCAGCTTCGGGACGCCTGTCAAGACGCCCGGAACCGCGGCAGCGTGTCCGCTCTACGGGGGATGTATAGGTTTCACTCGCTCGCCCCGCTGCGGCGGTGGGCGGCATCGCACGGGGCCGTCGCGCGTTTGCGTTTTACAGGCCGGTCTTCGCCTCGACGATCTCCTGGATGTGACTCACGAAGGAGGACAGGTCGGTCATGCCCCGGTCTTCGTTCGTGCGGAGCCGCACGCTGACGCCTCTGGCTTCTTCCTCCCTGTCGCCGACGACGAGCATGTACGGGACCTTCTGTAGTTGGGCGTCCCGGATCTTGGCGTTCATCCTCTCCGGGCGGGCGTCGACCTCGGCCCGGAGGCCGGCGGTTGCCAACTCGTCGCTCACCTCGCGTGCGTAGTCCAGGTTGCGGTCCGAGACCGGGATGACGGTGGCCTGGGTCGGTGCCAGCCAGACGGGCAAGGCCCCCGCGTGGTGTTCGATCAGGAGCGCGAAGAAGCGCTCGATGGAGCCGTACAGCGCGCGATGCACCATGTAGGGGCGGTGCGGTTTGTTGTCCTCGCCCGCGTAGGTCAGGTCGAACCTCTCGGGCAGGTTGAAATCGAACTGGATGGTGGAAGCCTGCCAGCGGCGGCCCAGAGTGTCGAGGATACCTATGTCTATCTTCGGGCCGTAGAAGACCGCCTCGCCTTCGACGCGCCTGTACGGAAGCCCGCGCGCCTCCAGGGCCGCGGCAAGCGTGGACTCCGCCACCTCCCAGTCGGCCTCGCTGCCCGCGTACTTCTCGGGCATCCCCGGGTCGTGGACGCTCAGCTCCATCTCCGGCTCCTCGAAGCCGTAGGCGGCCAAAAACGAGAGGCAGAACCCGAGGACGCGGTCGATCTCCTGGTACATCTGGTCGGGGCGGCAGAACAGGTGGGCGTCGTCCTGGGTGAAGCCGCGCACGCGCAGCAGGCCCCGCAGGGTGCCCGAGGGCTCGTAACGGTAGACGGTGCCCAGTTCCGCGAAGCGCAGGGGCAGGTCGCGGTAGCTTCGGGGACGGCTGTTGAAGATCAGCATGTGGAACGGGCAGTTCATGGGTTTGAGGTAGTACCTTTCGTCCTCGACCCCGATCGCCGGGTACATCCCTTCCGCGTACCACTTCAGGTGCCCGCTCGTCTCCCAGAGGCCGGAGCGCCCGACGTGGGGCGTAAAAACGAAGTCGTAGCCCCCGGCCCGGTGCCTCTCGCGCCAGTAGTCCTCCATCAGCACCCTTACCAGCGCGCCCTTGGGGTGGAAGAGGGCAAGGCCCGGCCCGACCTCCGGCCTGATGCTGAACAGGTCGAGCTCGGCCCCGAGGCGGCGGTGGTCGCGCTTCTCCTCTTCCTCGCGCCGACACAGGTAGCGCTCCAGCTCCTCCTTGCCGGGCCAGACCGTGCCGTGGACGCGCTGGAGCATCGGGTTCTCCCCGCTCCCGCGCCAGTACGCCCCGGAGACGTCAAGCAGCTTAAAGCCGTCCGGGGGGATCTGGCCGGTGCGTTCGAGATGGGGGCCCAGGCAGAGGTCTTCGAACGTATCCTGCCCGTAGGTTGAGATAACGGCGCCAGGGCGGGCCTCGCCGTACTCGTCCTTGCCCTCGGCCAGATCCTCGATAGTCTGGAGCTTGTACGGTTGGTCTTCGAACAGTTCACGAGCCTCGTCGGCGCTGAGGACCCGGCGGCGGAACGGGTGGTCTTCCCGCACGATCCGGCGCATGCGCCCCTCGATCTCCGGCAAATCCTCTGGCGTCAGGGGGCTCGGAAGGTCGAAGTCGTAGTAGAAACCGTTCTCGAAGCGGTCGTGCGGCGGCCCCCACCCGAGCTTCGCCTCCGGGAACATCTCGGTGACGGCCTGGGCCATCACGTGGGCCGCGGAATGGCGCAGCCCGTAGGTTGGATCTTCGCGGTCCACGGGGACCATAGGAGCGCTCCTTCGCCGGTTTTTCGACCCGGTTTCCATCTTACAGAAACCACGGTTTCGGGTATACGACCGGGCGGGCAGTGGGTTCGTCCTCAGCCCCTGACCCACCGGCGGAGGTGTAACGATCCCGCCGCCCGCAAACGTCCAACCCCTTGAAGGCAACGATTGGCGCAAGAAAGGTGGGCATCGCGGTGGGCAAAAAGAAGAAGAGCAGCGGCGAGAAGGTGGGGGACAGGATCACGGGCCAGTTGACCGAGACGGCCGGGATGATGTCAGGGAGTGCGGACCTCGAGGCCGAGGGCCGCACGATACAGAGAAGCGCGGACAGGACCACCTACACGGTGACGGCCCGGGACGACGGGACCTGGGAGGTCCGAACCGAGGGCGCCACCCGCGCCACGAGCGTCCACGACCGCAAAGACGAGGCCGTCTCCAAGGCCAAAAAGCTCGCCGGAAACCGCGTCCCGAGCCAGCTCCTCGTCTACAAGCAGGACGGGACGGTACAGACAGAACAGACATACGGATAGAGCTTGTCAGCACGCTGCGCCCTTCGGGCTCCGCTCTCAGCACGTTTCGGCCTGCTTCGCAGTCCTCGCTTTCAGCTTGTCAGCTTTCAGCCGTGCGGGGCGCAACCGGGTAGCGACTTGCGAAGCGTTTCGGGTGTCGCTGGGCGTGACGTGTACAGACGACTGACTGACAAGTTGAAAGCGAGGGCCTGGCAAGGCCCGAAGCGTGCTGACGAGGCGCGAAGCGCCGGGCTGAAAGCCTGCAAAGCAGGCGTGCTAACCTGTAGGCGGTTCGTGGTCCGTCTTTCGGGAGGAGCAGGATGGGGCGTATGATGTTTTTTGCCGCGCTGACGGCGGGGTTGCTCGCCTTCGGCGGCGGGGCCGCGTTCGCCGCGGTCGTGCACGGGACGCCGGGCGTGGACGACCTCGTTGGCACCAACGGGCCCGACACGCTCCTCGGAGGGAGCGGGAAGGACTCGCTCGACGGCAGGGGCGGCGACGACCTGATCAGGGGCGAAGCCGGCGACGACACCCTTAGAGACCACGCGGGCGACGACGTGCTTCGTGGGGGGTTCGGGAACGACACCTTCGGGGGCAACCCGGGCAAGGACGAGATCCACGGCGGACCCGGCAACGACGTCCTGCTGGACGACGCCGGGGTGGACGCCTTCTTCGGCGGCGAGGGGAACGACGTCATCGGCATCCCCGGCTTCGGACCCGGACCGCCCTCCCTGCCGTTCGAGTCGGACTCCATCGCCTGCGGCCCGGGCAACGATCGGGTGATCGCCCACGCCGTCGACCGGGTGGCCCGGGACTGCGAGGACGTGGACATCGTCGGGGCCGCACGCTAGATGAGCCCTCTTATGGCCGGGGAGACCATCCGCGCCGACGTCGTGGGGAGCCTGCTCAGGCCGCCCGGGCTGCTCGAGGCCCGGGAACGGTACTCGGCCGGGGGGATGACCGCGCCCGAGTTCAAGCGGGCCGAGGACCGGGCGGTGGACTGGGCCATCTCGTTGCAGGAACGCGCGGGCCTCCCCGTGGTGACGGACGGCGAGATGCGCCGCGAGTCCTTCCAGAGCCAGCTCGTCGAGGCGGTCGAGGGCTTTTCGGGCCACACCATCGAAGCCTGGCTCTGGGGCGACTGGCACGGCGACGAGGCGGTAGGGGACAGGCGCACGGAGCGCCCCCCGGAGCTCGGCGTCGTGGGCCCGCTGCGCAGGCGCCGCCACCTCTGCGCCGAGGAGTTCGTCTACGCCAGGGCGCGCACGGAGAAGACCATAAAAGTGACGATCCCGAGCCCCAGCATGTACGCCAACCTCTGGTCGCCCGAGCTGTCGAAGGAGGCGTACCCCACCCTGGACCTCTTCCTCGAAGACGTCGCGGAGATCCTGCGCGAAGAGGTGGAAGAGCTGGTCCGCCTCGGCGCCGAATATATCCAGCTCGACGCGCCGCACTACCCGCTGCTGCTCGACCCGAAGACGCGCCGCTTCTACGAGGAGCGGGGCTGGCCTTTTGAGCGCTGGATGTCCCGCGGCGTCGAACTCGACAACCACGTCATTGGCGACCACCCGGGAGTCACCTTCGCCTTCCACCTGTGCCGGGGCAACCAGGGGAGCCGCTGGCTCGTCTCCGGTTCCTACGAGCCGCTCGCCAGGGCCCTCTTCGCCAACGTCCATGCCCACCGTCTCATGCTCGAGTACGACGACGAGCGGAGCGGCACCTTCGAGCCCCTCGCCCACGTCCCTGAGGACAAGACGGCCGTCCTCGGCCTCGTCACCACGAAATCCGGCAGGCCCGAGACACCCGAAGAACTCGAAGCGCGAATCCGCGAAGCGTCGCGGTTCGTCCCGCTCGAAAGGCTCGCGCTCAGCCCCCAGTGCGGCTTCGCCACTTCCGTCGTGGGCAACGCCCTGGGCGTCGAAGACGAAGAGCGAAAGCTCCGGGCAATCGTCCAGACGGCTGAGAACGTCTGGGGTTAGCCGGCACCGTACCCACGCTCCTCATAACCGGCCCAGGAGGAGTCGGCAAGACCACGGTTGCCCACGAGGTCTGCCGGCAGCTCCAGGCGGCGGACGTCGCCCACGCCATGATCGACACCGACGAGCTGGACCGCGTCTACCCGCCGCCGGGCGGTGATCCCCACAAGACGGACCTGACCCGGAGGAACCTGGCGGCCGTGTGGTCGAACCTCCGCGATGCCGGCGCCCCGCGCCTGATCCTGACGATGGTCGCCGTCTCCCTCTCGGACGAGCTCGCGAATATCCGCGAAGCGATACCGGAGGCCCGCATCGTCGCGGTCCGTCTTTACGCTTCCGAGGATGCCCTGCTGGAGCGGGTCCGACGCCGGGAGGTGGGATCCGGCTACGGCCACCAGGCGCCGCGCTCCATCGGGCAGTCCAGGGTCATGGGACGGGAGTGTGGCGGGGACCGGTCGGTCGTTGACACTACCGCAAGATCCGTCCCCGAAACGGCCCGCGAGGTGCTCGACCACGCCCGCCGGTCGGCCGGGTTCTGGTAAGCTGCGCACAGAACGTGCGGGATGCGAGGGAAAGGGTGAGTCTATGCTGCGGGTAAGAGATTCCATGACGCGGGACGTCGTTACTCTGGGGCCGGACGCGAGCGCGGCGGAGGCGTGGCGCCTGTGCCGGGAGAAGAACATCCGGCACCTGCCCGTGGTGGACGAGGGACGGCTGGTCGGGCTCGTCTCGGACAGGGACCTCAGGGACACGAGCCCGCCGCGCGGCTCGACCGGGGAGCGGGACGCGCTCAACTGGAGCCGACTCGGGGACATCATGACCACGGGGCTCGCGACCATCCACCCCTTGGACACCATCGACCACGCCGCCAGGGAGCTCAACGACCGCAGGATCGGCTGCCTCCCCGTCGTCGCCGACGGCGAGCTCGTCGGCATCATCACCTCCTCGGACATGATGCAGACCCTCATCGAGCTCGTCGGCGCGCGCGACCGCGGGAGCTGGGTCGAGGTCGAGGTCCCCAACGAGCCGGGCCAACTGGCCGACGTGACCGACGTCATCCGGGAAAAGAAAGTCAACATAGGCGGCGTCTTCCTCTCCCCGGCGGGACGCGCCAGCAACCGCCTGATAGTCCTCCGCCTCGAAACCACGAACCCATCGGGCATAGTCAAGGCGCTGGAGAACGCGGGCTACAACGTCACCACGGTGGAGGCCTCCCGGAACCCCGAGCCGACGCTAGAGGAGAGCTAGTCAGCCCGCTCCGGCCTAAGGCCTCCGCTCTCAGCCCGCTTCGGCTTCGCCTCGCTCTCAGCAGTCAGCCAGTCGTCTTAGAGCGTCGTCTCTCTCGACGCTCGAACCGCCTCGCGTGGCGCCGCCCAGTAGCGCGTTGCACGGCCGAAAGCTGACAAGCTGAAAGCGAGGGCTTGCGGAGCAGGCCCGACGCGTGCTGAAAGCGGAGCCCATAGGGCGCAGCGTGTTGACAAGCGGAGGCGTTAGCCGGAGCGGGCGGATCAGCTAAATAGACCGCTCACGCCCTGCTTCAACCTCCCGCGCTGATCCAGGTAGTCACTCCACGAGCGCTTCGGATCGTAGCCGAGCATGCGGCGGGCCTTTTCCACCGAGATGCCGGAGGCGTCTTCGCGGGGGAGGGGGGTCTTTACTTCTACCCTGTCCCCGTAGTGTTCGCGGACGGCCTGCTCGAAGGGGCGGGAGCCCACGTTGTCGGGGGAGGCTATGTAGAAGACCTCGTGGCCGGGGAGGTCGCTCTCGGCGGCGAGGACTATGGCGTCCGCCAGGTCGTAGACGTCTATGTAGCTCCAGAGGCTCGGGCTCAGTTCGGATTCGTTCCGGATCATGGGCCCCAGGTTCCGCTCGTAGTTGCCCTCGTGCTGCACCCAGGATGGCCTTATGGAGATGCACCGGATGTCCGAGCGCCGCAAGGCGGCGTCCATTAGCTGCTCACCGAAGTGCTTGGCCGTCGCGTAAGGGTCCTGGGGCCTGATGGGATGCTCCTCATCGACCGGCACGTAGTCGGGCAGGAAGGGCCTCTCGGGGAAGAAGAACCCTGGCACGGTCTCGCTAGACAGGTTGACGAACCTGCCGGCGCCGAATCGGATCGCGGCCTCCAGAGTGTTGAAGGTGGACATGAGGTTGTTCTGAAACACCACGTGCGGCGGGTTCTTCGTGGGCTCCGGAATGGCGGCCGCGTGAACCACCGCCTCGGCGCCCCGGACCACGGCGAAGGCGTCGCCGGCGTCCGTGAGGTCGGCCTGGTAGTAGTCGGCCTCGCCCTCGTCGGCCCGCTCGAAGACCGGCGGCAGGATGTCCGTCGCCCGCACGTCGTGGCCAGCCCCCTGCAGCGCCGCCACCGTCGCCCGACCGACCTTGCCCCTCGCACCCGTTACCAGTACGCGCATGACGCTCCCTTCCCGTATACGGTCCGGGCGATGGTACAACATCGCGCTTCGCCGCGTTTCGCGGGCGGGTGGTGGGGGTAAAGCCCGGTACATGAGGGTCGTCGTGGTAGGGGCAACGGGAAACGTCGGAACGAGCGTGCTGCGCTCGCTCTCGACGGAGCCGCGGGTCGAGTCCGTTCTCGGGCTGGCGCGCAGGAGGCCGGACCTCACGATCCCGAAGGTGGAGTGGACGGCGGCTGACGTCGTGAACGACGATCTCGCACCGCACTTTCGGAAGGCCGACGCGGTGGTCTGCCTGGCCTGGATCATCCAACCCTCTAGAGACTTGAACAGGCAGTGGATGACGAACGTCGAAGGCACTACCCGCGTGGCGAGGGCTACCGCCGAGGCCGGCGTACCCGCCTTCCACTACGCCTCTTCCGTCGGGGCGTACTCGCCCGGACCCAAGGACCGGGCCGTCGACGAGGGCTGGCCCACGGGCGGCATCCCGACCTCGTACTACGGCCGCCACAAGGCGGAGGTCGAGCGCAGGCTGGACCGCTTCGAACAGGAATCCCCCGGGGTGCGGGTCACCAGGATGCGCCCCGGCCTCGTCTTCAAGCGCGAGGCGGCCGAGGGCGTTCGGCGCCTGTTCGCGGGGCCGTTCTTCCCGAACCTGCTCGCCAACCCGAGCCTCATCAACCTGGTGCCGGAGATAGAAGACCTGCGCTCGCAGGTCGTCCACTCCTACGACGTGGGGGAGGCCTTCAGGCTCGCCATCCTCAACGAGGAGGCGCGGGGGGCCTACAACCTCGCGGCCGAGCCGGTCCTGGACGCGGCGGAGATCGGGCGGATACTCAACGCCAGGCCCGTCCCGTTTCCGGCGCGGCTGGCCAGGGCGGGCGCGGACCTCTCCTGGCGCCTCAGGCTGCAGCCGGTGCCGCCGGGGTGGTTGGATCTCTCGCGGCAGGTCCCGATCATGTCCACCCAAAAAGCCCGCGCGGATCTCGGCTGGGCGCCGCAATTCTCTGCCGACGAGACCCTGCTGGACATGCTCGAGGGCCTGCGGAGCGGGGCTGGCCTCGAAACGCCGCCCCTTTCGCCGAAGACGGGCGGGCCCTTCCGCATCCGCGAGTTTCTGACGGGGGTGGGAGGCAGGGAGCCGTGAAAGCCGTAGTCTGGCACGGCAAGGAAGACGTCAGGGTGGACAACGTCCCCGACCCCATAATCCAGGAGCCGACGGACGCCATAGTCCGCATCACCTCGACCGCCATCTGCGGCTCGGACCTCCACCTGTACTCCAAGCTGTCCCCACTCATGCGCGAGGGGGACATCATAGGACACGAGCCGATGGGGATAGTCGAGGAGGTCGGCAGGGAGGTCGAGCACATCTCCCCCGGCGACAGGGTAGTCATCCCCTTCAACATAAGCTGCGGCGACTGCTATTTCTGCGACCAGGACCTCTACTCCCAGTGCGAGACGACCCGCGACACGGGCAAGCTGGCCCAGGGCGTGAACCTGCTCGGGCGCGGACGCGGGGCGAGCCTGTTCGGCTACACCCACGTCTACGGGGCCGTCCCGGGCGGTCAGGCCGAGTACCTGCGCGTCCCGCAGGCCCATTTCGGCCCGATAAAGGTGCCGGAGGGGCCGGCCGACGAGCGGTTCCTCTACCTCTCCGACGTGTTGCCGACGAGCTGGCAGGCCGTGGCGTACGCGGACGTGCCGGAAGGCGGAACGGTCGGGATCTGGGGCCTCGGGCCCATAGGCCAGATGAGCGCCAGGATCGCGCTCCACCAGGGCGCAGGCCGCGTTATCGGGATAGACCGGGTGGCCGAGCGGCTGGCGATGGCATCAAGGCACGGGGTCCAGACCCTGGACTTCTCCGCGGTCGAGAACGTGCGGGACGTGATCCTGGACCTCACGGACGGCCGCGGCCTCGACGCCGCCATAGACGCCGTCGGCATGGAGGCTTCTGGCTCCGCCGTGGGCTCCCTCCTCCAGACCACGAAGCTGCAACTCGACAAGGCCACCGCCCTGCGCGCTGCGATGTCCTCCATCCGGCGCGGCGGGACGCTTTCCTTGTCCGGGGTCTACGCCGGACCCATACAGGCCTTCCCGTTAGGCGACCTCTTCGACATGCAGATACAGATCCGGATGGGCCAGGCGAACGTCCGCCAGTGGACCGACGAAATCATCCCGCTGCTCACGGACGAAGACGTCCTCGGCGTCGAGGACCTCAAGACCCACACGATGCCGCTCGAAGACGCCCCTTTGGGGTACGAGATCTTCCAGAAAAAGCAGGACGGCGCCATCAAGTGCGTCCTGAAACCGTAGCCGCGCCCTTGGGGAACGCGAGGTAGGACACCGGCACGTCCACGGCGGGCGACCAAAGTCCAGGACGGGCTCAGCCTTTGTGGGTACCCACGTAGGAAGCGATAAAGACCGCGCAGGCGAGAAGAAAAAACACCCCCCCGAGCAGGGCGACTACGTCCCCGGTTCGGATGCTCGACGCTATAAAGAACAGCGCGGAGACGACGAAGAGGACCCAACCCCAGAAGTCGTGCTTACCCGCTCGCTTGGGGTCGTTATCCGGCACGTTGGTCACGGGGCGACGGACTTTCCCGGGGTAGATTGGATCACGCGCCGCCAGAAGTCGTCCCTCTCGCCGGGCACGAATGGGACGTACAGCGCGACGCGGTCGATGAGGTCCTCGTAGCGCTCGCCGAGGACGGCTCCGATCTCTTCCGGCACGGCCTCGACGACGAAGGCTTCGAGCATCTCGTCGGTGATGAGGGAAGGCATCTCGCGCCACTTCTTCTCCCGCGCCAGCCCGCCGAGCCTCTCGCCGACTTCCTCCCAGCCGTGGGCTTCGAGGACGGTTCGGTAGGTCGGGGTGGAGGCGTAGAAGGAGATCTGGGCCCGCACGGACTCGCGCTGATCCGAAACCTCTTCCTCGTTTTCGCCCGAGACGACGAAGACGCTAGTGGCGAGCTCCACGCTGTCGGAATTGCGGCCCGCCGCCCGCGCGCCCTCCGCCATGGCCGGCTTTACCGTCTGCCGGACGTACTCGGGGGAGTGGAAGGGGTGGACGTGGAAGCCGTCGCAGAGCTCGCCGGCCAGGCGCGCGAGCTTCGTGTTGACGCCGGCTATGTAGACGGGGATCCGGGGGTGTTCTATGGGGCCGGGGTTGAAGAAGGGCGTCATCAGGGTGTGCCTGTAGAACTCGCCCTCGAACTTTAGCCGGCCTTCTGTCTGGAAAGACTCCCAGATCGCGCGCAGCGCGAGGATGTACTCGCGCAGGCGGCTGGCCGGTTTGTCGAAGGGCATCGAGAAGCGGCGCTCGACGTGGGCCCTTACCTGGGTGCCGAGGCCCAAAATGAAGCGGCCTTCGGAGAGGGATTGCAGGTCCCAGGCGGTCTGGGCGGTCGCCATCGGCGAGCGGGAGAACGCTATGGCGACGGAGGTGCCGAGGTCTATCTTTTCGGTCTCGTTGGCGGCGACGGCGAGCGGGAGGAAGGCGTCGTGTTTTGTCTCGCTGGTCCAGAGGCCCGCGAAGCCGAGGTCCTCGGCGGCGCGGGCCGTCCGGTCCATGCCCTTCAGGTAGTCGCCCTCGGTGCCGAGGCCCGCGTCTATCTTGAGGGGCATGTTACGGGATCAGGATGAGTTTGCCCGTGGTCTTACGCCCTTCGAGGTCCCGGTGGGCCCGGGCGGCGTCTTCGAGGGCGTAGGTGCCGCCGATGCGAACGTCGAGGTTGCCCTGGCCGATCCAGGAGAACAGGCTCTCCGCCCGCCACAAAAGCTCCTCGCGGGTGCGGGTGTACTGGGCGAGGGCCGGGCGGGTCACGTAGAGGCCGCCCTTCTGGTTCAGGACCTGCAGGTCGAAGGGGGGGACCTGCCCGCTCGAACCCCCGAAGAGGACCATGTAGCCCCGGGTCTTCAAGCAATCCAGAGACCTGTCGAAGGTGTCCTTGCCGACGGAGTCGTAGACCACGTCGACACCCTCGCCGCCGGTGATGCGGTTCGTCTCTTCGGCGAAGTCTTTCTCCCTGTACAGGACCACCTCATCGGCCCCCGCCTCCCTCGCGAGCGCGGCCTTCTCCTCGGTGCCGGCGGTGCCAATGACCCGCGCCCGCGCATCTTGGCCATCTGGCAGAGGAGCAGGCCGACGCCGCCCGCCGCGGCGTGAACGAGGGCCGTCTGGCCCTCCTGGAGCGGGAACGTGCTGTGGGTGAGGTAGTGGGCGGTCATCCCCTGGAGCATGATGGCCGCGGCGACCCGCGCCTCCACCATCGTGACGTTGAAGGGGACGAGCTTGTCCGCGGGCGCGACGACCTGTTCGGCGTAAGAGCTTGGCACGCCGGCCCAGGCAACGTGGTCGCCGACGGAGACCTCGTCGACGCCCTCGCCGACGGCCTCGACCTCGCCCGCGCCCTCGAGCCCGAGGGTGAATGGGGTCTCGCCGGGGTAGATCCCGGTCCTCATGTACACGTCTATGAAGTTGACGCCCGAGGCAGCGAGCCTGACGCGGGCCTGGCCCGGGCCGGGCTCCGCCACGTCCACGTCCTCGTACGACAGAGCCTCCGGTCCGCCGTGCTCGTTCACCCTGATCGCCTTCATCCCCGCTCCTCCCGTCCTACGCAGCTACAACGTTCGGACCATTCTACCGGGGACGAACCGGTAGGGGGCGCATCCTATTCCTCGGCCTCTTTCCTGATCTCTTCGGCCCTGTCTTTGGCGGCTTCCCTGGCCTCTTTCTGCGCCTCCCTGGCGGCTTCCCTGGCCTCCTTCTGCGCATCTTTCTGCGCCTCTCCGGCGTCCGCGTTCGGCCGGGCCGAAGCCGAGGCGGAGGCCGGGTCCGCGGAGGCGCCGCCATCAGGCTGCTGGGAGGCGGAGGCGTCCGACGGGGACGGGGTTGTCGGCGCGGGGCCCGTGCTGAGACCGAGGTTCACGGCCGTGCCCTCTTCGACCTCGCTGCCGGCCGCGATGCCCTGCTCAAGGACGACCCCCGCGGCGACGTCGCTCGGCACGTCGTAGGTCTCGCCCACCACCAGGCCGGCGTTCGTGAGCTCTGCCTCGGCGTCCGCGAAGCCCAGATCCCTGACCTCAGGCACGGAGACGGTCCGGGCGCCGGCGCCGACGGTCAGTGTCACGGTCGAGCCCTCGGGAGCCCTCCCGCCGCCGTTGGGGGATTGGTCGACCACGACTCCCGAGTCCTCTTCTCCGCTCTGGCGCGTCTGGATCTCCGCCCTGAAGCCGGCGTCCTGGAGGCGCGAGACCGCCTCGTCCCTCGCAAGCCCTTCCACGGAGGGGACCTCGACGGCCCCGCCCCCTGTCCCCTGACCCTGCGCCAGGGCCCAGCCCATACCGAGCAGGCCCAAAAGCAGGAGGAGCAGCCCGAGGATCAACGGTCCCCGGGTTCGTCTTCTCCGCGATCGGACCGCGGCCGGCTGGCGGGTGGTCGGGGCGGGCCTGCCGGGTGGGGGCGCCTTGACGGTCTTCGCCCCTCCCGGCACCGCCGCGACGACGGGCGGCGCCCCGCGCCGCACCCGCAGGAGGTCCTCGGCGAGCTCGTCCGCGTCGGCGTAGCGGTTGGCCGGGTCCTTGGCCAAAAGCTTCAAGATGACGGCGTTCATGCCGTCGGAGACGTCGGGGTTGAGTTCCCGCGGGGGGCGGGGCACCTCGTTGACGTGTTTCATGGAGACGGCTATCGGGTTCTCGGCCGTGAAGGGGAGCCTGCCCGTGACGGCCTCGTAGAGGACGACACCCAAAGAGTAGAGGTCACTCTTCGGGGTCGCCGACTCGCCGAGGGCCTGCTCGGGGACATGTAGCCGGCCGTACCCATCACCGTGCCCGTCTTCGTGTGGGAGTCGGTGGTGGCCGAGGCGGCGCGGGCGATGCCGAAGTCGGCAACCTTCGCCTCGCCCGAGGCCGTGATCAGGACGTTCTGGGGCTTGATGTCCCGGTGGACCACGCCCCTTGAGTGCGCGACCCCCAACGCCCCCGCCACCTGGTAGCCGAACGAGGCCGCGGCCTCCGAGTCGAGCGGGCCGTCCCGAACTATACGGTCCTTGAGGGTGCCGCCGGGGACGTACTCCATGGCTATGTACGAGGTGCCATCCTCAGTGTCCCCGCGGTCGTAGACCTGGACGATGTTCGGGTGGGAGAGCCTGGCGGCGCTCAGGGCCTCGCGCTTGAAACGCTCGGCCGACTCCCTGTCGTTGGCGAACTGGCTCCTGAGCAGCTTCAGGGCGACGTCGCGGCCCAGGGTCATGTCGTGGGCCAGGTACACCTCTCCCATGCCCCCGCTGCCCAGAGGTCGCGCGATGTCGTACCGGTTGTCTACGACGCTTCCCTGCAAGTTTCGCTCTCTCTACATCCTGCCTCGAAGACGCTGCCTGTGGGCCGCTATTCTACACACCAGACCCGCCCTCTCACGCCGCGGGCAGGGTTAGGCCGGGCCGGGGCGGGGTACGTCTGTCGCGACGGCGCAAACGACGACGGAGGTAGGATGGGTCAGAGGCGCAGGGGCGACGGGGAAGGGCCCGGTGGCCGCGGTCAGGGCCGCGGGCGCGGCGAAGGACGCGACAGGCCCGGCGACCGCGGCGGGGCCGGGGACAGGCCCGGCGGGATGGACGATCTCAGGGAGCGCATGCGGGAGCACAGGGAGCGGACGGATGGGCGGCTCGACCGCCTGGAGCAGCGCCTGGAGAGGATCGAAGCCCAGCTGGAGCGGCGCTCCGGGGGCGGACAGTAGGCCGGCGGGAGGAGCCGAGTTTGTCTGAGAGCGCGGTACAAGACGCGGCGATGAGGCTGCTGGCGGCGATCCACGACCTCTCCGGCGGCAAGCTCTACGAGCCCGTCCCGGTCGTGGTACCCGGGGAGGCCGACAAGGGCGCGGCCCCGAAGGCCGGTATCGACCCGGGATCCACCGAGGACGAGGTCGCCATAAGATACCTCGTGGACCAGGGATACGTCCGGGCCGCGGGCGACCCGTCCACCGGCGGCGGGCAGGACTACGAGCTAACGGTGGCGGGCCTGGACCGGGCGCGGCAATACCGCGGCCTCGGGGAACCCGAACGGCCGGAAAGGGGAGGCATGAGCGACGGGACGCAGAAGATGCTGGTGACGGTGCTTGGCATAGTGGGCTCCCAGATACTGGCCCGCCCGCTGACGAAGTTCATAGGAGAGCAAATCCCCGAACGCAGGGGCGTCAAAGACGACGTGATGGAAGCGGTCCTCAAGGGCCTCGCCCGCGCCGCGGCCCTCACCATCGCCTCGATAATCGTCCGGCAGTTGGCCCTCAGGCGCAGGTGAAGAAGCTTTCAGCCGTCAGCGCGCTCCGGCCTGGCGGCCTCCGCTCTCAGCCTTCAGCTTTTTTCGGTTTAGCTGAAGACTGACCGCTGAAAGCTGATAGCTAAAATGGCCGACGTTTTCGTGATGGGTTCAATCAACCAGGATCTCGTCTTGAAGGTCGAGCGCCGCGCGAGGCCGGGCGAGACCGTTACGGACGCCGTGCTCTCTACCCACAACGGGGGTAAGGGGGCGAACCAGGCGGCCGCGGCCGCCCTTCTGGGGGCTTCCGTGGTGTTTTTGGGACGGGTCGGCGACGATGGGTTCGGCGACCCGCTGGTGCGGGCCCTCGGTGACAAGGGCGTGGATACGAGTCTCGTGGAAGAATCCGAAGGCACGTCCACGGGCACGGCCTTCATAACCGTCACGGCGGATGGGGAGAACGCCATCACCGTGGCCCCCGGCGCGAACCGGAGCCTCACCCCGCAAGACGTGGAGGACGCCAGGGGGGCGATCGGGGGCTCGCGCGTCCTCGTCGCCCAGATGGAGATACCCAGGGAGACGGTCAGGCGGGCCGTGGAGGTGGCCGGGGAGGAGGGGACGCGCATGCTTATCAACCTGGCGCCGCCCTTCGAGGTGCCCCGGGCCGTGCTGGAGGGCGTGGACCCCCTGGTCGTCAACGAGCACGAAGCCGCTTTCTTGCTCGGCGAGAAGGTCGAGGGGTGGACGGCGCGTTGGACGCCGCCCGAGGCTGCTCTCGCTCGGCCCGAGGTCAGCCGTCGTCACGGTCGGGCCGACGGCGCCGTCCTCGCCGAAAAAGGAGCCACAAGACACGTTCCCGCCCCGCGGGCCGAGGTCGTGGATACCACGGGCGCCGGCGACGCCTTCGTCGGGGCTTTGGCGTTCCGGCTCGCCAGGGAAGATACGCTGGAACAGGCCGTAGCATACGCCGTCAGGGCCGGCGCCGCCGCCGTTACGAAGGAGGGCGCGCAGGGCGCCCTGCCCACGCCCGATATTCTGGAGGCTCTATGAAGCGCGGGGGCATCATAAACGCGCGGCTCGCAGGGGAGCTTGCCGGGCTCGGGCACACCGATCTGGTCGTGGTCTGTGATGCGGGGTTTCCGATCCCGCCGGGACCGTCCGTCGTGGACCTCGCCTTCCGCTTCGGCGTGCCGTCCTTCGGGACCGTGCTCTTCGGTTTGCTCGAAGAGATAGTCGTCGAGGGCGCCACCGCGGCCGAGGAGATCAAGGAAAACCCCGACGCCGGCAATCTCTTGCAGGAGGTACTGCCCGACCTCGGGCTGGTCTCCCACCACGACCTGAAGCGCATGTCCGCAGGCGCGAAGCTCGTGGTCCGAACCGGCGAGGCGACGCCGTTCTCGAACGTGATCCTGCGCTGCGGAGTCGCGTTTTAGTTGAGAGCTGTCAGCGATCAGCCATCAGCAAAAACCAAGAGCTGAAAGCTGAGAGCGGAGGCCGACAGGCCGTAGCGCGCTGACGGCTGTAGCCTGAAACCTTACCGGCGCGTGGCCGCGGCGAAGAAGACGGCGCCGTGGGTCTCCAATGGGTCCGGTTCGAAGCCGGCGGTGTCCAGGAGTTCTGTGAGTTCTTCTGGATCGAAGAACTGGATGCCGCCCGTGGAGAGGAAGCGCTGGAGACGGCGGCCGTTCGGGGTCGTGGCTTTGAGGATGCCCATGACGGCGAGCCGGCCGCCGGGTTCGAGGGCGCGGCGGGTCTCGCGCAGGACGCGGGCCGGGTCTCCCAGCTCGTTCAGGGTGCCGCCGCAGACGGCGCCCGTCATGCAGGCGTCAGCGAAGGGGAGCGAGGCCGCGTCGGCCCGGACAAAAGAGGGGGAGACGCCGGAGTTCCGGGCGCGGCGGGCGGCCTCTTTCAGCATGGATGGGGAGATGTCGAGCCCGACCACGTCCCCCGAGTCGCCCAGGGCGCGGGCCAAATTTCGGGTGTAGAGGCCCGCCGAGCAACCGAGGTCGAGGTAGAGGCCGCCGCGATCGAGGCCTGCCTTTTCGGCGATGATCCCCAGCTCGCGTTCGTTCGGGAAGTCTTCGCCGGTGAGCAGGTTCAGGGAACGGACCCTCCACAGCGGCTCGTAGCCGCGCCCGGCGCCCGGGAGGAAGTTGGTCAGGTTCGCCACGTTGCTCCCGCCGAGGCTTCCCTTGAGGAGGTCCAGGTAGCCGTTCTTTACGGGGTAGGTCTCGCCGGTGGCGGGGAGTCGGGTCCTGCCCGACAGGATCACTCCGTTCTCCTCGACCCCCTCGTCGTAGACGAGGCCCGGTTCGTCGGCCGGTCGGGGCCTGACGAGGGGAAGGAGGGAGCGGCGGAACATCTAGCGGCGGCTTCGGCGGCCGATGCGGGCGTCGAAGCCCCTGACGGAGTCCATGAAGGCCCCCGTCTCTTCCGCCCGCGCCCTGGAGGAGAGCGTCGGGTAGTCTCCCTCGTGGAAGACGAGCGGGCCCTTGCGCGTGTCACCGAGCTTCACCCCGACCACGCGCCCCAGGAAGAGGTCGTGGTCGCCCCCGGCGTAGACCTCGGCCAACTCGCACTCGATGGCGGCCAGGGCCCCGGCCGCGAGCGGGTCTCCCGTAGAGCCGTACCCGCCGCCGAGGGAGTGCTCGGCCTGCGGGCCGCTCGACCGTTCGGGCGAGGAGAAGAGCCTGGAGAGGCCCTCCTGGTCGTCGGCGAGCAGGCTGACGGCGAAGTGGCCCTCCTCCCTGATGCGGCCGTTGAGCCGCGCGTCTTTGTGGACGCTGACCAGGAAGAGCAGCGGATCCAGGGAGACCGAGACCACGGCGTTCGCCGTCATGCCCTCGGCCCGCTCCCCTTGCCCGCTGGTCACGACCGTCACCCCGGTCGGGAAGTGGCCCATGGCCTTCCTGAGCGCGTCGGCATCGGCCCCGAGCGTCTCCCAGGGATATTCGTTTCCTGCTCTGTGACGGCCCTCGGGCGGCATCTGGTTCCCTTCTCTTCTGCCGAACTTCTGGAGGCTACTACGCGCCCGCCCCTCCCACAAGGAAACCCCTCGCAAGCAGCTCCTCCGGCCACCACCCCGCCACGGTCTCCGCGTCCGACCCGTACCAGCGCCCCAGCCTGCGGTTGTGGTGGACTCCCTCCAAGACCAGCGTCTTCGAACCGGGCAGCAAGGCCGCCTCCACGGGCACGACGCCGTCCCCCATGGTCCTCCCGTCCTCGACGAAGCCCTCGTAGCGCCGGCGGGCCTTCTTGGAGGAGGCCCCGTCCGCCGCGGCGCCGGCCACTGAGAGGTAGCGCAGGCCAGAGCCCTCATGGAGGGCGCCGGGAAAGAGGTCGTTTACGCGCGAGATCGGCCCCGCAAACCTTCCGCCGGGCGGGGAAGCGTGGGGCGTGCCGAGCGTGATCAGGCGCGACACCCGCCGGTGCCCCGAATACCGCCGTCCCCCGTAAGGCGGCTCCCCCCGATAAATACCCGGCAGGCCAACCCCCGGCCGAATGCCCGACAAGCACCACCTTCTTCGCCCCGCTCTCGAGCAAAGCCCGGTCCACCGCCCCGGCCACCTCGAACACCAACTGCCCGAACCCCGGTAATACCCCGCAACCCAATCCAGCGGCGTTATCGGGGCGACGTGCACCCCCGCCCCGACATCCCGCCCAACACGTCAGCCAACCCCCGGTAACTCCCCGGCCACTGCGTAACACCACCCACGATAACGACAGGCTCGACAGGCATACCAGCAGTATATCTAGAAAGCTGGTCAGCCCGTCAGCACGCGTCGGGCCTTGCGGCCCTCGCTCTCAGCCCGTCAGCCAAAACAAAAAAGCTGGAATGCTGACAGGCTGACGAGCGGAGGCGAAGCCGGAGCGTGCTGAAAGCCTGCGTAGCAGGCGTGCTGACGGGCTTCAGGCCAAACTGGCCTGAAGCCCGTCCAGTACGAATTGGACGGCCAGCGCCGCGAGGAGGACGCCGAGCACGCGGGAGAGGACGTTGGCGCCGGTCTCGCCGAAGAGGCCCATGATGCGGGGGGCGAGCAGGAGTGAGAGGAGCGTGAGGAGAAGGACGAAGAGGAGTACGGTGATGAAGACGCCGAGCTCTGCGGGGCTTCTCTCGCCCGTGTAGAGCAGGACCGTCGTTATGGCGCCCGGGCCGGCGAGAAGCGGGATGGCGAGCGGGAAGACCGAGACGTCCTGGCCGAAGTCGTCCTCCTCCTGCTCCCGCACCGTCCGCGACCGGAGGCCGGCCGGGCTCGCGAAGACCATGTCGAGCGAGAGGAGGAAGAGGAGCACGCCGCCCGCGATGCGGAACGCCGGGATGCCTATGCCCAGAGCCGAGAGAAGGACGTCCCCGGCGAGGGCGAAGATCAGGAGGATAATGGTCCCGAGGAAGGTCCCCCTGATGGCCGTCTCCCGCTTGCGCTTCTGGGGGTAGCCGCGGGTGAGCGCCGCGAAGATGGGGGCAAGCCCTAGCGGGTCGATCACCACCAGCAGCGTTACGAACGAGTTGAATACGAACTCCGGCACGGCGAGACTCTACCTCACAGCGAAGACCCGGACTCCGGGATGAACCGCCACCTCTCCCGCAGGGCCACGGCCTTCTCCACGGTCCCCGAACCCACGGTGCCCTCTTCCGCCCCGTAGCGCCCGCGCACCTCCCGACAAGAGCATCGACCACGTCCGGCACTCCGCGGGCAGATCGGCCACCCCGAGGGCCGGAACGGCAGACCGAGGCCGCCGTAGAAACGCGCGAGCGCCGCGCGGACGGGTGCCGTGTCTTCCACCAGGATCAGGGCTTCGAGACGCGCCGACCTCCTGGTCACCCTTTGCGCCAGCCCCGCGTGCTTGACTCCCGCGGCCCGCCGCTCCTCACGGAGTACGCGCCGGGGCAGAACTCCCCATCCACCTCCCCGCCCTCCGCCTCCACCCCGACCCTCCGGAGTGCCGAAGACACGAGATCCACACCCTCCGCGTACCGTTCGTAGAGCCCGTGCCTGAGGTCTTCCACGGGCACCGTCAGGGAGAAAGAGAGCGAGCCCTCGTTCGCCGCCACCGCCCCGCCGCCCGAGTTTCGGACGAGGACCGGGAAGCCGAGGTCTTCGACGGACCGCGCGGCCCGCGCGAAGCCGGGGAGGCGTGTCTCGGGTCTCGTCGCGCCGACGTAGGGGGAGGAGGACCAGATCAGGGCCGTCTGGCCGCGCTCCCCGGATGCCACCTCCTCCAGCACCGCCTGCTGCAGCCCGAACCCGTCCTCGGGGTTCTCGAAAGCGTCTGCGACCAGGATCTCCACGGCGCTAACGGGGCGTGGGCACCGCGAAGTGATGTTCTCCGAACCGAAAATCCACGATGCTAAGATAGCAGGCGCGGCAGACGCCGGTCTGGATCAGACTCGACCCGAAGGACCCG